>NZ_JAVDVL010000001.1:0-1245399 GCF_031456815.1 Paraburkholderia strydomiana
GTGATGCCGCAGCATGCGCCACAACAGACAGCCGGGAGCAGGAAACCGGACATTTCTAATGAGCCAGAACCGGACATTACTAAAAAGCCCTGACACCAGTCCCGTTGATAATTTATCTTATGTCAAATCGCTAACGAGGATCTCCCGCAAGACGATCTCGCCCACCAAATTGCCAAATAAGAAAACGGCGTGCCCCCTCGTTCAACTTTCGGATTCATCAACTTCCGCTCACGTCGACTGCCGGCGCACCAGCGTCGGCAACGGCGCGACGACGGAAGCCGGCGGCGCAGCGGCGTCCGGCGCATGAATCAGCCGGATCAGCAACTCGATCGACGCCTCCGCGATGGCTTGCGTGTTGATCGCCACCGTCGTCAGCGAGGGCCGCACCTGGTGCGCCAGCTGGATATCGGTGATGCCGATCACCGACACGTCGTCGGGCACCTTGCGTCCGAGCGTGGCAAGCGCCTGCAACGCGCCGATGGCCAGCAGATCGTTGGTCGCGAACAGCGCGCTCAGATGCGGCTCGCGCTCCATCAATTCGATGCAGGCGGTGAAGCCCGCGTCGATCGTGTCGGGAATCTGCAGCACGGCGGCGTCGTCGGGTTCGAGGCCCGCATCGCGCATCACCGATCTGAAACCGTTCGCGCGCGCGTCCTGCAAGCCGCCGCAACCGTCTCCCACCAGCATGCCGATGTCGCGGTGCCCCAATTCCAGCAGATGACGTGCCGCCAGCGCGCCCGCATGCGCGAAGTCGACGGCGACACACGGCAAGGCGGGCAACTCCTCGGGATGCTCCCATAGGCTCAACACGATTGGCGCGCCGACCGCCGCGGACGCGCACAGCTCGTTGATCGCGATGTCCGTGTTCAGCACGAGCACACCTTCGGCAAGCGTGCCGGCGATTTGCGTGAGGTACGCGCGCCCGGTCTCGGCGTCGTCGTCGGTGTTGCACACCATCAGGAAATAGCCGGCGCGACGCGCGGCGCGTTCAGCCGCCAGCACGAACTCCGGATAGAACGGATTGGCGATGCTGGAAAGCATTAACGCGAGGGTTGGCGAACGGCCCTCCGCGAGCGCTCGGGCATTGAGATTCGGCCGATATCCCAGTTCGCGGATTGCGCGCATCACCCGCTCGGACGTTTCGGGCCGCACTTTGTCGGGATTGCGCAGCACGTTCGAAACGGTCGCCGCCGTCACATTCGCGCGACGCGCGACATCACTCAATGTGGCCATAAGCAGAAGATTAAGAATTTTCCCATATTCAGGGAGCGGCAATCAGATGTTGCGCGACGCATCCGGCTTGCGCTACCTTTTCTCGAAACGATCAGGAGACAGTCATGAGCACCCCGCCGCGCATCCCCGAATTTAGCCGCTTAAATGACCACGCCGCAAGCGTTTCGGCGTTTTTCGTCAACCGATTTTTAAGCGCTTAAACGGAGGACCGACCATGGCGGCCATCTCCCTGCGCGGCATTCAGAAAACTTTCGGCGGCAACGCGCCGGTCCTTCGCGACCTGAACCTCGAGATCGGCGAACACGAGTTCTGCGTGTTCCTCGGCCCTTCGGGCTGCGGCAAGTCGACCTTGCTGCGCATCGTCGCCGGCCTCGAAGATCAGACCGACGGCGACGTGACCATCGGCGGCCGTACGATGAACAGCGTGCCGGCTGCCGAGCGGGGCGTCGCGATGGTGTTCCAGAGTTACGCGCTGTTCCCGCACATGACGGTCTACGAGAACATGGCCTTCGGTCTGAAGCTGGCGAAAACGCCAAAAGCGGAGATCGACCGCAAGGTGCGCGAAGCAGCGCACGTACTGCAACTCGACGCCCTCCTCGCACGCAAGCCGCGTGAACTGTCGGGCGGCCAACGCCAGCGCGTGGCGATCGGCCGCGCGATCGTCCGCGAGCCGGGCGTGTTCCTGTTTGACGAACCGCTATCGAATCTTGACGCCGCGCTGCGCGGTCAGACGCGTATCGAAATCGCGCGGCTGCATCAGCGTTACGCACAGGCGAGCGTCGTCTATGTGACGCACGACCAGATCGAAGCGATGACGCTCGCCGACAAGATCGTCCTGCTGCACGCAGGTGCGGAAACGCAGCGCTTCGGCAGCATCGCGCAGATCGGTGCGCCGCTGGAGCTTTATCACCGGCCGCGGTCGAAGTTCGTTGCGGGCTTCATTGGTTCGCCGCGCATGAACTTTATCGACGGCGTCGTCGAGCGCATCGCCGACGACAGCGTGGAAGTCAGCATGGCCGACACCGCGTTTCGCGTGCTCGTGGACGGCAGACGCCTCAAACCAGGACAGCGCGTCACGCTCGGCATTCGTCCCGAACACGTGCGGTTCGACGGCGGCACGCAGACGCTCGCCGTCAACGCATTGCTGACCGAGCAGCTCGGCGAGCACAGCTATCTTCACGCCGACCATGCGGGCGGCACGCTGATCGCGAAAGCGCCCGGCGACCTGCATGTGCGCAACGGCGAGCGGCTCGCACTGCATCTGCCCGCCGATGCGTGTCACCTGTTCGACGAAGACGGCATTGCACTGCACCGGACCATCGTCGGCAACGCGCAAGCCGTCGCGCTACAGACGGCCTGAGAATGTGGCGCGCAAGGCTCGCAACAGGCCTTGTCGCGCGCGAAACGCCGCAGCCGGTCATAGAGCCGTCGCGGCTCGCAGCAACCGCCGTTCGCGGACGCGGGCGGCCGACAACGCAGTCACAGGAGACAACACGATGGCCTTTACGCACACGAGCCGCTTTGCACGGCTTGCCTCATTCAGTCCGCGCGCCGTCACGGTCGCGCTCGCTCTCTCGGCAACGGTGCTGAGCGGTTTCGCGACGCAAGCCGACGCCGGTCAGTTGAACATCAACGTGTCGGCGCGCGGCAATCAGCGCTCGACGTGGCAGGACGCATTCGACAAGTTCAAGAAAGCGAATCCTGACGTCGACCTGAAAGTCACGTACATCACCGAGGAAGCGTACAAGGTGCAAATGGGCGGCTGGCTCGCGACCGATCCTCCCGATGTCGTCTCGTGGCATAACGGCGAGCGCATGGCGTACTACGCGAAGCGCGGCTTGCTGGAAGATCTCTCGGGCGACTGGAAGAAGAACGGCTGGGACCAGCAGTATGCGTCCGTCAAACAGGCATCGACATACGCCGGCAAGCAGTATTCCGCGCCGCTCGGGTACGACGCATATGGCTTTTTCTACCGCAAGGATCTGTTCGAGAAAGCGGGCATTTCGAGCGAACCGAAGACTTGGGACGAACTGCTCGACGCCTGCAAAAAACTGAAGGCGAGCGGCGTCGCGCCGATTGCCGTGGCCGCGCGCGATAGCTGGACGCTCGCCGCGTGGTTCGACTATCTGGACTTGCGCATCAACGGCAACGCGTTCCACCAGAAGCTCATGGCAGGTGAAGTGCCCTATACCGATCCGCGCGTGAAGAAGGTCTACACGACCTGGAAGACGCTGATGGACGACCATTACTACATCGACAACGCGCTTTCGTACGACCTCGATTCGATCGGGCCTTTCCTCGTGAACGGCAAAGCCGCGATGATGCTGATGGGTACGTTCTTCTCGGCGGGCCTTCCGTCGAGTGTGAGAGGACAGATCGGCTTCATGCGCTTCCCCGTGATCGATCCCAAAGTGCCGGTGGCGGAAGACGGCCCCGTGAACGTGCTGCTGATCCCCGCGAAAGCGAAGAACAAGACTGACGCGCGCCGTCTGCTCGCCTTCATGGAGACGCCCGAGATCAACGCGGACCTCGCGCGCGGCTGGGGCCAGTTGCCGTCGAACAGCAAGGCAACGGAACCCGCCGATCCGATTTCCCGAGTCGGATTCCAGACGCTCGCCAGCACGACCGGCGGCATCGCGCAGTTCTACGACCGCGACATGACGAAAGAAATGGCGGACGAAGGCATGAAGGCGATGCAGCAGTTCTATAACGACCCATCGCAACTCGATTCGCTGCTTGCACGTCTCGAAGCGACGCGCAAGCGCATTTACCACAACTGAGTCTGCTGGCGGCATGCGTGTCGGACGCGGTCGTCGTGCAGACGTCCACGCCGCCGCAGGGCTTCACACCGGGGCGGCTCGCAGGCAGTCGTTCGCCCCGCCCCGCCCGCCACACTGATCCGCTTCTGCATCGAAAGAGGGATTCGTCATGTCCACGTCCATTGCCCGTGTGCCGACGGCGCGCGGCCGACGCGCGTCCGCCTCGGGCCGCGCCCGCCATCGCGCCGCGTTCTTTTTCCTGCTGCCAGGCTGTGCGCTGTTCGCGCTCTGCGTGATTTATCCGATCTTCTCCAGTATCACGCTCAGCTTCTACAACTGGGACGGCATGACGCCCAGGACCTTCATCGGTCTCGCGAATTACGTCGAGCTGTTCCATGCCGACACGTTCTATCTCGCGCTGAAGAACAACCTGATCTGGCTCGTGTTCTTCCTGCTCGCTCCGCCGCTCGGCCTGCTTTTCGCGTTGTATCTGAACCAGCAGATCAAAGGCATGCGCGTGGTGAAGTCGCTGTTCTTCGCGCCGTTCGTGTTGTCCGGCGTGGTGGTGGGACTCGTGTTCAGCTGGTTCTACGATCCCGCTTTCGGTCTGCTCAAGCTGATCGTCGGACACGGCATTCCCGTGCTCGGGGACCCGCGCACGGTGACCTTCGGCATCGTCTTCGCCGCGCTGTGGCCGCAAACGCCCTACTGCATGGTGCTGTATCTGACGGGGCTGACCTCCATCAATCCGGAAGTCGTCGAGGCCGCCCGCATGGAAGGCGCGAAAGGCTGGAACCTGCTCTGGCACGTGATTCTTCCGCAACTGCGCCCGGCCACCTTCATGGCGGTCGTGCTGACGGTAATCGGCGCATTGCGCAGCTTCGATCTGATTTCGGTGATGAGCGGCGGCGGTCCGTTCGACAGCTCCACCGTGCTCGCGTACTACATGTACGACCAGGCCATCAAGTACTACCGCGAAGGCTATTCGGCGTCGATTGCCGTCGTGCTGTTCGCGATCATGCTCGTCTACATCGTGTTCCATCTGCGCCGCATGCTGCGCGAGGAACGCTGAGCCGCGCGCTTCCCGATAGAGCGAAAAAGGAGACTCACATGTACCCTCTTCCCGTCGAACACTGGAAACCGTGGAGCCGCGCGCTGTACAAAGCGTCGCTGCCCGTCGCGCTGTTCGTGTGGCTGCTGCCGATGCTCGCCGTGCTCATCACGTCGATCCGTTCGTCCGACGAGTTGTCGCAAGGCGACTACTGGACCTGGCCGAAGCACTTCGCGCTCATCGACAACTACGGCGCGGCGCTCACGCAAACGCCGATGCTGCACTACTTCGCCAACAGCATGCTGATCACGGTGCCGTCCGTGCTCGGCGCGATCCTGCTTGCGTCGATGGCTGGCTTCGCGCTCGCCACGTATCGCTTTCGCGGCAACATCGTCGTGCTGTTCACGTTCGTCGCCGGCAACTTCGTGCCGGTGCAGATCCTGATGATTCCCGTGCGCGACATGGCGCTCAAAGTGGGCCTGTTCAATACCGTCTGGGCGCTCATCATTTTTCATGTCGCATTTCAGACGGGCTTCTGCACGCTGTTTCTGCGCAACTTCATCAAGCAATTGCCTTTCGAGCTGATCGAGGCCGCGCGCGTCGAAGGCGCGAGCGAATGGACCATCTACGCGCGCATCGTCTTGCCGCTGATCCGCCCTGCCCTCGCGGCACTCGGCATCCTCGTCTTCACCTTCGTCTGGAACGACTATTTCTGGGCGCTGTGCCTCACGCAAGGCGACGACGCCGCGCCGATCACCGTCGGCGTCGCCGCGCTCAAAGGCCAATGGACGACCGCCTGGAACCTGGTCGCGGCGGGCTCGGTGCTGGCCGCGCTGCCGTCGGTGCTGATGTTCTTCGCGATGCAGAAGCACTTCGTTGCCGGACTCACTTTCGGCGCCAGCAAGGGCTGAGCGGTCGCTCAACGTAGACCGCGCGTGCGAGCGCAGCGCGGCACAACACCGATCTTTGGAGATCACGACAATGCAACTGGGTGTCTGCTACTACCCCGAACAATGGCCCGACACGATGTGGTCCGACGACGCGCGACGCATGGTCGACATGGGCATCACGCACGTGCGTATCGCCGAATTCGCATGGAGCCGCATGGAGCCGCGCGCGGGCGTCTATGAATGGGCATGGCTCGACCGGGCGATCGACACGCTGGCCGGCGCGGGCCTGAAAATCGTGCTCGGCACGCCGACGGCGTCGCCGCCAAGGTGGCTCGTCGAAGCGATTCCCGACATGCTGCCGGTGCGCGCCGACGGCACGACATGGAACTACGGCTCGCGCCGTCACTACGACATTTGCAGCGAGCCCTACCGGCGCGAATGCGTGCGCATCACCGAAGCAATGGCCGCGCGCTACGGCGCGCATCCGGCCGTCGTCGCGTGGCAGACGGATAACGAACTCGGCTGTCACGAGACCGTGCCGAGCTATTCGAACGCGGCTCGCCAGCGGTTTCGCGAATGGCTCGCGCGCCGCTACGAGACTGTCGGCGAACTGAACACGCGCTGGGGCAACGTGTTCTGGAGCATGGAGTATCCGTCGTTCGACTCGATCGAATTGCCGAACCTCACGCCGACGGACGCAAACCCGATTCATCTGCTCGACTTCCGCCGCTTCATGTCCGACGAGGTGACGAGCTTCCATCGGGAACAGGCCGAGGTAGTGCGGCGGCACGCGCCGCATGCAGACGTGCTGCACAATTTCATGGGCTTCTTCACCACCTTCGATCACTACCGCTTTGCCTCGAACGGCAGCATCGACGTGGCGACATGGGACAGTTACCCAATTGCGCGCACCGAAGTCATTGCGCTCACGGAAGCCGACAAGGCCCGCTATGCGCGCACCGGACATCCCGACGTGTCCGCGTTCGATCACGACCGCTATCGCGGCATCGGCCACGGCCGTTTCTGGGTGATGGAGCAGGAGGCCGGACCGGTGAACTGGGCGCCGTGGAATCCCGTGCCCGCGCCCGGCATGGTGCGGCTGTGGGCCTACGAAGCGTTCGCGCACGGCGCGGAACTGGTGTCGTATTTCCGCTGGCGTCAGGCGCCGTTCGCGCAGGAGCAGATGCATTCGGGCCTGCACCTGCCTGACAACACGCCGTCGCCCGGCGGTCGCGAGGTGGCGCGTGCGGCGCAGGAAATCGCGAAGTCTGCGGAACTGTCGGCGCTCGCGCAAAGCGGGCCGGCGGGCCGCGCACCCGTCGCTCTCGTGTTCGATTACGAGACGCAATGGATGTTCGAGATTCAGCGCCACGCCAAAGACTTTGACTATCAGACGCTCGCGTTCGAGTACTACCGGACCTTGCGCGAGATGTCACTGGACGTCGATATCGTATCGGCGCACGCGGACCTGGAAGGCTACGCACTGATCGTCGTGCCGGGGCTCGCAGTCTTGCCGCCCGGCTTCGTCGACACGGTTCGCCGCTCGGGCGCGCAGTGGGTGATCGGGCCGCGCACGGGCTCGAAGACACTCGACTTCGCGATTCCTTCCGAACTGCCGCCGGGGCCGTTGCAGACGCTGCTGCCGTTCAAGGTGCTGGAGGTCGACTCGTTGCGCCCGAGTCTGCAACCTTCCACCACACTCGGCGGCGTGTCCGGGATCGCACTGCACTGGCGCGAGCATCTGGAAACGCGCGACGGCGTCGAAGTGCTGGCGCGCTTCGACGACGGCTGGCCGGCTGTCGTCGCGCGCGATCGCGTCCGCTACGCGAGCGCATGGTTCGATCCGCCGTTGCATCGCGCGTTGCTCGAAGCGGCGGCACGCGATGCGTCGCTGAATCCCGTTCACCTGCCCGAAGGCGTGCGCATTCGCAGGCGCGGCCCGCTGACTTTCGCGTTCAACTTCGGCGCGCAAGCCGTCGAAGCGCCTGCACCGGCAAACGCCCGCTTCGTGCTGGGCAGCCGTACGCTCGGCACCGCGGACGTGTGCGTGTGGACTCAGGCATGACGAGCTTGACCGGCCACGCCGCCGACGACGCCGACGCAAACACCGGCAGCGCGGCCGGCGGCCATGCAACGCTCACGCTGAGCATCGACGCCAGCGCGCCCGCCACCGCGCCGTTGCACGACACGCTGCGCGTCGGTACATCGACCTCGCCCGACGGCAGCACCATCGGCATCAACAGTCGCTATCTGACGCGCGACGGCGAGCCGTGGCTGCCGGTGATGGGCGAGATTCACTACGCGCGCCTGCCGGCCAGTCAATGGGACGACACGCTTCTCAAGGTGAAGGCGGCTGGCGTCGATATCGTCGCGTCGTATGTCGTGTGGCGCCATCACGAGTCGCGCGCAGGCAAATTCGACTGGAGCGAACGCCTCGACTTGCGGCGCTTCGTCGAAACATGCGCGAAGCGTGATCTGCTCGCGTTGATTCGCGTCGGGCCTTGGGTGCATGCGGAGGTTCGCTATGGCGGGCTGCCTGGCTGGGTCGTCGATCAGATGCCCACGCGCGGCGACAACCAGCTTTATTTGCACTACGTGGCAAGACTTTTCTCGCAGATCGCCGCGCAGCTGCACGGCCTGTTATGGAAGGACGGCGGACCTGTCATCGGCATCCAGCTTGAGAACGAGTACAACCTGAGCGGCCCGCAGCAAGGAGCCGCGCACATCGCGACGCTCAAGCGCCTCGCGCGCGATGCGGGGCTCGACGTGCCGCTGTACACGGTGACGGGTTGGGACAACGCGGTCTTTCCGCGCGGCGAAGTCGCGCCTGTGTTCGGCGGTTATCCCGATCTCCCGTGGGGCGTGTCGCCGCACATGTCGCCGCCGAACGAGGTCTATGGATTCCGCTTCGCCAGCCGGGTGGGTGGCGATCTCGGCGCTCAGACTCACAGCGACGCGCCGGGCGATGCCGACGCCGTCGCACACGAAACGCCCTTTCTCGGCGCGGAGTTCGGCGGCGGCGTGCCCGCAATGTACCGGCGGCGGCCGGTCCTCGATGCGGACGACATCGCCGCGATGCTGCCCGTGCAGCTCGGCTCAGGCGTCAACCTGTACGGCTATTACATGCTGCACGGTGGACGCAATCCGCCCGGCGACATGGACGGCCAGGAGTCGACGGCTAGCGGCGGCTACAACGACGTGCCGATCGTCAATTACGACTTCCAGGCTCCGTTCGGCGCGAATGGCGAGGCGCGCGAAGTGCTCGGCAAGCTGCGGCCGATTCACTACTTCCTCAGGCAGTGGGGCGCAGTGCTTGCGCCATGTGATGTGTATGCACCCGACACCGTATCGCACGGTCCCGCCGACCTCGCGACGCCGCGCTTCGCCGTACGCGCGAACGGCGACCAGGGGTTCCTGTTCTTCAACAATCACGTCCGCGAACATGCGATGCCAGCGCATCGAGGCATGCGTTTCTCGGTGAAGCTTGCGAGCGGCAGCGTCGCGCTGCCTGTGGAGCCCGTCGACGTTGCGCCGGGCACATCGTTCATCTGGCCGGTCGGCTTGCGATTCGGCAGCGTGCAGTTGCGTTACGCGACCGCGCAGCCGGTGACGAGGATATCGAGCGACGATGGCGATGTCCAGGTGTTCGCGGCCACCGACGGCATCGCGCCCGAGTTCGCATTCGACTCCCGCAGCGTGGCGACGATCGCCGCGCTGGAAAGCAGTATGACGCCCGCGCCTGGCGGTGAGCCGGCGTTGAGCCAGCATGAAGCCGACGGCGTGCTCGTGGTGCGGCCGCGCAACGGCGCGGCGTTCGTCGTCACGGATCGCGGCGGCGCGCGCCTCGTCTTCGTCACGCTTTTGCGGAAGGACGCGGAGAGACTGAGCGTGTTGCCGTTCGACGGCCGGCGCAGGCTCATACTGAGCGACGCGTTCGCCTTCGAACGCGACGGCCATCTCGTGCTGCGCTCGAACAGTGCTTCGGCGTTCGATGTCGATGTCTATCCGCCGCTGCTTCAGTTGCCGTCCGCATTGCAGGCGGATCACGCAAACATCGACGCATCCAGCCACGGCATGTTCCAGCGTTTGCGTGTGCACGTTCCACAATCGGCATTCGACGTGCACATCACGCCGCTTCGCGCGCCGCAAGCCGTACCGCCGGTCATGCGCGGCGGCACGGCCAACGCCGCTGTTGCGCCGTTGCCGGAAGCGTTCGGCAAGACGGCCGCCTGGCGCATCGATGTGCCTCGCGACGCGCTCCACGCGCATGGTCTCGGCAACGCTTACCTGACGATCCGCTATCGGGGCGACGTGGCGCGCCTTTTCAGCGGCACGGAACTGATCGACGATCACTTCTATAACGGCTTGCCGTGGCGGATCGGCGTGCGCAATGTGGCGATCGATCCGGACGCGCCGCTCATGCTGACGATTCTGCCGCTGCGCGCCGACGCGCCCGTCTATCTCGCTGCTCGTCATGATCCGCGTCCGGACAGCGGCGAGCAGATCGCCGAACTGGACAGCGTGACGTGGGAGCCCGAGTACGAAGTGATTCTGGCTGCTAATCCCTCCTCGCGCGACGTCGAATGAGACTGGGTGCCGAAGGCCGCTGCCACGACGCACCCGCTTTAACGTTACGGACTGACACCTCCGGACGATTACAGAAGTCTTAAGCGCATGCTAGACTCTGCACCCATGTCCTACTGGCGCAAACTCTTCCTCGTCGTGCTGCTTGCACTGAGCCTTCCGGTTCAGTCGTTTGCGGCCGTCTCGATGATTTGTGCCGCCCCGGAAGCGGTCGATGAAGCAACCGCTGACCATCTCCATCTGGACGAATCATCTGACGGACATGTGCTCGTAGCCGACCATGATGACCATCGTGGCCACGACCACAGCGGTGCCCATCACACTCATGCGTGTTTGACCTGCACCTCCTGTTGCGTCGCTGCTGCGCTACCGCCCGTGCCTGCGGTGTCCGCTTCGGCTGACCGGGCCCACTTCCCAGTTCCGCTGCCCCCTGCTGCCGCTGTCGTGTCGTTTCTGACTGACGGCATCGAACGTCCTCCCCGCTTCATTCTCGTCTAGTCCGCGCACGCGCATCCGTTGGCTGCGCCTGCAAGTTTTCCGGTGTCCGTAACGGACGCTGGATGGTTCACGACGAGAAAAATTCATGCGAACAATTTCTGCGGCGCTCCTGGGCGCGGGCGCAGCGTTGTCGTCGCTCGCGCACGCGACGACTGCAGTTCCCGACCCGACTGATGCAGCGGCATCGGTCCCGGTCGTCACCGTTCAGTCTGCCTTCGACGGCTACAAGTCGTGGCAAGACGGCGACGCGCCGAGCTGGCAGCAGCTAAACCGTGCCGTTGCGCCAACCCGAAGCACGTCGGGCATCAGGCACGGTCAGCAACCAGCTCCGACAGCGGGTGAAAAAGGCGGCCACGGGCACGGAGGCGAGTCGAAATGATTCGATATCTCGCCCCGAACCGCGTGGGATGCATTGCCCTCGCGACGATGCTTCTGGCCGGCTGCACGACGTTCTCAAAGGACGGCGGATTCAACACCGTATCGACGACTGCGTCCGAGCGACTTGGTAAGGACGCCGTCTACCTGAAAAGCGACGAAGACCGCGTCGCTGCTTTCAAGCGGACGCAGGAACTGGTGTCGAAGCCACTCGCCATGGATGACGCCGTTCAGGTCGCGCTGCTGAATAACCGGGGACTCCAGGCGTCATACGCCGAGCTCGGTATTTCCGAAGCCGACCTCGTCCAGGCGGGCCGCCTGCCCAATCCCGGTTTTACGTTCAGCCGGACGCACTGGAGCGATGGCTTCGGTATCAGCCGAGCGTTCTCCATGGGCGTATTAGGTGTGCTCACGCTGCCTGTGGCGACGCGCATCGAGAGCCGGCGGTTCGAACAGACAAAGCTCGAGACGGCCAATGCGATGCTCGCCGTGGCCGCCGATGCCCGCAAGGCCTATGTGAATGCTGTGGCCGCGGAGCAGGCAGCCCACTACGCCGCTCAGGTCAAGGACTCCGCCGAGGCCGGGGCAGAACTTGCCTTGCGCATGCGGCAGGCAGGCAACTTCAGCAAGCTCGACTATGCGCGCGAACAGGCCTTTTACGCCGAGTCGGTTGCGCAGCTGGCCAAGGTACGGCAGCAGTCAGTCATGGCCCGCGAAAAGCTCACGCGCACGATGGGCCTGTGGGGCTCCGGAACCCAATACAAGCTGCCGGACCGTCTGCCTGACCTCCCGAAGGACAGGCCGCAACTGAACGACCTCGAAAGCTTTGCGATGCAGAACCGCCTGGACATACAGGCGGCGAAGCTGCGGACACAAGGCGTTGCAACCTCGCTGGGACTTAGCAAGGCGACCCGATTCATCAATGCGCTCGATGTCGGCTATCTCGACAACTTCGAGACCGATAAAGGACACGAGCACGGATACGAAATCAGTGTCGAGATTCCCATTTTCGATTGGGGCAGCGCGAAGGTCGCACGCGCCGAAGCGATCTATATGCAGTCGGCGAACCGGCTCGCCCAGACGGCGACTGACGCCCGCTCCGAAGTACGCGAGTCGTACTCCGGCTATGTGACGAGCTACGACGTTGCGAAGCATTACCGCGATGAGGTCGTGCCCGTACGCAAGACTATCTCGGACGAAATGCTGTTGCGCTACAACGGCATGCTCGCAAGCGTGTTCGAACTGCTTGCCGATTCGCGCGACCAGGTGGCTGCCGTCAACGGGTACATCGACGCGCTGAAAGATTACTGGCTCGCGGAGACAGACCTGCAACAGTCGCTTGGCGGCCGCCTTCCGCCGCTCGCAATGGCACCGACGCCTGACGCACCGCAGAGCGACGCGCCGCCGACACCACCGGCCCCGATGCAGGACTCGCCATTGCCTGCTTCCGCGACCCACCCGGCATCGCCGACGAATTCAGAAGGTAAATGATCATGGTCTCACGTCGAACATTTCTCGGCGGCTCCGGCGCGGCGCTACTCGGCGCAGCATTGGTCAGCAAGGCTGGCGCAGCGTCACTTCCAGAAGCGCCAACTATGGACAAGACCGCCACGCAACCGCCGCTGGTGCCGCCCAACGGCCGACCGTATACGCCCGTGGCCACACTGAATGGCTGGACGCTGCCATGGCGGATGAAGAACGGCTGGAAGGAATTTCATCTGATTGCAGAGCCCGTGGTGCGCGAGATGGCGCCCGGCATGAAGGCGAACCTGTGGGGCTACAACGGCCAGGCGCCAGGTCCGACCATCGAGGCGGTCGAAGGCGACAAGGTTCGAATCTTCGTGACCAACAAGCTGCCGGAACACACGACGGTTCACTGGCACGGAATGCTCGTGCCGTCCGGCATGGACGGTGTGGGCGGTCTCACGCAACCCCACATTCCGCCGGGCAAAACGTTCGTCTATGAGTTCCAGCTCGAGAAGCACGGCACGTTCATGTATCACCCGCATGCCGACGAGATGGTGCAGATGGCGATGGGCATGATGGGCACCTTCATCGTCCATCCGAAAGACCGCGGCGTCATGCGGGTGGACCGCGACTTCGTGTTCCTGATGTCCGCCTACGACATCGACCCGGGCAGCTTCACGCCGCGCGCCAATGAGATGACGGACTTCAACATGTGGACATGGAATGCACGGGTCTTTCCGGGCATCGACTCGCTGCCCGTCCGCGCAGGAGACCGCGTCCGCATCCGCTTCGGCAACCTGACGATGACCAATCATCCCATCCATCTGCATGGATACAGCTTCGAGGTCGCAGGAACAGACGGTGGATGGATTCCTCCCGCCGCACGTTGGCCTGAAGTGACCGCCGACGTTGCCGTCGGTCAGATGCGTGCCATCGAGTTCACCGCGGACCGGCCTGGTGACTGGGCGTTTCACTGCCACAAGTCGCATCACACGATGAACGCGATGGGGCATCAGGTCCCGAACCTGATTGGCGTGCCGCAGAAGGACCTCGCCAAACGCATCAACAAGCTCGTCCCGGACTACATGGCAATGGGCAGCGCGGGCGGTTCGATGGGCGAGATGGAAATGCCGCTACCGGACAACACGCTACCGATGATGACAGGTACCGGGCCGTTCGGTGCGCTGGAAATGGGCGGCATGTTCAGCGTCGTGAAGGTGCGCGAAGGACTGGGCCGCAACGACTACCGTGACCCGGGCTGGTTCAAACACCCGAAGGGAACGGTCGCGTACGAATACACCGGTGAGCTGCCGGATAGCTGATTTCGTGACACGCCGGACATGGCTCCGGCCGATATTTGTTAATTCAACTGTGGGAGAAGTCTTGATGAAGAACGCAATTGTTTCCATCGTGATGGGTTGCACTGTAGCCGTATCCGCGACCGCATATGCCGCGGGCGATACGGGCAACATGAATATGGCAGGCAGCGCACAACAGGGCGCAGCGGACGCGAAGAACGACATGTCGCACGGCGAGGTGAAGAAGGTGGATAACGCCGCCGGGAAGCTGACCATCAAGCACGGGCCGCTCAAAAATCTGGATATGGAGGCCATGACGATGGTGTTCAAGGTCAAGGACCCAGCCATGCTTTCACAGGTAAAAGTGGGCGACAAGATTGACTTCGTTGCCGAAGAAATTGACGGCGCGCTCACTGTGACGAAACTGCAGAAGCAGTGAGCTTTTAATAGCGCTCCAGCGGTGCAGTACACACTGCACCGCGATTGAGTTAAGGGAGGACACACTCGTGAACATCAAGACATCCAGATTACTCGTTACAGCAGCGGCGACCGCCGCTGCTGCGCTTTCACCTGTTATCACGTTCGCGCACGGCAAGCTGGAGAGCGCCATCCCAGCGGCCGGCAGCGCGGTCGACTCGTCGCCTGACATGCTGCGTCTGACTTTCAATGAAGACCTCGAATCCGCGTTTAGCTCGATCAAGGTCGTTGACGCGTCGGGCACAACGGCGAGTAAGGACAAAGCAAAGGTAGATTCGTCGAACCCGCGCGTACTCATGGTCGAGGTCCCCAAGCTCGCCTCCGGCTCGTACACGGTGCAGTGGGCAGTCATGACGCATGATGCTCACAAAACCAAAGGCTCTTATACATTCGCGGTGAAGTAATGAACGACGGTTTCCTCGGCATTTTGCGGCTTGCATCTGTGGCACTGCAGAACATCAGCTTCGCTATTCTTATAGGTGTTCTGCTCAGTGACAGGTGGCTTTCCCGCAGCACTTCACGATGGCAGACGAGCGTCAGTGTCCATCTGCTTCTCACCTTGCGCATCGCTTCTTTTACCGCGTTGGTGTCCAGTGCGTTCGCGTTCTGGATTCATTGCGCGCTAATGAGTGAGTCGACCCTCGAAGAGGCGGGTCCAGCCGCTCGTGCAATGCTTGTGGAAACCGACTTCGGCCATGCCTGGCTGGCAGGCGCGGGGTTCATGCTACTGGTGGTAATTCTGTCGCTCGTGCAGGATCGGCGTGCGATTCGTTTCAAGGCCGCTATCTGGCTCGCTCTCGCAGGAGTTGCGCTGGCGCGCAGCCACGGAGGACACCCCATCGATGCAGGCGCATTCAGTCTTCCGGTATGGGTAGACTGGGTGCACCTGCTTGCTATCAGCGTGTGGGTGGGGCTCGTGCTTGTCGCAACTTACATCGTGATGCCCCGTATATGTCGTGCGCCCGCCGCTGAGCGGGCGGACACTGCGGCGTTCATTCAATCGCTTTCCGACGCCGCGACGTTGGCGCTCGTCACTATCTTCATCACTGGCGCCTACAGTGGCTGGCGCGGAGTCAATGCAGCGGAGTACCTCTGGACATCGACGTATGGAAACGTCCTGATCGTTAAGCTTGCTCTCGTGGGTATTGCCGCCGCGCTTGGCGGACATAACCGGTTCTTCGAGATGCCCCGGCTGCTCACCTTCCTGAGAGGAACGTCTACGGAGTTCACTGCACGACCGTTGAAGCGGTTTGCCGCTGTCTTGCACGTCGAATCAATTGTGCTCGCAGCTGTGCTCGTCTCGGCTGCTGTTCTCGTCTCCAGTCCGCTGCCAGGGACAACGTAGGCAACACGATCGTGACGCTCCTGGGGCTGTGCGCCGAACCGCCCCGCCTTGCCCCACGCCTGCTAGACATCATCGCGCGGAAGGCCTGAGCGCCATTGACCGAAGTCAAAGCAGCCCGCCAGGATCATGACGATGTTGCTTGCCAGCGCGCTGGAGCCTCCTCTGGACGAGCCAGATCGCGATTGTCGATTGGCTCGATCAAATCCGCATTTCTCAATTTGCGTAGTGCTATCGCCCGTGAGACCAAAGTCCTATTGGCTGCATTCACCGTATGGTTGATCGTTCAGGAGGAAGTTGGGCCGAGACGTGGTCTCGGAACGGTGCCTGAGTTTCCACTGGTCGGTACGGCCATCTTAGTCAGGCGAAAAGCGTGCCATCAGGACGACGTCAAGCCGGGTATGTCACGACGGTCGAGCGGAATCGATTCACCCCAGTATCGGAGCTGAAACCATGGCTGACGCAATTGTGGATGTCACGGAGCAGAAGCGTTTGAACGAACAGCGTGAAGCTCAGGTCCCGTGGAAAAAGTGGGGACCTTACCTGAGCGAACGGCAATGGGGGACCGTCAGGGAGGATTACAGCGACGACGGCAACGCATGGGACTATTTTTCGCACGACCAGGCGCGTTCACGCACGTACAGATGGGGCGAGGACGGACTCGGCGGACTGTGTGACGATCAGCAGCGGCTCTGCTTTGCGCTCGCGCTTTGGAACGGGCACGACCCGATCCTGAAGGAGCGCCTGTTCGGTCTCACCAATAGCGAAGGCAATCATGGCGAGGACGTGAAGGAGTATTACTTCTACATCGACAGTACGCCCACGCACTCGTACATGAAGTATCTCTACAAATATCCGCAGAAGGAATATCCGTACCGCGACCTTGTCGAGACCAACCGCAAAAGATCGCGAACCGAAATGGAGTACGAACTGCTCGACACTGGCATCTTCGACGAAGACCGCTATTTCGACGTGTTCGTAGAGTACGCGAAGGCGGATCCGGAAGACATCCTCGTACGGATTTCCGTGCACAACCGCGGACCGGATGCGGCACAAATCCGGATCTTGCCGACACTCTGGTTCCGCAACACCTGGTCGTGGGGCGGCGACGACCGCAAACCCTCGTTGACAGAAGCGGGGTCGGGCATTATCCACGCCACCCATCATGAGCTAGGGCAGTACTGGCTATATTGCGATGGAGATTGCGAGGCTCTGTTCACCGAAAATGAAAGCAATGCTCAGCGTCTGTGGGGCGTGGCGAATTCGTCTCCTTACGTGAAGGACGCGTTTCACGACTACGTGGTCTCGCGAGCGGACGCGGTCAATCCCGCGAAAAGCGGCACGAAGGCAGCGGCTCACTATGCTGTCGAGGTGCCGGCCGGAGGCAGCAAGACGTTCCGGCTGCGGTTGAGAGCAGCGCAAATGGAGAATGCGTTCGACGGCTTCGAGAAGGTGTTCGACAGCCGCATCGCCGAGGCTGACGAGTTCTACGAGCGCATTGCGCCAAAGACGCTGACGGAAGATCAGCGCCGTGTTCATCGGCAGGCGCTGGCGGGGATGTTATGGAGCAAGCAGTATTACTACTTCGACCTGGAAAAGTGGTTACGTGAGCATAAGAGCCATCCGTTGCTGGACTCGGCTCGACGCGACGTGCGCAACACTGACTGGTTCCACATGCTCAACGCGGACGTGATCTCCATGCCTGACAAGTGGGAGTATCCGTGGTACGCGGCTTGGGATCTGGCGTTTCACACGGTCTCGCTTGCGCTGGTAGATTTCGACTTCGCCAAAGAACAGCTGCTGTTGATGCTGCGGAATCTGTACTTCCACCCTAGCGGACAGATTCCTGCTTACGAGTGGAACTTCAGCGATGTAAATCCGCCGGTACATGCCGCTGCCACGCTCTGGCTCTACAAGTATGAAAAACAGTTGGGCCGTGCAGACCCCCGCTTCCTCGAGCGGTCGTTCCAGGCATTGATGCTCAATTTCAACTGGTGGGTCAATCGCAAAGATCCTTCCGGCCGGAACGTCTTTGCGGGCGGCTTCCTCGGGCTGGATAACATCGGCGTGTTCGATCGGAGCGCACAACTCCCGACGGGAGGCACACTGGAGCAGGCGGACGGAACCGCGTGGATGGCGTTCTATTGCCAGTGCATGTTGGAGATGGCCACCCTGCTGACGGAATACGATCCGCTCTATGAGGAGGTTGCCTTCAAGTTCGTCCAGCACTTCATGTGGATTTCGTATGCGATGGACCGCCGTGGCGTACATCACGACGAAATGTGGGACGAGGAAGACGGCTTCTTCTATGATCTGCTGCGCCTTCCGGACGGCCAGGCAACACGGCTGAAGGTGCGATCGATGGTAGGGCTGTTGCCGTTGTGCGCGTCGACGGTATTCGAAGGAGATGCGGTCGACCGGTATCCGAAGTTGATGGAGCTGATTGCCCAGTTTCGCGAACGCCATCCAGAGTTGATTGCGCAGGTCGCACCAACAGAAGCAGGTTTCATCGGTTACAAGAAAAGACGCCTGCTCGCCATTCTGAACAGGAAGAAACTCGAGCGCGTGCTCGGCTATCTCCTCGACGAAAACGAATTCCTTGGACCTCACGGCATCCGGTCGCTTTCGCGCTATCACCAGGACCACCCGTTCGTATTTCGTACTGGTGGCATCGACTACACGGTTCAGTACCTGCCGGCCGAGTCGAATACCGGCATGTTCGGCGGAAATTCCAATTGGCGCGGGCCGGTCTGGATGCCGGTCAATCTCCTCATCGTGCGGGCGCTCATTAATCTGTACAGTTTCTACGGCGACGAATTCAAGGTCGAATGTCCTACCGGTTCTGGCCAGCAGATGTCGCTGTTCGAAGTGGCCGAGGAAATTGTCCGCCGATTGTCGGGCACCTTCCTGCGCGGCGAAGATGGCAGACGGCCCGTCTACGGCGGAACGGAAAAATTCCAGAGCGATCCGCACTGGCGCGATCTGATTCTGTTTTACGAGTACTTCCACGGCGACAACGGAGCTGGTCTGGGGGCCAGTCATCAGACGGGCTGGACAGGGTTGATCGCGCCGCTTTTAGACATATTCGGGCGAATCGACGCGAAATCTTTGTTGGAAACAGAACGCGCGTACCTGATGGCGAAAGTCGTCAAGGAGCAGGTTGTGGGTGTGGGACAAGACCAAAGGTGAAGTCGGCTACGACGTCTTTGAACTTGCTGCAATTGGCTCGATCGCCAACCTCGCTTTCTCTAACGTTCATTGGGACATGCCCGCCGGAGTCACGAACAATGCAAGCCAGAGGCTTAGAACGGCTCGGAGTCCGTTAGCCGCCGAGCGTAATGATT
The DNA here is from genome assembly GCF_031456815.1 of Paraburkholderia strydomiana. Taxonomy (NCBI): domain Bacteria; kingdom Pseudomonadati; phylum Pseudomonadota; class Betaproteobacteria; order Burkholderiales; family Burkholderiaceae; genus Paraburkholderia; species Paraburkholderia strydomiana. Next base: position 19,319 of record NZ_JAVDVL010000001.1, read on the forward strand.
GCCATCGTAAGGAGAATGCCAACCGCGATCATGGCAATGCCTGCCTTCATTGGCCCTGCACCGGTATAGCGCCCCAGCGCAAAGCCGGCGATGAAAAGCATCCCGAGAGTGAGCACGCGCGAGGCGATCAGTGCCGTTGCGACATCCCTCACGACAAGAAACGGCACCGCGACCGGAAACGTCCCCAAGACCACAAGCAAAAAGATGCCTAGCGCGCCGACGAAGTCACCACTCACAAAACTGGCCCGGGGTGGCAGCGTCGATGCGGTCGCAAGGCGAGCGCGGATCGGCTCGAGGTCAGCATCTTCGACGAGCCGCCCCAGCTTCTCGGGCAATGCTTCGCGCAACAACCGCAAGGCTACCGCCGGGTCCTGCTCCCGCTGTACGGTCTGCGCGAGTTTCAGGCGCTGCCCTCGTTCGGCGAGCGTGCGTACGAGGTACATCACAGCGTCGGCGAGGCCCCACGCCAGATTGCATCCGAGCGCGGCAAAGAACATCCTGTACCCTTCATCTTCGCGTGCAGTCACTGCCTTGACGGCGCCGACGAATGTCAGGGCCATGAACAGGCCAAAACATATTTCACAGACACGGTCAACGGTATTAAGAATCGGTTCACGCCGTTCGGGTTCGGCATGTCCGTCCGGCACGATAGTACTCATATGGCCTCGACCGGAGATAGTCAACGAGACGTTTCGTAGCTGCCAACATTGGATGCTGATATGAGCAGTATATGAAAGAGACGGCAGTTCGGAACTTGTTTTCACAGACGTGAGATCGGCGAGTACCGCGAGTAGCGCGAGCATTTCGACGACAGCGGCATGCGGCTGCAGACCGGCAGCGACGTGAGCATGCCTTCGTCAGCTCAAAGCTGCGATTCGATGGGCAGCAGACCCATGAACCACACACCGGTGCGGCGCAGGACGGTGGTGTCCGGCTCTGTGTCCAGTTCCCTCACCGTCCCGTCCGCCGCGGTATCGATCCACACGATTTTGCGACTGCTGTTTGCGTCGGTGCGCAGTCCGAGCTGCCACGCGATCTGATTCAACCGCGGTTCGACGTAGCCGATCACCTGGTTCGCGATCGCCGCGCTATCGCACAACACGCCGATTTCAGTGTTGAGGTGGACCGAGCGCGGGTCCAGATTCATCGAGCCGATGAACACCCGTTCACGGTCGAATACGAACGTCTTCGCATGCAGCGATGCTTTCGACGAACCGAAGAACTGCTTCTTGTTCGCCGCGTCTACGCCTGCTGCGACGGGCTTGAATTCATAGAGCTGCACGCCCGCGGCGAGCAGGTCTTCGCGGTAGCGCCGATATCCCGCATGAACGGCGGCGACATCGGTCGCCGCCAGCGAGTTGGTCAGCACCGTCACGCGCACGCCATTTTCAGTCAGCTCACGCAGCCAGGCCACGCCATTTTTTCCAGGTACAAAGTACGGGGAGATGATCAGCAGTTCACGACTCGGATGAAGGTCCCTCGCTCTGAGAGCGGTGAGCAAGCGACCTTGCGACTCTTCAGGGGCGCGCGTGACTTTCGACGGGTCATCGTAGAGCAGCGTGGCTTTGCCCCAGCTATACTCGGCGGCACCCTTCTCGATGACTTGAGCCAGCCGCTGTCTCGCGTGCGCGACATAGGGCGAGGCCTGTTCCGAAGCGACGTAGCGGTCCAGCTCGTCTCGATACGCCGCGAGTTTTTCGGGGTCTGCCGGGGTGCCCATCAGCCGGTCGATCGGATAGGCCGCATCGGAATTCCAGAACGTGTCGAAAGAGTTCGAGACATCCTGGACGATCGGCCCATGCATCAACACGTCGAGATCCCCGAATGACACTGCACTCGACGCACCGAAATATTCGTCGCCGACATTTCGCCCGCCCAGAATCGTGGCCCGGTTATCGGCGATCAGTGCCTTGTTGTGCATGCGGCGGTTCACGCGCGAGAAGTCGAGTGCAGCCGAGATCTTCTTGAACCGGCGGCTCGCCACGGGGTTGAAAAGCCGAATAGAAATGCTGGGGTGGGCGCTCAATGCGAGCAACGCCTGGTCGTCGGCGTTCGTGCCGAGATCGTCGAGCAGTACCCGTACCCTGACGCCGCGGTCCGCAGCCTTCAGCACCGCCAACGCAAGGGCGCGCCCCGTCAGGTCGCTGTGCCAGATGTAGTACTCGAGGTCGAGTGTTTTCTCAGCCTTTTCGGTAAGGATCACCCGCGCGAGGAGCGCGTCGACGGAATCGGGTAGCAAGTGGAACGCGCTCTCGCCAAGATGTCCGTGCTCGCCGGACGCGAAGTGCTCGGCAAGCGGCGTCGCTTGTGTATCTTGCGCCGCATAGGTCGGCGTGCGTCCGACTTGTGGGGGCAGGCTGGCGCATGCGGCCAGCATGACAATCAGAACGGCTGCGGCAAGATTTCGAAGTCTGGCCATAATCGAGCTCTCTTCGCTTGCTGGACCGCTTGCAGGATCTGCCTGCCGACGCGCCTGTGCCGGCTTTGCGCAGCAATGGGCCAGCGCGGCCACGAGCCACGAGGACGGAAAACAATCATCGCAGATTCGACCGCCTTCCGCCATGTCCGCGCGGCTCTTCGCTACGCAACCGCGTCCAGTATCGTCCGGCCGGACATGAGCAATGTCGACCGAACCCACGACTCGCGCTCACTCACCCTACCGCGACACGATTCCTTCCAGTCTCTTTCGCGCGATAAAGCGCACGGTCTGCGCGCCGCATCAGCGCGTCGACGTCGCGTTCGCCCGCCTCACGCGTCACCACGCCAATGCTCACCGTGAATGCAATCGGCTTCGTCCGCCAGACATGTTCCGATTCCTGCTGCTCACAGCGCTTGCGCAATGCATCGGCGATACGGAACGCGACGGACGCGTCCGCGCCCGGCAGCGCTCCGACAAACTCCTCACCACCCCAGCGCGCAAATAGCTTCGACTCATACGGGATCGTCATGCCCACATCTGCCAGCACGCGCAAGACTTCATCGCCAATATCGTGGCCGTAGCTGTCGTTGATCTTCTTGAAGTAGTCGATGTCTAGAATGAAAACGGACAGCACACCATCGGCGGCAAGCATTTTTTCGACGGAATCGATGAACTCACGGCGATTCGGCAAGCCAGTCAGCGCATCGGTGACCGCCTGTTTCTTGAGTAGCTGGATAAGCCGGGCACGATCGGAGATGTCGCGAACGACAGCAGTGAACTCCACTTCGCCCTCGAGTTCAATCTTCGAAATTGCAATCTCGACCGGAATAATCGTGCCGTCCCGATGCCGCCCGTACACGCTGTTGCTTTCGTCCATGCGCGGCGGCGTGACTGCGCGCAGGCTTTTCTGCGTCGAGTTCGCGAACTGTCGCACATTGCGCGCATGGTTCCCGCGAAACTTCTCCGGCAACAGCATTTCGATCCGCTGTCCGATGACTTCGTCCGCCCGATAACCGAACAGATTCTCGGCCGCGCGGTTGAACAGTCTGATGCGGTGCTCCTCGTCAATGGTGACGATTGCGTCGTAAGCCGAGTCGATCACGGCCTGAAACCGCGATGCGCTAGCTTCCAGTTCACGCGACACCTGCCGCGTCGGGGCCTGGCCAATGATCGTCATGCAGACAGTAGGCGTGTGCGCACCGACCATCGGCTCCAGTGCGACTCGCCATGTCCGTGCACCGTCGAGGGACACGCAGGTCGGTTCCGGTCCTTGGACTTTGCCCGAGTCGAAGCACGCATCGAGCTTTTCGCGCAATCCACACCCTGCCTTGTCCAGCATCGATGTCTCGAGTGGCACAGGAAAAGATCGCGGATGTGTGCGAGCGTCGTCCATCATTGCCAGGAAGACGTCGTTGCACGCGCTGACGACCGGTTCACCGCGCGAATCGCGCGTCACGACAGCGATACCTATCGTCATGCCGTCAATGAACTCGTGCGATGTACTGGGCAAAGCGGACATAACCATACCTTGATACCTGGCGAGGTATCGATTGAAAGGATAGCCAGCGTCCCTGACGCGGCCACACTATGTTATATCGGCAACACTTGACGACGCCTTTAGGCCTGCGGGCCTCGCCCCAAGTTCACCTAACGTTCAGAGCGGCTGTAAACCGCGCGCTCCCGCCAGATCCGAGAGTTCCTTCTGAAGCGCAGCGAGAAATACATTCACGCGGTTGGGCACATATCGCCGGCTCGGAATGACGGCCCAGACCGACAGGTCCTCCATGGAGGCGTCCTGCAGACGCACTTCCACAAGCGAATTGTCAGCTAGCTGCCTGAATACATCCCAGTGGGTCAGCATAGCAATACCCAGTCCCTGCACCGCAGCCGTACGCGCCGCATCGACACTCGTGGTGGTAACGTAGCCTTCAATACGCTTGCGTATCAACTTGCCGTCGACGACGAGCGGCCATCGCCCGACGGCATCGAGTTTGATACAACGATGCTGGTCGAGGTCTGCGACCGTGTCAGGCCGCCCATACCGCTTGACATACCCGGGCGACACGCAAATAAGGCGTGGGTTCGGGGCAATCTTTCTGGCCACCAGTTCTGAATCTTCCAGTGGCGCAATGCGCAACGCGAGATCCAGTCCCTGCCCCACTATATCGACTTGCCGATCCGACAGATCGAGGTCGATACGAAGGTCAGGGTTGCTTTCCAGCAAGCCTGGCAGCATCGGCAAAACGACGGATTGTCCGAAACCACTTGGTGCGGTCATGCGCAACACGCCCGACGCGGTGCCCGGCGACGGACTCAGTTCCGCTCGCGCGCCCGCTTCCGCATCGACCATTGCCTTGGCGTACGGAACAAAAGCCTCGCCTTCCGCTGTCAGCGTCAGCGACCGAGTGGTCCGATGAAAGAGGCGCACTCCGAGGTCTTCTTCGAGCGCGGCAATGCGCCGCGAGACCTGCATAGGCACCACGTTCAGCTGACGCGCCGCCGCTGACAGGCTTCCTGCTGACGCTACGGCGAGGAATGTCTGAACGTCTGGAAGGAGCATCGGTTATATCCAAAAATGTTAGGGCGGCTTCACGGTCCAGGCTCTGTTTCCCGCTGCTCTCGCCGCCTACCATGCAATCACCTTCCTTCACGAGACGAGCGGCCAGATGAACGACTCAACCTCCCCTATCCTTTCCCCGTATAACCGCAACGGCATCACGGTACGCAACCGTATCGCCGTCGCGCCCATGACGCGTATTACGGCCACGGAACACGGGCAGCCCAAACCATGTTCGACTACTACAAGCGATTCGCGAAAGGTGGCTTCGGGCTGGTAACGACTGAAGGCATTTATACCGACAAGGCGTTCTCGCAAGGATACCGGTTTCAGCCGGGCCTGGCCGACGACGAACAGGCGAAGGCGTGGTCGGCGTTCAATCGGGAGATGCACGAGCATGGAACCCTTGTGTTCGCGCAACTCATGCATGCCGGCGCGCTGAGTCAAGGCAACGTTTACCGAAACCATACAGTCGGACCATCGGCCGTTCGCCCGAAGGGTGAACAGATGACGTTTTACTGGGGCGAGGGACTCTATCCTGAGCCGAAACAGATGACGGACGCCGAGATCGATGAGGCTATCCAAGGCTTCGCCGACGCGGCACGACGTGCCGTGAATATCGCCGGGTTCAACGGCGTGGAAATTCACGGCGCCAATGGATACCTCCTCGATCAGTTCCTGACGGCGGGTACCAATCGTCGGACCGACCGTTGGGGTGGCGACACGAAGGCCCGGACGCAACTGCTCGTCGATGTCGTGAACGCTGTCAGGCACAACGTTGGTGATGTCGTGCCCGTGGGCATCCGGATTTCGCAAGGCAAAGTCAATGACTTTGGTTCGAAGTGGTCGGGAGGCGAGGCGGATGCAGAAGTGATCTTCGGCGCACTTGCGGATGCGGGCATCGACTTCCTTCACGTGACCGAGCACGAGGCATGGCAACCAGCCTTCGAAGGCACGCACGACAGCCTCGTGACGCTGGCACGCCGTTATGCGCCCAACGTCACAATCACTGCAAACGGTGGCTTGCACACGGCTGAGCGGATTGAAAACGCACTGGCCGCCGGGGCAGATCTGGTGACGGTCGGACGCGGCGCGCTCGCCAATCCCGATCTGCCGAAACTGCTGGCAAAGCAGCGCGAACCCCGGACATTCGATAGTTCGATCCTTCAACCGATCGCCAGCATCAAGCCCGAAGAACTTGCGATGGAGGGTGGCCGATAGACAGACTCTTATTCGGCGACTTTCTATGCGCAGGTGGTAGAAACACCATGGAGGTCGTTCCCGCCGCGCGGTTCGACAGAACCGAAACGGTTCCGCCATGTGTTTGCGTGACCTCTTTCTCGAGTGCGTGACAGGTCCGGTTGGACCTGCCTCGCGGCAAGAATGACAAACACCGCCTCGGAATAAAACGGGCAAGGCGACCGCCTCGAAGGCGTCCCGGGCTCAAGAAATCCCGCATGCTGCCGTCAAAACGAAGGGTTCCCCGCCGCGGCCGGGTTATAGTGGCGCCCGCCGCACTTGTGACTCTTCTTCCAATGCAAACGACGCTTGTCCACCTGCCGTCCACGCCCCGACATAAAGTCATGGCCGCGGTTGTCGCCGTGCTGGCGATTGCCGCCGCCGTTCTGGTCTGGCCACATGCCAAAGATCCGGGCCCGGTAGTTCCGCCATTTCTCCCGGTGTTCTCGACCTGGGTTACCTTGACCGAGGCCCTGACGGCCCTGCTGCTGTGGACACAGTACGCGGTCTCAGGCCGGCTGCTGTTCGCGGCGCTCAGCGGCGCCTATTCGTTCACCAGTGTCGTCGCCGCTATCCAGTTGCTCGTCTTTCCGGGCGTGTTCTCCCCTACCGGCCTGTTAGGCGCGGGACCGCAGACGGCGGTGTGGATCTGGGTTTTCTGGCACGGCGGCTTTCCCGCGTTGGTGACGGCATCTTTGTTCGCCCGGTCGGTTCCCGCGAGCTTGACGCACCGCACTCTTGCCAGAGTCGTCGCGGTTGGCGCCGTCGCTGTGGCGGTCGGACTGTGCATCCTCGCCACCGCGGGACAATCTCACCTCCCGCCCTTGGTCGCGAAATCCGGTTCGTACACCCAGTTGTCGGACAGCCCCGCAGGGATCATTGTCGAAGCGCTTTGCCTCGCGGCGCTGGGGCTTCATGTGTCGACAACCCGCGTGCGCTCGTTGATGGACTTGTGGCTCGCCGTCGCGCTAGTCGGTGCGCTCATTGACGTGACACTCACCCTTTCGGCGGGTGCGCGATACAGCGTCGGATGGTACGCAGCGCGTGTCGCTTCGATGGTGTCGTCAAGCGCAGTGCTCGGCATGCTGATCTACGAGACTACGGGTCTGTATCGGCGACTGTCCGAGACGCACCGGAAACTCGTTGAGACCTCGGCACGCGACGGCCTCACCGGCGTTTTCAACCGTGCTTATTTCGACGACCGGTTCGCCCGTGAATTTTCGTTAGCTTCGATCAGCAAACAGCCGTTATGCGTCCTGCTGCTCGACGTCGACCATTTCAAGCAGTACAACGACACGTATGGACATATGGCCGGCGACGACTGCCTGAAGAAAGTCGCAGGGGCGCTATCAGGCACCTTGCGGCGGCAGGGCGATTTTGTCGCGCGCTACGGTGGCGAAGAGTTCGTAGTGGTTCTCCCGTCATGCGAACCGGCGGCGGGACTACGCGTCGCGCAATCGCTAAGAGCCGCTGTCGAGAAACTTGCGATCCGATCAGCGTCACCGGCCGGGGCCCCCGTCACCGTCTCGGTCGGCATGGCCAGCACTTTCCCAGATCCGCCCGAATCGGCGCCCGCCCTCTTGGGGCTGGCAGACACGGCCCTGTATCGGGCGAAGGCACGCGGTCGCAATCGGGTGGTCGAAGCTATGGATATTGCCGAGCGGCAGTCGGTCTCCGATAGCGAGGTTCCCATCGTTTCGGTCATTAAACCCTGACGCGCTACGCGGGCGGCCGGGAACCGGCGCCGCACCACGGTATGGGTCGCCTGGCTGTCCATCGATCTCAGGACCGCCAAGGTCTTCACGGGAGCCAACGCTAAACCTGTCCGACCAAAAAATCCTGAAGCGACGTCAAGACCTCATCTGGCGCATCCTCGGGAAGCAGATGCCCGCCGGGCAGCCCCTTGCCCGTCACGTTCGCTGCCCATCGGGACCAGGTGTCGAGAGGCAGTACGCTTCGGGCCTTCTGTTCGCTCTCGCTCCACAGTACAAGGACAGGACAGGCGAGTCTTCGTCCCGCAGCCGCATCGCTTGCATCGTGCTCCAGGTCCTCGGAAGCAGCGGCTCGATAGTCTTCGCATATGGCATGGCGCACCTGTGGTCTTCTGAATGCGGTTCGATAGGCGTCGAGGGCCAAGGGATCGATCCGCTCGAGACCGCCGGCCATCTTCGCCAGTGCAGTGTCGAGATAAGCGTCCGGGTCAGCCGCAAGCATTCGCTCAGGGAGATCGCCCGGCTGCGCCAGGAAGAACCAGTGCCAGGCGTTCAAAGCGAATGTCTTGTCGATAGATGCGAATGCATCGAGCGTCGGTATCACGGTCAGCGAGGCATATGCCGCAACGCATTGAGGATGGTCGAGCGCAAGCCGGTATCCGGCCCGAGCGCCCCGGTCATGCCCGATCACTGCGAAGCGCTCGTGCCCGAGTCGACCCATCAGCGCGACAAGCGCGCTGGCTACGCGACGTTTGGTCCAACGCGGCTGATCGTTGCGGGTGCGGCTGTCGCCGTACCCCGGCAGATCGGGCACGATGACGGTGTGCGACCTCGCGAGCGTCGGCGCAATGAATCGCCACGCGACGTGGGTTTGCGGGTAACCGTGCAAGAGCAGAACAGGCGATCCGCTCCCGCCGATCCTGCCGCGAAACGAGACATCGCCCGCTTCGACGTCCAGGCTCGCGAAGCCCGGAAAGAAGTCGTGTTCGTCTCCATGCGTCATGCTCATCTCCTCGTAAAACGTGGCTTCATTGCTGCGACGCTGACCTCACAAACTCCGCCAGATCGCGATTAAAACGCGCGGCTTCCTCGATGAACGGCGCGTGCCCCGAGTCCGCGTACACCTTGCTGACGATGCGCGGATTCAGCGCGGCCGCGCGAGCCAGCGTCGCATGCGTGTCGACCAGCGCGTCGTGACCGCCGTAGATGAAGAGCAGCGGGACGCGCGCCTTGCCGAGCCCCTCTGCAGCGAACACCGTCATTGTCGGCACTTCTTTTTGCATGTCCCACGATGCCATTGCGGCGTTCGCGAGCAGCCGGTCAAATGTATCGGCGTCAGGCCGATGGTTGAAACACAGGCCCACGAAGGTGCGCTCGCCGTCGAGATGCGTCTTCAGATCCGGCGAATTCATGTCCCGATACACATCGGGATGGTCGACGATCTGAACCGGCGCGAGCTCGACCACGCCGTCGACATACACGGCACCCGCGACCGCGCGATCGCCATACTTTGCGAGGTAGTTCGATATCACCACACCGCCGAGCGACCAGCCGACCAGGACGGGCTTGCGCGCGTGCGAGCCCTCGATCACCGCTGCGAGGTCGTCCCCCCAACGGTTTCCGTCGTGATATGGCTCCGGGCCGTACGGCTTATCCGACAGACCGTGGCCGCGCAGATCGTACGTAATGATCCGATATTGACGCAATTCGGGACTTTGCACCTGAGCTTCCCAGTTCAGGCGGCTACCGAGCAGCCCATGCACCAGAATGATTGGCGGACCGTCCGGATCACCGCTTTCCTGAACCGCCAGTTTCACCCCATCCGACGATGTCACCGTATAGCTGGTGGGCGCCGCGATCGCGTCGGGTGCGGATGCGAACAGTGTCGCTGCGCAGAACACGGCGATCAGAAAGCGAGGGAACGTTCGTAAGGTCATTGTCTTTCCCGAGGAAGTGTCAGTGCGGCTAGTCTCAACCCTTACACTGGTGTGATGGTCAAGCAAATTATGCTAGCCTGCTCTTTATGAAAGACACATCCTCACAGGAACTGCTGACGATCGGACAACTCTCGCAACTCACCGGCGCGAGCGTGCGATCAATCCGGCATTACGACGAACACGGTCTGCTTGCCTCGGTACGTGCGAGCAATGGCTATCGCATGTTCCCCGAGAAGGCAGTCACGCAGGTCAAGCAGGTTCAGCGCATGATCGCGACCGGTTTCACCATCGACGATATTCGCGGCTTTCCCGACTGCATGCTTTTAATCGAAGGCGCCCGCTCCTGCGACCAGATTACCGACGTCCAGCGGGCAAGACTCGAAGCCATCGATCGCCAGATCGCGGACCTCGAAAAGCGGCGCGAGCGGCTCATCAAGACCTTGCTGGAAGGTGCGGTGCCGCCCGTCGACTGAGGCGAACTGCGGCACACGGAGAGCGCCGTCAAACAGGAACATTGGACGCGGTTTTCTACCTGCGAGCGAGTGGGCCGTCGAACTCCCGTCCGCTTGCCTCTCTGCGCGATTCCCGATCACCAGCCAACTTCTCTCAAGCCGGCTGAGCCTCCGGAAACGTCCATTTGCCGTTCACAACTTCCGGCTTGGGCCGATACAGGCGTACCGTGTAGTTCCACCCTGCAGCGATGGGCAAACAGTTAGATGCTTTCCCGTCGCATCCGCCGAACTGAATATCCACCGAGCCGTCCGCGTTCCTGTGCGCGGTGGTGTTGTTCAACGAGTAGGCGTTGAGTGGATTCGGGTCGATCAGTCCGGCTGCGTTATACACGGTTACCGACCAGAAACCAATAACCGGTACGCCTCGGTCAACGTGGATCTTATAGATCGTCGTACCGTCATTTCTTGAAGGAGTCCGGGTGAGATAGATGGCATCTTTATCCGGATTTCCGCCCCATAAAGTTGCTGTACCGATGAGATGGTGCACCGGATCAACGTCACTCTCACGGCCAAACGATTTGCGCGCGCTAGGGAGAGTTGCCCCAAGTACCAGAAGCGCGTCGCGGACTTTCTTTTGGCTTGCCTCATCCCAGTTGGGCACGTCGAAACTTCCAACGTTTTTCTGCTCGATCCTGGTGTCGTCCTGCAACGCATGAGCCTTATCTGCCGGGGTTGTACACGACTTCCTGAGCATAGTGATTCTGGTTGATGACGATCATCGAACGGAAGCGCTTTCCCGCGTCGGGCAAGGTGATAGTCACCGGACCAGCATCGAGATCGAACACTGCCGAAGAATAGAGCGTATCCCGATTCACGCGCACGACGATCTGCTGGTCCACCGGAGCAATTTCCCTGTTGTGGAAGAATTTGCCGAATCCATTGCTTTTCACCACCTTAGCCAACTCGGCATCGGATTCTGCACGAATGAAATTGTCGGTGGTGACCGGTACCGGGACCGACTGTGCAAGCGCAGTCTGGATTGTCGCGAGCAGTGACAGCATCGCAACTGCAAAAGTGATTTTGTGTTTTCCCATGACGTCTCGCTAGTAGTTGGAAGTGACTTGAATCCGAAACTGACTCGTGGCCCGGCTTGAGTCATCAATTGATTCGCATGGCGGATTAAATGTAGTAAATAAGGTACAGGAAAGATAGGAAATACGCGAATCGCAGGTGATAGAAAACGCTTAACACGAGGCCACGCTGTCAATGAAACCCGATGTCAAATTCGATGACCAGGCAACGTTTAAGCTAATCGTAGGTCCCACAACACATCGAGTACATGTTGAGTGGAACGCTCAACGTACCCTGCCCGATGTGCGATGCCGAGCCGACGCCACAACGCCGGGCGCAGTGGACGCATGACAATCCGCCGATCGGGGACTGGCGTGGTGGCCTCATGGGGAAGCAGCGCTGCGCCGTACCCTGCCGCTACCAGACTCTTGATCGCGTCGTTGTAGTTGAGCTGGATGCGCGGCGCAGGATGATGCCCGGCGGTCGCAAACCACTCGGCCGTCAGGCGCGAGAGGCGTGTAGTCGCGTCATTGAGAATGAGAGGTTGAGCGGCGAGCCATTCAGGCGTCACCCGGGCGGGGCACCGCCAATGCGCCGGGACGAAGGCCATTACAGGGTCCCGGCGCCAGGGCTTTATCAGGAGTCCAGCCACGCGGGGCTGCGGCAGCGCGACCAGCCCGATATCCAGCGTCCCATCCGCCAGGCGCGACAGCGTTTCATGCGACGTGAGTACCGCAAGCTGAATATCGATTGCAGGGTTATTCTCGCGCAGCACCTCGAGCGCTTGCGGCAACAGGTACGCGATCACGCCGGTCGACGCACCGAGCCGCACGCGCCCTTCTATCCCCTGCACCTGGCGTTGAATATCGTCCAACGCCTGCTCCGCATCGGCCAGCAGTCGACGCGCGCGCTCCACTAGCACCTCACCAATTGCCGACGGCTTTACCTGACCGCGCTTTCTCGACAGGAGCGGCGCCCCGATGCGACTTTCGAGTTCAGCGATATGCAGGCTGACCGTCGGCGGCGCCAGATTCAACGCGCGCGCTGCATCGGCAAACGAGCCACGCTCGGTAATCGCAATCAGAGTACGCAGGCGGTCCAGACTGATCTCTCGCATGTCGACGTCCCGATTCAGGAAAACTGAATTGCAAAGTTATAAAATTCAACTTTTCCTATTCTAGCGGTTCGGTGAACATGGAGGCTCCTTCCGCCCATTACCACCATTCGGAGTATTTCGCGTATGAGCGCGCCCGTTATTTTCATCGATGGCGAACAAGGCACCACCGGACTGCAGATCCATGAAAGGCTGCGCAATCGGACCGACATCACGGTGTTCACGCTTGCCGCCGCGGAACGCAAAGATGCACGCCTTCGCGCAGAAGCCATCAACGCCTGCGACATCGCGATCCTCTGTTTGCCCGATGCCGCCGCACGCGAGGCGGTGAACGCCATCGTTAATCCTGCCGTCAGAGTCATCGACGCAAGTTCGGCCCACCGCACGCAGACGGGCTGGACATACGGCTTTCCGGAAATGACGTCGGGACAGCCTGAGCGCATTGCGAGCGCACGTCGGGTCACCAATCCCGGTTGCTACCCGACGGGTGCGATCGGCTTGCTGCGTCCGCTGTTGCAGGCCGGGCTGATACCCGACAACTACCCGCTCAGCATTCACGCGGTGTCCGGCTATTCTGGACGTGGACGTGCCGGAGTGGAGGAGCATGAAGGTCCCGATGCTATCACCGCGCCTTCATTCCAGGTATATGGTCTGGATCTCGCGCACAAGCACACGCCGGAGATCCAGCAGCACGCGCTGCTCGCGCAGCGTCCGATCTTCGTGCCTGCGTATGGGGCGTTCCGCCAGGGCATCGTGCTGACGGTGCCCTTACAGTTGCGGTTACTGGCACCCGGTGCGGATGGCGCGACGTTACACGCATGCCTCGCACGCCACTATGCCGAGGCGGCTCACGTGCGTGTCGTGCCGCTGCATGAATCGTGCGCTGAGAAGCACCTGGACCCGCAAGTGCTGAACGGTACCAACGACATGCGCTTAAGCGTATTTCCTGCCGCGGATCACGGGCACGTTCTGCTTTCTGCGGTTTTCGATAATCTTGGCAAAGGCGCATCCGGCGCTGCGGTTCAGAACCTGAACCTGATGCTCACGCAGCAATAGCGGCCGATGGGTTGGCCCAACGTTCGGCCGCACATGCAAGCCGGCAATGCGACATGAGGAATGGCTCGCTCTCCTGCCGGACATTCGATATGCATTTTTTTGCCACCGCGCGAGGCCCGGCACATTGATTGCTCCACAGGTATTAAGGATGCGGCAAACGGCTGCGTCCCAATTCTCTCTGACAAAGGAGGCAGAAATCATGAGCAAGGCAACGAGCGCGTTATTCGCGGCTGTCGCCGCACTCACGCTGTCGGGCGGCGCCTACGCACAGGCCGCCGGTGGCTCCGGTGGGAACGGTTCGGCAGGCAGCACGGCTAGCCCCGCAAACCAGGTGAATAGTGCAACGGGCGGCTACGGCACACCGGGCACCACCAATTCCGACAGCGGCATGTCCGGCCGTCCCAACTCGGGTCTGCCGAGCAGCGTCAACAGCGATTCGACTTCCGGCGCCACCGCACCGGTGGGCGGCAACAACACCTTGGCGACGCCGAGTGTGAAGTCGCCGGCATCGGGTAAGTAGAAGCAATTTCGTTGACTATCGGTGGCGATGAAGCCATCGTCACCGACCCGCTGTTCGCCATCTGGCACACGGTAAGACTGCTGCCCTCGCGACAGCGGGCTGCCCCATGCGTCGTCGTGGGGCACATGAGCTAGCGCCTACGATGGCGCGCGGCGAAATTCAGTTTCCCGATCGCAGACCGGCGTAGACCATCTTCGTGAACTGATCGCCGTTGAACACGAAATTCGCCCATTTTGCATCGAAGGCGGCGGTCGGCTTGGCGGCAATGATTTCGTCAAGCGACTTACCTTGCTGCTTCAGCGTCATCACGTTATTGCGTACCGTGACAAGCATGTCCCGGAACTCGATCAATTGAGTTCGCGTACCAACGGGGCCATGACCGGGGACAACGATCGTGTGATCAGTTGTGCGCGCAACAGCTTTGTTGGCCCAATTGATCGCGCCGTCGATACTGCCGCCGTCCTCGTTGTCGATGTATGGATAGATGCCGTTCCAGAATGTGTCGCCGAGAGCAAGCACATCGGCATTCTTGAAGTACACCCACAGATCGCCATCGGTATGGCCACCGCCGAAATTTTGCACTTCGACGCTGGTGCCCGAAAAATTGAAAGTCTTCTTGTGATCGATCAGGAGTGTCGGGCGCGCATCTACCGGCACCGGGTCGAAGGTCCAGTTCCACGCATTGACATGCGTCGTTTCAGTCAAATGCTTTGCGGTATTCCTTTGGGCGACGATAGTGGCACCCGCCTCATGCATCCACGCGTTGCCGTCGGTATGGTCCCAGTGCCAATGAGTATTGACCACGTATTTCAGCGGCGAGGGACCGATGGTGTCGAGCGCCGCCCGGACTTTTTGCTGCGACTTGCTGATGCCCGCATCCACCAGAAATTTACCGTCCCTGCCCGATAGAACCGTGATGTTGCCACCGGCCCCCATCAGCACCGTGATGTTTCCGCGTTGAGGATTGACGACGATGTCTTCATCGGCACGCCGCAGATATCTTGCGCCTGCACCGGTATGAAAATAGTCATCCGGCGTTGCACTCGTGCTCGTCGAGGACCGGCTCACGGGATCGGCCAAAGCTGACGTGGAAACTGGCAAAGAACTCGCAGCGATGGAAACCAGTACCAACACTAGCCTGGTTAATACGGCTTCTTTCGCAATCGTTCCGAGTCTGACAAGTACTTTCACTTTCATATCTCCCTTTTCATGGAGCGAACCACGTTTTCCGCTGAAGTCCAACGTGATTCGTATTAGCAGGCAGAAGTCACAACGCCCCGAAGATGCTTCACTGTCGACTCAGAACGGCTTGGTCGGCAGATACTTGCCGTCGAGCGTGATCACGGCCCGCGACCCACCCTCTGGATCGTCCACTTTCTTGATGCCCAGCTTGAAGTTGATCGCGCTGATAATGCCGTCGCCAAACTTCTCGTGCACGAGCGCCTTGAGGGTTGAGCCGTAGATCTGAACCATTTCATAGAACCGATAGATCGTCGGATCGGTCGGTACGCCCCCCGGGATGCTGCCGCGCACCGGAATGCTCTGTAACAGGCGTACGGCGCCTTCATCGAGACCGAGCTTGTCGGCGACGACCTTGGCAGCGTCGGCAGGCAGCGGATGCTGGCCGAGCAGCGCAGCCGTGACGAATGCGAGGCTGAGACCGGTACCTTCGTTGATCTGCTCAAAGGTCAGGTTCTTGCGGATCTTCGCGTCGATGATCACATCCGCGAGATTCTGGCGAGTGGTTTGGCTGAATTGCGACTGGGTCATGATGGTTCCTTCAGTTGATGAACAGGATTCAGGCAGCGCGCGAAAGTCGTGCAGGCGTTGCACAGACATGCGGATGCTCGGAGAGCGAAACAAAGCGGTCGGTCGTGCCGTCGAGCGCATCAATCGAACCGGTTTCGATGTTGTAGACCCAGCCGTGCAGCGCGAGATGCCCCTGTTCGAGCGCGAGTCTCACGGATGGGTGCGTCTTGATGTTCGCCAGCTGAGCGATCACGTTTTCGCGGACCATCGAGTCGACGCGCTCGCGCTCATTGGCGTGCACGCGCGCCTCGTTGACGACTCTCGCGGAATCCGCATAGCGCAACCAGTTGCGCACGGCGGGCATCTGGTCCAAACATTTGCAGGCGGCGATTGCGGTCATCGCGCCGCAATCCGAGTGGCCGCAGATCACGACGTCGGTGACACCGAGCGCCGACACAGCGTATTCGACCGTCGCCGAAACGCCGCCGGGTTCGGGACCGTACGACGGCACGATGTTGCCTGCGTTGCGTATCACGAACAGATCTCCCGGCTCACGCTGTGTAACGAGTTCGGGGACAAGCCGGCTGTCGGAACACGAGATAAAGAGAGTGCGCGGATTCTGGCTCGTGGCCAGTCGCTTGAACAACTCGGAGCGTCGGGGAAAGGCGTCGCGCTGGAACTTCAGGAAACCGTCAATGATGTCTTTCATCTCTTCGCCCCTCCGGCAAGTTGTGAACCGATGGTCGAAGCATGAATCCGTTCAACCATAGCGTCCAAGACCGGTTTATTATGGTTTCTATAGGGGACGCCTATAGTGAGGGACCATGCTGCTCCGACATATCCGCTACTTTCTCGCCGTGGCCGAGCATCGCAATTTCACGCGCGCGGCAGAGTCACTGCATGTCTCGCAGCCCACCTTGTCGCAGCAGATCAGGCAGCTCGAGGACACGTTATGCGTGCAACTGCTCGATCGAAGTGGCCGGACGATCCGGTTGACCGACGCCGGCGCGGCGTGGCTGCTCTATGCTCAACGAGCGCTTCAGGATCTGGACGCCGGCAGACGGGCTATTCACGACGTGCACGACCTGAGCCGTGGTTCATTGCGGCTCGGCATGACACCGACTTTCACCGCCTATCTCGTCGGACCGCTTGTCGACAGGTTCAACCAGCGTTATCCCGGCATCATCCTGAATATCGAGGAGATGTCGCAGGAACGGATGGAAGTACTGTTGAACGGAGACGAGCTGGATATGGGCATCGCGTTCGCAGACACGCATTCACCCGATATCGAAACTGAGCCTCTGCTGGTCGAGGCGCTCGCTGTCGTGGTCGGAAACTCGCATCCACGAGCGAGGAAGCGCGGCGCGCTAACGCCTCGCGACTTCGAACGGGAAGCTTGGGTACTGCTAAACGAAACGTTCGCCACGCGGCATTACATCGATCACTACTGCCGCGAGCACAGCGTGGCACCGCGCATAGCAGTAGAGGCCAACTCTATTAGCGCTGTCATCGGGATTGTCGGCTGCAGCCAGCTCGCGACCATACTGCCCGCGGCCATCGCGCGGCAAAACGGTGACCTGTCGCTCCTCAAGCTCGAACCTTCGTTACCGCAGCGAACCGCCGCGCTGTTGCGGCGCAAAGGTGCATATCGAACTGCCGCTGCGCGCGCGTTCGCTGAAGTCGCTACTGAAGTAAGTCAGAGCCTGTAGGCGTGATTCGCTCACGCACAAGCTTTTGTGCGCAGTCGCCCAAGTCGTTGCATTTTGTCGCCCGTACGATCTGCCATCGGTAGCGCCGCACCGACCGCATACTCTTACGGAGCCAAGCCAAGCATGCTTCACGAACTGCCAGCCATTACACGGAATGTCCACTGGGGCTACTTTGACGCGGCGCTAGCGCCCGCGCTGATCGTCGGGAGCGGCGATTTCGTGCGCGCCGAAGCGATCACGCATCATGCGGGCGACGCGCCCGATCTGATGATGGACGACACGGTGCGGGCGCTCTACGACACGATTCCGGAATCCGATCGGCAACCCGGCGTGCATCTCATGACGGGGCCGATCTTCGTGAGAGACGCAAGACCCGGCGACCTGCTCGAGGTGCGTTACTTACAAATGACCCCGCGTTTCAATTACGGCTCGAATCTCGCCGCGCACTGGGGTCATCTGTTTACCGACTTCGACAAAGAGCGGGTCACGATCTATGAGCTCGATCAGACGTCCAATACGGCTCACGCATTGTATGCATACGACTACCCCGGAAAATATCTGGTGCCCGGCAAGCGATCGGACGTTCGGGACTGCTGCCGGGAACTGGCGCTCGAAGGCATTCGTGTGCCGGTGCGCCCTCACCTCGGCACCGCAGGCGTCGCGCCCGACGTGGCTGGCCGCGTGAGCACTGTGCCACCAGGCGCGCATGGCGGCAATATCGATAATTGGCGCATCGGCGCTGGATCCACCATGTATTACCCAGTCGCGGTGGACGGTGGTCTATTCTCGATTGGCGACCCCCATGTATCGCAAGGCGATGGCGAGATTAGCGGCACCGCAATTGAGGCCTCGCTCAATGTGATGTTCCAGATCGTGTTGCGGCGGGACTTTACATTCCCTTCACCGTTGCTGGAGACGCCGGATTACTGGATCGTCCACGGTTTCGATGAAGACCTGAATATCGCGACCAGAAACGCTTCTCGCGATATGTTGCTTCTGCTCACCGAACGGCAAGGGTTATCGCGCGACGACGCCTATTCGCTGATGAGCGTGGCGGCCGATTTCTCCGTGACGCAGGTAGTCGATGGCCGTCAGGGCATTCACTGCAAGATCCCCCGCAGCATTTTTCCTCCGAAGAAACGACCTCGCGCGTGAGCTGTGCGCGCGCGCCACGGCGGTGCGCCCACGCACTGCCGTGGCGCAGCGCTGCGGCGCCGACCGGGCTGTTATCGATGGCACGGACATTGCCCTTGAACAACTCGACTGACGTTCGTCAGCGTACGGGAGCCTTGGGTTGGATCTACAGCGTTTCACCACCGAGTCATACGCCGAGACAGATCGCCTGCGAGCATGGAAAGAGGCGCTGGGCCGATTCGGCCTGCGTTCCGGCGCGCCTGAGGCAGCCGCGCCCCACTTGCATGGCACCGTCAGGTCACGCACGTCGACCAACGGCTTCGAGTTGATCGCGCTCGCCGCTTTCGCGCAAACCATCGAACTCAATGTCGACGGCGCAGACAGTCTTCTGATCGTGCTGCATATCGACGGCTGCCTGACGCTCGTTGCCGACGGTGCGAGCGAGAGCGTTGCTACCGGCGATATCGTCTATGCTTCCTCGCGCGAGGAAGCGCTCCTATCGTTCGCGTCAGACTTTCGAGCGTTTGTGATCCGAGTGCCCCGAGCTGCGATCAACGCACGTCTTCTAACACCGTTTTCATTGCGTGCCGGGCGGTTGCCAGGCGACGCCGGTATCGGCCATGTGTTTTCCGGCTTTCTGCGCTCGGTTGCGGAAAGCGTGGAAACGTTGACGCTCGACGAGTTGCGTCCACTGGAACTCGCGCTTGCGGAGTTCCTCGTCGCGTCTCTTGTCGGTCATGACAAGGAAGGCAGCTTCAGTGGTCTCACCCCATCTCAAGCCGCCCTTTTCTCGCGCGTGTGCCGAACGATCGAGGCCAATCTGGCCGATCCGGATCTCGGGCTCACATCGATAGCGAAACAGGAGCGCGTCTCGCCGCGTTACCTACAGAAGCTGTTCGAAGCAGTCGGACAGAATTTCTCGACTTATCTGCGCTCGCGCAGGCTGGAGCGTTGCCGCGCAGATCTGGTCAATCCTCTATATGAAAAGCTCTCCATTGCCGATGTCTGCTTCCGCTGGGGTTTCAATGACGCGGCCTATTTCAGCCGCGCGTTCCGGGAGCAATATCGGGCATCGCCGCGCACGTTCCGGCACGAAGCGAGTCTCGAACTAGCGCGCCATCTCGTGCGGCGGATCTCACGCGGCTTGCCCGTCAACGCGGGAAACCTGCTCGTGCATGCGCAACTCGCCGGCCAGGGTGCCGTTCAGGAAGCCGCGGACGAGCCGTACGTTGCGACGCAACCCGAAGTTCCTTCCCCATCGCCCACTCCCGAGTCCAGCAAGCCGCGTCATCATCTGCTGCGCGCAACCGCCAATACGATTCATTGGGGCTACTTCAGTCACGATCTCAAGCCCGTGCTGGAAATCGACAGTGCAGACACCGTGACTATCGAAACACTCACGCAACACGCAGCAGACGACTGGGAGCGGATGGTGCGCGGCGATCCTGGCGCCGAAAGCGTGTTCCACTGGACCGCAGCGCGTAAGAACGTGAACCGGCGCGGCGCGGGGCCCATGGATGCGTCGATTTACGGCCGTGGCGCGGGAGAAGGCTTCGGCGTGCACATCTGCACCGGACCTATCGCCGTGCGCGGCGCGCAACCCGGCGACGTGCTGGAAGTGCGTATCCTCGACATTCACCCGCGACGGTGCGCCAATCCGAAATTCGCCGGCCGTGCGTTCGGCAGCAATGCTGCCGCGTGGTGGGGATTCCACTATCGCGAGCTATTGACCGAGCCGAAACCGCGCGAGGTCGTCACCATCTATGAACTCGATGCGGACGCAACCGACAGCGAGACCGCCTGCGCCCGCGCCGTGTACAACTTCCGCTGGACACCCCAGCGCGATCCTTTCGGCGTGATGCATCCGACAATCGATTATCCCGGCGTGCCGGTCGATCATTCGACAGTGGTTGAGAATCACGACATCCTGAAGAATGTCCAGATTCCGGTGCGTCCGCATTTTGGCGTGATCAGCGTCGCGCCGCAGCAGGATGGGCTGATCGATTCAATTCCGCCTTCGACCTTCGGCGGAAATCTCGACAACTGGCGCGTCACCCGCGGCGCGAGCGTGTTCTTGCCGGTCGGGGTGCCCGGCGCCCTTCTCTCTATCGGCGACCCGCATGCGTCGCAAGGAGACTCGGAACTGTGCGGCACCGCGATCGAGTGTTCGCTCACCGGCGAATTCCAGGTAGTGCTTCACAAGAAAGAAAAGCTCGCCAACCAGGTGTACGCCGACCTCACGTATCCGTTAGTGGAAACCGCAGACGAATGGGTACTCCACGGCTTCAGCTATCCAAACTATCTGGCCGAGTTCGGTACCAGCGCGCAAAGCGCCGTGTACGAAAAATCCACCCTTGACCTCGCGATGCGCGACGCTTTCATCAAAACGCGGCGTTTCCTCATGACGACCAAGGGCCTGTCCGAGGACGAGGCGATTTCGCTGATCTCAGTCGCGATCGACTTCGGTGTGACGCAGGTGGTAGACGGCAATTGGGGCGTGCACGCGATCATCCGGAAATCGCTGTTCTCCGCGTGACGTAGCGTGACGTAGCAAGCGGCGGCTTCAATACGCGCGCGTACAAGAGTTTGTTCGCAGCAAGCTCGATGCGGCGATTTTGGCTTCCGTACGATGGGTCCTGACGTGAACACAGGCGTTCGCGCCGTTCGACAGGACACTGCACCATGGATTCTCCCGCATATCGCGCGCTGGCCGGCCACGGGCGCTTTGACTATTCGCCGATCGGCGGCCGCCCTGTCTATCGCTGGCCCGACGGTTCCCGCCTCGCTGTCTACATCGGTTTCAACATCGAACATTTTGCGTTCGGTGAAGGACTGGGCCCCACCATCGGTCCAGTGATGCCTGAGCCAGACGTACTGAATCACGCATGGCGCGAGTACGCCTTGCGCGTGGGAGCATGGCGCTGTCTCGATCTGTTCGATGAACTGGCGCTACCGGTAGCGGGCATCATCAATACCGCGCTCTATGATCACTGCCCTGACCTGGTCGCCGCGTTCGCCCAACGTGGCGATGAACTTGTCGCCCACGGCCATACCAATTCAGAAAGACAGGGAACGCTGTCCGAGGCCGACGAACGTGCGCTGATCGTGGCATGTCGCGAGCGGATCGCCGTGGAAAGTGCACAGCAACCGGCGGGCTGGTTATCGCCGTGGTTGTCCGAGAGTCATGTCACCAGCGATCTCGTGGCGGAAGCGGGTTACCAGTACACGCTCAACTGGTGTCACGACGATCAACCCACGCGCCTCGTTACACGCAACGGTCAGCCGCTGTGGGCTATTCCGTACCCGGAAGAGGTCAACGATATTCCAATGATCCTCGCGCGTCAGATGGACGCAAGGTCGTTCGCCGATCTGGTGATAGATCACTTCGAGGAGATGCTGCGGCAATCCACCCGCGAGCCGCTGGTGATGGGCATTGCCTTGCACGCATACCTGGCAGGACAGCCGCACCGCCTGGTTCACTTGCGCCGAGCGCTCGAGCATATCGTCCGCGCGCGCGACGAAGGCCGCATCTGCATCACTACGCCCGGTTCGATCGCAAGTCACATGGACTTCCTTGGCCATTGACTCCCCCTCTTCTCGCATCGCCATACCACCTGTTTAACCGATATTTTTTTCAACCTCTTCAAAGGTCCCGCCATGTCCATGTCAAAAGCGTTCAAGCTTCTCTTATGCGCTGTCACCAGCCTTCTTCTCGCACAAGGCGCATCCGCTCAATCGTGCGAGCCGTCGAAAGTGGCACAGAAATATCCGTCGCTGGCCGGAAAGACCATCAAGATCGGCGTCGATCCGGAGTCGCCGCCGTATGCGTTTCGTGACAGCAAGGACTTCAACAAGATTATCGGCGCCGATGCCGACATGGCCCGCGCCGTGTTCGATTGCGCGGGCGTTAAAACGGAGTTCTTCACCGCCGGCTGGCCTGGTCTGCTGCCGGCACTGCGCGCCGGACAGATCGATGTGATGTGGGACCTGCTGTACTACACGCCCGAACGCGCAAAGGAAACGACTTTCGTCACGTATATGCAGGCCGGTACTGGCGGCCTGGTGGCCGCCGGCAACCCGAAGAAAATCGATGACATCGCAAAGCTCTGCGGCCTTACCGTCACAGCGGGCATCGGCACCGTCGAACTGACGATGGCGCAAGCGCAGGCCGCGAAGTGCAAGGCCGAAGGCAAATCGGACGTGACCATCATGACTTCAGCCGATATCGCGTCGGGTGCACGCCTTGTCGCCAGTCATCGCGCCGACGTGATGATGTACGACTTGGCGCTCGTCGACGGTCTCGCGAAACAGAACCCGCAGCTCTACACCCGCGGATTCATGGTGACGAGCGGCATGAAGATCGGCGTGGGTGTGAAGAAAGGCAACGCCGATATGATCGCCGCCGTGTCCGACGGACTCAGGATCATGCAGGCGAATCAGACTCAGAAGAAAACGTTTCAGCACTACGGCGTGGATCCGTCGCTCGAAATGCCGAGCACGCTGCTTACTCAATAAAGGCTGCCTGCGCGGCACGCCGTTGGTGTGTCCGTAGCGTCATGAATCAGGTTCTGACATGAAGGCATTTCGTATCAAACAAAACGTCGTCGGCGCACTCGGTATTGCAGCCATGCTGGTCTTTCAGCCGGCGATGGCCGCCGGTCTTGATGGCGTCCAGGTGCTCGACGGTTTCAGGGAACTGGTGGGTTACGTCGGCTCGCCGTTCCTGCTCGGCGGCGCGTGGATTGCGGTGAAAATCACGCTGATCGCAATGGCGATTGGGCTTGTTCTCGGCCTCGGTCTTGCGCTGATGCGGCTCTCTCGGTTCAGGACTTTGAACTCGGCGGCGTGGGGCTACATCTGGTTCGTGCGCGGGACACCGCAACTGCTACAGCTTGTCTTTATCTTCGATGCTTTGCCGCTGATTGGTCTGCGCTTCGATGAAGTCTCGACTGCTGTTATTGGCTTCGCATTGAACGAGGCTGCGTTCAGCGCTGAACTGTTTCGTGCGGGCATCTTGTCGGTGAACCGGTCGCAATCCATTGCGGCCGCGGCACTCGGCATGGGACCGTTGTTGACGTTACGCCGCATCATCCTGCCGCAGTCCATGCGGGCGGTGATTCCAGGTCTCGCCAACGACACCATCGGCATGTTGAAGCTGACGTCGATTGCCTCGGTAATTTTCGTCAACGAGCTCACGTTTCGCTCACAACAGGTCGTCGGTCAGAACTTCAAGTTCTTCACTGTCTTCGGCGCGGCGGCGGTGATCTATCTGTTCCTGACGAGCGGGATCTCATTAGCTCAGGTATGGCTCGAACGCCTCTTCGATCACGAGCGCGACCGCAAACTTACATTCTCGTGGTTCGGACTGCGCGCTTCGACGCTAGATGCGAAACAGCCCGACGCACAAGTTGTCTTGCCGGTCGCCGCTCAGGTGGCGGAGCCGAATGATCACGCATGGATCGGCACGCTACTGCCCGCCGAAAGCCGCACGCCACGGCAGCGCGACGAACCGTTCGTCGCGTGCAGGAACGTCTGGAAATCGTATGGCAAACGCGAAATTTTGCGCGGCGTCGATCTGTCGATCGCGCACGGCGAAGTGGTCGTCATTCTGGGGCCGAGCGGTTCCGGAAAAAGCACGTTGCTCAAGCTCATCAATCATCTTGAACCGCTCGACTGGGGGACGATCAAGGTCGATTCACAGTACGTGGGTTACCGGGAAGTGCCGGGCGGCGGCGGCACGGTGCGGCCGCTGCACAACCTCGCACGAGCACGCGCCGAAGCGCGCGTGGGCATGGTATTTCAGCATTTCAATCTGTTCAGTCATTTGAGTGCGCTCGACAATATTGTGGAAGCACAACGGCAGGTCTATGACGTGCCGCGCGCCG
This sequence comes from Paraburkholderia strydomiana, assembly GCF_031456815.1. Lineage (NCBI taxonomy): Bacteria > Pseudomonadati > Pseudomonadota > Betaproteobacteria > Burkholderiales > Burkholderiaceae > Paraburkholderia > Paraburkholderia strydomiana. Next base: position 43,873 of record NZ_JAVDVL010000001.1, read on the forward strand.
AAGCAGAAGCGCTTGGCCGGGACCTGTTGAAAAGCGTGGGCCTCGCCGCGCATGAAGATTTTTTGCCGCATCGGTTATCGGGCGGGCAGCAGCAGCGAGTGGCGATTGCGCGCGCGCTCGCGATCAAGCCCAAGCTAATGCTTTTCGACGAGCCGACTTCAGCTCTCGATCCAGAACTTGTCGGAGAAGTGCTTGGCGTGATGCGAGGGCTCGCTGATGCCGGCATGACGATGATCGTCGTTACCCACGAAATCCGCTTTGCCCGCGATGTCGCCGACCGCGTCGTTTTCATGGATGGCGGCGAAGTCATCGAACAGGGTACGCCGCAGCAGCTTATCGACAACCCGACTCACGAACGCACTCGAAAATTCCTTAACGTCGTCGCCAATTGAATAAGAGGCTCTCATGACGGACTTCGAAACTTTCAACCTTGGCCGTGTCGTGCTGCAGTCCGGCGCGACGCTGCCCGACATGCTGCTCAGCTACAAGACCTATGGCAGGCTGAATGCGGCACGCAACAACGCGATTGTCTACCCGACGTTTTATAGCGGCAGTCATGCGGACAATGAATGGTTGATAGGCGAGCACATGGGGCTCGACCCGCGTGAGTACTTCATCATTGTCCCCAATATGTTTGGCAACGGCGTGTCGAGTTCGCCGAGCAACAATCCTCCACCTTATGACCGTGGACGATTTCCGCTCGTGACGCAATACGACAACGTCGCGATGCAATATCGCCTCGTGACCGAGAAGTTCGGCATTGAATCGCTCAGGCTCGTTACCGGCTGGTCGATGGGCGCGATGCAGGCGTTCCACTGGGCGGCGATGTACCCGCAGATGGTAGAACGCATACTGCCGTTTTGTGGAGCGGCACGGTGCTCGCGGCACAACTTCGTATTTATCGAAGGGCTCAAGGCACCGTTGCTGCTGGACCCCGAATTCCGCGACGGCTTCTACGATACGCCGCCCACGCGCGGAATGCGCGCTGCCGCACGTGTATTTGCCGGGTGGGGATTTTCGCAGGCGTTTTTACGGCAACGGCTCGACATGGAAGCCATGGGATATGGCTCGCTAGAGGACTTCATTACCCACTTCTGGGAAGGCGATTTCCTGAAGAAAGACGCGAACAATATCCTGTCAATGATGCGGAGCTGGCAATACGCCGATATCTCCGCGAATTCGCTTTATCAAGGTGATTTCGATCGGGCGTTGGGCAGCATCACCGCGAAAGCTATTGTGATGCCCGGGCGCACCGATCTATATTTTCCGCCGGAAGACAGTGAGTATGAAGTCTCGAAGATGCCCAATGCACTACTGCGGCCTATCGAATCAGTGTGGGGTCATTTTGCGGGCGGCCCCGCGGCCAATCCCGTCGACGTCAGGTTCATCGACGATGCAGTCAGGGAAATTCTGGCTATGTAACGCCCGTGCGAGGCGCATTGATTGAAGTACTCCTCCCGGAGAACGGAAGTCGGAATCCGCTTTCCCTCCGGGAGGCTTACTTCCGTAGCCACTCACAAGCACTAGAAGTTATGGTTCATACCGAATGAGACGCCGGTCTGCTTCGCATGTCCGGACGGGTTGAGCGTTGCGTTGGTGACATAGCCGCCAGTGAAATGCGTGTAGTCGACGTCAGCATAGAACTGTGTGCTTTTCGACAGCGAATAGGTGACGCCGAGAATAGAAACGTCCTTCCTGCCGTCCACGCCGGCGGTCGAGTTCTTGTTGTCGTAATACGCGCCCGTCACGTTGAAGAACGACGACACCTTATAGCGGAAACCGCCCCACAGGTATTGGTTGCGAGTCTCGCCGTGCACCGTCGAAGGAACGGACTGTGTAGTGAGCGAATAACCCGCCATCAGATCGACCGGACCGATCGTCACGGCACCGCCAGCGGTGTATTGATTGTTGGCGAAATACGGGGTCGTGGTCGCTGTAGTCGAAAGCGGATTCGAACGATGCGTATAGCCGGCGCCGAACTTGAACATCCTGGTGTGGTAATTCAGGCCGCCCGCGATCATGGAGCCGCTAGACAAACTGCCCGCGATGCCGCCCGGCGCGTAGACCGCACGAGGCGTCCACGGACCGAAGTCTCCGTGATAGTGGATCGCGTTGTCGTCGCGGCCGCTCGTGCCGCCCGAAATCGCCGCCGCTTCGGTAATGCCCAGATAACGCAGATCGAATGGCTCGAAGTCTTTGATCAGGCGGTGCTGCAGTGTGAACTGATGACCCACGTCTACCTGACCGAACGGGCCACCGATTCCAACCGTCGACGTGCGCGAAAACAGCGTGTTGTTAGAGGCGCTGTTCGCGCCAGTCGACAGAATATAGCCCGCTTCGAGATTGAAGCGTACATAGTAGCCGCCGCCCAGGTCCTCGATCCCAAGAAATCCCCAGCGATTCGATTTATAGACGCCGTTCGAGGCCATAGACAGCGCTGCACCGCCTGCCTTGGTGCCGTTCACGAGATTACGCAGCCCGCCGTCCAGTGAGCCATACAACGTAACGCTACTTTGTGCGTGTGCTGCACCGCTCGACAGTCCCACCAGTGTCATTGCCGCCAGCGAGCGTCGCATGCCGATCCTGCGCGTGCCGCGCCCCCTTACTCCAGTTTCAAACATATCTCCTCCATTGAAATCGTTAATCTGTGAGGCGAGAGGGCATGCCATGCGCTGCCCATCCCTCCGCCATCTTTGGCGGATTGCCCGAGAAATCCACGCACTCGGCGCAGTGGGCCATCAATCAGAATTGCGTGCGCAGACCGCCGCCGACTGTGGTGCAGGTCGCCATCCTGCTCGCGCGGTCGGACAGCACCGCGGCATAGACGTCGGTGCGTTTGGACAGCGGGTAGTCGTACGAAAGCGCCCACGTGTTGCGATAGACGGACGCGTGACCGGAACTCTTTGAATAAGCATCCGAACCGAGAATCCGGCCCACGCCCACGGGAATGGCGAAACCAATCTGTGCGGTGTCGATGCCGACATCGCCGTTCGAGATCGAATCCCACACGTGCTGATATTGTCCGTAGAGCTTCACGAAGTTCATGCTGTACGAAACGCCGAGGTTCACTACGGACTGCGTGGTTAGCCCCGGAATCAGCGTGCCGAGATCGCCGGCGTTGAGGCTGTACTTGATCTGCTGATAGACGACCGAGGTCGCGAAACCGCCGTTGTTGTACGAGACCTGGCCACTCCACTTGTTCTGGCCGGGATGGCCCGCTTCGTTGCCGAATGAATACATCGCGCGTCCTACGAGTCCGTTGTACGACGGCGACGCGTAGTACACCGAGTTCCACCATTCGCCCGCATTGCCGAATACACCCTGTCCATTCACGCCGACGTAGCTCTGCAGCACGATCGGCGAAAACACGAACGAGTTGAAGAACGGGTTGAAAGTGATCGTCGAAAACCACAGCAACGGCGGAATCAGGCCGGCCGTCACCGTGCCGTAACGGCCGGTCAAGCCAACATACGCGTTACGCGAGAACAGTCCGTCCTGCGGAAAGCCGGTGCGGCCCATCGCGCCGGTCTGAATGTTGAAGTAGCCTTCGAGATCGAACACGACCTTGGTGCCGCCGCCCAGATCTTCCGTGCCGCGCAGACCAAAGTACGGCGCGGTCATGCCGCCGTTACCGGCGATGATGCTCGCCCGACCGTTCATCGGCTTCTTGTAGCCGACAAACGCATCGAGAAGTCCATAAAGCTGCACGCTAGATTGCGCGTGAGCGGCTTCTGCACAAAACGCAGCGCCAATAATCAGTGCCATTACTTTCAGTCTTATTCGCATCTAAGTCTCCTGCTTCTCCAGCCTGGACGTGCGCATGCGAGCCGGCGCGCGACGGACATGCCAGGATATGTCCAGTCACGTTTACGACGTCGACGGTTTTTTCGGACTACGAAATATAGATTCTGTGGTCTCTACTTTTTATATCTATGCGCGTCACCGGAAAACGACGCGCAAGGATGTCCGCCCTGCTGCCCTGCTGCCCTGCTTATGTCTGATTCTGTGTGCGCGACGGCGCAGCCGAAGGCGTGTTCGGCGCCTTCTGTTTCGAGCAAAGTAGCGAGTGCAATATGACGAGAGTCAGACCGCCCGAAATCACAGGCTGCTGAACGACGAGCTGGAGCATCAGCGGCATTGCATGAATCACTTCGGGCGAGATGAAGAGACCACCAAGGCCAATGAGAAATGCGAGCCCCGATACGATCAGCCGCCGGTCGTCCCATTCCACCTGCGCGAGAATATGCACGCCGTGCATGAAGACGATGCCGAACAGCAGCGTCGCGGCAGCCGAGATCACCGGAATCGGCACGACGACCAGCAGCATGTCGAACTTCACGCAACCGCCCAGCACGATCAGCAGGCAGCCGGCGGCGAGTGTAACGAAACGCGAGCCCACCCTCGTGGCGCGCAGAATGCCGATGTTGTCCGGATACGCAATGGTGCTGAAGCCGCCCCAGACTGCCGCAACCACCGAGCCGAGTGCGACGCCGAACAGCCCCTCTGACATCCGGCCGGGGCTCAGTGTCTCATCGCCCCATTCGGCAACCGCCTGATAGAGCGCCATCGATCCCATGCCGGCCGGAATCAGCACGAGCAGAAACACGGCGACGAGATCCGGCCGCACGCCGAAGCCGAATGGAAAGATGCGCGGCTCAACGAGGAACGGCGCCGCAGCAACCGCGGTGAACGACACGGGCTGGAACAGCGTATAAGCCAACGTGCCGAGCGCGAGGCCCACCAGGATCGCTACGCGACGCATACGGTGTCCGCCCCACAGCATCGCGAACACAATGCCGGCCACCGCCACCGTGCCCGAAAGCAGATTCACGACTGGGAAACCAGGGCTTTTAGTGCTGCCGATCCACGTCGGCAAGGCAACGCTTGCGATCTGCACGACGATCAACATCACCATCATTCCGGAGATGATCGGCAGGCGCAGATGCTTCGCGAATACGCCTGCAACGCTGCGTCCGCGGATCGGCACCGTGAGCACGCACCAGATCAGCGAAGCGGCGAAGAACGATCCGAATGCCGTGCCGAGCCCGCCCGACTGCAAGTGACCCACCGTCAGGAGCGCGCCGAAACTGCCTGCATAAGGGCCCTGCACGATCGGTAGACGCAACAGCAGCACCGATTGCAGGATCGTGATGATCCCGCATGCGATGAACGTCATTCCGTACAGGTAGGCGATCTGCTCATCGGCCAGATGAAAGGCGCGCCCGAGAATTCCCGGAAAAACGAACATACCGGTCATGCCGAATACGTTCTGCAGCGCGAGCACAGCCAGTTGCGGCAGCGGCAAACGCCCGTTGATCCCGATGTCGAACACACCCGCCGGCGCAATGTCCGCGGTGGCGTCTCGGGTCGATGCGCCGGGTTTCGGCATGTGTGTATTCAAGGTTTGTTCCATTGAACCAAAAGGAAAGCGTGTCTGGCGACGCGCGCCTGCTGTCGGCGAACTTCAGTTGTCGAGCGGAACGCCTTTCGTTTCCGGACCGAACCAGATCGACACCATGCCGACGATAAAGAGCAGCGACACTGCAGCCGACGCCGCCGGAAACGAACCGAATTTGCTCACTACCGCGTTGCCTGCGATCGGACCGATGCTCGTCAACGCTCGCGCCATGTTCCAGCAGAAGCCTTGGCCAGTTGCGCGCACACGGGTCGGGAAAAGTTCGGGCAGATAGGCGGCGAACGTGCCGAACGCGCCGATCACGAAATAGCCGTACACAGGCATGAGCCAGAGCACGCCGCCGACGTCATGCACCGTCATGAACAGCACGAGCGACACGATCAGCGATCCTAATGAAAATATGAAATACGACATGCGTCGGCCGAAGGCGTCGAGCATCCAGATCAGTGTCAGATAACCGAGCGTCGCGCCGAACATCATCAGGATGAACGCGTAGCTGACCGTGGTGCCGATGTTGCGCTGATCGGCAGCGGCAGCCGAAAGCTGATGAATCCAGCTCGGCAGGAACGTGAGACCGCCCCAGCAGCCGAGCATGGCCGCCGACGACACGATCACGCCGATAATCGTCTTGCGCCGAAGTCCCGGCGCAAAAATGGCGGTGAAGGTCTGCATCGCCGATTCCGCGACGACGCTCTCCCGCACTTGCACCCAGCGCTGCGGCTCCGGCACGAAGCGGCGTACGAGAATGGTGACGAGTGCCGGCGCCGCGCCCACACCAAGCACGACGCGCCAGCCGAATCGGCCGAGCAGCAGGTTGTCGAGCGCCGCGGCGAGAAAACCGAACGCGAACGCCATTTGCATGATCTGCATGGCGCGGTTGCGTTGCCGCCCCGGCCATGATTCGGCGACGAGCGCGGCGCCTGCCGCCCATTCGCCGCCGATACCGAAACCGGCCATTGCCTGCGCGACGGCAAGCTGCGGCCACGTTTTTGCGAATGCGCTCAAGAGCGTGAAGGCCGCATAGATGAGGATGGTGAGGCCCATGACACGCGAGCGGCCGTACCGGTCCGCCGCTACGCCGAACAGCACGCCGCCGATCCCCCAGGTGAGCAGCTTGCCCGCAATGATGTAGCTGCCGATCCTGCTGATTTCCGTTGCGTCGGTGCTATGCAGCAACTGGCTCACGCTGGGCACGAGCACGAGCGTGAAGAGATTCAGGTCCATCGAATCGAACATCCAGCCGAGGAACGCTGAAATCAGCGCCAGCCACTGGTAACGCGACAGTCTGTATGCCGGCGCGTCGACCGAAGCCACCGGCGCCGCCTTGGCGCCCTGCGATGTGCCCATGGTTCCCGTCTCCTGATCTTCCGCCGTGAGGGCGAGCGGTGTGATTGGTACGGGTCATAGGCCCGCTTTCGTCAATGCGCGCAGTATATCGTAATGCAATTAGATTGCAATACAGATTATTGTATTACGGCATGACAGCCAAGCGGACGGCACGTTCGCAATTCGCGCGCCGTGCCTTATGCGGGATGAATCAGGTCAGGCAAGCGGCGGGCATACGCCGCCGTTGCGATGCCCGCTGCTAGTCATTGGCTGCGACGGCCAGAACCTGAACCGCCAGCCTTTCCGCCTGCTCGACATGGTGTTTGCACGCCGCCGCAGCGGCGTCGGCATCGTTGCGCATCACCGCGTCGACAATCGCGGCGATCTCGTCGTAGCTCTGCACGAGGCGGCCTTCCTGGGAAAGCGTAGTGGCACGCAGCATCATCACGCGGGTATGGACGAGACGCAGCATCTCGGTGAGCACCGGATTGCCCGCGCCTTCGAGGATCACGTCGTAGAACTGCGCCTTCTGCTTCAGGAAGCGCATGGTGCCTTCCTGACCTTGCATGTCGCGCATCGACGCCAGTTCGCTCAATGCATTCTTCAGCGCTGTACGCTGTTCTTCGGTTGCCCGCTCGGTGAACTGGCGGCCCGCAAGCGCCTCCAGTACGGCGCGCACTTCATATAGACCGCGCGCCTCGTCGCCCGTCATGACGGCGACGATCGGACCTTTGTGCGGAATGATCTGCACGAGCCCTTCCGCGACCAGCTGGCTCAGCGCCTCACGAACAAGCGTGCGGCTGACGCCGAGCATTTCGCAGAGCTCGCGCTCGATCAGCCGGTCGCCGGGTTTGAACGTCAGATCGCTAATACACGCACGCAGACCATCAATCACCTGCTGCCGCAGCGTGGCCACCGGCCGCACAACCAGTCTATTGGTATTCATCCCTTCCCTTTGCCGTAGAAAAATAGGAGCCGCCATACTTCGTAATACAATCATATTGACATTCGATGGCTAAGCTCCGATACTCGCTCTCATTATACAATCCTACAACCGCTGGACAAACTCGAAGGATACTCATGGAAGACATCACGCTATCCGAACGTCGTGCCATCGGCGCAAAGATCCGCAAGGAAGTACTGGGCGCGAACCATACGCAGAACAACGCGAATCCTCATCTTTTCGACACCGTGTTCCTCGAGTACACGGAAGACGTATGCTGGGGCAACGTGTGGAACCGGGACGGCCTCACGCGTGCCACGCGCAGCATGCTGAACCTCGCGATGCTGGCGTCGCTCGGCCGCTGGCACGAATTCGAAGTTCATACGCGCGGCGCGGTCAACAACGGTGTGACGGAAGAGGAAATTGCCGAAGTTGTCCTGCAGGCAGGCGTCTACGCAGGCATTCCTGTTGCCGCCGAAGGGCTGCGCCGGGCAAAAGCGGTCGTGCTCGATCTGAAGGCAAAAGCCGCGGCAACGGCCTGAATCCCGCAAGCGATCCGTCAAGATCGCGGCACATGCGATCCGTCGTCGCAATTCATCTCGGGCACGTCCGCCTGGCGGTTCCGGGAGTTCCAGGCGTTGCGCGCCGCGAGCTGCCCATCCGGCGCCCGGGCGCGAAACACCTGTCACCGACGCGTTACCTGTACAAGTCATGTCTCAGTCAACTTTCTGCGAAATCCCCGCAGGCCGCATCGCCTACTCCCGTCGCGGGACGGGCCGGCCGCTGGTCCTGCTTCATCCGATCGGCGTCGACCGGAGCTGGTGGGACGAATATGTCGAGCATTGGGCGGCGTCCTATGACGTCGTCGCAATCGACCTGCGCGGCCACGGCGAGTCGAGCGTCATCACGTCGCCCGTCACGCTCGCCGATCATGCGGCCGACGTCGCCGCCGTGCTGCGCAAGGAGCACCTGAGCGGCGCCACGCTGATCGGCGTCTCGATGGGCGGCATGATTGCGCAGCGCGTTGCGATCCAGTTCCCCGAACTCGCCGGCGCGCTGATTCTGTGCGGCACGGCGGGCGGCTTCCCCGACGAAGTGCGTCCGCGCATCCTTGCGCGCGGCGACATGAGCCGCCAGGGCTCGATGTCCGAAGTCACGGACGACACGATCGCACGCTGGTTCACCGCCGACACCCCGCGCCCGGATCTCGTCGAAAAATGCCGCGCACGTCTTGCCGCCGACGACTGGTACAGCTGGAGCGCGAACTGGCAGGCCATCTCGCAGTTGGACAACCTTGGCGAACTGCCCCGCGTGAAAGCGCCGGCGCTCGTCGTCGCGGGCGAGGCCGACGCGAGCATTGCGCCGGCGGTATCGCAGAAGATCGCAGACGCGCTGCCGCACGGCCGGTTTGTCGTGGTGCCGGGCGCCGCGCATTTCGGCGCATTCGACATGCGTGAAGTCTTCGCAACGGTGTTCGACGATTTTCTGTCGAGCCTTGCTCAATGAAATGAAACGCTGGCCGTGCGCACGCGAACACCGCTTCGCACGCCGCGCGGCCCAGCAGTGACCGAATAAATGGAGCGGCGGCCGCCACGGCCGATCGTCTCGAGGAGGCAGTATGGCAATCACAATCCGTTCGTCTTTCACCGTCGATGCACCGCCGTCCGACGTCTGGAAGACCATGATCGACATCGAACGGTCCGCCCCGTGCTTTCCGGGCGCGGAACTGAAGGAACAGCAGCCCGACGGCAGCTACAAGGGTGGCTTCACAGTGAAGCTCGGCCCGCTCACGCTGAAATTCGCGGGCAAATTCAAGATCGCTGAACAGAACGACGCAGACCGCAAGGTCGTGGTGTCCGCAAGCGGCACCGACACGAAGGGACGCGGCGGCGCAGATGCGCAGATCAACGCGGCCGTGACCGACGCCGGCAGCGGCAAGACCAAAGTGGACGTCGTCTCGGACGTGAATCTGTCGGGCACCGTCGCGCAGTATGGACGCGGCGCTGGAATGATCGAAGCGCTCTCGCAGCAGTTGCTGAACCAGTTCGCGAAGAATCTGACCGCGCTGATCGAGTCCGACGCCGCGTATGCCGCTGAAACCGCCACATCGACGCAAGCTTCGCTCGCGACGCCCGGCGGCGCCGCATCGGCTCCCGGCGATCAAACTGATCGGATCAACGAGGCAACGCAGACCGCCACGACGGATGCGTCGCGCCCGGCCGTCGAAACGCGCCGCCCGCCGCCCGCACCCGCGCCGGTTGTTCCGCTCGATGCAGGCGCGCTCATGCGCAAAGCCATGTGGCAGTCGGTCCGGAATTTCTTCGCGCGGCTCTTCGGCGCTAAACAGCAACATTGAAGACGCCACCGCTGCACTATCGGAGCACGCATGAAACCCAGTGAATTTCTGTACCACGCGCCGACCACGCTCGACGAAGCCGTGCAACTGCTCGGCACGCTCGAGGACGCGCGAGTGCTGGCGGGCGGTCAGTCGCTGATGCCGATGATGAACTTCCGGTATCTGATGACGAGTCATCTGATCGACCTGAACGGCGTCGAAGCACTGACCCGCATCGAGCAGCGCGGCGATCGCCTCCATATCGGCGCGATGGCGCGGCAACGCGACATCGAATTGTCGCCGCTCGTCATTCAACGCGCGCCGCTGATCCGGGAGGCGTATCAGCTCGTGAGCCACAAGCAGATCCGCAATCGCGGCACGCTCGGCGGCAGTCTGTGCCAGCTCGATCCTTCGTCGGAACAGCCCTGCTTCACCGCCGCGCTCGACGGCGTGTTGACCATTGCACGCTATGAAGACGGCGCGGTCACGCACCGCGAATTGCCGATGTCCGACTGGGCCGTGATGTACATGACCCCCGCGCTCGAAGAAGGCGAACTGCTCGCAGGCATTTCGCTCGACATCTGGCCCGAAGGTCATGGCTATGCATTCGAAGAATTCGCGCGGCGTCATGGCGATTACGCGATCGTCGGCGTCGCGGCGCTCTGCACCGCCGACGCGCAAGGCAACCTCGGCCGCGTGTCGCTCACGATCTGCGGCGTTGCGCCCGGCCCCGTCCGCATGCACGACGTGGAGACCGCCCTGCGCGGCCGCCCGATGGACGACGCCGCGCTGCGCATGGCGAGCGACGCCGCCAGCGCGCTCGACGTCATGACCGACGCGCACGTCAGTACCGACTACCGCCAGCATCTTGCAGGCGTCCTGACCGAAAGAGCGCTGAAACGTGCGTTCTCGCGTGTCGCAAGACAATCGTAGAGTGACTAAGGAGATGGACATGGAGACTCGTACTGTCAGAGTCGTCGTCAACGGCACCGCTTATGAGCGCGAAGTCGAATCGCGGCGCATGCTCGGTGACTTCCTGCGTCACGACCTGGAACTCACCGGAACGCACTACGGGTGCGAGCACGGCGTATGCGGCGCCTGCACGGTGCTGATCGAAGGCCGCACCGCGCGCGCCTGTCTGACGCTTGCCGCCCAGGTCAACGGCCGCTCGCTGACTACCGTAGAAGGCCTTGCTCACGCAGACGGCACGCTCAACGAACTGCAGAAAGCCTTCACCGAAACGCACGCGCTGCAATGCGGCTTCTGCACGCCCGGCATGCTGATGACGCTCACCGAATTGCTGAACGAAACGGATTCGCCGAGCGAATCGGAAATCCGCGAAGCGATCACAGGCAATCTGTGCCGCTGCACGGGCTATCAGCCGATCGTGGCCGCTGCGCTGCTTGCCGCCCAACGCATCCGCGATCAGCGTGCGGCAGCGTCGACGACGCCTGCGGCACACGCTACGGAGTAACACGATGGAAATTTCCGATCTGAAGGGAGCGCCCACCGACCAGCGCTACATCGGCAAGCGCGTGACGCGCACCGAAGACAAGAAGCTGTTGCAAGGTCAGGGTTCCTACGTGGACGACGTGCATCTGCCAAACATGCTGCAAGCCGCCGTGCTGCGCAGCCCGCATGCGCACGCGAAAATCGTCTCGATCGACTGCACGGCCGCTCGCGAACTGAAGGGTGTGCACGCCGTCTACACACACGCGGACCTGAGCGGCCGCGCACGGGGCCGCGCGCCTTCGATGCTGCCGAATCCGGCAATCCGTTTCGAGCGCACGCAGGAATTGCTTGCCTCGACGGAAGTGACGTTCGCGGGCGAAGCGGTGGCCTTCGTGGTCGCGGACAACCGCTATATCGCCGAAGACGCGTGCGGCCTGATCGAAGTCGAATACGACACGCTGCCCGCCGTGGCCGATTGCCGCGACGGCCTGCGCCCCGAGTCGCCGCTTTGCCACACCGACGCGAAAGACAATGTCGTCGCGCATATCGAAATGGGTTTTGGCGACATCGACGCGGCCTTCAACGGCGCGCCGCACGTCGTCGAGGAAACCTACTGGCAGAACCGCGGCTCCGCGCATCCGATGGAAACCCGCGGTTATCTCGCCGAATTTCACGCTGCCAACGGCGAGTTGACTGTCTGGTCGTCGGGCCAGGCGCCGCACCACGAGAAAAAGAATCTCGTCGAACTGCTCGAATGGGACGCGGAAAAGCTGCGCGTGCTGATGAACGACGTCGGCGGCGGCTTCGGTCCGAAGCTGCCGTTCTATCCGGAAGAAGCGCTCGTCGCGATTGCGGCGGTTGCGCTCAAGCGCCCCGTCAAATGGATCGAAGACCGGCGCGAACACTTCCTCGCGGTCACGCAGGAACGCGACCAGTGGTGGACCGTGAAAATCGCCCTCGAAAACGACGGCAAGATTCGAGGCGTGAAACTGGAGATGGTGCACGACAACGGCGCGTTCCTGCCGTGGGGCATCATCACGCCGTACATCTCGATCACGACCACGCCCGGCCCTTACGTGATTCCGGCGATGGGCGCGAAGCTCGACGTCGTCTACACGAACAAATGCGCGACCTCGCCGGTGCGCGGCGCGGGCCGTCCACAGGCGGTGTTCGCGATGGAGCGGATACTCGACAAGGCCGCGCGCGCACTCGGCATGGACCGCGCCGAGTTGCGCTGGCGCAACCTGATCCAGCCCGAGCAGATGCCGTACGACGCGGGCTTCATCTATCGCGACGGCAGCCCGCTGCGTTACGACAGCGGCGACTATCCGGCCTGCCAGAAAGCGGCGCTCGAGCGCGCGAAGTACTCGAGCTTTGCGCAACGCAAGGCCGAGGCGCGCCGCGAAGGACGCTTCATCGGCATCGGCATGGCGAGCTTCGTCGAAGGCACAGGCATGGGTCCGTTCGAAGGCGCGACGGTGCGCGTGCAGGCGAACGGCCGCATCGCCGTGATCACGGGCGCATCGCCGCAAGGCCAGGGCCACAAGACGACCTTCGCGCAGATCTGCGCGGAACAGCTGAACGTGCCGCTCGAAACGATCGACGTCATCACGGGCGACACGGGCGGCATCTCGATGGGCGTCGGCACGTTCGCGAGCCGCGTGACGGTGAATGCGGGCAACTCCGTCTACATCGCCGCGCAGGCCGTGGGCGAAAAGATGCTCACGCTCGCCGCTCACCTGTGGAAGTGCAAGCCCGAAGAACTGTTGCTGGTCGAAGGTCACGTTGCGCGGCGCGCCGGCATCGAGCAGCGCATGAGCTACGGGCAACTCGCGAAAATCTCGCAGGGCATGCCCGGCTTCACGATGCCCGAGGGCCTCACCGCCGGTCTCGAAGAGACCAAATACTTTTCGCCCGCGCAGTCGACGTATTGCAACGGCACCGCTGTCGTCGAACTCGAAGTGGATCGCGAGACGGGCCACATCACGATCCTCAACTACGTGATGGCGCACGACTCCGGCAAGCTCATCAACCCGATGATCGTCGACGGCCAGGTGATCGGCTCGGTTGCGCACGGCATCGGCAACGCGACGCTCGAGTGGATGCAATACGACGAGAACGCGCAGCCCACCACGACGAACTTCGGCGAATACCTGCTGCCGATGGCAACCGACGTGCCGAACATCGACATCGTGCACCTCGAAACGCCCTCGCCGCTGAATCCGCTCGGCGTGAAGGGTGCGGGCGAAGGCGGCACGATCCCGGCGGCGGCAGCAATCGTCGCTGCAATTGAGGACGCGCTGTCCGAATACGGCGTCGAATTCACCGAAGCACCGCTCGTTCCGCAGCGCGTGTTCCAGAAGCTCAAGGAGGCCGGCGCCTACGCGCGCTGACCTGCGCAGGCCCCGCTCCCATGCGCGGAGCGCGGGCGCCCTTCCCTGTTTTCATTGTTTGGACTTTTACTCCATGACGACCGAATTCACCGCAGCGCTCCACGAATCCGAATACCGGATCACTCTCGGCCAGCCCGAGCACGGCAACATGCTCACGCTCGAAGCCATGCGCGCGCTCGCCGCGGAAATCCGCAAGGCGGGCCGCGACAACAACGTCAAGATCATCCGCATTCGCGCGTCCGGTCCTGCGTTCTGCCGCGGCCGTGCGGTCGGCGCCCCGCCGGCCACGCCGCCGACGGCCGCGCAGTTCCGCCGTAACGTGGCCGATCCGATTCTCGACGTCTACCGCGCGATGCACGAGAGCGAAGTGCCGGTTCTCGCCGAGGTACAAGGCGACGCGGAGGGTTTCGGCTGCGCACTCGTCACCGCGTGCGACCTCGCCGTTGCTGCCGATAGCGCGCGCTTCAGCCTGCCGGAGCTGCAGAAGAATCTGCCGCCGACGCTCGTGCTGTCCGTGCTGCGTTACAAGGTGCCGCCGAAAGCGTCTGCGCACATGGTCTATCTGACCGAGACGATCGACGCCGCGAACGCACGCGAGTGGGGCATCGTCGCAGAGGTCGTCGCAGCCGCGAAGCTCGCCGAGCGTGCGGACGCAATGGTCGCCTCGATCTGCACGCGCGACCGGATCGCAATTGCCACGCTGAAGGCGTACTTCCGCGAGATCACGATTCCCGACTTCTCGCTCGCGAGCGAAATGGCGGGTGCGTCGCTCGCCAACGCGATGACGTCGATGCGCCGCTAATACGCCTTCTTTACTCGCCGCAATACTGGCGCGCTTCGCGCACCGGGCAACACTTCAGGCAATAAGGGCGCCGCGCAATGCGGCGCTTTACGGGACACCCAGCCATGGCAGATCAAGACACTACTTCCAACACTTCCGCGAATGCCGGTTACGCGGACTTGCACGACCACATCGCGCGTCTCGAAGCAGCAGGTTTGCTGTACCGCATCGACGAGCCGGTCAACAAAGACACTGAAATGCATCCGCTCGTGCGCTGGCAGTTCCGCGGCGGCATTCCCGAAGCGGAGCGTAAGGCGTTCCTCTTCACGAATATCGTCGACAGCAAGGGCCGCAAGTACGACATTCCGGTCATCGTCGGCGGCATCGCGGCGAATCCGGAAATCTACCGGATCGGCATGAACGTGCCGTCGCTCGACGACATCGGCGACGCGTGGAATCGCGCGATCGACAATCCGGTGCCGCCAGTCGTAGTGGAAAGCGGCCCCGTGCACGACATCGTGATCGAAGGCAAGGATCTCGAAGGTCCGGGCAACGGCCTGGAATCGCTGCCGCTGCCGATCTCGACGCCGGGCTTCGACGCCGCCCCGTACATGACGATGACGGGCGTGATCTCGCGCGACCCGGACACCGGCGTGCAGAACATGGGCACGTATCGCGGCCATCTGAAATCCGCCACGCGCCTTGGCATGATGATGCTCGTGAACCTGCGCGCGGGCGGTCTCGATCATTGGCGCAAGTACGCCGCGAAAGGCGAGAAGATGCCGGTCGCCATCGTGCTCGGCGCGCCGCCCGTCGTGGCGTTCCAGGGTCCGCAGAAGCTGCGCCCGAACACCGACGAACTGAGCGTCGCGGGCGGTCTCGCCGGCGCGCCGATCCGCGTCGTCAAAGGCCGCACGGTCGATCTGCTGGTGCCGGCCGAAGCGGAAGTGGTCGTCGAAGGCTATGTCGATCCGCAATATCTGGAACCGGAAGGCCCGTTCGGCGAGAGCCACGGTTACGTCGCGCTCGAAGACTACAACCTCTCCATCGAAGTCACGGCGATCACGCGCCGCAAGGACGCAGTGCTGACGTCGATCATCTCGCAGGTCACGCCGTCCGAATCGAGTGTCATCAAGCGTCTTGCGTATGAGCCGATGTTCTTGCGCCATCTGCGCGATCACCTGGGCATTCGCGGCATCAAGAAAGTGTCGCTGCACGAGCCGCTCACCAATCTGCGCCGCTTCGTGTTCCTGCAGTTCGAGCGCGGTTCGAAGAAGACCGAAATCTGGCGCGCGCTGTACGGCACGATGTCGCTGCAGGCCGCCATCGGCAAGTTCGTCATCGCGATCGATGACGATATCGATCCGAACAACGCCGACGCCGTGTTCTGGGCGATGGGCTATCGCTGCAATCCGGTCGAGGACGTGAAGCTGATTTCGTACCGCGAGCACGGCCATGGTCCGCGCTCGGACCACGATACGGGCCTCGATTCGGCGATGCTGATCGACGCGACGATGAAGACGCCGATGCCGCCGCTCGCGCTGCCGAAGAAGGAATACATGGAAAACGCGAAGGCGCTGTGGGAGCGCCTCGGTCTGCCGAAGCTCAAGCCGGAGTCGCCGTGGTACGGCTACTCGCTCGGCGACTGGACTGCGGAGTGGGACCGCAACGCGGAGCAGGCAACACGCGGCGAGTGGATGCAGCGCGACGCGTCGTATCACGCGCGCCGCCAGAGCGGCGTCGAGCCGAATTCGCCCGTGCGCGGTGTCGAGGGCAATCGTGGGCACGAATAACAGCGCTCCGGAGCGCATCATCGTCGGCATCACCGGCGCGTCCGGCGTGGTCTACGGCATCCGCGCGCTCGAACTGCTCGCCGAGGCGGGCATCGAGACGCATCTCGTGATCAGCAAGGCCGCCGAACTCACGATGACTTATGAGACCGACATCCGCGCCGCCGACCTTCGCGCGCGAGCGTCGCACTGGTACTCGCCCGGCGACATCGGCGCGGCTATTTCATCGGGTTCGTTCAAAACGAAAGGCATGCTGGTCGCGCCTTGCTCGGTGCGCTCGATGAGCGAGATCGCCACCGGCATTACGAGTTCTCTGATCAGCCGCGCGGCCGACGTCGTGTTGAAGGAACGCCGGCGCCTCGTGCTCGGCGTGCGCGAAACGCCGCTGCACGGCGGCCATCTGCGCACGCTCGTGCAGCTCTCGGACATGGGCGCGATCATCGCGCCGGTCGTTCCGGCGTTCTATTCGAAGCCGCAGACGATCGCCGATATCGTCGATCACACGGTCGGCCGCATGCTCGATCTGTTCGACATCGAGACGGGCGTGATCAAACGCTGGAAAGAGCAGCAACACGAGTCGTAACGGGCGCACCGCCCGCGCCTTTTCCCTACTTCCAGACCCGTCGCGCGACGCGTGCCGGCGGGCTTTCTTCGCGATGACCATGACTGAATCCAATCCTCTTTCCCGGCTCGCAGACCCGAGCCTGCTGCGCACGCTCGCTTACATCGACGGGCAATGGTGCGGCGCCGACGATGCACGCACGTTTGCCGTCGACGATCCCGCAACCGGCGAGAAGATCGCCGACGTGCCGCTCATGACCGGCGCCGAAACGCGTCGAGCGATCGAAGCCGGTGAACATGCGCAGCGCGGCTGGCGCAAGCTCACCGCCGCACAGCGATCGACGATCCTCAAGCGCTGGCACGCGCTGATGATCGCGAACGCGGACGACCTCGCGATCATCATGTCGGCCGAACAGGGCAAGCCGCTTGCGGAAGCGAAAGGCGAGATCGGTTATGCAGCGTCGTTCATCGAGTGGTTCGCGGAACAGGCCAAGCGCGTGGACGGCGACGTACTCGCCTCGCCCGCCGCCGACAAACGGATGCTGGTGACCAAAGAACCGATCGGCGTATGCGCCGCGATCACACCGTGGAATTTCCCCGCCGCGATGATCACGCGCAAAGTGGCGCCCGCCCTTGCCGCCGGCTGCGCGATGATCCTGAAGCCCGCGGAAGCCACGCCGCTGTCGGCGCTCGCGCTCGCCGAACTCGCGCATCGCGCGGGCGTGCCGGCCGGCGTGTTCAGCGTGGTGGTCGGCGACCCTCGTTCGATCGGCGCCGAGATGACGAGCAATCCGATCGTGCGCAAGCTCTCGTTCACCGGTTCCACGCCAGTGGGCCGCATGCTGATGAGCCAGTGCGCGCCCACCGTGAAGAAGCTCTCGCTCGAACTCGGCGGCAACGCGCCCTTCATCGTATTCGACGACGCGGATCTCGACGCCGCCGTCGAAGGCGCGCTCGCTTCGAAGTACCGCAACGCGGGGCAGACCTGCGTTTGCACGAACCGCCTCTACGTGCAGGACGGCGTGTACGACGCGTTCGCAGAAAAATTCGCGGCGGCGGTCGGCCGCATCAAGGTCGGCAACGGATTCGAGACGGGTGTGACGCAAGGGCCGCTCATCAACGAAGCGGCGGTGGAAAAAGTCGAGGCGCATATCGCCGACGCCGTCGCGCACGGCGCGCGCGTGCTGACAGGCGGCAAACGCCATGCGGCGGGCAAGCTGTTCTTCGAACCGACCGTGGTGGGCGACGTGACCGCACGGATGCGTTTTGCGACCGAGGAGACGTTCGGCCCCGTCGCCCCGCTCTTGCGCTTCACGAACGAAAGAGAGGCCATCGCCGCGGCGAATGCCACCGAGTTCGGACTCGCCGCCTACTTCTACAGCCGCGACATCGGCCGGATCTGGCGCGTGGCCGAGGCGCTCGAGTACGGCATGGTCGGCATCAATACCGGCCTGATCTCGAACGAGGTCGCGCCGTTCGGCGGCGTCAAGCAGTCCGGCCTCGGCCGCGAAGGCTCGAAGTACGGCATCGAGGACTACCTCGAGATCAAATATCTGTGCATGGGCGGTCTTTGAGCGACGCCGCGTCGCGAGCCCGCGACCGGGCTCCAGGCGCAGCGTCGCGTTGACAGTCGTCTTATTCACATGCAATCATACAATCCTACGGATTTCCCCATCTGCTGGGTCTCATATTAGGAAACGGAATGTCACCCTTGCCCCAAGACCACTCGCAAACGGCAACCGGCGGCGCGCCGCGCGACTTGCAGGACCATATCGCCCGGCTGGAAGCCAAAGGCCTCCTGACGCGCATCGACCGGCCGATCAACAAGGACACCGAGTTGCACCCGCTCGCGCGCTGGCAGTTCCAGGGCGGCCTGCACGAAGATCAGCGTCGCGCTTTCCTCTTCACCAACGTCGTGGACGGCGAAGGACACACATACGACATCCCGGTTCTGGTCGGCGGACTCGCCGCCTCGCCGGAAATTTACGCCACCGGCCTCGGTCTTCCGGTCGAGCAGATCGGCAAGGCATGGACCGAAGCGATTGCCGAGCCGGTTCCGCCCGTCATGGTGAACGAGGCGCCGTGTCATGAAGTCGTGATCAGCGGCGATGCGCTGAAGGAAAAAGGCCTGTCGCGTCTGCCGGTGCCCGTCTCCACGCCCGGCTTCGACGCCGCGCCCTATCTCACCGCTACGCTTTGCGTGACCAGAGATCCGGAGAGCGGCGTGCAGAACATGGGCACTTACCGCGCCGCGCTGAAATCGGAAGACCGGCTGGGCGTGCGCATGGCGAGCCGTCTGTCGGGTGCGGGCGGTTATCTGCACTGGGAAAAATATCGTGCGATGGGTGAGAAAATGCCGTGCGCGATCGTGCTGGGCTGCGCGCCCGCCGTGCTGTTCACCGGTCCGCAAAAACTGCAGATCGATCAGGACGAGATGGCCGTCGCCGGCGGTTTGATGCGCGCTCCTGTCGAGGTGGTGCGTTGCAAGACCATCGATCTCGTCGTTCCCGCCGACGCCGAAATCGTGATCGAAGGTCTGATCGACACCGACGCGCTGGAGCCCGAAGGTCCGTTCGGCGAAAGCCACGGCCACATCGCGCTCGAAGACTACAACATGTCGATGCACGTCACCGCGATCACGATGAAGAAGAAGCCTGTCTTCGTCTCCATCATCAGTCAGGTGACACCGAGCGAAAGCTCCGTGCTGAAGAAGGTTGCCTACGAGCCTTTGTACCTCGAACATTTGAGCAAGGTGATGGGCGTGCGCGGCATCAAGCGCGTGGTGATGCACGAGCCGCTCACGAACCTGCGCAAGGTGATCTTCCTGCAGTTCGCGCGCGGTACGCAGCAGGCGGAAGTCTGGCGCGGTCTGCAAGGCGCCGCGACGCTGCAGGCGCAGTGCGGCAAGCTCGTGATCGCCGTTTCCGAAGACATCGACCCGGAAAACGCCGATGCGATCTTCTGGTCCCTCGCCTATCGCTCCGACTTCACACACGACCTGCACGTGACGCCTTACCGGGCGAGCGGTCACGGTCCCAAGTCCGGCCGCGCGCCGCTCGAAAGCACGCTGCTGATCGACGCGACGCTCAAGCATCCGATGCCGCCGCTCGCGTTGCCGAAGGAGCAATACATGAGCGCGGCACGCAAGATCTGGGAAGAGCTGAATCTGCCGAGCCTGACGCCGCAGCCGCCATGGCATGGCTATCACCTCGGCGACTGGGACAAGCGTTGGGACGAGTACGCAGAAGCGGCGACCTCGGGCGGCTGGCGCGAAACGGGTGAACGTACGTGGGCCAACCGGCGCGGCGGCGTGAAGCCGGAAACTCCGGTACGGGAGGCCTCGGGTGGCCACGGCGAATAAGCGCACGCTTGCACGCCGCACTGAACAACCCGTGGAGCAGAGGCATCCGGAGACAGCCATGACTCAAAACAATACCGTCGATATAGCCCACGTCATCGAGACGCAGGAGCGAAGCTGGTTCACTGTGAGCCTTTTCATTCTGTGCGCGCTCGTCATGCTCGCGGACGGCTTCGACAATCAGGCTTTGAATTACGCCGCCCCCGGCATCATCAAGGAATGGGGCATCAACCGGGCGCTGATGACGCCCGTGTTCAACATCAGCATCGTCGGGTGGATGGCGGGTTCGGTGGTGTTCGCCATGCTGGCCGACCGGATCGGCCGGCGCCGCGCGATACTGCTCGCCACCTCGCTGTTCGGCGTCTTCACGTTCGCCGTGCCGTTCGCGCACAACCTGGTCGAACTGTCGGTCCTGCGCTTTTGCGCAGCGCTCGGCATCGGCGGCGGCATGCCGATGGCGGTCTCGCTGATCACCGACTACGCGCGCTCAGGCAAGCGCGGGCTCATCATCACCCTGCTCTATCTCGGCTATACCGCCGGCTCGTCCGGCGGCGGCCTGCTCGCTGCGGAGATCATCCCGGCGTATGGCTGGCGCTCGGTCTTCTACGTGGGCGGCGCAGGCGCGGTAGTGGCGGGCATCATCCTGCTCATCGGCCTGCCTGAATCGATCCGCTACCTGACGCTGCGCAAGCCTGGCAGCGAACGCATTCTCCACTACGCGCGCAAGCTCAAGCCGAGCGCGCATTTCGCCGACGACACACGCTTCTCGATTCCGGAGCAGATCCGCACGGGTGTGCCGGTGAGGCACCTCTTTACCGAGGGCCGTTCTGCGATGACCGCCTTCCTGTGGCTCGGGCTCGGTCTTTCGTTCGTCACGCACTTCTTCCTCTCGCAATGGATGACGACGCTCCTGACCGACGAGATCGGCTACGCCAACGCAGCGCGCAGCCAGGCGCTGTTCCAGCTCGGCGCCGGCTTCAGCTGGTTCTTCGGCTGGTTGATCGACCGTAAGGGTGTATCGGTCATGACGCTAACGATGATCCTCGGCGCCATTCCGGTAGCGGCACTCGGCGTAGCGGTCGGCACGGGCGCGAGTCTCACCATGGCGATGGCGCTGATCTCAGGTCTGCTGGTGCTGGGCGGCAACATCGGCCTCAATGCGATTTCCAGCATGATCTATCCGACCTTCATCCGATCGACCGCCACCGGCGCCTCGTTCGCCGTGGCGCGGATCGGCGCGATCATCGGCCCTCTGCTGGCGGGTTTGCTGATCGCCGTCGGCACGCCGATCGGCACGATCTTTCTGCTCGGTGCATTGCCGCTGCTCGCGGCGGGTGTCGCCTGCTTCATGCTCAACCGGACCATCACGCCCGAGGCTGCGCGCGAGATGTCGTTGCGCTCGGCGCTATCGCGGCATTGAAGCGGCATTGAAGCGGCACTAAAGCGACATTAACGCGACTTCGCCGAACCCCGGCTCAGGCCGGGCAACTACACGGTGTGTTCATGGATAGCGTCAATCTCGAAGTATTGAAGGCGAGCGCGCGCTGGATCGAAAGCGGCCGGCGCGTGCTGCTCGTGACCGTTGTGAGGACGTGGGGTTCGTCGCCGCGGCCTGAAGGCGCGATGCTCGCCATTCTGGATGACGGCTCGGTGGCAGGTTCGGTTTCGGGCGGCTGCATCGAGGACGATCTGATCGACCGCGTGCGCCGCCAGGGCATCGAGCAGACACGCCCGGAAGTTCTCAGATACGGCATCTCCGCCGACGAAGCGCACCGCTTCGGCTTGCCGTGTGGCGGCACGATCGAGCTCGTGCTCGAGCCGCTGACGCGCGCAAGCTGTATCGACGAACTGTGCCGGCGCGTGATGGCAGGCCAGCTCGTCGCACGTTCGCTCGATATGAAAAACGGCGCGGTGAAACTCCTGCCGGCTCACTCAGCCGACGGCATGGATTTCAACGGCCGCATGTTGCTGACCGTTCATGGCCCGCGTTACCGGATGCTCGTGATCGGCGCAGGCCAGCTCTCGAAGTATCTCTGCCAGATCGCGCTTGGACTCGACTATCAGGTCACCGTGTGCGATCCGCGCGAGGAATATACCGACGTGTGGCATCTGCCGGGCACGACGCTCGTGCGCACGATGCCTGACGACACTGTTCTCGACATGAAACTCGACGAGCGCTGCGCCGTGATCGCGCTCACGCACGACCCGAAGCTCGACGATCTCGCGTTGATGGAAGCGGTCAGAACGCCGGCGTTCTATGTCGGCGCGCTGGGTTCGCGCCGCAACAATGCCGCGCGGCGCGA
The DNA here is from genome assembly GCF_031456815.1 of Paraburkholderia strydomiana. Classification (NCBI taxonomy): domain Bacteria; kingdom Pseudomonadati; phylum Pseudomonadota; class Betaproteobacteria; order Burkholderiales; family Burkholderiaceae; genus Paraburkholderia; species Paraburkholderia strydomiana. The sequence goes on from NZ_JAVDVL010000001.1 coordinate 66,531, forward strand.
ACGACTCGAAACGCATTTCGATCTCACCGACGATGAACTCAGCCGCCTGCGCGGGCCCATCGGCATTTACATAGGCAGCCGTACGCCACCGGAAATCGCGGTATCGATTCTGGCCGAGGTCACAGCGGTCAGGAACGGTGTCGCCTTACCGGGCGAGTTCCGGATTGAAGATGCGAAAACGAGGCTGGACGTTGCGGTGAATGAGCAGACGAACTGCGCCATTACCGCGCATCACTGATTCGGGACGTTAGCAACACATGCGCGGCCATTACGGCGCGATGCAGATCACACACCGCCTCGCGAATGGGAACAGCAAAGCGGGTCGGGCAGAGACCCAAACTGATTCAGACCAGATGTTAATCGGGGACAAAAAATGTTTCGTCGTCTTTCTATCTCCGGCCGGCTCTCGGCCGTGATGGCCGTGCTGGGCGTGGTCATCGTCACGGTGGGTATGCTCGGGCTGCTCGCGATACAACGTTCGAACGACGCGCTCGACTACGCTTACTCCAACCAGCTGGCCGCATCGATTGCCGTGGGCAGGGCCAATCTGAAGCTGGAGATCGCGCGCGCGGTGCTGAATCGCGCGCTGATACATCCCGAGGGCGCCAACGTGCCGGAGGCCGTCGCGAAAGCGCTCGGCCACCTGTCGGACTCCGACCGCGCGTGGCACGCCTACCGTTCACTAGGGCTTCCGCCAGAGGAGCAGGCGCTTGCAGATCGCGTGGATGACGCGCGCACTGCACTCGTTCAGCGTGGCATCGTACCGCTCGCCGATGCACTCAAGAAAGGCGATCGCGACACGGCGGACCGCATCGCATCGAAGGCGATCTCGCCGCTCTCGACCGTGCTCTCGAATAGCAGCGAGGCGCTCGATCGCTGGAAAAGCGCGTATGGCAAGCAGGCGTTTGCTTCGGCCGAGCGTTTCAATGCAAGGCTGCGCGTCGTGGGCGCGGTGCTGATCGCACTAGGACTCGCCATTTGCGCGGCCTGCGCTTACGGATTGCGTCGCGCGATCGTGATGCCCCTCTCCAGCCTGCTTGCGGCACTGCAGCGCATTGCGCAAGGCGATCTGACTGGGTCGCTTCGCGCACGCACGAGCGATGAAATGGGCCAGCTCGTCGACGGACTCCAACAGATGCAGGGCGGTCTCGATAAGGTTGTGCGGCAAGTGACGCGCGGCTCGGAATCCATTGCCAGCACCACGCGGCAGATTGCCGCCGGCAACAACGACCTCTCCCAGCGCACCGAGGAACAGGCGGCCTCGCTGCAGGAGACGGCGGCCAGCATGGAGCAATTGACCGCGGCAGTCCGGCAGAATGCGGACAACGCGCGCACCGCGCAATTGCTGACCGAGTCGGCGCATAGCGTCACGACGCGCGGTTCGCAGGTCGTCGGCAATGTCGTGGCAACGATGACGGAAATCCACCGCAGCTCGCAAAAGATCGCCGACATCACCGGCGTGATCGAAGGCATCGCATTTCAGACCAACATCCTCGCGCTCAACGCAGCCGTTGAAGCTGCCCGCGCCGGCGACCAGGGACGGGGCTTCGCCGTGGTCGCGTCGGAAGTGCGTTCGCTCGCGCAACGCGCCGGCGCGGCCGCCAAGGAAATCAAGACCTTGATCGATGAATCGGTCGAACGTGTAGCGTCAGGCTCGCAGCTCGTCAGCGTCGCCGGCGAAACGATGCACGAGATCAGCGACTCGATCACGCGTGTCACCACAATCATGCGGGAGATCGCGAGCGCGTCCGACGAGCAGCGAGATGGTATCGAACAGGTGAGCCTCGCCGTATCGCAGATGGACGAGGTCTCGCAGCAGAACGCCGCTCTGGTCGAACAGGCAGCGGCCGCGGCCACCTCGCTCGACGATCAGGCGAGGCTGTTGCGCGACGCAGTGGAGGTCTTCCGGTTGAGTTAGTCCGTGTTCGCATGCGGTACGGTGAGCGCGACTGTTGTGGCCGCTAAATGCGGCCTACTACGTCCCGGTGTATATTGTATACAGCGTATTCAGGCGACGGAGAGATGTCGATGCGGCGCCTGTCGCGCGCCACTGGATGTGTTGAACGAGGCAAACGAATCATTGAGGAACCCGGCATGCTCAATACCCAAACCGCTCGCATTCTTTCCCGTTATAAAACCTGGGCCGACACCGTACTGTTCGACGCCACCGCCGCATTGCCGCCAGATGAAGTCGTCAAGATCCGGCAGACGCTGTTCAAGACAATGATCGGTACGCTCAACCACAACTACGTGGTCGATCTGATCTGGAAGGCGCATCTCGAACGCAAGGAACACGGCTTCACCTCGCGCAACGTGATTTTGCACGCCGATTTGGAAAGCTTGCGCGTCGCGCAACAGCAACTCAACGCATGGTTCCAAAGCTGGGCCGATGCCCAAACCGACGCCTCGCTAGACGAAGAGCTTTCGTTCGCGTTCATCTCGGGCGAGCGTTCCGTCATGTCGCGCGGCGCCATGTTCATGCATCTCGTGAACCACGCTTCGTATCACCGCGGCTGGGTGTGCGAAATGTTCTTCGACGTACCCGCGAAACCTCCAACCACCGACCTGCCGGTCTTTCTCGCGCGCCACCCGGAGTCTGGTTTCAAGGCGTGATCAGCTTTTGTCGATTCTTGCCCTCCCCGCTGTTCCGCCGCACGGCTGAGCGCTCCTTTACCGGGCAGCGGTTTCGCGTGTGGTTGCGGCGGCCGGATTTTGATCGATAGGATCCTGGTAGCGGCGCGTTACAGTCAATACGCTTGTTATCGAGCGTTCGCCGCCGTGCAAACACAATCTCCGTTTGATCCTTTCGGCCCGGGCTTGCGCTCGCCCATTGAACTCTTCACACGTAGCGATGTACTGACAACGTTCACCGCTCGCTTTGATAACCGGCCTTTAGCGCGTCGACTACAAGCTGGACCGCCCGCGAAGATTTTCTTCCGGTCGAATAGTAGGCGTGATGTCCGACGAAGGTCGGACACCAATCTTCAAGCACCCATGCAAGCTTCCCAGCGCGGACGTATTGCTCGACCAGATCCTTCGGCACGTATGCAAGGCCAAATCCGGCAAGGGCTGCATCGACCATTTGATACACGTTGTTAAACGTAAGTTGTCCTTCGACGCGCACCTGCAACTGGCGCCGGCCTTTCGACAACTCCCAGGGCAGTAACGAGTCCCGCGTCGGTAACCGCAGATTAATGCAGCTATGAAGAGTGAGATCTTGCGGCCTTTTTGCGTGCGGCCTCGACTGCAGGTATTTCGGTGAACCCACGATGCACATCGTCATGTCAGGCGCGATACGCACTGCGACCATGTCTTTCTCTATCTGATCGCCCAACCTCACGCCAATGTCGAAGCGATCGGCAACGATGTCAGCTAGCCCGTAGTCATTCACCAGATCGATCTTGAGCTCGGGATATCGACGAAGCAAAGGCTGCAATCGCGGCCAGACAAAGGTGTTGGCGGCGTAGTCCGTAGTGGTAATTCGAACGGTGCCGCTCGGCCGATCTGTCATCCCTCGTAACGAAGCAACTTCAGCCTCGATCTCGTCGAAGCGTGGCCTGATCGCAGACAGTAGCCGCTCCCCCGCCTCAGTCAGCGAAACGCTGCGGGTCGTTCGCGTCAGGAGTTGCAGACCAATGCGTCGCTCGAGGCCCGCCACAGTCCGGCTCAGCGCCGACTGCGAAACACCCAGTTGCGCCGCCGCGCGAGTGAAATTGCGCTCCCGGGCAACGGTAATGAAACCGGCGAGATCGTTGAAGTCTTCGTTCATTAATGCTCCAGCGCATAAGGGCATCCCGATTTTGCCACCTAGTCCACTAGCCGGCCAAGGCTTACATTGTGGTCATGTGCATTACGTTAATCGGACATCGGCGAAGAAATCATGGAACTGAAACGCGCTGGCTCGCAGCCATCAATGAAAGGTCCCGAACAATGGTTCACCGGGACGGTCCGGATCGACCCGCTCAACGCGCCGCCTCCGCCCGCGCGAGTGTCTTGCGCCGCCGTGACGTTTGAGCCTGGCGCGCGCACGGCGTGGCACACGCATCCGCTCGGTCAAACGCTACTCGTCACCGCCGGATGCGGCTGGACTCAATGCGAAGGCGAAGAGCGCGTCGAGATCCGCGCAGGCGACGTGATCTGGTGCCCGCCGGGCCACAAACACTGGCATGGCGCAACTGAGACCACGGCGATGACTCACATCGCGATTCAGGAAGCACTCGACGGCAAGAACGTCGAATGGCTCGAGAAAGTCACTGATGAGCAATATCGCAAACCGTAATCGGCAAGCACGCCCGCAAGCACGCCCGCAAACACACCCCATATCGCGCCTGGTCGCAGTAGCTTGCGTGGCCGTTTTGCTGGCCGCCTGTACGAATCTGGAAAGGACGAGAAACATGCAAGATTCGCTGACAACCGTTGATTTGAAGTCGGCTTCTCCGGCGTTCGAGCGGTACACCAACCAAACAGTGCTCGACGGATTGTGGAAACGGCCGCAGCTCTCCGCACGCGACCGGAGCATTGTGACCCTGTCCGTGCTCATCGCCCGAAACCAGACCATTGAGATGCCTTTTCACTTTGGTTTAGCGCTCGATAACGGCGTGACGCCCGCAGAGATCTCTGAAATGATCGCGCATCTGGCCTTCTATTCCGGGTGGGCCAATGCAACGGCTGCTTCCGCGATTGTCAAACGCGTCTTTGATGACCGTGGCATTGGCCCCGACCAACTCTCCCCGGCCGATGTTAAACCTCTGCCGTTGAACGAATCGGCCGAGAAACAGCGTGCAGAGATGGTTCAGGAGAACTTCGGCGCGGTTGCTCCCGGCGTCGTTCAGTACACGACGGATGCGCTCTTTCGCGATCTTTGGCTGCGTCCCGGACTCGTCCCTCGCGACCGAAGCCTCGTGACCGTAAGCGCTCTCGTTGCCAATGGTCAGGTCGCGCAGATTCCGTATCACCTGAATCGCGCGATGGACAATGGGCTGACCAACGCTGAGGCGTCTGAAATGCTGACACAACTCGCGTTCTACGCGGGTTGGCCGAATGTTTTTTCAGCGATGCCCGTATTCAAAGAGGTGTTGTTGAAGCGGTCGAGCTAAGCGTCGAGCCAAAGCGAAGAACGATCAGGCACGACCTGCAATCTGAACCGGCGCATCCGCGCGAGACCTTTCACCGCGCGGTTGTACCGCCAATCAGAGCGCACCATCCTGCCGACGTTGGCTCGCTCGCTCGATAAACTCGAACACGGCCATGCCGGCGAGCATCGCGGCCACAAAACCCCACGCCTTTGGAAGGCCGGCGCCCAGGGCGACTAGTGCCGGTCCGGGACAAAACCCCGCGAGCCCCCAACCAACGCCGAACACCGCGCTTCCCAGTACAAGTCTCAACGTCACGTTTGCGCTGGCCGGAATCTGCATGGGCAGACCCAGCAGCGACTTCTTGCGACGCTTTGCAAACAGGAACGCGATAGCGCCGACAGCTATCGCTCCTGCCATCACCAATGCAAGCGATGGGTCCCATCGTCCCGCGAGGTCGAGAAATCCCAGCACCTTCGCAGGATTGGCCATGCCAGACACCATCAGGCCCACTCCAAACAGCAGGCCGGACATGATGGCCACGAGCAAACTCATCTCAGCCTCCCAGCAGATGTCTGGACACGAATACGGTCAGAAAACCGGTTGCCATGAATATTGCCGTCGCGACAAGCGAACGAACGGAGCCCCGCGAGATGCCGCAGACACCGTGGCCGCTCGTGCAACCGCTTGCGTAGCGCGTGCCGATGCCAACCATAAATCCTGCGAGAAGTATCTGGACCCACCCCGCTTCGATATCAGGCGCTATCGGGTCTCCGAGCAGGTTCGCCAGCGCAGGTGCACCGATCAACCCTGCAAGAAAAGCGATCCGCCATCCCAGCATCTTGTGTGACCCGCTCAGCAGGCCGCCGAGAATTCCGCTGATGCCCGCAATGCGCCCGTTGAAGAGAACCAGCATCGCCGCTGCGGCGCCAATCATTAGACCTCCCGTCAGGGACAGGCCTGGCGTAAAACTCGCAGTATCAATCGACATGGTCAGTCCTCATCTTCAAGGGGCGCAAAACTGGTCGTAGAGCACGTTCATGACCGCAATCGCCTCCTTGCTCGCGATGGAATAGAAGATGCTCTTGCCCTCGCGGCGTGTTTCGACGAGTTCGTTGTCGCGAAGTACGCCGAGCTGTTGGGAAAGCGTAGGCTGACGTATACCCAGTTGCTCTTCGAGGTCGCTCACGCACAACTCGCCTTGCGACAACTGACACATCAGCAGCAACCTGTCGGGATTAGCCAGCACCTTCAACAGCGCGCAGGCTTTTTCTGCCGAGGCCTGCATCGCCGAAAAGTCGATCGGGACGGACTTCTTCCTCATGTCATCATCCTCTGATTCACACACCTACATTATATTGAACAATATATTGTTCGTGAATAGAATGAAGAATCTCTGAGGAACTCAGCATGCAGCCCATGGTTCAGCCTTTCTTCGACCCGGTCACAGGCATGGTCAGTTACGTGGTTTTCCAGTCCGGGCAACCGGAATGCGCGATCGTTGACCCGGTTCTCGACTATGACCCAAAGTCAGGACGCACTGCAACGACGAATGCGGACCGGATCATCGAGTTCGTGCGCCAGAAAGGCATGCACGTTAAGTGGATACTTGAAACGCACGCCCACATTGGCGACGCCCGTCCTCATCGTGCCGTCCGTGCAGGTCGATATGCGGGCTGGCGATTTGCCTCCTGCCGAAGAAAACGGCACCCGCTACCTTAAGATTCCCTTAAGCGTGCTTTGATTCGAACGTCAGGTTGGGAAGAGCGCACTGGGTCGGCACGTTCACGATGGGCTTACCGTCCTCAGAAAGCGCTTGCTGCAGACAGCGATAACGGCCCGCACTCAGAGCGAGTTGGCCTTCATGCTCGGCCTGCCTCCGCAATCTCGCTTAACGCCAGATGCTGCAACAGCATGATCGTCTTGCCGTCGACGATCTCGCCACTTCTCACGAGTTGCAAAGCGGTCCCGAGCGGCATTTCGAGCACTTCGAGATCCTCGCCCTCGTCTTCGATGCCCCCGCCATCGTTCACGCGCGTGGACGCGTCGTATTCGCCCAGATAGAAGTACAGCTTCTCGGTCACTGATCCTGGACTCATGTAAGCCTCGAAGACCTTGCGAATATTGCTCACGCGATACCCGGTCTCCTCCTCCGCTTCGAGGCGTATGCGCTCCTCCGGCGTGGCCATGTCGAGCAGACCGGCGGCCGCCTCGATCAACATGCCGTCGTGCCCGTTCACGAACACGGGCATTCGAAACTGGCGCGTGAGCACGACATTTCCTGTGCGCCGGTTATGCAACAGGATAGTTGCCCCGTTGCCGCGGTCGTACGTTTCTCGGCTTTGACGTTGCCACGTACCGTCGCGGCGAAGAAAGTCGAACGTCACCTTTTTCAGCGTGTACCAATCGTCGGAGAGTGTGGTTGACTCGACGATGCGAACCCGGTCTTTCGTTGCGCTCATGGCGTCTCCAGTCGACAGCGAATGGCACTCATGGTATCGTGCAGTTTCGTGCAATATCAAGATATTTCGTGCACCCCAATGTTAACTACGCAACGTAAGAAAGCTATCCTGGATGCGCTCGCTCGCGATGGCCAGGTGCTCGCGGGAGAGTTGAGCGTTGAATTCGGCGTGTCGGAAGACACCGTTCGCCGGGATCTGCGCGAACTGGCTGCGGAAGGACTATTGCAACGCGTTCACGGCGGCGCCTTGCCCGTTTCTCCGGCGCTCGCACCGTTCGAGGCGCGCCGCGACATTGAATCAGCGGCCAAGCAGCGGATCGCACGGCAAGCGGCCATGATGATTGCGCCCGGACAGACAGCGATCATTGACGGCGGAACCACGTCCGCATTGCTGGTCAAGTCGCTGCCCGCTGATCTGCGTGCGACGATTGTCACGCACAGCCCGAGCGTCGCGACGGCGCTCGCTGAGCATCCCTGCGTCGAGGTCATTCTGATCGGCGGCCGGCTCTACAAGCATTCAATCGTTGCCGTTGGCGCCGCTGCTATGGAGGGCATCTCGCGCATCCATGCAGACTGGTACTTCATGGGAGTGACCGGCGTTCATCCACAGGCGGGCCTGAGTACCGGCGATTTCGAGGAAGCCGCGATCAAGCGCGCGCTTGCTGCGCGTGCGGCCGAAACAGTCGTGCTCGCGTCGTCGTCCAAACTCAATGCGGCGTCGCGGTTCGTCATCGGTGAGATCTCGCTCGCACAGACCATCGTGGTCGAGAAGGACGCCGACCGTGAAGTGATTAAACAGATCAAATCTGCGGGGGTCACAGTCGTGCGTGCGTAGTGGTGTCAGTCAATGCAGTCGCACAAGCCTAACGCCGTCTCTCGGCCTTCAAAACAAGCTCGTTTGCGGGCTCGTCGACCAGGCTCCCGGTCGCCCGGGACTGTCAGGCGCTCCCCGCCGGATTGGTGTTGGCGGATGCCGCAACCGCCCACCTAAGCTGCCGCTCCCTGATGCGCAGGTTGATACGGTCAGACGCGAGGCGACCCAACGTGGCCAGCGCGTCACGGTGAGAATGAGGCAGCCTTCTTGGCGCCCGATCGATCACGCACAGCGAACCAAGCGCGTAACCCTGGATGTCGCGGATGTTGACGCCCGCATAGAACCGGATGTGCGGCTCGCCTGTCACCAGCGGGTTCTCGGCGAAACGCCGGTCGGCTGTTGCATCTTCGACGACGAACACGTCGTCCTGCAGGACAGTGAAGTTGCAAAACGCCCATGAACGGGGCGTCTCTTGCCGGTCGAGGCCCCAATGAGATTTGAACCATTGGCGGTCAGGTGTGAGCAGCGTCAGCAGCGCAATGGGTACCTCGAGGATCGTTGCGGCCAGCCGCGTGATTTCGTCGAACGCTTCTTCTTCAGGTGTATCGACGACGCCAGCGGCGGCGACGGCCAGCAGACGCTGCGACTCGTTAGTGGCAGGCTCCCCGCTGACCGGTCCAGTTGCAGTCCGAGCAAGCGCGCCCTTGTCGCTCAGCAACTGGCGCACTTTGCTCTGCAGCGCTTCCGCGGTCCAGCTAGCAGGGAGAATGTGCACGCGGCTGCGTGAAGCCCCCAGGTTAATCAGATCCTCACCTGTTGCATCACCTGTCACGACGATACTGGTATGGCCCAGCCCCGGATGACTGAGAATCTGTTGAACAAGGCGCTGACCGTCGCTGTCGCCGCCATCCAGTTCAAGGACGACGATCATGGGTAAGAGATAGCCGGCAGTGAGCAACGTTCTGAAAGTGTCGGCCTCCGCGTGCACCGTGCATTCGGGCGAAAGGCTGAGGGTATCGACGTACCGCTGAAGTTTATGCTGTGGCGCATGCACAAGAACCAATGCGGGTCCCTGAATCCTCTCGCGCGCCAGTCTGGCCATGAGATCCATCACAGCGCTGCGGCGCACCCTCCGGTGTCCGCCTGGCGTCTTCCACGAGTCGAGAGCATTTTCTTCAATCCACGTCTGTGCTGTGCGGATTGATACGCCCAGAAGTTCGGCCGCTGCGCGGGTGGTGATGATGGGGTCTTCCATGTCTATTCGTGTTTTGGCCGCGTTGTGGCCGCGTTGTGGCCTTGTTGTGGCCGTAGTGACGTTGGCAAGAGGATATGTCATGTGAGCGGTTGACGGGTAGACGCGCCAGTCACCCGTTCGGGAAACCGCGAAGGCATCTATTGCGATGCATCTTCTGCACACTCAAGGTCCGCTTCTTGTGAGTCCAGAATCGGGCGCCCTTTGAGCCAGAGGCCGAACTCGCGCATGACTTCGATGACTGGCTTTAGCCGTTCACCGTCACTCGTGAGTCGATACTCGACTTTCACGGGGACCTCTGCAAAGACCGTCCGCTGAATCAGCCCCGCTTGCTCCAGTGCCCGCAAGTCGAGCGTCAACATGCGCTGCGATATGCCCGGAACATCACGGCGAAGCTCATTGAAGCGCTTCGGCCCATCTACCAGATAGGACACCAGCAGCAAACGCCAGCGTCCACCTAGCAGACGCATCGCCTCTTCGATCGAACATCCCGTTGCACTCTGCCTCATTGCTTTTCTGTCCGGTATAGTTTTTGTACCTATATCACAAACTTCTGCCTTCTTCTTTTTTTAGCCTTTGCGCGGGATACTTCTCGCAACATGATCATTAAAGGAAGACCGCATGAAGCTGTATCACGCGCCTGGAAGCTGTTCGCAAGCCATCTGCATCGTATTGCAGGAGACGGGACTCAATGCCGATGTCGTCACGGTCGACGCGCGGCGCCATTTGCTGCCAGACGGGACCAGCTATTACGATGTCTCCGAGCTTGGCTACGTGCCGCTTCTGGAATTGCAGGACGGCACATTTCTGCGTGAGGGTACCGTCATCGCTCAGTATCTTGCTGACCAGTCGCCGGAATCGAAACTCGCGCCTGCCCATGGTTCGATTGAGCGCTACAGGCTGCTCGAATGGCTCAACTTCCTGAGCACGGAAATCCATAAAGGCTTCATTCCGCTGCTTTATGCGGTGCCTGCGGGAAAGTGGGTCGATACCGCGAGGCCAAAGCTCGAAAGCAGATTCGGCTGGATCGACGGTCAATTAAACGGTAAGCGGTTTTTGATGGGCGACAGCTTTACGATTGCCGATGCTTACCTTTTCGCACTGACAGGATGGGGCACCGCCTCGTGGATGAAATCGGTGTACCACGCGAATATCGACCTCGGTCCGTATCGCCACCTGCAGGCGTGGTATCAGCGAATCAGGGATAGACCGGCCGTCCAGCGGGTGCTGCGGGAAGACGGGTTGCTGGCAGACTGAGCGACAACAATCGACGTATGCCACGCGTGGCGCTCCTGAACTGGCCGGTGACCGAAGCCCATAGTGTTCAGCCGTACTTTTGTTGTTCGAACTCCGGCAGCCGGGCCGAAGCAGGACAGGCTGGCGTGACCCGTTACAAATTCTCTTCGGAGAATGTCGATTTTCGATCATCAGGTTCGTCGTAGGTGTATGTCCCACCCAAAGGAACTCCCATGAAATACCTCGGCCTGGCCTACTTCACCCCCGAAAAATTCGCCGCCATGACACCAGAAGCTGTCAAGTCTCTGGTGAGCCAATGCCCCGCATTGGACGAGAAGATGCGGGCTACCGGAAAGGTTCTGATTTCCGCGTCGCTGGGCGATCTGGACAAATGGAGCACGCTTCGCCCGCTCAGTGGCAAGACGCACGTCACGGACGGGCCCTACACGGAATCGAAGGAAGTCGTGGGCGGCCTGTTCATCATCGAGGCGGATAGCCGTGACGAAGCGTTGCGCATCGCGTCCATGCACCCGGCCGCCACACTTGGCGAAGAAGGCGGATGGGCGGTCGAGCTTATTCCGTTTGATTTCTACCTGGGCCCTTGACGGGCTTACCTACACGCGTGAAAGCAGCAAGGGGTGCAGCGGGTGGAAGGCCGGACACCCCACCCTGTTGGCGCACTCGCACCTACCAAGGTATAGCCTTGTTGTAGCGATCCGTGAAGCACAGACCCGGAACCCCGAAGTTTGCCTCGATCATGTCCACGACAAGCGGAATGCTTTCAGAAATATCCAGCGTCGCATTGCTGCCGCCCATGTCGGTTCGAACCCAGCCCGGCGCCACAAGAAGGAGCGCGCGGCTGTCTTGAGGATGACGTTGCGAGAAGGCTTTCATCAGCATGTTCAAGGCTGCCTTGCTCGAACTGTACAGTTCCCAGAACCCGGCGGAGTTCTCGATGCTTCCGATTTCGGACGACATCACAGCGATTACACCGTTTTCCGCGACGAGGTTGTGGAACATTTCGACAATCCGCATCGGACTGAGCGCATTGGTGAGCATCATGTCGAGAAAGTCGCTTTCGTCCACCTGCAACGGTGTGAGTTCGTTTGCCTTACAAACGCCCGCGTTGACAAATAACACGTCAAGCTTGTGACCATTGAGGCGTTCATAAAGCGCCCTTACCGATTCCAGGTCCACTACGTCTACGGTTTCGGTCGTCACTCTCCGCGAGCATTGCGCGTCCAGTTCTGCCAGCTTTGGAGACGATTGTCGCGACGTGGCGATTACGTTGTACTGGCGTCTACTAAACTCCGACGCAAGTGCCAAGCCGAGTCCGCGGGAAGCACCAATGATCAGTGCTGTTTTGTCAGTTGCCATCGTATGTGCGCTCCTTGAAGAAAAGACTAGCCATGTGTCGCCTCATGGAGACACCGAGCGCGAGTTTTGCGCGTTTGAAGAAGCTACCGCTCACGTGATGTGGAGTCCAGCACGTTGCCGTCATTGCAGAAATGACTGGCTGACATGCTTCAGTTGGACGCGAAACGCCCCTCACATCGGGGAGCGCCGTTGCCCAGCAGCTACGCGTTCCGGAAGAAAAGGCGAGATCAACCGTTGATAAGTGCCTGCGCCCAGTTGGGCGCGCGGAACTTTACATATCCAGTGGATGCGCTGATTAGCGGGACGGAAACGTCGGCGACACGCGCTTCCGCGACAAAGCGGCAACTCGCTACACGCGGACCAAAGGCTTCATTGCTCTGAGGCTTTCTGTATTTGATCTGCCCTGATCACCGGCTCGCCGCGTGGTGCGACGCTCCCGACGCTCATTCAAGCGGCGTGATTCAGTGCCCGGTGACTTGCCATCTGAGAACTGGGTGCGAGGATAAGGCAGGGATCACCCACGCGCCAGTCGGTCCGAAGTCCCAGCCGACAAAACTGGCCGGGTCGCTCATCTGCGCAGTGGTCAGCCCGTTCGACTCGGGCAACTGCGGGCCGGTCCCCGCGCTGGCGGTTCGGGTCGTCGTCTGTTTGTCCCAATAGACGTTCGTTGATATTCCTGCGCCAGCCGCTGGGGCGTTGTACGCGGCGATAGCGCCGAAACTGGTTGACGTATCAGGCGGGCTGCAGCAATAACCTTGAACCAGAGCCGCCGCGAACGACTGCTCAATTGTTCCCGAGTTCGAATAGGCGATGCCGCCCGCGCTCACACCCCCATCCGCGATACCAGTCGAATAGGATTGCGAGACGATTCCGGAGTTGCCGCCAATCAATCCGCCCGCATTGCCATGGTAGCCGGCACTCACGTTTCCGCTTGCGTAGGATTGCAAAACGGTGCCGGTATTGGTACCGACAAGTCCACCCAGAAGACCAGCCGAACCGACGAACGCGCTGCTCGACGAGCGCTCGATCAACCCGTCGTTCCGCCCGACCAGTCCGCCGGTCGTCGCACCTTCGAACGATGCGGTGCCGCGCCCCCCGCTCGTATAGCTGTACGCGATGATGCCCTGGTTCAGCCCGGCCAGAATGCCGAACGCAATTCCTGCTGGAGAGTAGGTATTGGTGCTGAGATAGGCGTTCGTCATCCCGACATTGCGCACGACTCCTGTCGGACCGATTACACCGAACAGTCCTACCGCCGGCATCAAACCTCGATCGGATTGTGAAAACCTGTCAATCACGTGACCCAAGCCGTCGAACTGACCGGAGAAAGGCGTAGCGGCATTGCCGAGCGAAGAGAAAGCGAATGACGTATTGGTTGCGCTCGGGTCGAGATCCTTGCCTAGCGCGTAATTGCCTGCGAGGTCGAGCGAGATGTTCTGCAGATCGCTCAATGAATTGACCAGCTTATAGCCGGTTATCTGCGTGACGACGCCGCTATACGGAGCGGCTGTCCATGCTGCGTTCGCAAGGTTCGTCCCCGGAGTGTAGCTGCCGTTCATGTCGTAAAACGCACGGACGATGCCGGTACTCTTCGACCAGTCCAGCGTGCCGTTGTTGATGACGCTGCCGCCGTTGTCGATGGCGGCAGCGTCGGCGCGCAAGCTCAGCTTGCCTGCACCATCGTTCGCGATGGTCCTACCCGCGGCGATCGAGACGTCGTGGTATGCGGCAAGCGTGAGCGAAGCGGGACCGCGCCAGCGCACGCTCGATGCGATACCCAGGTCGCCCGTCGCGCCGTTGGCACCCGTCGTGCTGATATCGACCGAGGTGCCCGAGCTCAGACTGCGCTGCAAAGCATGCGCAGCGTCGCCATCGATCGTAAAGCTTGGCGTCGAGAGATTCCACTCACCTGCATTCACCACCGCGTGCCTGCCCAACTCCAGTTGGGCCGCTTGCGTGTCGACGATTCCGCCGCTGCCGTCAGCGTTGCTTGCGGCGATCTTGCCGAGTTGTTCGACACGGCCGCTGTCAGCGACGAGCCATACGTGGCCGTCGCGGCTCGCGGTGCCCGTCGCGCGGATTCGCGTGCCCCTGCCAGCCAACGCATACACGTTGCCGTCGGCGGCCTGCAAGCTGACCTGCGCGGCGGCTATTCGCCCCCTGTTGACGACCGTACCCTGACTGCCTGTCTGCACGAACACCTGCTTGCTGCCGGCAGAGTCTTGCAGCAGCACCTGCTCGCCCGCAGCGAGTTCCGCCGTGCCGTTGAGCGCGGCGACGGTACCGGCGTTGATGACGTTGTGTCGCGCAATCAGGAACACATCGCCGCCGCTCGAACTGATCTTGCCGAGATTGATCACGGCTGCGTTCGAGGTGCCCGATAGCGTGAGCGAGCCGCTGCCCTGCATGAAGGCGTCACTGCAGATGTCCAGCGTCGACGCCACGAAGCGTCCGCCGGTTGCAATAACGCCCGATGGTCCAACGACGATGCCCTGCGGATTGATCACATAGACGCTGCCCGTCGCATTCAGCCTGCCGAATATGGCAGACGGTGAACCGCCCGTCACCCGGTTCAGCGTCGCGCCGGAGCCGTTCTCGAACGTCACGCTGTTGGTCTTGCCGATCGAAAAGCTGTTCCAGTCGATCACCCCGCGCGTTGAACCCGGCTGAGTAATCAGGAGCCCGTTGCCCTGACCTGCTATCGCGCCGGTGCCGGCCACATAAGTGCCGCCTTGTGGAAGGCTGCCCGCCGCGAGTGCCACAGGTGTCAGGGATAGTTCAGTCAGCGAAATGCCGATGGCCAGCAGGAAGCCCGCGTTTGAATCACGACGCCGCAGTGCGCGTCGCGCAGGCCGAGGTAGTTTTCGACGTGACATACACCCCCTTTTTCCGCCTGTCAGCGGAAGGGCTGCAGATGACCAGCAGAGCCGAGCGCACATGCGTTGGTCACAACGTCTGAAGAATAGCTGCTGGCCCTGTCCACGCCTGCCGATATCTCTGCGTTTTACGCCTTTTGTCGTTGCGGTTGTGGCCGCGTTTCCTGTGGAGGCCCTGCCGGCGACTTAGTCGGTGTCACGCCAATCGCTCATCGCGAGCATTGAAACGATTCGGCCCGATTGACGTCGCCACCTACGTACCGCGGCCACTCCGGGTAATCGCACAGCGGCCGCGTGCGGCCAGGCACGCCAGCGGTATCGGTCGTTACCTGCGCGACAGGGGCCTTGCCTCTCTCGGCCCACTGCTCGAGCGCGGACAGTGAATCCCAGGTCGCGTTGAAGGTACTGCTCACCGCATGGCCCATTCCTGGAATTTCATAGAAGCGTACGAAGGAATCGACTTGACGGATGCCGAACTGCTCTTGTAGCCGCCGATAGTATTCCTCGGTCGCGCGCGTACTGACCAGAACATCGGCTAATCCATGCACCAGTAGCAACTTCCCGCCGTGCCTCCTGAAAGCCGAGATGTCCGTGCTTGCATCGAGCTGCGAACTCAGTTCGCTAATACGATTCGCCCACACGCCGGGCTGCTCGGGGTCGATCGAGAGTGAATTGAAGTCAGGGTCGCGCGTCACGGCGTACTTGAACCACTGGTCGGTTAGAACGCTGATGTATGGCGCCGTTGCAGGCATGGGGTTCGCCGGCTGGGACGTTCCGAAAGCGAGAAACGTGACCACGGGCTCGACTGGCGAACTACGTGTGGTGATGCCCAGGTCCGCTCCCCAGACGTTGTATCCGGGGTATTGAGTTTCACCGCTCACGAGCCGGAAGCGAAAATGCGTTGTGGAGTTTATTGTTTTCAGCGCCTCGATTTGTGGGTCCGAAAGGCAGCTGTCGCCGGTGTCCGCGCCGTTCCGGCAACGCAGCGGAGCGCCGTTCAACGTAGCGGTAACCGGATCGAACCGGGCGTTACACTGCTGCTGGTCGCTGATGAGCCCGTCGGCAACGCCGTCGAGCGAGTCGCATGCCTGCATCGCCGCGTCGTACAGCGCTTTGCGCTTGCCAACGGAGAGGTAGGCACCGGGTTTCGCGAGCGCACGGTTCATGCGTTGACCGCCGAGCAGCGCTGCGGCATCGTCCCACGCGGGATACCATGCAATCGCACCGTCCCAATCGGACGGCCAGCGCTGAATCGCTGTCACGGCTTCGCGGCCGCCCGTCGATCCGCCGGCGAAATAGGCCTTATGCGGCCAATGCCCATAGCGCGCCTTGATGATGGCGAGCGCCGCGTCGTGCGTCTTCTTCAACGCGTCACCGCCAAAATTTCTCACTGCCTCGTCGTTCACGCCGAAGCGTCCGTCCTGTGAGCCGAGCGCATTAGCCTGATGGCCGGAGTCGCTTGCAAAGGTTGCGTAGCCGCGGCCAAGCGGCACCAGTTCGTCGACCGGGCCGTTCGGTACGTTCCCGCTTATGTCGGGGATGGTGCCGTCGAAACCACCACCGCCGAACATGACGATCTTGCCGTTCCATTGCGCAGGCAGTCCGACCTTGAACTGGATGTCGGGCGCGGATCTGTCGAGCGGAGAGATCTTGCCTGTGACCTCGCAGTAATCCGGTAAAGCTTTTGCGCCAGTCCCGCTCGCAGCAACCGGCTTGACGGAAACCACGGTCGCGCCGGAAGTGGACAAGCCGATTTCGAATGGAGGGACGACAAAGCCTTGAAGACGTTCGCAGGCGGCTACGGGCCCCGCAGGCGGTCTCGCGGCGCCGGTGGCCGCCGAGGCCGCCGATGTCAGCCAGAACGCGCCCACGGCCGCTATCTTCAAGATACGAGTATCAAGTGAAATCATGCTGTCTCCGTTATAAGAACGCCATACTCGCCGTCTGGGCGCTCGCCTCGCCACACGCATCGATAACGCTTTCACCACAGCCAGATTCAGATCGCGTTGCCGCCGCCGGGGCTCCACTCACGCCACATTCGACAATTTAACGGCGTCGAATATTTATTTCGTATATCTAACTATGATCTCGTGCGCTTATGCCGAACGCACGGCCCTGCGCGCGACATTGGTGCGCCGCGTCATGCCTATGACCGATCGCAGCCCGATCCGACGGACTGTTGTGCGAGTGATAGTAGTGTGGATGCAGTTCGCCACGTAAGGTCTTTTCCGGACAGCCAGTGTCCTTCAGAGACATTTCGTGTAGACAGGAAGTGCTCTCGACCAGACGCCGGTGTCTGGCTTCCAGGTTGAACGGAGCCTGCACTAATCGAGAAGCGACAGGTCCATACGACGCAAGCGGTCCCACTGGCACCGTACACGGTGCCAGTGGGAGCAGCATGACGTTCAACAGCCCGATTGCGGGATTGCGCGCGATACAGAGCTTCGGATGTGGAAAGGCCGGCGCCCCTTCAACGCAGTTTTCTTACCCGAGCAAGCAAAGCGGCCCCACCTCGAATTGCGCTATCCAGCACACGCCTCGCGCAGCGCCTGTAAGAAGCGCACGTATGCCGTTGCACCGGGGTCCGCATGGCCGATGCTTCGTTCCTGCACCCACGCGGCACGGCCTTTTCTCGATTGAATGGAGGCCGTCGCGGTGACGCCTTCCTGCGCCGTCGCGATCATCGCGTCGAGAAGCTCGACGGCGCTGCCTTGCGATGCCTCCAGCGTATCGAGGCTCGGCAGCAGCGCATCGAGCACCGTCTTGTCGCCGAGCTGACTCTTGCCGCGTTCGACGATGCGACCCGCCACCGCGCGCCCAATCGCCAGAGCTTCGGCGCGTCCCACCCCTTGTACTCCGGGCACCGCCTTGGCAGCAGCAAGCAGACCGCCGCCCACGAGCGCCGCGAACGTGGACGGGTTGGCGGTCGAGAAGGCCTTCCCCGCGGCCAGCAGCACATCGCTGAGCGACGCGCCGTTGGGCAATGCGGCAAGCGCATTCACGACCGCTGCCGATCCCGCGCGAACCGTGATGCCGAGATCGCCATCGCCCAAGGCGGCGTCGAGGTCGCGCAGTTCGTCGGCGTGAGCGGGAAGCGCATTCAATGCGCGCGTCAGAAGCTCGCGCAGTTCGTTGTTGGATACACTCATCGCGTGCCTCGTCAGGATGGCGTGCCGTCGCGGAAGAACGGCGAATTTGCCGGTGCTTCGAGCAGCGCCTGAAGTTCGTCGTCGAGCAGCATCACAGTGATGGATGCGCCCGCCATCTCGAGACTCGTCACATATTCGCCGACATACGAGCGCGCCACCTTCAATCCGCGATCCGCGATAAGTCGCGCCGAACGTCGATAAAGCAGATAGAGCTCTTCCAACGGCGTCGCGCCGAGTCCGTTCACGAGTAACGCAACGCGTGAGCCTTTCTCCGCATCCAGATCGTCGAGAATCTCACGCGTGATGCGCTCGGCAATTGCATCCGCGGATTCGAGGTTGCCGCGGTGCGTGCCGGGCTCGCCATGAATACCAATGCCGATCTCCATCTCGCCTTCGGGCAGCGTGAAGGTAGGTTTGCCGGCAGCGGGCAGGATCGTCGGCGACAGGCCGACGCCCATGGTGCGGCAATTGGCATTGGCCTTGCCGCAGATACGCGCCACATCGTCCAGCGAATCGCCGCGCTCCGCCGCGGCGCCCGCGCATTTGAAGGCGAACAGCATGCCCGCCACGCCGCGCCGGTCCGCGGCACGTTCCTTGGGCGCGGAGGCCACGTCGTCGGTCAGCACGACCGTCTGGATCTCGATGCCGTCCGGCTCGGCCAGGTCGGCCGCAAGATCGAAGTTGAGCACATCGCCACCGTAGTTCCCATACACATAGAGCACACCGGCGCCGCCATTCACAGCCTTCGTCGCTTCCAGTATCTGCTCGGCGGACGGCGATGAAAAAACGTTGCCCACCGCGACGCCGCTGCACAAACCCTCGCCCACATAGCCGAGAAAGCCGGGCAGATGACCCGAGCCGCCGCCCGTCACGATGCCCACGCGCCCCGCTTTCGGCGCGTCCTTGCGTACCAGCGCCCGATTGTCCGCAGTTGCGCTTTTGATCCATGCCGGATGCGCGATAAGCAGGCCTTCGATGATTTCATCGACAAAGGCATCGGGTTCGTTGATGATTTTTTTCATGTCGTGCTCCTCCGGTTCGGGGTGCTTTCACAGAATGCAAAAAGACGCTCACTGCTTGCGTCGCTGACTGAGCGCATCCAGCAGGACAGCCGCGAATATGACGCCGCCCTGTATGAACTGCGTCCAGAAGGGATTCACGCCGAGCAGCGACAATCCCACATTGATCACGCCGATGAGCACGACGCCGATGAACGTTCCCACAATCGACCCGCGTCCTCCGGCAAGCGAGGTACCGCCAATCACGACAGCGGCGATCACCTGCAACTCCAGCCCGTTGGCTGCGGAAGGCAACGCGGAATTGAGCCGCCCCGCAAGAACGATTCCGGCAATTGCGGCCGTCACACCGGCCAGCATGTAAGTGAGGAACACGACGCGATGCACCGGGATACCCGCGAGACGCGCGGCTTCCTGATTGCCGCCCACCGCGAACACCTGATGACCGAACGTGGTCTTGCGCAACAACACATGACCTATGACGAAGATCACGAGCATGACGATCATCGGCATCGGCAAGCCGGCGACCGTCTTCGCGCCGAACGCCGTGAAGGCATTCGGAAAATCGAACTTGGTGCGGCCATCCGAAATGGCGAGAGTCAAGCCGCGCGCCATGGCCATCATCGCCAGTGTGACGATGAAGGGCACGAGCCGCAGCCACGCAACCGCGAGACCGTTCAATGCGCCTGCCGCAGCGCCGACCGCGAGCGCCGCGCAAAGCCCCGCAATGCCGAGGCCGATCGCCCCCGGACTCGACCCGGCCATGACAGTCGCAGCGACCATGCCCGTCAACGCGACGAGCGAACCGACCGAGAGATCGATTCCCGACGTAATGATGACGAAGGTCCCGCCCACCGCCGCAATGCCGACCACCGACACCTGCACCATGATGTTGGTCAGCGTACTGGTCGTCAGAAACTCGGGCGATGCAATCGACAAAGCAATACAGATGATGACGAGCGCGGCGAACAGTGGCCCGATCCCGCTCCTCAATTGGCGGATCACGCGGCGCGACAGCGCCTCCGTATCCGCACGGTTGGCTGCCGTGGAGGTCATGCGCCTGCTCCTGTTGTAGCCCATTGAATGACAGCTTCCGAATGCGCTTTTTCGCGCGGAATCTCCGTCACGATGCTGCCGCGATACATCACGAGCACGCGATCCGACATACCGAGCAGCTCCGGCAATTCGGAACTCACCATGACGACGGCACCGCCCGCCCGCGCCATGGCCACCATATGCGCGTAGATTTCCGTCTTCGCCCCTACGTCAATGCCGCGCGTCGGCTCGTCGAGCATGATGACGACGGGCTGGGTTGCGGTGGCGCGCCCGAGAATCACTTTTTGCTGGTTGCCGCCCGACAGCGTGCGAGTGACCTGCAGGACCGAAGACGCCCGCACGCCGAATCGCGTGCTGGCATCCCGCGCCAGCTTGCGCTTCCTGGCACCGCTAACAAATCCGCCGTTCGCCAGCGCTTTAAGGCTGGACAGTGCAATGTTTTCTTCGATGTTGGCATCGAGCACGAGCCCCTCGAGCTTGCGATCCTCCGACGTGTACACGAGCCCGTGACGCACGCCTTCGGTCGGCGAATGATTCGCGATCTTTTTGCCTTTGATGAGTATTTCGCCGCCCGTCGCCGGCAGCGCGCCGAAAATCGTCTTGAGCAGTTCGGTGCGCCCCGCGCCCGCAATTCCCGCGATACCGACAATCTCTCCCGCCCGCACCTTGAAGCTCGCATTGCGCAGCAGCGGCGCGCTGACGAGGTTACGGACTTCGAGCACGACATCGCCGTATTCGCGCGGCTCCCAGGGGTAGAACGATTCCAGATTGCGCGCGACCATCGCCTGCACGAGTGCGGCTTCGGTCCATTCCGACATGGGACGCGCACCGACAGTGGCGCCGTCGCGCATCACGACCGCCGAATCGGCCAGTTCGAACACTTCTTCAAGATGATGCGAAATGAAGATGATGCCCATGCCCGCCGCTCGCAGCCTGCGCACCACGGCGTACAGATTGACGATGTCCTGACTTTGCAGCGCCGCGGTCGGCTCATCCATGACGAGGATGCGCGCATCGCGTGCAATGGCTTTCGCCACTTCGACCAGTTGGCGTTTGTTGAGCGGCAGATCGCCGAGGCGCATCCACGGCGGCACGGTGTCGAGGCCCACACGCGCAAGCGCCTCCCGTGCGAGCTGATTCGCCTCGCGCTGCATGATGAAACCCTTGCGCGCAGGCATGCGGCCGAGAAACAGATTCTCCGCGACCGTCATGTCGTTGATCAGCGAGAGTTCCTGATAGATGACGGCGACCCCGGCATCGATCGCTGCATTGGTACCGCGCGCAAGCGGCACTCCATCTATTTCGATCGTGCCTTCGTCTGGCTCGTACGCGCCGGACAGCGTCTTGACGAGCGACGACTTGCCAGCGCCGTTCTCGCCGACGATCGCCATGACGTGCCCCGCCTGCAATTCGAGGCTCACGCCGCGCAAGGCCTTCACGCCCGGAAAACTCTTGACGATGCCCTGCATGCGCAACAACGGCACGGATCTGTTCACGGGCGCGCGCTCCCGTTCTTCGGCTTGCACTGTCATGTCGCCTCTTTCCGTTTGCGGGCTGTGCGCTGTCCGATGCGACGCAGCCCGCGGCCTGTCTTACTGTTTGACTTCCTCAGACCACAGCCCGTATTTCTTCGTCGCATCCGAATCGATATTCGACTTGTCGATCAGCAGCGTCGGCCACGCATAATTCGCCGGCACCTCTTTCTTCGCGCTGTAGTCGGCGACGAATTGCAGCGACTTCGCCGCCATCTGAATCGGGTTCTGCGAGATGGTCGCGTCCTGCTTGCCGGCACGAATCGCCGACAGCGCCTGCGCGGTACCGTCCGCACCGATGACCAGAATGTGCTGCTTGTCGCCGAGCGGCTTATAGCGGCCGGCATTGTCGATGGCTTTTTCCGCGCCGACCGTGTTGTCGTCGTTGGCGCCGAAGACCGCGTCGATTTGCGGATACTTCTGCAGGATATTGGTCATTGCGTTGAGGGACTTCTCCTGATCGAACGCGCCTTCCTGACGAGCGACCACCTTGATGTCGGGATATTTGGCGATCTCGTCGCTAAAGCCTTTTTCGCGATCGGTGGCGGCCGTCGTGCCGACGAGCCCGATCAGATCGACCACGTTGCCTTTGGCGGAGCCGTAGCGCTTCGTCAACTGGTCGGCAATCCATTTGGCCGCCGTCTGCCCCAGCGCGACGTTATCCGATGCAACGAAAGACGTGACCTTGCCGCCGTCCGAACCGCGATCCAGCATGAACACCGGAATGTTCATCGAATTGGCTTTTTCGACGGCGGGAATAATGGCCTTGGAATCGATTGGATTGAGCACGAGCGCTGTCACGCCCTGGCTCAAAAGATTGATCGCGTCGTTCACCTGCTGCTGCGCGTCGCCATTCGCATTGGTTTGCACGAGGTCGAAGCCCTGCTCTTTAGCGCCCTTCTCCACGCCCGCCTTCAGGCCGACAAAGAATGCGTTATTGAGCGTCGAAACGGAGAATCCAACCTTTGTCTTGCCGCCCGACGCGTTGGCCACAGGCGCGCTGGCCGGCGCGCTCGCGGCCTGGCCCGAAGTGGTGCTGGTCGAGCTGTTGTCGCTTTTGGAACAACCGGCAAGCGCGGCTGCCGCACACAGCAGCACCGCACAGGTCGGCTTACCCAATACGTCCCATCCGTCGAATCTTGCTGAACTCCAGGCCATAGTCGTCTCCTTGTAGATTATTCACTGCGGTGCTAACGATAATTTCCCTTGAAGCAAGCGCACTAACGCTCGGCATGCCTCGGTCTGCCATACGTCTTGAACCTTTCCAGAACCTCTTCCATTTGCACGTCCGACAGAAGCGGCGGCGGACCCAGCTGACAGGCGAGCAGGTACTGCCTGGCCAGCACTTCCACTTCGTGCGCGAGCCACACGGCGCGCGCGAGATCGTCACCCAGCGCGACTACGCCATGATGCGCAAGCAGGCACGCACGCCGGTCCTGCAATGCCTTGAGCGCGTGATCCGAGAGCAACTGTGTGCCGAAGAGCGCATAGGGCGCGCAGCGAATCGAATCGCCACCCGCTGCCGCGACCATGTAATGCAGCGCCGGAATATCGCGTCCATGAATTGCCATAGCCGTGGCTGCGGTCGAATGCGTATGCACGACCGCATGCATCTCGTGCCGCGCGCGAAGAATGTCGCGATGAATGC
Organism: Paraburkholderia strydomiana; assembly: GCF_031456815.1. Taxonomy (NCBI): domain Bacteria; kingdom Pseudomonadati; phylum Pseudomonadota; class Betaproteobacteria; order Burkholderiales; family Burkholderiaceae; genus Paraburkholderia; species Paraburkholderia strydomiana. The sequence continues at coordinate 90,020 of NZ_JAVDVL010000001.1, forward strand.
GCCATTCAGACGACGGGCGCTTTACATGCAGCACCTCCGCGTCGTCGTCCACGTCGAGCGGTAACCACACGATGCCTTCTTCGCGCAGATCGCGCGCCGGCACGCCGCTCGGCGTGATCAGAAAACCCTCGCCCAGACGCGCGCTCACGTTCCCGGAGGTGCCCTGGTTGATGCCGAGCCGCTCCATCTCGAGCGAGGTCTCGACGATGCCCCGGCGCAGCGCGCGTTCCTGCGCCGCCTTCATGCCGCGTTCCCCGCCGCCGGAAAGAACTGGCCGAGCGACCGTTCGAACGGCGCCTTCGCAATGCCGCGCTCGGTGATGAAACCGGTGACGAGTTCGTGCGGCGTTACATCGAATGCGGGATTGCGAGCCTTGATGCCGTGCGGCGCGGTGCGCTGCCCCGCGAAATGCGTAACCTCTTCGTCGCACCGCTCCTCGATCTCGATCTGCGCGCCGGTCGGCGTGCGAAAGTCGAGTGTCGACGACGGGCAGGCCACGTAGAACGGTATGCCGTAATGCTTCGCTGCAATGGCAACCCCGAGCGTGCCGATCTTGTTGGCGAAGTCCCCATTGGCCGCCACGCGATCGGTGCCGACGATCACTACATCGACGAGTCCCTGGGACATGATCGAAGCGGCTGCGCTGTCCATGATCAGCGTCACGTCGACGCCTGCTTGCTGCAATTCGAATGCAGTCAGCCGCGCGCCCTGCAGCAGAGGCCGCGTTTCGTCCGCGAATACCTTGAACGCTATGCCCTCGCGATGCGCTGCGTAAATCGGTGCCGTGGCGGTGCCAAGGCCAGTGGTCGCAAGTGCGCCGGCGTTGCAGTGGGTCAGCACGCCGCAGCCCTGCTTGATGAGCGGCATGCCGTGGCGGCCGATGCCTTCGCACAGCGTCTGGTCTTCCGCATGAATCTGCCGGGCTTCTTCGACTAGCGCCTCGTAAAGCGCGGTCGAATCGCTCGCGCCGCACGTGTGCGCACATTGCAGCATGCGTCCGAGACTCCAGCTGAGATTCACAGCTGTGGGACGTGCCGTATTGAGCCAACGCGCCCGCCGTTCGAGTTCCGCCCGGAATTGGGCGAGCGGCAATGCGCGCGCATCCTGAACGGCCACACATAAGCCATACGCCGCTGCAACCCCGATTGCGGGCGCGCCGCGCACGCGCAGTTCGTGAATGGCCCGCCATACGGCGGCTGCATCGGCGACATGCTCCACCACGACCTCATGCGGCAGGCGGGTCTGATCGAGCAGCAGAAGAGCGTCGTCGCGCCATTCGATCGTAGGGGCCAGTGCGGGGAACAGGGACTGCGCAACCATGAAAGCTCCGTGTGCGTTAAACGTGTGTGTGCGTCTCGCGCCGAATCTCGCGCGCAAGCATGGCGACCTGCTCGATATCGGTCAGCGCGTCGCGTTCCACGAGCAAGGCTTCGGCACAACGCAGACACCGCACTTCGATCCGTGCCCGTGCCTGCGCATCCGGTATGCGTGTGATTTCCGCGACTTTCGCCATGCCCACGATGCGTCGAATCATCTTGCAGCCCGCAAAGCCGAGCGTATCGGCAAGCAGGCGGCGCATGAAATGCGCACGATAGCCTTCGACTGCGCGCGAGTCGGTCTGTCCGCCGATGAAGCGGCGTTCGCTGCGGCTTTCGTGATCGCGCCAGAGCGCGACGAACTGCTCGCTGAAACCATTCCATATACCGATCGCCTGCGCTAGCAGCCATTCCTCGTAAGGCGCCGGGTCTCGCCCGTCAGCACGGCCATGCCAGTCGCGGGAAAAATAGGCCAGCAGCAGATTGGCCAGCAAGGCGCCGATGTCGAAGCTCATCGGCCCGTAAAACGCGAACTCCGGATCGATGACAAACGTTTCTTCCTCGTTGACCATGATGGAGCCGGTATGCAGGTCGCCATGCAGCAACGTCTCTGCGCGATTCATGAATGCCCATTTCATGTCGCCTGCGGCAATACGCAATGCTTCGTTCGTTCTCAGACGCTCGAGCACGGACAACGGCAGTGCCGGGCTATACACATTGGACGGATGGTCTTCGAATGGAAAAGTGAATACGAGATCTTCGGTAATCCTGCACAACTCGACATTGACGGCCGCGGTCATAGCCTGCTTCTTGATGTCCGGCGCCAGAAAGAGATCGGAGCCGTAAAAAAGCGTATGCGCAAGATAAGTGGACAGATGCGCAGCGAGCTTCGGATAGGTTATGCCGTTAATGAGGCCTTGCCGCAGGATGCAATGCGAGGCAAGCCTTTGCATGACCATCAGGAAACGCTTGCTGTCGGCGTGATACACCTTCGGCACGTGCTGTGGGCAGAGCGCGCCGAAGCGGCGCAGTGCTGCGACTTCGTGCTCCATGCGCTGGCACGACAGAGGCCACGTCTTGCCGACGAGCCGCAGAAAAGGCGGCGCCTGTTTGACCACGACGCTGCGCTGCGGCGCCTTCGCATTCGTTACGAAGTACACGTAATTCAGATTGCCGTCGCCCACTTCGGCTACGTCCAGATCGTCAGGCTCGCCAAGCAGCGCGCGCACCTTGGGAATGGCGCCGAGATACGCTGCCAGCTCACCTGCGGTAAAGGCTTCAAACTCCATCGGTGCCTCCTCCGATGTTGCTTCCGGCGCCCATCGACCTGGACACGTCTTTAGCGACGCTTGCGCACCAGATCGAACTTGAAGATGCTCGTGTTGTAGTAGTCGTTGCTATAGCAAAGCGGCTCGCCGCTCTGATCGAAATCTACTTCGTCCAGCAGGAGAAACATGCCGAATCCGTCGCCCAGTTCCGGCAGATCGCGCGGCGTGAGGATGGTCGGCTGTATCGACGTGTGCGTATGCGATAAGCGCCGTCCTGTGCGCGCGAACATGCCAAAGAGCGATTCGCCTAATTCACCTTGAGCTTCATCGAAAAGCGTTTTCGGGATCGTGTCGATGCAGTAAGCGGCAATTGCATCGTCGGCACGCCTCACCCGTTCGATGCGGATGCATGTTTCGCCGGGCGCGATCCCAAGCTTTTCGGCAAGACTCTCCGACGCCGCAATGCTGTCCATCTGAATACGGCTCGTGGAAGGCACCGCGCCAACGCTCCTGATCATGTCGGTCACAGACATCAGATCATCCAGACCGCCTTGCAGCTTCAGCGAAATTTGTCTGATGAAGGTGCCGCGTCCCTGCACGCGTGAGAGGAGCCCATGCGAGATCATCTGCGCCACGGCCTCGCGCAAACTCGAACGGCCAACGCCGAGCAGCTCGCAGAGCTCCAATTCCGTGGGAATCTGATCACCAGGCTTGAGCTTGCGCTCACGGATCATGGTCAACAGCGACTCCTGGATCTTGTCGCTCATCGATCGCTCTACGCTTAGGCGCATGTTGCTCTCTCGCTTGTCACTGGACCAAATATACATCAGACATCTGATGTTTTTGTAGGGAATTTCCCTTGGTTTCGTTTCGCGCCGAGCGCGGTTCGCGGGTAGCGACGCGCGTCGCTCGCGCAACATGCCATTGCCCTCAACCCTGTCGTCGTTGGCTTTGCGACGCGCTGCGTTGCGCAAAAACGGTGTGCCGCAGCCAGCCCTCGCGGACATTTCCGGCGCGTTGTCCTCAGCGCGTTTCGAGGCTCCGTGTGTAGAATGAATCGGACCAAGGCAGCGTTATTACAAACGCCTGATAAGGCGCCGAAGTTCGCAAGGCAACTTTAAGGAGACGGCAATGTGGTTTGTCGGCAAGAGCGAATTGCTCTCTTTGATCCAGTGTCATTGCCTCGACGAGGTGATGCCCGCCTTCAGCGACCATCGCACGTTACGCAAGAACACCGTTATCTACAGGCCGGATGAATCGAGCGAGCATGTGTACCTGCTCAAGAGCGGCAGCGTAAGGCTTTATCGCCTCACCGAAGACGGCCAGGAAATCACACTTGCCTTCGTCAAGGCGGGCATGATTTTCGGCGATGGCGATGTTCTCAATGAGGACAACTACTCCCATCACGCACAGGCGCTCACGCCGAGCATGGTCTGCTATATCCGTAAAGCGGATTTCAAGGAACTGCTTGCGCGCTACGACGTCATCAACCAGTTCGTGCTGCGCAACCACTATCTGCGCTGGCAGGAAGCACAGCAATTAATTGAGAATCTCTCGTTACACGACGTGAGAAAGCGGCTCGTCAACATACTCGTCATGTTCTCGGGGCAAGTGGGCACGCCCTTCGATCATCCAGAGCATGGCGATACCGTTCTCATCGACTTGCCGATCGCACAGGACAAGCTCGCGGAATTCATCGGCACGTCGCGCGAATCAGTCAACCGGCACTTTAGCGACCTCAAGTCAGAAGGCTTCGTCGACATGCACGAGCGCAAAATCGTGCTGACACCCGCCTTCGTCACGCGGTACATCACCAAAGCGCCGGCCTTTGCTGCCCTGCCCGCGAACCCGGCTCCACGCGAGTTCAGAGCGCCGCTAATGCGCGCTTGACCGACGCTACGCCGCTTTGAGGACTCGACAGTACCGGCACTGAGAGCGAGCCGAGCGACGGCACGAGGCGCGCCATCGAGACTTGCGCGAGCACGATCACATCCACCTGATCGGCAAGTTCGACGATCGTGCGCTTGAGGATCTCGTCGTGCTTCGCGGCGTCGCCCGCGAGCAACGCTTCGAATGCACCTGGCGCGATGGATTCCGTCACCTGAATCTCGACGCGGCGCTCGGCGGCTTTTTTTCGGATCAGACGCACCGTCGGCTCGAGCGTCGTGGACACAGTCGCGACAACGCCGATCCGCGGTCCAAGCGCGCAGGCCTCCTCGGCCATCGCTTCGTCGACCTTGACGATTGGCGTGCGGATCATGCTGCGCAAGAGGTCGGTTGCCTCGCCCACCGACGAACACGCATTGAGAATGATGTCCGCGCCGAGCGCTTCGGCGTTCGCCATATAGCTATATAAACGGCGCGTGACTTCTGGCGTCAGGCGGCCCGCCGAACGCACATCGGTCAGCAGGCTGTCGTCGACGATATTGACGACACGCGCATCGGCCAACTGCTCGGCGAACTGCGCCTTGAGGGGATCGACCGTGACTGGGCCGGTATGTATAACGACGATCGTGGTCATATTCGTATCCATTACTTCGTTGATGGTTATCAAGCGGTGGCGAGCGCCATCACTTTTTCCTGCGAAGCTTGTGCCCTGCTTAATTCCCCGCTGATGCGTCCTTCCCGCACAGTCAAGATGCGATCGCTGACGGCGAGCACTTCGAGAAGATCGGAAGAGATGACGATCACGCCAATGCCCTCTGCCGCGAGCCGCGCAATGAGCGCGTGCACCTCCGCTTTCGCGCCTACGTCGATGCCGCGTGTCGGTTCATCGACGATGAGCACTTTCGGGCTGCGCGCGACCCACTTGGCGATCACGATCTTTTGCTGATTGCCGCCGCTCAGGTTGACGACCTTCTGCTCGACGCCCGGCGTTTTGATGCCCAGCATACGGACGAACCGCCGACAGCCTTCACGTTCTCGCGCATGCTGCACGAACTGGAACGGCGAATAGCGCTCCAGATGAGTAAGGCTGAAATTCTCACGCACAGTCATGCCGAGTATGAGCCCCTGGGCCTTGCGGTCTTCGGTAACGAAACCTATGCCCGACCTGATCGCATCGTGCGGATTGCGGATCGACACCGGCTTGCCTTCTACCTTGACCGATCCCGTGCACGCACGCATTCCGAAGATCATTTCCATTATCTCGGTGCGGCCCGAACCGACCAGCCCGGCGATCCCGAGCACTTCGCCACGATGCAGCGTAAAGCTTATATCGCGGATGCGAGGCTCTGCCTCCCTGACCGGCTTGAGCGACAGCGCTCGCACTTCGAGCACGGGATCGCGGCTCGCATGAGACTGCGGCTCGCCGTAGAGTTCGCTCAACTCGCGGGCCACCATCAGGCGCACAAGCGTCTCGCGCGTCATGTCAGCAATGGGCGCGGTGCCGACCGTGCGTCCGTCGCGCAATACCGTCACGCGATCTGCGAGCTCGAAAATCTCTTCGAGCCGATGCGAGATATAGACCACCGCAATGTTTCTTTCGCGCAAGCGCTTGACGATGCCCAGCAAAACGCTGGTTTCGTGATGACTGAGCGATGCAGTCGGCTCGTCCATGATGATGGCCTTGGACCGCGCGCAGAGGGCCTTTGCAATTTCGATCATCTGCTGCTGGCCGACACTCAATTCGCTTACGCGCGTAGCCGGATCGATATCCATGTCGATGGTGGCCAGCACTTCGCGCGCCTCGCGATACATGCGCGGACGGTCGATCAGTCCGAGCCGTGTGCGCGGTTCTCTCGCCAGAAAAATGTTCTCGCCGACAGTGAGATTGCCGACAACGGCAAGCTCCTGATAAATGATGTTCACGCCGAGCGCGCGAGCGTGATGGCTGTCGGCGAGTGCAACTTCCTCCCCTTCGACAAGAATAGTGCCGCCCGGATCGGGCGCGTAAATGCCGGTCAGTATCTTCATCAGCGTACTTTTGCCCGCGCCGTTTTCTCCGGCAAGCGCGAGCACTTCGCCCGCGCGTATTTCCAGATTCACGCGGTCGAGCGCCTTGACGCCAGGAAAGGTTCTGGAGATGTTACGCATCTCGAGAAAAGGCACGCCTGTCACGTGGCTCATCACTTCGTGTAGCTGGTCATGTTGTCTTTCGTGACGACGGTCACGCCGGTGTCGATGTCCTTTGGCTGCGCTTCCTGGCCCTGGATCTGCGCAACGAGGTGTTCGACAGCAAGCGAGCCCATTGTCACCGGACGCTGAACCATAATGCCCTGGATATAGCCTTCCTTGAGCCCCTTCAGCGTGTCGGGAAGATCGTCGAAGGCAAGCACTTCGAGCTTGCCCTTCATCGTGCCGAACTCCTTCGTGTTGAGCACCTTCGCGACAGCCGGACCGCCCACCTGGCTCACGCCGAAGATGCCTTTGAGTTGCGGATGCGCACGCAGCGTGGTTTCGACCACAGAGACGCCGCGGGCCAGATCGTCGTCGGTGCCTTGCGTTTCGACGATCTTGATGCCTGGATATTTCGCCAGCCCTTTCTTGATGCCGGCAATACGTTCGTTCAGATTGACCGCGCCCAGTTGGCCCGTGATGATCGCCACTTCGCCCTGACCATTGAGCGCCTTGCCCATCGTATCCGCCATGGTCGCGCCCGCCTGTTCGTTGTTGGTGCCGATATACATGGAGCGTCCGCTTCTGGGCGAATCCGAGTCATACGTCAGCACCTTGATGCCGCTTTGCTCTGCGCGCTTCATCACGCTTTCGACCGACTTCGGCTCGTTCACCGATATCGCAATGCCATCCACATGCCTCGAAATCAGGTCCTCGATAATCTGTACCTGCGTCGAACCCTGCGTGTTTTGCGGCACCACCCATTGATATTTCACACCGGCTTTGTCGGCCGCCGTCTTCGCCCCTTTGTTGCAGTCGTCGAAGAACGGCACCGCGACCTTGGGAATAACGGCGACGGAAATATCTTTTGCGTCTTTGGCGTGAGCCGTTGCGCCAACTGATGCGGCTAGTGCGACCAGGGCGCTCGCGGTGAATCGTTGCGTGAGTTTCATGCATGTCTCCTGATGTTATGGTTGCGGCGTTCAGTGTTCCTAGCGTTCCTTGCGACGCACGCGCCAGATGTCGATGCTGACGGCAATGAGAATCACGCAGCCGGTGATGGCCTGCTGCGCATAGGTATCGATGTTGAGCAGCACCACGCCATTCGTGATGATTCCCGCGAGGGCCGCGCCGATGATCGCGCCCTCCACGCTGCCCGCCCCGCCCGACAGACTCGCGCCGCCGATGGCCGCCGCCGCGATGACATCGAGTTCCGCGCCGAAGCCAGAAGCCGGCTCGGCCGACACGAAGCGCGAGAACGCAATGACGCCGGCCATCGATGCGATCAGGCCGGATAGCACATAGACCGTGAATTTCACGCGCGCGGTGCGCACGCCGGATAGGCGCGCGGCCACTTCATTGCCGCCCGTCGCGTACACGTAGCGGCCAAAGCGCGTCTGTCGCATGACGACGGAGAAGACGGCCGTCATGGCCAGAAGAATGACGACCGGAAAAGGCACGAATCCAATGTAACCCTGGCCGATGAATGTAAAGCTGTCGGGAACATCGGGCGTGACGGGCACGCCTTTGGTGATGATGTACATGAGGCCGCGCCCGATCGACAGCGTGCCAAGCGTCGCAATGAAAGGCGGCAACTGTATCCACGTGATCATGAAGCCATTGAATGCGCCGACCGCGATTCCCACGGCGAGCCCCGCGCCAATGGCCGCCGGCGCGTTGTAACCATGCTGGAAGACGAGCGCGGTAACGAGCGACGACAGGCCCATGACCGATCCAACCGAGAGGTCGATGCCGCCCGTAATGATCACGAGCATCATGCCGATCGACATGAGCGCAATCAACGAAAACGAGCGGAACACGCCCATCAGGTTGTTGGTCGTGAGGAAGTACGGTGAGAAAACGCTGATCAGCAGTCCAACGAGCAGCAGCACCGAGAGCACATTCAGCTCGCGTATGCGCAAACACGCCCTGATCCAGTCAGCGGCACGCCCGGACGGGGGTTCCTTCTTCGACGATATTGCAGTCACCGATCGCTCCTCCTTTACAGGCTCGGAACAGATCATAGGAGCGCGGACATGCGGAAATCTGTGACGCGCGTCATAGATTCGTATCGGGATTGACCCGTAGATTGTCTGCAGATAGCGCGATGAATGCCCACGTGCCTATGACGGGCGTCACAGCATCGCGCAGGGTGTGGCGTTACGATGCGTCTGGTGTCGTCAGCGGCGCATTGCCGTCGGGTGGCTTGATGAACTGCAAAGGAGACAAGGCATGACCAAACGAGTGATTGTGACGGGCGGCAGCGGACTTGCCGGCAAATGGGTAGTAGAAGATCTGGTGGCGCACGGCTACGAAGTACTCAATCTGGACCGCGTGCCAATGGCCAAAGGCACCGCGCGGACTCTGATCACCGACATTACCGATGCGGGACAGGTCTTCAATGCACTTTCGTCGACGACCACGGCAAAAGAATTCGACGACGACATCGAGCCCAAGCCGATTGACGCCGTTGTGCATTTCGCCGCCATTCCGCGCATTCTCGTCACCACGGACAACGAGGTGTTCCGCATCAATGTGATGGGCACCTACAACGTGCTGGACGCGGCTGCAAAGCTCGGCATCAGGAAGGTCATCGTCGCTTCGAGCGAGACGACCTACGGTGTGGTGTTCGCGCACCGGCATCGCGACCCGGCGTACTTTCCGCTCGATGAAGAGTATCCCGTCGACCCGATGGACAGCTACGCCACGTCGAAAGTCATTAATGAAGTGACAGCAAAGGCGTTTCATGCGCGCACGGGCGCGGATATTTACTGCTTGCGCATCGGCAATGTACTCGACCCGGTGGACTACCAGAAATTCCCGACCTGGCTCAAGGATCCCGCCTTGAGAAAGCGCATTGCATGGAGCTATATCGACGGCCGCGACCTGGCAACGGCCTGCCGTCTGGGCATCGAAAAGGATGGACTGGGCTTCACGGTGATGAATGTAGCCGCAGACGACGTCTCCTCCGACCGGCCGGTCGCGGAATTGCTGAAGACTTACTACCCGAATGTGCCGGTGAAAAAACCGCTCGGTGAATTCGAGACCTTGCTGAGTAATGAAAAGCTCAAGCGTTTGCTTGGGTGGAAGCAGGCTTACCGGTGGCGCGAGCAGGTGTCCGGACAGTCGTAGGCGACTCACAGTCTCGCAAAGTGCCGAGTGCGCCTGATAACGACATCAGGCGCACTTTCCAAAGAAGCCGACGACCTGTCCGACCGCCGAGGTCTCCCAGACGCACGTGATTGCGCCTGATCGCTGCTTCGCATCCGTCAGCCCATCAATCCCCACTTCGTCCTTCCGCGTCGACACAATCAGACCGGCGAGTTGCGTTAGCACCCCACTGCGATTCAGCGTTGGCATAAAACCAGCGATGGCAGCGCACGCCAATTCAGCGAAATGAGGCTAGAACAAAGGCCTATTCGCGATGAATACTCGCGCCTATCACCACTAGAATTCCATCTCATACCTGCTTCACGCACCGTCACACATTCGTTACCTGTCGGAACGCTTTCTCACATCGGATTTCCGGTTAATTCAGCATGACACGGCTCGCACGTCATTACGTTCCAGATCAACCGCAACACGTTATTTTGCAGGGGCTCACGGGGCCCGCATTCCTGGACGAAGGAGATTACCTGTACTTCCTCGCCTGCCTGGCAGACGCAGCGCGCGTCGCCGACCTGGCAGTCCACGCCTGGGTCCTGATGCCAGGTGCGGTGCAATTTCTGGTCACGCCGTCATATGAGTCGAGCGTGGCCATGGCGATGCAGGCGGTGGGCCGCCGCTATGTCGAGACCTTTAATCGACGCCACGGACGACGCGGCACGATGTGGCGTGGCGGGTACCGGGCAACCGTGATCGAGCCGGATCGATATTTTCTGCTGGCGAGCCAGATCATCGATCATGCGCCGGTGCGCAGCAACCTTGTAGACGAGCCGGGAAAATACCGGTGGTCGAGCTACTCGCACCATATCGGGCTGCGTGTCGATAGCTTTATCAAAGATCACCCGCTTTATCGCGCGCTCGGCAACACGCCGTTCGAGCGTCACGAGGCTTATCGGGATCTGGGCGCACAGTCCCCTGATCAACTCGAAGTCGAGAAACTCATGCAGTCCACGCTGAATGGCTGGGTGCTCGGCAGCGCCGAGTATTGCGAGTGGGCCGCGCGCACAGCCAACCGGCGCTTGATGCCACTGCTGCTGCGGGACCGGCCGCCCAGGACTCGCACGACACGCGCCTTCGCGCACGCCGGCTAAACAGTAGAAAAACAGGCAGGCACACCCTGCCTGTTTGAGCGAGCTACGTCACGTCGGAGCTTTCCATTCGCCCGGTCGGTGAACCGCCAACCGGGTAGCAGCATTCAACGTACCGGCTCGCGCTTGCAAATATCGAATCGCGACGCGCACAACTCACATCCGATTCTGGCGGCGGCAGGCGTGCAATATCTCGTTGACTGCAAATGCCCCTCTCACGTTCTGGACATTCTGCAAGATACACACGTGATAAGACTTCTCGCGCGGCAAAAGCAGAGCACTGTTTACGTACAGTGCCTGGCACGAATTTCTGATGACACGTGCCGCGTAGCTGCTCTGGCTATTCGCTAAAGAATTCAGAATGCATTGGTCGTATTCCACATTCTCGCCGCCAAGCGCGAAGGCTGATAACGGTGCGGCGAGCGTCAAAAAAACGAGCAGGTAAGCCAGTTTGTGCATGGACGTGCGACAGCCAGGAACTTGACGATGGCAATCGTAGCACGTCGCGTTTAATTGCAAATGCGCACTTCATTCAGCGCGCATTACAGTGTCGCGAGAACTAGTCCCCGCAATTCAACTCACATCATTTCGGGGCTGCTCAGTTTCGTTCCATCGGAAAAGCGCGTCAGTCTGTAGGGACCCATGTCGAATTGCGGCGCCTCGTTCATTACTAGCCGGCTCGCCAGTAAGCCCGCGCCAGGCCCTAGCCCGAAGCCGTGACCGCTAAAGCCGGAGGCGATCACAAGACCCGGCTTCGCATCGACCTTCGAGATGATCGGGACAAGGTCCGGCGTCGTGTCGATTGCGCCAGCCCATGCGTGAGCGATCCGCAAGCCCGACAACTCGGGAAACACGCGGGCCACATTGCGCAGTCCGCGTTCGAGCCATTCACTATCGACACGCGGGTCGAGCACCCGTGTCCGTTCAAATGGCGAGATGTCATCGTCGCGCCACGTCGCGTTCGCCTCTGGTCCGTGGAAGAAGCTGGTACCGACGCGAACCTTGAGTTTCTTCTTCAGCTTGCTGCGGAACATGGTGCGGAACTTCACCGAATGCCGCAGGTTTTGCGGCGCGAGTTCGACCCGTCCATAGCCGGGGACCGCGATGGTGTAGCCGCCGTCCAACCTCCGCCTCAACGCGAAGTCAGGTCCGGAGAAGCAGCCTTCGACGACCGCCGGTGCCTCAGCGGTGCGCAACGCCGTTCCGATTACGTTAATGGCGGGCAGATCGATACCATGATGCTGGCAGAACAACGCGCTCCAGGCGCCTCCGGCAAGCACAACGGTGTCGGCGGCGAGCCGGCCGCGCTCCGTCCAGATGCCGCCGACGCGTCCTGCACTCATGTCCAGACTGCGTACTGCGCAGTTCTGGAAGACCTTGGCGCCAAGCCGTTGCGCCCCGCGTGCAATTGCAGGCGCGGCTTTCGACGGCTCGGCGCGGCCGTCCGTGACCGACCACAGACCGCCAGCCCACCTTGCACGTCCGGACGGAATGCGCGCCGCCAGTTCGCGCGCACTGAGGATCTCACTGTTGAAACCGATCTCCCGTGCACGCGCAATCCACGACTCCCATTGAGCGACGTCCGATTGAAGCTCCGTGCCATACAGAATGCCAGCCCTGCGAAAGCCAATGTCCTCGCCGAGTTCTCCGCTCAGTTCCTCCCAGCGCCTGAGGCTTTGCATGGCGAGCGGCAACTCATAGAGGTCGCGGTTTTGCTGACGCACCCAACCCCAATTGCGCCCAGACTGCTCGCCGCCAATAACGCCCTTTTCGAGCAGAACCACCTGGACACCGCGCCGCGCCAGTTCATACGCGGTGCTGACGCCGACGATGCCGCCGCCTATCACCGCGACATCGCATCGATCGGGGAAACTTTCGCTATTCGTGACTTCGTCGATCCTTAACATTTCACAGCCGCCGGTTGCCGCTTCCTGGTGAACTGCAGTGGTGAGTTCGGGAATGCGTTCAAGAGCGCGCGTCACCGTTTCACCATCCGCAGAAAGTGGCTACGATTCTCCTATCTTCCATCGCTTCGCTGATAGGACGATCCTCTTGCCTCTGCGCGGGAGACGACGATCCACCGCATCCTGAATGCTTTGGGAAGAAACCCGAAGCGTCATGGCGTGGATGGCCGTTCGGTGTCGTACAGGCGGTCCGGGATAAACAGCGCCGTGACGCCGCTCAGAAAGAAGACCGCACCCACGACGAGAAAGCCAAAGCCAATGGAGAACTGGGTGGCGAGATAGCCGATAACGATAGGCGCTGCACCCGCGCAGAAACGGCCAACGTTATAGGAACCGCCCACAGCAGTGCCGCGGATCGAAGTGGCGAAGCTCTCGGACATGAAAGTGCCGATCGTGCCGAGCGGAACACCATACAGGAAGCCGAAGAAAAGCATCAGCGCAGCAATGTTCTCCCGCGTATGCCAGAAGATGATGACCGGCAAAAAGAGCGCGGCGCCCGCGCAACCCAGCACGTATACGCCGCGCCGGCTCCAGCGGTCGCCCAGCCACCCGGCGAAGATCTTGCCGATGAAGGCGACCACGTAGGTGCCGATCATGTAGCCGGTCAGTGAACTGAACTTGATATGCAGTTCTCTTTCGAGGTACGTGGGTAGCCAGTTGTTCAAACCATAAAAGCCGGAAAGAATGAAAACAGAGGCGAGAGTCCACAGGATGAACAGCGTGCGCGTCTGTCGGGTGCGGAAAATCACGGCGTAGCGGCCGTCGCGCAATCGCGCTCCACTCTGGCCATGAGTGCCGCTTTCGTTCTGGCTATTGCGGTCGGCTGCACGGCTTGCCCGCCAGCTGGCCGGCTCGGGCACGGCAAATTTGATCGCGAGCGCAAAGACCACGGGAACGGCCGACACGTAATACAGCGTGCGCCAGCCATAGTGCGGCAAGATCCAGCTGCTCAGCGCGATCACCACGATATAACCGGCCGAAATGGCGGTCTGCAACGCGCCGAGAATCAACGAACGTCTTTCGGTGGGCACGTATTCGGCAACCAGCGTGGTGACCAGCACCATGCAGCCGATTCCCAACGAACCAATGAAGCGAACAATCGCGAACTGCACAAAGCTGTGAGTGAGCCCAAGCAGTCCCGCGCCGAGCGAGAACAGCGTCAGCGCCCATACGACCACCCTCACCCGGCCCACACGGTCGCTCAGCCAGCCGCCCAGTATCCCGCCCGCGGCCATGCCTACCAACGTCAAACTTCCCAACGCTCCTGCCTGCACATTGCTGAGCCCGAAATCGTCCTTGATTCGCGTGAGGGTCAGGCCGTACATCATCACGTCGGCGCCATCGGCCATTAGCGCGAGATAGGAAAGGACGAAAACCAGCAGCCAACGGCCTTGCGATTCCGCGCTTTGCGTTGCCGTTGCCGTCGCCGTTGCCGTTGCCGTCGCCGTTGCCGTTGCCGTAGCGCGGGGAGTTGTAGTCATGTCAGAGAGAACCCGAACTACCGGCGGATACCGTATTGCCCGCGATCAGAGCCGGAGCGAGAAACGAACCGATCAGCAAGCCAAGCGCTTCGTGCCGCTCGGTGTACCACCCTTCCCGGTGTGTGAGGTTCATCGTGCCGATGCACACGCCGTTGTACGCGATAGGGATATTCAATATCGATCCGAGGCCCATGCCGGTCATCACCGTGTGATCGTCGAACGCTTCGAGAATGCCTTGCGGCGTTTCTGCGCGAAATGGCTCAAGGTCGTGCAGAACCTGTCTGGCCCACGCGGTGCCGCGTTTTTTCTTGCGCCCTCCAACCGGGTACACGTCTGGCATGTTCGTATAAGCGCGTTCGACTTCCTCGCGCCCGGCGTCGTAAGACATGATCGTGAGCAGGCGGAAGCCGATTACGCTTGCCGCCACCTCATGAACCGCACGGAAAAGCGCCGCCGGCTGACCGTTGAGCCGCATGGCCCTGGCGAGATGTTCCAGATGGGAAATGTCCAGCGTTTGCGGGACGGGCGGCGTAGTCACGATCCTGTTGGCTTGCATGGTCTATAAACGAAGAGTTGGCACATCGCGGCGCTCAGCCGCCTAATTCCGTGGAACTGAGCGGACCTCGAACATCCTGTGCACGCCCGAACTCCTCGGCCTCGATATCTTCGAGCGAGCGGTTGCGAGTCTCGATACCCAGGCAGAAAACCACGCATGCCCCGACGAGCAGAACTGTCGTGGTCATCGCGAATACGCCCAGAAATCCGAACGCGGGATAGACGAGGCCGACCAGAATCGGCGCGCTCACCGAGCCGATGCGGCCGAACGATGACGACGATCCCGTGCCCGTCGTGCGGACTGCAGTGGGAAACACTTCCGGGGTGTACGCATAGACGCCCGCGAATGCGCCGTTCATGAAGAACGACAGGCATATGCCCGCAAGCATGATGCCGATTCCCGTGTGAGAGAACGCAAGCGCGATCGCCGCGATGCCGCCCAGCAGCATGTACGACGCGACCACGGCTTTGCGTCCGATGCGTTCATTGAGCCATGCGGCAGAGAAATAACCGGGGATCTGCGCCCCATAGATCGCGATCGAATAACCGAAGCTCTTAGTCATGGTGAGCCCCTCCTTGAGGAGCAGACTCGGGATCCACGAGAAGAACGAGTAGTACGCGAACGCGACCGAAAACCACATGAGCCAGCTCACCGCCGTGGTACGCGCGAGTCGCGGCGACCACAACGTCAACACGTTCTGCAATGCGCGACCCTTGGCCGGTGCCGTCGCCGGCATCATGCGGACGGCGGCAACCGGCGCAAGATGAATGCCGCGGCCGGTAAACCATGATTCGATCGTGCTCACGATGCGATTCGCTTCGTCGGTTCGGCCCTGGCTTTCGAGCCATCGCGGCGACTCGGGCAGCGTCCTTCGCCACCAGAGCAGCATGACGACCGGCAACGACGTGACCACGGCGAGATACCGCCAGCCATCGGCAAAGTTTCTGACCACGACGAAGCCGAGAATCGACGAACTCAGATAGCCGAACGACATGAAACCGACCAGTGCGCCGCAAAACATTCCCCTGTAGCGCCGCGGCACGAATTCCGCGAGGAATGGCGCGATCACCACGGTCTCCGCGCCGGAGCCAAAACCCGCGACGATGCGTAATGCGAAGAACGTGTGCCAGTCGGTTGCCGCTGCACTCGCGAGCGACGCGACACAGTAGATCGCCAGCGCCGTCATCATGATGCGGCGGCGGCCGATGAGATCGGCGAAAACCCCCGACAGAAAAGCGCCGAAGAAGTACCCGATATAGGTACTGCTGGCAACGAGGCCAGTCTCGGCGCTCGTCAAATGCCACAGCTTGCTGACGACCGGTAACAGGAACGCAAGCGACGACGAATCGAGTCCGTCGAACAGATACCCCAGCCCGCCGATCAGCAGAAGTTTGCGATGAAATCCCGATAACGGGAGCCGTTCAAGACGAGCAGCTACAGCGGACATGGCGAGTTTCTCCATGGAGGAATGAGCGCGTTGATCGCGGGCACGAAGTTCATCGCCCGATCGCATATGCCTGCATCTGGCGAGGCGTCGCCGCGCCGCGCATCAGGCCATTTCTGATGCCGACCGCGCAGACCCGCCCCAATGCCCACGGCTCCGCCACGGTCAGATCGTGTCCACGCGCGCGCAATTCGGCGAGCGTGCTTTCCGGAAAGCGTGCTTCGGCGGACATCTTGCCCAACTGCATCGCGCGCGGGTAGAACGAGCCGGGAAAATGAGCGGTCTGGAACGACGGCGAATCCGCGGCGGCCTGGAAGTTCATGCCGGCGTGCACATGTTTCAGGAACAGCTGGAGCGACCACTGATCCTGCTGGTCGCCGCCGGGCGTGCCGAATGCCGCGTAAGGTTTGCCCGCGCGGGTAACGAGCGTGGGCGACAGGGTTGTGCGAGGACGGCGCCCGGGACCCAGTGACGATGGCAGGCCCTCTTCCATCCAGAACATCTGCGCACGCGTGGTGACGTTGAACCCGAGTCCGGGCACCGCCGGCGACGCCTGCAACCAGCCGCCAGAGGGCGTAGCCGACACCATGTTGCCCCACCGGTCGACGATATCGAGGTGCACGGTGTCGCCTCGCAGTTCAGGCAGCGGCGCGAAGGTCGGCTCTCCCTGCCCGAAGCCCCCAAACTGTTCCTTCCCGGCGAGCGCCATGATGCGCGCGGCGCGACGCCCGCTGTCGCCCAGCGTTCCCGGACAAAATTCGAGCGACGCACGCTGCGGATCGATGAGCTTGCGACGTTCGTCGTTATAGGCGTCGCTGAGCAGCACATCTAGCGGCACATGGGCAAACGCCGGGTCGCCGTAGAAGACCTCGCGGTCGGCGAACGCGAGCTTCGAGCACTCGATAACCGTGTGGACGAAATCCGGTCCCAGCGGATCCATCGCCGCGAGATCGAATCCCTTGAGCAGCGCAAGCTGCTGCAGGAACATCGGTCCCTGCCCCCACGGACCCGTCTTGTGGACGCGAAGATCGCCGTAGTCGTAGGACACCGGGTCTTCATAAGAGGGCTCCCAGCGAGCGAGATCGTCGGCCGAGAGCAAGCCGCGATTGCGCTGGCCGGACGTATCGAGAACGGCTGTGGACCGAAAGTACTGGTCGATGGCGTCTGCCACGAACCCGCGATAGAACACTTCGCGAGCCCGTTCGCACTGCTCGGCGCGGTCGCTGCGGCTGGTCGCTTCTCGCAGGATGCGTTTGTAGGTGGTGGCGATCGCAGGATTGGCGAAGAGGTGATTCGGCGTGGGCGCGTCGCCATTTCGCAGCCATTGTTCGGCCGAGGTAGGCCATTCGGTGAGAAAAAAATCCTTGATCGCGAGGATCGACGAAGCCATGCGCGGCAGCACCGGGTAGCCGTTCTCCGCATAGCCGATCGCATAGCTCAACACGTCTTCGAGCGGCAACTGGCCATAGTCGCGCAGCATGGCCATCCATGCGCCGAATGCCCCCGGTACCACCGCCGGTAAAAGTCCGGTCCCCGGCACCACTTCCAGCCCCAACTCGCGCATACGCCCGATGGTCATGCTCGCGGGCGTCACGCCCTGGCCGCAAAGCACTCGAACCCGGTCTTCGCGGGCGCTGTAGAACACCACCGGCAGTTCACCGCCGGGACCGTTCAAATGCGGCTCGACGATCTGAAGTACAAACCCCGCGGCTGCAGCGGCGTCGAAGGCATTGCCGCCTTTTTCCAGCGCGGCCATGGCCGACGCGCTGGCCAGCCAATGCGTGGAGGCCACCATTCCGAACGTGCCAATCAGTTCGGGACGAGTTGTGAACGACATGCCCTACTCCTCTTTTGATCGCTGCGACCGGTTGCTGAACCAATGTTTAAAGGTATCAATTCGATCAGCCGGCCTTGGATGACGCCACCCTTTCCTCAATGCTAACCTGGAATATAACCGCGTAATACAAGCCAAAAAAGCATTGCTTGAAATTCACAGCGCCAGTGCGCCGTCAATCTGTTATCTTTGGTACCAATATTCATTGGTTCGGAAAATGGAATGGAAGAGACAGCGTTGAGCGGCCTGCTCGGGTATATCGCAAGTCATCAGCTCAAAGACGGCGACGCGTTACCGCCCGAAAGGAAGCTGGCTGAAGAGCTTGGCGTCAGTCGAAGGGAATTGCGCTCGGTGCTTGCCTCACTGGAGGCGTCAGGACGCGTGTGGCGCGGAGTTGGACGCGGCACGTATCTGGGAGCACGGCCGCTCAAGTTCGGTCCCACGCTGCGCGGCTTGCGCGCGGGCACCAGTCCAGCGGATATCGCCGAGATGAGGCTACTTTTCGAGCCCGCGCTGGCGGAACTCGCCGCGACCAAGGCTAGCTGGGACGATCTGCTCGAACTTGAGAAGTGCGCGCGGAAAAACGCGGCCGCGAACAGCGACGAGGAGTGGCAGCAATGGGATCAGCGATTCCATTCATTGATCAGCCAGGCCACCCGCAATCCCGCGCTCATTGCGCTCATGGAAGTGATCAACGGCATGCGAGTCAAGCCGGAGGTTCGAAAGAAAACCGTCAGCCAGGAGACGCGGCATTATTTTGCGCAGCAGCATCAGGCAATCGTCAACGCGATGAAAGCCCGTGACGGTGAAACGGCGGCTCGATGCATGCGCGAACATCTGTCGAGCGTTCAGTCGCGGGCGTCCAGCAAGATAGGCGGCGCGGCGGAGTCACCGGGATGAAACAGCTTTGGCTGTGCATTCGTTTGATCATGCTTTCGGTGGAGTTGTCGAAAGGCGTTTGCCGTGCTCACCCGACCGGCCGTCACCGCAACTGCGCGACTGCATCGAACACACGCCCAAAGAACTCGTCCGCATGCTCGGGGTTGAGCCAGCGCACTATGACGGCGAGCCTCCGGGTCGGCTCGATCCACATGAACGAGCTACCCGCGCCCACACCGAAGTAGCTCGATGCCGGCACGCTCGGGAACATCTTCTGGCCGGTGTTGAGCCAGACGAGATAGCCGTAAAACGGCGCGATCGCGCAAGGCGTTTGCATACGCTCGATCCATTCCTTCGACAGCACGCGGCGCCCCGATGCGACGCCTTCGTCGAGTAGCATCTGCGCGATCTTCAACTGATCGTTTGCGCTGATCGACATGCCGCCGCCCCAGTGCGTGCCGCCCGGCACCGACTGCATGCGGCGTCCGCCCACCTCCACCCACGAGTGGTCGTAGCCGACCCAATCCCAGGCGTCGCTTGCTCCTGAAGGCCGTGCAATCGCCTCGCGGAACACGTCCGGCAGCGGCTCGCCGAACAGATGCAGCAGCGCAAGCGAAAGCTGGTTGATGCGCACGTCGTTGTATTCCCAATACGTGCCCGGCTGCTGTAGCGGACGCAGATCGCCCTTTTTGCCATTCGGCGGCTCACCGAACGTGACCGCGCGATAGTGATCCGCCTGGTCGGGCAAACCGAAGCAGGTGCCCTGCCATTCGCTCGTCTGTTGCAGCAATTGCGCCCACGTGATGCTTGCGTTGTGATCGTCGTCGAAGCCGATCCCCGGCACGCGCACGCGCACGGGCTCATCGAGATCGGACAGCAGGCCGCGGTCGTGGGCAACGCCCGCGAGCAGCGCCAGATACGTCTTCGCAATGCTGAACGTGAGGTCCGCGCGGTCCGGCTCACCCCACGTCGCGAGCTTGTGCCCGTCGAGCGCAATCGCGCCCGAGACCGGCCCCCGGTCATGCACGGGTCCGAGCAGCCGGTTCCACGGTGCCGGGTCTTTCACATGCACGCCCCAGTTGGCATCGACCTGGCGATCCCACGTCGATTCATGCTCGATGGAAAACTGGATGGCCTGCTGCAATGCTTCGTTCATGCGTATTTCCTGTGAGTTTTTCTGGAAAGTCGTTGCGCGTGCAGAGTGATGACCGCGATTAACCCCGCGCACTCACCGCACATGCAGACGACGGCGCGCCCACATCAGCGTGAAGAGGCTGATTACAGCGGCGATCATCAGATACAAACCGGGCGCCAGATTGTTATGTGTGAAGGCGATCAGCGCCGCGACCACCACCGGCGTGAAGCCGCCGAAAATCGTCGTGCCGATGTTGTAGGCGAACGCCATGCCGGTCGTGCGCGTTTCAACAGGGAAAAGGTCCGCCATCAACGCGGGAATCGGCGCGAAGTACGTCGCTTTCAGCAGTGCGACCCAGATCACACAGGCCAGCAGCATGGGCAGCGACGGATAGGCGTTCATCAGCATGAAGGCCGGATACACCGTCACCAGAAACAGCACGCCGACCGGCAGCATGATGCGTATGCGCCCGAGCTTGTCCGACAGATGTCCGACCACCGGCACCAGCGCCATCATGATGAAACCCGCCACGAGCGTCGCAATGAATCCCGACGACGGCGAGAGCTTGAGCTGATGCGTCGCGTACGTCGGCATATACAGCAGCATGTAGTTCGCGGTCGTGGTGAGCACGAGCGAGCCGATCGAAACGAGCACCCGTTCCTTTTGCGTCGCAAGCACCACGCGCACCGGCGACGCGAGCTTTTCAGCGCGAGCGAATTCCGGTGTTTCGTCCATGCGCCGGCGAATGTAAAGGCCGATGGGACCGATCAGCATGCCGAACAGGAATGGGATACGCCAGCCCCACCCTTCCAGTTGCGGCGGCGTCAGCAGGCCGGTCAGCAAGGCGCCGAACAACGAGGCGAGCAAGGTGCTCGCGCCTTGGCTCGAGAACTGCCAGCTCGACATGAAGCCGCTGCGCGCCGGCGCATGCTCGACGAGAAACGCCGTCGAACTGCCGAATTCACCGCCGGCCGAAAAGCCCTGCAGCAAGCGCGACAGGAAGATCAGGATCGGCGCGGCGATGCCGATCGTCGCATACGGCGGCATGACGGCGACGAGTCCTGTGCCGAGCGTCATCAACCCAATCGACAGTGTGAGCGAGGCCTTTCTGCCGTGCCTGTCGCTATATGAACCGAGAACCAGCGCGCCAACCGGACGCGCGAGATACGACAACGCGAACGTGCCGAGCGTAAGTAACAGCGAAACGGTGCGGTCGTGCGTCGGAAAAAACAGCCGCGACAGCGTGGAGGCGAAGTAGCCATACACGACGAGATCGTAGAACTCGAGCGCGTTTCCTATCGATGTCGCCACGATCAGGCGCGCAATGTTGTGCGACTGCGCGGCGTCTAGCGGTTGTTGCATGGCGGCGGTGTCAGTACTCATTGCGCTGTCCTCGATACGGTTGACGGGGCAGATTGGCGGCCGGATTCGCGTCGGGGGCGTCGCCCTCGCGCGTACCGAGATCCCAGAACAGGCCCGCCATGATGCGCAGACCTTCTTCGACTACCGGCGCGAGCAGATGCTCGTCCGGCGCGTGCTGCGAACAGCCGGGGTACGAATGCGGCACCCACAGCGTGGGCATGCCGAGCACGTCGGCGAACACATCGTTCGGCAGCGTTCCGCCGAGGTTCGGCAGCAGCACCGGCTGCGCGCCGGTGGTTTGCGTAAGCGAGCGCAACGCCCACCGTACCCACGGGTTCTCCGGATCGACGCGCGTGGCGGGCGCGCCGCGTTCGACGCTCACTTCGACCATCTGGAAACCGTGCGCGTCGAGATGGCGGCGCACAATGCCGGCGATATCGGACCAGTCGGTGCCCACCACGAAGCGCAGCTGCATGTGCGCAAACGCAAACGGCGGAATGGCATTCACGGGCTTTTCGGGGTTACCGGTGCGAAACGCGAGCACTTCCAGATTGTTCCAGCCGAACACGCGCTCGGCGGGCGTCAGACCCGGCTCGCCGTAGTCGGTATCCACTTCAGGCTCGCCGGGGTTGCCGCCCACGGCGATGTCGGCCAGCGCGCGGCGCACCGCATCCGGCACCGGCGGCGGACGAAGCCCTTCGATCGCGATACGGCCGTTGGCATCAACCATCGACGCAATCGCGTTGGCGAGCACGATGCCCGGATTGCGCAGCAAGCCGCCCCAGTTGCCCGAGTGATGCGCGCCGTCGCGCAGGTTCACATCGAGCCGGAAATTGGTTACGCCGCGCGAGCCGAGAAAGAGCGTCGGGCGGCTGGCGGCGAGACGCGGGCCGTCGGAGGCGATCAGGACATCGGCGGCAAGTTCGGCGCGCAAGCTGGTGCAGAGTGCGTGCAAACCGGGCGACCCGACCTCTTCGCCGGTTTCGAACAACAGCTTCAGGTTGAAGCCGAGCTTGCCGCCGCGCGCATCCATCACGGCTTTCAGCGCGGCCAGATTGATGCTGTGCTGGCCTTTGTTGTCGGCGGTGCCGCGGCCATACCAGCGCTCGCCGTCAACGCTCACCGCCCATGGCGAGCGGCCGTCCGCCCATTGCGCGTCGTAGCCGCGCACCACGTCGCCATGGCCGTAGCTGAGCACGGTCGGCAAATCGTCGCCTTCATGCCGATGCGCGATCAGAAATGGGCCCGCGCCTTCGTGCGGGTTCTCGGCGATGCGGCACACGAAGCCCCATGCTTCGAGGCGCGGCGTCAGTTCGTCGGTGAGATAGGCGCGCAGAAGCGAGTTGCGCTCCGGCTCCTGGCTTTCAGTACGCAGCGCGACGCGGCGTTGCAGGTCGGCGAGAAACTGGCCGGATCGGTAGCCTTCGGTGGCTAGCTCAATGGCGGTATGTCGGGTCAACTCGGTCTCCGTCGGGTGCGCTGGAAACTGCGTTGCGCCGCCGCGTCAGAGTGCGCGGCGCATGCGGCAGCGGGTCAACACCCATGCTGTGGTGGCCGATATTTCTGCACAATTACAATATTTCTCACCCACCTTTGCCAGAACGGCAAAGGTCGTCACCGGGACTAACGCATCCAATGGACCAGACAGCCTTGCGCTATTTCCTCGAAGTCGCGCGCAGCGGATCGCTGAGCAAGGCGTCCGAGCGGCTTTTCGTCGCCGTGTCGGCTTTGAGCCGGCAAATCGCGAGGCTCGAGGAGCAACTGGGAACGCCGCTCTTCGAGCGCCGTCCGCGCGGCATGGTACTCACCGATGCCGGGCGGCTCCTCGCCAACCACGCCCGCCGCAGTCAGCTGGAGGACGAACGTGTTACTGGAGAGATCCGCGGCCTCTCGGCCGGCGAACGCGCGACCATTCGCATTGCGAGTTCGGAAGGCGTTGCACCGGATTTCCTGCCACTCGTGTTTGCGCAGTTCCTGAAGATGCATCCCGGGGCGCATTTCCAGCTCGACGTCTCCGCGCCGTCGATAGCGACGCAGCGCGTGCGTGAAGGCACGCACGACGTGGCGGTATGTTTCAACATGGTGCCGGAGCGGGACGTGCAAGTGCATTACGCACAGCGCGCACCGGTGTACGCGCTGATGCGGCAGAGCCATCCGCTCGCCGCGCGCGCCAGCGTCTCGCTGGCGGACCTGCTGCCGTGGCCGCTCGCCATGCCGAGCCAGACTCTGACGATACGGCAACTGTTCGATATCGCATGCAGTCTCGAAGGGCTGATCTTCGAGCCGGTAATCGCCAGCAACTATCACGTGGCGTTGCAAAACTTCGTGCGCTACACCGACGCGATAACGTTGACCGGCTATCTGACGGTACACAGCCGCCTCGTGTCCGACTCACTTGCGATGGTGCCGATTTCAAACCCCGAACTGCACCAGCGCACGTTGCAGATTCAGACGATGGCGGGCCGCACGCTTCCACAGGCAGTGACCGCGTTCATTGCGTTGCTGATGGAAGCGATCGAGTCGCCGGAGCATGTGGACGTGGGAGTCAGCCGAGGTTAGCGCGCGCCGCACTATGCACGCACGATACCGGTGAGCGGCTTCGTCGCGACGGTCTGACTGAATAGCGCGCGAGCCGTGCGCTGAGGGTCGAGGCCGAGGCCTTCGCTCGCGACACCGGCAATCAGCGAGTCGAGCGACGTGGTCGGTTTGAGGTCGCGCGCTTCGTAAAGGTCGCGAGGCGCGAGACCGGGCCAATCCGCGATGACCCGCCCGCCCGCGACCGCCCCGCCCAATACCATCGCCACCGAACCCGTGCCGTGATCGGTGCCGCCAGTGCCGTTCGCGGCCGCGGTTCTGCCGAACTCGGTCGCGACGAGTACGGTGGTTTTGCTCCAGGCCGGGCCCATGTTGTCGCGCAGCGCCGCGAGCATTGTGTCGAGCGCCTTCAACTGATTCGCAAGGCGCGTGCTCTGCGCACTGTGCGTGTCCCAGCCGCCGGTTTCGATCATTGCGATACGCGGGCCGTCATCGCGCGACAGAAAACTGGCGGCCAGTTTGCCGAGGCTCGCGGGGTCCTGGCGCGCGCCGGCGTCGCCAGCAAGACCGCGCGCCGTCATTGCCGATTCCCACAGTGGGCGCAACTGCGCGTCCTGATCGTATAGCTGGGAGACGCGCATGAGCAGATCGTCCGGCGCTTGCGGCAATGCTGAAGGCGCGTAAGAAGTCACCTCTGCATTGCCGCGCAGCGCCATGGGCACAGTCGGCGCGAACGCAATCGCGTTTTCGCGTGCGCTGGGTAATTGCGCGACGAGCCGGTTCAGCCAGCCGTCCTTCACCCGATATGGCGAGGCGCTGCCCGTCTCGAGCACGTTCTGTCCGTCGAAATGCGAGCGGTCGCGATACGGCGACGCCACCGCGTGTACGAACAGCGCCTGGCGGTCCGCGTACATGGCGCCGATCTGCACGAGTGCGGGATGCAGCGCAAAGGTGCCGTCAAGGCGGCGCGCGCTCGATGCATCGATCGCAAGCGGGCCGCGCAACGTTGCATAGGCAGGCTCCGCGTAGGGCACGACGGTGTTCAGGCCATCGGCGGCGCCCCGCTGAATCACGAACACGAAACGCCGATCCGTGACGACGCTCGCGAAAGCAACGCGCGGCGATATGAGAATTGCGCCCGCTCCGGCAGCAGCAATTTGCAGAAATTGACGGCGTGAAGACATGGACTATCTCCGTTGAAAATCGGGCGAGACCAGCAAAAGTGCAATGGCCGTGGATGCGCTTTCGGCACGTGCGACGGCCACAGCACTCGGCGCGCTGAGCGATCCCGGGAGCAGCACCTGCCCCAGCGAACGCGCGTCGAGCCGGTCGCCGACGCGCGCGGCCAGGCGCTGCGCCACTTCGACGCGGCGCACCAGCGCATCGGGCGCGGCCCAGCTTGCAGCAATATCGTCGTAACCGGCAGGCGAGCCCGGCCGCCACACGGGTTGACCGAGCTGCGCCAGGATGGGCGCAGCCTGCTGATTACCAAGGTCTTGCCAGCCGAGCCCGCGCATCGAAGAGATCGCCCATTCCCACGGCGTCTTGAACTTGACAGCGACGGGCGACCACGCTTGCGGCATATCGAGCAATGCACGGTAGACGGACGGCAGATCGCCGCCGCTGCGCTCGAGAACGCCCGCAAGCCCCTCGCTCACGCCTGCCGGCGGATTGTCGGCAATGAAATGACGGGCCAGTTTCGAGCCGATGTGCTGCGCTGTTGCGGGCGCGCTGGCGAGATCATGCAAGATTGCAAGCGCCTGCTGTTCGCCAGGCTGATCGTAACGGCGGCCCATGATGGTTCGTGAGCCGGGTTCATGCAACGCGTCGCGAAACACGAAGCTGCCCGGCGCCGAGGCTTCTTGCATCGGACGGCTTGCCTGCATGCCTGCACTGGCTGAACTGCCGGCGTTGGCGATATTCCCGGGATTCCGAAATCCGGTAGCGAGACTCCAACCGGTCAGCGCGCGGGCGAATTCGGTCACGTCCTCCTGGTTATAGCCACTGCGCACACCTAGCGTATGTAGCTCCATGATTTCGCGCGCGAGATTTTCGTTGAGGCCGCGCTTGCTCTGGGGATTTCGCTGCGCCGCCCGCATCGCCGCGACGCTGTCCGGCCCTACCGAGCGCGTCTGATCGAGAAACAGCTGCATGGCCGGATGACGTTCGACCGCGACCAGCATGTCCTCGAAGCGGCCCAGCACATGTGGACGGATCGCTTCAGCTTCGAATGAGCCGGCGAGCGCCGCCACAGCGGGCTTT
Source organism: Paraburkholderia strydomiana (assembly GCF_031456815.1). Lineage (NCBI taxonomy): Bacteria > Pseudomonadati > Pseudomonadota > Betaproteobacteria > Burkholderiales > Burkholderiaceae > Paraburkholderia > Paraburkholderia strydomiana. The sequence continues at coordinate 116,365 of NZ_JAVDVL010000001.1, forward strand.
TCCGTCGACACTGCGAAATGGTTAGACCAGAAATGAACCAGCCGCTCGACAAAGGGCGTCTGTGTCGTCAGTGCGCTCACCACCCGCGCATTCACGGACGATCGATAGTTGTCGCGTATTTCCGCACGAATCGCCTTTCGTTCGGCTTCCTTATCTTTTTTCGTGTCGCTTTGCGATGCCGCCTGCTCGCTTGTCTGAGCATTTGTTTGTGCGGGCATGCTCGCGCCGCCCGGATTGCGCTGAGCCTGCATACGCAACTGCATGCGCTGCTGCTCCAGTTCGCCCGATATTGCCAGCGAATCCGGCTGGCTCGCCCACGCAGCCGGCTTCGCCTGATACTGATCGAACTGCGCGAGTAGCCAGGCCTTCGGATCGGCGGGCGGCGTATCGTCGGCGCGGGCGCCCAGGCCGAAGCGGTTCAGCGCAATTGCAGCGGCGGTAAGGTTCGGTTGCGCAGCCATGCGATCCTCTTCGGCGTTAGATACAGCTTGAACGTGCGGTGCGAGAGATATCCGTCGCGCCAGTCTGATTTTTAATCGCCCGAAGATGCCGGACTCGCCGGCCTCGCGACGCTGGCGCCGGGCTGCGGCTCGCGCCACTGTCCGCGCAAGCGGAGGCTGTCGGCAAACTTGACGCGCTCCTCAGGCGACAACCCCGACGCGAAATCCGCCACACTGCTTTCCACTTGCGCGCGCAGGTTGCTGTCGGCGGCGCGCGTGCGAGCGAGGGCGGCGTCGAGTGCCGGGCGATCGAGCTGCGGAGCGGCCAGCAGACGCAACACCTCGCGCCGCCCTTCACGTGCCTCGCGCGCGAACTGTCGCGCCTCGCGGCGCCCGTTCTTCAGGCTGTCAGCAAACTCTTTTTGCCGCTCGGTTGAAAGCGTCTGCGCGGCAAAGCGCAACGCGCGCTGTTGCGCGACGAGCGGCGTCGTGGCACCGCGCGCCGCAAACCACTGATAGGCGCCACCGGCAATCGCGCCCAGCAGGAACACATTGAGCACCAGCGAGGCCACCAGAACGATTTTCCATGTCCGGCTGTTCATTCGCCGCTCCAGTCGGCGGATGAACCACCGAAACTCGACGTTAGATATGACGACTCGTGCATCGGCGGAACCGTTTCGGTCAATACAAAAAACGACACGGCCAAAGCGCCGGCCGCGCCGCCGAGCAAGCCGACACCCGCGACCGCTGCGCCTGACCACCACCATGCGCGCCGCTGCGCAACAGGCCGCCGCCGCGGCGCGCTGCCGATAATGCGCTGCTGCAGTGCCGCGTCCGGCGGCGCAACGTGGTCGGCAGCGAGCCACGTGTCGAGCTCGGCGGCTTCAGCCAGGTACGCATCCGCTTGCGCGCGATGCGCGTCCGCCCAGCCCTGCGCCGCTGCCCGCTCCTGTTGCGGCCAGCGGCGCGGATCGGCGCCATAGGCTTCGACGATCTGGTGGAATCTTTCCGGCGTCATGACTTGTCCTTGCTAAGGCCGCTGTCGGCCAGTTGAGCGCGCAGATTGCGGCGTGCGCGGGCCAGCAGACTTTCCAGCGCATCGACGGTGACGCCCATCAGTGCTGCGGCGTCGGTGTTCGACATCTCCTGGTAATAAGTGAGCACCAGTGCCTCGCGTTGTCGCACGGGCAAGGCGGCGAGTGCTTCGCGAACGCGCTCGCCGCGGGCGCGCGCTTCGAGCCGTGCATCCGGCGGCGGGGCGGGATCGACCTCGTCGGGCAGGTCGTCGCCAGGATCTTCGCGCCGGCCGCGCAGGCGGTCATAGCAAAGATTGAGTGCGACGCGATGAATCCACGTGTCGAATTTCGCCTCGCCTTCTCGCCAGCGCGTGGCCTGTTTCCAGATCCGCACGAACACTTCCTGCGCGACGTCTTCCGCTTCCATGCGGTCGCCCAGCATGCGCGTGGCGACCGCGAGCAGACGCGGCAGCTTGCGTGCAACCAGCGTGCGCACGGCGGCCGGATCTTGCCGGCCGACCTGCTCCAGCAATTCCGCGTCGGGATCGCGTTCGCTCAAGAGGCCGCACCCTTCGACACACGTGCGATGCGCTTCACGTCGGCTTTATCCTCGTAGGTTCGTTGCGCGTGCATTATCCGGGCGCGGTTTTTCAAGCGGTCGTTCAAGCGGTCGTTCACGCCGTTGTTCAATACACGACGACTGCCGGACGATAGTAGACCGACCGCGCCGGGTAGACCACACAACCGCCGAGCGACGCCACGAGCAGCAATATCAACAGTGTTTTCATGGCAGCTTGCCTCCTTGAGTCATGTGAGGCCTTCACGCCCAATGGCCTTCGACCCAGCGCCAGTTCGGACCGCGCTGCACCCAATGTCCCGGCACCCAGTGATAACCGGCGCGAACCGGCTGCCAATGGCCCGGCGCCCACTCGTAACGACCGTGGTGCCAACGCCAGCGGCCCTGGTCCCACACATAGCCCGCTCGCGGCGCGGGCAAGACTTCGACGCGGGGCGGCGGTGGCGCGACAGGCGCGATGATCACGGCTTGGGCGATGGCAGGTGCCGCGGTCAGCGCGGCGGCGCAGGTCGCCGCGACGGCGAGCACGTTGCGTCCGAAGTGAAACGGCGTTTTCGATGTCATGTCGGTTTCTCCCATTCATTCAGTATCGAAGCGCGGCAGGGCTTCGTTTCTTCTTAAACGCGGCAGCGGGAAAAATCCGTCGAATGCTTCGAATATTTATTTGCTTCGCAGCGACAATCTTCGCTGCGACGGGCCGGAGCGGGTGCAAATCATGACTGTCCGTGCTGGTTGTTCTCCGCCCGACGCCAGTCGGCGGGCGTCATGCCCAGATGTTGGGTGAATGCCCGACGGAACGCCGCGACGGATTGATAGCCGACCGTCTCGGCTACGACTTCGGTGGACACGCCTGGCTTTTTCAACTCATTGGCGGCCAATGCCATCCGGACATCTGTCAGGAGTTCATTGGGCGAGCGTCCCACCTTGTCCTGAAAGTGGCGGAGCAACGTCGCGCGCGACATGCTGCAAAGTTCGGACAGTTCGGACAGGGTCCACGGATAGGCCGGATCGTTGAATATGGCTGCAAGCGCCGGGGCGAGGCGCGGATGTCCCGCGAGAGCCAGCAAGCCTGTCGGCGCCTCGTCAGACTCGCCGGACATACGCAGCGCAAGCGCGAACAACGCCGTAGACAACGCGTTCAGCATTGCATAGCCGCCCAGCCTGTCCGCACTCGATTCCGCCTGCATGAGCGCCATCAGCCCTTTCAGTTGTGCAAGCGTCTCAGCGCTGGACGAAGCCCCTGCGGCCGACGTCCGCACAACGAGCCGAGGAGGCAGATATGCGCGGATCAGGCGGTCATGCGGCGGCGCCAGCACGATTCGACCGCAAAGCATTTCAAGGCGCTGACCACTGCCTTTATTTTCGCTGACGGTCAGGTTCAACGTCTGGCGCTGGCGCGCAGGTTTCGGGCGCGCGCCGCTGCCGTCGTGAAGAATATGGGCCGAACCGTGCGTCAACATCACGATGTCGCCAGCACCCAGATCTTGCGGTTTGCCCTCGCCCGGCGTCTCCAGAATGGCCGATCCGCCAAGCACGATGTGATACGGCATTTCCCCGGCAGCGGAATCGTCGTAGATGACTTGCCACGGAGCGCCGTACGAGCATCGGAGTTCGAGCTGCCCGCGCACCGTCATCATGCCGAGCAGACGGCTCAGCCAATCGAGCGTGAGTGACATACCTACCTCGGTTGATACTTTTGAGCATGATATTGGCAATCCAGAGGCTCAACAAGATCATTTCGCGACCCTAAAGTGGAGGCTCCTAACCACCACCGCATGAGGTCGATCATGAGTCGCATTGCAATCCCCGCAGTTTCGAACGCCACGGGCGCCACCGCCGAAGTCTATGCACGGGTACGGAAGATCGCAGGCGGCAGCGTGCCGAACCTGTTCGCGACGGTCGGTCACCTCGCACCCGCGACATTGAACGCCGTGCTCGATGCGGAAGGCGCGCTCGCGTCCAGCAGTCTCAGCAAACAGGATCTGGAAACCATCAAGCTGCTCGTCAGCGAGCAGACGGGTTGTGATTACTGCGTGGCCGCTCACGTGATGTTGGGAAAGATGACCGGCCTCTCGCCCGAGACGCTCCGTCAGATTCGCGCGGGCAAGGCGACGGGCGATGCGAAGCGTGACGCCCTCGTCCACTTCGTGCTGACCCTGCAGAGCACGCGGGGCACGATCGATGAAAGCGAGTTCACCGCCATTCGCGCCGCCGGTTACAGCGACACGCAGCTGGCTGAGATTTCGCTGGCAATCGCCATGACGATCTTCACGAATACATTCAATCGCATTAACGACACTGACGTCGATTTCCCGCCGGTCAAATAACACGTGCGTAATCGGGCGGACTCGTCACGCGGTGACGTGCCGCTCGCCGCATCGTTGTGATCCGGCGGAAAGCCGGATCGCTGCCGCACTGGCCACACTCACTCGCAGGTGTACTGGAGGATTTCATGTCTCAAGTTGAACATTTCGATACGTTGATTCTCGGCAGCGGCCAGGGCGGCAAGCTTCTGGCGTGGCATCTGGGACGATCCGGACAACGGGTCGCCGTAGTCGAACGGCAGTGGGTCGGTGGGTCATGCCCCGCGGTGGCTTGCCTGCCGAGCAAGAATGAAATATGGAGCGCGCGGGTCGCGCATCTGGCGCGGCATGCCGGCGACTTCGGCACGACGACCGGTCCGATCGCCGTCGACATGGCGAAGGTCCGCGAACGCAAGCGCGGCATGATCGAGAGAGAGGCGGCGTTTCACGTTCAGGCGTATGCGTCGAGCGGCGCCGAGTTGATCATGGGCTCCGGCCGTTTCATCGGACCGAAGACGATCGCAGTGCAACTGAACGACGGCGGCACGCGCACGCTCGCCGGCGATCAGGTGGTCGTGAATGTCGGCACGCACGCTGCAATTCCCGATGTGCCCGGACTGCTGGCCGCCGGACCGCTGACGCATATCGGCGCGCTCGATCTCGACTACGCTCCAGCGCATCTGGTCGTGCTGGGCGGCGGTTATATCGGCATCGAGATGGCACAGGCTTATCGCCGCTTCGGAAGTCGCGTGACGATTGTCGAGCGCGGCGCCCGCCTGATGGCTCGCGAAGACGTGGACATCAGCGAAGAGATGCGTGGGATTCTGACCAACGAAGGAATCGATATCGTGACGAGTGCTGAAACGGTCCGTGTCGAAGGTCGCTCCGGTACGCAGGTTCGCGTCGTGCTGCGAACCGCTTCGGGGGAACGGGTGATTGAAGGCAGTGACATCCTCGTTGCGGCAGGACGGGTTCCCAATACGGCCGGCATTGGGCTGGAGCAGGCAGGCATCGAACTCGACGAACGCGGATACATTCGCGTCAACGACAGGTTGCAGGCATCGGCACCCGGCGTATGGGCAATCGGCGAAGTCGCGGGCAGTCCGCAGTTCACGCATGTTTCGGTAGACGATTTCAGGATAGTGCGCGACAACCTCGCGGGCACAGATCGAACGACAACCGGCCGCCTGGTTCCGTACACGCTATTCACTGATCCGCCGCTCGCACGCGTGGGTCTGAACGAACGCGATGCACTTCGCGACGGTATTGCGGTTCGCGTCGCGACACTCCCAATGAGCAATGTGCTGCGAACTGAAGCGACCGACGAAACTCAGGGATTCATGAAGGTTCTCGTCGACGCCAAAGACGATCGTATCCTGGGATTCTCGATGATCGGACCGGAGGCAGGAGAGGTCATGGCTTCGGTGCAGACGGCAATGATCGCAGAGCTTCCGTACCCGAAACTGCGCGATGCTGTCATCTCGCATCTGACGTTCGCCGAAGGTTTGGGGCCGCTTCTGTCGAAGGTTCCTGCAAGGGCGGCTTAACAGGCGACCGGCGCATGGGCGCGGACTGAGCGAGTCCGTTGAATCTGGCGGGCTCGCTCGTTACTTGCGCAATCTGCCCGCGCCCGGACATGGTCCATAGCCAGAGAAACGAGCGTTGCGGCAGTCTGTATTCCGGATGCCCCCTATCGGACCATTGCAAATGATTGTCCCGGTTCGTCCTTGCATCGACTGCTGTTGAATGACAATCAGCCGGACTGAGGTCGCTGGCACTCGGTCTGGAACCAGTAGTCGACGAGGCGCTGCGCCGCCTGGAGGTCGTCCGGATAGTACGGGTCATACCACGGGGACGGGTCGTAGCCCGCCTTTCTCAGAGCACCGAGTTCGCTCTGGTGCTGCGCCATGGTCGGCGGCGCGTTTGTTCTTAGTGCCGCGAGGTCGCGGCACTCTGTCGGGGTAAGGTGCGGTCCGGTGTACGGCATAACGGGAGCCACGCAACCGGCGACCAGAATCGTCACGGCGAAAAGCGTCGACCAGTTTGTCAGCAGTCTGCTCATGGTGAGTGTCCTTCGGTGCGAGCGAAACAGGGGCGACGCCATGCCGGCGCGGCTGGCGTGTTTCCTCGGGTTGTTCGTCTTTCGAGTGATGATTCCGTTGCTGTGCGATAACGCCTCCTCACGGAGGCGACAGAAACTACGAGCAATCCCCACGCCTGGTTTCTCAAGCTCCGCTCAGATTTCCCGCCGCAACAAACAAGTGTTCGTGTCATGCCGACTTTCGCATGAATCCGTGTTGGCGACGCGACGACAGTTTATCGAATTCGTCGCGCCCGGCAATGTCCGAATCACCGGTAAACAAGGCTTGCAGCGATATGGCATGGACTCTGCAATACACCGCGTCCAGCCGTAGCGCGAGCCACCGTGCATCCCACCGGATGCTGTTGCGTCGCGCCCCGTTCGCGCTGATACTGAATCGACCAGGTCGTCGACCGGAGGGCATCATGTTCATCTATCTGTTTCTCTTGCTGCAAGAGCTGCTCGACCGCGCTGAACACAGCCGTCGGGACGCGTACCTCGCATCTGCTGTGGACATGTGCGAGCTTGAACGTCGCATGCACTCGCTCGATATCGACGGCTGACCTCGCTCAACGCGGCACTGTCCGTCGATCAGTTCGGATGGCAGAGCAAATCTTCCGGCGTCTCGAGCATAGCCAGGCGGCGGCGTCGCACCGATAGTAGAGACTCCCCGGCACGGCGTCCGTGCTCCCGACTCCGCGACTACCCGACTCCTCAGGAACGACATGAATAACGCCATCGCATCGCGAATCTGCTCATCTCCAACGACCGTCATCGCTCTGCATTGCTCGGGCTCCGGTGCGACGCAATGGCGCAAGCTCGGCGAGGCGCTTGGATCGCACCATTCGTTCGTCGCGCCGGAGCACTACGGCTGCGACAGCACCGGCCCATGGAGCGGCGAGCGCGCGTTCACGCTTGCCGACGAGGCGGCGAGGACGGTCGGCATCATCGACGCCGCCTGTGGCAAGGTGCATCTCGTCGGCCACTCGTATGGCGGTGGCGTGGCGTTGCGCGCGGCTGTCGAGCGGCCCGAGCGCATTGCGAGCCTGACGCTGTACGAACCGTCGGCGTTTCACCTGCTGAAGGCGATGGGCACCTACGGAGTCGAAGCGCTTTCGGAAATCGTCGCGATCTCGAAGCGCACCGCCGACGGAGTCAGCTGCGGCGACTATCGCGGTGCGGCGGCTTCGTTCGTCGACTACTGGAGTGGACGCGGCGCATGGGAAGCGCTGCGGCCCTCGGTGCAGGCCGCGCTCACGCGCTGGGCGCCGAAGGCGCCGCTCGACTTTCGCGCGCTTCTCGATGAACGCACGCCCGCCAGCGCTTACACAAGCCTGCACGTGCCGGCGCTCATCATGCGCGGCGAACACGCGCCGGTTCCGACGCGGGCGATCGCCGAGCGGTTGCCCATGCTGCTGCCTGCCGCACGCCTTGCAATCGTCGAGGGCGCGGGACACATGGGGCCGCTCACGCACGCCGATCAGGTCAATGCGACGATCGCGCGGCATATCGCCGAGTCGGAAGCGGCGCATTGATGAGGCAATAGTCGAACGCAGTTAGTTTGGGAAATGCGGGTTACGCGAGCGTCATTCCATTGAAGCGACAACTTCGTCGGTGGTCACCACGCCGTGCGCGAGAAACGCGTAATTGACCATTGCCGCTTTATATCCATCGCCCCAAACGGGGTGACGTGGTCCCGCAGTCGCATCGCTCACGACGTGGACCTCGAATCCCTGTTCGAGCAGGTCGCGCAGATGCGATTCCACGCACATATTGGCGAGCATGCCGCCCAGTACCACCTTGCTCACGCCACGCTTGCGCAGTTGAAGGACGAGATCGTTGGTTTGCGGTCCGAAGACCTTATGTGGGCTCACAACAACCGTCTCGCCGTCGTTGATGTAGGGCTTGAATTCGTCGAGCCAGTCAGCGCCCGATCCGTCGAAACCTTCGAGATTCAACTGACCGCTACGCGCAAACGTCCCGGTAGCGAATTCATCGGACTCCAACGGTCCGTTGAATTTCCACAGGCGATCGGTCGGGAAAAAGTAATGTGGCGATATAAAGACGGGAAATTTCGCGGTCTTTGCCGCCTTGAAGATTCGCAGCATGTTTTCGACCGTCCTGTTCTCCGTCACGCTTGCTCCCACCGCGCCCCAATTCTTACCCGACTTGCTCAGGACATCGACTTGCGGGTCGATGAATACTACGGCTGTCTCCGTACGATCAAAGGACACTTCGGACCTCCAGGAAATCGCGTGACGGCTCACCGGCCTCTCCGACCGGAGCCTCCCGACCAGATTAGGAAACGAAGACCTGGAAAGCAACGACGCATTGATGCGGCATCCGGTTTTGCATGCGAGCGCCGGATGACAGGGCGCTGGATGCGTCCGCAGATCGACCCCGCGTGCATGCTTTTAACAAGGCGATGAGTAAGACTCCCACGCGCTTGTTGGAATTCGGCATGCAAATACGGTTTTCCCGACATGCCCGTGCGTTTGTTTTTGAACGTGCGCGGGTCGCTCAGGTCGGCGACACGGCGGCCAACGCCCGAGACGAGCGTGGCCGCGCTGCCTCACGGTTACATCGCTTTAGTTCCTGAACGCTGATCGACGTCTCCGATTCTCGCGCCTTCGTCAACCGTCGAAGGCGGTTCGGCCGACGTCTTGCTGTCGGACGCCTGAGCGCAGCTGAACAGCAGAACGCGAGGGTCATTGCGGTTGTCGTCGGCTTCGCGAACGCGGTCGATCCGTTCGATCGGCTGTACAGACTTGTCGCCGCAGATGTGTTGCGCCACTTTCGTGCAGGTCGCCGCGCTTTCCAGGAGGCCGTGGCACTCGGCCCGGTATGTCCTTACGCCGTTGCTTGCGTCGACGGAATAGGCGTTAAAGGATGGACCACTCGCTGCCGTGCATCCGCTCACGAGAAGGACGCCGGTCGTAAATAGGCTTGCAAGAAAAAGTCGGTTCATCAGGTGCTCCCATAGACTGTATGTGGCGGAAAACGCGGAATACGCAGAGAACGCGGGACACGCGGCTGCGGTCCCGTACTCACGACTTACCATTGCATTGCGGCGCCGACGCCGACGGTCGTGCCGCCTGGGCTCATGCCCACGCCGGCCTTCATTTTCAGATTCTCCGCGAGGCGCGCGGTACCGCCGATCGCGACCGCCTGGTAACCGCGGAAGCCCGCCGTGCCGATACCGAGCGACAAGGTCTTGTCCTTGTCCACTTCGGGAATCATCGTCAACGCAGTCGCTGCAGCGATGCCGGAGTACGCGTTGCGCGCCGTCGAATTGATGCCGTTCTGCAGTTCGTTCACGCGGGCGTCCGTGTATGCGTTTGCCTGCGACAACGCCGCGTTCAGTTGTTGAACGTTCACCGCGTCGGTAGGCGCGGTGCCGGCCGCCACGTTGATCACCTGCCGGGTGGACTCGCTGGAACCGACCGCCACCACATTCGCACGTCCGCCGTCGTTACTGTTCGCGCCGAGCGCCGTCGAGCCGCTGCCCGTGGATGTCGCGCCGGCTCCTACGGCTGTGGAACCGCTGCCCGACGCCGTCGAGCCGTTACCCACCGCCGAACTGTTGTTGCCCGAAGCCACGGCGCCCTGCCCGCCCGCCGACGAGTTCGATCCCGAAGGTGTCGGGGGCGTGGGCGTGCCGGGCGATGACGAGAAGCTGCCGCCGTTATTGGTGGTCTGCTGGTTGATGAGCGTCGTCAACCGGTTGGTCACTGCATCGAGCTGCGATACGTTCACGGCGTCCGTGCCGGCTTTGCCCGCAGCGAGACCGGTAATCTGCCGGTTGCCGACGTTGACCTCGCCCGCCGACGACTGCGGACTGCTCAGTCCGTAAGCGATGTAGTTGCTCAACGCGCCGACCGTCGTCACCGATCCGGCTCCGAGCGCCACACTGTTGGCGAACGTCGCGCTCGCGCCGGCCCCGAGCGAAAGCGCGTCGATTGCACTGCTGTGCGCGCCTGAACCGATTGCAACGGATCCGGCGTTTGCGGCACTCGCATTCGCGCCTTGAGCGATCGACTGCGCGCCGCTCGCCACAGAGCCGCTGCCCACCGCAATCGCGTCCGCCTGCGCGGAATTCGCGGCCTGGCCGATCGCGACGCCGCCGGGCGCGGTTGCGTCGACGATCGCCCCGTTACCCATGCCCACACCGTTGTCGCCGTTGACGACCGTGGTCGGTCCCACGGCGATCGACTCCGCGCCGACCGCGAGCGAGTCCGCCGCCGTCGAATTCGCATGGAAGTACATCTGGCCAGTCACCGCAAACGACGACAGTGCGCCTGCCAGCTGGCGGATGGTGACGGCGTCGTGCTGCTGCGTACCGTCGGCGACGTTCGTCAACTGCCGATAGGTGTTGCCGCTTGCGCTGCCGAAGGACACCGCGCCGAGCAACGTCTGATCGCTGGTATCGAACGGAATCGCATGCGAGCCGTTGGCGATCGAGCCGACGCCCGAGAGCACCGCCCGGTCGGACACCGAACCGGCACCGATTGCAACGGCACCCGCGACCGACGCACTCGACAGCGAACCTAGCGCAACGGCGTTATTGGCCAGTGCCGAAGCGCCGTTGCCGCCCGCGAAGCTGCTCGCGCCGCTCGCCGTCGCCGCGACGCCCGCGGCCAGCGCATTGAGGCCAGTGGCGCCGTCGTTGTTGTAGTTGCCGCCGTGCGTGCCGCCGTCGTTGACGCTGTAGTAGTGCTTCGCATTCGCCGTCACGACACTGGCGAGGTTATCCACTGCCTGATCGGTGGCGTAAAGCTGCGAGCCGTTCACTGCATCGGTACTGTTCGCGTTGACACGGCCCGCGGCCACGTTCGTCACGGTGCGCTCGTGACCGAGGCTGCCGACACTCACCGTGCTCGTGGGCGAAGTGCCGGCATACGCATATGCAGTGCCGTTGATGGTGTCGCCAGTGGTCGCCACGGCCACGTCGGTCGTCGAGCCGCTGCCGAGCGCCACGTCGTTTGCATTGTTCGCCGTCGCGCCCTGACCCATCGCGGTGCTGCCCGCGCCGGCAGCGACGGTTCCCACGCCTGCCGCCAACGCGTTGACGCCCGTGGCACCGTCGTTGTTGTAATTGCCGCCTTGCGTGCCGCCGTCGTTGACGCTGAAGTAGTGAGTCTTGTCAGTCGCGACGGTCGCCGCAAGAGCGTCGATCGCCTGATTGCTCTGGTACAACTGCGAACCGTTCACGGCGTCGGTGCTCGTCGCGCTAAGACGGCCCGCCGCCACGTTCTGGATCTGGCGCTCCGTGCCTGCCACGCCCACGCTCACCACGCTGGTCGGCGCGGTGCCGGCGAAGTTGTAGACCGTACCGTTGATGGTCGTGCTCGCGGTCGGCGTTGCGGTGCCGGTCTGGGAGCCCGAGCCGAGCGCCACGCTGTTCGCGTTGCCGGCCGACGCGCCGGCGCCGAGTGCAATCGCGCCGGCCTGGTTCGCGACTGCTGTATCGCCGAATGCGAGCGCACTCGCGCCGCTCGCGTTGCTGGCGTTGCCCAGGGCGACCGCACCCTGACCATTCGCGATGTTGCCGTTGCCTTGGGCGATCGCTCCGTTGCCGTTCGCCGTGTTATCCGCGCCGACCGCAATCGCGCCATTGCCGGTCGCGCTATTCGGGTCGCCGATGGCGACGGCGCCATTGCCGCTGACCGTCTGCGCCTGGCCGAGCGCGACAGCGCCCGTCCCGCTCAGCACCTGAGAGTTCTGGCCGCCCGCTATGGAACCGGCGCCGGCCGCTGCGGCAACCTTGTTGCTATCGCCGATCGCAACCGTCGATGCCGCGAGGGCTTGCGAAGAAGAGCCAACCGCCGTCGCGTTTGCGTTGCTCGCAACGGTCTGGTTGCCCAACGCGACAGCGCTGCTTCCCGAGGCCGTCGCCGTCGTGCCCATCGCAATGGCATTGGCATTGGTACCCGTCGAAGCCGAATCGCCTATCGCAATGGACGAGGCCCCGCCCGAACTCGCGCCTGAGCCGATCGCAACCGCACGAATGCCCGACGCTGCGGCGCCCGCGACTGCCGCCGGTGCGGACGACCCGCCTTCGGCGACGGAATCCGCTCCACCCAACGCGATCGAATTGGCGCCACTGGCGCTGGAGCCGTTCATCATGCCGAGCGAGTTGAGTCCCGACGCGGCGGCTCCCGCCCCCAAGGCCACGGCATTCTGGGCAGTGGCGGCGGCCACCGTGCCCGCAGCCAGCGAAGAGGGACCCGAAGCTCGCACATCGGTGCCGATACCAATCGCTCCCGCCGCCGTTGCGCCCGTGCCCGCGACGGTACGCGCTCCCAGATACACGGAGTTGAGGCCGCTCGCGATCGACTGAAAGCCGACGGCCACGGCATGCGTGCCCGAGCTGTCGGCGATATAGCCCATTGCAACAGCTGCGGCTCCGCTCCCCACCGACTGGAAGCCGAAGGCGGCAGCATAGTCGCCGGTAGCGGTGACGTCAGTACCGATCGCAATCGACGATTGTCCGGACGAACCGGTGCCCGCGGCGGTGCGCGAGCCCATGTAGATTGCATTGACGCCGGCAGCATTGGCTCCCGAACCAACGGCTACACCATTGGTTTGCGAACCGATGGCTCCGCTGCCCAATGCCACTGCGCCGGAAGCGGCTGCGCTGGAACTCGCGCCCATTGCAACCCCGTTGTCTCCGGTCGCCTTCGCCGACGGGCCGACGGCCGTCGACAGGTTGCCGCTGGAGACTGCGTCGACGCCGATACCAATGGCGGCCGATCCGCTAGCGGCAACATCGGTACCGATCGCAATCGCCGATTCAGCGGTCGCGCCGGTGCCCGGAGCATTGCGCGCCCCCAGATAAAGCGCATTCGTTGCATTGGCGATCGCCTGATAGCCGACGGCCGTGGCATTGATTCCTGTAGCGTTAGCGGCGTAACCCAGCGCAGTCGCCCCGCCGCCACTGGCCGTGGACAAAAAGCCCGCGCACGAATCGCTGCCGTTAAAGAAGTTATAAGGTGACGACGAGCAATTGACCTGTGCCTGCGCCTGCGTGCCCCATGCGCCGAGGGCCGCCAGCACGAGCGCTGGCAGGATGCGCAGAGTCGCTCCGTGCAACACCGTGCTGCGACGATCGCCGTCTCGTCCATCGACTACCGGGGCACAGGTTCCCAAATTCCCTTTGCCGCGCGTTTTGTCCCGTTCCGAGGCGGCCACAAAAGCCCCTAGTGAGGCGTTCCAGACTGTCCGATATGCCTTATTCATGGTTATTTTCCTGTAAGGATTCACAATTCGAATTGGAAAAGACAAGCGTGTTTGTTTACAGCCATTACATTTAGGATGACTATTTATATTGAATGGACGAAGAACTTCAGCCGTGTGTCTTTTGGACAGGCGCGACTAGCCCTTTTCCCCTTCAGGTGTTCACGGATAACGAGTTTTCCAGGGCGAGCGAAGCCGTCCTCGCCGTGCAGGAATTCAAGTTACGGGGTAATGGCTGAGCCTCGGCTAGAAAGCTGCTGAGCGGCTACGCAGCCGGCCGGCGGCCCTGCCAGGCATTGGTTTTACGAAGGTCCGAATGATTGCGGCATAAGGGGAGCAAAGGCAGGCATTAGCTGCAACGGGCGGCCTGGAAAAGGGTCTCCTTCGGCCAGACGCATGCCTGATCGTTTTTCGCTTCCCATATTCATTTGTATTGCCCCTTAATAGCCTGTTGGGACTTTTTCGTGGTGTGTTGCACTACAGCCGCTGCAGTGCAAATTCCAATGTAATGAAAAGAAAGTTGCAAATTCCGCGCAACTTTCTCATACGATTTTTCATTTGTCCACAGAAAGACGTGGCTATTGGGGCGTCTTGCAAGATTTAACAATCGCGCCGAATTCCCGTTTTAAATGCATTGCAGATAGTGGATGACATGTATGTGAAGACGACTGGCAAATTCCCAGCCAATGTTCCGAAATTCCCAGTGACTATTGGGCATTTGCCACCTAAAGCGGCCCGCCACGCCGAATACAATCTTGCCTCGCGAGGTCAAGGGCGAAGACTTAGGTGGTTCTTCCCACATACCGGATTGAGAACAAGGCCTATAAATCGTGGACGCAACTGCGGGGGTCACGTCTTCCCTTCCGCCATGACGGCATGGCCACCGGCGCAAAAAGAACTCTGGTTATAACAAACAGGCTACGAGGGTTGCCGATGAATGTCTTCGATACCGCAATCCAGACTTTCCTGACCGGCGTTGCTGCAGATCTGCCCATACTGAACCACCCGATCAGAGTCCTTGCGGCTCTATACACGTTCAAAGGTTTGGCGCTAGTGGCGGTGTTATGGTGGATCTGGTTCAAGCCCGGTCAGCGGGCGGAATGGGAACGAGAAATGGTCGTTGCGACGATCCTGAGCGCGTTGCTCGCGCTCGCAACGTTCAGAATCGTCGCTCACTTCTTGCCGTTCCGGATGCGTCCGGTTTATAACCCGGAGCTGCACCTGCAATTTCCATCGGACGATCTGGGCGCTGCCGTTTTGCCGACCTGGAGCTCGTTTCCGAGCGATCACGCCATGCTGTGGGTGTCGGTCGCCACCGGCATCTTTCTCGTCTGGCGCGCCGTCGGTGCACTTGCGCTACTGCACACGGCGATTTTCATATGCCTGCCGCGCGTCTATCTCGGCTGGCACTATCCGACAGACATACTGGCGGGCGCGGCTTTCGGGGCGGCGACCACGTGGACAATGACGCGAGACGCAGTCAGAACCCGTTTTGCAGTTCCAATCCTGCGATGGCTACGAAAATCTCCGGGCCCAGGTTATACGCTCCTATTTGCTTTATGTTTTGAGCTGGTCACTCAATTCGAAGAATTACTGATACTCGGGCGTTTGCTTCTGAAGTAGTTCGAACAGGTCGGGTTACCCAGATCGTCGCCTGGGTTAACCCTCCGAATAGCCAGAGCGAGCTCCTGCACATCATCCGGGCATTATCCATAGCTCAACTTTTCGCGCCCGAAGCCGTAAACCCATTAAGGCGCAGGAATAGACGCAGCGGCTGACGAAGACACAGCTTTGCCGGAGTTCCGGACCGTACATGAGTAAGCGGACTCAAGTTAAATCTTGCAAGCGCCAGTTTGGACTTCGCCCACGAAACAAACTTCATTTTCTGCATGACAAGCTTGATGCCGTTAGCAAATGCGCTCCAACGGATCGAAACCGGGAGCAGCGTCTGAAACGCCTCGAACCAAATTACCGGGAAGCGCGAATTCCCTGCACTGCTAATGGTGCAGGCTTTGGCGAGACACAGCCCGCTGAACAGAAACACCGTTACTTCAATAGCGCAGCCGACGCGGCCCCGAATAGCATATGAAAGTCCGTAACGCCCGTTGCTGGGCACCTCAAGGGAAACGGCGGTGGCTCGCCGTAGCTGCCGCGCTGGCCATCGCGAGCGCAGTACGCATGCTGCTCCATCCGTTGCTCGGGCCCGTCATGCCTGGCACCGCGTTCTGCATTGCGGCGGTGCTCGTTCAATACCACTTCGGCCTTGCTCCGGCGCTGACCGTGATGCTGGCGGGACTAGGCCTCGCCGACTATCTGTTCGTGCCGCCCTACGTGACCATCGCAGTCTTCGACCGGGCAGACCTGCTGTTGCTGGTGTCGTATCCAGTCGTCACGCTCGTGGTGATCACGTTGCTCGAAAAACTGCGGCGTGTACAGTTTCGCGCCGAACTGATCGCCGCAGTGGCGCAATCGCGCTACGAAATGCTGCTTCGCCATGACAACGAGCGCGCAATCGCCCGTCGTGCCATTGACGAAACGCACCGGCTTCTCAGGCATCTATCGCACCATCACAAGACGTTCATTCTGATTCAGGCACTCGAACGTGAGCCGCTGCGGCGCAACGGTGCCGGCACAGCGTCCGCGCTGGCCGTCGCATCGCACGCTTTCGCCGGATTGCCTGCCGATCTGGCGCCGGGGCCCCGCCTTTCCGAAGTCGATCCGGACGATATCCGACGGCTCTCGAATGGGCTCTCGGCCGGTTCACATCGCGTGCGATTCGCCGCCGGTTCGAACCTTGCCGGAGGCACTGCGCGCGTCGTCGACTGCATCTGCGAACAATTTACGACTCACGCAGGCGATTTCCTCGTGCTGCGCGTGGCGACCGACACATGAAATCATTAACGCAATCCATTTTTCTCGAAGGCGGCGGACACGCGGTGCTATTGCTGCACGGTCTGTCGAGCTCGCCGCTCGAAATGCGCTACCTCGGGCGGTTCCTGCGCGACGAGGGCTTCACGGTGTGCGCCCCGGTGCTCAACGGCTATAGCGCCGGCACGGGCGGCGAGACAATGGAACACTGGCTCGACGCCGCAACCAGCGAATTCGATGCGCTCGCCGCGCGATTCGACCGCGTGTCTATCTGTGGATTGTCGATGGGCGCGGCGCTCGCGCTCGCACTCGCCCATCGACGCCCGCAAGCGCAGGCGGTCGTGCTGCTGTCGCTTACACTCGCCTACAACGGTTGGGCCATTCCCTGGTACCGCTTTCTTCTTGGCTGGGCTTACTACACGCCCTTGCGTTCGCGCTGGCAGTATCGTGAGTCGGAACCGTACGGCCTGCGCAACGAAGCGCTGCGTGCAAAGATCGCTCGCTCGATGCAGCGCTCGAATTTCAGCGAAGTCGGTCCGTCGACGATTGCACTGCCCGCATTGCACGAAGCAAGCCGCCTTGCATCGCTCGTCCGCTCGCAGATTCGTGGTATCCGCAACGACTGCCTCGTCATCCACGCTATCGACGACGAAACGTCGAGCCCGCGTACCGCCCAATCCGCGGCATTGGCGCTCGGTTCGACCTTTCTGCGCACCATCTACCTCGACGATTCGTACCACATGATCACATCGGACAACGAACGCGAGATCGTTGCGCGCGAAACGGCGTCGTTCCTGCGCGAGAGCGAAGCGGCTTCGGGATCTGGAGAGCCGCGTAGCCCCGTTGTATCCAAAGCGCTCGCGCGCCGCTTGCGGCAGCTTGCTGCCATCGGCAAGGACGACGCATGAAAGCGCGGACGTTCACGCATCGAACCGTGGGCGCCGCGGCGCTCGCGATATCGCTGGCAGGTTTTCTGCCCGCTTCGACCGCGCGCGCGGCCGACGCAACAGCGGCCCCCGGTGACAGCAAATGGAAAGTGGCGGTCGGGCCCGGTGTCGTCGTAACGCCAGAGTCGCCCGGCTCGCGCCATACCACGGTGTTGCCATTCCCTTCGCTCGATATCTCCTACGATGACCGGGTCTTCTCGCAGGGGCCGGACGTGCTGGGCGTCAATGCGCTGCGCAGTACGAACTATCACGTCGGCGCGGCGCTGAGTTTCGATTTCCAGTCACGCAACGAGAAGGACGATCCGCACCTGCACGGTCTGGGCAACGTGCATGGTGGCCCAAAACTCAAACTGTTCGCCGACTACACGGTATGGATGTTCACGGGCTCCGTCGCCCTGTATCAGGACATTGCGGGGCACGGCCAGGGCAAAACCGTTCCGGTGGACCTGCTTGCGTCGGTGCCTGTGGGAAGCGGCCTTTTCTCTATTGGCCCGGGCTTCACATGGGCCGACGCGCTCTACACGCGGACCTTCTTCGGCGTGTCCAGCCAGCAGAGCGCGGCATCAGGACTGCCGGTCTATAGAACCGGTTCTGGCGTTCGGGATATTCATCTGAACGGCTACTTCAGCTACGACTTTTCGAAGCACTGGGTAGGCTCGGTCGCGGTCACTGTCGGGCGGCTGCAGCACTATGCGGCGGCGAGCCCGATCACCGAGCGCCGCAGCGAACTGAACACGCTGGCGTCTCTCAACTACCGCTTCTAGGTAGTGCGAGAGTCGAACCTCGGTGTGCGTGCCGCAAAGCCCGTTCTGCTCGCACGTGCGCTTCAGAACGTCTCCTGCTGCGGCTCGGGGCCACGCGTCGGCGCGGACGGTTGCGCAAGCTTGACCGCGCGCCCGGTGCGGGCGGATTCGTAGATCGCGTCGATAATGCGCTGGTCTTGCAAGCCCTCCTCGCCTGGCGTGTGCGGCTGGATGTCGTCCTTGACGCACACGGACATGTGATCGATCTCCCGCGCAAACTGGTTCTGCGGATCGATCTGCAACTCCGTCGTTGCGGACTTGCCCTCCACGAGCATGCCGTGGCGTAGCCGCAGGCCGTTGTAGCCAAATGCGGGATCCATTTCGACCCAGCCTTTCGAGCCTTGCAGCCGGAAGAAGCGCGACTCGTGACTCGCGTAGCTCGACATGCACGTTGCCGTGAATCCGCTCGGAAAGCGCAGGATGAAGTGCACCGATTCCTCCACTTCGACGAAGCGCGGATCGTTTTCCGGCCGGTGCACCGACGCAACCACCTCCAGCGGCTCCTCGCCGGACAGGAAGCGCGCCGCGTTGAGGCAATACAGTCCGATGTCGGGCATGGCGCCGCCACCCGCCAGCGACTTCTTCAACCGCCATTGCCCCGGATCGCCGACGTTTTGCGAATTTCCGGCGACGAACTCACGCAATGGCCCCAACTGCTTTTCCTTCACCATTTTCGCGATCATGCGGTCCATCGGCTCGTACTGGCTGCGGTACGCGATCATGAGTTTGCGGTTGGCGCGTTTCATCGCCCGGACCATTGCCTCGCAGTCCGCCGCGCTGTTTGCCATCGGCTTTTCGCACAAAACATGTTTGCCGATATTTGCGGAACGCAGCGTGAACTCTTTATGCATGCCGTTCGGCAGCACGATATATACGACCTGTACGCGCGGGTTGTCGGCGAGGCGCTCGAAATTCTGATAGTCGTAAATGTCCGCTTCCCGCACGCCGTACTGACGTGCGACGCGAAGTGCCTTGGCCCTGTCGCCGGAAACCAGCGCGGCGACCTTCGCGTACTTGCACTGCGCAAGCGCGGGCAGGATCTGGTCCAGCGACAGCCGGCCGAGTCCGACGATGGCATATCCCACCCGCTCATCAGGCGGCAAGTTCGCGTCTGGTGTTTCTTCCTTTTGCTCGGTGTCCGGGTCCTGAATGAGCGGCAGTTTCACCTGGTTCGTATCGGCACCGTTTGGACCTGCGGCCAACACGCTGCTGGCCGAGCCGACCGTGAGTGCGGCTGCGAGGCTCGCGCCGCCTCGCCTGAGAAAGAGGCGTCGCGCGGTCTCTGAAGGCGCAGTCGCTTCCGTCGGTACGTCGGACGTCGGCTGGTTGGAATGCGAAGTGCGGTTGCGAGTGGGCATTCAAGCTCCGGTACGAATGATGGGTCTCGTGCCATGAGACGATATGTTGATGCCTGTCGTCGCAGCGCACTTCGGCGTGTTCGAGCATGACGAGCGCCCCGGCCGAATGAAGGCGCGCCACGTTACCTGTGCATCAGCCGCCTGTGCCGGTCACACGCCAGATAGCGTTGCCGACGTCGTCGGCGATCAGGAGGCCACCGTCCCGATCCTGAGCGACGCCCACGGGCGCGCCATACAACTGCTTCTGGTCGGCGGATGTAAAACCCGTCACGACATCTTTGGGCGCACTCACCGGCTTGCCGTTCTCGAACGCCACGTACGAGACCACGTAGCCGCTCAACGGCGAGCGGTCCCAACTGCCGTGCTCGCCGATGAACGCGCCTCCGCGATACTGCGCCGGCAAGTTGTTGCCGGTATAGAACATCAGTCCCAGCGGCGCGACATGGGAGCCGATTGCGAAGTCCGGCGCAATCGCCTTGGCGACCAGGTCGGGGCGCTGCGGTTGAGCGCGAGGATCGACGTGCTGGCCGTAGTAGCTGTACGGCCAGCCGTAAAAGGCGTTCTCTTTCACCGACGTCAGATAATCCGGCACCAGGTCTGCGCCGATCTCGTCACGCTCGTTCGCGATGGCCCACAGTTGTCCCGTCTTCGGTTCCCACTGCAGCCCCGTCGGATTGCGAATGCCCGCTGCGTAAATGCGGCTTGCACCGGTAGCCGTATCGACTTCCAGTACGTCAGCGCGCCGGTACTCGACTTCCAGGCCGTTCTCTCCGACGTTGCTGTTAGAGCCGACGCCTACGTACAGCTTCTTGCCATCGCGACTGGCCAGCAACGATTTCGTCCAGTGGTGGTTGACCGTATTGGGAAGATCGGCAAGCTCGACACCGCGCTCACTAATGCTGGTTACGCCCGCCTTATACGGAAACTTCAGGATTGCATCGGTATCGGCAACGTAGAGCGTGTCGCCAACCAGTTGCATGCCGAATGGCGAGTGCAGATTGTCGATAAACACGTGGCGCTCCCATTCGCCACTGCCATTCGCAGACCTTCTCAGCAGCGTGATGCGATTCGCGCCTTTCGCCTTTTTCCCTGACTTGCTTTCGATAAGCCCCGCGATGACCTGCTTCGGCGTGGTAACAGCCTCTTCGTTCGGGCTATTGGATTCCGCCACGAGAATGTCGCCATTGGGCAGCGTATAGACCTGACGAGGGTGCTCGAGCCCCGAGGCGATCTTCTCGATCTTCAGGCCGTCAGCCACCTTGGGCGTGGCGCCGTTCTGCCAACCCACGTATTTTGGAACCTGCATTGGCGGCGCAAAGAAGTTGCGCGCCTCCGGCATCGGCGGATTGGCGCCGGCCTGATGCGACGCATCGTACTGCGCGTGTTCGTTGCACCCACTCATCAGCGCCGACATGGCGACGACGAGCGCGCTAGTTGTGGCGAGCTTATTCATGAGTCGCCTCCACGCGATGGAGCCTGTCTATTGCCATTGCAACGTGGGCGATGCTCAGCAGCACGACAGTGATAACGGACAGAATCACGTTCTCCGGAACCATCGCATAGGCGTCGCGGCTATGCACGAATGCATTGATGACTGCTGCGACGATCGCAAGCAGATTGAGCCAGAAGTCCAGCCGTTCGATGCGCGATACCCGGCGGCGTCGTTGCACCCATACGTGACCCAGATTGAGAAGGCGCGGCACGATCGCGATAATGAGGCCCACCGTCACGAGCCAGGCGGCGCCCTTGCCCCAGAACACATTACGCGTCGCCATGTAGATGACGTCGAAGATCAAGGTGCCGACGAACAGTCCGTAGGGTATGGGGTTGAACAGTTCGAAGATGGCGGGAGCGATCGTCGATGGACGTCTGGTGACGGCGTGCGTGGTGGACATGGCTTTCCATTTCTGTATCAGAACCGGTCTGGATGCCGTTGCATTAGCCATGCCCGGACCCTTCGTTTAGCTGTCGGTCTGATTGCCCGCGACGTCGGCAAGCGTCATGTGGAAAGCACGGATACGCATCTACTGATGCGCGTTGAATTGCCAGGCCATGTCATTGAGGCCCGCGGCGGCTCTTTGCTGAGCGCGCCGCGAGTACTATCGATACGTCATTTCACGGGCACGAGCACTGGCGCGTTCTGGTCCTTCAACAGCAGCACGAGAAACTTGGCTGGTTGTGTGGCACTGGCGTTGCGGCCGACCGTATGCACGTCGTTCGGGCCTTCATAGAAAGTCTGACCGGGTGTCAGCGTGACTTCCTTGCCGCCCTTCACAGCCATCACGATGGTGCCTTCGAGCACGTAGATAAAACCGTGCGCGCGGTGCACATGCACCGGATCGGCGGCGCCCGGCGGATACACAACGGTGATCATCAGCGCTTCCTTGCCCGGATAATCCGCTAGGGGCTTCTCCATCAAGGGCGTGACGACGGCGTCGGGCGCGGCGTGAGCCGCTTGCGCGAGACACGCCGCGGCGATCATCGCAAGCTTTCTGAATTCAGGCATGATGTCCTCCGTGTTGCTGAAGATGCGCGACTGGACTCGTCGCTCAGGACAGGTTCGCCTTGCCGAGTCCGAATGCCGCGTCTGCTGATCCTGGCACAGTCCTGAACGCCACGTTGACGCGGTTCCAGCCATTGATCGCCATTACGTGAAATGTCAGGTTCGACAGTTCCTGGTCCGTGAACTGAGTGCGAACGCGTTCGAAAATGTCATCCGGCACGCCGCCTTCCGGCAGTTTCGTCAGGATCTCCGTCCATGCGAGCGCTGCGCGTTCACGCGGAGAAAACAGCGTCGACTCGCGCCAGATGGCGACATGATGCAAACGCAGTTCGCGCTCGCCGTGAATCTTCGCCTCCTTCACGTGCATGTCGACGCAAAAGCCGCAGCCGTTCATTTGCGATGCACGCAGCGACACCAGTTCGCAGATCGACGTTTCAATGCCAGTCTCTTTCACCGCGAGGCCGAACGCGACGAACTTCTTGAACAGTTCCGGCGATTGCTGCATATAGTTGATGCGTTGAGTCATGGTTGCTCCAGCGAGGATAAAACCGGTGCACACGAGCCACGCACCGGCGCCGGCGAGATGCCGTACAGAACCATCGTAGTCCTGGCGGCAGACGGTCGGAAGCCATGCGAAGCGCCTCACTGTGTTGTCCGTGAGACACCAATCTAAAGTGCGATGACCTCGGGCGCCGCATGTTCGACCGGCTCCCCGAGCATCCAGCGCAGATCGCGCTCAATCGCGGCGCACAACGTGGAAATCGGGACGTCGTTCGCGCTTCCTTCGAAAGGGTTTTCCGTACTTTCGCCCACCTGTGCGAGCGACGTGTACATCCACGAAACCATGACGCTGCATGGCACGACGAGCCAGATCATGTTGCCGTGCATGAGTCCGCTTGCGCCGCTATTGAGTTTGTCGAATTCCTGCAGCAGACCGAACGGAAACAGAAAGCAGAAAAACCGCACGAACAACGCGCTGATGGTCGCGTACTGGCGAGGGTAAGGGAAGTTTTTCAAACGCTCGGCTTTCGCCTGAAGCGCGATGAAGTCGCCAGTCGCCCGCTGAAGTTCGAGATAGAACGACAGGTTCATATGCCCGGCGACGTGCAGTGACTTAAGGCAATCGCTTTGCATGCTCAATATCGCCGTTGTCGCCGACGGTGAGGCGAGCGCGTGCGTACTCTCGGTGCTGGAAAGATAGTTCGTCAGGACGTCTTCGATCGCTGTTTCCCATTCGGGAACATGATAGTGACGCCGATACTCGAGATTGAAGCGCCGGGTCATGCTTTCCCAGATTCGAGGGCTACGCAGTTCGTATCGCAATGCGGTTAGCCACGCGAGATGCCGAGAGATCAGTTCGTGGCTGAAATTCCGTTCAGACGGAAACGCGCACGACAGTTGTCCCCACTTGCGGCTCGCGCCGACAATCTCCGTCCAGACGTCCTGTGCTTCCATTGCACGGTTATACGTCTGCACGTTTTTGAAGCCCACGATGAACGACGTCGCCGTGCCGAGCAGTACGACGATAGTGAACGGCACCGAGAGCCACGTCATCGACGCGTACTTGTAGAGAATGACGGGCACCGAGCCACAAATAACGAGTGCATAGATCTGCCTTCGTGTCCAGATGAGGAACTCGGTGAGGCGATACGATTTACCAAGGTGCATGTCGTGTGTGAGACGTTCGATTAAATAAGGTCTGGTCGAATGACCGCACTCTCACAAGACGTTTGATCTTGCGCCGTGTGACACTGACACAAGAATTCCTGATTAGATGACTGAAGGCGCATGGCGGAAGACCGCATGACAACCTCCACTGAAAGGCGAAGTCACTCCACCGAACGGTGATATCGCGCGACAAAGCGCGCCTGCCCGATGACCTTTCCGTGCATCTGGTATGCGACGAGTGCCGGGCTCGACGCCGCTTTTACATCGATGCCCGGCACAGAGAGCGCGGAAACCGTGACGACATATCGATGCGACTCGCCTTGCGGCGGGCACGGTCCACCGTATTTCGAGTCGCCGAAGTCGGTCAGTGTTTCAACAGCACCCGCCGGCAGCAGGTTTGCATTTCCGGACGCGCCCTTTTCGATCGACGTCTGCGACGGCGCAATGTTGGCTACTTCCCAATGTGTCCAGCCGAGACCGCCGGTCGGCGCATCAGGGTCGTGAATAGTGACGACGATGCTTTTCGTTCCCGCCGGAACATGCGACCACGAGATGTGTGGAGAGACGTTCTCTCCTCGGCAGCCGAATCCGCCGTACACCTGTTCGTTCGCGAATTGCCCTCGACTCAAACCATCGACCTTCACTGAAAACGGCTCGGCAAACGCGGGGGCCGGCACGATCGCCAGCAAGGTTGTGGAACAGACGGTGGTTCGCAAAGCGGCACGCAATTTCATGCTCAACTCCGTTGTAAAGAAGACAAGTGAAGGGCTTGGTCGGCGCGTTCAGTCAGCCGAATGGTCATGCTCCGCTGGACTACTAATGAATCGAGACCGCGATTCTTCGTTATGGAGCCATGCATATCGGGGCCGCTCAGTCCAACGTTTAACTCGTTGCACGGAGTGCCTTTGTCGAAACGAATTGTAGGTTCGAGCTTTAGTTGTCAGTAGAGCCCTCGCGGCGATCACCGTGTTGTGCTTCAGACAACAATGTTCAGACTAAGGAATGTCTGGGGAATGCCATGGCGACGGACTTCGGGCCGCGCGGCAGATATATGAGCACGATCCACCCCAGAGCGGCCAAAACGCGGTATCCGTAAACGGATATGACAGATTGTTGACGAAGGCGGAATTGCGGCATTTGCGCAGGCTAACCTCGCCTCTCTCCCGCTCGGCTGGAGCCAATGAAGACAAGCCACCGACCGCCTTCCGCGAACCATGCAACCAAATTAGCCGATATCTCTACGATTTGCGCCACTAGCTTTCGAGAGGCCTTCTCCGGGCTATGCTGAACCACCCCGCTGCTTTGGCTACTGCACGAGCGGGCGGGCAGGCGGGCGTTTGAGTATGACAATTAGATGCCAGGACACCTAATCCATTGCTGACCGCCAGAAACCTGGCGAAGCAATGGACATATCGCGCGCGGCCGACCCCAACGAAACGGTCGGTTCGCGCGTGCGACAGGTCGCGTCCACTGACCGACCTGTCGCGATGGTTCATAACTGAGTGCCCTCTATTCGGAGACAGACCATGTGGCAGCCGTCCAGTGCGATCCTTCAGCTGGTGAAGGACAACGCAAAACAGTTGCTTCCAGATGCGCTGTTCCTCAGCCTTCTGCATCGGAAGCACATCGGGCGCTTTCCGAGATTGCTTCGTCCCACGACATTCAACGAGAAAATCCTGCAGCGCAGCCTGCGGCCAGACCCGCGATATGCCGCGTTGACCGATAAATTGACCGTGAGAGACTATGTCAAGGCGAAAGTTGGCGAACAACATCTGGTCCCGCTGATTTCGTCGCCCGACGTTTTCACGCAGTCGGTCTTCGATGCGCTACCCAACGCCTTTGTGATGAAGGCGAATCATGGCAGTAGCTTTGTGGAGATCGTGCAGGACAAGTCGAAAGTCACTTTCGACGGGTTGCGGACTATGGCCAATCGCTGGATGTCTACGGACTTCTACCTGATTGCACGGGAGCGTCACTACCGGCAGATTCGGCCACGGATTTTCTTCGAAGAACTTCTTCTCGACGAGCATCGCCAGATTCCCGCTGACTACAAGGTTCATTGCTTCGGCGGAAAGTCGGGACGACCGATGATGTATATCGTCGTCATCTCGGACCGGTTCGGCAATAACACGCATGGCGATGTATTCGACGTTCACTGGAATCATCTCGACGTGGGCATTGGCCCGTATGCCCGCAGCACGACGCCGCCACCGCCTCCGGAGAATCTGAATTCGATACTGGACATGGCCGCTGTACTGGCCGAAGACT
The DNA here is from genome assembly GCF_031456815.1 of Paraburkholderia strydomiana. NCBI lineage: Bacteria > Pseudomonadati > Pseudomonadota > Betaproteobacteria > Burkholderiales > Burkholderiaceae > Paraburkholderia > Paraburkholderia strydomiana. The sequence goes on from NZ_JAVDVL010000001.1 coordinate 142,432, forward strand.
TCAACTATGTTCGCGTCGACTTGTATGCACCGGGCAATGCCGTGTACTTCGGCGAACTCACGTTCACGCCAGGCGCAGGCGTGGTCCCTATGAGGCCCGATCGCGTCGATTTCGAGTGGGGCAGGCTGCTAACGTAACGCTTCCTTACTCCGAAGAAGCGGTCGCACGATCGATCCAGATTCATTGCTGGTCGTCGAATGTGTTCCGAGCCTGAGTGAGCGGAACCCTTGCACGCTCGGACGGCGAGGAATTCCTGTGATGAGCCCACTCGCGCAGTCTGTCCACTGTGCCTCCCGAGTGCGGGTTGGCAAAATGAAACAGGACCGTGGATCTCACGCTGTGCGGCAGGCACGCCTGGTTCGCGTGGAGCGATCGCATTCCCCAGAAAAAATACAGATTGCCCGGCTCCAGCGGCAAGATGCGTGCGCCGAGCGCACGCTGCACCGTTTCTCGCGCGAGCACCGAGCGCGTCAGTGAATTTTGCACCAGTGCTTTTTCGGCCAGATTAATCACCGATGAAGACCGCACCCGGCGCAGGTTCGGATACATCACGAGATCGCCGCGCGGCTCGTTGGGGGCGTTCGGAATGATCAGCGGCAACAGGGCGGTGACGACATAAGTGTCGTAGTGGAACAGGTTCGATGCCTTGAGTCCCAGGTCGCCCGACAGCACGCGAAGCGCGGCGACAATGTCGATATCGGGTGCGGCTCGCCCGGTGCCTCGCCGGTACAGCCCCGCGAGTATGCGCCGCAGATGCGGAGATTGCCCGAACGTCGCGAGCGGTGAGGCATCGAGCCACGGGCGTCCGGCGTAAATAAAGTGCTGGCGCTCATGCTTGTCCAGCTCGCGCTGAACGTAGTTGCCCGCCATTGCGATTTCAGCCGGCGAAAGGACGTCCCGAAGTGCGCTTATACCGACTGTGTCCATCTCCTCGCTCAATGCGTCGAGCCTTTCGTCGGTCACCTGCTTCAATACGGAGTCCAAAGCTTGATCAGAGGCACTTTCCATAGCTCCTCATGCAGTATGGGCGCAGAGTGGATGGTGGTTTCGTCCTGGGAATCGCCAGCTTCTGCCTTACAGTTTGTCATGGGCCAATTGCCGCGTTATGTGCGCTAGACCATATGGCGGTTCAATGGTCGTCTGATTTCAGCGCAACCGGGAACCGCGCCCCGCGCAATCCAGGCTCCCGTCTATTCCATCTGTCGTCATTTGCTTACGGCGAAAGATCGGTTCGTCAACTTCGCGCCCGCAGGTAGGATGGCTCGCCAGATGCATCCCTAACCTTCCCGACTGCCATGGCCACGACAACGACACGACCCGATCGCCGCGCCTTTCTCAAGCTTTCCACCGGCGCTGCCGTAGCCGCGGTGGCCGCACCGCTCGCTCTTGCGCAAGCGCCGGCGCCAGGGGCACCAGCGCGCGGGCCACGCGCTTTGCGGATCGGCAACCAGAAGGGTTATCTGAATCTGCTGAAGGGGCGCGGCACCCTCGAAAAACGGCTGGCGCCGCTGAACGTATCGGTGAGCTGGACCGAGTTCGCCGCGGGCCCCGTGCAACTGGAGGCGCTAAATGTAGGCTCGATTGACTTCGGCGATGTCGGCGAAGCACCGCCGATCTTCGCGCAAGCGGCCGGCGCGCCGCTCGCCTATGTCGCAGCGACGGTTCCGCGACCGCAATCCGAAGCCGTGCTCGTGCCGCCTGGTTCGCCAATCCGTTCAATAGCGGATTTGAAGGGCAAAAAGATTGCGCTGAATCGCGGCAGCAATGTTCACTATTTTCTCGTCAAGCTGCTGCGTCAGCATGGCTTGCAGTATGCAGACGTGAACGTCGCCTTTCTCGCTCCCGCCGACGCACGCGCTGCGTTCGAGCGCGCGTCCATCGACGCATGGGTGATCTGGGACCCGTTCTTTGCGGCCGCGCAGAAATCGCTCGGTGCGCGGGTACTGGCGGATGCCAGCGGCATCGTGGGCAATCGCGGCTACTACTTCTCGTCGCAGAGTTATGCAGCCAAGAACCCCGACGTGATACGGATCGTGATTGAAGAGATCGAGAAAGTCGATCAATGGGGCAGCCTCAACAAGGATCAGATGTCGAGCGAACTGGCGCAGTTGTGGGGCTTGCCGAAACCGGTCGTGGATGTCGTCGTGGCGCGTCAGCAGTTCGGCACCGAGCGGATCACTCGCGCCATTCTCGCCGAGCAGCAGCAGATCGCGGACGCGTTTCTCGACCTTGGATTGATCCCCAAACACGTCGACGTGCTGAGGGCCGGCCCGCCGAACCTCGCGTAAAGACGCCAGCGCGGACGCCCGATGGCGGCCGACGGAGCGCTTAAGGCGCTGCGACGCACGACGCTGGCAAGATCGGCGCCAGCAAGCTTCATGAAAGTTCCGGTTGCTCTCGGCGCCGCCGTGAACTACATCTAAAGCCGGAGCGCGCTCGGCGCCAAGCCCGCGCGCGGTCAGACAGAGGAGAGCCGTCATGGGTATGCGCCCGGATCCTACGTTCCACGCGTCGCCAAAACTTGCAATGGATGCGCCCGCTGAAGAATACGCGTACACGCTCCTGCTCAGCCCCGATTTTTCGCAGCCCGACGCGCTCGCCGTTATCGACGTCAAGCCCGGCTCGCCGACCTACAGCCAGGTCGTCCACACAGTGCCGGTGCCGAACAAGGGCGACGAATTTCATCATTTCGGCTGGAACGCGTGTTCGTCGGCGCTGTCGCCGCTGACCGGTCACGCGTTCCTCGAGCGGCGCTTCCTGATTATTCCGGGTATGCGCTCGTCGCGTATTTACATCGTCGATACGAAGCCGCATCCGACGCAGGCGCGGATTCACAAAATCATCGAGCCCGAGGAAATTTTTCGCAAGACAGGTTACTCGCGTCCGCACACGGTTCATTGCGGCCCCGAGGGCATTTACGTCAGTACGCTCGGTGGCGCGGGGCCGGATGGGACCGACGGGCCGCCGGGCATCTTCATCATGGACTGTGAAACGTTCGACGTGCTCGGCCGCTGGGAAATCGATCGCGGACCGCAGGAGAAACACTACGATTTCTGGTGGAATCTGCCGCGCGACTATATGGTGTCGAGCGAGTGGGCGTTGCCGCCGCAGTTCGAGAACGGCATCGTGCCCGAGGATCTGCTGTCGAACAAATACGGACACGCAGTCCACTTCTGGGATCTGCGCGCCCGGCGCAATGTCCAGACCATAGACCTCGGTGCGAATCATCAAATGGCGCTGGAAGTACGTCCCGCTCACGATCCGAGCCGCGAATATGGCTTCATCGGCGTGGTGGTCGACACGACCAACCTGGAAGGCTCGATCTGGACATGGTGGCGCGAGGGCGGCCAGTTCCACATCGAGAAGACGGCGACCATTCCGCCCGAGCCGGCCGACGCGGCGTCGCTGCCGCCGTTGCTGCAGGGCTTCGGCGCGGTACCGCCGCTCGTCACCGACATCGATCTTTCCATCGACGACAAATTTCTTTACGTCGCCTGCTGGGGCACCGGCGAAATGCGCCAGTACGACGTGACCGAGCCGCGCAAGCCGAAGCTCGCCGGTTCGGTTCGTCTCGGCGGAATCGTGCGTCGCACGCCGCATCCGAACGGCGAGGCGTTTGCAGGCGGCCCGCAGATGGTCGAGATCAGCCGCGACGGCAAGCGCGTGTACTGGACCAACTCGCTCTACTCGACGTGGGACAACCAGTTCTATCCGAACGGCGTGCCTGCGGCGCAGGTCATGGCGCACGCCGATCCTGGCGGCGGCCTGACGCTCGCCGACGACTTCTGGGTGAAGTTTCCCGATGGCTACCGCGCGCACCAGATTCGTCTCGAAGGGGGGGACTGCTCGACGGATTCGTTTTGCTACCCGTCGGTGGGCATTTGAGCGGCGGCTGGTCGCAGACCGGCCTCTGGCTCGCGGTCGTCGCAAGCGGTTGCTATCACGGCGCCAATCCGGCGATGGGATGGCCGCTTGCGGTGTCGAACGCCCTGATGCAAAGGCGTTCGCGTGCGCTCTTCACCGCTCTTTTCTATCTCGCGGCAGGACATGTGCTGGCCATTTTTCTGATGGTGATGCCGTTTGCCATGCTCGCCGTCGTGTTTGCATGGCAGCGCGAAATCCAGACTGGCGCGAGCGTGCTCGTGATCGGGTTCGGCGTTGTCCTGCTGCTCTGGCGACGGCATCCGCGCGTGCTCGCCCGGATCGCGCCATCGCGGCTCGCGCTGTGGTCGTTCGCGATCGCAGTTGCACACGGCGCCGGGCTGATGCTCGTGCCGATCTATCTGGGCCTTTGCCGCGCCGACGATACCGACCGGGCGCACCAGGCGGCGCAGACATTGATGGAAGCGCGACTCGGCATGGCGCTGCTGGTCTCCGGCGTGCATGCCGCGGCCATGGTGCTCGCCGGCGGACTGATCGCGTGGCTCGTGTATCGCTATCTAGGGCTCAAGTTCGTGTCGCGCAGCTGGTTCAACCTTGACGCCTTGTGGGCGTTCAGTTTCATCCTCGTCGGCACGCTTGCGCTGGTGCTCAATTCTGGCGATTTACGCGGGTCTTGATTGCCCCGGGCTTCGACATCGCAAAGTCCTGTCAGGCTTTTCAGGTCATTGCACGCGAGGCCTGAACGCGCCGCCGCAATCTTTAAAGACATGCAGCGCTACTCCACGTTCGATGCCTCGCGAACGACAGCTGAGATGCTGTCGAAATGGCGGTCACCGATTCTCCTAAGCACAGCTAGCACCTCGCCGTCGGCGCCCTGGCGCTCTGCAAACTCGACCAGTTTGTCGCGCGTGGAAGGAAACGCGGCGCCTTCGAGCGCACGCGTAATTTCTTCCATTCGCGGTTGGTCCGGATGGCGGTGGTTCTGCGAACGAGCCGGATGCTGAGCCATTTTCATCTCCTTGCCGGTTGAGAAAGCTTCTTCCGATCATTGGCATAACGTGTGCCGCGCTCGTCAATCTGCATCAAGTTGTTTTGTAAGCTGCCGTTAATCTTGATGACGTTCCAAACAGATTCACGAGAAGCTGAGAGACAACAATGCATTTTCCGCGCGCTTCGGGCGCTTTTACCGCCCTCCTCACCCTGCTCCCACTACTGCCAGTTTCCCTTGCGGGCTGCGGCGGTACTGCCAGCCCGCAGCCTTCGATCAGCGGCAGTGTCTATCTCGGGACGGTCTCGGGCGCGACGGTTTCCGCCTATGCCGTCGACCCAAACGGGCATGTGGCAGCGACACCGCTCGCGACCGTCGTGACCGACGCCGATGGCCACTTCGTGTTGCCGCGCGCCTCGCACTGGCCGCTGCTCGTGCAATCAACGGGCGGCAGCTATACCGAGGAAGCGACCGGCGTGCGCGCACCGGTCGGACAATCCGTGTTGTCTGCGGTGTATCTCGCCGAGCCGTCGACGATGGTCATCACGCCGTATTCGAGCGCGGTGGTCGTCGATGCGCAGACGGCGGGCGGGCTCACGGCGTCGAATGTCGCGGCCGCGGCCACACGAGTCTCCGCGTTCCTCGGCGGCATCGATCCGCAGCAGACGCCGCCCGCCTTCATGGCAACTAGCACCACGGCCAGCACTAGCAGCACGGTCGCTGACGGCAACCGCATGGCGTTCGCGCTCGGCGCCGAATCGCAAAGCCGTGTCGATAACGACCTGACCGTGGTTGCGAGCGTGCAGAGCATCGTCGCGCAGTCCGCGAATGGCGACACGCTCGCGGCCTGCCACGCCGGGGCGGGCAATATCGCCGCGGACGGCTCGCTCGTCGCGCCCGCGGACGACGCCTGCTACGTCACCACCGGCGCCGCCAACTTTGCGACGAACCCGCTGAACCACTCGGGCGTCACCGCGCTCTCGATGCTTGGGACCACGCGGGCTTCAGACCACCAGACCGCGAGCGCGTCGGCGAGTGCGTGCGGCGACCGTGTGGCGTTGCTCAATGAGAACCTGTGGCTTTTCCAGGGACGCAAGAACAGTGTGCAGGCGTCGCTCGTGCCGGGCATGACGAGCACGAACTGGTCGACCTACCCGACCACGAGCACGTGGGGACCGCACGCGGCGATTTATGGCGCGATCTCGGCGCCGCCTGCCTGCACGGACATCGATACGTTCAGGCGCGAACTCGTGATGGCGATCGAAAACTACTGGGTCGATCAGAACCTCAATTACTGCCACCATCACGTTCCGGGCTGGACGCCGCCGGAGAACACCGCAAGCATCGACTATCGCGATTCGTCGGCGGGCAGCACCAGCGGCGGTTCGGCCGATCCGCATTCGCCGAAAATGACCTGCACCGCGCAGCGCGGGGCGGACGGCTCGCAGAGTGTTCAGACCTCCACGGCGCAAACGCCGCCCGCCATCACGTCGGCGCTGATGTGGAACGGCGCGGACTGCTCCAACTTCACGTCGTGGGTCTACAACTTCGCGGGACTGGCGACGAATCAGTTGTCTGGAGCGATCGGCGTGCAGGCGTGCAGCACGCCGTCTTCGGGTGTGGATCCGCTGACGGGCGTACTGCTCGACATCAACCGCGGCAATCTTGCGACGATGGAGCAATACCTGCTGCCCGGCGATCTGCTTTATGTGACGCAAAAGGACACGGTAGGCAGTGGCACGTTCGCCGCCGATTACAAGCTCGCACACGTCATCACGTGGACGGGTAAGCGCTTCAGCGATCTGCAGGCCGGTGCCGACCGCGCGAAGTATGACCTGAGCCGCATCGGCCAGCCGGATTCGCGGCTTGGAGGCGACTTCCTGGCGCTGCTGGGCCCGACCGACACCGCCGCGAACCTGGGACAGCCCGGACACGATCCGTGGATGATCATCGACAGCCATTACGCCGGTCCCGCATATCGTCCGTTTCTCGGCTGGTATGCGGAGCGCCTGTCGCATGTGCGGCGCATTGTCGGGGCCGACGCGGCCACAACCGATCCGCACCTCGCCGCCTATGTGATCAAGCCTTTGCCGCAGACGAGGAAAGGCTGGCTGACGCTTGCCTCCAGGCAAGCGGGTTCGACGGCTACGAGCGGCTATCGGCTTATCTATCAGACGAGCGGCACGCAGTCGTGCTATCAGGCTGGGACGCCGTGAGGTTGCGAGGGGTTGGCGGGGTTTGGCGGGTTTGCTCGTAAGGGCGTTGTGATGGTGGTGCGGGGTGTGTCGGTACTGTGGACTGGATGCGGGGACTCCGTGGAAGATTTTAAGGTGTGTCGTGCCGCGGGTGCGGAGTGGGCGGGTTGTTTCTGTTGATGTCGGGCGCGAGGGTTCGGGCCGGTTTGGTCAACTTGCGGCGCGGTTGATTGCTCTTCGGCGGCTGTCGCATGGATCTTCCATGCGCGTCCTCAGTCCAGCATCTTCAGTCGGGCAACAGGTATCGCCTTTGCGCGCGACGCTCTCACCGCCAAATGTATAGGACGAGTCAGTAACGATAACCGCACCGCAACTCGTCAGGATGCCTATACGAGCGACAGCGCGGCCGTTGACCGTAACACTGCTCGTACAGGTTCGTATTCATTTCGGTGGTGTAGACGCGCCAGCTACACAATGCTGGAAACCAGGCTGCATCCACAGGTGGCATGGTGGCCCTGCCGTGCAACCGGCACGCCGTGGTCGGTGATCTTTTCGTCACCTTCGATGATGACATTCGGCTGCACGTCGGGATGCTGCGGACATGTCACACGGTCGCCCTTGCGGGCAACGCGCCGCCCGCGGCATCGCATCGTGTCTGAGGCGGTGACGACTTCGCCGCCGTGGTCGGTGGTGTCATTGAGCCGGATCAGATCGATCATGGATTAGCACTTTTACTGGTTTCAGCGGGCGTATCGGTGAACTCGACGCTTTTAAGAATTCGAAGTGCATAAGGAAGCATGTCACTTTTGGCATCGGCAAGTCGCCTTACGTCACCAAGCCCGCAGATAGCTTTTGTTTCATGAAACAGACAGTACGAGAAATGTCGTACGCGGCGATCTGGCTCTCCAACCGTCTCATCCTGAATCATGTAGAATCCGTGGCCGTTCTTTGAATCAAGTGAAAATATTTTTGTCACCTTTCTTAGCCGCGAAATTTCGTCAGCAGAAGCGCCAGGAAAGAATGGAACCCATTTATTCGTCACAGGCTCAAAATGCCCACCATAGTCTTCCGAAATTTCATTTACATTCTTAAATTTCGAATGGCATAAAAAATTAAAACCGAAAGATTTCTCCGAACCAAAGACGCGTATCGTTGCAGAATAACCACCGGACTCAAAATTATTTTCTTGGCTGGGCTTACTTATAGAACCATGCAACGCATCGGTAAGCAAGAAATTGCATGACTGGACCTGCACTCTTAGTGCGGAATGGTGCATATCCCGAGGTCGCGCCGTGCAAGGTGCAATTGCAACCGCCAAAAATGCGCAAATCGCAAATTTACGTATCATTTTAATCCCGTCTAGGTTGATAGCCTTCAGGAAAATCCCGCAGAGTGCCGTGCCCGTCAGGAAATAAGTATTCACTTGTTACCGCCAGAACCTGTCCAAATCCCACGCAACGCGCGACATATCCGTTGAAAGGATGATTTGGATGTCCGACGGCGGCAGGAAGATTCACGATCGCCGATGCATCCCGAAAGTTGCCGCTGTGGTAATAAATTTTTGTTACTGATATCGCACCATTTCCCGGATGTTGAGGATTCGGAGGAGGCGTTGCTGATACCGCTCTTCGTTCCAATCTGATACTTTGATCGGCATAACGTACCATACCCGTTTTGGACCAGTAGAAACCAGCACTGTCCGCAGGAGCTATCAAATCAAAATTTATATCGTGATCTCCGACTTGATTTCGATATTGAATCACTAGCGGAGTAGCTCCATTAACGCTGTCCGAGTTGTATTGTTGCGCTTGAGGACGATGCGAGTTCGCCAGTGAATGTGCCTGCAAAATTCGGTGCCGAGTTTCCGTGGAAATTTGACCTCCGATTCCTTTGAAGTCCCAATAACCTAAATAATTCTCCGGGTGCGTGAGCTGGAGAAATCCTCTTCCGTCCCACGGGAAGTACCACATTTGTGGGTTGTTTTCATGCAAAGCGCTGAGCCAAATTGTTTCCTGCATAGCGTTGCCAAAAAAAGACGAAACTCTTTCTGGAGAATTAATTGAATATTTCCGAAGCATTTTATTCAGTGACGGCCCATGCGCGCGGATTAAAGATTGTCGAGGGACCGTCCAATCGACATTCTCATAATAGACAGCATGATGAGGACCTTCACGCAAGACCTGTCGAGGGACAAACTGCTTGAACTCGGCTGCGCTAAACCATCCGCACGTCCTGAAATGCCGCACAAACGCCGTCGGCGGGAAATGCCACACCTCATTGGCATGCGGAAAATCCGGATCGCTGACATCCTCCCAGAACGCGAGATCGCGCGCATGATCGATTAGCTTCGTGAAAGCTTCGTCCGCTAACGGATTGGTCAATGCCTCATGTGGACTCTTAAGCCAGTTGTATCGCGCCTCCAGGCCGTCGCGACTCCACTCCGATGGAAACTTGCAAATCGCACGCGCCATGCGCTGCCGGATCGCATCTGTGCCCAGCACAGTCACGGCATCGGCATGGCTCACGTGTCCCGCATGATTGACGTCCAGCCAGCGTTTCACCGTGGGCGAATCGCACAGGCTGTCGGGCGTGGGGTCATCGTTAATGAAACTCCACCCGGCCCACTCAGGGAAATCAGCATCGCTATAGGCCCGCACGCCGGCTTTCGACAGGTTGATCCAGCCGTCACCGTCCGGTGTCTTCACTTTCCGCCAGTGATTGAAGCGCGCGCCGGCGGGAAGTTGGTCGTTGATGCAGCGCCCGAAACGGATCATCTCGAAGATGGCACTCGGCGATGGCACTGGCATACCCGCTGCCGGGCTCGCGAGACTGCTGTCGGTATAGCGGCCGTTCAGGGCGGTGGCCCGTTCGTACAAGTTATATTCGGCGTCCCTTTCCCCAGGCATTGCACCGTACACGGACCAGCTCAGGTCCGCATTCTGCCGGTAGGTTGTCAGCGTGCAGTCCTTCTCATAGTGCATGCGGATGACAAGGTCGCAACTGGACCCGGCCGCGACAAGAGGCGATTGCGGCTGCAATGTCGCGACAGGTGGCGCGCTGTCATCATCACGGAACGGATGCGGCTCACTGGCAAAGAGTTTCGCGCCGCGAGGAACGAAGAACCACATGTCGCCGTACACCGCGTCCCTGCGCGCCGGAGTATTGCCCAGCGGCGCCGGCGCACGGCCGATCATCTTTTTCAGGTTCGCCTCGCTGCAGATGATCTCGAAGTGAATCTGCGGGTACTGTCCGAATATCTGGCCGGGTGTGCCGACCACATCCTTGCGGTAGATCCGGTTGCCGGCTGCGAGCGTCGGCATTACCTGCTGCAGGTGCAGGTACACGGAGTAATAGGTGATTTTCGCGTTCTCGCCTTCACCGATCTCGGTGTCGTGGCGAATCACCACGCACCCGTCGTCTGTACGCACGTTGCGGTACTGGAGCGTTGGCTTGTGGGTCGTGTCGGTTTTGCGCACGTACACGATCCTGCCGTCCGCGATGGCTCGCACAGGAAGCGCATCGCCGCCTTCTGTTGGTGCTCTGAGGTGTGCGCCACCATGCCAGCCGAGGTTGAAGCTGACCGGATAGGCGCCGTTTCCCGGCGCGCATTCCAGCATGCTGGCCGTGCATACGTCACCGTCGGGCACGACCGTGTTGCCCGCATCCGCTGTGGGCATTGCATCGTTCCGCTGCGGATGGGCGGCTGAAAGAAAGGGGGGGCTGATAATCATGAGTCTGTCAGGAGGGGGAAGGTCACAGCGAATCAGAAATTTTGGAATCCTACTAAATGTCTCTACGACGCCCCCCTTTCCAGTGTTGGCTCGCCTTTGCATGTTTGAATCGACCCCGGCCTTTACCGCTTAGCAGCCACCAGCAGAAGGCAACATCAACCCAAACGCTCGCCCACAAAAAACGACCCGTGGACGCAGCCGCTCACCCATTCGCGCCCGAATCACTCTAGAACAGATCCGATCCCATCCGCACGCTGAAGCCACCCACCCCTGCAAATTCAGAAAATTCGCCACGACATCATCCGAAGATCTGACGCCACAGAAGACTGATCGCCATCAACCACCGCTACACGACGACCCACGACACATTGCGCACCACTCCAGCGCAAAGCGCCTAAACCCTCGCGACCGAAAAACAGCGCCCACCGCCGCCAAAATTTCAAACCTTACAAAGCGCAACTACAAGCCGCGCCCCGGCTGACAAGCGAAAACGGCTGACAGCAGCGCCCGCCGCGCCATGGAATGCCACTTGCATCCGCATATACCCACTGACAGTCGCACGGACCACCATGAGTGAACCTGACCCGATAGAATCCGATCTGCTCGATGCGCCGTCGCCGTCGCGAGACACCGCCGACGCGCCGCCCGCCGTCCCGAACGGCGAGGTGATGGACACCCGCTCGACCTGCGAATGGATTCTGAAGGCGCACCGCGCGAGCGTGTTGATCGACGCCGCCTCCTACTACGCGGTGTTGCGCGAGATGATTCCGCGCGCACGTCATTCGATTTTCATCCTGGGATGGGATATCGACAGCCGCATCGAACTCGTCCCCGGCGGCGTCGACGACGGCTTTCCGCCTAAACTCTCCGAGTTCCTGTGCGCCGTGCTCGACGCGAATCCGCAGTTGCGCATCTATCTGCTCGGCTGGGATTTCGCGATGCTGTACGCATTCGAGCGCGAGTGGCTGCCGTCCTACAAGCCCGCGTGGCACGCGCATCGACGCCTCTGGTTCCGGCTGGATGGGCGTCATCCGCTGGGTGCGTCGCATCATCAGAAAATCGTCGTGATCGACGACAGCCTCGCGTTCACCGGCGGCATCGACCTCACCGGTTCGCGTTGGGACACGCCCGAACATCGGCCCGACGACCCGCTGCGCAAAAATCTCGGCAAGACGAGTTACGAGCCGATGCACGACGCGCAACTGATGTTCGACGGCCCCGCTGCCGCCGCCATCGCGCATCTGGCCCGCGAACGCTGGCGCCGCTCGCGCCGCAGCAGCAAGGCCGGCCGGCCGTTCAACGGCAAGCCGCCGCCGCGAACCGATTTGTGGCCGTCGCGCATCGAACCCGATTTCGCCGATATCGACCTGGGCATTTCGCTCACCGAGCCTGCGTACGACGGCAGACCCGCGATCCAGCAGGTGAAGGCGTTGCATCTGGCTACCGTGGCCGCCGCGCGCCGCAATATTTATGTCGAGAATCAGTATTTCACGGCCAATTCGGTCGGCTCGGCGCTGCAAAAACGTATCGCTGAAGAGAACGGCCCCGACCTTGCGGTTGTCTGCCCTTACCGGCAAAGCGGCTGGCTCCAGGAAGCGACAATGGGCGTTCTGCGTGCGCGTCTGCACAAGCTGCTTGAGGCCGCGGACCGCAACGGCCGCTATGCCATGTATGCGCCGGCCGTTGATGCCCCGAACGGCCGGTTCATCAACGTGCACAGCAAGATCATGATCGCCGACGACCGTTTGCTCGTGATTGGCAGTGCCAATCTGAACAACCGGTCGATGGTGCTCGACTCCGAGTGCTGCATCGTGATCGACGCGCGCGACAATCCGCTCAGGCAAGCAGCGATTGCACGCATTCGCAACCGATTGCTCGCCGAACATCTCGATTCGAGCGAGGCAGACGTGGAGCAGGCGCTCGCGCGCCATGGACGTCTCAACGCGGCCATCGCGAGCCTGAAAGGACATTCGGCGCGCACGCTTGTACCGCTGGCGCCGGAGGTGCCGCCCGAGCTGCGCGACATCGCCGATCGGGTTCATGTTCTCGATCCCGAAGCGCCGATCGAGGCCAATGAACTGCTCGCGCAATTCCTGCCCGAGCCCACGCGTCGTCCCGTCATCGCGAAGCTGCTGGTGCTCGGCGCGCTCGCGCTCGGCGTCGTCGCGCTGACCATTGCCTGGCGCTTCACGCCGTTCGGTCATGAGTTGACCTTCGCCAAACTGACCGCCGACGCACAACGGCTCGCCGCAACGCATTTCGGTCCGATTGCCGTAGTCGCGATGTACGCAGTGGCCGCTCTGCTGTCGGTGCCGGTTACGTTGCTGATCGCCGTAACCGGGCTGGTGTTCGGCGCGATAGCCGGGGCCGCCTACGCGCTCGCCGGGACGCTGATCGCCGCGGCGGCGGGCTGGGCCGCAGGCGCCTGGCTCGGTCGCGACGCCGTGCGCGAACTGGCTGGCGAACGCCTGAATCAGCTCAGCGAACGGCTGCGCAGCAAAGGGCTGGTCGCAATGATCCTGCTGCGGCTCGTGCCGGTGGCGCCGTTTTCGATCGTGAATCTCGCGGCGGGCGCATCGCATATCCGCTTCTGGGACTTCATGGCGGGCACCGCGATCGGCATGGCGCCAGGCGTGGTGCTCGCGACGTCGTTCGCCCGTCAACTGGTGACAGCGCTCACGCATCCAACGCCGCTTTCCTTGCTGCTCGTCGCCGCGATCGGCGTCGCACTCGTCTCGATGTCGCTTGTCCTGCGGCGCGTGCTGATGAGGCGCCAATGACCGGCCGCGCGAACGATACAGTGACGCTCGACGAAGCGCAGCCGGCGCCGCGTGTGCGAACGATGCCGGCACATTCGAGCGATGCGGGCGAGCCGCTGCGCATCGCCACGTACAACATTCACGGGGCCGTGGGCACGGACGGCAAACGCTCGGCGGCCCGTATCGCGGAAGTGATCACGGCTTTGAAGGCCGATGTGGTCGCGTTGCAGGAAGTGCCGCTCGGCGGCGCGGCGAGCATCGACGTGCTCCGCGAACTGCAGGATCTGACCGGCATGCACGCGGTGCCGGGGCCGACGCTCGACGGTCCCGACCGGCGCTTCGGCAACGCGGTGCTGACGAATCTCCCGGTACGAGCCGTGCGCACGCTGGACCTGTCGTTCGGCAGCCGGGAAGCGCGCGGCGCGCTCGACGTCGACATAGAAACCGGCCATGGCGTGATGCGCATTGTCGCGACGCATCTGGGCCTCTCTGCGCGCGAACGCCGCGCGCAGGTGCGGCTGCTGCTGGAAGCGTTCGATACGCCCGATCTCCCCGTCATCCTGCTCGGCGATCTGAATGAATGGTTCGTTTGGGGATGGCCGCTGCGCGCGCTTCTCACGCGTTTCGGGCGGGTGGCCGCGCCGCGCACGTTTCCTTCGCGCTTTCCGACTTTTGCACTGGACCGTGTGTGGGTGCATCCGGCCGCGCGTCTCGTCGATATCGAGGTGGATCGGAGCAAGCCCGCGCGAATCGCGTCGGATCATCTGCCGCTCGTCGCGCGCGTGCTGCGCTGAGCCGGTCCCCCGTTCGCAACGGTTGCAGGCGAGGCCCGATGGAACGGCGCGTGCTGCGTCTGCGGTACGCATTGCACGCAAATGTCGTTCGTGCGCCGTTCGGAACGACCCCAGCCAAGGAGATGACCCCATGACCGACCACCAGGACACTTCTTCCTCTTCTTCGAACAACGACCCCGCCACGCCGCCCTCGCCGAACACGCCTTCGCAAGAGGGGTTGTCGGGGCCGGGGCCGGCTCAGCCACGAGCGGTGCCGACGCCCGCGCCGGGCACGCCGCGCACGCCGGGCGGCAATCGGCTCAACGCAATCGACGAAGCCGATGCCGACAAGGTCGTGCCAAAAAATCCAGAAGAGACGCAACTGCGCGACACGACCTCGTCGCCGGGCGCGGGCAGTCACAGCGTCGACGACGAAGGCTCGCCGCCCAAGCCGTTATAAGCACGCGGCCCTGCCTGGCGCGCCGACGCCCCGACGCCCCGACGCGTCAGGCTTCGATCTTCGATATGACGGCGGTTGCCGGATCGTACCGATAGCCCTTCTGTTCGAGGCGCTCGGCGAGCGTCGCGCTGATGAGCTTTTGCTGCGCGTCGCGCGACACCAGATCGTGGTCCGGCTTCAGCCGTTCAAGCTCGGACGACAGCCGTCGTAGAAGCGCGACTTCCGCCGCGCTGCGCGCGTCGAGGAAGGTCACCTTCTGATTCGTTGCGCTGAGCCGCTGCTTGAGTTCCTTGGCATGCGCGACCCACTGCTCGGCCAGCGTACGAAGTTCGCTGTACGCCTTCTCGTGGGCCTTCGCCTGAGTGGACATCTGACGGCGCAGCGACGCGATTTCGTCGGCCATCACCGCTTCCTTCGATTCGGAGACCGGCGACGGGCTATCCGGCGACGGGCTATCCGGCGACAGGGGCTGTTGCTGGGCCTGTTCCAGTCGTTGCGCATGTGCTGTTTCGAGTTCGGCAAGCTGGCGCTCGAGGTCTGCGGCGCGCTGTTCGGCCGCCTCTGCGCGGCTCGCCGCCGACGATGCCTGCTCCGCCAGCCGGCTAGTCTCCGCCGTCGCGGTCGCATTGGCTTCGTTCAGGGCGACGAGCTGTTCACGGGCAGCATCGAGTTCCTGCTGCACACGTTCGACCTCGGCACGCTGGGCGGCTGCTTCGTCGCCGTGAGCCGAGTTCGCCTCGCGGTGTGCCGCCAGTTCGGCGCGGGCCTGATCCAGTTCGGTCTGCAACGCGGCAAGCTGCGCGAGGCTTTCGCTTGCCTGTAACGCGGCGTCCTGCGCACGCGACGACGCCGCGCTGGATTCGTCCGCCCATTTCTGCACTTCGCGTGCGTGTGTCTGACCGGCTTCACCGAGCGTGGCCGCCTCGTGGCGCGCGGCATCGCGCTCTTCAATAAGACGCGCGATCTCCTCGTCCTTGGCGACAGTGGCGTTACTCAACGCTTCGCGCGCCTGACGTTCTTCGTTCAGGGATGTTTCGACGGCTTGCAGCCTGGCTTGGGCTGCCGACGCGCGTTCTTCCGCCTCTGCAATGCGTGCTTGCGCCGCCGAAGCGTGTTCCTCGGCGCTTTCTTCAGCGTGGGCAATGCGCGCTTGCGCTGTCGACGCACTCTCTTCGGCTTCTGCGGCTCGCGCCGCCGCACCGGCTGCACGCTCCTCTGCCTCTGCAATGCGCGCCTCTGCTGCCGAGGCGCGTTCCTCGGCCTGCGCGATGCCCGCTTGCGCCGCTAATGCCCGTTCGTCAGCCTCTGCCACGCGCGCTTGCGCGGTCGTTGCGCGCTCTTCGGCTTGCGCGACACGCGTCTCTGCCGTCGCTGCCAGCTCGTCTGCCTGTGCAACACGCGCCTCTGCTGCCGCTGCACGTTCTTCCACTTCCCTGATGCGCCGTTCGGCGTCCGCTGCCCGCTCTTCGGCCTGGGCGACCTGCGCCTCTGCATTCGAAGACCGCTCCTCGGCCTCTACAACCCGCACCTCCGCAGTCGAAGCCCGCTCCTCAGCCTGTGCAACCCGCGCCTCCGCAGTCGAAGCCCGTTCCTCGGCCTGTGCCACACGCGCCTCCGCGGTCGAAGCCCGCTCCTCGGCCTCCATGACACGCGCCTCCGCAGCCGCCGCACGCTGCTCGGCCTCCGCGATGCGCGCCTCGGCCGCCGCTTCGCGCTCCTCGGTCTGGGCCACGCGCGCTTCCGCCTCCGCGGTGCGGTCCTCGAGTTCGGCGACGCGTTCCTCGGCAGCTTTCGCCCGGTCCCTCAACCCCGACAGTTCGGTCGCGAGGCGATTCACCGCGTCTTCCGAAATGCTCAGCGCGTTCGTGAGCGTCGCGACGCGCTCGCGCGCCAACTCGGCTTCGGCCAGCGTGTTCTGATATTCGACTAGCGCCTCGTCACGCTCCGCGGCAATCGCACGGGCGTGCTCACTTGCCACGGCAAGACGCTGATTGACGACGCGCTCGGCTTCCTCGCGGGCGCTCGCCCACACATTGCCTGCGGCGTTCAGCATGGTTTGGGCAACGTCTTCGGGCAAGCCGGCCGCGACAGGCGCAGCCTCCGGTGCGGGTTGCCGCGCCGCGCGCCAGCGCTCCAGAGCCGCGGACACGGCGACGATCGAGCCGCTGCGCACCTCTGTCCAGACCGCCAGCGCCGAAACTTTCTTGCCTTCGCCAACCATGCGGTCTGCAATGTGAGCCACCCGTTCATCGGTGACGGTGTCTGTTTCCATGGACATGAACGCCTCGAAATTCAAAGTAAGCAGGCGGAGATCAGGCTTTCCGCGCCGTCGGTAGTGGGCGGTATTTTACCGGGCAATTCCGGCAGGCCCCGAATGCGGCGCCGCCGTGTTGCGTTCGCGCTTCATCGTCAGTTGCCGCTATAAACGACTTTCCAAACGACGTTACCGACATCGTCGGCAACATACAACGCGCCGGCCTTGTCGACGGCCACACCGACCGGCCGCCCCAACGCATGCCCGTCCGCGCTCAGGAAGCCGCTCAGAAAAGTCTCCGGCATCCCTGCTGGCCGCCCGTCGGCGAACGGCACGAAAATGACCTTATAGCCGCTATGCTGCTTGCGATTCCATGACCCATGCTGGCCGACAAATGCGCCGCCCCAGTAGTGCCGGGGAAAACTTTTACCGGTATAGAACGCCAGTCCGAGCGACGCGGTGTGGTTGCCAAGCGCATAGTCCGGCGTGAGCGCGCTCGCCACCTTGTCGGGGCGCTGCTCCTTCACGCGCGTATCGACATGTTGCCCATAGTAGCTATAGGGAAATCCGTAGAAGCCGCCGTCTTTCACCGCGGTCATGTAGTCGGGCACGAGGTCGTCGCCCAGTTCGTCGCGCTCGTTGACCGCGGCCCACAGGGCGCCGCTATCGGGTTGCCAGTCCATTCCGTTCGGATTGCGAAGGCCTGACGCGAATACGCGCGACTGCCCGCTCGCAAGCGTCAGTTCCAGGATGAGCGCTCGGCCCTCTTCGGCCTGAATGCCGTTCTCCGCGACGTTGCTATTCGAGCCGACCGTGACATACAGGCGCTGTCCGTCGCGGCTCGCCACGACATTCTTGGTCCAGTGATGATTGATCGGCCCCGCCGGCAGGTCCGCGACCTTCTCGGGCGCCGCAGTGATCTGCGTGTCGCCGGCGTGGTACGGAAAGCGCAGCAGCGCGTCGGTATCGGCGACGTAAAGGTAGTCGCCGACGAGCGCCATGCCGAACGGCGAGTGAAGCCCCGAGAGAAACACGCTGCGGCTTTGTGCGCTGTCGCCCTCGCCGTGCAGCAGTACGATCCGATCGGGGCTCGGCACGCCCGCGCCCGCGCGCTTCATCACCTGCTTCATCACCTGTTTGCGGATCCAGCCGACAATGCCCTGATCCTCGTCGTGCTGAGCCGGTGCATTGCTCTCGGCGACCAGCAGATCGCCGTTCGGCAGCGGATACACCCAGCGCGGATGGTCGAGCCCGCTCGCGAACGCCGTCACCTTGAAGCCTTGCGGCGCAACGGGCACGCTTTGGCTGTCGCGCGCCTGAACGGGCGCGATGTTCACTGTCGGGAACAGCGACGTTTGCGGTGTGGGCAGTGGCGGATGCGGGCCCAGCCCGGTGTCGCCGATATCGACCGCACCGGACGCACAGGCCGCGAGACTTAAAGTGAGAGTCAGCGAGAGACCCAGTGCGAGCATCCCCGCAGACCGGCCCAGGCGCGCTTTGCTACATCCGGCGTCGTGATTATTCATTGCATTCGCCTTGCATGTTGCGGACTCCGTAACTGTGTCTAGATCTCGCTGCGCCTCAACAGATAATCGAGCCCGCCGACCCGATACCATCGGTAGCCATACGGTTCGAGTACGACCGCGTGACGGCCGTCGTCCTGCTCTTCGCTGTGCTCGTCGGAGAGAAGGTTGATGAGCCGGTTCTGGCCCGGCTCGTTGCAGCCGGAGCGGAATTTCACCGTGCAGGCTTCTGCGCCGAAGTTGTGCAGGCACAGAACCGAGTTGTTGCGCCAGTCGAAACGAAGCGCAAGTACGTCGCTTCGCGACGTGCGCAGCACGTCGAAGTCGCCCCAACTGATTTCGGGCACTTCGCGGCGCATGCGGATCATGCGTTCCATCCAGTTCAGAAACGAGTTCGGATCGCGCCGCTGGCTCGCCACATTCACACGTTCAAAGCCGTAAGCGCCGCCGGTTATCACGCGGCAAGGCGGCTTCGCATGCTTGGTGAAGCCGCCTTCCGGTTCCGTCGACCATTGCATTGGCGTGCGCGCGCACTCGCGCTCGGGTAGCCGCAAGTCGTCGCCCATCCCGATCTCGTCGCCGTAACGGAAAACGGGCGTGCCGGGCAAGGTCAGCATCAGGCTGTAGGCGAGCTCGAGCCGCCGCCTGTCGCCCGCGAGCATCGGCGCGAGCCTGCGGCGGATGCCGCGCTCGTACAGTTGCATGTCGGGCTCGGGCGCGAACGCCGCGAACACGGCTTCGCGTTGTTCGGGCGTGAGACGGCCGAGATCGAGCTCGTCGTGATTGCGCAGGAACACGCCCCACTGCGCGGTCGCCGGGCGTGGTCTGGTCGCCGTGAGCGCCTTTTTCAACGGTGCAGTGTCGCCGGTCGCAAGCGCGTAGAACGTGTTCTGATTGAGCTGGAAGTTGAACATCATCTGCAGGCGTTCGCCTTCGTCGCCGAAATACTCAAGATCGGTATCCGGCAGCACGTTGGCTTCCGCGAGGATGATCGCATCGCCCTGACGCCATTGCAGGAACTCGCGAAACTCACGCAACATGTCGTATTGCTCGACGGGCTCGCGCACCTTCGGGCCTTTCGTGGCGATGACGAAAGGCACGGCGTCCATGCGGAATCCCGACACGCCGAGCTGAATCCAGAAGCCCATGATCTTCAGCAATTCGGCTCGCACATACGGATTCGCGGTGTTCAGGTCAGGCTGGAATTCGTAGAAGCGATGGAAATACCAGCGCTTCGCCTGCTTGTCGAAAGTCCACGTCGATTTCTGCACGCCGGGAAACACTACGCCGTCTTTCGCATTCGGCGGCTGCTTGTCGGACCAGACATACCAGTCGCGATACTGCGAATCGGGATCGCTGCGTGCTTCCCGGAACCAGGGGTGCTGATCGGACGTGTGATTGACCACGAGGTCGATCATCACGCGCAAGCCGCGCTCGCGGCACGCATGCGTGAACTCGGAAAAGTCGCCAAGCGTGCCGTACTTCGGATCGACGTTGTAATAGTCGGAGATGTCGTAGCCATTGTCGCGGCCCGGCGAAGGCTGGAAAGGCATCAGCCAGATCGTCGTGACTCCAAGCCCTTGCAGGTAGTCGAGCCGGCGCAGAAGGCCCTGGAAATCGCCGACGCCGTCGCCGTTCGCGTCCATGAACGTGCCCACCGAAAGGCAATAGACGATGGCGTTCTTGTACCAGAGATCGTTGAGCATGCGGTCTTTGAGTGGCACCAAAACAATCGATCGTTGAGGGGGAATTGCAATGTCGGAACTGGCATGGTGGCAACGCGGGGTGATCTATCAGGTCTATCCGCGCTCGTTTCAGGACAGCAACGGCGACGGCATCGGCGATCTCGCCGGCATCACTTCGCGTCTTCCGTATCTTGCCGGGCTGGGCGTCGACGCAGTCTGGCTTTCGCCGATCTACCCGTCGCCCATGGCCGACTTCGGTTACGACGTCGCCGACTACTGCGATATCGACCCGATGTTCGGCACCCTCGGCGACTTCAAGCAATTCGCGGACCGGGCTCACGAACTGGGCCTGAAGGTGCTGCTCGACTTCGTGCCGAACCATTCGTCGGACCGGCACCCATGGTTCGAGGAAAGCCGCTCGTCACGCGAGAACCCCAAGCGCGACTGGTATTTGTGGCGCGATCCCGCGCCCGATGGCGGCCCGCCGAACAACTGGCTAAGCCGCATGGGCGGCTCCGCGTGGGAGTGGGACGAGCGCACCGGCCAGTACTACTACCACGCGTTTCTGCGCGAGCAGCCGGATCTGAACTGGCGCAACCCGCAGGTGCGCCGGGCCATGAACGACGTGTTGCGGTTCTGGCTCGATCGCGGCGTGGACGGTTTTCGCGTCGACGTGCTGTGGCTGCTGATCAAGGACGCGCAGTTTCGCGACAACCCGCCAAATCCCGCGTATGAGCCGGGCCAGCCGGAGCATCATCGGCAATTGCAGACCTACACCGAAGACCAGCCCGAAGTGCATGAGATCGTACGTTCCATGCGTGCGACGCTCGACGAGTACGGAGAGCGCGTATTGATCGGCGAAATCTATCTGCCCGTTCCACAACTGGTCAGGTATTACGGCGCAAACGGCGATGGCGCGGACATGCCGTTCAACTTCCAGTTGCTGAATGCGGCGTGGAATGCGGGCGAAATCGCACGCATGATCCGCGATTACGACAGCGCATTGCCCGTACATGCCTGGCCCAACTGGGTGCTGGGCAACCACGACAATCCGCGCGTGGCGTCGCGCGTAGGAGCGGCGCAGGCACGCGTGGCGGCCGTACTGCTGCTGACGCTACGAGGCACGCCGACGCTCTACTACGGCGATGAAATTGGCATGACAGACGGCGAGATTCCGCCCGATCAGGTGCAGGACCCGGCCGAAATCCGGCAGCCCGGTATCGGCCAGGGACGCGATCCGGAGCGCACGCCGATGCAATGGGATGCCGTGCTGCCGGGTGCCGGTTTTACAAACGGCAGGTCATGGTTACCGATCTTAACAGACACCAGCGTGCGCGCGCAGGACGGCGACCCATCGAGCATGCTGTCGCTCTATCGCCGGTTACTCGAGTTGCGGCGCAGCAATGCGGCGCTCGTGCGGGGCGCGATTGAAAACGTCGCCGCTTCGGGCGATGTGCTCACTTTTGAGCGTCACTATCGCGGTCAGCGGTTATTTATCGCGCTGAATATGGGTGCAGCGGATGCGGTAATGCAGCCGCGTCCAGGTGTGGTGCTGTTATCGACGCTCGCTGGCCGCGAGGGGCAGGCACTCCCTGAAAGCGGCTATCGTCTGGCCGGTTCGGAGGCGATCATTGCCGCTATCTGAGCTTCTCGTTGACTCGCCCGCGCGCACCCTCTTTCGCTGCAGGCCGAAGGGTCGTTAGGGCTTCATCCATCTCCGCTCTAATGCCCTGCACCGCCCGCCATGCGCTTTGACTCAGGGTAAATACCGCTTAGTCCCGGCGCCATACGCTCCGTTAATTCACTCATGGCAGCGACGCCGGTCTTCAGAGCATGAGCGCTTGACGGGCTTGCGAACACACGTTGCCGGCGTTGTCATTCACGGGCCTTCTCGGTGAAAACGAATCTGTCGGAAGCCATTGTCGAGCGGATCAATAGCGGTGTTTTTTCGGTAGACCGCGAGTTGCGTATCCTGACATGGAATCGCTTCATGCAATCGCACAGCGGACGTTCAGCGCAGTCCGTGGTCGGCGAAAACCTGCTCGACACTTTCCCGGAATTGCCGCGGCAGTGGCTTCAAAGAAAAATCGAGGGCGTGTTCGTATTAGGCACGCCCGCTTATTCGTCGTGGGAGCATAGGCCGTATCTGTTCCGCTTCGAGCACTCGCGCCCGATCACCGGCACGATCGACGCAATGCGCCAGAACTGCAGCTTCATTCCAATCGAGGATGAGCACGGCGAAGTGGTCGCGGTCGGCGTCGCGATTGTCGATACGACCGACGTCTGCATCGCGTACGGCGAGCTTCAGGATCGCGAGAAAGCGGTCACCAGCGCACTCGCCGAATTGACCGAGCGCAACGAACAGCTCACCTCGCTCAACGAGGAACTGGAGCACGCGCACCAGCAATTGCTGCAATCGGAAAAACTCGCCGCGATTGGTCAACTCGCGGCGGGTGTCGCGCATGAGATCAACAATCCGGTCGGCTTCGTGCTGTCGAATCTGAACACGCTCGACGGTTATGTGAAGACGCTGATCCGCTATGCAGCGGATATCGAGCGCATGGTAAGCGAGACTGCGCCCGCACTGAAGAACGACATGTGCGCGCTCGCGGAACAGGCGGACCTCGACTATTTGCTCGGCGATGCGCCGACGCTCGTACAGGAGTCGAGAGAAGGACTCGCACGCGTGCGCACGATAGTGGTCGATCTGCGCGACTTCTCGCGCATCGACAGCACGCACGTGTGGGAACGCGCCGACATTCACCGCTGCATCGAATCGACGCTCAACATCGTCCATAACGAAGTGAAGTACTGCGCGCATCTCGTCCGCGACTATGCGCAGATTCCGCTCGTGCACTGCATCCCCTCGCAGATCAGCCAGGTGGTGCTCAATCTCGTGGTGAACGCCGCGCAGGCATACGGCAGCAATCACGAGCAGCACGGCGCGCCGCTCGGCACGATCACGGTACGCACCGGCGTCGATCCAGCCGATGCGTCACGCGTGTGGTTCGAAGTCGCCGACGCGGGATGCGGAATTCCGCCTGAACACCTGAAACGAATCTTCGACCCGTTCTTTACGACGAAGCCCGTTGGTCAGGGGACCGGCCTCGGTTTATCGGTGACCTATGGAATCGTCAACGCGCATCGCGGCACGATTTCGGTGGCCAGCACCGTGGGCCGGGGCACGACGTTTCGCGTGACGCTGCCGGTCGATGGCGCCGTGCGCGAAGAAGCCGCCAATCCCGATGTGCTTGCGCAAGCCGGTCCGGTGAAGCAAATCGCGCCGACAGCGCAGTTACCGGCAGCCACGTGAGGTGATTCCATGCCATTGCCCGTCCTCGTAGTCGACGATTCGACGCTCGCCCGCAAGCTATTGATCCGCTCGCTGCCCGAGGGCTGGGACATCGAAATTACTCAGGCATCCGATGGAGCGGCCGCCCTCGACCTTTATCGCGCGGGCAAGGCCGCGGTGATGTTTCTCGATCTGACCATGCCGGTAATGAACGGCTTCCAGGTGCTCGAAGCGATCCAGCACGAGGGACTCGACACATTCGTGATCGTCGTGTCGGCGGACGTGCAGTCCGGCGCTGTCGAGCGCGCAAAGGCGCTCGGCGCGATCGGCTTTGTTGCCAAGCCGGTATCGCCCGAGGCGATCCGGCCGATTCTCGCGGAGTACGGTCTCCATGAATGAACAGACTCTGAACGAAGACCAGCGCTACGCGTTGCAGGAAATCTGCAACGTCGGCATGGGCAAGGCCGCCGCTGCGCTGGCACAACTGCTCGGCGCGTTCGTTACGCTTGCGGTGCCTGATATCCGGCTCGTCGGCGTCGACCAGTTGCGCGTCTTGCTGAGCCCACAGGGCGACGGCGAATTGCCGCCCGTGCGCCAGGCGTTCCAGTCCGACATATCCGGCGAAGCGATCGTGCTCGTCGGCAAAGACGGTCAGCGCGAACTGCGGCAACTGATGGGACATGACGCCGGCGATCCCGACACCCAGGTTGAAGTGTTGTGCGACATCACGAACCTGCTGGTCGGCGCATGTGTGCGAAGCGTCTTCGAGCAGCTGGGGTGGCATATCTGCTTCTCGCAACCCACGTTGTTGCCGCCTTCCGGGAACAAACAAGGCGGACTGGTACCTGGCGGCCGGTGGCAGATGGCGCTGTTGCTGGAGATTCACTTCGCGATGGAGGAAGGCGGCTTCGGCGCGCGCATGGTGCTGCTGCTGCCGGATGCGGCCATTCGCGGAATGATGGAAGCGCTCGACCACTTTCTCGAAGCGCTGTAGTTCGGGCTAATGATGCAATGCGCGCTGCGACGCGAAAATAATCGATGAGGATGACCATGTCTGACCTACAGGCAACCGGCAATTGGACGATCCCCGCCGACCCGTGCATTCAAGCTCTCAAGGCCGATACCTCGCCCGTGCCCACGCTGTTGCTGGTGGACGACGAGCCCGGCGTGATTTCGTCACTCAAACGCTTGCTGCGGCCACTCAAATACGAGGTGCTCAGCGCCAGCAGCGGCGCGGAAGCGCTTACCCTGCTCGAATCCGCGCAGGTCGACGTGATCATCTCCGACATGCGCATGCCGAACATGGACGGCGCCGAATTCCTGTCGCGCTCGCGAGCCGTTGCGCCAGATACGATCCGCATCCTGCTTACCGGCTATTCAGAAGTCGAGGCGGTCGTGCGCGCTGTCAACGAAGGTCATGTCTATCACTATCTGCACAAGCCCTGGGACGATCAGGACCTGCTGCTCACGGTTCAGCGCGCGCTGGAACAACTCGCTTTGCAACGCAAGGCCGAGCGGCTAACGCTGCTGTTGCAGGAGCAGAACGACAAGCTGTCGTCGTTCAACATGGAACTCGAACGCGAGGTTCACGCGCGCACTGAAGAGATCCGTCAGACCGTGATGTTTCTCGAAGGTGCCGAGCACGATCTGAAAAGCAACTTCCTGACGATGGTGAAGGTGTGCGCGAACATGGTCGAAATGCGCTGCGGCCTGCCCGGCCATTCGGCACGGATCGGAGAGACAGCAAGGCAGATCGGCGCCGCACTCGGCCTGAGCGACTACGCATGCAACGAACTGCTCATGGCGGGGTTGCTGCACGGCATCGGCAAGCTATTTCTGCCCGACGCGTTGCTGAAAACGCCGATCGCGAAGCTGCAACCGCAGGAAGCGAAGCTGTACCAGCTTCATCCGCTGCATGGCCAGATGGCGCTCACGCCTGTTTCGCAATTGAGCGCGGTGCAAACCATGATCCGCCACCAGTACGAGCGTTACGATGGACGCGGTACGCCCGATGGCCTCGTCGGCGGATTGATCCCGTTGGGCGCGCGCGTGCTTGCTTTGGCGCGCGACGCCGAAGACTTGCGCATCGGCGTCATCGCGCCGCAAAAGATGAGCGACGCGCAGATCATTTCCACAGTGCGCGCGCAGACGGGTATTCGCTACGACCCCGCGATTGCGGAGAAGTACATCGAGTTGCTGATGCAGCATGCCGAATTGACGCCCGAAGGCGTTCCCGACCGCGTGGATGCCTCGAATCTGAAAGAAGGGATGAAACTCGCCGACGATTTGCGCACGTCGCGCGGCACGCTGCTGATGACAAAAGGCAAAGTACTTTCCGCCGACCAGGTCGCGCAAATCCGGCGCTTTGAAATACACGAGGGTGAGCCTTTCGTGATTCTCGTCGAACGCGCGACGGATGCACGCAAGGCGCAAGCCGCGTGAACTTTCGCCCCGTCGCGCGGTGCAGCGAATATCACCTCATTCGTCGCGACTTCCGCGGCACAGCGCGGCGGCGGAAAAGCCCGCAGCGAGCGCGGCGTACACGTAAAACATCGAGCGTTTCGACAGATGCGCCTCGAATCCGGGCGTGAGCCGGCTCGGCACCGCGTGGTAGTCGACGGCATAGGCAATGGCCGCCGTGGTCGCAGCAGTAGCGGCGACTTCCACGACGCGAGGTTTGCGATTGACGTGGCATTGCCAGCGATCGAGCAGTCCTTCGAACAGCACGCCCCAGAAGATTGCCGACGCCTGATGAATCGTCAGGCCCGTAAGCGTGAATCTTGCACTCAAGCCGGTTTCAGTGAACGCGCGGCGCGGCCACAAGCAATGAGTGACCGCGTTCAGCGGCGCGTACGGCGTGCTGCCGTCGTTGGTGGCGCGTGCGGCTGCCGTGATGGCGGCGGCGCTGCCCGCCGCGGTGCCCGACACCGTCGCGCGGCATACGAGGTTGGCAAGGCGGTTCATCAGCTTTCTCCCGATCCGTGCGCGGAGTCTTCAAGGCCGCGACCGGCGCTGCTTCGATCGACGAGGTAGCAGCCGCGCTCGACCCCGTCGCGCAGTGCCTCGGCTTGTGTCGTCCATTCCGGCGTAACCGGTTCGACATCGGGTAATGCAAACGGCTTTCCGTCGACGGACGCGCCGATTTGCGCGACCCATGCGCCGCGATCGTTCTGCTTCGCACTGACGACGATCTGCACGCCGCGATGCGTCACACGCAGGGTGCCGTCGCTTTGCGTCTCGATGTCCGTGCTGCGGGAACCGGTGCCATCCATGCGTGCCTCCGAGTGTGTTTGCCAGATCTGTTCAAGCTACACGGTATCGCCAAATGTGCTGCTCAGTATGTCTATGCAGCAACGCATGTGCCGCGCGATGGCACGACCGTTGCTCGCCCGTATTCGGCAGACTCAAGTCCAGACCCAAGACCCTTCGAGTATTTGACGTGAAAAGCACCACAGGCGAGGTTCACATAGGCATTTCCGGCTGGCGCTATAAAGGATGGCGCGGCACCTTCTATCCCGAAGGGCTGAAACAGGCCACCGAATTGCAGTACGCGTCGGGACTGATGCAGACGATCGAGATCAATGGCACGCACTACAGCCTGCAATCGCTCGACAGTTGGCAGCACTGGTACGACGAAACTCCGCCGGGTTTTGTTTTCAGCGTGAAAGGCGCGCGTTATCTGACTCATCTTTTGCGGTTTCGCGACGAAACGGCAACCGTCGCGTGCGCGAATTTTTTCGCGCAAGGACTGCTCGCGCTGAAAGACAAGCTCGGGCCGATACTGTGGCAATTTCCGCCCTCGTTGCGTTTCGATCCGCAGCACATGGAACGTTTCCTGACGCTGCTGCCTCGCGACACGGAAGCGGCGCTGTCGCTCGCGCAGCAGCACGATCAGCGTGTCAAGACGCCGTACCTGGAAATCGACCGCAAGCGCAAACTGCGTCATGCGGTGGAAGTGCGTCATGAGAGCTTCGTCGACCCTGCGTTCATCAAGCTGCTTCGCCGTCATAAGGTCGCGCTCGTCGTGTCGGATTCGACCGAAGCATGGCCGCAGTTCGAAGACCTGAGCGCCGGTTTCGTCTATATCCGGCTGCATGGCACCGAAACCAAATATTCGGGCGAATACTCGGATGCATCGCTTGAACGGTGGGCGCGGAGAATCGAGTCGTGGAGCCGCGGCACTCAGCCCGCCGATGCCCGCCTCGCCGCACCGGATCTGCAGCCGCCACGCGCGGCAACGCGCGACGTGTATTGCTACTTCGACAACGACGCGAAGACGAATGCGCCCTTCGACGCGCAACGGTTGATGGAGCGCCTGGGCCTGCACGCACACCAGGGCGACGGAATGAAGGCCGCGTGACGGGCGGCGGCGTCAGAGCGACATGGCGCGGCCAGACCCTGCGGCGCGCGTTTACCTGTGCCGTTGCGAGAGTTTCCTCGCGTCCTGTAGCGCGGCGACAATCGCCGCATAGGCGCGGTGTCGCGTCTCGGGATCGGGCGCACGCAGTGCAAACGACGGGTGATACGTTGCGATCACCAAACGGCCGCCATGTTCGATCACTTTGCCGATCGCATCCTGCAAGCGCGATTTGGGATCTTCGAGCACGGCCCTCAACGCGGTCGCGCCTAGCGCGACAATCACGTGAGCGCCCACGCTCTCCAGTTCCCGATCGAGCCAGTAACGGCATGCATCCACTTCGCGTTGCGCCGGCGTTTTGTGCATGCGGCGCTTGCCGCGCGGCGTCCACTTGAAATGCTTGACCGCATTAGTGACATAGACTTCTTTCCTGCCGACGCGGGCCTCAACGAGCGCGTCGTCGAGTAATGCTCCGGCGGGTCCGACGAAGGGCAAGCCTTGCAGATCTTCCTTATCGCCGGGCTGTTCGCCGACCATCATGATCGGCGCGCGGCGCGGGCCGGCGCCGGGCACGCCTTGCGTGGCGTTGGCCCAAAGCGGACAGCGGCGGCATTCGTCGAGCGTCGCCGGCTGCTGGTCGGGATCGACTTTGGGCTGCGCCGATGTTTCGTCCTCCGCTGCCGGCGTGCGTCGGGTTGTTCGCTTGGTCGTGACCATGGTTCAATCCATCGCGCTGTTGTGCTGCTGACACCGTGGCGAAGCAAACCGCATTCCGGTCGTAGTGGAGCACTGCGGGAGCACTGCGGGAGCACTGCGCCGAGGGCAGGCGCGCAATGTGCTTGGAGTTAGTCCCGCTGATCGCATGGCGGCGGTAGCGTTTCTGCATACCCGCCCGCCGTGTCAGGCGATGCCAGCGGCTCATCGGCGCGCACGGTAAATTCTGCAACGCAGACGACCGGCGCCATCGGCCGAAAATTACAAGGAGAAATGATGACTCTGCTTATCTACCTCGTCGGATGGATCATTTTCATTGGCGGCGTCGCGTGGGGCTTGACGGCGCTGCATGTCGCGCAGCACGTGATCGCGATCGTGGCCGTGATTCTTCTCGGTATCGCCGTGATCACCGGCGCGACGCGAGCGCGGAATCGGGATCGGTCGTAGCGTTTTGAGCCGGCCCGCTCGCGCGGGCCGCGAGTGCGCGGGCGACCCGGCGCGCTCGAATCGCCAGCCATCCCCAGTGCGAGTTGACGATCTGCGTGGTCCATGCCGTCGACGCTTCGCCGCGCGCCCAATAGGCCTTGAAGCGCTCCGCGCCGACGCCGAAGTCAAGATCGAAGCCGTTGTTGAACGCCCACTTCACGCATTCTTCGACCGCGATCAGACCGGGACAGCATTTGCCATAGTAGGGATCGTAGCCGGCAAAAATCGCGCTTGCCCAAGAATTGCCGAGACTCACGATAATGCCCGCCACCGGTACCTCGTTCAGCGTGACGACGATCAGGCGCGCCATCGAAGGCACGTCGGGCGAATAAATCAGCTTGCCCAGAAAGCGCTCGAATTCCGGCGAGTCGAGCCACACGCTGCGTTTGCCGACGCGGTCGCTCCAGCTGCGCTTGCAGTTGAACATCCATTCGATGATCGACGCGGTCTCGCCCTCGTCGGCCGGATCGACGACGCGCACGGCCACGGTGCCTTCTTTCGAAAGACGCTTGACGAAGCCGCCCGGCCGTTTGCCGAATAGCGTGCCAAGCGACCGGCAATACTCGTCCCACGTGCCCTGCCCGCGCAATCGCGCAGCGGACGCCTGGTGAGGCTCGCAGAACAACACCCGGCGTTCGCGCGACACGAGCTTGTGAAGATCGAGCGTCTCGCGAACATACGGCATATGAATGAAGTCCGCGCCACAGCGGCGGCGCGCCATGTTCCATGCGCATTCGATCAACGCCGGGGCCGATGCGTCGTCCGTAACCAGCACGCTCGTGTAGTCGCCGCCTTCGGGTCCGAGCGGCACGAGGTACGTCCATAACGCACGCTTGACTGTTTCGAGCGGCCAGATCATGACGAGCTGCCCGTCTTCGCGGCAGACGATGCATTTGAGCATGCGTCCGTGCGGCTTCGACACATGCTGCCATGCGAGCCAGCAGTAACTGAACGATTGATAGTAGTAGCCTTGCGCACGCGTCCACAGCGCGTCCCATTCTGGCTGTAGCGTGCGGAATTGCACTTCGTCGGTGATGATGTCGTAGCGCCGCGTACGATGCGTGGTCTCGTTCATGCGGTCTCACAGAGTGCCCGATACGGTTGGCGCTTTTGCACCCGTGTTGCTGAGCGCTGTACGGAGCGGGCGCAAGCGGCCATCCGGGCTCAAGCAGGTATGGCGGTTATGGCGGGTATCGCGCTGGTATTGCGAGCATGCACCGCACGCCTCGCAGCGTGTGTGCGGGGCCGCACGCTGCGTGGGTCGTGAGTGCGCCGCGAGCATGGGGACTACGCGAACCATCAGGACGAGTACGGACCATACGGGCCATGCAGCAGGAATGCGACCGATCCATTTCTCTCCCGCTGCTAAGAATCGGCCAAATGCTTCGTTGCTCGCAGCGCGTGTCATGCCGTACCGTTGACGGATTGCGCATTGCGCGCCTCACTACGGAGAATCCATGTCCGCGCCCACATCGCATGCCGAGCCGGCCTCTGCGGCCGGCATTGCCGACGCCGCCCAGCTTTTCGACGACAACGCGCTGACCCGCCGTTTCGCGCCGGTCTTCGCACGCATCGCGCAAGGCGCGGTGCATCGCGAACGCCATCGCGAGCTAGCCTACGAACCCGTGCAGTGGCTGCGTGAAGCCGGCTATACGAAGCTGCGCGTGCCGGAACAATATGGCGGCGAAGGCGTGTCGCTGAGCGAATTTCTCGCGCTCGTCACACGCCTTGGCGAAGCCGACTCGAACCTGCCGCAGATTTTGCGCGTGCACGGCGGCTTCATCGAATCGCTGCTGGAATACGGCGACGACGCGCTACGCGACCGCTGGCTCACCCGCGTCGCGCAAGGGCAGATAATCGGCGGCGCAGTGGCCGAGCGCACGGCCGGCACGAACAACAGTGTGCGGTTGACGCAATCCGCCGGCGCGTGGCATCTGGACGGAGAGAAGTACTACACCACGGGCACGCTATACGCGGATTGGGTGGACGTGACCGCGTACGACGGACAAAGCGACGTGCGCGTGCTGGTCGCCGCCGACACGCCGGGCCTCGAGCGTATCGACGACTGGGACGGCTTTGGCCAGCGTCTGACGGGCAGCGGCACCGCACGCTTCAATCATGTACCTGTCACGCGAGAAAACGTGTACCGGCGCTACGACGCGTCGGCGCCGCGCCGCAACAGTGTGCTCACCTCGTACTACCAGGCCCTGCACGTCGCGAATCTGGCTGGCATCAGCCGTGCCGCGCTGCGCGATGCAGTGGCCTTTACGCAGGCTAAGACGAGAACCTTCGGTATCCCAGGCGAATCGAGTCCGCGCGACAATCCACTCGTGCATCGCGTGGTCGGCCGGCTTGCGAGTCTCGCCTATTCGACGCAAAGCGTTAGTGCGTCGCTCGCGCGGGCCATCGACGAAGTATTGGTCGCGCGACAGGAAGGACGCACCACCGAAGACACCTACATTCGCCTCGACATTCAGACCTTTCAGGCGCAGCAGATCGCGATCGAGCAGACCTTGCAGGCCGCCACGCTGCTGTTCGAAGTAGGCGGCGCATCCGCGACCAGTGAAACGCGGCGCTTCGACCGCTACTGGCGCAATGCGCGAGTGCTCGCGTCGCACAACCCGGCGATCATTCGCGAGGCCGCCATCGGCGACTTCTACCTGAATGGCAACGCGCACAACGAGCGCTTCGCCGTTGCCCGGCCGACAGCCGTGGCCGCATGACCGGCAGCGCGCCAGGCCGCGCTTTCATGTGGCACAGTAGCGTCAGTGCATGCGCGCGGCGCGCGGCACGCAACTGCCCTGACGAGCCCCATGAAGAATCTGCCAGCCTATGAGCCGCCAGTCGATGAACAGCAACTGTTGCTGAAATGGATCCGGCGAGCGCGCGAATCGCAAATGAGCCACTACGACATGGCCGATCTGTTGTCCGCACGCGACCGTAAGCTGGGCTGGCTCGTTACCGTGCTGGCCGCGTTCGTGGGCACGGCGGTGTTTGCATCGCTGAACACGAACGCGGTCTCACTGGAGATCAGGATTCTGGTCGGCCTCGTGAGCGTGATCGCCGCGGTGTCGTCGGCGTTGCAAACGTATATGCGTTATGCGGAGCGCGCAGAAAAACATCGCGCCGCAGGCGCGCGTTATGGCGCGGTGCGGCGGCGGCTCGAATCGGTTTTTGCAGGCGACGCCGACGCGCGCGACGGCCACTATCTGACCGCGATTCGCGACGAACTCGACCGGCTTGCGCAAGACTCGCCCAATGTGCCGCCGCGCAACTTCTACCGTACTCAGCGAGCGTTATCCGCAGATCCGCGGCGCGGCGCCGAAACCTGAACGGCCGGCGTCAGGCGTCGAGATCGTTCGCGTCGATGCCTAGCTCGGCTGCCATGCGCCGTACCACTCCCTGGAGACGGTTGACCTGATCGGCAAGCCGTTTCTGCTCGGCCTTCACCGCTTCGAACGTGGACAGCGGCACGGTTTCGTCCTCGCCGCCGCCCGACTGCGCGAACTCGCTCAGGTTCACTTCGCCGCATAGCAGATGCATCCATCTGTTTTCGCGCTCGCCCGGCGTGCGAGGCAGTTTGACAACACGCGGCGGATCGTTCGCGGCGAGTTCGTCGAGAAACGCCTCGACCGACGAGATATCGGCAAAGCCATGCAAGCGCGCGCTGTTCAGGCGCAACTCCGCCGCCGTCTGCGGGCCGCGAAGCAACAATGTGGTCAGCAACGCCGCGGACTGGCTCGGCAGACCGAGCACGCGATTCATGTTGTGCTCGAAGCGCGGCACACGGCTGCTACTGCCTTCCATCACGAGGCTTAGCCGTTTCAGACCGTCGAGCGCCGTTAGTACTTCTGCCTCGGTCGCGTTCATGACGGGCGAGCGGCCGGTCTTCTGATTGCAGCCCAATGTCAGCGCATTGAGCGAGAGCGGATAACTGTCGGGCACCGTGTGCTGTTTTTCGACGAGCACGCCAAGCACGCGCCCCTCGAGCAGGGTCAATGCGCGGATGGCAGGACGGGACGGAGCGTCGGGAGTCGAGTTCATTTGATGTAGCGGCATGTGCCGGTGTGGTCGTGGATAACACGCCTTACCATCGCTCTGCGAGGCGGCACTTTTCTCCTGGTGGGCACTATGATAAACGGCCCGCGCCTTGACGGCGTATGGAATCGCCGCGACGGACTGCGGCGCGTAAGCGGGCGCTGGGCACGAGGCCTGCTTTCTCATCGTCTTTCTCGACACGGAGTGTTTAATGCCAATGCGTTCACAGTCGGTCCTGCGCGTGAGCGCTATCTCCCTCGCGGTGGGCGCCGTGTGCCTGCTCGGCGCCTGTGCGCTAAACCCAGGCGGCAAGAGCGGCAATGCACGTGTGCCCGAGCCCGCCAAGCCGGTCGACCTCGGGCGCTATCTGGGCCGCTGGTACGAACTGGCGCGCTACGAAAACCGCTTCGAAAAAGGCTGCGAGGCGGTGACCGCCGACTACGCCGCGCGTGAAGACGGCCTGATCGACGTAACCAACAGTTGCCGCAAGGGTGGCGTTGAAGGCCCGCTCGACGCCTCGAAGGGGCGCGCCAAGGTGGTAGCCGGATCGAACAACGCGAAGCTGAAGGTGTCGTTCTTCGGCCCGTTCTTCGTCGGCAATTACTGGGTGCTGGATCACGCCGACGACTACAGCTGGTCGATCGTCGGCGAACCGAGCGGACGCTACCTGTGGATTCTGACGCGTGAAGCGAAACCGGCCGCCAGTGTGAAAGACATGTTGATCGAGCGAGTGCGTGCGCTTGGCTACGACACGTCGATGTTGCGCATCACGCAGCATACGTAACGCGCCAGAAAACACTTGCCGGAAGAAATTTTGCCCGGTATCGTCGTGGCGTTCTGCAAAGCAGCGCGGGAGAGATCGTCTGAAGCCAGGGCGACGCCGACGGAGCAACCGCCCCGGAAACTCTCAGGCAAAAGGACCGCGCAGCAGGAACATCTGGAGAGCGGCGCCGCGCGCGCCCACCGAAGGGGATTCCCGCGCACATACAGCGCTTTCGCGCAGCGCGGGAAGAAACTCTCAGGTACATGGACAGATGGGGCATCGGCACCGGTTTCGCACGAAATCGAACCCGGTGATGCTCAACTACTCTGGACCATGTCATGTCACGAATCGCCATTATCGGCGCCGGCATTACCGGCGTCACGACCGCGCACGCCCTCGCCCAATGCGGCCACCACGTCACCGTGTTCGAACGTCACCGCTATGCAGCGATGGAAACCTCGTTCGCCAACGGAGGCCAGCTGTCCGCCAGCAATGCAGAAGTTTGGAACAGCATGGCCACTGTTCTGAAAGGCCTGCGCTGGATGTTCACGCGCGACGCCCCGCTGCTGCTCAATCCCGTGCCCACGTGGCACAAGTATTCGTGGATGGGCGAATTCCTGCGGCAGATTCCTCACTACCGCGCTAACACCGTCGAAACGGTGCGGCTTGCCATCGCCGCGCGCGAGCATCTGTTTTCGATCGCCGAACAGGAAGGCATCGACTTCGATCTCGAACGGCGCGGCATTCTGCACATCTACAAGACGCGCAAGGAGTTCGATGCGGCGGCCAAGGTGAATGACCTTCTGCGCGAAGGCGGACTCGAACGCAGCGCGGTGACGGCGAGCGAAGTGCAGCGCATCGAGCCCACGCTGCACGGCGATTTTTACGGCGGCTTTTTCACGCCGTCCGATTCGACTGGCGACATCCACAAGTTCACGCGCGGTCTCGCCGATGCATGCGTTCGCCACGGCGTGCAGTTTCATTACGATGCGGAAATCATGTCGATCGAGCAACCCGCCGAAGGTCGCTTCTCGCTCACAGCCCACCTCGAAGGCGAGACACAGCGCTTCGGATTCGAGCGGATCGTCGTGTGCGCGGGCGTGAAAAGCCGTGACTTTGCTGCGATGCTCGGCGATCACGTGAACGTGTATCCGGTCAAAGGCTATTCGATCACCGTGTGTCTCGACGATGCAACGAGCAGGCAGCGTGCGCCGTGGGTCAGCCTGCTCGACGACAGCGCGAAGATCGTGACGAGCCGGCTCGGCGCCGACCGTTTTCGCGTCGCGGGCACGGCGGAGATCAACGGCTTCAATCGCGATATCCGCTCCGCCCGGATTGCTCCGCTAGTAGACTGGACGCGGCGGCATTTCCCCGAGGTATCGACCGCGCGTGTCATTCCGTGGGCTGGATTGCGGCCGATGCTGCCGAGCATGTTGCCCAAGGTCGGACGCGGAAAACGGCGCGGCGTGTTCTACAACACGGGGCACGGCCACCTCGGCTGGACGCTGTCGGCCGCAACGGCACAGGCGGTGGCGCGCGCGATTGAGTAGCGTGCCGCCACGAAGACGCGGCATCTGCTAGTGTTGTGCAATCCGCGTCTTGACCTTGAAAACCATGGCTCATTCGGGCTTTCCCAATCCGGACAGCGCCGTCCCCGACGGCGCGGACGGCGCGCGTCTGAGCGACGAGCAGATTGGCGCAGAGGCGACGCGGCGGCTCGCATGGGACGCCGCGGTTCCTGAACGTACGATCACGGTGGAAGTCAGCAACGGGCGCATCGTGCTCAACGGCGAACTCGAACACGACGCCCAGCGAATCGCGGCGCTCGAAGACGTGACGCGCCTGTTCGGCGTCGCAGGCGTATGCGATCGACTGGTCGTGAAGCATTCGTGAGCAGATCAAGATCCAACCCGCTCAACCTCGATCTGCACGCAGCAACGCGCGGCAATGCCTCGCAATCTGCTTCTCTTCTTCGGTATGAAGCACCCTCACCTTGCCCGAGGCGTCGCCTTCATGAAGGCCAAGAAACGACAGCCCTTCGCAGATCCGTTTGCGCATCTGCACGCTGTGTTCGCCGATGCCGCCGGTGAACACCAGCAGATCGATGCCGCCCAGCAAAGCCGCATATCCGCCAATGGTTTTGCGCACCGCGGTCGCGAACGCGTCGAGCGCCAGTGACGCATGCGGGTCGCCCGCCGCCGCGCGTTGTTCGAGCGCCTGCATGTCGCTCTCGCCATCGGCGTAACCGGCCAGGCCGCTGTGCCGGTTCAACAGCGTTTCCAGCCCCTTTGCGTCCAGTTTCTCGACTCGCATCAGATATAACAGCACGCCCGGGTCGAGGTCGCCGCAACGCGTTCCCATTGGCACGCCGCCGGTCGGCGTCATGCCCATCGACGTATCGACCGAGCGGCCGTCGCGCAATGCGCACACGCTCGAACCGTTCCCGAGATGCGCACACACCACCCGCGCCGGCAACGTGGCGCCAAGCTGGGCGACGAGCGATTCATACGACAGCCCGTGAAATCCGTAGCGAATCACGCCGGCTTGCGCATAGCGCCGCGGTAACGCGAGTTGCGCGGCACGCGGAGGCAGCGTCGCATGAAAAGCGGTGTCGAAGCAGGCGAAGTGCTGCGCGCCGCCGAAAATCTTCTGCGCTTCATCGATCAGATCGAGCGCGGGCGGAATATGCAGCGGCGCGAAATGCACTGCATCCTGCAAGCGGCGGCGGACCTCCGGCGTCAGCCGCTGATGCGAGCGTAAGTGCGGGCCGCCGTGCACCACACGGTGACCCACCGCCGTGGGCTGCTCATGACGTTGCTGGGCGAGCACGGTGGAGAGCTTTTGCAATGCGTCGGTTTGCGACTCCAGCACATGCTCCTCCTGGACGAGCACGCGCCCGTCGGGAGCCGCGATCCGCAAGCGGCCGTCGCGGCGGCCGATGCCTTGTGCGCTGCCTTCGAGCAGCAGCGATTCGTCGCCGCCGGAATGTTCGAACAACCCGAACTTCAGCGACGACGATCCGCTGTTCAGCACGAGAATGGTATGCGGCGAAGCGCCGTCCTGAGTGGTCATAACGGGCCTCGCTCAGCTTTTCCAGGTCCAGTTGCGGATCTCTTCCTTGTCGATGCCCTCGGCATGCGCGTAATTCAGATGCTCGATAATCTGGCCGCGCAGCCATTCCTTCGCATGGTCGCCGACACCGCGCAGCTTCGGCACACGGTCGATCACGTCGATAGCCAGCGAAAAACGGTCCACCTGATTGATGATCGCGAGTTCGAGCGGCGTGTTGATGTTGCCCTTCTCGTGATAACCGTGCACATGCAGGTTCTCGTGGTTCGTCCGGTTGTAGGTCAGCTTGTGAACCAGCGACGCGTACGAATGGAAATTGAAGATCACCGGCTTGCTCGTCGTGAACAGCGAATCGAAGTCGCGGTTCGTCAGCCCATGCGGATGCGCATGCTCGGGCATCAGCCGGAACAGATCGACCACGTTGACGAAACGGATTCTCAGATCGGGGAAACGCTCCTTGAGAATCTCCACGGCGGCGAGCGCTTCCATCGTTGCGATGTCGCCCGCGCAGCCGATCACCACATCCGGCTCGGCACCCTGATCGGTCGACGCCCAGTCCCAGATGCCGATGCCCTTCGTGCAATGCGTAACGGCTGCATCCATGTCGAGATACTGGAGGTGCGGCTGCTTGTCGGCGACGATCACGTTCACGTAGTCGCGCGAACGCAGGCAGTGATCGGCCACGCTCAGCAGGCAGTTCGCGTCGGGCGGCAGGTAGATTCGCACCACGTCCGGGCTCTTGTTCGTCACCACGTCGAGAAAACCGGGGTCCTGATGCGTAAAACCGTTGTGATCCTGGCGCCATACGAGCGACGTGATCAGCAGGTTGATCGACGGCACCGGCTGACGCCAGGCCAACTCGCGCTTCGCTTTTTCCAGCCACTTCGCGTGCTGGTTGAACATCGAATCGATCACGTGCACGAAGGCTTCATAAGTGGCGAAGAGCCCATGCCGCCCTGTCAGCACGTAACCTTCGAACCAGCCTTCCAGCGTGTGTTCGCTGAGCATTTCCATCACGCGGCCGTCCGCCGACAGCGCGCCGCCGTCCGCGTCGCCGGGGTCGCCCGCCGCGAGCCACGTCTTGCCCGATGCTTCGTAGATGGCAGTCAGCTTGTTGCTTGCGGTTTCATCCGGCCCGAACACGCGGAAGTTCGTCATGTTGTTGCGCATGACATCGCGCAGAAACTCGCCCAGCACCTGAGTCGGCGACGTGTATGCGGACGCGGGCTTTTTCACGGCGACCGCATAGTCGCGAAACGCGGGCATATCGAGCGTCTTGCATAGCGCGCCGCCGTTCGCATGCGGATTGGCGCTGATGCGGCGCGCGCCCTTCGGCGCGAGTTCGCGCAATTCTTCAACGAGGCGGCCGGAAGCGTCGAACAGCGCTTCAGGCTGGTAACTGCGCAGCCAGGCTTCTACCAGTTTGAGGCTCTTGCTGTTCGTCACGGGATCGGCAATCGGCACCTGATGCGCGCGCCATGAGCCTTCCACCTTGTGGCCATCGACTTCCTTCGGACCCGTCCAGCCTTTCGGCGAGCGCAGCACGATCATCGGCCAGCGCGGCCGCGTCGGGTCGTTGTTATCGCGTGCATGCTGCTGGATCGCGCGGATTTCGCCGACGCACTGTTCGAGCGTGGCTGCCATCTGCTGATGCATGACCTCGGGATTGTCGCCTTCGACGAAATACGGCTTGTGTCCGTATCCGGTAAGCAGCGCTTCGAGTTCTTCGCGTGGAATCCGCGCGAGCACGGTCGGGTTCGCAATCTTGTAGCCATTCAGATGCAGAACCGGCAGCACAGCGCCGTCGCGGATCGGATTGAGGAACTTGTTCGAATGCCACGACGTGGCGAGCGGACCGGTTTCGGCCTCGCCGTCGCCGACCATTACCGCGACGATCAGGTTCGGGTTGTCGAATGCGGCGCCGTAACCGTGCGACAGGCTGTAGCCCAGTTCGCCGCCTTCATGGATAGACCCGGGCGTTTCGGGCGTGCAATGCGAGCCGATGCCGCCGGGAAACGAAAACTGACGAAAAAAGCGCCGCATTCCGGCTTCGTCTTCACTGCGGTCCGGATAGATCTCCGAATAGTGTCCT
Organism: Paraburkholderia strydomiana; assembly: GCF_031456815.1. Taxonomy (NCBI): domain Bacteria; kingdom Pseudomonadati; phylum Pseudomonadota; class Betaproteobacteria; order Burkholderiales; family Burkholderiaceae; genus Paraburkholderia; species Paraburkholderia strydomiana. The sequence goes on from NZ_JAVDVL010000001.1 coordinate 181,493, forward strand.
TCCAGATAACAATTGGCGAGCGTGGCAGGCGCGCCATGGCCTGGACCCGAGATGAAGATCACATTCAGGTCGAGCTTCTTGATCAACCGGTTCAGATGCACGAGCAGAAAGCTCTGCCCAGGGTCTGAGCCCCAGTGTCCGAGCAAACGATTCTTGATGTGCTCGGGCTTCAGCGGCTCGCGCAGCAACGGGTTGTCGCGCAAATAGATCATGCCGGCGGACAGATAGTTGCACGCGCGCCAGTAGCGATCCATGTTGCGCAACGTATCGGGGTCTAGCGTTTGCGGCGGGGTGGGACGGGAGGTTGTCTCAGCCATGGCGTCACTCCTCGTAAGGACTGTCAGGCAGGTTGACGGAGGTTGCGAAGCTTCGCGGATGAGCGTCATGCGTTTGACATGACAGCCGCGTGGTGCGTAGAGCGCTAATGGAGGATAGTTTGCCGTTGCGCGCCGGTCGCCAGCGGTGTGACCGGATGCACGCATCATCGTTCGGGACTCTTTGCGAAAGCTTGATGCTGGTCAAGACTCGCCGTCGCCGCGCATCGCGCTGCAAGTCTTACGCCAGCCTTGCTGCAGGTATTGCGCGAAACGCTTAAGCTGTGGACCGCGACGACCACATCTCGTTGTTCCCGTCACACTGCAGTGTCGTCTGTTCGCTTATTCGTTCTTAACCATACACATTGATCATGCCGACACCCAACCGTTTTAAAGCGCCGCTCGTTCTTCTTGTGACGCTTGTGCTGCTGTGCGCGGGCGTGGCCGTTCTGGTTGGCGTGTTCGGCTTGCTGGTCAAACTTTTCGGCGCCGTTTAGCAACGCGCCGTGCCTGCACAATCTGTGTATGCTGCCGATGTTCATGCGCCGAGGCGCGCGGCATTTTTGCAAGGAGATTTCATTGACTAACCCAGCCGACCCGTCCCCTCCTTCCCCGCAACCCATCGACCCGCAGTTGCTCGAAGTCGCGCAGCAGGTGTTTGATCTTGCCCGTGCCGGCGACGCCGCGATGCTCGCAGCGGTGATCGAAAAAGGCGTGCCGCCGAATCTGCGCAATGACAAAGGCGACAGTCTGTTGATGCTCGCGAGCTATCACGGACATGTCGATGCCGTGCGCACGCTGCTCGAACGCGGCGCAGATCCCGACCTGCGCAACAATAACGGGCAGACCCCTCTCGCAGGCGCAGCTTTCAAGGGCTTCGACGCTGTGGTCGAAACCTTGCTCTCGCACGGCGCCGACGTCGAAGGTGCATCGCCCGACGGACGCACTGCACTGATGGTGGCCGCGATGTTCAACCGCACGGCGATCATGGACATGCTGATCGCGCACGGAGCAAACCCCAATGCACGCGACGCCAGCGGAACGAGCGCACTCGATGCGGCCGGCAGAATGGGCGCCGCGGATGCGCAAGCGAGGTTGAAAGCGCAAGACTCGTGATGCTCGATTAACCGCGCTTCACGATATCCGCGGTGCGCCGCGCGCGATCGCTGACCAGATAACGGACAGCGCATTCGCGACGCTTAGGTCTTCCCGGCCAGCAGCGTTTCCACATCGAGTTGCGCGAGATCGCCGATCCGCTCGATAGTCACATCCGCGGGCGGGTTGCTCGATATCTCCTTGGGGTCAAAAGCGTAATGCCCCTGGCGCGGGAACACCGTGGTCAATCTGCTGCCCCAGACTTTCTTCATTGCCGTGAGAATGCGCAACTTGTCGTCGACCATTACGTAGTGGCGCGCCGGGTAGCACTCCATCACCTGATCGAGCATCAGCTCTTTGTGGATGTAGATCAGCACGCGGCCCTCCACCTCTTCCCACAAGCCGGAACGCGCGACCTTGCGCGGCTGGAACACAACGTCGCCATCCGACAGAATCACCGTGGGCCCGCGTTTGGCGACGTGCTGCAAGGCATCCAGCGCGCCTGGATAGAGCCGGTTGGCGAACGGATAGTCGATCAGGAACGACGACATCAGCAAGAGTCGTGTGTCTCTTGGATGCTCGGTGCGGTAACGCTGCAACGCGCCAAGATAGTCCGCGTAGCCGAGCTCGCCGCGCAATTGCTCGAAAATCTCCCAATAGCGGCTACTGTTCTCAGTGCCGAACTCGCGCATCATGTGGGCGCGCAAATCCGATAGCACGTGGTCGTTGTCGAGCAACGTGTTGTCGCAGTCGAACAGGAACACGACGTCGTGCGGCGCGCTTTCAGTGGGTTGTGTGGCTTGCATGTGCGGCTCCATGAGATCGGCTGTGCTGTGAGCCGGAGGGTCGGGACGATCAGCCCTGCTGGCTGCCCGACGGCGCAGGCGGTTTTTCGGCGTGACCGCCGAAGTCGTGGCGCATGGCCGACAACACGCGGTTTGCAAAGTCCGCTTCGCCGCGCGAACTGAAACGCCCGAAGAGCGCCGCGCTCAGCACCGGCGCAGGCACGCCCTCGTCGACGGCCGCCGCCATCGTCCAGCGTCCTTCGCCCGAATCGGATACGCGTCCTGCGTAGTTCTTCAGATCGGCGTCGCCAACCAGCGAACCGGCGATCAGGTCGAGCAGCCACGAGCCGATCACGCTGCCGCGCCGCCACACTTCGGCAATATCGGCCAGGTTCAGATCGTACTGATAAAGCTCCGGACGCCGTAGCGGCGAAGTCTCGGCATCTGCGTCGCGAGCGTGCTTACCGGCGTCGGCATGACGCAGAATATTGAGGCCCTCGGCATAGGCGGCCATCAAGCCGTATTCAATGCCGTTATGAACCATCTTGACGAAGTGCCCCGCGCCTATCGGGCCGCAATGCAGAAAGCCCTGCTCGGCCGTGCTGCTGCCCTCGGTGCGTCCCGGTGTGGCAGGCGCGGCCCCTGCGCCTGGCGCAAGCATCGAGAAAATCGGCTGGAGCCGTTGAACGACCTCCGCTTCGCCGCCGATCATCAGGCAGTAGCCGCGCTCGCGTCCGGCGACGCCGCCACTGGTGCCGACGTCCACATAGTGCAGTTTGCGCTCGGCCAGCTGGGCGCCCCGGCGGATGTCGTCGTGGTAATAGGAATTGCCGCCGTCGATCACGATGTCGCCCGGTTCCAGCAACGGCAGGAGCTTGTCGAGCGTGCCGTCGACCACGGCGGCGGGCACCATCAGCCAGACCGCACGCGGCTTCTCGAGTTTCGCCACGAGATCTTCGAGCGACGATGCGCCCATTACGCCTTCCTGCCCGAGCCGCTCGACGGCAGCGGGCTGTACGTCGTAGGCGATGCATTGTTGACCGCCCTTGCTCAGCCGCCGCACCATGTCGGCGCCCATACGTCCCAATCCAATCATGCCTAGCTGCATTTCACCGCTCCCGAAAGTGCTTCGTGACGCTGCCTGGTTCAGTTAGATGATCATGATGCGATTGCTGCAAGTTCCGGCGATTCCGCATTGACTGATCCGGTTGCGGTAACGACAGCAACCGCTGTCCATCGCAAGAACGATACGCCTCATTGCAGAGGTTTTGTGCGGCGTAAAGTTCCTCGCGTTCAGCTCGATGCAAGCTTCGGCTGCGCGTGCGATGCGTGGCACCGCAGATCAACGCTCACGGCCGCCGCGCAGCGAGCGCGCAGATTGAAGCTTGCCGTATTGCGTACGAGCGAAACGCCGCACCGCTCGCCACATCAGCGGATAGCGATAACCGGGTACGGCAAACAGCACGAGCGCGCACAACGCCAGCAAGCCGCAGAAAAGGAAGGTTCCTCGATAGCTGAAAGCCTGCACCAGCAAACCGGACAACACGCCCGACAGAATCGAGCCTACCCGCGCCGCGTTGAAGAAAAGCGCCGTGGCACGTCCCGGCGAATGCGGCATCAGATCCTGCACGTACGTCATGCCGAGGCAAGAAGTCACGGCCACCACGAACGCGTTGAGAATCTGCATCGGTATCAGCACATGCACGTTTCCAGCGAGCGACATCGCGACGAAATACAGAGCGTGAACCGCCGCGCATGCCGCCAGCCAGTTCGGCTTGTGCAAGCGGGAAGACTTCGCGCCGAGCGCGAGCATCATCGGAATTTCGGTCAATGCGCCGAGGCCGAGCATCACCGACACGTCCAGATGCGTGCCGCTCAGACCATGCACGATGTAAAGCGGCAACACGATCATCGTGGCGTTTGCGGCGAGCCCCAGCAACGTCAGCGCCGCGACCGCGCGGCCAATATCGTTCGCCGATGCTACGCCCGGCAAGTCCTCGTGCGCGTCTTCGCCCGGCTCGGTCAGCGGCGGTACCGTGATCGACGAAGACGGCTCCGAGGCCGTGTCCTGCACCGTGTGATCGCCGAGATGGCCCTGCGGCTCGCGCATGCGCCAGACAATGGCGGCGCACGCGGCGAAGCTGGCTGCGGCGAACAGGAAGAGCCCGTAGAAACTCGTTGCCGCCAGCACCAGCGCGCCCACCGACGGCCCGAACACCCACGCCGCCGAGAGAATCGTGCGTAGCGTCGCGCTGGCAAACACGCGCTCGGCCGCGTCAGGCACGGGCAGCGCGGCGCGGCTGAACGAGAACACCATTGAAATGGCCGAACCGCCCGCGCCTATGAAGACAATGCCGACGACGAGCAACAGCCGGTAGTCGCGCACCACGCATAAACACAGGTAACCGAGGGCGGCGAGCACCAACGCCGCCAGCAGCAAAGGCCGATGCCGGCCGCTCGCGTCGCTCCAGCGGCCGGCGAAGGTACTCGCCAGCACGCCGCTTGCCGCGATTAGCGTCATGAACACGCCAAGGCGGAACGGCGTCATACCGGCGCGCTCGACACCGAATAGCGACAAATACGGAGCGGTGAACGACATGGCCACGCCCAGCATCAGCGTGGCGGCGGCGAGCGGCTTGAAGCCGGGAATGTGCAGCAGGCCAAAAAAACGTGAGGTTTTCAACACGGGCGGCTGTGGGCTCAGAGCAAGCAAGCCTGCAAGGCGCGGCGCGCGCGACAGGCTTCGTGGCGGGAATGACGGGGCATTATCGGCCGCGCGTGAGGGCGCGTAAAGGCGCGGGGATGTATCCCAAATTTGTGACAGCGACCGTTATGCCGGATAGCGAGCTTACCGGGCCGCCCGCGCAAGTTACTTGCCGTCGTTCGCGCGCATCTGCTGCGCGAGCGCCTTGTAGTCGTAGGTCGGATAGAACTCGGTGCGGTAGCCGCCCCACGCCGTCGTCTCAATCGCGCGATTGACCTCGCGCAAGCGGCTCGCGGGCACACGCAGGGTAACCACCTGACCGATGCCCATCATCACGTACCACGACACCACTTCTATGCCGGGCGGCGGGAAAGTCTTGAAGAAACCCTGTGCGCGCAATTGCTCGTTGATCTTGGGCAGCGGCCTGGATTCGTCGTGGCGCAAAAAGATCGTCAGCAGAAAAGTGTCGTCGGGTGCGTTGGCGGCGCGCGCGGCGGAGGCTGCAGCCGGTGTCTCCTGCGACGCGGCCGAAGGCGCAGACGTTACATCCGCGCCGTAGCCTGGCAGCGCGGCCGCGAGCGAGCATGCGAGCATCGCGCACTTCACGCCGCGGCGTAACTTTGCAGGGAGTCCGACGGACCGCTTGACGATCAATGCTGATGGCATGACATGCCTCCATGACGGTTGAACCTGCGCGTCCACGCGTTGGCGGCCGCTCACCGGCCCCATGCGTGGTAGTCGAGGCCAGACGGTAGCAATATCTACTCCCGCAGGACCCCCTCACCCGGTTCGGAGCATGACATAGCCAGCTTTTGGGGCGCCCGCCCAGCTTGCGCGGTTGTGCCAATGCCCGCCCCGCCGACTCCCGAACCAATAGCTGGTACTCTTATCAAAATCAGAGTGCGGCGCGTGTCCGCGGCAGCGGAGGCGCCTTTCCAACCCTGTAGCGCATATTTGAACCCGCAGCGGAGCATGCATGGCAATCCGGACGCCTTATTCCACCAAAGCCCCATCAAGAGCCGAACTCGACGCGCTGCCAGGCGCCACCGTCATCGAATTCGGCACGGACTGGTGTGGCTACTGCCAGGGTGCGCAGCCGTCCATTGCAAAGGCGTTCGAAGCGCATGCCGGCGTCAGGCACCTGAAGATCGAGGACGGTCCCGGCCGCCCGTTAGGCCGCTCGTTCAAGGTCAAGCTATGGCCCACGCTGATTTTCATGCGCGACGGCACTGAAGTAGCGCGCGTCGTTCGCCCGGGGAGTGTGGAACAGATCGCCGACGCGTTCGCGTCGCTCTGAACCGGAGTCGAGCGCTTTCATCATGCGACAGGCCATCCACCATCTGAGCGTCAAGGCGCCCACTCGCGGACTCGTCGAATTCACCGATGAAGCCCGCCGCTTCGTCGCGGCGCAGGACATCGACACCGGACTGCTGACGCTGTTTTGCCGTCATACGTCGGCATCATTGCTGATCCAGGAGAATGCCGACCCGTCGGTGCAGCGGGATCTCGAGCGCTACTTCGCGAACCTCGCGCCCGAAGACAAGCAACGCTACGAGCACGACGCCGAGGGCCCCGACGACATGCCTGCGCATTTGCGCACCGCATTGACACAGGTTCAATTGAGCATACCGGTCGAGCATGGGCAGATGGTGCTCGGCACGTGGCAAGGGCTGTATCTGTTCGAGCATCGGCGTCACACGCAGCATCGCGACATCGTGCTGCATCTGATAGGCGAATAACGCAGGTCATGCAGCGGCCGCCAATGCGCCGCGGCCGCAGTTTTCCTTCCGCAACCGGAACAAAGGGAGCACATCTCATGGACACCCGTAGCGAACTGCAAGCCACCGTCGACGCAATGGTTCCGCCCGGCAAGGGCCTGCTCGCCGCCGACGAAAGCGGCCCCACCATCGCCAAACGCTTCAAGACGATCGGACTCGACTCCACCGAGGAAAACCGCCGTGCGTATCGCAATCTGCTGCTCACCACGCCGGGCCTCGGCGAATTTGTGAGCGGCGTGATTCTCTACGAAGAAACGCTCGGCCAGAAAGCGGACAACGGCACGCCGTTCCCCGAGGTCGCCACGAAGAACGGGATCGTGCCGGGCATCAAGGTGGACCTCGGCAAGGTCCCGCTTGCTCATGCTCCAGGCGATGAAATCACGGAAGGCCTCGACGGCCTCGCGCGCCGCTTCGTCGATTACAAAAAACAAGGCGCGCGCTTTGCAAAGTGGCGCGCGGTCTACAACATCACGGCCAATCTGCCCAGCCGTCTCGCGATAGAAGCGAATGCGGACTCGCTCGCGCGTTACGCCGCGATCGCGCAGGAAGCGGGCATCGTGCCGATCGTCGAACCGGAAGTGTTGATGGACGGCGACCACACGATCGAGCGCAGCGCCGAAGTGACCGAGGCGGTTTTACACGAGGTGTTCGTCGCGCTGCAACGGCATCGCGTCGTGCTCGAACATATGCTGCTGAAACCGAGCATGGTGATCGCCGGTTCGGAGAGCGCGCGGCAATCGTCCACTGCGGATATCGCCGCTTACACGGTGCGGATTCTGAAACGCACCGTGCCCGCGGCCGTGCCGGGCATCGTGTTTCTGTCTGGCGGGCAGTCGCCCGAAGAAGCGACCGCGAACCTCGACGCAATGAATCGCCTCGGGCCGCTGCCGTGGAATCTGAGCTTCTCGTATGGACGTGCGTTGCAGGAGCCGCCGTTACAAGCCTGGAAAGGCGCAGCGAGCAACGTCGAGGAAGCGCAGCAGGCATTACTGAAGCGGGCGCGCCTGAACAGCGCGGCGGCACTCGGCAAGTACGACGCGTCGCAAGAAAAAAATTAGTCAGTCAGGCCGCGCCGGTAAAGCATTCGATTCGTGAGGCGCCCGTAGCGCATTCGCGCCACGGGCCCTCATTCTGAACGCGGCGGGTTATTGCCCTTTCGTGTCGCTGCTTGCGTTCGCGCCCGGCATGTTGGTCGTGTCGGTCGCGGGCTTCGTGGCCTTCGACTTCGACGAGTGCTTCTTCGACTTCGAATGCGACATAGCGCCCGATGACGTAGCGTCGCCGCCTTCGCGCGTGGAAGCATTCGCGCCGCCGGTCGTGGCCGGGTCGTTGCCGGCCGGCCCGCCGCCAGCCCCACCCGAGCCGCCCGCACCTTGTGCCATGGCAAGCGTGGAAGCCGTGAGCAATGTGGAAATAAGCAGTGCCTTCTTGATCTTCATGACTGTTCTCCTGTCGGAATGGACGCGAAAAAGAAGCGGATTGCGCGCGTAGGCGAGCCAGGCGCGCATGCCTCGTCAGGAGTTCAGCAAGGTGTGTGCCTCAAGATTGCAACGCATTACGGTTCGCAGGCCACCAGCGCGTGCAGTTCCTCGATGTTGAATGGCTTCGCCAATATGGCTACGCCCAGGCGCCGCGCGCGTTCGAGTTCGTCCGCGTAGCCCGTCATTAAAGCGATCTTCTGCGTGGGCCATGCACTGCGCACTTTTTCAGCCAGGTCGATGCCGTTCAGCTTGCCTGGCATCTGAATGTCCGACAGCACGAGTTCAAAGCGCTCGCCACCGGTCAGTACGTCGAATGCCTGATCGGCGGTGGGCTCGTGACGCACTGCGCAGCCGAACGTTTCCAGCACGGCTGCGACGCCCGCCGCGACGTCTTCGTTGTCTTCCACGAGGAGCACCATGCCCGCGTGCTGCAGTGCTGCCTGTTCCACCACCTCTTCTTTCACGGCGCGCGCCTGGCGGCGTTCGCGATAGCGCGGCAGATACATGCGCACCGTCGTGCCGCTGCCGGGCACACTGTCGATCTTCGCGGTGCCGCCCGCCTGTTCGCACATTGACAGAACCTGCGCCAAGCCGAGGCCCGCTCCCGAGCCGCTCAGTTTGGTTGTGAACAGCGCCTCGAACGCGCGCCGCGCGACTGATTCGGGCATGCCTTCGCCGTCGTCGGAACACGCGATCAGCACGTACTCGCCATCGGGTAGCAAGGTATCGCTGCCAACCAGCCGATTGTTCTGGCAACGAATCACGAAGCGTCCGCCGCGCGGCATCGCGTCGCGTGCATTCACCGCCAGGTTCATGATCGCGAGTTCGAGATCGGTCGGATCCGCGAGCACGTCCCATACGTCGTCGACAATGCTGAGCGCCAGTTCGATCTGATCGCCGAGCGCCGCCTCGATGAGCGGCGCCGCGCCCGGAATCCACTTTTTCAGGTGGATCGGCTCCTGCTTCAGCGGCTGCTTCTTTGCGACGCTCAAAAGCCTGCGCGTGAGCGATTCCGCAGTCGCGGTGGCGCGCTGAACCGCCGTCATTTCCTTTTCGAGGTTGTTGAACCGCTTGAGACGGGCAAGCTCGATATTCGCGGAGACGACCATTAGCAGATTGTTGAAATCGTGCGCGACATTCGCGACCAGATTGCCGAGCGCGCCCATGCGCTGCAATTGCCGGCTCGAAGCTTCCGCCGAAAGCCGCATCGCAACCTCGCCCTGCCAGCGCTCCCATGCGACGCGCTCGCCGTCGAGTTGACGCAGCGAGTAAAGCACGAGGATCCAGATCGCGATACACGGCACCGCGGTCAACGCGGCGATCACCATGAAGTGCTGGCGCCACGCGTCGACGATCGCGCCTGTTGCATAGGCGCTGGACACATACAACGGATAGTCGCCGACCCGGCGAAACGCGACGAGCCGCTCGCCGCCGTCTTCCGCCGATTTGACGCGTACGTGGCCGGACAACTGCTTGTCGCGCAACGCGGAGGCAAATGCGTCGGACGCACTATCCGCCACGCCTGCCGGCAACGGCGGATAGCGCACGAGCAGATTGCCGTCCTGACGATAGAGCGCCAACGCGAGCGATGAGTCGCCGTTAGTGAGCTCGCGATAAAAGCGCGAGAAGTACTCGTTGCGCAACGCGACCGACACGACGCCGAGGAAGTTACCGTCGGTGTCCGTGCGGGCGATGGTGGTGTTGAACACGTCCGTTTGCGATAACGGACCGAACATGGGCAACGAAAAGTACGGATGCGGGCGCATCGCTCGCGCGGAGACGAAGTCTTCGCGATGACCGATGGAGATGCCGGTTGCCGGATACGCGCGGCTCGACACGAGCAGATCGCCGTTCACACCGATCAGGTTGATGGACGCCACTTGCGGAAAGTCCCCGCCGATTTCGCGCAGGGCTTTGTGCAACTGCGCGTCACGCGCACGAAGCTGCTGATCGTCTTCGTCGCCGATCAGCTCGACGATGCGCGAAGCCATCTGCTGGTTCAGGTCGAGCACCTTGACCGCCTGTTCCTCGGTCACACGCACTAGCCGGTCGATCATGTCATTCGAATCGGCTATGCGCCGCTGGTAATCGAAATAACCGTAGCCGGCGAGGCATGCAAGCGGGAAGAGAATCGAAACAGCAAGCACAACAAGTAACACACGCCGCGTCGCCGCAAAATTGCGCGACGGCATTGGGACATCAACTGCAACTCGCTCCGCACGCTGCACGGCCAACATCTCCACAAAAGTCTGGGGAAGTCATCTGATTCGTCGCACGTATCGTGCCTTCTGATCGTGCGCTATTTCCTCAAAAGGAATCTAGCGTACTTTCCGACCATTCACATAGCGAGAAGCGAAGAAACGAGAAATGTTTTTGCACGGCCTGGATTTAGCCGATGTCGGGCACGGCAATTGCTCATTCATGTAGCACTTTTCTCATTCTGGTCCTGCGGCCTCGGCGCGCGATCCCTACCGCTGCGGGCCGCATCAGACAACGCCTCAAGGAACCCGCATGCCCACGACCGCAGTACACGTCGCCCAGCTTTCGCAGCTACGCGAGGACCGGGCACAACGCGTCGTAGTGGGTGACGAAAAAATCCTGCTGGTCCGCGACGGCGACACCGTGCGCGCCTATTCCGCCGATTGTCCGCACGCAGGCGGACCGCTCGAGAAAGGCGCGTTGTGCCGCGGCCGGATCATTTGTCCGTGGCATAAGGGCACGTTCGACGCATCCACCGGCCAGGTGCTGGAGCCGCCGCCGCTCGTGCCGCTCGAACGCTATGCGGTGATCGTCGACGGCGATGACGTGATGGTGACACCGGGCAAGCTGCCGAACGAAACAGAGCTTGCCCGCACACAGGAGCCGCATTTCGCGGTAATCGGCGCGGGCGCGGCCGGCGCCGCGGCTTGCGCGGCGCTGCGCGAGTATGGCTTTAGCGGTCGCATCACGCTGATCGGCGACGAACCGCACGCGCCCTACGATCGCACGTCGCTCAGCAAGTTTGTCCCTTCCGCGGAGATGTCCCCCGCCGATGTGCCGCCGCTTCTCGCTCACGAGTGGTTCGAGCAGCACGGCGTGGAACGGATCGTCGCAAAGGTGGTGCGCCTCGATGTTCCCAACCGCACCGTTCATCTGGAACCCGGTGGCGCATTGACCTACGACACCGCATTGCTCGCGACCGGCGGTGTGCCGAAGGTCCCTTCTATTCCTGGCTGCGAGCTTGGCGGCGTGTATGTGCTGCGCAATCTTGCCGACGCCACGGCGATCGTCGACGCGCTTGGCGACGGGCCGACCGACGAACTCGCGACCGACGCCCCGTCTACCGCCGCGACCACCTCCACTCGGGTAGCGATTATCGGCAGCGGTTTCATCGGACTCGAAACCGCCGCATCGCTGCGCAAACGCGGCGTCGAAGTCGCCATTATTTCGCCGGACAAGGTGCCCTTTGCGAAGCAGTTCGGTGAAAGCATGGGCGCGATGTTCCGCGCGCTGCACGAAAGCAATGGCGTGAAGTTTTATCCGGAAGCGAAGGTCGCCTCGCTCGAAGGGGAAGAAGGCAGCGTGCATGAAGTAATGCTGGAAAGCGGCGAGCATATCGCCGCCGATGTCGTGCTGTTAGGCACAAGCGTGACCCCGGCCACCGGCTTTGTCGAAGGATTGCCATTGCAAAAGGACGGCGGCGTGATCGTGAATGCAGGTATGCAGGCCGCGCCCGGTCTTTACGCCGCCGGCGACATTGCGATGTTCCCGCTGCGCGAGAACGAGGAGCCGCTGCGGATCGAGCATTGGCGAGTAGCGCAACAGCACGCGCGCATCGCCGCGCAAAACATGTGCGGTGCACGCAACCGTTATGACGGCGTGCCGTTTTTCTGGACCTACCACTTCGGCAAGACGTTTGAATATCTCGGCCATGCAAGCGACTGGGACGAGCTGGTGATAGACGGCGACCTGGACAGTTACGAGTTCGCTGCGCTTTACGTGAAGGACGACAAGGTTCTCGCCGTGCTCGCGTGTGAACGCGACGCGCAGACCGCGCACCTGATCGACGCCATGCGCCGAGGTCCGCTCACGCGGGCCGACGCATTGCAGATTGTCGGGCGCGAGTCGTGCGGGTCAGTCTGACGCGAGCCGATGTTTAGCTCATGGAGCGCTCACCTTTCATTCAACTCTACATGCCGATGTAAAAAGCACCCCAAGCAGGCCGTGCGAACAGCATGGCCGTCCACCCATCACATCTATCAGCTCAAGGAGAAGCGTCATGGCAGAACCCAAGGAACAGCATCCGAATGCCGACAAGACCGAGAAGCAGATCGACAAGGAAGTCGAGGACACGTTTCCGGCGAGCGACCCGCCCTCTACCGGCGGCACGACGAAAATCGTGACTGACGACGAAGGCAAGACCTCAGAAGGCGGAGCCACCGGCAAGTAAGCACTGCTCCAACGACAAACGCCCGACGCGCAAGCGCCGGGCGTTTTTTTGCCTGCTTTTCCGGTGCTTTTCTAGACGTCGGCGACTGCGAGCGGTTCACCGCTTGTCGTGCTTGCGCACATGCGGCAAGCCGCCAGCATCTCCTGCAATGAAGTGACATAGCATTCGGCGCCCATCGCGTTTTGCAGATCGACGCTCCACTTCTCGAGATCCTCGCGCGCCCACAGTCCGACGATAATCGACGCGTTCGGCAAGCGTGCGCGAATGCGCCGCACCATGTAGCGCAAATGCGAGGGAACACCGTCGATCCGCAAATAGACGATGCAGACGATGCCCACGTCGTCGGCATCCATCTGCTCGATCGAGGCGCGTGAAGCGGCCTCATGCGGTAACGCGCGTGCCGCGAAACCATGCTTGCCGAGCAGTTGCAACAGAATGGTCGCCGCCAGAGGATCGAGCGGGCCCCGCCCGGGAATGCACAAGACACGTTGATTCGCTGCGCGCGGCGGATCTTGAGCTTCCTCCAGCGCATCTTCAGCGGCTTGTTGAGCGCTATCGTCGCGCGGCCCTTGCGCGGCACCGCGCGACATATGGTTTGCAAACAACGCATGCATGCCCGCCGATGCAGCCGGCGCGATATGCGACGGCGCCACCGGTCCGATATCGGTGCCCGCATCCTCTGCCATGAGCCGCGGCGGCTGCTCGTCCGGATAACCGTCGAGTCCATCGATCAGATCGTTCGTGGTGGACTCGATGCGCGCGAGCTGCACCGAGGTGACGCTGCCGCGCACGACGTCGTTGGCGGCGAGTTGCAGGCCTGGGATCGTCACTTCGTCGTAGTATGCCGACAGCGACCGCTCGCGCAGCAGCAGCTCCGCTTGCGCGAGCGCTTCGTCGGGGTCGCCTGCGAGCACACGTTGATAAAAATTTTCGACGGGCGTGAGCGCGGGCTGGTCGCCCAGCATCACGTCGAGAAATTCCAGACGCCTGATATGCCGACCGAGCACGAGCAGGCAGAGCGTCAAAGGCGTCGACAAAATAAGCCCGATTGGCCCCCAGATCCAGCTCCAGAAGATCGCCGCTACGACGACCGAAAACGGCGAGAGTCCGGTGCTGCGTCCATACAGAAGCGGCTCCACGACCTGGCCCACCAGCAGTTCGACCGTCACGAAAAGCGCTATGGACCAGATCGCCATGTCCCACCCGGGACTCACCGCGGCGGCGAGTGCGGTAGCAAGGCCGCCCGCGATCCAGATACCGACATACGGCACGAGCCGAAGCAACGCCGCGAGGATGCCCCACAAGATCGGACTCGGCACACCAATCAGGAAAAGCCCCGCGCCGATCACGACGCCGAGCCCCGCATTCAATCCAAGCTGCGAAACGAAGTAGCGGCTCAGGCGCCGCGCTGCTTCGTCCATCACAGTAGTGGTGCGATGCAGATCGCGCGAGCCGAATAGCCTGATCGCGCGATCGCGGAGATCGTCGCGTTGCAGGAGGATCACCACCATTACGACGAAGACGATGAACGCCGTCTCCAGTGGACTGATTGCCGGCGACAACACGCGGCGTGCGAGTTCCAGCGGCGTCGGCACCGGCTCGCGCACTTCGACGGGAACGGCGGCAGGCGCGCGGCCATCGGAAGAAGACGCATCCCGCCGCGGCGCGGGCGGCGTCGGTTCAACGGTGGCGCGCTGCAGCGCCTGACCTGCGGCTTTGGCGAAGCGATCGAGCTTGCCTACGGTCAGCGTATGCGCGGCTTCCATCTTATGCTCGATGGTTGCCTGATAGCGCGGCATGCCGGCCGCCAGATCGGTCAGTTGCATGGCGATCACCGCGCCGAGCACGCCGATCACCGACACCGAGATCACCACAGCGGCGAACACCGACGCGACATGACCGAGCTTCAAACGGCCCAGCGACTTCACAAGTGGCGCGACGAGAAAGCTCAACAGAATTGCGAGCGTCATCGGAATCAGGACCGCTCGCGCGAAGTACAGGCACGCTACGAGACCTGCGCCGACAGCCAACGCGATCAGCGCATCCAGACCGAACGCGGCAGGCGGCGCGTCGATGCGCGTGGGATGCCTGCCGCGTGACGGTTCAGGAAAGTCCTTCATGGCGATGCGTGCCGCTTGTGGTTATCTGTTGTAGTGCTCCCTTGCATGTGCTTATTTTTTCGGCTCTTCCGCAATCGGCCCGCTTTCCACTGGCGGCGCTTCCTTCTCAATCTCGCTGCGGGCCTGCTCCCAGTATTCGTCGGGTGTGCCCTTCGGCTCCGACGCCTGCTCCCACAGGTAATAAGCACGCATGCGAATCTGTTCCTCCTGAGAGGTCTGCTCCTGTTCCATTTGGTCACCTACAGTAAAGGTCAAGCGGATGCCGGCATGGCGAAAGGCCGCGCGCAATCACTGAGTGAATACGCGCGGCCTTGAAGCAAACAGCAAGTGCTATTCCCGAAGTGCTATCCCCGATCAGGGTGCAGGCGGGACTTCGCTTTCATCGGAAGTGAGCTGCTCTTCCAGCCGGTCGAACACGCGTTGCGTCGCGCGACTCGGTGCCTCGAGCGCGAACAGCAGGAGTGAGCGCGCTGTCACCTGATAGTCGTCGCCGGCGCTGAACTGGGGCAGTTCCGCGCGCACCGGCATGTTCGTGTCGAGCAGGCAGGTCCAGCGTTCGCCTTCGGGCACCTCAGGCAAGGTGAAGTTGACGACATCGTGATGCGCGTTCAGCACCAGCAACAGCGTGGCGTCCGACGCGGGACGGCGAATGCCGCTTGCCTGCGCGCGGCCGTCGATCACGAGACCGAAGCAGCGCATCAGCGGATCGGCCCATTGTTCAGGCGTGAGATCGGTGCCGTCGGGCGAGAGCCAGCGCGCGTCGGTTACGTCGAGCGCCTCGTTGTACTCGCCGGTGAGAAAGCGGCTACGACGCAGCACCGGCAAACGGTGACGCAGTGTCGTGAGGTTTCTCACGAACTCGGTCAGCGCGCGGCCGTCTTCGTCGATACCTTCCCAATCCACCCAGCTGATCTCGTTGTCCTGGCAATACGCGTTGTTGTTGCCCTTCTGCGTGCGACCGAACTCGTCGCCCGCAAGAATCATCGGCGTGCCTTGCGAAAGCAGCAACGTGGACAGCAGATTGCGCTTTTGACGCTCACGCTGCTGACGAATATCGATGTCGTCGGTCGGACCTTCCACGCCCATGTTCCAAGACTTGTTGTCCGAGTGTCCGTCCTTGTTGTCTTCGCCGTTCGCCTCGTTGTGCTTGTCGTTGTACGAGACAAGATCGTTCAACGTAAAGCCGTCGTGAGCGGCAATGAAATTCACGCTGGCCCAAGGGCGCCGACCGCGATGGTTGAACTTGTCCCCCGAGCCGGTCAACCGAGCAGCGAGATCCGCAACCATGCCCTCATCTCCCTTCCAGTACGCGCGCACGGTATCGCGGAAGCGGTCGTTCCATTCGGCCCAACCGGGCGGAAAGCCACCCACCTGGTAGCCGCCGGGGCCGCAATCCCACGGTTCCGCGACGAGCCGCACGCTGGAGAGAACCGGGTCTTGCCGGCAACTGTCGAGAAACCCGCCGCCCTCGTCGAAGCCGTGCGGCTCGCGGCCGAGAATCGTCGCGAGGTCGAAGCGGAAACCGTCGACCTTCATTTCCGTCACCCAGTAACGCAGGCTGTCGGTCACCATTTGCAATACGCGAGGATGCGACAGATTGAGCGTGTTGCCGGTGCCGGTATCGTTGATGTAATAACGCGGCTCGTCCGGCATCAGCCGGTAGTACGACGCGTTGTCGATGCCCTTGAACGAGAGCGTCGGCCCGCGTTCGTTGCCTTCGGCGGTGTGGTTGTACACCACGTCGAGAATGACTTCGAGGTTCGCGTTGTGGAAGCTGTCCACCATTCCCTTGAACTCGCTGACGGAATCCGTCGACGAAGCGAAGAAACGCGGGTCGGCCGCAAAAAAGCCGATGGTGTTGTAGCCCCAGTAGTTGGTGAGACCCTTCTCCAGCAGATAGCTGTCGTTCACGAATGTCTGGACCGGCATCAGCTCGACCGACGTCACGCCGAGGCTCTTGATGTAGTCGATCACCGGTTTCTGTCCGAGCCCCGCGAAGGTGCCGCGCAACTCCTCGGGCACTTCCGGATGTCGCTTCGTGAAGCCGCGAACATGCGTTTCGTAGAAGATCACGCGGTCCCACGGCAACGGATTGCGCTCCGGGTGCGACCACGAAAAGGTTGCGTCCACCACCTTGCACTTCGGCACGAACGGCGCGCTATCGCGCTCGTCGAACGACAGGTCGCCCTCTTCGGAACCAAGCGTATAGCCGAAAATTTCAGGCGCCCATTTCAGCTCGCCGATGTGCGCCTTCGCATAAGGGTCGAGCAGCAGCTTGTTCGGATTGAAACGATGGCCCTTCTCGGGCTCATACGGACCATGCACGCGATAACCGTACACGGCACCGGGTTTCAGGTTCGGCACGAACACGTGCCAGACCTCGTCGGTATATTCGGGCAGTTCAATGCGTTCGATTTCATGCTGACCGGTTTCATCGAACAGACACAGTTCGACCTTGGTCGCGTGCGCTGAGAACAGCGCAAAGTTCACACCGTTTCCATTCCATGTCGCGCCGAGCGGAAAAGGGGTGCCCTCCGCGATGCGCGTGGAGTAATTGGCCGGGGATGACATAGGGATTCCTGTGAGAAGCAAAAGCGCTTGCGCGCGGTTCCTGTGTAGGCAATATGAATAGCAGGCTCGCTCCTGTAGCAATCCTTGGGCCTGAGACTGGGCGGAGCGCCAGACGCGGCACGCAATTTGCGGTAACGGGTTTGAAAGCTACTGGACGCGCCACGAACGGCGCCGTACATAACAAGGAGAAACGATCATGGGAAGCACGCAAGCCAGACCGCTGCTTGCAGCAGCAGTGCTGCTCAGCACACTCGCGTCGCAAGGCAACGCTTATGCGCAGGGCGCTCCGCAATCCATTACCGAAAGGCGCACCGATGTGGTTCAGCTTGCGAGCGGCTATCGCGCGTCGAAGCTGGCCGGGGCCGACGTCTTCAACAAGAACAAGGACACCATTGGAACAGTCGACGATCTGATCGTCTCGCCAGGCGGCGACCGCGGCACCTACGCCATTCTGTCGGTGGGCGGTTTTCTAGGGCTGGGCAAGCATCTCGTGGCGGTTCCGTTCAACGATCTGCAGATCACCAATCGTCGCGTGGTACTGCCGGAGGCGACCAAAAAGTCGCTCGAAGCGCTGCCGGAATTCAAATACGCCGACTAACACTGTGTCTTGATGTTTGGGCACGTTTCGTCGTGCCTCGCGCTGCGCGAATACGCACAGCGCGAAGATTGATCCGCAGCGCAATGGACGAAGCAGAGCGCGGCTAACGAGCCCCGCTCTGCCTCTCCCGGCGTTTCGACACTTCCTGCCGCGCGCTGATCTGCATTGACCCGCTTCGACCCGCGCGACAACCGGTCTTCACGCGACCAGCTTGTCCAACGTAATCGGCAATTCCCGCACGCGTTTGCCGGTCGCATGCCAGATCGCGTTGCACACTGCGGCGGCCACACCCACCACGCCGATTTCACCTACGCCCTTCACGCCAAGCGGATTGACGATATCGTCGTGCTCCTCGACGAACAGCACGTCGATGTCATGAATGTCCGCGTTGACCGGCACGTGATAGTCGGCAAGGTTGTGGTTCATCTGCCGGCCGATATCGTGGTCGAACTGCCCTTCCTCGTGCAGCGCCATGCTGATGCCCCACACCACGCCGCCCGCCACCTGGTTCGCCGCAGTCTTCGGATTGACGATGTGACCTGCGGCCACGGCACTCACCACACGAGTCACGCGCACGGTGCCCAGCGCTTCGTCCACGCGCGCTTCGACAAACACCGCCGAGTGTGTGCCCATCGAATACGCCTGCTGCTTCTCGTGCGGCTTCACGCTGGCTTGTTCTTCGAGCGATTCGAGGCCGGCGCGCCCCAGCAGCGTGTCGATTGCGATGGCGTCTTCGGTACCTGATCCGCACACCATCTGCTTGCCCGCACGCCTGATGTCCTCGCGCGCGACACTCGCGAAACGCGCGCCGCCATGTTGCCGCGCAAGTTCAACGAGACGGTTGTGAAGCCGCTTGCACGCGACATCGACCGCGCTTCCCACCGACGACACGGTCCATGATCCGCCTTCGAGCGGCGCCTTCGGCAAGCGTGTATCGCCGAGCTCGAACACCACGTCGTGAAGCGGCACACCGAGCGCGTCCGCCGCGATTTGCGTCATTGCGGTGTAGGTGCCGGTGCCGATATCCGCAGTCGAACTCGACACAGTCACCTGGCCGTCGCGCGTGAGCACTGCGCGCGCGGACGCTTCGTTTTGCATCGCGTCCCATGCGCCCGTCGCCATGCCCCAGCCGACAAGCTCAGTGCCCTCGCGTCGCGCGCGCGGCGCAAGCGGCCGCTTGTCCCAGCCGAAGCGGGCGGCGCCTTCGCGATAGCATTCGCGCAGCGCCTTGCTGGAGAACGGCAGATTCTTGTTCGCATCGCGTTCGGCGTAGTTGACGAGGCGCAGTTCGAGCGGGTCCATCTGCAATGACTCGGCCAGTTCGTCCATTGCCACTTCGAGCGGGAAAAGACCTTGCGCGGCGCCCGGCGCGCGCATGTCGGCGGGCGTCGGCACGTCGAGCCTCACGACCTTGTAGCCGAGCGTTACGTTCTCGCATTGATATAGCTGGCCGGCCCAGTTCACCACCACGTCGCAGTAATCCTCGTATTGGGATGTCTCGGAGACGGCTTCGTGAATCACCGCCTGCAGCCTGCCGTCGGCGCCCGCGCCCAAGGCGACGCGCTGAATCGACTGCGGCCGATGCGCGAACGTGAACATCTGCTGGCGCGTCAACGTCACTCGCACGGGGCGCTTCAATTCGAGCGCCGCCATGACCGCAAGCGCGAGGTGATATTGCGGCCGCAAGCCCGAGCCGAATGCGCCGCCGACAAAAGGCGACACCACCTGCACCTGATCGTCGCTCAAGCCGAACACTGCCGTCAGATACGACTTGGTGTTGACGACGCCCTGAGTCTTTTCATACACGGTCAAGTGTCCGTGCTCGTCGGGTACGACTGTGCAGCCATGCATTTCCATCGGGTTGTGATATTCCGCCGGCGTGCTGTAGAACGCATCGACACGCGCCACGGCGCTGGCCAACGCAGCGTCGGCGTCGCCTCGCGGCGGGGGCGGCGGGTCGAAGCCGCCCTTCTCCGTCGAAGGCGGCTCGGCGTCCATGAGCGCCTCGCCCATATCCGTTCGATGCGGCGCCGACTCATAGCGCACGTCCACGAGCGACGCCGCATGACGCGCGAGTTCGAGCGACTCCGCAAGCACGAGCGCAACGGGCTGACCGCTGTACCACACACGGTCGTCCCACAGCGGCCTGAGCGGGCTGCCGCCGGGCGCAACCATGTCTTTGTAGGGTTTGTCCTCGCGAGGCAACTCAGGGCGATTCTGATACGTCAGCACATGCAGCACGCCCGGCAACGCAAGCGCGGCCGACGAATCGATCGACACGATACGCCCCGCCGCGATCGTGCTCGACACGACGAAACCATACGTGAGTCCATTGGCGGTGAAGTCGGCCGCGTACTGCGCGGCGCCAGTCACCTTCAGTCTGCCGTCGACTCGCTTGTGCGGCACGCCGCTCGCGCGCAGAGCAGGCAAAGATTCAACACGGTTCATAGCCCAGACTCCTCGAACGAACGTTGACTCGCGCCCAGAAATGCGCGCTCGATTGCACGCGCCGTCAATTCGACCTTGAACGCATTGCCGCGGCGGCCCTGCGCGTCGCGCAGCAGGTCGGTAGCGAAGTTGCGTACCGTCTCCGCGCTCAACGTCTTGCCCTGCAGCGACGCTTCAGCGTCCGTATTGCGCCACGGCTTGTGCGCAACGCCGCCGAGCGCGCAACGCGCATTCACTATCACGTCGCCGTCGAGTTCCAGTCCCAATGCCACGGAGACAAGCGCAAACGCATAGGACGCCCTGTCACGCACCTTGATGTACGCATGATGCTGCGCGAAGCCCTGCTTCGGTAACTCGACCGCAGTGATCAATTCGTCGTCACGAATATTGGTGTCGATGTGCGGCGTGTCGCCCGGCAAGCGGTGAAAGTCGGCGAACGGCAACACGCGCGAACCGTCGGGCCCGGACAGATGCACCGTTGCGTCGAGCGCGGCCAATGCCACGCACATGTCGGACGGGTGCACCGCAATGCAGTGTTCGCTTGCGCCGAGAATCGCATGCATCCGGTTCACGCCTTCCAATGCTGGGCAACCCGTGCCGGGTTCGCGCTTGTTGCAGCGCGTGCCCGCATCGTAGAAATAGACACAACGCGTGCGTTGCAGCAGGTTGCCGCCCACGCTCGCCACATTGCGAATCTGCGGCGAAGCGCCCGCGAGAATCGCTTTGGAGAGCAACGGATAGCGCGCGGCAATCTGCGGGTCGTAAGCGGCCGCGCTGTTGGTCACGAGAGCGCCGATTTTCAGTCCGCCCGCTGCAGTCGGCTCGATCTGCTTAAGCGGCAAGCGGTTGATGTCGATCACGACCTGCGGATGCGCGACGTTCACGCGCCACAAATCAACCAGATTGGTACCGCCCGCGATAAACGCTGCGGCTCCTTTTGCACGATGCTGTTCGATCGCTTGCGACACTTCATTCGCGCGCGTGTACGAGAAGCGGTTCATGGCTTCACTCCCTGGTGATCCTTATCCGCAAGCTCCGCTGCGTCGAGAATCGCGGCGACGATATTGGTGTAAGCGCCGCAGCGGCACAGGTTGCCGCTCATCAGTTCACGCACGTCGTCCGCGGTTTTAGCATGGCCTTCCTGCAGCATTGCCACGGCCGAGCAGATCTGTCCTGGCGTGCAGTAGCCGCACTGAAATGCATCATGGTCGATGAACGCCTGTTGAACCGGATGCAGCGTTTCGCCGTTCGCGAGTCCTTCGATTGTCGTAATCGACGCGCCGTCGTGAACCACCGCGAGCGCGAGACATGTGTTGATACGTTGACCGTTCACAATCGCGGTGCACGCGCCGCATTGCCCGTGATCGCAGCCCTTCTTCGTGCCGCTCAAATGGCAGTGTTCGCGCAACAAGTCGAGCAGCGAGGTCCAGGCTTCCACTTCGAACTCATGCTTTTTCCCGTTGATGTCGAAGCTCACCGGCACGCGCTGGACGTCGCTCGGTGCAACGTCCAGCAGCGTTTCCGCTGTGGGTGAATTCATGGGGGTTTCTCCTGACGATGGGTACGTACGGCGAGCGCAAGACGAACCCATGACGCGCGCAAGCGGCGTGCCCGGCAGCACAGCGTTGCAATACTGCGCGCCGCTCATCCAGCGTGGCGTCGATAAAGATTTGACGCGCAACTTTGAGAGCCGCTGCTTGCGCTTAGTCGCGCAAGCAGCGGCCAGTCGGCGCCCGCAGAACAGGCCTAGATAATCGGCGAACCGCCTGTAACGGCGATCGTCGCGCCAGAGATGTAACTCGCTTCGTCGGACGCCAGCATCACGTAGGCCGGCGCGACCTCGGCCGGTTGGCCCGGACGCTTCATCGGTACCTGCTCTCCGAATTTTTCGACTTTTTCCGGCGGCATCGTCGACGGAATCAGCGGCGTCCAGATCGGACCCGGCGCGACGCAATTCGCGCGGATGCCCTTTTCAGCCAGCAGTTGCGCAAGGCCGCCCGTAAAGTTCTGGATCGCGCCCTTGGTCGTCGCGTACGCGATCAACCCGGGATTCGGATGGTCCGCATTAATCGACGTGGTGTTGACAATGGCGCCGCCCGGCTTCATGTGCCTGACTGCAGCGCGTGTGATCCGGAACATCGCGCCGATGTTGGTATCGAACGTCTTATCCCATTCCTCGTCGGTGATTTCGTCCAGCGACGGATAGGTCATCTGGTATGCCGCGTTGTTCACGAGCACGTCGAGCCGGCCGAACGCCTCGATCGCCTTGTCGACAATCGCGTTGCAATGCGCCGGATTCGCGATGTCGCCTGGCACCAGCACCGCTTTCCGGCCGGCCTCTTCGACCCAGCGCGCGGTCTCGCGTGCATCGTCGTCTTCGTTCAGATAGGAGATCAAAACGTCTGCGCCTTCACGCGCGAATGCGATGGCGACCGCGCGGCCAATGCCACTGTCGCCGCCAGTGATGATGGCTGCCTTGCCAGCGAGGCGTCCCGAGCCCTTATACGATTTCTCGCCGTGATCGGGTTGCGGGTTCATCTCCGCAGTGCGGCCCGGCGTCTGATCTTGCTGCTGTCCTTTGAACGGCGGCGTGGGACGTTCTGTGTCGCTCATATAAAACCTCCAGAAAGCTGTTTAACCTGCGCGGCGTGCAAAAAGCACGGCGGTGCGACAGGTTCAGCAACCCTCGGGCCCGCGCATAACGCGGTTTTCTGGTGCATTGCCGCTGCACAATGGGACATGAGTCGCGCATCGACGAAGCAAACGCGCAAGAAAATGCGATGCGCTGCGCGGCAATTCGAGCGAAAAGGAGGGAGTCGGCAACACGTAGAACACGGCGGAACATAGGTCGGAAACTGCGTCTTGCACACCGCAGTTTTTTCAAACGGCGCGCACGCTTTACGGCGCCCCCACCGCATGCAGCGCCGCAGCCGACTCCAGCACGCGCAGCAGACGCTCCGGCGTCAACGGCTTCGCGCAGTGCGCGTCGAAGCCGACGGCGCGCGCGCGAGCGCGGTCGTCGCGTGATGCAAACGCCGTACAGGCGATCAGCAGCATATGCGCGGTGGACGGATGCGCGCGCAGGCGCCGCGCCAGTTCCAGGCCGTCAAGGCCGGGCATCTTGATGTCGAGAACCACGGCGAACGGTTGCCATTGCGACGCCATTTCGCAGACCGCGTGCGGATCTTCGAGCGCACGGCATTCGAACCCGTCCGCGTTCAACAACATTTGCAGCGCGTCCGCCGCCTCTCGGTAGTCGTCCACGACGAGTACGCGCCGGTGCGACGCCATTGCGTACTGGATTGGCCGCCACACGACTACGTCTTCGCTGTCGTCGAAGTGGTTGTCGAGCTGGTTGTCGAGCTGGTTGTCGAACTGGTTGTCGAGCATCACTACGTTCTCCCTGGTGCATGCGCGCGCCGCATCACGGCACCCGCCGCCCGGTTGCAAGATTCGCTCCCGCGCTGCACTGCATCACTGGTGACATGCTTTCTGAATGAGCCGCGATCTCGCAGCGGCGGTGTTTGCCGTCGATGTGTCTTGATTGCATCGTTGCCGATGCGTCTTACGGATTCGTTGCGTGTCTGTTGCTTATGCGCCACCGCGGCAGTCAGGCCGCGCGATCGTCGATGAAACCCTTGAGCATCGCGAGCGTATCCGCGTCGTCGATATGCTTGTCGGTGCGCCAGCGCAGCATGCGAGGGAATCGCACGGCCACGCCGGACTTGTGACGCGTGCTCGCCTGAATGCCCTCGAAGCCGATTTCGAATACGAGCGTCGGCGTCACGCTGCGCACCGGCCCGAACTTCTCGATCGTAGTCTTGCGTACGATGGCGTCAACCTGGCGCATTTCCTCATCGGTAAGACCCGAATACGCCTTGGCGAACGGCACCAAAGTGCGCACGCCATTGGCTTCGTCCCACACCGCGAACGTGAAATCAGTGTATAGGCTCGCACGTCTGCCGTGTCCGCGCTGCGCGTAAACCAGTACGGCGTCGATTGCATACGGATCGATCTTCCACTTCCACCATGTGCCCGAAGCTTTCGTGCGGCCAACTCCGTACATCGACTCGCGCTCCTTCACCATGAAGCCCTCGACACCCCGCGCGCGGCTCTCTTCGCGTAGCGCTGCCAACGCGCGCCAGTCGGCTCCGGACACCTGCGGCGATACACGAAGCAAGTCGCCCGAAAGCGTGCCGTCGAGCGATGCAGCCAACGCATCAAG
The DNA here is from genome assembly GCF_031456815.1 of Paraburkholderia strydomiana. Lineage (NCBI taxonomy): Bacteria > Pseudomonadati > Pseudomonadota > Betaproteobacteria > Burkholderiales > Burkholderiaceae > Paraburkholderia > Paraburkholderia strydomiana. The sequence continues at coordinate 206,041 of NZ_JAVDVL010000001.1, forward strand.
ACGCGCGCGCCGTTCGGCCAGCGGCGTCATTCGCAAGTCTTCGCCGTGCGCTTCCAGCAGATCGTAAGCAAGCAGCGCGGCGGGTGAATCGGCGAGGATCTTCTTCGTCAGGGTCTTTCGTGCGATGCGCGGTTGAAGGCGCGCGAACGGCAACGGCGCGGCGGCGCCCGGCTCCCAGGCAAGGATTTCGCCGTCTATCACAAAACCGTCGGGCAAGGCCTCGCCCAGCGCGGCCACTTCCGGAAACCGGTCGGTGATCAGATCCTCGCCGCGGGACCACAACCACACACGGCCGCCGCGTTTGACGAGTTGCGCGCGTATGCCGTCCCACTTCCATTCGATCAGCCAGCGCGACGGATCGCCAAGCGTCTCGGGATCGGTCTGCAACGGATGCGCGAGAAAGAACGGATAAGGCAGGCCCAGATCGCTGTCGTGCCGATCCGCAGATTGCTGCTCGCCCGCGTTGCCGGCGTCGGGCGCGTCGGGTGCGATGAGACGCAGATAACGCGCGGCGTCCGGCTTCTGCCGCGAATCGGTCCATCCGACCATGCGCTGTGCAATCCGCTTATGATCGACTCCGGCGACCTGTGCGAGCGCACGCACCACCAACTGCCGCGCCACGCCGACGCGAAAGCCCCCACCAATCAGCTTCGTGAGAAGAAAGCGCTCGCCCCAATCCAGTTCGTCCCAATAGCTGAACAAACGTGTGCGCAACTCCTCAGGCGCAAGACCGCGCAACGTCAGCACACGCTGCTCGATCCATTGCGTGAGGCCGAGTTCGGAACTGCGCTGCGCGGGCGGCAGAATATGCGCGATGGTCTCCGCAAGATCGCCGACTGCGTGATACGACTCTTCGAAAAGCCACGCGGGCAATCCCGCGCGTTCGCGGGCGAATTCGGTCAAAAGACGCGTGGGCACCGATTGCCGCGGCTTGCCGCCGGCCAGGAAATACGACGCCCACGCGGCGTCTTCGGGTTCCGCTACGGCGAAGTAACTCGTCAGCGCTTCGAGTTTGTCGTGCGTGGACGTCGTCGCGTCGAGCGCGGTGTAAAGAGCAGCGAAGCGCTTCATGAACGGCTCGCGGCATCGTCGAACTCATGCACGGGCGCAACATCGCCTGGCGGGAGCGGCGCATTGCCCGGCACGGCCTCGTCGCCGCCCAATGCATCCGCTTCGACCGTATCGTCGCCGTATTGGGTCACGAAGGCGCCTGCATCCAGTCCCTGCTCGCGCAGCCAGCGCACCATCGGTTCGACCGAGCCGTGTGTGACGATCACGCGGCCCGCGCCGGTCGCGCCAATCGCCGTTTGCAGCGCCGGCCAATCCGCATGATCGGAAAGCACGAACCCACGATCGACGCCGCGCCTGCGGCGCGCGCCGCGCAAGCGCATCCAGCCCGACGCGAACGCGTCGCTATAGTCGCCGAAACGCTTGAGCCACGCGCTGCCTTGTGCGGACGGCGGCGCAACGATCAGCGCCTGGCTGAACGCCGCCTTGTCCTTGAGTGCAATCTCGCTGACGAGACGTACTCGCGGCAACCGCACGCCCGCCTCGCGATAAGCCCGATTGAGCGGTTCGACCGCCCCATGACAGAAGATCGGGCCGATGCCCGCGTCGACGCTTGCCAGCACGCGTTGCGCCTTGCCGAACGAATAACAGAACAGCACGGACGCGCGCCCTTGCGCCGCGTTATGGCGCCACCATGAATCGACGCCGTCGAATATGGTTTGCGGTGCGTCCCAGCGGTAGATCGGCAGACCGAAAGTCGACTCGGTGATGAATGTATCGCAGCGCACGGGCTCGAATGCGTCGCAGGTCGGATCGGGGTCGAGTTTGTAATCGCCGGATGCGACCCACACGCGCCCGCGGTGCTCGATGCGCAATTGCGCGGACCCGAGCACATGTCCGGCGGGATGCAGGGACACGGTCACTCCATTGATATCGAGCCGTTCGCCGTATGCAAGCGTTTGCAGCGAAATGTCAGGCAGGCGCGACAGCAGCACGTTTGCGCCCGCGCGCGACGCAAGATAACGCCGATGCCCGAAGCGGGCGTGATCGGAGTGCGCATGCGTGATCACCGCGCGCTCGACGGGCCGCCAGGGATCGATATGGAAGTCGCCGGGCGGACAATACAGACCCTCGGGCCGCGCGATAACGAGGTCCCCGGAGTCCGCATTTTCCGGTGCGATGTTCGATGAGCTGGATGTGTTCGAGGTCGATTCGGATGCCATGTTGCACCTCGACAGCAAGGCGTATTCCTGCACACTTTTCTTCGCGGTCGCGATGCGCGTGGCGGCTTTCTTGCTTAACCTATGCAGAAGCGCACCGGCATGCGCCGTCCGTCGGCGGCCCGCCACGCGCATGGCGAGGCCCCATGTACTCCATCATCGATCAACGCACACTCAATGTCGCGAAGCATCCGGGCAGATTCCTCCTCGAAACGATGAAGGCGTTCCGTGCCAATCAGGGTTTGCTGCTCGCCGGCGCGGTCGCGTACTACGCGTTGCTTTCCATCGTGCCGCTGATGATCCTCATTGTCATCGCGCTGTCCCGCATCGTGCCGCAACACATTCTGCTTCCGGCGCTGGGGCACTTGCTGCAGTGGCTCGTGCCGGGCCAGTCCGCAGCACTCGTACGTGAGCTTGCCAACTTTCTCGCTCACCGTGCGGTGATCGGCTGGGTGCTGTTCGTGACGATGCTGTTCTTCAGTTCGCTCGCATTCACGGTACTCGAAAACGCGATGTCGCTGATCTTCGTACACCGTGTGGTCATACGGCGGCGGCATTTTCTACTCTCGGCGCTGCTGCCCTACTGTTACATCCTGTTCCTCGGCGTCGGCGCGTTGATCGTCACGCTCGTGTCGAGCGGGTTGGAGGCCGTGGGCGCCGAAGGCATCGACCTGTTCGGGCTGCATGTGTCGCTGCAGGGCGCTTCGCGCGTTCTGCTGTATCTGCTGGGTCTGGCCGGCGAAGTCTTTCTGCTGACGTCGATCTATATGGTCATGCCGGTTGGACGGCCATCGCTCAAGCATGCGCTGTTCGGCGGCATCGTCGCTGCGCTGTTGTGGGAGATCACACGGCATGTGCTGGTCTGGTACTTCGCGACGCTTTCACAGGTCAGCGTGGTGTATGGTTCGCTCACCATGGCGATCGTCATTCTCTTCAGTCTGGAATGGCTCGCCACGTTGCTGCTTTTCGGCGCACAGGTGATTGCACAATACGAGCGCTTCGGCATCGAGCCGCAGAACGCGCCAAAGCAGCCGATAAAGACCGGATGAAACCTTCAGGCCGCAGCGCGGCGAATCGGCGCGGACGTGCAGTGGCGGCGCCGCCGCGAGACTGCGGTAACATTCTGTCGGAGGCCGGACCGAGCGCACCCGCCGCTTCTATCCCGGCACGCTCCAGGACTCGACAATGAGCATCATCCAGCGCAACAACGTGAATATTTCCGGGCGCGGCGCGAGCACCATGGTGTTCGCGCACGGCTTCGGCTGCGACCAGAGCATGTGGCGCCGCCTCGCACCGTCGTTCCATGACGACTACCGCATCGTGCTGTTCGATCACGTGGGCAGCGGCTCGTCGGACCTCGCCGCATACGACGTCGACAAATACGATTCGCTGCACGGCTACGCGCGCGATCTGATCGAAATCGTCCGCGAAGTGTCCGACGGGCCGGTCGTGTTCGTCGGCCATTCGGTGAGTTGCATGATCGGCCTGCTCGCCGCGCTCGAAGCACCGCAACTTTTTTCCGCTCAGGCGATGGTGACTCCCTCGCCCTGCTATGTGAACGACGGCGATTACATCGGCGGCTTCACGCGCGAGGACATCGACGACCTGCTGCTCACGCTCGAGCACAACTACCTCGGCTGGTCCAGCGCAATGGCACCCGCTATCATGGGCGTGCCAGATCAGCCGGAACTCGGCGCTGAATTAATTAACAGCTTTTGCCGGACCGATCCGCGGATCGCCGCTCAGTTTGCACGTGTCACGTTTCTCTCCGATCATCGCGGTGTGCTGCCTTTGAACGTCACGCCCACGCTCATTCTGCAAGCAAGCGAAGACGTCGTCGCGCCGCGCGCGGTCGGCGAGTACATGCATCGCACGATGCGTAACAGCACGCTTCGCGTCGTCGAGAATAATGGACACTGTCCGCACGTAAGCGCGCCTGTCGCCACTGCGGAGGCCATCAGCGCTTTCCTGCGGACGACCCCAACTTAACGCAATGCAAAGTACCGACCGCCACTTGCCGCTCGCCGATGCGTTGTTCGAGCACGCCGCCTGCGGCCTCGTCGTGACCGATACCGACGGGCGCATCGTGCGCGCCAACGCAACGTTTTGCGAATGGATCGGCTATGGCGCCGCAGAGCTTACGAGCGGCATCAGCCTTCAGGACCTGCTGACAACGGGCGGCAAGGTCTTTTATCAGACGCATTGGGCGCCGCTGCTGCAAATGCAGGGCTCTGTCGCCGAGGTCAAGCTGAGCATGCTGCATCGCGACGGCCACACGGTGCCGACATTGCTCAATGCAGTGCGCCGCGTGCACGGCGACCAGAGCTACATCGAAGTCGCAGTGCTCATCGTCGCCGATCGTCATAAGTACGAGCAGGAACTCGTGCTCGCACGGCGTAATGCGGAGGCTTCGGTGGCCGCGCATCAGCGGGCACAACGGGAATTGCAGGAAAGCCGCGACGTATTGAGTCTGGCCATGCGCGGCGCGCGCATGGGCGCGTGGTCACACGAACCGAAGACCGGCAAGTTCTGGTGGAGCCGCGAACTGGAAGCGCTCGCGGGTTACGCCGAAGGACGCCTCGCCATTACAACGCGCGGTTTTTTCGAACTGATTCATCCGGGCGATCTGCTTGCGCTCAACGAAGCCGTCGATCATGCGGTGCGAACTCGCGACGACTACGTCGCCGAATTCCGCTTCCTGCATGCAAGCGGCGACTGGTGCTGGATGGAAGGCCGCGGCCGCGCCACTTACGACGAGCGTGGCGAGCCGCTGACGGTCTACGGGCTCGGCATCGACATTACCGAACGCAAGCAGGCGCAGACGGTGCTGCTACGCCAGGCCGCGATCTTCGAGCACTTGAGCGATGCAATCGTGATCACCGATCTGCGCGGCAACATCACCGACTTCAATGTCGGCGGCGAACGCATGCTCGGTTACCGGCTGCGCGAAATTCTCGGCAAGCACGTCTCGATCTTTCATCCGCCAGAAGATGCGCTGCGCATTCGACGCGAAGTTTTCGCGAGTCTTGGCGCGTACGGCACATGGCGCGGCGAGTTGCCGTTCGTGCGGCGCGACGGTTCGCGCGGCGTTTGCGAAACCGTGGTCAAACCGCTCGCCAACGAGCGCGGCGACATCTACGGCGCGGTGAGCATCAATCGCGACATTACCGAGCGGCGGCATGCCGAGCAGCAACTCACGCGGCTTAACGCGGAGCTTTCCAACGCGGATCGCCGCAAGGACGAATTCCTCGCGACGCTTGCGCATGAGCTACGCAATCCGCTTGCGCCGATGCGCAACGTCCTCGAAATTCTGCGTGCGAAAGAATTCAGCGATCCGCAACTGAACTGGTCGCGCGACGTGTTCTCCCGTCAATTGCAGCACATGACCCATCTTGTCGACGATCTGCTCGAGGTCTCGCGTATTACCCAAGGCAAACTGGAACTGCGCAAGCAGCGGCTCGAACTCGCGCGCGCGATGCAATCCGCGGTGGAAGCCGCGCGTGCAATCGTGCAGGCGTCCGACCATCGTCTGAGCGTGACGCTATCTCCCGAGCCGCTTTTTCTCGATGCGGACCCTACCCGCCTTTCGCAGATGATCCTCAATCTGCTGAACAACGCAGCGAAATACACGCCGCCGGGCGGCAGCATTTCGCTCACCGCACATCGCGAAGGCAACCAGGCCGTGATTGCGGTGCGCGATTCGGGCATCGGCATTCCTCGCGAACATCTGAACAGCGTCTTCGAAATGTTCTCGCAACTCGCACCCGCGCTCGATCGCTCTCAAGGCGGACTCGGCATTGGGCTCGCCCTCGTGCGCGGTCTGGCGGAATTGCACGGCGGCACAGTCGCGGCATTCAGCAACGGGCCCGGCGCCGGCAGCGAATTCGTGATCCGGCTGCCGCTGTCCAGTTCCGCCGATGCGCCCGCTGACAGCACGGAACCCGACAAGCCGCCGGCCGCCGGACTGCGGATCGTGATTGTCGACGACAATGCGGACGCCGCCGACAGCCTCGCAATGGTGCTCGAACTGGAGGGTCACCAGGTGCGCACGGCAAGCGACGGAGTCGCGGGACTTGCGGTGATCGCCGAATTCGCCCCACAGGCGGTCATTCTCGACATCGGTCTGCCGCTCCTGAACGGCTATGAAGTCGCTCGACGGGTTCGCAACGACTATCCGGACGCCGGCATCCGCCTGATTGCGGTAACGGGCTGGGGGCAACAGCAGGACAAGCAGACAGCGGTGGAAGCCGGCTTCGATCATCACTTCACGAAGCCGGTGGACCCGAGTGAACTGCAGCGCGTGCTCAGCGGACATCAGGTCAAATGAGCGCGCGCATGTTCGAGGAAGCGGAGATTACCAGCAGTCTCGCCGCGCGCGGCATCGTGCCGGATGCGAGGCAGCGCGATGCAATCGCGGCGCTCTCCGCATTGGCTGGGTCCACAGCCAGCCGCGTCGAATCGCGTTATCAAGGCGTGTATTGCCATGGACTGCCTGGACGCGGCAAAAGTCTCGTGGTCGATACCGCGTTCGAAATCGCGGATTGCCGCAAGCGGCGCCTGCATTTTCACGAGTTTCTCCGCGAGATGAATCAACGCCTCGTGAACGAACCGCGTGGCGACGACAGGCTCGGCTCCGTATCGATGCAATGGCTCGACGGCATTGAGTTGCTATGCTTCGACGAATTCCACGTGCACGATATCGCGGACGCGTTCCTGATGGGCCGCTTTCTCGACACGGCGATCAAGCTCGGCACGCGCATCATGCTGACGTCGAACTATGCGCCCGACGGCCTTTTATCCGACCCCGAGTTTCACGAGCGTTTCCTGCCCACCATCGAGCAGATCAAGCGGCATTTCCGCGTGATCCATTTCGACGGCGCGCGTGACTATCGGTTCGGCGGCGAACAGCATGACACGCCGCACTTCTTCGCCCCGCTCGATGCGGCCGCTCACGACGCGCTGCGTGAAATCTTCCTGCGTTACGACAGCAGCGGCGCATTCGAATCGACGAAGATCAGTGCCGCGGGACGTCCGCTTGCGGCACACGCGGTGGGCGCGGCGCTGCTGTGGGCCGACTTCGAATCACTATGTGTGGCAAGCCGTTCGCACCTCGACTATCTGGACCTCGCCGAGCGATGGCATGGACTCATAGTCGATAATTTACATACTGAATGGCTCACGAAAGCGCACACGTTGCAGCGGCTCGTGTGGCTGGTCGACATTCTTTACGACCGCAAGCGTGCGCTTTTCATCGCATCGGACGAGCCGATTCATGAGGCCTTGCGAGGACTCGAAGGCGCACATGATCTATCGAGAACGCTGAGTCGGCTCGCGGAGATGCAATCGCGCGCTTATCGCAGCACGCTCGAAGAAGCGACGGACGCGTCCGCCGCAACTGCGCCCGAGCGCTAGTTCAGCGGGTTTGGCTATGCGCAAAGCGCGGCTGCAAATCTTGCAAAGACTGTGCTCGTTCGCGTCATTCGCCTAACCGGTTCGCGAAGCGTTCCTCACCGCGTAGTGCCGCAAATCGCGCCGTGCAGCCTTGACGACACCCTTCTTCACGCACGCACGCCACGCGTCCGGGAATGCGGCATGCTACCGCCGTTGCGCACTCATTCTTCAGCGGATATGCACTCCGCCCTTTTGCCGACATGATCAGAACCGCTTCGGTCGCCGCCGCGCTTTGCGCGGCATGTCTTTCCTCCGCCTGCGTGCATATCGGACCCTCGCGCCTGAAAGCCGATCAGGTCGACTATGCGCGAGCACTCGGCGACGCGAAGAAACGCGAGATTCTTGCGGCCGTGGTCGGCCTCCGTTATGGCGACGCGCCTGCGTTTCTGACCGTCAGCAGCATCATTGCCGCCTATACGTTCGACGCGAGCGGCGGCGCAACCGCTAACGCGGGCTCCGGCAGCCAGCCGAACTACGCACTCGCCACCGGCAGCGTGTCGTATTCGAATCACCCTACCTTCACGTTCACGCCGACGACCGGCGAAGCGTTTGCCTCCGCTTACATCCGGCCGCTCGCGCCTGCACTCGTGCTGCCGCTCGCCGAAGGCGGCATTCCTATCGACCTGCTGTTGCGCATCACCGCGCAATCGGTGGGAGGCTTGCAGAACGGCAATGCGCTCGGCGGAGAAAACAGCGCGGGCGCGCCCGGCTTTTTCGAGTTGCTGCGTTCGCTGCGCCGCCTGCAACTCGCAGGCGAGTTGAACGTCGAGTCGCGCAACGTGGGCACCAAAAATGAGCAGATGAGCGTGTTTCTGGTGATGGGAGCAACCACGAGCGGCGAGTCGCCGCAAACGGCGGCCGATCTGGCCCGCGTGCGCAAGTTGCTGCATCTGTCGTCGAAAACGCGCAGCTATGAAATCGTCTACGGGCCTTCTTCCGCATGGCAGAAAGCGGACAAGATTCCGATGGTGACGCGCTCGGTGCTCGGCATCCTGACCGATCTCGGTGCACAGGTGCAGGTGCCCGTCGAGCGGATAGCAGACGGGTCGACGAAGCCGACCGTGGGCCTGATCGGCGGAGAAACGAGACCGACGATCATCATTCACTCGGGCGAGAGCGCGCCCGACAATGCGTACGTGATGATTCCGTACGGGACGTCGTCATACTGGGTCGATCGCAACGACTTCGACTCGAAATACGCATTCACGGTCGTGCAAAACCTGATGGCGCTCGCCGAGGCAGATACCAGCAGCAAAGCGCCCGTTGTGACGATTCCGGCGAATTGAATTGAACTGAAGCGGGTTGGACGCGGCGGTTTGCGCCGTCTCACAGTCAGCGCTGACGCTCGATAAAAAGCCGGCGGTTTTCATACCGCCGGCTTTTTTCGCTGCTGCTCAGGTTACAGCTTACGCACTACTCCTGGCTGCGCTTTCCCTGTACCCGCGCGATCTGCTGCTTCGCCGCTTCATAAACATGCTCGGGCGTGAAGCCGAATTTCTTCTTCAGATCGGAAAGCGGCGCGGACGCGCCGAACGTGTGCATCACCACTTGCGCGCCAAGCCGGCCGACGTATCGGTCCCAGCCCAGCGAGGCCGCCTGCTCGACGGCCACGCGCGCATCGATGTCGGGCGGAAGCACCGCGTCCTGATAGGCTTCGTCCTGCCGCTCGAACAGATCCCATGACGGCATCGACACCACTCGCGCGGCAATGCCCTCGCTCTTCAGTTTCTCGTACGCGTCGACGCAGATCGACAACTCGCTGCCCGTCGCGAGCAGAATGACTTGCGGCTTCTGTCCGTCGGGCGCATCGGCGAGCACATAGGCGCCCTTCTTCACACCCTCGGCGGATGCATAACGGCTGCGGTCTAGAGTCGGCAGCGCCTGCCGCGACACGACGATGCACGAAGGACGCCGCTTTTGCGTGACTGCGACTCGCCACGCTTCGGCTACTTCGTTTGCATCGCCCGGACGCAGCACCGTTAAGCCGGGAACGCCGCGCAGCGACGCCAATTGCTCGATAGGCTGGTGCGTCGGGCCATCTTCGCCGACGCCGATCGAATCGTGCGTGAACACATAGATCGACTCCACTTCCATGATCGCCGACAGGCGGATCGGCGGCTTCATGTAGTCGCTGAAAATCAGGAATGTCGAACCGAACGGCCGCAAGTTGGATAACGCGAGGCCGTTGACCACCGCGCCCATTCCATGCTCGCGAATGCCGAAATGCAGATTGCGGCCGCCGTAATTGTCATACTCGAAACTGCCCGCGCCCTCGAATTTCAGATTCGTTTTCGTGGATGGCGCGAGGTCGGCCGCGCCGCCGAGCATCCACGGAACGCGCGCGGCAATCGCGTTGAGCACCTTGCCCGACGACTCGCGTGACGCCATGCCTTTGGCGTCCGCGTCGAAAGTCGGAATGTCGCGGTCCCAGCCAACCGGCAAATCATGCGCCTCGATCAGCGCGAATTCGCGCGACAGTTCGGGATATTGCTTGCTGTAGGCGTCGTACTTCGCCTGCCATTCGGCGCGCGCCGCCTTGCCGCGCGCGCCGATGCCCGCGGCGAAACGTTCGTGCACGCCTTCGGGCACGTAGAAGAATTTATCTTCCGGCCAGCCGTAAAACTTTTTAGTGAGCGCGACTTCCTCGACGCCGAGCGCCTCGCCGTGCGCCGCTGACGTGTCCTGCTTGTTGGGTGCGCCCCAGCCGATGATGCTGTTTACCACGATCAGCGTCGGTCTGTCGGTAATGCTTTTTGCTTCGACGAATGCGGCTTCCAGCGCGGCGGCGTCGTTCGCATCGTTCACATGCAGCGTATGCCAGTTGTAACCGCGGAAGCGGCTTTCGACATCGTCGCTATAGGCGAGATCGGTATGTCCTTCGATCGTCACGCGATTGCTGTCGTAGATCCAGATCAGATTGGACAGCTTCAGATGGCCCGCGAGCGAGGCCGCTTCGTGCGAGATGCCTTCCATCATGTCGCCGTCGCCGCACAGCGCGTAGACGCGGTAGTCGAAGAGCGGCGCGTCCGGCTTGTTGAAGCGGTTCTCGTACCAGCGGGCCGCCATCGCCATGCCGACGCTATTGCCGAGGCCCTGGCCGAGCGGACCTGTCGTGGTTTCGACGCCGGTCGTCATCCTGTATTCAGGGTGGCCCGGCGTCTTGCTGTCGATCTGGCGGAAACGCTCGATGTCTTCCAGCGAAACGGCGGGCTTGCCGGTCGGCTTGCCCTCTTCGTCCACTGCCTTCACGTTCGCCAGATGCAGCAGCGAATACAGCAGCATCGACGCATGCCCGACCGACAGCACGAAGCGGTCGCGATTGGGCCACAACGGCTCGTCCGGGTCGTAGCGCAAATGGTTCTGCCACAAATGGTAGGCGACCGGCGCGAGCGCCATTGGCGTGCCGGGGTGGCCTGAATTGGCCTTCTGGACAGCGTCCATCGACAGCGTGCGGATCGTATTGATGCACAACTGATCGAGGGCGGGATCGTTTTGCATGGGACACTCCTTGTTCGGCCGTTGGAAACATTGCCGGCGCGCGCTGCCGCGACGTCGCCGGCAAGCGGTGTTCAGGGGAAACAACGCATGAAGAGCTCAGCAAGCCTCATGGATGATGCGCCGATGCGCGCAAATCTGCACGCTGCGTGACATCGGGCTGGTTGCTGGAACTCTGTCGGACGTGCCGACGGGCGCGGCTAGGCCGCGTTCAGCCAATGCTCGCAAAGGGGGCCATGCTTGCCGTCCACAGGATCCATCTTCGGGAACGGCAGCGCATGCATTGCGGCAAGCTCCTGCGGGGTCAGCGCTTCGCGGCGGATATCCCACTGCTGGCCCGCGGGATAGGCCCCCACCACGCGGAAGCGGCCTTCGAACGATTGCAGGCAATGGCCGGTGCCGGCGGGCAGCAGCAGGACGTCGCCCGCGGACACGCTGACCACCTTGCCGCCCGGACCGCCGACTATCACATCCGCGGAACCGTCTGCGACGCCGAGCACTTCGTGCGCGGTCGAGTGAAAGTGGTGGTAGTCGAAGATGCCGTCGCGCCACTGCGGCGGCCATTCGTTGCGTGCGAACAGCAGTTCGAACGCCTTGGCGAGGTCGCCGATCGCGGGGTCCACTGCCTGCCTGTAGATCACGACCGGCAGCTTGCTGTTATTCGGTACCCAGTCGTGCGGTTCGAGCATGAAGGCTTCGTACTCGGTCTGCGCTGCGTCGAATCCGTGCTTCGAATGTTCCTGCATGGTTGGCTCCTGTGGGTAGCGGGGCGCGTCCGGCGTGCGTGTGCCGGAGGGCGCGATATTGCAGCGCCGCATAAAGCGCGCCCGCTCCGCGGCATGTCGCTGCCCGGGTTGATCCCACGACGCATTCAACTCGCACGAAGCTGCCGCGACGGGCGGCAGCCACGCCTTGGCCCGGCGATCACACCATCACAGCGACGCTCGAGCAAACCGCTCAACCGCCGCCAATGCCCTGCAGCACTTTGCCGGTGCCGCCACACACGGTGCACTGTACTTCCTCTACCTTGCCGGTTCCCTTGCATGCCGGGCAGATATCTTCGCCGACGCCGGGCGCGTCGGGGGGCGCTTCATCGCCGGGGTTCAGGGGTTGGTTGTCCTGTTGCATATGTCTCTCCGTTCGCTGTTGACCGCATCAGTTCTTGTGCGACGCGCGGCCGCCGCCGCCCGCAGGCTCGCCGTGCGTGCCGGTGCCGAGCGGCACCTCGGCGGTCTGCTCGGGACGTTCGTTCGAGCGCGGTGGATTGGTTTGCTTGTCGACTCCGGTCTGCACGACCGGTTCGATGCCGAGGGGACTCGGCTCCACGTACTGCGCGCCGCTCGGCTTGTTGCGTTCTTTCACTTCCGGCGAAACCTCGGGAGCGCCGGAATTCTCGCTGGGTGTGTCAGGCTGCATATCGCTCTCCTTTTATCGGCTACCTCGTGATTGCAGCAACATACGGACCCTGCCGGACTGCATCGGACCGCACCCCGAGGGGCGTCCCGTTACGGCTCGCAAGCGCCGCGGACATCGGTAAAGTGGGCACGTGCATTGCGTCGCCAGAACTGAAGCTTCGGTTCATTTTTGTAAAAAGGAGCACTTCATGACAGTGACGACAATTCGCATCTCCGACACGGAAGTTCAGGTCGAGCGAACGCTATACACCTTCGCGCAAAAGAGCGATGCCGACGCGTTCGCGCAGTGCGTAGTGAACGATTCGATAGACACCTGCTATCGCAGTCATCCGCCGCTCTCGGCGCGGCCCACCGTACCCAACGAACATCCGGACGATCCGAATCGCGGCAGCACGATCTCGCCGTCGCTCGGTGGCATGCCTTGACGAGCGCACACGCGCCGCAGTCAACGTTCCGGCGATTTGCGGTCGGCCGCGACGATCTGCTTGCCATACTCGATGGCGGCACGGCGCGCCTGGTCGGCCGTCTCGTACGGTCCGATTTCCGGCGCGCCGTCGAACGGAAAAAGAATCCTTCGATCCGCTCTGCGGACGACCTTCAGTCCACCTACGTAACGGCCGTCGCCTGTTCCGTGATAGCTGGCGAAAATCTCGAATTCGTCGTCAGCAACGTCGGCCTTATGTCGCGCCATTTGTGTATTCCCTATCCCTGTCGATGCTCGATGAGCACCCCACGCTTAACCGCGCAATGCCTGGTGCATTGCGCGATGAAACACAGCAATGGCCGTTCCACACGCGAAAGGCACTACGCAAAGGGCGACTGGGGTCAAAGGGACATGCGCGTTGCACGCAATGATCAGAGAGAAAAGTTGGAGGTAACGATGGCCGGTTCAAGCTCGCACGATGGGGCGGCGTTCGTCATGCATACGCCGATGCCGCCCGAGGTCGACCCGGAGGCGCCGCCGCCTCCGAACATCGATCCCGATCCACCCGCGACGCCCGACGACGACCCAGGCGGGCTGCCGCCGGCCGCGCCGGAGGGCGACCCGCCTGCGAAGCCGCCGCCAATGCGTGCCTCGTCACGGCTCGCGTGACGAGGCGGTCATTGAGCGGTGCTCAGCGTAGCCGGGCGACGTCCTTCTCGCTCACGCGCTGGGCTGCGGGGTTGCCGAACTGCGTCGTCACGTAGTTCGTGAGCGCGGCAATCTGCGCGTCGTTCAGTTGTGCGGCGAAGGCCGGCATGCCGACGTCGTTGCCTGCGGCTTTGCGTTGCACGCCGTGCAGAATGACCTGCATCAGGTTGCCAGGATTCGACGCACCCACCGTCGAGTTGTGCAGCAACGGCGGATAGTAGCCGTCCGGTGTGCCCTTGCCGCTCGCCTGGTGACAGGTCGCGCAGTTGCCCAGATAGAGCCGCGCGGGATCGAGCGTGCCGTCGTTCATCGCAACGCCTCGCAGGCGCGCCACGTCCGTCGACGGTTTGCCCCACGCGCTGCGCGAGCGCGAACCGCTCTGAGCGCCGCCGTCGTTGACCGGCGGCACCGTGCGCACATACGTCGCGATGGCGCCGATGTCGGCGTCGCTCATCTTCGAGAAGCTGTGCTCGACCGCCTCGGCCATTGGCCCCGCTGCCTGTGCCAGTCCGGGCACGCTGCCCGTTTGCAGATACTGCACGAGCTGCGTATGGCTCCATCCGCCAATGCCGCTATCGGGCGACGACGTGATGTTGTAGCCGTCCCAATCCGCGAGCACCGAGCCGCCGAGGAAGCCGCTGCCGGTTTCATCGAGCGCCTGCTCCTGCATCGCAAAGCCTCGCGGCGTGTGGCATGTGCTGCAATGCGCAAGCCCCTGCACGAGATACGCACCACGGTTCCACTCGGCGCTCTGTTGAGGCTTCGCCTGATATGGGCCACTCTTCAGGAACATCCAGTTCCATACGGTGAGCGGCCAGCGCATGTTGAGCGGCCATGCAATGTCGCTCGCGCGCGTAGCCTGCTGCACCGGCGCCACGCCGTAGCGAAAGTACGCGTATAGCGCCTTCACGTCGCCGTCGCTGACCTTCGCGTAGGAGACATACGGCATCGCCGGGTACAGGTTATGGCCGTCCTTCGACACGCCCTTGCGCAGCGCGCGGTCGAAGTCTTCGAGCGACCAGGTGCCGATACCCGTTTGCGGGTCGGGCGTGATGTTGCTCGAATAGATCGTGCCGAGCATCGGCACCTTGAGCGGCAGGCCGCCCGCGAACGGCTTGCCTTTCGCGGTGGTGTGACACGCCATGCAATCGCCGGCGGTGGCGAGATATTCGCCGCGTTTGATCAACGCCGCGTCGTTGCCGTCCACCGCTTTGGCGTCCTGCGCGAATGCGCAAACGGGGAGCGCCGAAGACAGCGCGAAGGCGCCGGCCAGCATCCAGAAAAAAGTCTTCTTCAACACGTTCACACTTCCTTCTTCAACTGGTCGGCCATGCGCAGTGCCAGCGCGGCAATGGTCAGCGTCACATTCACGGTGCCGACGGTCGGCATCGTCGCGCTGCTCGAAATGAACAGATTCGGGTGGTCGAACGTGCGGCAATGCTTGTCGACCACGGAATCGCGCGGATCGCTGCCCATGATCGTCGCGCCCGTGATGTGGTTGTTCGGCGCGAATTCGTCGTCAAACCGGATGTCGCTGCCGCCCAGTACCTTCGCCGCGTTCGCATAGACTTCGCGGGTGTGCGCGGCGCCGCGCTTCACGTAGTCGTCGATGCGATAAGTGATCTCGGGCCGCGCAATGCCGATCGCGTCGGTCTCGGTGCGGCTCGGCACGATGCGGTTTTCCGGTTGCGGCAGAATTTCATGGAAGCAGTCGAACTCGACGAAGCGCGCCGAGCGGTCGCGAATCTGCGCATCGAGCTCGGCGGGCTTGATGAGCTTGCCTTGCTTGAAGATTTTTTGGGTTTCCTGATCGACTCGCGACATGTTCGACAGGTGGATCTTCTTGGCCGCTTCCGTCGCGCGGAACGCGCCGTCGCGAAAGCCGATCAGCGAGGTCATTTCCTGCGGGCCGCGCCCCGGCCACAGTTTTTCGTCAGCGTAGAACGTGACGCCCGTGCCCGGATGGTCCATCAGGTTACGACCTACCATGTCGGAGCTGTTGCCGACGCCGTTCGGAAAGTCGTGGCTCTGCGACATCAGCATGATCTTCGGCGTCTCGATGCCGTTCGCGGCGAGCACGAAATACTTGCCTTCCACGCGATGCTCGTTGCCCTGCGCGTCTTTGTACAGGGCCGCCGTGATGCGCTTGTCCGTGCCGACTTCGAGTTTGTAGACCACCGCATTGGCGATCAGCCTGGCCCCGGCCTGCTCCGCTTTTTCAACGTGCACGATGCCGTTGTACATCGCACCGATCGGGCAAATCGGCATGCAGTTGTTATTGCCGCAGCAGGTCGGGCGGCCATCGTACGGACGGCTGTTGCGCGCGACCGGTTCCGTCACGACGTGATAGCGCGAGTCGAAAGCATTGAGCTTGCTTTTGATGGTCTGCTCGTTGTACGACAGCGGCAGCGGCGCCATCGGATAAGGCTGGCTGCGCGGCGAGCCGAGTTCTTCGTCAGTCGGGCCCCACACGCCGAGTTCTTCTTCGGCACGCTGGTAATACGGCTCCAGTTCCTCGTATTGCATCGGCCAGTCGCGGCCCACGCCATAGACGGTCTTCATCCTGAAGTCGTTCGGCATGAAGCGCCATGCCGATGCGGCCCAGTGCCATGTCGTGCCGCCGACCGCGCGAATGTACTGCGAGTTGAATTTATGCTCGCCCTTGAGGATCAGATAGTTGTTGGGCGGATAGTACTCAGGGTGCGGTGCCCATTTGCTCGGCGGATACGGCGCCATGAAATCCATCTTGTCCGCCTGATTGCGAAAGCGCTCGACGATCTCCCAGCGCGGCATGCGCGGCCCGGCTTCGAGCAGGATCACGGACTTGCCGGCCTGCGCCAGCTGATGCGCGACGATCGCCCCGGCGACCCCCGACCCGACCACGACGATATCGGCTTGCTCAGTGCTCTGTTGTTTATCGGCCATGGCTTATGCTTGCCTCTCGACGGGTTTTGCAGCCCAGAAGCCGGGCTTGTTCGGGCAATACGAGCGGATGATCAGCGTGTCGGATACCACGCCGAACATCAGCGCCTGCTCATAGGTAATGACGACGTCATCGACGGTGCCGAGATACCACGCTTCCATGATCTTCAGCGCAAGCGCCTGTTGAGCGGCATCGGCGGAACCGGCGGCGAGCGCGCCCGCGAGCTTCGGCAATTGCTGCGCGAGTTCGGGCGTGGACTTCTGCAGCGCGGCAAAGAGCCGGGTGCCGACGTCGCGATCGAGCGCGGACTTTTCGGTCAGCGATTGCGACAACGTCATGAAGGTGTCGATGGGAGCGGACGACGAGTCGTCGGCCAGTGCCTTGAGCGTGAGCGAGCCGGTCAGGCCCGCAGCCGTCAACGCGAGCGCGCCCTGCAGCCAGCGGCGGCGCGTCATGGTAGACGGCTCACCGCTCGCGGCGCGCTCGCCGAGAGAGTCTTGTGGAGTCAATGTTCTTATCCCTTGTGAGGCGTGGTTCAAAACTTGTTGATGCGGTAATGCCGGTAATGAAATGAAGCGTGCGATATGCGATTGAACGAAACGCCGCTGCCTGACAATCAGGCCGCGCGTCAGAACTGATGCAGCATGCCGACATAGGCACCCGTCTGCGATTCGCCGACGAGCGGGCTCGTGTTGCTGGTCGAATCGCGCGGCGAGGCTTCGAGCGAGAAGTTCGCGTTGCTGCTGTTGCGCACGTAACCCACCGTGCCGTAAAGGAATGTTCGCTTCGAGAGGTTGTACGTGGTGCCGAGTACGTACATCATCGCGTGGCCCGAGGGATCATGCGCGGCGTCGCCGCTGCCGTCGCCGACCTTCACGTAATAGCCGCCCGCGGTGACGGCCCAGCGCGGCTGGAAGTTGTATGTCGCGCCAAGCCAGTAGTGATCGGCGGTATCGGCGACGCCCGCCGGCGAGTCCGGCGCCGAGTAATGCGTATAGGCGCCCTGAATCTTGACCGCGTCGAAATGCACGTTCGCGCCCACGAAGTACTCGCGCGAACTCTGGAAAATGTTCGAGAAGCGGCCGTTGCTGTCGCGCAGTTCGTCGTAGATGCCGCGCACGTCGAAGAGCTGCGAATGGTAGGTCAGCATGATGCCGTACGAGCGGCCGAACTCGCCGCTCGCGCCGCTGTTGAAGGCACCCGGCTGATTGCCGAACGCGTACTGCGCCTGCACGTCGAAGCCCCAGAACACCGGGCTGTGGTACTCGACGTTATTGCTGGTCTGCTGCCAGTTGCGCCCCCGCACGAGCGACGCCGACGAAAACGCCTGCTGCACGAACGGATCGAATTCCCAAACGCCGTCGCTGTCGATGAAAAGATTACGCCCTGCTTGCAGCGTGCCCCATTGCTGGCTGCTGAGTCCGGCGAAAGCGCGCCGCGACCAGAGCCGTCCGCCGCTCGTCGTGCCGTCCATCACCTGCAGACCGGTCTCCAGTGTGAAGATCGCTTTCAGTCCGCCGCCCAGTTCTTCATTGCCCT
The DNA here is from genome assembly GCF_031456815.1 of Paraburkholderia strydomiana. Taxonomy (NCBI): domain Bacteria; kingdom Pseudomonadati; phylum Pseudomonadota; class Betaproteobacteria; order Burkholderiales; family Burkholderiaceae; genus Paraburkholderia; species Paraburkholderia strydomiana. Next base: position 224,224 of record NZ_JAVDVL010000001.1, read on the forward strand.
TGAGACCCAGCATGCTGGTGCCCCAATCGCCGCCTTCGGCGCGCCAGCGGTTCGAGCTTCCGCCCGTGCCGTTGTTAATGTGATTCAGATATTCGACGCCGGCATCCAGACGGCCATATAGCGTTACGCTTGTTTGACCATATGCAAGCGGACTTGCCGCCGCAAGAGCGGCCACCAGTTTTGTGTGTAGTCTCATTGTATTGGCGTGAGTTCGTGTGACGCGGTATGGGGCAAAGCATGAGCACTGCGTGACGCAATGCGAACTGCGGACGGCTCGAAGTAATGCGGCTCGAAGTAATGCGGCTCGACGCCAGGTGCTGCCAGAGGAGATGGCACGCGCGATGTTGTAAAACTACACGCAGTGCCGCCGAACTATAGGCGATGCGCGCTCGGCGAACTACCCGTTTCGCGCAATAGACTTTTGCGACGCATGGACTCGACTGCAAGGCTGCCGTCTGAGTACCGCATCGATTACCGGTTCACCGCCGGCTGCATCGTCGCGATCGGAATGAGGAACTCCGAGAAACCGGTCAGCATGATCTGCACGCCGATGCACAGCAACAGAAAGGACGAAACGCGCATCGCTACCTTGGTACCTTCGACGCCACGGTACCGCGCGAAGATGACGGCACGGCTGTAGATCAGATAGACCGTGAGCGCGACCGCGAGTGAGATCACAACCGACGCGATGCTCGACAGCACGAACTCCGACAGCTTGTGCGTACGGTTCGCGGTCAGCGCGACGGCCGTGGCAATCGAGCCCGGTCCGGTGGTCAATGGAATGGTCAGCGGGAAGAACGCTCTCGCCTTCGCGTTCTCGGCATCCACGCGCTTGACGGTCGGCTGTTCGGCGGGCTGTGTATCGGGCGCATTCAGCATTTGCCAGCCGCCCACCGCCACAGCAAGTCCGCCGCCAATCCGCAGCGCCTGCATTGAAATTCCGAAGAAATGCAGAATGGGCGTGCCGATGAAAAACGCCACCAGTAGCACGCACACGACATTGACCGCGATCTTTCTTGCAAGTGCGGTGCGTTCCTCGGTGGTGAGTGAGGCGGTCCGGTCAAGAAAGACAAAAGCAATGCCGATCGGGTTGATGATGCTGATCAGCCCGGTAAAGCCGAACAGAATGTCCGAGATCAGACTTTCGACCATATGCGATCCGTGTCGAGCGGCGGCCCAGGCACTGCGACTGCTGCACACTGGTGCGCCGCGCCGTGTAGTTGAACTGAAGCGCCGAAGCCTCAGACCTGCGCGCGTTGCGTGGCGAGATCATAGCGCGGCGCGATATGAACCCGGTAGAACCCGAACCTATATAGAAAGGCGTGAATGTTCTGGATGCATCCCGACGTCCACTCGCGCGCGTCGCACATTGCGGCGCAACACGAGCTCACATTCGATGTGCCGATCGATGCGTCCGCAACTTTCGAAAAGCCTACACTTTTTTGACTTACTTTACGGGACCGAAGCATCCGGCATACAGTCGCCAGCGAAGCCGCACTTTCAACGAGACGTACTTACAGTTCGAGGAGTTGCCCCATGTTGCTTCGTGTACTCGCCGCGCTGCCGTTCATCGGCATTTTGCTCGGTGTCCCGTTTGTGAACCGGGTCGAGCCGCTTGTGCTCGGCATGCCGTTCGTGCTGGGCTGGATCGTCGCGTGGGTGGTGTTGAGTTCGATCATCATGGCGATCGTGTACCGGCTCGACGCTTCGAACCGGCACGTCGCCGCTGACGGCGAGGAGGTCCGGCCATGAGCGCACTCGTTATCATTGCAGCCATTACGCTCTTTGCGCTCTTTCTCGGCGTGCGCGCGAAGCATGGCCATGACATGAGCCTCGAACAGTGGACAGTGGGCGGCCGCAGCTTCGGCACCGCCTTCGTGTTTCTGCTGATGGCCGGCGAAATCTATACGACCTTCACGTTCCTTGGCGGCAGCGGTTTTGCCTATGGCAAGGGCGCGCCTGTCTATTACATTCTGGCCTACGGCACGCTCGCGTACATCCTTTCCTACTGGATGCTGCCGCCGATCTGGCGCTACGCAAAACAGCACCATCTCGTTTCGCAGCCGCACTTTTTCAGCCGCAAGTACGAAAGCCCCGCGCTCGGCACGCTCGTCGCGCTGGTTGGCGTGGCCGCGTTGATCCCCTACCTCGTGCTGCAGTTAAAGGGCTTGGGCATCATCGTCGCAACCGCTTCGTATGGCGCGATCTCGTCGACCGCTGCGATCTGGATCGGCGCCGCGGTGGTCACGGTGTATGTGATCGTGTCCGGCGTCCGCGGCTCGGCATGGAACTCTGTCGTGAAGGATCTGCTGATTCTCGCGATCGTGCTGTTCCTCGGCATTTATCTGCCGCTGCACTACTACGGCGGCCTCGGCGAAATGTTCCATGCAATCGACGCCGCCCGTCCCGGCTTTCTGACCTTCCCCGCCAAGGGTTCGAGCGTCACCTGGTTCCAGTCCACCGTTCTGCTCACTGCGCTCGGCTTCTTCATGTGGCCGCACACCTTTGGCTCGATATTCACGGCTAGGGACGAGCGCATCTTCCGCCGCAATGCGATGGTGCTGCCGCTCTACCAGCTGATCCTGCTGTTCGTGTTCTTCGTGGGCTTTGCCGCGACGCTGAAGGTGCCGGGTCTGAAGGGCGGCGACATCGACCTGTCGCTGTTCCGCCTGTCGCTGCAGACCTTCGACCCCTGGTTCGTCGGCGTGATCGGCGCGGCCGGCATTCTGACGGCGCTCGTGCCGGGCTCGATGATTCTCACCTCGGCATCCACGCTGCTCGCCAACGACGTCTATCGCGGCATGGTGAACCGCAACGCGACGGACGCCACGGTTGCCAATCTCGCGCGAATCCTGGTGCCGGTCGTCGCGCTCGTGGCGGTCGCCTTCACGCTGCACGGCGGCGAAACCATCGTCGCCTTGCTGCTGATGGGCTACAGCTTCGTCACGCAACTCTTCCCCGCGGTTATCTGCAGCCTTTTCCCGCGCAATCGCGCGACCAAACAGGGCGCGTTTTGCGGCATCGTTGCGGGCGTCGCCGTGGTGGCGATTACCACGACCATGCATCTGACGATCGGGCAACTAATGCCGTTCCTGCCCGACGCGCTGAAAGACGTGAACATCGGCTTCGTGGCGCTGGCGGTCAACATCGTCGTATTCATCATTGTCAGTGCGATGACGCAAAGCGGACGCGTCGAGCATACGCACGCATCGGCGCATTGAATCGAGCGCACCTTGCGCTTACTGAAAGCCGTCGCCTCGCGCGACGGCTTTTTTGTTTCCGCCAGGCAATTCAGGAGGTCAAAACTACATTCGCATGAAGAAAAGCCTGGCCCGAACGGACCGGGTGCGTCGGAGAGCGAACTTCACGCACTGCAGCATGGCCGTGAGCCAGCCGCAAACCAATGCAGGCGCTGGGCACACGGCTTGCTGTTAGTTGGCCCTGTGAATCCGCCGCACTGCACAAGTGCAAAAACGCGTCCTCTGGGGGCCACCTTGCCGCTTAACGTACTACTTGTCGCTTCCGAAGCCCTACCGCTCGCCAAGTCGGGTGGACTCGGCGACATGGTCAGCGCCTATGCCGCAGCTTTGCGCGATGCCGGCGTCGACGTCTCGATTCTCATGCCTGCTTATCCGGACGCCCTCGAGCGTGCCGTCGATGTCACTTACGTTGCGCGGATGACCGGTCTGCCGGGCGGCGACGCGCGTTTGCTGCGCGCCCGCATGCCCGATAGCGGCGTAACGGTGCTGCTGCTTCAAATGGATCACCTCTTTGCGCGCGAAGGCTTGTACCGTGACCCGCAAGGACACGATTATCTCGACAACCTCACGCGATTTGCGTCGCTGGCGGCGGCGGCCACGCGTGTCGCGCGCGGCGTTCGCAACCTGAAACGCCCTCACATCGTGCACGCGCACGATTGGCATGCAGGGCTCACGCCGCTTTACATGCGGCTCGCAGGCGTCGCCGCGAAAAGCGTCTACACGATTCACAACCTTGCGTTCCAGGGCAATCATCCGCTCGCGATGGGCGGCTGGATCGGTGTGCCGCCGGAGTTGCTCGCGCCTGCACTGAGCGACGAGCGCAGCATCGAGTTCTATGGTTCGCTCAGCATGATGAAGGCCGGGATCGTCCATGCGGATCGCGTGACGACCGTCAGTCAGCGCTATGCACGCGAAATTCTCACGCCGCACTTCGGCCACGGAATGGAAGGCGTGCTGCAGGCACAGATAGGAAAACTGAGCGGCATCGTGAATGGCATCGACATGTCCGTGTGGAATCCGGCCACTGACGAATACATCGCCCGCCCCTATTCCGTCGACGACACCGCCGGCAAGCAGGCATGCAAGCGCGAATTGCAACAGGCATTTGGTTTGACGCGCGACCCGTTCGCCCCGCTCGTTGCGATAGGCAGCCGTCTCACCGAACAGAAACTGGCCGACGTGGTGGTGCACGCGCTGCCCCGACTGCTTGAAGAGCATCCGCGTCTGCAGTTCGCAATTCTCGGACAAGGCGAACGCGGGCTCGAACATGCGATGCAGGAACTCGCCGCCGCGTGGCCGGCGCGTGTGGGTGTGCAGATCGGTTATGACGAGCCGCGCGCGCACATGCTGCACGCGGGCGCGGACATTCTGCTGCACGGCAGCCGCTTCGAGCCGTGCGGACTCACGCAACTCTATGCGATGCGTTACGGCACGATCCCGGTGGCCTCGCGCGTAGGCGGCCTCGCGGATACGATCGTCGATTACGCGCCGCACGAAGCGCGAGACGAAGATTGCGCGACCGGCTTCCTGTTCGATGGTGAGCATCCGCACGACGTCGTGCATGCGCTCGGCCGTGCGTTGGCCGCGTTCGTGCGGCCGGCGTCGTGGCATGCGTTGCAGCGCAATGCGATGAACCGCGACTCGGGCTGGGAAGTGTCGACAGCGAACTATCTTGCGTTATATGCGGGTCTCGTCGACGCACACCCTGCGGTGCCCGATACGCGTGTTCGCAAGGCGCCTGTCCGCGCAAGAACTGCAGCCCCGGCGAACTCACGGCGAGTTCGCAGCGAAGATACGTTCAATGCGGGTGTGGGCGAGTTGGCGCGAACCGCGTGATGGATTGACGGCGTGATGGCTGGAGTCTGACGGTAATGAAGGGCCTGCGCCGCGAAGGCGCAGCCGGTTCATCAAAGGTGCAGCCGCTTCCCGCTTGAGATCGCAACGCCCGGGCTACCCGACGCGCGCCTCAGATGCGCGCGAGGCAAACGCGAAGCCGTTCTTGCCGCTTCGCTTGACCCGATACATCGCTTCGTCGGCGGCAGCGACGAGGCGGCAATAGTCGTCGACGAGATCGGGGTAGCTCGCTATACCGATACTCGCGCGAACCATGCCCATGCCCATCTGTTCGTCGGTGCGGGCCACGCAGGCGATCAGGCGCTGCGCGATCTGCCGCAACTCCTCCTGCTCGGCGAACTCCTGAACCAGCACTGCGAATTCGTCTCCGCCAATGCGCGCGACAACGTCCTCTTTGCGCACCGATTCGCGAAAACGCCGCGACACTGCGACCAGAAACTCGTCGCCCACGCGGTGACCGCGTGAATCGTTGACCTTCTTGAAGCCGTCGAGATCCACATACAGCACGGCCATCTTGCGCGGGCTGACCGACATCGACGCCTGGGCAGCGGCCTCCTCCAGCGCGGCGAAAAGCTTGCGCCGGTTCGCGAGCCCGGTCATCGGATCGTGCAGCGCCGCGTGCTTGAATTCGTGCGACTGGCCGGCCAACTGCCGGTTGCGTTTGGCATACATGCCCAGCGCCGTAATCAGCAGGCAGAAGAGCAGCGCCGCCACCGCGATGAGCATGTGCGCGATCCCCGTGATTCGCTTGCGCATGTCCGCGCTATAGGTATCGCGTTGCGTGTGCCAGTAGGACGACGCGTCGCCGAGCAACCTGTCCATTTCGCCGAACGTCGCGTCGGGCAATAACACCGACGACGGAATACGCGGCGCATTCGCAGGACTCGCATTCACGAGCGCGGCTAGCGACGCGAGACGCCGCGTCAGTTCGGCGCGCGCCTGCCCGTACCCTTCCGCTGCGGCATCGTGAGCGTGCGGCACCTGGTCCCATACGCCCACGCGCGCACGCGCGGTCTCGGCTCGCTCGACGGCTTCGAGCACGAGACCCGCATATTCCTGTTTGACCTGATCAGCGAATACCGTTCTGATCTGCAACGCCAGATACAGCAGGCCGATCAGCAGGCACAGCAGCGACGCCACGGCGACGGTTGCGGGACCGGGCGTGAGACGCCATCCGTTGGCGCGGCCGGATTCGCGGGGCAACGCAAAGAGCGTTTCAGGGATGCGAGTAGGGGTCTTGCTGACTTCCGCTGCCATGTTGTCGGTAGCTTACGCGTCGAAAGAAGGAGCTCATTCTTGCAAACAGATTGGGCTTACGTCGTGCGCTGGTCCCTGAAGCGCGGCGCTCCTGCTGCGCGTATTTCGCTGCTCGCGCGGGACGTGTTGATGCCAGCTGCGGCGAGGCCGGATCCGCCGCGGCGGCAGTACGTTGCATTGAGCGAGGCGAAACGGCCGCGCCGGTTTCCGTGCCCGACGGCACAGCCTCGGCACTGTCCGCGAGCACTTCCTCTTCGTCCTCCGGACGGCTGATCTGTCCGGACCACACCGACGGCTTCCGGCTCTCCGTGCTAGACACCGGCGACTTCGCGGGAACCGCCGGCAGGTCGAGCAGTGCAATCGCATCTGCGGGCGTGCTGGTGACGGGCCCGGGACTCTGTGTCGGTGCCTGCATCGGTGCCGGTGTTGGTGCCGGTGCCGGGGCGCTGATCGCGGATGTCACGAGCGGCGCTCCCACGATAGCGGCTGCAGGCGGTGCAGCCTGCGCGCTGGTGGCGAGCGTAGTGTCTGCCTGCGCGGACGCTTTCGCGAGCGCCGACGCCATGTTGTTCGGCGTGGGCATACGCAACGCCTGGCGCGCGCGGGCGATGGCCTCGGCATACGTCTGCTGGTCGCTATTGAACCAGACGCCGTAGGCCACGGTGCCCACCACGCCGAACGCGAGCGCGCTCGCCGCCGCTACGCATAGCGCGAGGCGTCCGAAGCGGGGCGTCACGCCTGAGTCTTCCACATCGCCGCTATCGAAGCGCGCATCGTCTCCATGTCCGCGGACAGGAGGCAAGTCGGGATCGTTATACATCGCAATACGCTCCGGAATTCTTCCGTCTGACGCTCCATCAGGCTGGGTCTCACTATTTCGCACGGTCGATGCAAACGCTGCTGGAAGAATGTAACTCGCTCGTCCGGTAGCGACAACAACACGCGGCGCGGCTGCCGACGTCTGTTCGGCAGCGCGCATTCGCGTCTGAAACCCGGGTAAAACGTTCAACGCCCATGCATATACAACAACGCAGTGGCCTTTCAACTGACGTCGGAGCGGGCGCAAAGCGCCGCCAGCCTTGATGCTCGGTCGGCAGAATGCGCCAGGGGCTCAGTACCATGCAATTTTCGCGCCTGCAGGCCGGTTAACTGAACGCGCGGCGCGCTTGCCGCGCTTGCCGTTTACGCCTCGCGTCGAATAGCTGCGCCGAGCGGCGCCAGAAATGGTTGCGCCATCCACTAAACGAGGAATGTTTAACGCCACGTCCGGCGCGCACAGGAGTCACACATTCTCACCGGAGCGCTCGGGCGCGGCTGCGCGCCTTTTGCTGACACGCGCAGGCGCGAGTGGCGTACATCGATGAGATTTCGGCGCTATTGTGCGATCGCTTAGCGGAGCCGCTTGCCCATGCATTGAGCGGATATGGCCGGTAATGCGGTAACGCTGACGTCGCTTGCAAAAGCGCAGTGGCCCGCATCGCGCGAACGATGCGGGCCACTGTACCTTCGGCAGCTAACACGCTGGTAATGGCCGCCGGCTTGGCGCGTTACTCCCCTTGCGCCTTTTGCCGCAATTTGCCTTGATAGCGGATCGTCGGACGCAGCGACTGCGTCGTCGGCGCCGGCGTCTTCAGCAACTGACGGGCAACCATCGCGTTAGCGGAACTGAACGAGCCGATGCTCGTTTCACGCGACGGGTCCGCAAGACCGTGTGCCACGAGCAGTTTTGCTTCGAGTTGCAAGCTCGTCAGCAGGACAGGATCCTTCAGCGCATTGCCCTGTGCGAGCAACTGACTCCACGCGTTGTTGCTGTAGTTCGTCACGTAGTAGTCGAGTCCGCTCGGGTCCGCGAGCACCGCTGAGCAGCCGTTGAGCCGCACCTGCGTTTGCGGGTCCTTCAGCGCGAGCGTTTTGCGCGAGGTCAGTCCGTCGCCATACGCGAGCGTCAGCGGAACGGTCCACTGCGTCCCCGGATACTGGTTCTGATTCGGGAACGGCGACTGTTTCAGCGTCACGATGGTCTGGTTCGTCGTCAGATCGCATTGCGTGTCGAGCGATATCAACGGCACGCCGGTTTGCCGCACGAAGCTGTCGCCGATCGCGACCATCGGCTCGCCGCTCGCCTTTGCCAGCTCATCCCACAGACGCTTCGGCGTGACGTTGCCAAGCGAATAGTCGGCGAGATACTGCTGCAGACCGCGGCGCATGGTTTCCTCGCCGAGATAGTTTTCGATCATCTTCAGCACATGGCCGCCCTTGTCGTACGTGAACGCGCTCGCGCTCAGCACGAAGTCGTTGGACGCCCAGCCGTTGAAGTTCGGCTGCACCGGGAACGAGGTCGACTTCAGGTCCGCGTTGATCACCGCATACTTGTTCTTCACGTCGTCGACCCAGCTGAACCGGTCCGGGAAGAAACGCACCTTCGTCTTGTTTTCGAAGAACGTTGCGAACGATTCGTTCAGCCACACATCGTCCCACCAGTCGAGCGTGACCAGATCGCCGAACCATTGGTGCGCCGCTTCGTGCGTGAGCACCGTTACGCCATAGTCGGACATGGTCGTGCCCGGCGCGGGCAGGATGTCGTCGGCGAATTCGAGAATGGCGCCCCAGTTCTCCATGCCGCCGAAGTTCAGGTCCTTCTCTTCCTTGAACGCGTCATTGGCAGCCACCGTGTCGAACTTCGTGAGCGGCAACGGGATGCCGGTGTAGCGATAGTAGTAATCCAGCGCCTGCTTGGTCTGCTGCATTGCCGGCTTGGCCCAGTCCCGCATGCCCGGCGGCGTGAAAATGCGCAGATGCAGCCCCTTGCCGTCAGGCAGCGGACTCGTGAAGTCGTCTTCGAGAATGTCAAACTGGCCGCCGCCGAAGAAGAGCAGATACGAAGGCATCGGCGGCGTCTTTTCGAACGACACCAGCTTGTAGCCGCTATCCACATTCACCGCGGGTTTTTCCGCCGCGTTCGACACGACGTTCCAGTTCCGCGGCACCTCCGCACTCACCTCATAGGTCGGCCGGAAAGCCGGCTCGTCCCAGCCCGGGAACCATTGCCGGGCCAGATTCGACTCGCCTTGCGTGAGGATCGCGCCGCTCGTGGTGCCGTCGGTCGCCTTCAGATCGACGCGGAATACGCCCTCCGCTGCAGAGCAGCCGGGGTAATGATCCTCGCCGCAACTGCCGCCCGTCTTCGCGACCGGATCGTCATAACTCTTGAAGTTGATGATGCCGCTCCACTCCATGTGGAGCGAGTAGTTGCCGGCGGCGATCTGACCGCTCACGGGCCGAAGCTGATAGAAGTCGCCGTCGTCTTGCGGCGTGGCGATCAACGCGATGTTGCCCGGTTGAAGCGTGATGGTGCCGTTGGTGAACTTCACGCGATGGCCTGCGATCGTAATCGCATTGACGGCCTTGAGCACCTTGATCTGCACGTCTGCGCGACCGTCGAACGACGACAGCGCCGGGTTGGGCCGGAACCACAGTTTGTAGTTGACCGGCATGACAGTGTTCGGCAATTCGACCGGCTGCACGGTCTTGTCGATCGACGTATCCGCGAGCACTGCACTTGCGGGCGGCACCTGAGCGACTTCGGATGCGCCCGCCGGCCCCTGTGCGGATTTACTCGTCAATGACGAGGAGCCGTCTCCTCCACCGCACCCGGCCGTTACCATTATTCCGGCTAACGCCAGGCACTGCACCTGCGATCGGAAATTTATACGCATTTTAATCCTCGACTGACAATATCGGTATAAAGAAGTGCGTTGAGCCACTTGAGCCGTGTTTCTGTTTTTTCAGCGACAAAGGTCTCCCGCACTAGCACCGAATTGCTAGCCAGAATATGGACGTGTTACGTCCTCAGCACTAATTGGCTGATTTTAAGATTCGAATGCTTATTTATTACAAAGCTTTCAGAAACGCATAACTACGCTCTGACGATCGCCGGGCAAAGCGCCGCCCACCGGACCTCACAGGCAGAACCGGAAACCAGGATCAGTTTTCGACGACAGTGCGTAGCCTAGTTTGGCAAACGTTATCGTGTCAACTTCCTTTCACAATCTTTCCTGAATTGCCACGCGATGTATGCGAGTTGGTTGCCGGACGTAATCGATCCGAGTTAAAACTCTAAATAGCGGTTTTTCCGGATTGGACTACGAAAAACTTTTTTATTTTTCAATGCCGGATGTGCTAAGGCGAGCAGGACGCAAATAACGAATTGCGAATCGATTTTTGTACTAGCTATTGAGTTCAACGCAGCGCACAAAAAGACCGGTGTGCGAATGGGTCATGGGGCACATGGCCGCGAGTCCGCGCACTGCCGACCCGCGGCTAAGAACGGACGTGGTGCACGTCACCGGCGATGCAACGATCGCACCGCAGTTGAACGTCTCAGGCCGCAACCGCCTGGGCCCGCCTCAGAGGAAACGGATCGCGCCACGCCTCAAGCTCGCTCAGCCGATCGTGCCAGCGCATTACCTCGGGAAACTCGTCTAGCGGCATGTTCGCGCTTGCCGCATAAGGCAGCGTGACGCCGACCGAGAAGTCAGCGATGCTCATCTGATCGCCAAGCAACCATTTACGCCCATGCAGATGCTGGTCGAGAACGCCCGCATGTTTGCGGAACCACCCTTGTGCTTCTGCGACTTTCGCACTGTCAGGCGCGCCCAGACCGATTGCCGGTTTTATCAGGTGTTCGAAGTAAAGCAAACCGCCGTGGCGGTAAAAGTGCTGGCTATTCCAGCTTAGCCAACGCAGCACGTCGGTCTGCTGCTCGGCGTTCTGCGGCCATAACGGCGATTGCCCGCGTTGCGCGAGATGGCAAATGATCGCGTCCGCTTCCCAGATGCTTCTTTGCCCATCGACAAGGCACGGCACCTTGCCGTTCGGATTGAGCGCCAGATAAGCGGGCGCAGTGTGCTCGCCTTTGCCCAGATCGACATAGACGTACTCAATTGGCAACCCTAAATATTTAGCTACTGCGCATGCCTTGCGCGGCGCTAACGACTCCGCATAGTAAAGCTTCATTTGACGTCTCCGTGATGGTTCACTTCATTCGATGCTGCCTCTTCAAAGTTCCGTATTGCCGAGTTCCGCAATCAGTGCATCCAGCTTCTCAAACGCGCCCTTCCACCCGGCGTCGTGACCGTCGCGTGCGGCTTCGTCGAAGAACTGCGAGTGGGTGAAGTTCATTTCCGTGCCATCGTCGATCGGCCGGAACGTGATGCTGACAAGTGAGCGCCGCTCCGGCAACGTCACCCATTCCCACGTAAAGACGAGCTTACGGTCCGGCTCGACTTCCTGATATTCGCCGCGGCAGTCATGCGTTTCGCCGTCGAGCGTCTGGAATACCACGCGAAACCGGCCACCCACACGCGGATCGGCTTCGGCGCTCAATACCGGACCAGCGTCAGGTCCCCACCAGCGCGCCATCAACTCCGGCCTCGTCCACGCTGCGAACACTTTCTGCGGCGGCGCCTTGAGGCGGCGCACGATGGTTAAACTGGGTTTCTGCATCGCTCACTCTCCTCCTTCGACAAAATCGGCAAGCCGGTCGAGGCTCGCGGACCAGAAGCGTTCATAGCGTTTAAGCCACGCCATGGCCTCTTCCATGGGGCCGGCAACCAGATCGACTGACACGGTGCGGCCATGCTTGGCGCGCGTGATCAGGCCGGCGTCGCTCAGCACGTCGAGATGCTTCATGACGGCCGGCAACTTGAGCGGCAACGGGCGCGCGATTTCCGTGACAGAAAGGCCCGGCTCTCGCTCCAGACGAGCGAGTATGGCCCGCCGGGTCGGATCTACCAGCGCGGAAAAAGTACGATCGAGTTGACTGACTGGACACTTCACCATGTGGTGAACTATAGAGATTCGACGGGCAGTGTCAAGGATTTTTGCGCGATACTTTTTTCCGCAGTCTGCTGTCAGAAGTTCGCCGTTCGCGCGACCAAGCCGAACGTCGAATTAAAAAGGGACTTTCGCGTGGACGACATCGACTTCGAATGCACCGCGTGCGGCAAGTGCTGCCACGACTTGCGCTTGCCGCTGACATTGACCGAGGCGAGCGACTGGCTCGCGCGAGGCGGACAGATGGAATTGATTTGCGAGGCGATTCCGTGGCCGGCCGATCCCGAGCCGCCCAATGCGCAAGCGGACTATAGAAAAGCGCGCTCGACACCCGCGGCGAGCGGTTCGCTGCCCGTGCGCGTGTCGATCATTCTCGCGGCCGCGTTCGCGGGTCCATGTCCGAATCTTCGTGCCGACATGCTGTGCGGCATCTATGAAGAGCGGCCACTCGTGTGTCGCATCTATCCGGCGGAGATCAATCCTTTCGTCTCGCTGACGCCTGCAAACAAGGCGTGTCCGCCCGAGGCATGGAATACGAAGCCGTTGCAGCGGCACGGTGTGTTGGTGGACGAGACGACGCGGGGGCTGATCGAACTATCGCGCCGCACGGCGGAAAATGAAGCGCCGCTTCGTATGCGCTTATGTCACGAGTTGGCGATTACTCATGCGTCGCTTGCAAACGAAGGCTTTGTTATTCATGCGCCGCGAAGCAGCGAACTACTTGCGGCTCTCGAACGAATTCGCGCGACGCCCGATGTGTCGCCCGAGCCGGCGGAATGGACGTTTGTATCGAACCGCAGTGTTACGGTGGAGACGCTGCTGTCGGTGGGCGCTACCGTCCGCCTTGACGAACCGGTGGAGGCGCGCGACTTCCGCTATCACGGCTTTCACGAGGCATCGTCTACGTAGGACCGTGCGTGTCTGCTCGCACCGACTCGGCGTCTAGACGCCGCCCGCAGGCCTCCGGTGGTTCCATCGCTTTGCCGAACCTCGCACAATGTTTATCCACAAGCAGGCGACGCATGCTTCGTCGAACATTCAGCGCGGCCATCCGATGAACTGCCACGACAGCCACGCGCGGCTCTTCGCGCATCATTCAATGCGTTACGTCCGCAGCGGCCGGAAGAATGCGCGGATTTCGGCGGCGAGCAGGTCCGGCTTCTCCATGGCTGCGAAATGCCCGCCGCTCGGCATGTCGGTCCATTGCACCACGTTGAAGGTTCGTTCGAGCCAACTGCGCGGCGGACGACTGATCTCCTTCGGGAAACGCGCGAAGCCGACGGGCGGCACGACACGTTGCCCGTCGGCAAAACGCATCGGCGCGAGGCGGTTCTCCCAATACATCTGCATCGCCGGGCCAATGCTTTGCGTGTACCAGTAGAGCGATATGTTGGTCAGCAAATCGTCTTTTGAAAACACCCGTTCGACGTCGCCTTCGCAATCGCTCCATGCGCGGAATTTTTCGCCGATCCAAGCGGCGAGCCCTACCGGCGAATCGTTCAGCGAAGCTGCGACCGTCAATGGCTTCGTTGCATGCATGTGCGCGTAGCCGCCTTCGAGCGCTACCCACTCGTTTCTCTCACGCAGAAAGCGCTCTTCTTCCGGCGTCAACGGTTGTTGGGCCGCCCCGATTGCGGGCTCGTACGACCCAGGCAGAAAATTGAGGTGAATACCGTCGACCATCTGCGGATGCCGTGCCGCGAGCGCAACCGACACACCGGCGCCGAGGTCGCCCCCTTGCGCGCCGAAGTGCTGATAACCGAGGCCGCGCATCAGCGATGTCCAGAGATCCGCGACCTGAAACGCGGACATGCCGGACTGCGCGGGCGGCGGCGAAAAAGCAAAGCCCGGCAGAGAAGGCACGACCACATCGAACGAATCAGCGGGATCGCCGCCGAACGCCGCCGGTTCGCAGAGCCGCTCGATCAACGCCTCGAACTCCACGAACGAGCCCGGCCAGCCATGTGTAACGACGAGCGGATAAGGTGCCGGTCCCGTACCGCGCCGATGCAGGAAGTGCACGCGCTGCCCCTGAACGTCGGCCACGAATTGCGGCTGCCGGTTCAGGCGCTGTTCCGACGCGCGCCAGTCGAACTGACCGGCCCAATAGTCGGCGAGCTCACGCAACCAGTTTGAATCGACACCCTGCTGCCACGCGGCAGACGGCGTAGCGGGCGCCCAACGTGTCGCGCGAATGCGTCGACGCAGATCGTCGATGTCCTCGTCCGGTACGGCGATTTGAAACGGCTCGATTTGCATGGCTGTCGTCCTGCAACAAGTCATTGATGGAGAACTTTCTGTACGCAAGGCTCGCCGCAATCTGCTCGCGGGGTCCACGGAACTATCTGCATGGTACACAATGGCCGCATTTCCGTTTCCTGCTGGAGATCTACATGCTTGCCGCGCTGGCTGCCCTGCTTACTTTTCAATGCCTCGGAGAAGGTGTGTCTTACGTGTTTCATTTGCCGGTGCCGGGTCCCGTGATCGGCATGCTGCTGCTGTTCGGCTTTGTCATGATGCGTCCGCAGACAGCCGATGCGATCGAACCCACCGCGCTCGAACTGTTGCGGCACCTGTCGCTGCTGTTCGTGCCGGCAGGCGTCGGCATCATGGTCTCGGCAAGCCGCATTCGCGGCGACGCCATTGCGGTGATCGTGTCGATTGCCGTCAGCACGACTCTCGCGATTGCGGTGGCCGCGCTCGTCACGCGCGCGTTGATGCGCCGGCAGTTGCACAATGACGCCAACCGCGAGGCCGCACAATGACCGCCTTACCGAAGCTCGGCGCACTCTGGGTCTATCTCGCAGCGAGCCCATTGCTCGGCCTGACCATCACGCTGATCGCGTACCTGATCGCCCAGACGCTGTATGCGAAGGCGCGCTTCAATCCGCTGGCTAATCCGGTGTTGATTGCGGTCGCGTTGCTGGTCGCGCTGCTCGAAATCACGGGCACTCCGTACGCCACCTACTTCGAGGGCGCGCAGTTCGTGCACTTCCTGCTCGGCCCCGCGACGGTCGCGCTTGCGTTGCCGCTTTATCGTCAATGGCCGAAGCTGCGCCGCTTTGCGTTTCCGCTGATCGGCGGACTCGTCGCCGGCTCGTTGACGGCGATACTGTCTGCGGTCGCCGTGGCTGCGCTCTTCGGCGCCTCGCATCAGACGGTTGCGTCGCTCGCGCCGAAATCCGCGACAACGCCGATTGCAATGGCCGTCGCTTCCGAAATCGGCGGGATTCCTTCGTTGACGGCTGTACTCGTTATCTCGACGGGAGTATTCGGTGCAGTGTTCGCCCGGGCTATTCTTAACGCGCTGAAAATCGCCGAGCCTGAAGTGCGCGGGTTCGCACTTGGCGTTGCGTCGCATGGCATCGGCACGGCGCGCGCTTTTCAGGTTAGCGAGCAAATGGGTGCGTTCGCGGGGCTCGGCATGGGTCTCAACGGTGTGTTCACCGCGTTCGTGGTTCCCGTGCTGATGCCGCTCATTGCGCGCTGGATCGGCGCCTGAGCGCAAGGTGTTCATTGTCTCGGCGACGCAGAAAAGCCCGCAAATTGCGGGCTTTTTTTCAAAGTGCCGCTAATGCGGCACTCGACGCCACTGCTTAGAAGCGATGACGGATACCGACGGTGCCGACCACCTGCGAACTGGTGGACGAAGCGCTCACGCCGACAATGTCCGCAGTAATGCCCGAGTTGCCGGTGCTGCCCACATGCTGGTATGCGGCTTCAGCATAGACGTCGGTACGCTTGGACAACGCGTAGTCCGTTTGCACGGTGACCTGATGGTACTTCGGGCTCACGCCGTCCAGACGCGCGTCGGTAAACGTGTACGCGCCCGACACCGACAACGCCGGCGTCAACGCATAACGGCCGTTCACTTCGTAGTTCGTGAAGCGTGCGCTGCCGCCCGTCAGAGCCAACCCGCTGCTCGTGCCCGATGCCGACGAACTGATCGCGCTCGCGCCGTTCAGTTGCGTCTGCGTCACGACGAGACCGACGTTCGCCGGGCCGAACGCATAGCTCAAACCGGCGCCATACGTGCGTTGGCGCGCCGCCGTGAAGGTCGAGTCGCCAGTCGCAACGGCGCCGCTGGTGTTCGTCGACGAGCCGCCGCCGTTCAGTTGCAGATAGCCCGCCGCGACCTTCAGGCCACCGAATACATACGACGCGCCGACGCTGTACGCGCGGCTATCGGCGAAGCTGCCCGCTGCGTTCGAGAATCCGTATAACGCACCGAATTTGAAGCCGGCGTAATCGACGCTCTGGAATTTGACAGCGTTGTTGATACGCACCGAGTTGTTCAGGTTGTCGTTGTCGTACGGGTGTGACGCCAGCGTGCCGCCATACTGCGTGCCGTTTAGCGCAAGCGGCGCGAGATAATCGACCACGCTGTCGTACTGGCGACCCAGCGTGACGGCGCCGTACTGGTTGCTCGACAAACCGACGAACGCCTGCCGCCCGAACTCGCGGCTGTTCTGACCGAGCTTGCCGGTAGACAGATTGAAGCCGTTTTCAAGCACGAAGATTGCCTTCAGGCCGTTGCCGAGATCTTCCGCACCGCGCAGGCCCCAGCGATTGCCGTTCAGAATGCCGCTTGCCTGCTGGAAGTTGCTGCTGCCGCCCGAATTGCTCGTATAGGTCAAGCCTGTATCGATCAGGCCGTACAGCGTGACGGAGCTTTGTGCATGAGCGACGCCCGCGGCGCCGGCAAGAGCGAGCGAGAGGCTCGACAATACGTATTTGTTCATTGAATATCTCCTGAATCCAATAGCGGCTGCTATTGAGCGGCGGAGAATACCGCAGAAATTCAAAACCTATTTTTCACTATATTACGACGTTGCTTTTTAGCGACGTCATTGCGATTTAACTTTCGCTTTATTTCCTTTAACACGCTTAACCTCCGTGCCAAATGAAATGGGGCGCGTCTCGCGGAAGACGCGCCCCAAGTGCCTGATCTAGAAAAGCGCTCGGAATCTCAGGCAAATCGAGAATAGCATATGGACAGTCTCACAACAACGCAGATTCAATCGCTTTATTCTTCCACATTATTCCATGCGTAAGTTATGGAAATAATGAATCAGCGATTTAAACAATTCCATTGGTTATTTATTTAACAGCAAAGACATTTCGCCTGATTCGAAAAGCGTTGTGGGCACGTCAGTGGTAGCAGCTACCAGCGTCGATCAAAGTTCGCTGACACAGACACTCGACGCAATCGTTTCGTGATCCGAACTAAACGACCGTCAACCATGACTCTCGACAATGCGCGCAACGCATTCACCATGCATAGTTTGAAGCGCGCCCGGTTTTATGCCATGCTAGCCACGCCCCAACACGGGCCATGAAAACAGAGGGCGTAAGAGGCAGACCAATCCTGTTGTCCATTCCTCAGGAGGAGACATGATTGTGTCATCGCAAGCGCGCAGCATTAGCCGTGCCGGAAACGTGTCCGGCGTTCCCGGCGTCCTCGTTCAGCCCTCCCTCCCCGCCGCGCGATTGAAGTACTTGCATCGCGCGGTTGCTGTTTCAGGCTTTGCCTTCCTCGTTGGGCTGTCATCCGTCTGTCGAGCCGACACGCAAGTAGGTGGCACTCTGCCGCCCGCGCCCGATATTCTGTACGGCGACCTCTTCGTTGCCGTGCAAACCGCGCAGATCTATCCAGACCAGAAGACCTTCGTCGATGCAACGCCCAATGCGGACCCCGCCGTCATCGTGCAGCTTTATCAGCAGCAGCGAGGCAAGCCCGGTTTTTCGCTGGCGAACTTCGTGAACCAGTACTTCACGCCGCCGAGCGAGCCGGTCATCACGCCGCCCGCCAATCAGACGCTGCGTGAGCACATCAACTGGCTATGGCCTGCCCTCACCCGCACGACCACGAGCGCGCCGCCGAACAGTTCGCTGATTCCGTTGCCAAAACCCTATGTCGTGCCGGGCGGCCGTTTTCGTGAGGGCTACTACTGGGACACCTACTTCACGATGCTCGGCTTGCAGGAAGCGGGCCGTGAGGACCTCGTCGACAACATGCTCGACAACTTCGCGTACATGATCGACACGTTCGGCCATATTCCAAACGGCAATCGCACGTACTACCTGGACCGCTCGCAGCCGCCCTTCTTCTCGCACATGGTGGAACTCGCGGCGAAGGTGGAAGGCCACGGCGTCTATCAGAAGTATCTGCCCGCGCTGCGCAAGGAGTATGGCTACTGGATGCAGGGCGAAAAGTCCACGCCGGCCGGCTCGGCGACCCGCAATGTCGTAGTGATGCCCGATCGGACTGTACTGAACCGCTATTGGGACGAACTCGACACGCCTCGCGACGAATCGTATCTGGAGGACATACAGACCGCGCAGAAAGCCACCGGGCGCAATCCGAACGACGTCTACCGCGAACTGCGCGCCACTGCGGAAAGCGGCTGGGATTTCAGCTCGCGCTGGTTCGGCGACAACATGACGCTCGCGACGGTGCGCACGACGTCGATCATCCCTGTCGATCTGAACAGCCTGATGTTCCACCTGGAGATCAGCATTGCGAAAGGCTGCAGCGAGACGCGCGACTTCCGCTGTGTCGGCGAATTCGCAGGACGCGCCGCGAAGCGCGCGCTCGGCATCAATCGCTACCTGTGGAATCCGAACGGCTACTACGGCGACTATGACTGGCAGCTCGCGAAACCGCGCGACAACAAGACCGCCGCCATGGTGTTCCCGTTGTTCGTGGGCGCGGCATGGCCGGAGCGCGCGCAAAAGACTGCACAGCAAGTGCAGTCGACGTTATTGCAACCCGGCGGACTCGCGACGACAACCTACAACACCACCCAACAGTGGGACGCGCCGAACGGCTGGGCGCCGCTGCACTGGGTCGCGATTCAGGGCTTGAAGCGCTATGGCCACGACGCCCTCGCCCAACAGATCGGCACGCGATTCCTTACCAACGTGAAAGGCGTCTATGCGTCGGATAAGAAACTGGTCGAAAAATACGTGGTCGAGGGAGCGGGCACGGGCGGCGGCGGCGGTGGCGAATATCCGCTTCAGGACGGCTTCGGCTGGACCAACGGCGTAACGCTCAAACTGCTCGACCTGTACAGCCCCGGCGAGTAGCGGCGTTCCAACGACGCAAACAGGCTCAAGCGCGGACACGGGCAAGAGGTCCAGCCTGCGGGCAAGAATACTGTATAAAAACACAGTACAATGCCTTGCATGAACCGACTATTTGCCGGCCGGGCCGCTCGCGCCCGGCATTGAACCATGGCGTCCCAGCAAGGCCTGTTTGCTCCCGAACCCGTTGCGCTATTCGGCGACAGCGACGGCGGAATACGCTACCTGCCCGACTCTGTCCCGCCCGAGCTCGCGCAACGGTGGTTCGACGAGGCGCTACGCAACATAGGCTGGAGCAGCTATCAGCGCATGATGTACGAGCGCGAGGTGCTGGTGCCCCGGCTGATCGCCACCTTCCTGCGCGAATCGGCTGACCTGCCCACGCCGCTTGGCGAAGCGTTCGAGATGGTGCGTTCGCTGGTCGGCGCGCCGTTCAATCGCGTGGGGCTCAACCTTTATCGCGACGAGCACGACAGCGTCGCGCCGCATAGCGACAAAACGGCGAATCTGGTGCCCGGCGAGCCGATCGCGATTGTGTCGCTTGGTGCAAGCCGCCGCATGACGGTCCGTCCAAAGAAAGGCCCGGGCCGCGCAGTGCATGTCGAACTCGAACCGGGCAGTTGCCTCGTCATGAGCTACGCGTCGCAGTTCACCCATGACCACGGCATTCCCAAGCTGAATGAGCGCGTTGGGCCGCGCATCAGTCTGGCGTTCCGCTGCTACAGCGGCTAGCGGCACTGGCTACACGCCGCATGCGCGGCGCAATCAGACGCCGTCAATCAGACCGCGTAAATGTTCGGATTCTCGAGCAGCGGCACGAATTGGCCGGTGCGGCCGTCGAGTGCAAGCATTACGCCGCTTTCAATCTGGAAGATCCAGCCGTGCAATTGCAGCGTCTTGTTCGCGAGCCCGACAGCGACCGACGGATGCGTGCGGATATTGGCCAGTTGCGCGACCACGTTGTCCTTGACGAGCGCGTCCAGACGCTCTGTGGGCGACTGATAGGTGCGCGACGCATTGATCGCCTTCGCCGCATCGGCGTGCCGCAGCCAGCCGGCCACTGCCGGCAAATGTTCCAGGTTCGTATTGGTCGTAATTGCGGTCATCGCGCCGCAGTTCGAATGGCCGCATATCACGATGTCGCGCACGCCGAGCACGGCGACCGCGTACTCGACTGTCGCCGATACGCCGCCAGGCTCCGGACCATACGACGGCACGATATTGCCCGCGTTGCGGATCACGAAGAGCGCGCCCGGCTCCGCTTGCGTCAGCAGTTCAGGAACCACGCGGCTGTCCGAACACGTCACGAAAAGCGTGCTCGGACTTTGCGCGGTCGACAGGCGCTTGAACAAAGCACTTTGCTGTGGAAACACTTCACGTTGAAAGCGGATCAAGCCCTCGATGATTTCCTGCACGATGTTCTCCCGATAATCGAAGATACGCGGCACGCCTTGCATGGCCGCGGCGGTTCGCGCGAACTATACCGCGTTGCCGTGGCGTCGGCAGGCATGGCGGCGTGCTATCGGGGCGGCGCAATCGGCCAGGCACTCGTGAACTCACCGCTTGGCGCATGGACTGGCTACAAGTGCTGCAACGGCTCGCAGCATGAGCGCCGCCGAGCCGCTGAGCCACCGCAGATTCATCGGCTAGAACAACCGTCGAGCCCGGCGCATGCCGGACCCGTCGACGGCAATGACCGCGGCAGCGCCAATGCTAAGGCCCCGTCTTGTCGAAGTCGCGCGTCTCCAGTTCCACCGACTGCCCGCCGTTCTTTTCCAGCACCCGCTTGGTAGCCTTTTCAATCTGCGCGCGATTGGCTTCGAACGTACCCACGAGATCGTGAGCCGACGGCCCGCCGTTACCGAAATGGTCGTTTAGCGCGTCGAGCGAGACGCTGCACCAGACGTCTTTTCCGTCGACATTGGCTTCGAAGGCGACGCGTGCCGCCGCCACCACTTCACGGCGTCCGGTGAATTCGATCCTCATAATGACCCTCCATGTGTCGAAAGAACCTTGCAAGTCGCAAGTGCTGTGCCAAACGGCGCAGGGCGCCGATGGCGCCGCTCGCATGCGAAGATTCTGTGCAAGGTGCATACTCGGGGTCGGCCGCCTCCGAACGGCCGTGCTCATGCGTCGCCGCGTGCAGGTCGAGCGCCAGGCGGCCGGACGCACCCACTATTCTGATCCAACTTCGCCCCATGTCCCGCAATCCGCAATCGTCGCGTCCTTTGGTCATTGCCGCCGTGATGGCTTCCATGGCGATGGTCGCCATCGAGGCCACCATCGTTTCCACCGCCATGCCGCAGATCGTCGCGCAACTCGGCGATCTGCATCTGTATAGCTGGGTATTCTCTTCGTTCCTGCTCACGCAAACGGCCATGACCGTGGTGTTCGGCAAACTCGCCGATCTGTACGGCCGCAAGCCGGTCATGCTGGCCGGCATCGCGATCTTCCTGATCGGCTCCGTGCTCGCGGGCTTCGCATGGTCGATGCCGGCCATGATCGCGTTCCGGCTGATTCAAGGCATCGGAGCGGGCGCGATCCAGCC
Organism: Paraburkholderia strydomiana; assembly: GCF_031456815.1. Lineage (NCBI taxonomy): Bacteria > Pseudomonadati > Pseudomonadota > Betaproteobacteria > Burkholderiales > Burkholderiaceae > Paraburkholderia > Paraburkholderia strydomiana. The sequence continues at coordinate 246,064 of NZ_JAVDVL010000001.1, forward strand.
GGTCACGCTGACCATCGTCGCGGACCTCTACCCTGCGCGCGAACGCGGCAAGGTGCAAGGTTATCTTGCAAGCGTGTGGGCGATTTCAGCGGTGGTGGGACCGATGGTCGGCGGCTTCATCATCCACAACTTGTCGTGGGCGTGGATTTTCTGGATGAACGTGCCGATCGGCCTCGCATCCGCAGCAGGATTTATCGCGTTTCTACGAGAGTCCGAGCGGCATGCGCGCCCTTCTATCGACTTCGCGGGCGCGGCGCTTTTCATGGCCGCGATAGCCGCGTTGATGACTGCGCTCACCTGTGCGGGCGACGACGACCTCGCGCACGCATCGATGGCCGGCGGTGCATTCGTCGTGTGCCTGCTGCTGTTCGTGTTGCAGGAGCGCCGCGCAAAAGAACCGATGATCTCATTCGCGCTCTGGAGCCGCCGCCCGATTGCCGCGTGCAACGGCGCGACCTTGCTGTCCGGCATGATCCTGATGGGCTCAACCACGTTCCTGCCGATGTATGTGCAAGGCGTGCTCAATCGCTCGCCGGTGATAGCGGGCCTCGCGCTCACGATGATGATGGTCGGCTGGCCGGCCGGCGCCACGCTCGCCGCCAAGTCGTTTCATCGCATTGGCTTGCGGCGCATGCTGATTTGCGGCAGTGCTTTCATTCCCATCGGCGCGGTGCTGCTGCTGTTCCTCGCGCCGGGCGGCTCGCCGCTCGTCGCCGCATTCGGCTCGCTGATCATGGGTTTCGGCATGGGCACGTCGAGCGTCAGCTGTCTCATCCTGATTCAGGAAATCGTGAAAATCGACGAACGCGGCAGTGCAACGGCGTCGAATCTGTTCTCGCGCAATCTGGGCAGCACGCTAGGCGCCACGCTATTCGGCGCTGTGCTCAACTTCGGCCTCAGCCACTCGCACGGCGTCGCCGTCGTAACGTCGGACCAACTGAAAAGCCTGCTGCAAAATCAGGCCGCGAGCCTCGGTGGTAGCGAAGCAATCCGCATGGTGCTGCATCAATCGCTGCACCTCACGTTCATTTCGATCTTTGCAATCGCGATTTTCGTGGTGCTGCTGCTGACTCTCGTGCCGGCCATCACCATCGGCACGGAGAAAAAGATGCCAGTCGAAGCGCTTGCGCCGCTCGAAGACTAGCTGTTGCCGGTAGATGGACGGACGTGTATGTCGAATGGCCGACGCGCGAATGCAATCGACCGCCTTCTGATACGTCAGGCTTTCGCGTACAGCGTCGAATTCGCAAAGCCTTCGGCCGCGAGGACCTGTCCGACCAGAATCAACGCGGTGCGCTCGATCTGCGTGGACTGGACCTTCCCGAGAATGTCGTCGAGCGTGCCCGTGATCTTTTCCTCGTCAGGCCAACTCGCGCGATAGATCACCGCGATCGGACATGCGCCGCCATAATGCGGCCGCAGTTCTTCGACGATGCGCGCAAGGTGCCGCACGCCGAGATGAATGGCCATCGTCGCACGATGCCGCGCCAGATCGGCAAGCTGTTCGCCCTCAGGCATCGTGGTTTTGGTCGCGTACCGCGTGAGAATCAGCGTCTGCGAAATGTCTGGCAATGTGAGTTCGCAGCCGAGCGCCGCCGCGCAAGCAGCGGTTGCGGTCACGCCCGGTACGATTTCGTACGGAATCGCAAGCTCGCGCAACCTGCGAATCTGTTCGCCGATCGCGCCGTACAGCGAAGGGTCGCCGGAATGCACGCGCGCCACGTCCTGACCTTCATCATGCGCGCTTTTCAGTAACGCCACGATCTGGTCGAGGTCGAGTTCGGCCGTGTTCACCACCTGCACCGCCGAATGCCCTTCGAGCACCGCAGACGGCACTAACGAACCTGCATAGAGAATCACGGGACAACTGCGCACGAGACGCTGCCCCTTCACCGTGATCAGCTCCGGATCGCCAGGACCCGCGCCGATAAAAAACACCGTCATTCAATACTCCATTGATTCAAGCGGACGACTCAACGTGACAGATGCAGCGCGTCAAGCAACTCCGCCACGCTTTCGAATTCACGATCCGCCGCGGGCAATGAAGGCCGGCGCAGCATCACGACAGGCAGGCGGCGCTCACGTGCGACTTCGAGCTTGGCCTCGGTTGCACTGCCGCCGCTATTTTTGCTGACCACGACGTCGACGTGTTGCAGCGCAAAGAGCGCACGCTCGCCTTCGAGCGTAAACGGTCCGCGCGCCGCGATTATGCGAGCGCGTTCCGTGTCTTCGTGCGAGTCGAGACAGCGCACGAGCCAGAATTGATGTGGCGGAATCTCGTCGAGATGCGAGAGCGGTTCGCGTCCGAGCGTGAAGAGCGGTCGCCTGAACGGCGCGAGCGCCATGGTGAGTTCGTCCCAGCCGTCGATCATGCGCCAGTCGTCGCCGGCGCGCGGCTGCCACGCCGGTCGACGCAGCACCCAGCACGGCACGCCCGCGTGACGAGCCGCATTCACAGCATTCGCACTGATCTGCGCCGCGTACGGATGCGTCGCATCGATCACGAGGCCGATCTCTTCATCTGCGATATATCGTGCCATGCCTTCGCTGCCGCCAAAGCCGCCGACCCGCACGCTGCATGGCAGATCGTCGGGCACCTTGCCGAGTCCCGCGAGACTGTACACGTCGACGGAAGTAAGTTGGCGGGCAATGCGTAAAGCGTCGCCGGTGCCGCCGAGCAGCAGAACCTTTGTCATCGCGCGACTCCGATCAGCTTGCCCGCGCGGTCGATCGCGAACATCTCCACGTTCACCTGCGGCGGCACGATTTCGCGTGCGACGGCAAGCGCGTGCGCACAGACAATGTCGCCGAGCGGCACCTGCTCCGCGTGCGCTAGCGCGACGGCTTGCTGACTCGTATTGGCCGCGCGGATCGCGGATTGCAACGCGTCGTCGGCGCCCTGTTCGGCGGCCCATGCGGCGAGCCGTTCAAGATCGATGCTCGAGTTGCGGCTATGCAGATCGAGATGGCCCGCCGCGAGCTTGCTCAGCTTGCCGAAACCGCCGCAAATACTCAGGCGCTCGACCGGCGCGCGCTTCATATGCTTGAGCACCGCGCCGACGAAGTCGCCCATTTCGATCAGCGCGATATCGGGTAATGCGTAGTGCGAGCGCATCGCGTCTTCGCTCGCGTTACCTGTACACGCGGCGAGATGCATATAGCCGTTAGCGCGCGCAACGTCGATGCCCTGATGAATCGACGCGATGTAGGCCGAGCACGAAAACGGCCGCACGATGCCGGTCGTGCCCAATATCGACAGGCCGCCCACAATCCCGAGCCGCGGGTTCATCGTTTTGAGCGCGAGCGCTTCGCCGTCCTCAACGCCGATCGTCACTTCGAAACCGCCGCCATAGGCATGCTCGGCAGCGAGTTCTGCAAGATGCTCGCTCATCATTTTGCGCGGCACCGGGTTGATCGCCGGTTCGCCGACGGCGAGCGTCAACCCCGCACGCGTCACCGTGCCCACGCCCGGCCCGGCGCGGAACACCACACCTGGCTCAGGGACCAGACGCACGCGCGCGAACACCACGGCGCCGTGCGTGACATCGGGATCGTCGCCGGCATCCTTGATCGTGCCCGCTTCGGCGCCGTCATCGGTCAACCGGCAGAAGACGAGCGGCATCGGCACATGCTGGCCCTTGGGCAACACGATTTCGGCCACCTCGCTGACCACACCCGCGAGCAGCAGACGCGCGGCCGCCAGCGACGTGGCGGTTGCACAACTGCCGGTCGTGTAGCCGCTGCGCAGCGGTGCGGGTTGTTCAGGCGTTTCGTCGCGCATGAGCGTCACGCCGATGAAGCAGCGTTGAGGTTATCGGCAACACTATGGACGCCGTTGGCAGCGCAACGCTTCACCGCATCGTACAAGGTGATCGGCAGCGCTTGCCGCCACGTATCGAAGCCACCGAGCGGCTGAGCGTCCGCAAGCGCGATTCGCGTGAGCGTGCCGCCATGTTTGTCACGCCATGCGGCGAGCGCCGCCTCGCCTTGCAGCGTGACCGCGTTCGCGACCAGCCGGCCGCCGTCGCGCAAATTGTCCCAGCACGTTTCGAGCACGCCGGGCACTGTTACGCCGCCGCCAATGAACACCGCGTGCGGCGCGGCTAACCCTTCGAGCGCTTGCGGCGCGCGGGCCGCTACGAGTTGCAAGCCCGGCACGCCCAACGCATCGCGATTGTGCTCGATGAAGCGCTGACGCTCCGCGTGCCCTTCGATGGCGATCGCCCGGCAAGTCGGATGCGCGCGCATCCACTCGATGCCGATCGAGCCGCTGCCCGCACCCACGTCCCACAACAATTCGCCGGGCGTCGGTGCAAGTCGCGCGAGCGTGATCGCTCGCACATCGCGTTTGGTGAGCTGGCCGTCGTGACGGAACGCGTCGTCGGGCAGGCCGCAGGTGAGCGGCAGGCGCGGCGCGCCTTCGGTGGCGCGGCATTCGAGCGCGACCAGGTTCAGCGCGGCGACATCGCCCGGGGACCATTGATCCGCGCGGCCGTCGATGCGCCGCTCGTCGTCGCCGCCAAGGTGTTCGAACACGGTCATCCGCGTTGCGCCGAAACCTCGCGCGCTCAGCAGGTCGGCAAGCGCGGCGGGTGTGCGCCCGTCCGCGCTGAGCACGAACACGCGTGCGCGGTCATGCAAATAAGCGTTCAGCGTGGGCAACGGCCGACCAACCACCGACACCGTGGCCACATCCTGCAACGGCCAGCCGAGCCGCGCCGCCGCGAGCGATAACGACGACGGCGCGGGCAACACGCGCAGTTCGCTGGGCGGCAACTGCCGAGCCAGCGTCGCGCCGACGCCGAACAGCATCGGATCGCCGCTCGCCAGCACGCAAACGGGGCCGCCGCGCTCGGCCAGAAGCGGCGCGAGATCGAATGGGCGCGGCCACTCGGCGCGGCGCGCGGCCAGCCGCGCGGGCAACATCGACAGATGACGTTCGCCGCCGTAAATCACCGACGCCTCGAGCAACGCACGCCGTGCGGGCCGCCCCAAACCGGCGAAGCCGTCGTCGCCAATGCCCACTATCGTCAGCCACGCCGACATGCACCCTTCCTCATTTTGTATCTCAAACAATGCACTGCGCCACGCCGGTCAAAGCGTCCAGCCTCGTTGTGCTATCCGAAAAAAGGCATAATACAGCCGCCGGTGCCCTTCGGGGCCTAACAGGGAACACAGCGGGAAGATTACCGCTGTGGCTGCCCCCGCAACTGTATGCAGCGAGTCCGCCTGCGCTTGGCGCCACTGGTTAAACCGGGAAGGCCGCAGCGGACGACGACCTGCCAGCCAGGAGACCTGCCGGCCAGACTGTTCGTGCCAGCCAACATCGGGCGGGGTGTACCGATGCCGCAGCAATGCCGTTTTGACCGCTTGCTCGGGCCGTCGCGCGACGCTAACCCGGTGTCCGTCTTGAATCCAGCTTCGCCCTCCACTGTCTTGCCCGACGCGGCATCTGCGCTGCGGCCCTCGGCGTGTCCGGGCCTGCTGCGGATCGTGGCGGCGCGCGACGGCGGTATTTGTCGGATCAAGCTGCCAGGCGGCGAATTGAGCGCGGCTCAAGCCGAAGCGATCGCCAACGCGAGCGCGCAGCATACGGCGGGTGTGATCGAACTGACGAATCGCGCGAATCTGCAATTGCGCGGTGTTCGGGCCGGCCATGAAGCTGCGCTGGTCGCCACGCTGATCGATGCGGGGCTCGGACCGAGCGCTGCAAGCGGCTCTGCAGGAGCGGGCGGTAGCGCGCCGACCGATTCCGTCGAAGACGATCACGATCACGGTCACGATCGCGATCGCGATCGAAACGCGCACGCACTCGATGCAGCCGCCGCTGACGACGTGCGCAACGTCATGATCAGCCCCACTGCCGGACGCGACCCATGCGCACTGTTCGACACCAGACCTCTGTGCACCGCCCTTCTCACGCTGCTGCAAAGTGAAGCGCGTTTCGCGGCACTATCGCCGAAATTCGCGTTATTGGTCGACGGCGGCGAGCGGCTCGCGAGAGTGGACCACCCGCATGACGTGTGGCTCGCGGCAGCACAAGATTCGGCCGGAGCGGTGCGCTTCGTGTTCGGGCTCGCGGGCTGCCCGACCGTGGATGCAAACGCGAGCGCAAACACGCACATCGGCGGGAAGTCACCATCATCAGGCAACGCTGCGAACTCGTCCGAAAGATTGCATGCGGATGCGACAGGCGCGTTGGCCTCGGTGCTGCCGTCGCAAGTTCCGGCGCTCGTGCGCGCGTTGCTGCATACGTTTCTCGATCTTGCCGCTGCCGACGCCACGCGTATGCGTCACCTGCTCGACACGCATTCGGCGGACGCGATATTGCAGCATGCGCAAACCTACGTGGATTTTCCATTGACACGCGACGCGACGCTCGCCGGCTGGCGTCGCAGCACGACCGCCGATGCCTCGCTGCGCCTCGGCGCACATGAGCAACGCGCCGCGGATACATGGCATGCCGGCGGTCAACCGCCGCTCGGCCGTATCGATGCGGCCACGCTGCACGGCCTCGCCGCGCTCGCGCAACAACATGGCGACGGCACGCTGCGCATCACGCCGTGGCAAAGCGTGCTGCTGCCCGATATCCGGACGCTCTCAGTGCCCGTTGTGCTTGCCGCGCTGAACGCGCTGGGCCTCGCATGCGATTGCGCCGAAGCCATCACACACCTGATCGCGTGCGCCGGTTCCACTGGCTGCGCGAAAAGCCTCGCGGATACCAAAGCCGACGCATTGAATCTCGCGAAGCGCCTGCCCGCCGGCGTCGACGTGCATTTGAGCGGATGCCCGCGCTCATGTGCTGCCGCGCATTGCGCGCCGTTTACGATGCTCGCCGCGGCGCCCGGCATGTATGACCTTTTTCGACGCGACCAGGGCCCCGGCTTCGGTCGATGCGTCGCGCGCCAACTGACAGTCGAACAGGCCGCCGAGACGATCGCGCGCCTTGTTCGAAGCGACACATGAGTGACACCGATGCTTGATTACATTCGCGACGGTCAGGAGATCTATCGCCAGTCTTTCGCGACGATCCGCGCCGAAGCCGACCTGTCGCGCATTCCTGCCGACCTCGAAAAACTCGCGGTGCGCGTGATCCACGCGTGCGGGATGGTCGATGTGATCGACGATCTCGCGTTCTCCGAACATGCCGGCACAGCAGGCCGCACGGCGCTCGCGCAAGGCGCGCCGATTCTCTGCGACGCCGGCATGGTCGCGCAAGGCATCACGCGCGCGCGGTTGCCGGCGAACAACGACGTGATCTGCACACTCACACATGAACGAGTGCCTGCACTCGCCCGCGAACTCGGCAATACGCGCTCGGCCGCCGCGCTCGAATTGTGGCGCCCGCATCTGGGCGGCAGCGTCGTCGTGATCGGCAATGCGCCGACTGCCCTCTTCCATCTGCTCGATATGCTCGACGCCGGTGCGCCGAAGCCCGCGCTGATTCTGGGCTTTCCGGTCGGCTTTGTCGGCGCAGCGGAATCGAAAGCGATGCTCGCAGAGAATAGCCGTGGCGTGCCGTATGTCGTCGTGCATGGCCGGCGCGGCGGCAGCGCGATGGCTGCGGCCGCTGTCAACGCGCTGGCAACGGAGGTCGAATAAATGACGGCGCAACAACGTGCAGGGCGTCTATATGGACTCGGTGTCGGTCCAGGAGACCCGGAACTCATCACGCTAAAGGCATTGCGTCTGCTCAAGGCAGCAGCCGTAGTCGCCTACTTCGTCGCGAAAGGCAAGAAGGGCAACGCGTTCAGCATCATCGAGGCGCATTTGCACGACACGCAGCAGCAACTGCCGCTCGTGTATCCCGTCACGACCGAAGCGCTTGAGCCGCCGCTCTCGTATGAAGCGATCATTGCCGACTTCTACGACACCGCGGCCGACATAGTCGGGGCGCATCTGGATGCGGGGCGCGACGTCGCCGTGATCTGCGAAGGCGATCCGTTCTTCTACGGCTCGTACATGTATCTGCACGACCGGCTCGCGGCGCGCTACGAGAGCGAAGTGGTGCCGGGCGTCTGCTCGATGCTCGGCGGCGCGGCCGTGCTCGGTGCGCCGCTCGTGTATCGCAACCAGAGCCTGTCGGTGCTCTCGGGCGTGCTGCCGGAAGACGAACTGCGCCGCCGTCTTGCGGATGCAGACGCCGCTGTCGTGATGAAACTCGGGCGCAATTTCGACAAGGTGCGGCGCGTGCTCGGCGAACTCGGACTCGCGCACCGCGCGCTGTACGTCGAGCGGGCGACGATGGGCAACCAGCGTATCGTCCCGCTCGCCGAAGTGGACCCGATGGCGTCGCCGTATTTCTCGCTGCTCGTCGTGCCGGGGGAAAAATGGCAAGGATGATGCCGCCCGCCATCGTCATTCTCGGCGCGGGCGCGCTGGATACCGCGCGGCGCATTCAGACGCTGTATGCGGATTCGCAGGTGCATGCGCTGCAAGGCCGCGTTGAAGCCGATGTCGCGTACGCCGAACTGAGCCCGCATCTGCGCGACCTGTATGCACGTGGCACGCCGATTGTCGCGCTGTGCGCGGCCGGCATCGTGATTCGCTGCGTGGCGCCGCTGCTGTCGAACAAGGGCGCCGAGCCGCCGGTGCTCGCCGTCGCCGAAGACGGCAGCGCCGTCGTGCCGTTGCTCGGCGGCCTCGCTGGCGTCAACGTGATGGCGCGCGAGATTGCCGCCGCACTTGCCATACCGCCTGCAATCACCACGAGTGGCGAGTTGCGGTTCGGCACCTGTGTGCTCAATCCACCGGATGGTTATGCGCTTGCCGATATCGGCCAGGGTAAGCGTTTCGTGTCGGACCTGCTCGCCGGCGAAAGCACGCGGGTCGAAGGCGACGCGCCGTGGCTCGACAATGCGCAACTGCCGCGCTCGCCATCCGCGCGGCTGGCGATTCGCATCACGCCTCGCGCGTGGAATGGACGCGACGACGAGCTTGTGATTCATCCTCGCAGTGTGGTCGCAGCGGTGGCGCTTGAGGCTGTCGCTTCAACGCCCGCACAGGCAAACAGCGCGGCGACATCAACCGCATACAAGAACGCCGCCGCCGAAATCGCGGCTCGTGTGCGCAACTCACTCGAAGCGCACGGCCTCGCGTCTCTTTCGCTTGCCGCGTTGCTTGGCTCATCGGAACACATGGCAGAACCGGCGCTTGCCGAAGCGGCCGCGCTGCTGAACGTGCCGCTGCGTTTTACGGGTTGCGACGCCGCAATCGGCGAATCACCGGCCAGCCTTTTACGCGCCGCCCTGCGCATTCCCTACGAGACGTTGCACGACGATCATGTGCAAGGCATCGCCCTCGCTCTATCGCCGCTCGCGGTCGATCCCGGCACGATAGGACGGGCGCGCGGCCGGCTGACGGTGATCGGCCTCGGCCCCGGCAGCGCGGAACTGATGGTGCCCGCGGCGCGTAAGGCGCTCGACCAGGCCACCGATATTCTCGGCTATGAGACGTACGTGAAAATGGCCGGCCCGCTGCGCGCCGGCCAACGCGTGCACGGCACCGATAATCGCGAGGAAATGCAGCGCGCGCGCCATGCGTTCGAACTCGCGAGCGCGGGACGGTCAGTGGTGATGGTGTCGTCCGGCGACCCCGGCGTGTTCGCGATGGCCGCGGCTGTGCTCGAAGCGCTCGACGCCTCTGAGGACAGCGCGTGGGCCGCTGTCGAGCTCAGCATCGTGCCGGGTGTATCGGCGGCAATGGCTACCGCCGCGCAAGCCGGCGCGCCGCTCGGCCATGACTTCTGCATGCTGTCGCTGTCGGATAACCTGAAGCCCTGGAGCATCATCGAAAAACGCTTGCGACATGCCGCGCAAGCGGACCTCGTCATGGCGTTCTACAACCCGATTTCGCGCGCGCGTCCGTGGCAACTCGATAAGGCGCTCGATATCGTTCGTGAATATCGGGCGGCGCATACGCAGGTCGTGCTCGGCCGCGACATTGGCAGGCCGGGCGCAACGCTGCGCGCGGTAACCCTGGGCGAACTGCGCTCAGCGGATGTCGATATGCGCACGATGCTGATCGTGGGCTCCTCCACCACGCGCCGCTTCACCAGGGGCGCGCAGTGGGTCTACACGCCGCGCTGGTACGAGTAAGCGCCGACGGATAGTTACGCCGCGGCCTTCATATCGTCGATCGCGCGCTGCCTCACGCCCAGGTCGTCCCACAGTTCCGGATGACAGGTGAACACCAGAATCTGATGCCGCGTGGCAGCGTCGATCAGCGCCCGCTTGATCGCATCCCGCCGTGCGGCGTCGGTATGCACGGCCGCATCGTCGAGCATCAGCAACGTGGGCCGGCCGGACGCCTTCAGCAGATCGGCATACGCGAGCCGCGTGAGAATGCCGAGTTGCTCGCGCGTGCCGAAGCTCAGCGCTTCGAGCGTGTCTGCGCGGCCATAACGATCGAGCGTCGTGGGACTCAGATCGTCGCCGAGCGCGATGGTCGATTGCGGGAAGATCCGCTTCAGATAGTGGCCGAGCCGTTCCGTCAACGGCGCACGCAATTGGGCGACCGCCGCATCGCGTTCCGCGACGAGCACTTCGTCGAGCAGACTCAACGCGCCGGCGCGCAAGCTCAGCTCCTCTTTGCGGCGGGTGGCCTGTTCCACTTTTGCGTCGAGCGCTGCAAGACGCTCGCCGAGCCCTGACGCGCCCACGGTCTCCAGCTGGCTGCGCAAACGCGCGATGCTGACCTGCCGCTCGTGCTGGTCCTGGCGCGCAAGTTCCGCCGACGCGCGATAGCGCTTCGCCTCGGCCGCCGGGTCGTCCAGACGCACGGCTTCGAGTTCGCGCGCCCGCGCTTCGCGCTGCTTCGTCAGCGCCTCGACCTGCACACGTTGTTCGACGATCTTCGCCTGCCACTGCGCGCGGTTGCGGCAGAACGCCGGGTCGCTCAGCTGCGCCTCCTTGCGCTGCAACTGAAGCGCGAGCGATTCAGCCGTTGCAATACCGGTGGAACGCTTCTCGGTTGCCTCGTTCAGCATCTTGCGGGCACTCTCCAGCGCGGACGCTGCGATTTCGGCGCTGCGCCGGGCTTCGTCGAGCGGCAGCGCGGCCGAGACGTCGGGCAAACTCGTCAACCGCTCGTTGGCGGCCTGCGAGCGCGCGGTGGCCGAAGCCAACGCGGCGCGCAGCGCGTCGATGCCCTGCGGCGCGTATGCTTCAAGCACCTTCGCGTGACTCTTCTGCTGCGCGACGAGCGCCTTCCACTGTTCGTGCCTCGATTCGGCTTCGGCAAGCGAAGCGACGCCGAGCGCTTGCAACAACTGCGCATGCTGCGCTTCGAGCGCGGCGAGTTCCGACAGTCGCGCGGACAGATCCGAAACGCCCGGAATCACGCGCAGTTCGCCAAGCTCGCCGAGGCCAATCCGCTTTTCTTCGTCGACACGCAATACGCCCGTGCCGCTGATGGACGCATCGCCCACCGTAATCGGCCCACTCAACCGGTATTCGATGCGCGTCATCGCCGCTTCGGTGCGCGCACGCAACACGGTCAGCGACGCATCGAGCGATGCGAGGCGCTTGAGCTTCGCCTCGTCTATTTCAAGGGCGGCTGCAGCGCGCGCGGCTGCTACGAGCGCTTCGTTGGCTTCGCTCGCGGCGGCAATCGCCGTTTCGAGCCGTTCCAGTTCAGCACGATGAAGACCGATCTGGTTGCGCAGATCCGCAGCACTCACCGCCGCGTTCGCCAGTTCGAGCGCGCGGTTTGCATCGGTAAAAGCCTGCTCAAGTTGCGCGACGCGGGTTGCCGCCTGCGCATATTCGGTCTCGACCGACGCCACGTTCGCGCGCGCCGTGTCGAGTTGCTGACGATCGCGCGTCACCGCTGTTTCCAGTTCCACCGCGGCCTGTTCGTGCTGCAACGGCAGCGCGAGTTCAGCCTCACTGACTTTCAACGCCTGCGCGAGTTGGCCTACGCTGCGCTCGAGTTCCGCAGCCGCATCGGCGCGTTTTTGCGCGAGCACGGCCTTCTCCTCGTGGAGTTCCCACGGCCGTTTGCGTTCGGTTTCCTCGAAGGCCTGCTGCTGCGCGGCAAGCCGCGCGATGTTTTCATCGAACTGTTCGCGCTGCCGGTTTAGATCGTCACGCTCCGCGATCAGCGCGGCGAGCGCGGCTTCGGCTTCCGCCAGCGGCCCCGTGGATTTCTGCGTGCGTGCGGTCAGCAGTTGCCGAAGCTCGCGTTGCACGGCGGCGATCAACGCATCCTCGCCCGCCGATTCGCGGCTGCCGGACAATTGCGACAACGCATCGCGCAGATACTGCGCCGCGTGACCGGTCGAGTCGCGCATATCCTGCGTGCCGCCCTGCTGCACCCATAGCAGCCCCGGAACACCCGCGTTTTCCGCCTTCAACGGCCCGCGCGCGGCACGCGAAAAGCCGAGCAGTGCGGCGAGTTTGTCTTCCGCTTCGTCTTCGCCGAAAACGGCCTGGCCGATCTTCAACTCACAGCGCTGACGCGTGACGAACTGCTTCGACAGGCGGCATGCAACGCCGTCGAGATCGAAGCTCACCTCGACCGACGGCTGCCCGCTCGCCTTGCCCCAAGGCAGCAATTCCTTCAGATGCGAGGCCTTGTAGCGTTCAAGAAATACCGCACGCACGGCCTCGGCAATCGTGCTCTTTCCGGCCTCGTTCGGTCCCACGAAAAGATTGAGACCGGGCTGCAGGTCGTCGATAAAAAGACGCCCGGTGAACTGTTTGAATTCCTCTATTGCGATGCTCTGAAGCTTCATGCGGACCTCGCTTCACGCGGCAATTCGCGTTGAAACCGCGCCAGCAGCAATAAAGCCTCTGCCGCGCGCTTGACCTGTTGCGGGTCGGACTGCGGGTCCTCCTGCATGCCTCGCAAACGCGCGACGACTTTTGCCAGATAGCCGCTTTGCGCGCCGAGTTCGGCGAGATCCTCTGTAGTGGGCAGCACCTGCAAACCGCTCAGATCGACTCGCAAGGCACGCACGCGCGCGCGGGTCTCTTCGACGGCGACATGAAGCGCCTCGGCGTCGGCCAGCGCGGCCGTGCCGGTCACCGAGACGCGCAGCACGTCGCTGCTGCCCAACGTGGCGAGGCGCGTCTTCAGCGAATCCACATCGGTCGGCACGGAAATCGTTTCGTCCCAGCGATGCCACTGGTATTGCCCGACTCGCACCGCCTCGACCGCGGGTTGTGCGCCGGGCTCGCTCAGCGTGACGTCGAGCATGAAGCCGGGATCGTTCGCGCGAAAACGGTCCTGCTCGTGCGTGCCCGCGTACCAGGTGCGCTCGTCGACGCGAAAGTGGCCGTGCCAGTCGCCAAGCGCCAGATAGTCGAGACGCGCGCTCGCGGCGCGCGTCGGCGAGATCGGGTTCGAGGAGTCGATGCCTTCCTGCAGAATGCCGCTCACGCTGCCATGCGCGAGGCCCACACGGTGATACCCCGGCGGTGTCTCGGCGGTATCGAAAAAGCCGGTGGTGTCGTCGTAAGTAATGCGCTGCGTGAGCGGCGCGCACAGCACCGCGCAACGGCATGCGTCCAGCAACACGACGCCGGGCGCGAGCACGAGGCGCACGTTCGGCGGCACGCAATTGAGGCGCTGCGCACGCGTCCAGACGCTTTCCACGAGCGCCGCGTCGTGATTGCCAGGCAGCATGATCCAGGTGCCCGCGAAGGCTTGCAGTGCGGCGAACAGGCGGCGGATCACCGTATCGGATACCGTCTGCAGATCGAACACGTCGCCTGCCACCAGCACCGCGTCGACCTGGCGTGCGGCTGCTTCGTCGGCGATGCGGCGCACGGTATCGAAGCGCGCCTGTGCCAGATGCGCGGCCTCCTCCGGCTCGAACTGGCCGAACTGCGTGCCGATTTGCCAGTCCGCGGTATGCAGAAACCTGATCACTGTGCCTCCATTGCGTTCAAATGCATTGCCGCGCGGCGCATGATGCTCACGCCGCCGCGGTTCAACCCTCGATGTTACCGCGCCGGCGGCGCAAACAGCGACCGAAACGGCCGGATCGCGCTCAAGGGGCGCGATGCCGCGCTCTTCAACGTCATTCGCCATCATCCGGCATCATTCAGCGCGGCTCGACTCGCCCTACACACCGCGCGGCGCGCGGCGCTAAACTCGCGTTTCCGGACCCTGGCTCTCTCGCCGATGAACAAAGCACTCGAACTGAAGAAGGCCAAACGCACGCCGCTGCTGCTCCTCGCCGCGGCGGCCTGCGTTTTCGTCGTCACGGCATTGATGCCGCGCGGCGTCTGGATCGACGGTATCAAGGCAGTGGCCGAAGCCGCGATGGTCGGCGCGCTCGCTGACTGGTTCGCAGTCGCCGCGCTGTTCAGGCGCGTGCCGATTCCGGTGGTATCGGCTCACACGGCGATCATTCCGCGCAACAAGCACAAGATTGCCGACAACCTCGCCGTGTTCGTGCAGGACAAGTTTCTCGACGTGCCGTCGCTCGTCGGTCTGATCAAGAAGCACGATCCGGCACAGAGCATCACGCGCTGGCTGACCGAGCCCGCCAACACCGCGCGCCTTGGCAATTACGTCGTGAAACTGACGAGCGGCATTCTCGATCTGACCGACGACGTGCGCATTCAGGTGTTCATCAAGGACGCATTGCGCGATGTGCTCGCCAAGGTCGACCTCTCGCAGTCAATGGGCTCGATTCTCGACACGCTCACCAAAGACGGCCGCCACCAGGAACTTCTCGACGCGGGCATCGAACAGGTCGTCGCATTGCTGCGCGAACCGCAGGCGCGCCAGTTCATTGCGGAACGTATCGTCGATTGGGTCAAGAGCGAATATCCGAAGATGGAGAAAATCCTGCCCTCCGCGTGGCTCGGCGAGAAAGGCGCCGAGACTATCGCGAACGCGGTAAACCGGATGCTCGAACAGGTCAGCGAAAACCCCACGCACCAGTTGCGCCAGAAGTTCGACGACGCCGCGCACAGGCTGATCGTCAAGCTCAAAAGCGATCCGGCCTTTCTGGAAAAAGGCGAGGAATTCAAGCGTTATCTGGTGGAAGGCGAAGCGCTCGCCTTGTATGTGAAGGACATGTGGGGCGAACTTCGCGCGTGGCTCAAGCGCGATTTGCAAAGCAGCGACTCGGCGTTGCATGCGCGAGTCGTCGCGGCGGGCCAATGGGTGGGCCGCGAACTCGCGAACGACCCGGCGCTGCGCCAGTCGCTCAACGATCACCTCGAAGACGCAGCACGCGCAATGGCGCCCGAGTTCGCGCAATTCCTCACACGGCATATCAGCGACACCGTGAAGAACTGGGACCCGCATGAGATGTCGCGGCAGATCGAACTGAACATCGGCAAGGACCTGCAATATATCCGCATCAACGGGACCGTGGTCGGCGGCTTCATCGGCTTGCTGCTCTATGGAAGCTCGCTAGTATTCGACTTGCTGCGCATGCATATCGGCTGAGCGGGCAGTTCTGGCGAACCGCGACGCAAAGCGCCTACAATCCGGGCATAGGGTTTGCTCAGCCGCAGTGGCCCATACGGCACCGTGCCGCCGCCGCATCTACCGCGCGCGAGACTACAAGCGACCGCGGAAGCGGCCGCGCCACTCAAACGGACAGTGTGCTCATGAAAATATCCTTACCGCCGCATGGGCGGTCGAACCGCGTTTATCCGCCCGCCGCTCCGAGTTTGCATGGTCTCGCCTCGGTCATTACCGGCGTGGTCGTGGTCTGCGCGCTTTACTTCGGCCGCGCGGTGCTGATTCCCATCACGCTCTCCGTGCTGCTCAGTTTTCTGCTCGCGCCGCTCGTGCAGATGTTGCGGCGGCTGCATATGGGCCAGTTGCCGTCCATTTTCATCGCGGTGCTGTTCGCCCTGGCCGCACTGCTCGCCGTGGGGGCGCTGATCGGCGCGCAGCTCGTTCAACTGGCGGGCGACCTGCCGCAGTACCAGGTCGCCATCGAACGCAAGATCGAAACCGTGCAGGAGAAAACGATCGGTCGCGCCGATTCGCTGATGAGCCGCGCGGCGGCCACGCTGCAACGCGTTGCGCCTTCGAAGCCGCCGCCACGGCCTACTGGCAGGGCGGCGCGCAACGCCCCCGCCGTGCCCACACCCGTCGAAGTCCACGAGCCTTCGCCCACGCCGTTGCAACTCGCGCAGCGTGCGCTGTCGCCAGCCATCGCGCCGATTGAAACCACCTTCATCGTGCTGGTGGTGACGATTTTTATTCTGCTGCAGCGCGAGGACCTGCGCGACCGCCTGATCAGTCTCTTCGGCTCTCGCGATCTGCATCGCACGACGACAGCCATCAACGACGCCGCAGTGCGCCTGAGCCGCTATTTTGTCGCGCAACTCGGCGTGAACCTGAGCGCAGGCGGTGTGATCGCGATCGGGCTCGCTATCATCGGCGTGCCTGGCGCGTTGCTGTTCGGCGTGATAGCGGCGCTGCTGCGCTTCGTGCCATACATCGGCATCTGGATCGCGGCGATTCTCGCGGTGTTTCTCGCGGCAGCCATCCAGCCGCAGTGGACGATGGCGGTCTACACACTGATTCTTTTTATCGTCGTGGATGTGGTCGCCGGGCAGATCGCGGAGCCGCTGCTATATGGCCACCGTTCGGGGCTGTCGCCGCTCGCAGTGGTCGTCGCAGCGATTTTCTGGAGCTGGCTGTGGGGGCCGATCGGCCTCGTGCTGTCCACGCCGCTCACGCTGTGCGTCGTGACGCTTGGGCGCTATGCCGATCGTCTGAACTTTCTCACGGTGCTGCTCGGCGACCAGCCGGCGCTCACGCCCGCGCAGAATTTCTATCAGCGGCTTCTTGCAGACGATCCGCATGAGGCGATCGTGCAGGCGGAGCGTCTGCTGCGCGAGATGTCGCTAATCGACTACTACGACACCGTCGCGCTCGAAGGACTCAAGCTCGCGCGCAACGACGCGATGCGCGGCGTGCTGATGCCGGACCAGTTGGCCCGCGTGAACGAAGCGCTGGTGGACATCGTCGAAAATCTGGAAATCGCCGATGGTTTGCCGGACCGGCTGATCCGCGCCGAGTCTCCAGAAGCGCTCGTCGCGGCTTCCTCAGCGGATCTTTCCGAGCGGCACGATAGTGCGACGCGAGCGCATGCTTCACTACAGAGTGACAGCGAAAAAGCGGCGGTGCTCTGCGTGCCCGGACGGGGCGCGTTCGACGAAGTCACGACGGCCATTGCGGTGCAACTGCTCGGACGCTTCGGTTTTGCGCCGATCATGGCGACGCACTCGGGCTATCGCAGCGCGCACGCCGACGAGCCGAGCTACAAGAATGCGCCGATCATCTGCATCGTCACGCTCGACGCTCCGGAATCGCCGCCGTATCTGCGCAATATGCTTCGACGCACACGCCAATGGCGGCCGAGAGCGGCGCTCGTGGTCGGCGTCGGCGGCACCGCGGAAAACGGGCATGAGACAGGAACGGGTGCGACTGCCGCTTCACACTCGGCACCGACCTTCCGCGCGATGATCGAGGAATGCCAGCTGGCCGCGTCGTCGCTGCACACGCGTCAGCATTCGCACGTGGCGAGCAGCGCGGATTGAGCACGGTGATAGGCCAACCGCGCGCCCGTTAGCGTGGATCGAATCGTGGCGCGCCTGTACCCAAAATGAGGACAGGCGCGCGTAAGCTCTCCTCCATACTTCGCTCATCGCTTTTTTCGTATCGCCGCGCGTCTAAAACACTCACAGGCGCGGCGCACCGGAAAACGCGGCGAAAATCGAGGAGACATGCATGACGCGCAGTTTCAAACCCTACCCCTTTGCGCCGCGCCAATACGAGGGCGCGGCGCCCCCGCTCATCGACGGAAACGATCCCGTGCGGCGGCCCGTGGCGATAGTCGGCGGCGGGCCGGTCGGCATGACGCTCGCGCTCGCCCTCGCCCGGCAAGGCGTGCGCTCGGTGCTGATCGAGGCCGACGACAGCGTATGCACCGGCAGCCGCGCAATCTGCATTTCGCGGCGCAGCCTGGAAATACTCAAGCGCCTTGGCGCCGTGCAAGGCTTCCTGCAAAAAGGCCTGCCGTGGACGGGAGGCCGTAGCTTCTATCGCGACACCGAAGTGTTCCGCTTCACGATGCATCAGGACGACGAGCAATCGTTGCCGCCGATGATCAACATCGCGCAATATCAGGTCGAGCAGTTCCTGCTCGACGAACTGGAGCGGCATGCGGATCTGATCGACATCCGCTGGCAAACTCGTGTGACCGGCATCGAGCAATCCGACGGTTCCGACGCGCCGCGCGGCGCAACACTCGCGCTGCGCACCGGCGACACCGCGTGGCGCATGCACGCCGACTGGGTCGTCGCGTGCGACGGCGGGCGCAGCACCGTACGTGAAGCGCTCGGTCTGAAGCTCACCGGCACCACGTACGAAGGTCGCTACGTGATCGTCGATATCGCCTTGCACAGCGAGCGCGCGACCGAGCGCCTCGCCTATTTCGATCCGCCGTCGAATCCCGGTTCCACGGTGCTCGTGCACAAACAGCCGGACGACGTATGGCGTATCGACTACCAGCTTCGCGACGACGCAGACCCGCAGGCGGCCATCGAGCCGGATAACGTAATTCCACGCGTTCAGAGCGTGCTCGACGCAATGGGCGAAACGGGCGAATGGTCGCCGATCTGGATCACGGTCTACAAGGCAAACGCGTTGACATTGGAGCGTTATCGCCACGGCTCGATACTGTTCGCCGGCGACGCAGCGCATCTTGTGCCGATCTTCGGCGTGCGCGGCGCCAATTCAGGCATTGACGACGCCGATAACCTCGGCTGGAAACTCGGCTGTGTGGTCAACGGCATTGCATCGCCCGATCTGCTCGACAGTTATAGCGACGAGCGCGTGTTCGCCGCGCGCGAGAATCTGAGCTACGGGATGAAAAGCACCGAGTTCATGGCGCCGCCCACGTTCGGGTTCGAGTTGATGAGAACAGCGGTGCTTGGGCTCGCCGAACATCATCCCGCTGTGCGGCCGCTGATCAATCCGCGGCAAACGCACCCGATCGCGTATGTCGAATCGCCGCTCAATCGCGTTGCGGCAGACGGCGTGCAGGCAGCCGGCGCAGTGCCCGTGGCGAGCCGATTTGCCAGCGGTCCCGCGCCGGGCAGCGTATTACCGGAGTGCAGGCTGCAGCGCATTAGCGACGGCAAGACGGTCGATATGCACGTTACCGATCTGCTGTTACCGTGCTTCACGGCGTTGCGCTTCGGCACGGACGCATCGCAAGATGCCGAGTGGCAACGCATGCAGGACGATCTGAAGAGTCGTGCGATTCCATTCAACACGATCACCGTCGTCGACACGAACGTCAAGCTGGGTGCAGACAGCACTGCCGTTATCGATCACAGCGGCCGCCTGCATCACATGCTCGACGCAACACCGGGCACCGTCTATCTGATCCGCCCGGATGGCCATGTGCTCGCGCGCTGGCGCGACGGCACGGCAGCCGCGACACACAGCGCGCTTATCGCCACACTGAACATTCGGAGCAAGGAGAGACAGTCATGACCGATAGCGATCTCGAGCGCATCTATACGACGCTTTGCCAGAACATCACGGCCGAAGGTGAAGCGCAGGCACCGCTCTATCTCGCCCGCCTTGCACTGCTCTGCATGACCGAACTCGATGACACGCAACGCGCTTTGTCTTTGATCGAGGCAGCTCGCCTGCCTTCGCCGGGGGCAGTCACGGCGGCGACATAGGTTGAAAAGAGCACGACGAACCAGGCGCAAAAAAAGCCGCCGCGAGTTGACCCGCGGCGGCTATCAGCTTCAGCGAAGCACTACTGCTATATCTGCTAGATCGGCTATACCGGCTTCAGTACAAACCCAGCGTGCTCGCATGCAAACGCGCGAGACCGAGCAGCGCGTCCGTGTATGGCGTTTGAACACCGGTCAGTTGACCGAGTTCGCGCACCGCGCTCACGAGTGCGTCCAGTTCCACGGGCTTGCGCGCCTCTACGTCTTGCAGCATCGACGTTTTCATCGCCCCGAGTTTGAGCGTGACCGCATGCCGGTCCTGCGGCGCCTGATCGATCGGAATGCCGAAGCGCGCGCCGATCTCCTTCGCTTCGAGCATGATGCTCGTGACGAAGTTGCGCACCAGTTCGTCGCTGAGAATGCGGTCGGTGGTCGCGCCGGTCATTGCGCTGATGGGATTCATTGTCATGTTGCCCCAGAGCTTGTACCAGACATCGCGCTGGATCTGGTCCGACATCGACGCATTGAAGCCGGCTGCGACGAGCGCTTCAGTTAACGCCTTGACGCGTTCGCTCGGCCGGCCGGCAGCCTCGCCGACGATCAACCCATTGCCCTGATGATGCCGGATCACGCCAGGCGCCTCGACGAGGCAGCTCGCATGCACCACGCAGCCCACCGTCTGCTCGCCCGGAATCGCCGCGGCGATGGCGCCGTCGGGATCGACCGACTTGAGCCGCTTGCCCGCGAAATCGCCGCCGAGCCCGTCGCAGAACCACCACGGCACGCCGTTCATGGCGGTGAGCACGAGGGATTGCGGCCCGAGCAGCGGCGCGATATGCGCGGCCACCGACGCCATGGCAGGACCCTTGACCGCCACCACCACGAGATCCTGAACACCGAGTTCCGTGGGATCTTCGGCCGCTCTCACGCGAACCGTCTGCGTCTCGCCGCCTTCGATCAAACGCAGGCCATGCTCGCGCAACGCGGCGAGCGTCGCGCCGCGCGCCACCACACCGATATCGTGGCCCGCTTGCGCGAGCTTCACGCCCATCCATCCGCCAATCGCGCCTGCGCCGTAAATCACTGCTTTCATTGATTCATTCCTTGTAACTCGCGTCGATGCGCTCCACGCGACGCACCAGCGCATCGTACACATCCTGGCCCGCGCCGTGACGCGGATCGAACTGGAGCGCGTCGCGCGAACAGCGGATCGCCACTTCTTCGGGGACCGGCCGCGCCTTGCCCATTGAGAACGTCGCCATCTGAATTTCGCACGCGCGGTTCAGTGTCCAAAGAATCGCAAAAGTCTGCGGCAACGTGCGGCCCCACGCAAGCAGTCCGTGGTTGCGCAGAATCACCGCCTGCCGGTTGCCGATATGTTCGACGAGCCGCGGCCCTTCTTCCGCATGCACGGTGATGCCCTCGAAATCGTGATACGCGATCCGGTCGTGCAACTGAGCGCTGTAAAAATTGGTCTGCTGCAAGCCGTCTTCGAGACACGCCACCGCGACGCCCGCCGTGGTGTGTGTGTGCATCACACAATGCGCGTCGGGCACGCCTTCGTGGATCGCCGCGTGCACGACGAAGCCGGCCGGATTGACCGGATAACGCGAGTCGTCCAGCACGCGGCCCTGCGCGTCGATCTTCACGAGATTGCTCGCCGTGACTTCGCTGTAGTGCAAGCCGAACGGATTGATCAGAAACTGCCGCTCGCCGCCGCTTACGCTTTCCGGCACACGCAACGTGATGTGGTTGTAGATCATCTCGGTCCACCCGAGCATGTCGAAAATCCGGTAGCACGCAGCCAGCTGAACGCGCGACTGCCATTCGTCCGGGTGCATTCCGGTGCTCTTCGGCGCACTCGCCGCTGGCATATCAAGTGTCGTCATCGATCTCTCCATGGTTATCTGCTGGCTGCAAATGTGCGTATCTGCCGTTGTGCGCCGCCCGTTATGCGCCGGACACGACCGCGGCAATGGACGATGCGACGTACTCCGCATTGCGCGCATTCAAGCCCGCTACGCACATGCGCCCCGAGCGCAAAACGTACACCGCGTGTTCGTCGCGCAAACGCTCGACCTGGCTTGCGGTCAAGCCTGTATAGGTGAACATGCCGCGTTGCGCGACGTAACGTGCACGCATCACTTCATCGACGCGGCCGGCGAGCCCTGCGTGAATCGTGCCGCGCATCGCAAGAATGCGCTCGCGCATGGTGGCGAGTTCCGCTTCCCACGAAGCGCGCAACGACACATCGGACAGCACGTTCGCGACGAGGCGCGCGCCGTGCGTCGGCGGATTGCTGTAGTTCGCGCGCACGGCGGACATCAGCTGACCGAGCACGCGGCTCGCTTCGTCGGCGTTCTTGCAGACAACGCTCAGTGCGCCGCACCGCTCGCCGTACAGCGAAAAATTCTTCGAGAACGAATTGGCAGCGATCAGCGGTACGCCGGCCTCGGCCAGCATACGAACGCAAGCGGCGTCTTCTTCGAGGCCCGCGCCAAAGCCCTGGTAAGCCATATCGACAAACGCGATCAGCTTGCGACGCTGCAGGACCGGCACGAGTTCGGTCCATTGCTCGACGCTGAGATCGACGCCGGTGGGGTTGTGGCAACACGCATGCAGCAACACGACACTGCGCTCGGGCAAACGGCCGATGGTGTCGATCATATCGGCGAAACGCAGGCCGCCCGTCTGTTCGTCGTAATACGGATAGGTGTTGACCGTCAGGCCCGCGCCCTCGAATACGACGCGGTGATTCTCCCAGCTCGGGTCGCTGATCCACATTTGCGAACCCGGAAAATAGCGTCGCAGGAAATCGGCGCCGACTTTGAGCGCGCCGGAGCCGCCAATGGTCTGCAACGTCGCGATGCGGCCTGCGGCGCGCGCCTCGCTGTCTTCGCCGAATACCAGCGCCTGTGCGGTCTCGCGATAGAGCGGCAAGCCCGCCATCGGCAGATAGGAACGCGGGCCGATTGCGTCGAGCAACGCGGTTTCCGCGCGGCGCACCGCGTCCATGACGGGCAGCTTGCCGGCGTCGTCGAAATAGATGCCGATGCTCAGGTTGACTTTGTTCTGGCGTGGATCGAGCTGGAAGTCTTCGTTGAGACTCAGAATCGGATCGCCGGGATAAGCGGGGATATGTTCGAACATGGCATTTCCTTGAAAGGAGCCCTGAGATGTTGCGCCGACATTGCGTCGACGGCCGGGCGAGACTGAAAGTCTAAGCGTCTTTACGTGCTCCCGTCGATTGGGACAAGTGTCGACGAACGCGCCCCAATCAACAATCAACGGATTTTTCACGATTCGTAAGTTTTTCTTTAGAATCGGGCGATGGCACTTACTCGCATCACCATCCGTCAATTCGAGGCGTTTCTCGCCATTGTCGATCTTCAAAGCATCGGCGCGGCGGCGCAGCGGCTCGGCCTCACTTCGTCGGCAGTCAGTCAACTGCTCGCCGAGCTTGAAACGGAACTGGGCTTTCGCCTGTTCGACCGGACCACGCGGCGTGTGAATCTGTCGAGCGCGGGGCAAGACTTCCTCGCGTCGGCGGAATCGGTATTGCGTCACGTGCGCGCCGCCGCCCAATCCGCCGACGATATCCGCAACCGCGCGGCCGGCATTGTCCGGATCGGCGCGCCGCTGGTGCTGGCGTCCACTGCGTTGCCGGAGGCGATTGCCGAGTACGCGCGCGACAAGCCGAAGGTGGTCGTGCGCATTTGCGACACGGTGGTCGAGCAACTCGTGGAGCGTGTGGAGAGCGCGGACGTGGATCTCGCGGTTGGCCCCGACAGGCCAAGCGGTGCACGCGTGCGCCGCGACTCCGCATTCGCAAGTCCGTGGGTGATGTGGTGCGCGCCGTCGCATCCGCTCGGCACGCGAAGGCGTGTGCAGTGGCAGCAGTTGCGCGATATACCTATCGTCGCTACAGGCCGCGATCACGAACGCGCGGTCGACCAGATGCTTGCAAACCTGCCGGTCGAGGCACGCATCGTTCCAGTCGATGTGGTGGACAACGTGACGACCGCTTTCGGCATCGCTTCGCGCGGACTTGCGGTGACGCTCGCGCCGGCCTACGTCGCGCCGCTTGCGCGCACTTTCGGGCTGATCATGAAGCGGATCGTCGAGCCGGAGACCATCCGCGAGGTTTGCGTGTATCGCTCGACCGAACGCGCGCTGTCACCGCCTGCGGCCGGCTTTGCTGATTTCCTGTTGCCGTGGCTCAAACGCTGGGACCGCGAGACGCGGTTGAAAAAGCGTTGAGTACGGCTCGGCAAGATCCCAATCTCAGCCGCGTTGAGGCGCTAAGCACAGCGCGAACAGTTGCCTCTGACTGGAAATGCCAAGCCGCGCGTATGCACGCTTCTGATAAGTGATAACGCTCGTGGGCTTGACGCCCATTTGCGCGGCGATCTCGACGGCTGTCGCGCCTTCGAGCGTGCCGCGAAGCACATCGAGCTCACGTGGCGTAAGCGCGGGACAGATTCGCCTGATGCGTGCAAGCATGGCCGCTGCCGGGCCTTCCTGATGCTGCCCATGAAGCGCGTAATGCCCCTTCGCTGCGTGCGCAAACAGATGCGCGAGGCTCTCGACCCGTTCCAGCTCGCCCGCGCTGAACGTGCCGTATGCGCGGTCACGGTATAGGTTGATGGACAGCCACACGTTTTCCACAGGCTGCAGGAGCAGCGACAAGCGGTCGGATACGTTGGGCTGCGAGTAGCACGCTGCGCGATACGCTTCGTTCGGGATTTCTTCGCTTTGCTGCTGATGCAGAACTAGCGCGCCGTTCGATCGCGCGCCGCGCGCGTTTCCGATGATCGCCCTATTGCCGTCCAGTGCATAAAAGTGCGTCGCGTAGCGGTCTGCAACGTCACGCAGAAAACGTCCGCCCCGATGATCGGCGGCGGAAATAGTGCGCGGTCGCGCGTCGAATTCGTACGCAAACACGGTGCACTGCGAAACCGGCAGCATATCGCCCACGGTTTTGAGCATGCTGGCGGCGAGCGAGTCGGCGTCGCCGTGCGAAATCGACATGACGAGCTCGGCCGCACGCGCGGTGCTGACCTGTTCGCTTCGATGCGGCGGGGAAATGCGCCATGAACGCATGATGGCTTCGTGCTCGCGCGGCGTGGATTGTGTTGCGCCAAGCGTAGCACAGCGCGGCGCTGGTATCGACGGCCGTATCCGCAGCGCCGTTGCCGCCTACGCGCTGCATTTGTGTTCGCGCTTATTTCCCTGAGAACGAGCCGCGTTGCAGCGTCACCATTCGCGGGAGTTCGATCGTGAACACCGTGCCGTCCGCTTCGTCCGACTTCACGCTGACGCCACCGCCGTGCATCCGCGCAATCTCCTGCACGATATGCAGACCGAGCCCGAGGCCTTCGCGTGAGCGGGAGCCGCTGTTGTTCGGGCCGAATGCCTTGAACAGATGCGGGAAAACTTCAGCGGGAATGACGCCGCGATTGGCGACCTTCAGGCGGACGCAGTCGGCGGCTTCGCCGTCCACCTCGACGCTGACGTCGCCGCCTTCCGCGCCGTGATGCAGCGCGTTGCTCACCAAATTCGACACTGCTTGCCAGACGAGATCCGTATCCCATGCGCCGGCCGTATTGCCGCGGCTCGCGAACACGATACGCTTGCCGTTCTCGCGCGAAGTAAACTCGTCGATGACCGATCTGCATAGCGTCGCGAGTTCGATCGAACGAGGTTGCAACGGCAGACGTCCGCCTTGCAGACGCGCGAGGTTCAGCAACTGCTCGACCATGCGCGCCATGCGCAGCGAACTGTTTTTCACACGCGCGGCAACCGTTGCCGATTGCGGGTCGGCAGCGGTGCGCATCAGATATTCCGCAGACGCGAGCACCGCGCCGAGCGGCGTACGCAGATCGTGGCTAAGCACCGCCATCAACATCTCATTCGCTTCGAGCATCTGACGCGTGGTCACGAGTTGCGCGGCAAGCTGGCGCTTCTGCTGTTCGAGCTGAACGAACACGTCCACCTTCGATTGCAGAATGCGCGGGTCGAACGGCTTGTAGAGAAAATCGACCGCGCCTGCTTCATAGCCGCGAAACGTGCGCGACGCGTCGTGCGCGGTTGCCGTCAAAAAGATGATCGGCACATGCGTCGTGCGAGGGCTGCCGCGCATCAGCGCCGCCAGTTCGAAGCCGTTCATGCCGGGCATGTTGACGTCGAGAATCGCGAGCGCGACTTCGTGCTTGAGCAGCAGATCGAGCGCGGCGGTGCCGGAATCGGCCACCAGCACGGCGACGTCTGGCCGTGTCAGCAACGCCTTGAGCGCAGTAATGTTGTGAGCGATGTCGTCGACAATCAGAATGTTCACGGGTGGGTTCGACATGGCATCGGGTCAGAGAGAGGCCGGCAGAGCTGCAAGCTGCCGTGCCATTGTTTCGGGAGAGAAGATGTAATCGGCCGCACCGCGTTCAATTGCGGTACGCGGCATTTCCGGCGAAGTGGCGGTGTCCGGTGCCTGCACCCACGTAAGGCCGCCGAACGCGCGCACTCGCTGCAGACCGCGCGCGCCGTCGTCGTTGGCGCCGGAGAGCAGCATGGCCAGCAATTGATCGCGGTAGACGCCCGCCGCGGACTCGAACAACACGTCGATGGAAGGCCGGGAGAAGCGCACTGCTGCATCCGTTGACAGTGCAACCGTCCGGTCCACTTCCACCAGCATGTGATAGCCGGGCGGTGCTACATGCACGCGGCCCGGCATGATCTGTTCGCCCGCGTCGGGCTCGACCACGGGAAGCAGGCAGCGGTGCGCCAGCGCGTGAACGAGATAGCTCGGCGGATCGGGCGGCAGATGCATGACGACCATCACGGCGGGCGCAAAGCTCGCTGGCAGCGAGGCAAGCAGCAGGTTGAGGACTTCCATGCCGCCTGCCGAGCCGCCGATCAGGACGAGCTCGCAGGTGCGCCCATTTCGCGCGCCTCGCGGAGCGTCTTCGGGCGACTGGATCGATGTGCGTGGGATCACGGTGGTGTCAGCGTTTCTGGTAAATACGCTCGCCCGGACGAAACTCGTCGAAGGCTTCGTAATGGCTTGAAAAACGCAGCGTCTCCTTGCTGCCCAGACCGAGAAAACCGCGCCGTACCAGCGCATTCTCGAAGAGCCCCAACGCGCGGTCCTGCAAACCGCGATCGAAATAGATCAGCACGTTGCGGCACGACACGAGATGCGCTTCGAGAAAGACCTCGTCGGTCGAGAGGCTATGGTCGGCGAACACCACGCGGCCTTTAAGCGAACCGGCAAAGCGCGCACCGTTATAGGCCGCGTGATAATAGTCCGACAGCGAGCGTTTGCCGCCGGCCGCGAGGTAATTCTGCGTGAAGCCCTGAACGCGATCCAGCGCGTAGATTCCTGCTTCGGCACGCGCGAGCGCGTCCGGGCTGATATCGGTTGCGTAGAACAGCGTGCGCTCGGTCAAGCCCTCTTCGTCGAAAAGAATTTTTAGCGACCACAACTCCTCGCCGGTGCTGCAACCGGCCACCCACACCTTGATGGACGGATACGTGCGAAGACGCGGCAAAACGTGCTCGCGCAACGCGAGAAAATATGCAGGATCGCGAAACATGTCGCTGACCTGCACAGTGAGGTATTGGAACAGCCGCGAAAACTGATCGCTATCGCGCATGATGCGGTCCTGCAATTGCGATAGCGTGCTCAGTCCAAATTCATCCAGTGCCTGAGACAGACGGCGACGCAGCGACGACATCGCATAGTGACGGAAATCGTGCTGGTATTTGAGGTAGATAGCCTCCAGCAGCAATTTCAACTCTATGTCGAAATCGCTCATGCGTTGCCGTGCGTCTAGTTCGAACTGGCTCATTGCTTTTTCCGTGTCTGGACCGTTGTCTCAGCCTGTTAGCGTTGGCGCAGCCAGACACGGCAGAGCGCAACGAGCTTGTCCACGTCGATCGGCTTGGACACGTAGTCGTCGGCGCCCGCTTCGAGACAACGCAGGCGATCGTTCGCCATCGCCTTCGCCGTCAACGCGATGATCGGCAGATGCGCAAAGCGCGGATTGCGCCGAATCTCGCCCATTGCGGTTAGACCGTCCATCTCCGGCATCATGATGTCCATCAGTATGAGATGCACTTCGGGGCCGTTTTGCAGCGCTTCGAGCGCTTCGCGGCCATTGCGCGCAATCTGCAACTTCGCACCGAGCGGCTCGATCACATGCGAGAGCGCGAAGATATTGCGCACGTCGTCTTCGGCAAGCAGAATCGTGCGGCCTTCGAAGGCGTTGTCGCGTTGCCGCACGGTGCGCAGCATGCGTTGCTGCTCTGGCGCGAGCGACGACTCCACGCTGTGCAGGAACAGCGTCACTTCGTCGAGCAGGCGTTCCGGCGACTTTGCGCCTTTGATAATGATGGATTTCGAATAGCGGCGCAGGCGGTGTTCGTCTTCATCGGAGAGCATGCGCCCTGTGTAGACGATCACCGGCAATGACGCATGCTCGGCGTTTCCGGCCAGGCGTTCCAGCAGATCGTAGCCGGTGCCGTCGGGCAGCGCGAGATCGGTTACCACGCAATCGAACGAGAAAGTTTCGATGTGTTCGAGCGCTTCGGCCAACGTGGCGACCGCCACGATCTCGGTGTTTTCACTTTGCAGCAACGCGCGGATGCTTTCGCGCATCGCTGCGTCGTCTTCGATCACCAGTACGCGTTTGAGGTGCTGCTGCAAGCGCGCTTCGAGCCGGCGGATCGCGGCTTCCATCGTGGAGCGCGCGGTCGGCTTGAGCGTATAGCCGATTGCGCCGAGATGCAGCGCCTTGTCCGCGTGGTCGGTGGCAGACACGATGTGGATTGGAATATGACGCGTGAGCGGATCGTTCTTCAGCCATTCGAGCACGGTGAGGCCCGAACGATCCGGCAAGCCCACGTCGAGCAGCACCGCCGCAGGGCGCATGTCGCGCACGAGAGCGAGACCGCTCGCCGCGCTGCTCGCATGCACGAAGTCGAAGTCGAGTTCATGCACGAGATCGCGAAGGATTTCGGCGAACGCGAGGTCGTCTTCCACCGCGACGATCAGACGGCCCGCACGCGTGCGGTTGTTGCGGTCGTCGGCAATCGACGCCGCGGCCGAATCCGGCGCGCTCCCCGCATCGCCCGCATTGGCCGCATTACCCGCATACCCCACGCTTGCTCCGTTGTGACGCGCTTCTGTCATTAATCCGTTGGCCCGCGTGATGACTGTCGACGCAGCGCCGCTCCATGACGTAGCAGCAAGCAGCGGCTCGCCCCGCGTGTCACCGGTGGTCTCAGCGTTGCCTGCCGCCCGAGCCTGCGCTGTGGCGGTTGCCGTAGCCGTACCCGCCGCGGCGGCTGTGTTCTCGCCGTCGGCCGCCAGCGCTGCGCGCGCGTCGAGCGGCAACCACAGCGTGAAGACGCTACCCTTGCCCACTTCGCTGACAACGGTGATCCGGCCGCCCATCAGTCGCGCAAATTCCCGCGAAATGGACAGGCCGAGTCCGCTGCCGCCGTACTGCCGACTGGTGGATCCGTCAGCTTGCTGGAACGCTTCGAAAATCATCTCCAGCTTGTCGGCCGCGATGCCGATGCCGGAATCGCGCACATCGATACGCAGCATGTCGCCGTCCGCAGGCGCGACCGATAGCGCGACCTCGCCGCGCTGGGTGAACTTCACCGCGTTGGACAGCAGATTGCGCAATATCTGCGTGACACGCTGGCCGTCGCCGATGAACGTATCCGGCACACCCGGCGAGCGGTCGAACGCGAGGCTCAGGTGCTTTGCATCCGCCATCGGCTTGAACATCTCTTCGAGCGATTGCAACGTTGCGTCGAGCGACACGGTTTCGAGTTCGACAGTCACCTGCCCCGCCTCGACCTTCGACAGATCGAGAATGTCGTTGATCAGCACCAGCAGGTCGCTATTGGATGCGTGGATGGTTTCCGCATAGCGCACCTGCTCCTCGGTCAGATTGCCGCTGCGGTTCTGTTGCAACAACTTCGCGAGAATCAGCGAACTGTTCAGCGGCGTGCGCAACTCGTGCGACATGTTGGCGAGGAACTCGGATTTGTAGCGGCTCGATTGCTCGAGGCGCTCGGCGTTTGCCTCAAGGTCGTCCTGCGCGCGCAGCAGATCGGCTTTCTGCCGCTCGAGGCGCTGCGCATACTCCTCGAGTTGCACGTTCGTCTGTTCGAGTTCGGCCTGCTGCGCTTCCAGGCGCGTTTGCGATTCGAGCAGTGCGCGGCCGCGCTCTTCGAGCCCTTCGTTCGAAACACGCAATTCCTCCTGCTGAACCTGAAGCTCCTCGTTCAACTGCTGCGTTTCGATCAGCGCATCTTGCAGGCGCTCGCGATACAGCGCCGCTTCGATGAAATCGCCCATGCTGTCGCTGACGAATTCGATGAACTCCTCGTCACGCGGCGCGAGTGCCCGGATAAAACCCAGTTCGACGACGCCGTTAACTTCGCCTTCGCTCCTGATCGGCATGATGATCAGGTTCTTCGGCGCAGCTTTGCCGGTTGCAGAAACGACTTGCACATAGTTTTCCGGCACGTCGCGCATCACGACCATACGGCGCGAAAGTGCGGCCTCGCCGACCAGCGTGTCGGCCTCGCTGAGATCGCGCCCGGTGGCCTGCTCGCTCTCGCGGCTGAAGCCGTAAGTCGCAATGCGGCGCAATGTGCCGTGCCGCTTGTCGCGCACATAAACGGCGCCGACGGCAGCCTCCATGTACTGCGCAAGGCAGTCGAGCATCGCACGGCCGACGAGTTGCGGCGTGGCCGCGCCAACCACTCGCTCGGCCAGCATGCGTTGACCGGAGCGCAACCAGACCTGCTTTTCCAGCGTTTCCGTCTGTTCGGCTTGCTGGCGTATCGCCTTGTCGTAGGTCCCCGCCAGGTTGAGCAGTTCGCGCCGGCCCATCCATGCAAGCAGACCGTTCACGCCGATGCTGAAGATCAGGAACACGCTGACCAGTATCCCGGTGACGCGGCGCGATGCCTCGCTGCGCTCCTGACGCAAGCGCAATTCGACTTCGAGAAAATCGTTGAACTCCTTTCGAGTCTCGTCGAATTCCATCTTGCCGCGACCGCTCGCCACGGCACTCGTGACGTCCTGCATTCTGCGGCGCGCATCGATCATGCTTTCGGCGAAGCGAGTCCAGCGGTCCTGGATTGCCTGAATCTGCCTGAGCTTCTCGACTTGCGGCGGATTATCGGCAACGAGGCGCTGCAGGTCTTCCATTTGCGCCTTGAACTGCGGTCCGCCGTTTTCGTACTGCGCGAGAAAACTTTCGTTTCCGGTGATCAGAAAGCCGCGCATCGACGATTCGCGATCGACGGCGAGCCGCAACATTTCGTTGGCCTTGCCGACCACACGCTCGGAATGCTCAGCCCAATTCGTGGTGGAAACCAGGTATCCGATGAGCCCGACGAACACGGCTATCGTGATCAGGCCAACAAAGAGAGGTAAGGCGATGTTGCGGCGGACGATGCCGCGAAAGTAACGTTCGTCGACAACCTGGGATGCGGTCATTTTTTCTATATTCAGCAAAACGGATCATTGCGATCCGGAATATTTTTCGGGTTTTCCGCGTGGTGTTTTCGGGTTCTTACACAGCCGCATAATCATACAGGACGGACTTTGCATTTTGCGTGCGCCACCGCGCTCCGCCTTGCTGGACAAGGCCGAGCAGATACACGCAACTTTGCCGGGGCGCGCGCGGTCAATGATGCGAACCATGTCCACCTCTTTGACCCATTCATGCTTCGACGTCCTTTCTCCTGCCGATGACAGTTCACGCTTTCGCCGCTGTTGCCCGTCACCATCTGCGTCGCGCGCTGGGCGCCCTGCATGTCGCGCGGCTTGGCGCCTCGCTTGGTACCACGTCTGTGGCCGCCCATGTGGCCGCGCTCACCGCCGCGCTCATGTTGCATGCGTCGCTCGCGGCTGCAGCTCCGGCTGCCGATGCGGCGCCGCGAGCAAGCGGCATCACGCGTGTCGCACTGCATGTCGAGCCCCCCGTGCAGGCGTCGCCGGTGGTGCCGGTGCCGCCCTCCGAGCAATACCCCGACCTCTATCGGGACGTGCAACTGGCTCACCTCTTTCCCGACAGCAAGACCTTCGCCGACATGGTGCCGCTCGCGCCGCCGGCACAGATTGCCGCGGCGTATGAAACCGCCAGGCAACAACCGGGTTTTAGCCTCGGCGATTTCGTGAAGCGCAATTTCACGCTGCCCGTTCGTATGTCGAAGAGCTACGTGTCCGATCCGAACGAGGACGTGGTGAGTCATATCGATACGCTGTGGAACGTGCTGCGCCGTGAGCCGGATGCCGCGGCGAGTCCGTGGTCCTCGCTGCTGCCGCTGCCCGATGCCTACATCGTGCCGGGCGACCGCTTCGACGAGATTTACTACTGGGACTCGTACTTCATCATGCTGGGTCTGGAAGCAAGCGGACACCATGCGTGGGTCGTCGACGAACTGAAGAACTTTGCGACGCTGATCAATCGCTATGGCCACATACCGAACGGCAATCGCACTTACTACCTGAGCCGCTCGCAACCGCCGTTCTTCGCGCAGATGGTGCGGCTCGTGGCCGAGAAAGACGGCGACGCCGTCTACGCGCAATACCTGCCGGAATTGCAACGCGAATACGCTTACTGGATGGACGGCAGCGAGGGGCTGCCCGCGGGTCACGCTAACCGGCATGTGGTGCGCCTCGCGGACGGCTCGCTCCTCAACCGCTATTGGGACGAACGCGCGGCGCCGCGCGACGAGTCGTATCGTGAAGACATTGCGACCTCGCAGCAAACGCCGCAACGCAACGCGGACGATCTGTGGCGCAACCTGCGCGCAGGCGGCGAAACGGGTTGGGATTTCAGCTCGCGCTGGTTTGCCGACGGCAAGACGCTTGCCACGGTCGATGTGACGTCGCTCGCGCCGATCGATCTGAATTGCCTGATCGTCGATCTCGAACGCGCACTCGCAAAGGCGTACCGCGTGCGGGGCGACGTCACGCATGCGGAGAACATGTCGCAGCGCGCCGCCACACGAGCCGACACGATTCGACGTGTGCTGTGGGACCCGCAATTGCAGGCATTCGGCGACTATGACTTCGTACATCGCACGCTCACGCACAGGCTGACCGCGGCCACTGTTTATCCGCTGTACACGGGGGTTGCGAGCCGTCAGCAGGCGAAGGCCGTGGCCGCGACGTTGCAGCGCGAGCTGTTGCGCCCCGGCGGCCTTGCTACCACCAGGGTCGCGACCGGTCAGCAATGGGACGCGCCGAATGGCTGGGCGCCGTTGCAATACCTCGCGGTGATCGGGCTGCGTCGTTATAGCGAACCGGCGCTCGCGCAAACCATCGCGACGCGCTGGATCAAAACCAACGTCTCGTACTATCAGCACACGGGCAAGCTCGTCGAAAAATACGATGTGGATGCAGCGTCGCCCGGCGTGTCCGCGGGCGGCGGCGAGTATCCGTTGCAGGACGGTTTCGGCTGGACAAACGGCGTGTTGCGCACATTGCTTGCGCTTTATCCGCAAGCAGCGGGCACTTCACGCCCAAGCGATATTCCAGCGGGTCCGGCGGGCGTATCGGCAGCGGCAGCGTCCGCCGCTGCCGCGTCCAAAAACACGCACCGGCTGCAGGGCACGCGCGTGAATCCGTAACCGTGACGGTTGCGCAACCGCCACGGTTGCGCTTCGCTCAGAACCGGTAGTTGATCGAGACGTCCGCAACGCCATTGGCCTTGCGGTGCGTGATCGGGCTATTCCCGGCACTGCCGACGAGTTGCTGGAAAGCGCCGTCGGCAGTAGCGAACCAGTGCTTGTCGAATAGCCATACAGCACTAACGCCGAAGCCAACCGACTTGAAACCCGCACTCGCGTGGTACTGCGGGAAGTTGGAATGGGCGGCCTGGTTCTGGTTCACGCCGAACCAGCTGTTCATATAAGTGGAGTCCGCGAGCGTCACGTTGGGGCCGGCGAACCAGAAGAATTTCTTCGAACTGCCCGGCATCGGCATATACGCACCGAGATCGCCGATCCACCCGTTCGAGCCGCCGAAATAGCGGCGCACGGCTGCGCGCAGCACGAGCGGAAAGTCTCTCGATACAACGTATTCGCCCGAGAGTTTTAAACCCGGCGCCGGATTGATGTTGCCGAGACCGTTCAGTTCCTGCGGATCGTCGTGAGCGCGACGACCGAGGTCGTACACCACGGCGAGGCTTGCACGCCAGTTTTCGCCTTGTGCGAAGTTCGCCCCGAAACCTTCGCCGCTCGACAGGAAGAACAGGTCTTTATAGCGGACGTCGATGCTGGGACCCGCCATCAGGTGATACCGCTCCGAGCCTTCGTAGCGCGGCTGGAAAGACGTAGCGGCGCCAACGCGCACCTGCCAGTCGGGAATGTTCGGCTGCCACATCTTTTGCAGCGGAATACCGACCGAGTATTGCCACTCGCCCAACGGCGAAGGCGTCTGCGCAGACGCGACCCCCGGTAACGCGGCAAAGCCGCCAATAGTCATGGCCACCATGGAAGTAGCCGCGATGCCTGTTTGTTTATTGCGGACCTTGCCGATCCGCTTTCTACGGCTGTTCAACACCAATGCCTCCAATCTCGCGTATCGCGAAGAGGGTTTATCTTTTCCGGCCCGGCTCACCCGCGCAGCACAAGAGCCTGGCCGACCGCCGCGTTGCTACGCGCAGCATGTAAGTTTTTCAGCAACCGACACGCATTGCACGGCAAAACGCGCACATTCAAGGTCTGCCGATAGGAGGAACAAGCTTCCTGCCCACGTATTCGTCATAACAGACCATGCGAAAGTTTTGCCGACGGACGAGCTAGTGCAAGATATGGGCCCAAGCGGTTGAAGCATGCCTCGATTGCCTTGCGGACGGTACTTGGCAGTTAAGGTTGATGGCTACCGGGCGCGAGCGGCGGCGTCCGTAGAAAGCCTTGTAATAGAAAAGCGCCGCCTCACCGGCGGCGCTCCTACACGCGAACGACAGGCACGACTTCAGCGCTTCCAGCGTTTCTATTGCGCTGCCTGAACCAGCACTGGCGTGTCGCGATACAGATTGGGGAACATACGTTTCAGATTGGCCACCTTCGGCATGTCGTATAGCGCGATGTACCCCGAGTTCGGATGCTGCGTCAGATAGTTCTGGTGATAGAACTCCGCGGGGTAAAAGCCTTTGAACGGCTCCGCCTTCGTCACGATTGGCGCTGCGAATGCATGCGCCTTCTGGAGCTGCGCGATATAGCCCTGTGCGACGCGCCGCTGCATATCGTTCAGCGGAAACACCGCTGAGCGATACTGCGTGCCGCTGTCGGGCCCCTGGCGATCGAGTTGCGTCGGGTCGTGAATCACCGAGAAATACACCTGCAGCAACTGGCCGTAGGTGACCTGAGTGGGGTCGAACGTGACCTGCACGGATTCCGCGTGCCCGGTCGCGCCGCCGCTCACCGTTTCATAGTGGGCGGTGTCGCGCTGGCCGCCCGAATAGCCCGACACGGCCTGCTTTACGCCCCGCACATGCTGGAATACGCCCTGCACGCCCCAGAAGCAGCCGCCCGCAAACACGGCGGTTTCTTCGTGAACCGTGGCCGCGGCGACCGGCTCATCGAGCGCGGGGGGCGCGATGGCCACTGCGCCCTCGGATGAAAACGCCATTCGTTGTGCAAGCAACAGCGCGAGCGCACCGAAGCCAACGGAGAATGAAAGTCTGGCCGCACGGGAGCGGACGCTCTTGCGGTCGATATGTTTGTCCATGTTCATGATGTCCTGTCCTGATTCCGCCTTCGCAAAGGCACGCGGTTCACTCTTGCCGGCGCGGATTGCGTATGACCCGAGTGTCCACAGTGTTAGTCGCACATGCGGCGCGTTAATGACATGCACCCCGACAACACGCACCCCGACAGCATGCGCCCGTTTGCGGCTTCGTGCCTGATGGCACGGGCGTCAGAGCGGGAATCGGGTGGTCGACAAAATCTCCTTGAGCACCATAAACGAGCGAATTTGCCGCACGCCCGGCAAATAAAGCAGCTGTTCCGCGTGAAGACGGTTGAAGCTGTCGCTGTCGCGCGTGCGAATCGTCATGAAGTAATCGAATTCGCCGGTCACGACGTGGCACTCCATGCAACCGGCCACCTTCTGCGCGGCTTTCTCGAACTCGGCGAACGATTCGGGCGTTGAGCGATCGAGCACCACGCCGATGATGACGAGCATGCCGGCGCCCGCCGCCTTCGGGTCGATCAACGCGACAACGCCGCGAATCAACCCCGATTCCTTGAGCCGCTCGACTCGCCGCAAGCAAGCCGGCGCGCTCAGTTTCACCTTCGCAGCCAGTGCGACGTTCGAGATCGACGCGTCCGTTTGCAATTGACGCAGGATCGCCCGGTCGATGCGATCGAGCGATTGCAGCGGATCGGCTTCCGCAGTTGCCGTGGCGCGGGTTGCGGCAAGGCCGCGAACTTTAGTTTTGTTCATTTGCTTCCATGCACAATTTCGATAGGCCTATCTCATTGTTACATTACCAAAATTTTGCTTGCGCGATTTTATTCGCAAGCTCATTTCCCGGCGTTTTTCCTACCATGTGTTGACCGCGGTTGCCACGCACCGCGCCGAACCAACCGACACCGGAGATACCATGAACTTGCAACGATTTCCCCGCTATCCGCTCACCTTCGGGCCAACACCCATCCAGCCGCTCAAGCGGCTGAGCGATCATCTGGGCGGCAAGGTGCATCTCTATGCCAAGCGCGAGGACTGCAACAGCGGCTTCGCGTTCGGCGGCAACAAGACGCGCAAGCTCGAATACCTGATTCCCGAAGCGCTCGCGCAAGGCTGCGATACGCTCGTGTCGATCGGCGGCATCCAGTCGAACCAGACGCGCCAGGTCGCGGCAGCGGCCGCGCATCTCGGCATGAAGTGCGTGCTCGTGCAGGAAAACTGGGTCAACTATTCGGACGCCGTGTACGACCGCGTCGGCAACATTCAGATGTCGCGCATTCTGGGCGCGGACGTGCGCCTCGTGCCGGACGGCTTCGACATTGGCTTTCGCAAGAGCTGGGAAGACGCGCTCGAAAGCGTGCGCGCCGCCGGCGGCAAGCCATACGCGATTCCGGCAGGCTGCTCCGACCATCCGCTGGGCGGTCTCGGCTTTGTCGGTTTCGCCGAAGAAGTGCGCCAGCAGGAGGCGGAACTCGGCTTCAAGTTCGACTACATCGTGGTGTGCTCGGTGACGGGCAGCACACAGGCAGGCATGGTGGTGGGTTTCGCCGCCGATGGCCGCGCAGATCGCGTGATCGGCATCGACGCCTCCGCGAAACCGACGCAGACCCGCGAGCAGATCACGCGAATCGCGAGTCGCACCGCGGAGAAAGTGGGCCTCGGCCGAGATATCACGGCTAACGACGTCGTGCTCGACGAACGCTTCGGCGGCCCCGAATACGGCCTGCCGAACGACGGCACGCTAGAGGCGATCCGCCTGTGCGCCCGCCTGGAAGGTGTGCTCACCGACCCGGTGTACGAAGGCAAGTCGATGCACGGAATGATCGACATGGTGCGCAACGGCGAATTTCCCGAGGGCTCGCGCGTGCTCTATGCGCATCTCGGCGGCGTGCCTGCCCTGAACGGCTATAGCTTTATCTTCCGCGACGGCTGATCGTCGCGAGACATGCAGCGGCCCGCGTCCGTTTTCGAACGGGGGGCCGTTGCCGCCGGTCGCTACGCTGCAAGACGCTTTTTCAGATGTTTGTGCAGAAAGTCGACGAACGCACGAATGGTCAGCGAGCTTTGCCGATGCTGCGGGTAGACGGCATAGACACCCGTCGCGCTCGGCAGGAAGTCATCGAGCACGGTGACGAGCTGGCCGCTTCGCACCGCGTCGGCGACAATAAAATCAGGAAGCCGAACTATTCCGAGGCCGGCCACCGCCGCATCGCGAATCAGGTCGCCATTGTTGGCGCGCAGCGGCCCGTGTACTTCGAAGCCCTTCAACGCGCCGTCTACTGAAAAATCCCACGTCACCACGCCGCCGTGTCCGTACAGCAGACATGAATGGCGCGCGAGGTCGGCAGGCGTAGCGGGCGCGCCGCGACGGCGCAGATAGCCCGGGCTGCAACACGCGACGAGATTCACATCCACCAGTTTTTGCGCGATGAGCGTGGAGTCAGGCAGCACGCCGATTCGCACCGCCATGTCGAAGCCCTCGCCGACCACGTCGACGGTGCGGTCGCTCAGCTCCATGTCGAAGCGCACGTCGCCATGCTCGCGCAGGAAGTCGGCGACGAGCGGCGACAGATGCATCATGCCGAACGACATCGGCGCGCTCACCCTCAGCAGCCCACGCGGCCCGGCTCGCCGCAGCGACATGGCCTGCTCCGCTTCCTCCACCTCGCCCAGAATGCGTCTGGCGCGCTCGTAGAACTCCTGCCCCAGTTCTGTCACGGCCAGCTTGCGCGTGTTGCGCACGAGGAGCGGCACGCCGAGCGCTTCTTCGAGCGCCATGACCCGGCGGCTGACGAACTGCTTCGACAGCGACAGGCGCTTGGCGGCAGCGGTGAAGTTATGAGCGTCGACCGCAGCGACGAAGATCCGCATGTCATCGAGTTGCATTGTCATTGTCCACTGAGATGATACGGTGTTTCTGATTTTAGCCTGATTAAAGCCGTTCGAGTTGACCTAAACTGTCGTTCATGGATCACGGACAAGCAGTTGCCCGGATCGCCCGCAACGAAAGTTGCATGGACCCAGAACCTGCGCGTCGCGCAACCTCTGGTCGACAGGAGAAAGAGATGCTTGAAATCAGACACGCCAATCAACGCGGCCGCGCGGAACACGGCTGGCTCAGCTCGCGTCATACGTTTTCGTTCGCGAACTATCACGATCCGAAGCAAAACGGCTTCTCCGATCTGCTCGTGATCAACGACGACCGTGTCGCGCCGGCTCAAGGCTTCGGCAAGCACCCGCATCGCGATATGGAAATTTTCTCGTACGTGCTGGAAGGCGCGCTCGAGCATAAGGACACCATGGGAACCGGCTCGGTGATCGTGCCCGGCGACGTCCAGTTGATGAGCGCAGGAACCGGCGTGGCGCACAGCGAATACAACCATTCGAAGAGCGAGCCGGTGCACTTCCTGCAGATCTGGATAGCGCCGGCGAAAAAGGGAACCGAGCCACGCTATCAGCAGCAGCACTTCAGCGCGGACGACAAGCGCGGTGTGCTGCGCCTCGTTCTGTCGCCGGACGGCGCGAACGGTTCGCTGGTGTTGCAACAGGACGCACGCGTCTATGCCGGACTCTTCAACGGCGACGAAACGGCGCAGCTGCAACTGGCGAGCAACCGTTATGCATACGTCCATGTGGCGCGCGGCAGCGTGACGGTGAACGGCGTGGAACTCGGCGAGGGCGACGGCGCCCGTGTGCGCGGCGAAGAAGCACTGACCTTCACCCAAGGCCGCGACGCAGAAGTACTGGTGTTCGACCTGCGCGATAACGAAGTGTCGGACTTGTGGGGCTAAGCCGTTCGTCTTCACAGGCTTACGCTTGAGCAAGAGGCGCCCGGTTTCACAACCGGGCGGCTTTTTTTGCGCGTTGGCGCTGGCTGTCAGCGCAGTCTGGCGGGATGTCCAGTACACATCCGCGTCCACAAATGAAAACGGCGGCCCGCGGGCCGCCGTCTTTCATTACCAGCTAAGTCTTATCGTCAAACCGCAGCTTCGGCTTCGACTTCGCTAACGGTTTCCGTTTCTTCGCTGTTGCGGATCAGGTGATCGAACGCGGAGAGCGATGCTTTCGCGCCCTCGCCGACTGCAATCACGATCTGCTTGAACGGCACCGTGGTGACGTCGCCGGCCGCGAACACGCCCGGCACCGACGTCGCACCGCGTGCGTCGACGACGATCTCGCCGTGCTTCGACAACTCCACCGTGCCCTTCAGCCACTCGGTGTTCGGCACCAGGCCGATCTGCACGAATACGCCTTCCAGTTCGACGTTTTTCACTTCGCCAGAACGCAGGTCCTTGTAGACGAGACCGTTGACCTTCTTGCCGTCGCCGGTGATTTCGGTAGTCTGCGCCTGCGTGACGATGGTCACGTTTGCGAGGCTGCGCAACTTGCGCTGCAGCACTTCGTCGGCACGCAGCGTCGCGCCGAATTCGAACAGCGTGACTTCACGCACGATACCCGCGAGGTCGATTGCCGCTTCCACGCCCGAGTTGCCGCCGCCGATCACCGCGACACGCTTGCCCTTGAAGAGCGGACCGTCGCAGTGCGGGCAATACGCCACGCCGTGATTGCGGTACTCGCGCTCGCCCGGCACGTTGATTTCGCGCCAGCGGGCGCCCGTGGCGAGAATGATCGTTTTGGCCTTCAGCACCGCGCCGTTTGCGAGGCGCACTTCGTTGATGCGGCCGGGAATCAGCGCTTCTGCGCGCTGCACGTCCATGATGTCGACTTCATACGTTTTCACGTGCTGTTCGAGCGCCGTAGCGAACTTCGGCCCTTCAGTTTCCGTGACGGAGACGAAGTTCTCGATCGCCAGCGTGTCGAGTACCTGACCGCCGAAGCGTTCCGCGACGACGCCGGTCGCAATTCCCTTGCGCGCCGAATAAATCGCGGCAGCCGCGCCAGCGGGACCGCCGCCGACGATCAGCGTGTCGAACACCGGCTTATTTTCAAGTTCCTTCGCGGCACGTGCACCGGCGTTGGTATCGAGCTTTGCGAGAATTTCCTTCACGCCGCTACGACCCTGGCCGAACACTTCGCCATTGAGAAACATGGTCGGCACGGCCATGATCTGGCGTGCGTCGACTTCGTTCTGGAACAGCGCGCCGTCGATCGCCACGTGGCGAATGCGCGGGTTGATGAGCGCCATGACGTTCAGCGCCTGCACGACTTCCGGGCAGTTCTGGCACGACAGCGAGAAATACGTTTCGAACTGGTAGTCGCCGTCGAGACTGCGGATCTGTTCGATCACCGCGTCGTCGAGTTTGACCGGATGGCCGCCGACCTGCAGCAATGCGAGGACGAGCGACGTGAATTCATGCCCCATCGGAATGCCCGCGAAGCGGATGCCGATGTCCTTGCCGGGCTCGCCGATCGAAAACGACGGCTTGCGTTCGCTGTCGCCGCGACGTTCGATCACGGTAACACGCTCCGACAACGTCGCGATATCGTTCAGCAATGCCAGCAGCTCCTGCGATTTCGCGCTGTCGTCGAGCGAGGCGACGATCTCGATAGGCCTGCTAACCTTTTCGAGGTACGTTTTCAACTGAGTCTTGAGATTGGCATCAAGCATGGCTATTCGATTCCGTGACGATGGGGTGTTGGGTTCCCGGCCCCGCCTGTGTCCGACAAAACACAGGCGAACCGGGGACGCGCGAACCGCTGTAAGAAGCGGCCCGCACGCCGATGCGCCGCTAGGGCGCTAGTACCGCCTGAGGCTTTGAAGCTGCTGAACCTTAGATCTTGCCGATCAGGTCGAGCGACGGGGTCAGCGTTTCAGCGCCCGGCGTCCACTTGGCGGGGCAGACTTCACCCGGATGTGCTGCGATGTATTGCGCAGCTTGCACCTTGCGCAGCAGTTCGCCAGCGTCACGGCCGATGCCGTTGTCGTGGACTTCGCACAGCTTGATCTCGCCTTCCGGGTTGATCACGAACGTGCCGCGCAGCGCCAGACCTTCTTCTTCGATCAGCACGTCGAAATTGCGCGAGATCGCGAGGGTCGGGTCAGCGATCATCGGATACTTGATCTTCTGGATCGTGTCCGACGTGTCGTGCCATGCCTTGTGCGTGAAGTGCGTGTCGGTCGACACGCTGTAGATTTCAACGCCGAGCTTCTGGAAATCGGCGTAGCGATCGGCCAGGTCACCCAGTTCGGTCGGGCAAACGAACGTGAAGTCGGCCGGATAGAAAACGAAAACCGACCACTTGCCCTTCAGGCTTTCTTCAGTGACGGTCACGAAATCGCCGTTGTGATAAGCCTGTGCCTTGAACGGTTTGACTTGACTATTGATGATCGGCATTTACTGAGTCCTCTTTCTGAGTGGTTGGAAAGTGGAGTCAGTATGTCAGACAGCGCTTAATAGGTAAAGTGGATTGTTTTAATTATATTGATAGATTTGTGCTATCTGATCCGGCCCCGTCGGCTATCGCGCGGTCTCAGTCTTCAGCAGCCGCCAGAGCGTAGTGCGGCCGATGCCCAGCGCCCGGCTTGCCGCTGCACGGTTGCCGCCGCAGCGTGCCAGTGCTTCCAGTGCGTCGTCGCGGCTCGGCGCGGCGCGGGCGGCGCCAGGCGTAGCGGCGTCTGCGGAAATTCTAACAAGCCTCCCGTTGCCGCCCGCATGCTCCATACGGCTGAATTCTGGAAACAGCCCCAACAG
Source organism: Paraburkholderia strydomiana (assembly GCF_031456815.1). Taxonomy (NCBI): domain Bacteria; kingdom Pseudomonadati; phylum Pseudomonadota; class Betaproteobacteria; order Burkholderiales; family Burkholderiaceae; genus Paraburkholderia; species Paraburkholderia strydomiana. Next base: position 288,123 of record NZ_JAVDVL010000001.1, read on the forward strand.
GTCGGGCTGAACGCTGCGGTCAGGATCGACGCGCTGCGCGCTCGCTGTATCGCTGAGATAGATCGCTGCGCGCGCCAGCAGATTTTCCAGTTCCCGCACGTTGCCCGGCCACGCGTAGCGCTCGAAGAGCGGCGTCAGAAACTGCAGAACCCGGTCGCTTGCCGCTTCAGACAATCCATATTGGAGCGCATTGCGGCTTAACAAGTGCCGCGCCAGCAAAGCGACGTCGGCGCGCCGCTCACGCAGCGGCGGCAATTCTATCTGAAGCAGATTCAGACGAAAATACAGATCCGCGCGAAACCCGCCCTCGTCGACGAGCGCGTGCAGGTCGCGGTGCGTGGCGGCTATCACCCGCACGTCGACGGGTGTCGCGCGGCCCGAGCCGAGCTTCATCACCTCGCGTTCCTGGAGCACGCGCAGCAGCCGGCTTTGCAGCGCGGGCGGCATTTCGCCGATTTCATCGAGAAAAATAGTGCCGGTGTGAGCCATTTCAAACAGGCCCGGCTTGCCGCCGCGCCGCGCGCCGGTGAACGCGCCTTCCTCGTGACCGAACAGTTCGCTTTCGATCAGCCCCTCAGGAAGCGCCGCGCAATTGAACGCGACGAACGGATTGCCGCGCCGCGGGCTCGCATTATGGATGCCCTGCGCGACCAGCTCCTTGCCGGTGCCGCTTTCGCCGGTCAATAGGACGGTGACGTCGTGCGCCGCGCCGGCGCGCGCGAGCCGGCGCACGCGTTCGAGCGCCGCCGATTCGCCGATCAGATCGTCCAGCCGATGCCGCGCAACCAGATGCCTCGGCCGCTGACTGGTGCGCAACGACCGGTCGATCCGCTGCGCGACCAGCGCGTCCTGCACCGTCACGACAACGCCCGAGCGCGCGCCCTGCTCGACTATCGGCACACAATTGACGATCAGCGAGCGCTCGCCGATCTGCTCGATGCGCTCGTCGAGCGCGCCGTCGCCTTGCAGCGCCTTGCGCAGCCACGGGCCGACCGTCCGCGCGAGTTGCGCCGAAACGTCCCGGTCACGGTCGAGGCCCAGTAGCTCGAGCATCGCGGGATTGACCGCTTCGAGCTGGCCTGCGTCGTCGAAGGCGGCCACGCCGTCGCGCAGATGCGCGACGATCGTGTTCAGGCGCACGCGCTTCGACTCCTTCTGGCGGCTCACGCGCGCGAGTTCGACCGAGCGCTCGAACGCTTCCTCGACGGCGCCAAGCGAATACAGGAACACGCTCTCCAGACCCTCCTGCTGCGCGAGATCGCAAGCCATGCCCGGCCCGATGATCACGCGGCAGCCTTCGGCGGCGAGATCCCTCACTGCGGTTCTGACTTCATCGACCGAGCGGTAGGCGCGCTGTTTCAGGCCGACGCTCAGCCAGCCGCTGAGATCGGCCAGTTCATGCGAGATCGTTTCGTGCAGCACGAGCCCGATCGGCTCGTTGGGCCAAACGGTGGTGGCGCGGGTGATCGCGCTCAGGACGTCGAAGCCGTTCACCTTCACCATGACGACAGGCACGCTCAGGTGGTCGCGCAAATACGCACCGTTCGAGCCCGCCGCGAGCACGACGTCGACGGAGCCCGCGTCGACGTATGCCTGCAGCGCGGTCACAGCCGAGCCATAGCCTTCGCGAATCGAGAAAAATCTTGCGCGGCCGGCGTAGCGCGGTGCAATCGTCTCGCAAAGCGATTCGAGGCGGCTGATACTTACCAGTGCAATCCCCGGGCGGCCCGAATCTGCGTTGACGAGAGACGGCGCAAAGGTCGACATGTGAAACGCTCCAGAAGAGGCCGTTGAAACGTTCCACGATCGTTTCAGGAAACGTTTCATGGAACAGTCAACCATTCTGCCACGAAACGCCGACTGCGAGCCCCGCTTCCCTAAGCGATTGATTTCACTACGTTACTTGTCAACGCCGACTCGTTGGCATACTTTCTGCCTCTTCGAGGCCAACCTTACTGAGCTTTCCCTCCGGAGACAACCGTCATGACAACTTCCGCCGCGCGCCGCGCCGCCTTCCGCGCCAAGGTCAACGAACGCCAAGGCCTGCTCGTGCCAGGCGCGTTCAATGCGATGAGCGCCCGCGTTATCGAGGACGCCGGTTTCGAGGCGATCTACATCACCGGCGCGGGCGTCACCAACATGTCGCTCGGCTTGCCCGATCTCGGCTTCATTGGTCTTGCCGAGGTCGCCGAGCACACCGCGCGAATTCGCGATGCGGTTGCGCTACCGCTGATCGTCGACGCCGACACCGGCTTTGGCAACGCGTTGAACGTACGCCAGACCGTGCGCGTGCTGGAGCGCAGCGGGGCCGACGTGATCCAGTTCGAAGACCAGGTGATGCCGAAGAAGTGCGGGCACTTTTCCGGCAAGGAAGTGATCGGCGCCAGCGAAATGGCAGGCAAGATCCGCGCGGCGGTCGACGCCCGCGAAGACGGAAACCTGCAGATCATGGCGCGCACCGACGCCGCGGCAGTCCACGGTATTGAAGACGCGATCGAGCGCGGTCATCGCTTTATCGAGGCGGGCGCGGACATTCTTTTCATCGAAGCGACGGAGTCGCTGGCTGACATCGAGCGTCTGCCGTCGCTGTTCGACAAGCCGCAGCTGATCAACATCGTGATCGGCGGCAAGACACCGGTGCAATCGCGTGAAGCGCTCGCGAAGCTCGGCTACGGCATCGTGCTGTACGCGAACGCCGCCTTGCAAGGTGCGGTGCTCGGCATGCAACGCGCGCTCGGCAGCCTGAAGAGCAACGGCCGCCTCGACGAGGACGCGACGCTCGTCGCTCCGTTCAGCGAGCGCCAGCGTCTCGTGAACAAGCCGTTGTATGACCGGCTGGACCGCGAATACGCGGCGAAGGACTGAACCGCGGGCCGTATCGAAACGTGTTTGCTGACGGCCGGGCACGGCACGCGACGTGCTCGGCATGAGTCATACATGAGTCAGCACGAGTCGGCGCGCTGTTTGGACCTGACGCATTGGTCTGTGCCACGCATCACCTATGCAGCGCCCCCGATTGCGATAGGATTCAGAGCCGGCGATATATCACCGCGGCACGCGCCCAGTGCAAGTCATTCTGCTAGCAGCATGACTGACGCGTTCCCCCGGCCCCGCTCCTGTCGCTCGTCCGCTTTGCAGGGACGGCGAAAACACGTCTTAGAGAGAAAGTCAAAAACATGAAGTGCATAGCATTGCGTATTTCGCGTGGAATTCGCCCATGCGTTCGCGGCCTTCGCGACGCCCACACGCACGCGCTGGCGGGGGCCATGCAATGAACGCAAGCAGCACGCCTCTGAAGCATGCCGGCTGGTTGCCGTATATCGTCGCGGCGACGTTTTTCATGGAATACCTCGACACCACGGTGATCGCGACTGCGCTGCCGCAGATGGCGCACTCGTTCGGCGTCGGGCCCAACAGCATCAGTCTCGGCATGACGGCCTACATGCTGGCGCTGGCGATTTTCATCCCGGCGAGCGGCTGGGTCGCCGACCGCTGCGGCTCGCGCACCGTGTTCTTCAGCGCGATCGGCGTGTTTACGGTCGCCTCGGTGCTGTGCGGGCTGTCGCAGAACGTCGCGGAATTCACCGCCGCGCGTTTGCTGCAAGGCATCGGAGGCGCGATGATGGTGCCGGTCGGCCGGCTGATCGTGGTTCGCAGCACCGAGAAAAGCCGCATGATGCAGGCCATTTCAACGATAACGTGGCCCGCAATCGCCGCGCCGGTAATCGGCCCGCCCGTCGGCGGCTTCATTACCACTTATGCGTCGTGGCGCTGGATTTTCCTGCTCAATGTGCCGTTCGGTCTCGCGGCCATGGCCGTGGCGCTCGCGTTGGTGCCCAACCTGCGCGGCAGCGAGCGCAAGCCGCTCGACGTCGTCGGTTTGCTGCTGAGCGGCACCGCGCTCACTGCGATTCTGTACGGCGCGGAACTGGCAAGCCAGCCCGCCGAGAACCCGTGGATCGGTGGGGCGATCATCGTCCTGGGCCTGGTGGTGGGCGTCGTCGCGTTCCAGCATGCGAAGCGTCATCCGCATCCGTTGATCGACGTTTCCACGCTGAAAATCCCCACGTTTTCGGTGACGGTCATAACTGGCTCCTTCACGCGCATTGGCATCGGCGCCGTACCTTATCTGATGCCGCTGCTGTTCCAGGTCGGCTTCGGCTTGTCGGCGTTCAAGTCCGGGCTGCTGCTGCTCGCCAGCGCGCTCGGCAATCTCGGCATGAAGGCGCTGACCACGCGAATCCTGCAACGTTTCGGCTTTCGCATGGTGTCGATCGTCGATGTGACGGTGGCCGGCATTTTCATCATTGCGTGCGGCTTGCTGACGCCGGACGTTCCGCTTGCGCTCGTGCTGATCGTCGTGTTCGTGTACGGCGTAGCGCGCTCGATGCAGTTTTCGACACTCGCCACGCTGGCCTACGCCGACGTCGCGCAGCCGCAAATGAGCGCGGCCAGCACGCTATGGAGCGCGGCGGCTCAGATGACCATAGGCCTCGGTATCGCGTTCGGCGCGGTTTCACTGCGGGCCGCGGCGTTCTTCAACGGCGAGACGACGGGCCGCGTGTTCACGCTCGACGATTTCCGCCTCGCGTTTTTGCTTGCGGGCGTGTTGACGCTCGTGTCGGTGATCGGCTACATGGGTCTTTCACGCGATGCGGGCCAGAGCATCGGCGGCGGTTCGCGCGGCGCGGAAGGCCCGGCCAAGGGTTAACAGATTTCAGGAGACGGCGTGGCGACCTCTAATGAACTGAGCGAACTTGAAATTTCCAGCGACAAGGACAAGCTCGACGTCGCAATGGTGCACGCGTTTCTGTCGCAAGAAACGCCGTGGGCGAAAGGCATGCCCCGCGAAACGCTCGAACGCGCGATTGCCGGGTCGCTGTGTTTTGGCGGCTATGTCGGGGGCAAGCAGGTCGCGTTTGCGCGCGTGGTCACGGATCACGCGACGTTCGCGTACCTGTGCGATGTGTTCGTGCTGCCCGAGTATCGCGGCAACGGATACGCACACGCGTTGCTCACGCAACTCTTCGCGAGCGAGTCGCTGCAGGGCTTGAGGAGAATCATGCTGGCAACGACAGACGCGCACCACGTCTATCGGCCACACGGGTTCAAGGCTTTGTCGAACCCGGCGCTGTTCATGGAAGTACACGACCCGGACGTCTACGGCAGCACCTGAGCACGAAGCTCAAATGCGCCAACGCGCGCCCAGATATTGAAATCAGACGTACGCGCGCTCACGCACCCACTTGGTCATGATCCACTTTTCGCCGGCAAGCACCGGTGCGCCGCCGTGCAAGGTCAGCGGATCGAGTTGGCGCTGACCGTTCATGTAGCGGAAATACACGGCACCGCCCCGGTTCGCCGCCACCGACAAGCCCGCTTCAGGAAAAATCGTTTCGCCGCCTTCAGGCACGTCGTTCAGATAGATGACGAGCGTCGCCACGCGCTGGCCGCCGCGCGCCGTATGGACCGCGCTGCCCGGTTGATCGGGCGGGAAATAGTCGTAATGCGGCCGGTATTCGCCGGTCGGGCCATAGTGCAGAACCTGCAGACCTTCGCCGTTCTCGACCGGCCAGTTCATCAGGCTCGCAATGCGCTGTTCCAACCTTTCGATCAACGGGTCTTCGCCGCGTTGATACCAGATGCCCTCACTCGTGCGGTTGCGGATCACGTCTTCCTGACCGGTCGCAGGATTGACGGTGGTCGATCGTTTCAACCGATGCCGCGAGCGCTCGATCATCTCGCTGCACTCCTGCGCGGACAGCACGTTCGCGAACACGATCACCTGCGGCCGCTCGCAGCGCGCCAACACCTGCACGTCCCGGTCATGGGCGTGGATCGTATTGCCGTGCGCGACCGGCGCGTCGTCGTACCGGTATGTGTGTGGCGTCTTTTGCGGCAACGCCGCTTCGGTGCCGCCCGCCGCTGAGACCGCCCCTGTGGCTGCGCTCGCAACGTTCGCAGTACTCGATCCGAAGGCGGCGCGCACCGCTTCGCCGGCTGCCTCGGCGGCAAAACCGGCTTGCGTCATGGCCTCGATCATCGAGTCGATCGTGCAGCCACGCGCTGCGTTCGTGCGCAGCCATTCGTGCCACGCGGCATCCACTACCGGCATACGTGTCCCCGCTGATCGATGAAACAAGGATACTGCATCGGCCCCAACCCACGCGCTCAGGTGTTATGGTCCTGGCGCCGATAGAGCGCGAGCCCTCTTCTCGCCCGCGAGCGGATCGAGCGATGCACGAGCGGCGACCATCCGAGCAGCGCGCCTCGCGCGCCCAGCGCCTGACGCATCCACGCCCATAAATCGAAACTGTCACGATGCTCGACGATCAGCCCATCGCGAAATGCAAAGCGCGCATCGATCTGGTTGACCACCGGCCGGCCCGTCTGGCTAAACACGTAGCCCGCGGTCCAATGCGCGCGGCCGCTATGTTCGTCGGCTTCGATGCTGTCGAATGTCAGCGAAAAATCCTGCGCGCGCGTGACGAGCATGCGCCACATGTCGCGCACTTCGTCGCCGTGCAGTTCACCGAATGCGGGGTCGCTGAAAACGACGTCGTCGGCGTAGCAGGCGATCATGGTGTCGGCGTCGCGCCGCTGGAACGCGGTGTAGAAGCGCTCGATCAGTTGGATATTGGAGTGGCTCATCGTTCTGGTATTTGCGTTGCCCGTATTGGAGCGCGAGTTGCAGCCGAGTTGCACCCGCGTTGAAGCCGAGTTGAAGCCGCGTTACAGCCAGCGATAACCGCTAACCGCAACTCGCCGGATTGTATCGAATCCTTGCCGGTGCGGGCCTGCATGCGCAGCCGCTATGCCTCGTGCGCATGCGCGCGAGCGCGGATTTCCGACAGCGATACGTCGACCAGCAGCTTGCCCGAATCGAATACGGTGATCATCGCATCTTCCCAATCGGCTTCGTCTGCCGCCGCGTTCACTGCTGGCGCGAGCGGCAGCGTCGCCGTGCGGTAGTCGCCCGTTCGACGGTTGCGCAACAGCGTGAGGCGTCCTTTCATCGACCGTTTGGTGGTGTCCGTGACCGGATCTTTCGATACGTCGTGCCATGTATCCCCGAGGCGGATTGCCGAGCACTTCATCGCAAAACGCTGCGTGTCGCGATTGATCTGCTGCAACAGCGCGCCGCCCATGCCGAACACGATGTTGTCCGTCGCGAAACCCGCATGGTCCATTGCGGCGAGAATGGCCTCGAGCGAGTCGGGATTCACGCCATCGCCCTGAATCACTCGCACGTTGTTGAGCATGCGCCGCCCCTTGCTGTTCAGCACCGATCCAAACGACGCCTCCAGCGCATGCAAGGTCTGCAACACGATAGTTTGCGGATCGCCCGAATCCGGCCTGATTACAAGCGTGCCGCCGGAATCGAGCACGGCCTGCTTCAGATCGGTGCCCCAAACCTTGAGCGCCGCGTACAGGTCGTAGGAGTCCGATACCACCGAAACAATTGCGCCCGGCCTGGCGAACTTCGCGATCATGTTCCGATACGCGTCGGTCTCGCGCTCGCGGCCCCATGAGGTGACCGTGCTGTGCTCGGCGGCCGGCACGGAGAAAGCGGCCATGCTCTCGTTGTAGTAGTGATTCGCCGCGACCACGCCGAGCACCGTGTCGGAGCCCATGAAGCTCACGAGATGCGCGGCGCCGCCGATTGCCGCCGACTCCGCGCTCGACACGCCGCGCGCGCCGAAATCATGCAGCTTGAACGGCAGTTGCGTGAGGTCGTCGCTCGTCTTTGCCAGATAGGCGTGAATTGTCTTGCGCAGATGCCAGCTTTGCGTCGCTACCGTGACCGGATACCACACGCGCAGCAGCATGGTTTCCAGATATGAGGCGAGCCAGAATACCAGCGGATCGTCGCACTCGACCGTGACGAGCACGTTGTGCGTAGGCACCACTGAACCCTCGGGCACTGCGCGAATCCGCACCGGCAAATACCCGTTGTGATGCTCGACGATATGGCGCCAACCGGCTTCGTTGAACGGCTCGCCATGCGCGCTGAAAAACGCCTTCGCCTGTTCGATCATTGCCGCTGTGATGGGCCGGCACAGATACTCCTTGATCAGCATCTGCAGGCCGAAAAAGAGCGTGCAATCGTAGCGCCCGCCGCGCGATTCGATGTACGAGAACATCGCCGACGCTCCGGGCGGGTACTGCAGATAGTGCGACGCCTTATACGAGTCCGTGTTGAGAATCGGATTCGAGAGGATCGAAGAAATGCCGCTAAAACCGCTGGATTCGTTGGCCATGGAGGACGCCGCGCCCGGCTCGCTGACTGTGGCAGTCTTTACATGATGCCACGAAGCGTGAAGCGGCCAGCACGTCGGCGCAGCGGTTCGAATGTTCTGTCATCGTTCGGGATGCTCGCGCAAGCCACCCTCAGCTCCCTCAACTCACCAGCAGCGCTCAGTCCGATTCGTCGTATTCCCGCTCACTTATGTCAGCATCGCGATCGGCGTTCCTCTCGCGCGAAACCGGAATCTCGTATGCATCGCGCAATTCCGGGCGCTGAATCTCCGCCTGCGCCTTGCGCTTCATTGCGTCGGCGATCACGAGCGTGAGCAGATCCACCGGCGGCGCGGCAAACAGTCCGCGCGGCGCACCAACGTGCGCCCGGTAACGAAGACGGATAACTTCGCCACTACGTGCCGTGGCTGGATGGTCGTGGCGTGGCCTGCACACCGGGCCGATAACGTGCGTTTTCATGACATCCCCGTTCGGTGACATGCTGACGGCTGCATGCAGCCTTCCAGGTCCGCCGTGCTCACGCTAAACACGCGAACACGGCGCCCGGTCCACCTCGCTTGTGCGCTTCTCTGTGGAAGCTCTGGCCTTCTCCCCGTTTCGTCGCGCCGGTTGGTCCAGACCGTGCGCTGCCCTTTCCCCGTTTGCATGTCGCTCGCGCAAACGTTGCCGCGCGAGGTACCTGTCGTTATGTCTCCGCCACCTTCACCTCCACAGACGAAAAAATCGACGAGGTCAGAGATTTGCGTCGCCGGGTGGCGAACGACCGTTTCGCATCGGCCATTCGCCCCGTGTTATGTGACGTCCGCTTGTCCATGACCCCGCCGCAGCCTCGCAGAACGCATTGGCTTTCCCCGGCCGCGTCCGCGAGTCGTTGTGCCGCCGGTCGTTTTTTTGACTTCCCCTCTCCCTCACCGACCGGCAGCAACAGATTCGCTGTGACTCGCTTATTGCAATGGCCATGCCATGCGGGTCGAAGTCCTGTGCCACAAGGCGTTTGCCGGCATGCGCGGCTTTGGCCGGTTTTTTAGCCGCCGTGCCATAGCTCCGATGATTCGTATACGAGACGCTCATCGAGGCCGCCATCGTGCGTAAAACGTCGATTGAACGCACGGAATATGCGCTTCATATAAGCGTCGAAGCCGGGTACACCGCGCCCCTTCGCGGTTTGCGTTCAAGTTCTGAACGAAACTGCCGACATAGCAGCGGATAGAATCGATCCAGATGCCGTGGAAAACGCACTGTCGATTATGTTGCATACCTGAAACATCGAAAATCGCGTAACGGACCTGCTCGCTCAGGGTTCGTCCACGCGTTGTGTACTCCACCGCGCATAACGGGGCTTGACGTGTGCTGTCCGAACGGCTTCCGGTTATGCGCGCATTAGGCCGGCAACCGGGCAACTGTCCGGCCGCAATCGCGCCGCTATCAGCCGGAATCGAATAAACGCCCGTCAGGAGGGCAAACTGCCGGCTTCCTGATTTGTTTGTATAGCATTCCAAAGCGCTTTCGCTTATGTTTAAGTCACGCGCCGTTTAGAGCGCGAACAAAAAAGCCAAGGAGATAAGAAACGGTACAAGTGATTCGGGGATGAAATACTCCGGCCGGTGCAACGCGAAACGTTCACCTGTCTGCCGCCAATAGGCGGCACCTCGCAGTTCACGCTGCGCTGCTTGCCCCGCTATGACCTTACAGTCGATCGGCCGTCGCCCCCAGTAGCGCAGTAGCGCCCGCGACGGCTCAGAGCTTCGTGCCCGGGGTTGCAACCAGGCTGCTGGCTCAGTTATTCCGCAGGCCCGGTCAGGCTTGCGATCCTTGACAACGTCGAACAGCAGTCTTGAAAGCAGCACCGAATCGGGGGTAATGAATATGACTTTCGCATCCGCGGACACCGAACGCACCGTTCTTTACGTGTCGAACTCGCCCGATAAGAAACTCGCCGACTTCCTCGCCGCATCCGCATGGCACGCCGTACACGCAAAAACCACCGCGAGCGCGGAACGCATGATCGAGCGCGACAATATCAAGGTCGGCCTCATTGAACTGCCGGAAGACTGCACGTCGCAGCAACTGTCCGCCCTAGCCTCGTGCATGCGCCGGCCAGAAACGAACTGGGTCGCTCAAATCGCGCCGGGCCAGGCGGACGACGAACTGATCAGCCGTTTCATCCTCGATTACTGCTTCGACTTCGTCACCCGGCCGTGGCTCAATGAGCGGCTCGTATTCGCGCTGGGTCATGCGCACGGGCTGTCGGCGCTGCGACAAGCGCATGTAACGCCGGAACCGTCGCTCGGACGGCACGGCATGGTCGGCCAGTGCGAGGCTATGCAGCAGTTGTACCGGCGCATCGACAAATGCGGCACGACAGAAGCGCCGGTGTTCGTCGCCGGCGAGTCCGGCACGGGCAAGGAGTTGACCGCGCGCGCGATCCACGAACGCTCGCCGCGCGCCGGCCGACCGTTCGTCGCCATCAATTGCGCGGCGATTCCGCCAACCCTGTTGCAAGCGGAACTGTTCGGCCACGAGCGCGGCGCCTTTACCGGCGCGCTTCAACGCAAGATCGGACGAATCGAGAGCGCGCACGAAGGCACGCTCTTTCTCGATGAAATCGGCGACATGCCGCACGAATGCCAGGCCGTGTTGCTGCGCTTTCTGCAGGAAGGCACGATCGAGCGGCTCGGCGGCAATGGGCCGATCCACGTGAATGTGCGGGTCATCTCGGCAACGCACGTCGACCTCGACAAGGCGGTCGAAGAAGGCCGTTTCCGGTCCGACCTGTATCACCGGCTGTGCGTGCTGCGCCTCGTCGAGCCGCCGTTGCGCGAGCGCGGCGGCGACATCAAGCTGCTCGCGAGCTATGCGCTGAGCATGTACAAGCAGGACGGCGCGCGCAAGCTGCGCGGATTGTCTAGCGACGCGATCGTCGCGATGTCGAACTATGCGTGGCCCGGCAACGTGCGCGAACTGATCAACTGCGTGCGCCGCGCCGTCGTGATGAGCGAGGGGCGCTTCATCAACGCGAGCGACCTGGGCTTGCCCGAAACGGACAATGGGCCGGCCGTCACGCTCGCAGAGATTCGCAGCAAAGCCGAAAAAGACGCGATCGAACATGCGCTGCAGCGGCACGGCTACAAGTTGTCGGAGGCGGCGGCAGAGCTCGGCATTTCCCGCGCCACGCTATACCGGCTGATGCACGCGGATCGGCTGCATGCGGAGCCGTCAGGCGGGCGCACGTCGAACGCGGACCTCGACGGGGACGCAGACGGCGAACGCGAGCCTCGCATGCCTATTCCTATGTCGGCGGCTTCTGCCTAGTTCAAGCGGGGTTTCTGGGCGGGCCGCAGCCCTCCGGCGATCGGCTGCGGCAAGTCTGCCACTGGCAGCAGCATGCCCGCATCGACCTCCCTGCCCGCCCGGGCAGTCACGCTCCTACTCGTCGGTGCCGCGCGGCACCGCGGCACGCCTTGTTATGATCCCCTTCGCGTAGAGTCAGGCAAGCTCAGGCAAGCAATTTGCTTTCGCCAATTGCCTTAGGCCGGCTCACGCCCGCCAGCGCGGTCTTCCTTTACAACGCGGCCGCAGTCAAAGGAACTTGTGCGACAAAAGCCGTGTCGGTTAAGGCGTCGATCAAACCGCCAGACCGACCGATGTTTCGCACGCCATCGGCACCCGCAGCCCGTCTTACACCCTATGCGCAAATTACTACACGCCTGCTTCCTCGTTTTCCTCCTTCTTGGCGCCCCGGCCGTTTTCGCGGCGGTGACGGCTGCCACGCCCGCCTCGGGCGCTACTGTCACCCTGACCCCTGAACAGGCACGCCAAGCGCTCTCAGTCCTCAACGATCCCAAGCGCCGCGCGCAGGTGGCCGATACCTTGCAGGCCATTGCTGCCGCCGGCGCGCTGAGCACACCGGCCTCCGCCGCGCCGGCCGCCTCGGCGCCGGCTGCGGCAAGCGGCGCCGCCGCTCTCGTGCCGAACGCGTTCAAATCCAACGGACTCGCGTCCCAACTGGCTCGTCAGGGCGCGCACTGGGCCGTCAATCTGGGCGCGTCGCTGCGCAACTCGATTACGGCGCTCCTCGACGTCGCTTCGGTGCGCGCGTGGTGGAACTGGCAGTCGACAAATCCGCAGGCGCGCTCGATTCTCGCGCACGTTGCGTGGTCGCTGCTGGCCGCACTGCTGCCCGCGCTCGTGCTCGAATGGCTCGCGCGCCGCCTGTTGCGTCGCGCGTATCTCGCGCTCGCCGCGCGCCGCGAACGTGGCGACGCCGCAGACGCACCGCGCACCGACTTGCCGGTAGACGTCGAACCGCAGCCCGCCGACGCTGCGAACGCCGCGCCGCCTCTGCCCGCCCCGCCGGTCGCCGAGATACGAGCCGAAGCGCAGGCTAGAGCGGAGGCGAAGACAGAACCTGCGGCAAGCGCGGCAACGTCACCGGCAACCGGGCAGCCTGCCGTCACGCCTGCGCCGTCAACGACGGCCGCGAACGGCAGAGTCACTGAAGCCAAGGGCAAGCAGAACGCCACGCATCACTGGACGCTGCTGCAGCGCCTGCCGCGCGCGCTATTGATCACGGTTTTGCGTCTGCTGCCGCTCGCGGTATTCGTCGGCGCGGCGAGCGCGCTCATGTCGATCTTCACCGACGACGGCACGCCGCAAGACCGCGCCCTCGATTCGCTCGTCGATATCTACGTGCTGTGCCGCGTGATCGTGATCATCAGCGGCTTTTTCCTGCAGCCCACGGCACCGCGTCTGCGTCTGCTGCGCATGAGCGATGCATGGGCTGCGTTCGTACATCGCTGGGTGATTCGCATTGTCAGCGTCGTCGGCGTGGGCTCCGCGATTGCGGAAATCGCGCACTCGCTCGGCCTGAGCGAGGCGGCGCATCTCGCGTTGATGAAGGTCGTGGCGCTCGCCGGCCACGTGATGATCTCGATCCTGATCCTGCAATGCGCGAAACCGGTCGGCGAACTCATTCGCCAGCGCATGGCCGCGCGCAAGTCGCTTGAAATGGTCGGCAATGCACTCGCCGATGCATGGGCGTGGCTCTCGGTCTTCGTCGTAATGGCGTTGTGGTTCATCTGGGCGCTCGACGTGCAGAATGGTTATCACGCGCTGCTGCATCTCGGCGGCATGTCGCTCGCCGTGCTGGTGGGCGCTCGGGTGCTCGCCATCGTCATCTTCGGCGGCCTCGCGCGGCTCTTCAACGGACACGAAGACGCCGCCGGCAAGTCGCTCGTGCATCAGCATGCGTTCCGCTATTACCCGCTGCTGCGGCGAGTGGTCTCGTGGATCATCGGCATCGTCACCGCGCTCGCGTTGCTCCAGGTGTGGGGCGTCGATGTGGGCGAGTTGTTCCGCGACGGCAGTGTCGGCCACCGCCTTGCGTCGGCCATCGTGACGATCGGCGTCGCGGCGGTGATCGCACTCATCGTCTGGGAAAGCGTAAATGTGTCGGTCGAGCAGCGGCTGGATCGCTGGACGACGAGCGGCGACCTCGTGCGCGCCGCGCGTCTGCGCACGCTGCTGCCCATGCTGCGCACCGGGCTTTTCTGCGTGATCGCACTGGTGGTCGTGCTCACGGGCCTGAGCGAACTGGGCGTGAACATCGGGCCGCTACTTGCAGGCGCGAGTATCTTCGGCGTGGCGCTCGGCTTCGGCTCGCAAAAACTCGTGCAGGATTTCATCACGGGCATCTTCCTGCTGATGGAAAACGCGATGCAAGTCGGCGACTGGGTGACGCTCGCGGGCGTATCCGGCACCGTCGAATATCTGTCGATCCGCACAGTGCGGCTGCGCGGCAGCGACGGTTCGCTTTTCACCGTGCCGTTCAGTTCGGTATCGACAGTGAACAACACGAATCGCGGCATCGGCAATGCGGCGGTTCGCGTGAATATCGTATTCGGCCAGGACGTGGATCTCGCGATCGACACGCTCAAGGAAATCGGGGCCGCGCTGCGCGAAGAAGAGAAGTTCAAGGACGGCATTCTGTCCGACTTCAGCTTCTGGGGCGTGGACGCCGTGGACGGCTCGGCCGTTACGCTGGCCGGACAGATGCAGTGCCGCGATTCGGCGCGCTGGGGTGTGCAGCGCGAATTCAACCGGCGCATTCTCGACCAGTTCCGCGAGCGCGGCATCGAGATCGCGAACCCGCAGCGCAATCTGCTGACGTGGGACCCGGACAGCGTCGCGCCCCGCGTCGAAGCGGGCGAGCCTCCAAAACAGGAGCCTGAGCAAGCGCCTTCGAGCAGCCCGTCCGCCGACGGCGCATCGGCGGGTGTATCGCCTGACGGCGCTTCGAAGGGTGACGCGCCAGTGGAAGACCAGATCCCTGTCGACTCGAAGCCTGCGGGCGGACCCGGCACACCGTCAAACCCGGGAGCAACGTCGCCGCACGAATGAGGTACGGGCTTCGCGCGTCGATTGAATTACCGGACCTGCCACCACCGAGGCAACAGGCGGCGCACCTCGGGCCGCCTGTACCGGTCGTCGATCAGATGCACGACGCCTTCGTCGAGCTCGGTGCGGATCACGCGCCCCGCCGCCTGCACCACCTTTTGCAAACCGGGGTACAGGTACATGTATTCGTAGCCATTGCCAAAACGCGCGTCCATCGTGCGCCGCATCTGTTCGTTGACCTCGTTCATTTGCGGCAGGCCCAACGTTGCGATAAAAGCGCCGATCAACTGTTGCCCGACCAGGTCGACACCTTCCGAAAACGCGCCGCCGAGCACCGCAAATCCGATGCCCTGGTTCGCGCTTCGAAACCGCGCGAGAAACGCGTCCCGGGCCGCTTCGTCCATGCCCGGTTCCTGCGCCCAGACCGGCAATCCGGGATGACGCTCGCGCATGAGCGCGACCACCTGCTGCAGGTAATCGAAACTGCTCAGGAAACCCAGGTAATTGCCGGGCTGCGCGATGTACTGCTTTGCGATCAGATCGACGATGGGATCGAGCGAACGTTCGCGGTCACGCCAGCGCGTCGACACGTTGCCGGCGACATGCACCCGTAACTGCTCCGCGCGAAACGGCCCTTCAACGTCGAGCCATTGCGTCTCCTGTGCAAGACCCAACGTATCGCGGTAGAAATGATGCGGACTAAGCGTGCCCGAAAACATCACGGTCGTGCGCGCCGCTGCATATCGCGGCGCGAGAAACGGAGCAGGAATCACATTGCGCACGCAGAGCGTGCAACTGGTCTTGTCGCGTGGTGCGTGGCGATCTGTTGTCAGCGTGATATCGAAAATGGAATGCTCGCCGAACTGCTCCGCGAGAGCGACGAAATGCATCGCGTCGAAGAAAAAACGCAGCGACGTCTCGTCGATTGAGAGCGGCGCGTCCGCGAGCTGATCCGTCACCGCGCCAATCAGATTCTGCGCGGCCGAGAGCAGCTTGCCAGGCACATCTGGATAGACCTGATACGACGCAGTTTGCGCCCGCTTGACCGCATTCCATTCGCGCTGCAACCGTTCGAGCGGCTTGCGCAACCCAGGCGGCGCCGTCTTGCGCGCGAGCCGCAACGCCGCCAGATCGAGCGACGCCGTGTACATGCGGCGCGCACGGTCGAGCAGATTATGCGCCTCGTCCACCAGCACGCCAATGCGCCACTGGTTGATCTGCGTGAGCGCGTAGAGCATTGCGCTGCTGTCGTAGTAGTAGTTGTAGTCGCCCACCACCACGTCGGCCCAACGCGCGAGTTCCTGGCCCAGATAATACGGGCAGACGTCATACGCGAGCGCCGCTTCGCGCACCGCGGCGCGATCGAGCCTTTCGCCCGCGAGCGCCGTGCTACGTGCCGCGTCGAGCCGGTCATAGAAGCCGCGCGCGAGCGGACACGACTCGCCGTTGCAGGCTTTGTCGGGATGCTCACAGGCTTTGTCGCGCGCAACCAGTTCAAGCGTTCTCAACGGTAAAGACCCGGCGCTTCGGCGAAGCGTTTCGATCGCGTCGAGCGCGAGCGCACGGCCAGGCGTTTTCGCGGTCAGAAAAAACACGCGATCGATCTGATCCGTCGCGCACGCCTTCAATAGCGGAAAGATCGTGGCGAGTGTCTTACCGATGCCGGTTGGCGCCTGCGCCATCAGCGGCTTACCGTCGCGCGCCGCACGGTAGACGGACACCGCCAGCTCGCGCTGCCCGCAGCGAAACTGCGCATGCGGAAACTGCAACGCGTTGAGCGCCGTGTCGCGCGCGACACGATGCGCCTCCTCCTGCACCGACCAGTCCAGAAACCGCTCGCATTGCTCGACGAAAAAAATCTCCAGTTCGCGCGCCGTGTGCGTTTGCGTGAGCAACGTTTCCTTCTGACTGCCGATGTCGAAGTAAACCAGCCCGACCGTCAACTCCGTGAATCCACGTGCGCGGCACAGCAAATGTCCGTACACCAGCGCCTGCGCCCAATGCAGCGTGCGATGATTGTCAGGCATGCGCTCGAGATCGCCTCGATACGTCTTCACTTCTTCCAGGCGGTGCGCCACCGGGTCGTAGCCGTCCGCACGACCCCTCACGGTGAGATTGCGATGCGTACCGGTCAGCGTGATTTCGGTTTCGTAGCCGCTTGCGCGGCGGCCTGCGACCGTGATGTGCCCCGCCATGCCTTCGAGCGAAGTGGGCGCGGGCGTGAATCGCAGATCGAGGTCGCCGCGTCGCGCAGTGAACTCGCACATGGCTCGCACGGCGACGACGTAGCTCATGCGGTGCGCTCCGCGATCAGCGTGGTGAGCGCCAGCGCGCCGACGGATGGATCGGCGATCGCATGGTCAAGCGCTTCGTCAGCCCAACGCACGTCGACCACTCGTACCGGCATGCCGTGCTGCACGCAGTAAGCTAACCAGCGAATCTGGTTGTCCTGCAAGCGGTCGCCGGGCCCTTTCACTTCGATCAATTCATAGCGCCGCTCGGCGGGCCAGAAGCGGATCAGATCGGGCAAACCCGAGCGATTGCCGCGAATATCGAGCAGCAAACGCTCGAACCACAATTTCAGATGCGCGGCGGGCAAGCAGTCGAGCGCCGTCGTGACAAGCTCCGGCGTAAGCATTCCCCAGAACACGAACGGCGATTGCACGCCTGCTTTGCCGTGCAGATGCCGGGCAATCGTCTCGCGATACGCGCCACTATCGAGTTGAGCAAGGCACGCAGCGAACTGTTCGGCTCGACGCGCATAAAAGTCCGGCGCGTGAAGATCAGCGGGGCCGCGTTGGAACGGATGAAAAAACGCACCGGGCAGCGCCACGAATATCGGTTCCCAGCAAAGCAGTCCGAACAGCGAGTTGATCAATGCATTTTCGACGTAATGCACCGGCGCCGACTCGCATGTCAGATGATCGCGCACCACGTATTCAACGGACTGCGGCGCTTGGGGTCTGGGCAATAGCAACGTACTGCGTTCGGCCGCTCGCGCAGCGGCCGCGCGCACCGCCGGCCCACCAAGCTTGCGACGCAGGCGCGGGAGCATGCGCGCGATGCGCTGTGCCTCTTCCTCGCTTTCGGGCGATGCTGCAGCGCTCAACGCTAGCGAAAGCGCAGCTTCGAAACGCTCGGCTCGTTCAAGCACGCGTACACGCCGATGTCGCGCGCCGGGCCACGCGCAAACCTCGTATACGGCGAGCGCGGTGGGCCACATCTGTCGACGCTCGCAATGCTGGCCGATGCGAAAGAGCAGCTTGGCGCGTCGCAATTCGAGCCACGAGTTGCACGTTTCCACGCTTTGCACCCGAGCCACGAGGTCATTGAGCGCAGCGTTTTCTACTTCCAGGCCGATCAGCGCGCCGGACGTTGCTATCGAGTCCAGTTCGTCACGACATGCTTGCAACGCAAGGTAAACATCGACATCTGCGCGCTGCTGAAACGCTCGCGACGCAGGCCCGAAAGCCACTTTTTCGTAGCGGAATACGCCGAGATCGGCGAGCACGAATTCGGACCAGTCCTGCTGCAGATTGCCAAAGAACATCAGACGCAGACGGTCGCACAGCGGCGCAATGTCCACGCGAAACACGCAATCGGTCGTTTGGGGGTGCCATGCGGACAACCGGCGCGCGATGCAGCTATCGGTGTCATGCCCGTCCAACTCGTCCCGCTCGGGATAGAACGGACGTAATGCTTCCAGCAGATCGGGCTTGCGAAGACTCCGGGCGCCCGGAATCAATGAAAGCGCCTCGGCGAAGATGTCCAGTAATTCGGCGCGCGTGGTGAGGGCGAACAGATCGTCGAGTGTCAGGTGCGGCGCGGGATTTAGCCAGCCGAGCGCCGAGACGGGCGCAGCGGCTTGCAACGGGCAGCCGATTTCGTCGTAGGCAAGACGACTTGCACGAAACAATGCGCCTTTGCGCATGAGCATTCGGACCAGCAATGCGCGCGACGCCTGCGGCAAGCGCGCGAATGTGCCGAGAAAAGCGCGCTCGCTCGCATCGAGCAGATCGTCGTAGCGTTGCGCGAGCCAGGCGAGCGCACGCTCGAAATTCAGCAGATAGTAAGGAACGCCGGCGAGGGAATCCGGCGGAGCATCGGTTGCCACGGAGTTTGCATGACCTGTACGTTTATACAGTAATGATAGCAAACTCCACCGCCGCGCCTACTCAGCGGCCAGCCACACCACCGTCAGCGACCGCACGCCCTGCGCGCCGCGAATCAGAACGCCTTCTATGTCCGCGGTCGCGGACGGTCCCGTGACGAGTGCCGCGTAACGTGCGTCGCGAAAGTCGTCGCGGCGATAAACGTCCTGCAAGCCGTCGACCAGTTGCGCCGGATCGAGCAGAACCACGAGATGCTGCACGATATAGCCCAACGCATTGACCACGTACTCGCGCTCGCTGAACCACACCGAGCCGGTCTCCGCCACACCGAAACGCGCACGCACCACGCCGACGTCGATATCCTGCAACGACGAAGGCTCGGTGTCGGCCGTGAGCAGGCGCGTGCCGGACACTTCGGCAGTGGCTGAAGCGATCGACACAGTTGCGCCAAATCGCTCGCGGATCAGACTCGCAACCTCCGACGCGGCATCCGCTTCGACGCAGGTCCCGCCCATCGTTTGCAATGCCGACGTGAAGCGCGCGCGCAGATCGCCGCCGACCGCGCTAAACAACGGCACGTCGGGGCGCGGGCGCGCCGCCGGCTGCGCCTGCCGCACTTTCGCGATGAAGGCCTCACGCGTTGCCATCGCCACCTCCGCGATTTTGCTTGTACCACGCATGGAAGGTCTGCTTCGGCGCCTCGGGCAATTCGCGTTGTCTGCCCCAGATATTCAGCGGGTTATAGAGTACGAAGTTCGGTAGCCGCCGCAATGCGCCGCTCATTGAAGCTACGGTTGCCCGATACAGCGTCGGGCTCGCGAGCAGCCGCCCTGCCATCTTCAATACTTCCTGCTTCACGAACGGCACTTCGTGGCGCTCGGCAATCACCGTGCGCCATTTATAGATCTGCTCGTGGATATTGATCTTCACCGGACACACGTTCGTGCAACTGCCGTTGAGCGTGGACGCGAACGGCAGCGCGCTATAACGTTTCAGGTCGAAGGTTGGGTTGATGATCGCGCCGATCGGCCCCGAGTACGTACCGCCATACGACAGCCCGCCGCTGCGCCGATACACGGGACACGTGTTCATGCAGGCTCCGCAGCGGATGCATTTGAGCGAGTACCAGAAGTCGTCCATCGCGAGCCGTTCCGAGCGGCCATGATCGACGAGGATGAAATGCATCTCCGTGCCCGGACGCGGCGCACGGAAATGCGAGGTGTATTGCGTGATCGGCGAACCAAGCGCACTGCGCGAGAGCATGCGAATAAACACACCGAGATCCGAGACCTTTGGAATCAGCTTCTCGATACCGATCGATGCGATATGCAGCGGCGGCACGTTTGCCGAAAGATCGGCGTTGCCTTCGTTCGTGCAAACCACAACCGTGCCCGTTTCCGCGACCGCGAAATTGCAGCCGGTCATGCCGGCCGTTTTCTCGCGTACGAAATACGGCCGCGTATTCAT
This sequence comes from Paraburkholderia strydomiana, assembly GCF_031456815.1. Lineage (NCBI taxonomy): Bacteria > Pseudomonadati > Pseudomonadota > Betaproteobacteria > Burkholderiales > Burkholderiaceae > Paraburkholderia > Paraburkholderia strydomiana. The sequence goes on from NZ_JAVDVL010000001.1 coordinate 308,357, forward strand.
GCGCTGACTTTCCGAGAGGTAGTGAATGTCGCTATTGTGCGGATCAGTGCCGATGGTTCGGCCAAACAGTTCCGCGACATCGGCGCGCAGCTTGTGCACCGCCGGCACCACCATGTGGCTCGGGTCCTGATGATCGAGTTGCTGGATGCGTTCACCCAGATCCGTTTCCATTACCGTAATGCCGCGCGGTTCGAGATACTCGCGCATCTTGCATTCGTCGGTGAGCATCGACTTGCTTTTGACGAGCGTGGTCATGCCGCGCTCGGACATGATCTTGTGTACGAGCGCGTTGTGCTCTTCGGCCGTCGCTGCCCAGTGGACCACGACACCGTTCGCCTCGGCCGAGGCCGCGAACTGTTCGAGGTACTCCGACAAATGCGACAGCGCGTGTTCCTTGATACCGGACGCCAGTTCGCGCAGCGTCTCCCACTCGGCAATGCCGTGCGCCTGGGCGTCGCGTTTCTCGCGCAAATCCCACAGGCGCTTGTCGTGAAACGCCACATGTTCCGTCTTTTTGATGAACTCGCCTGCTGCCTTCGCGTGGTCGATCCGGCTCATGCGCGCGCCCCGTTCAACACTTGTGCAATATGAATGAAGCGTGCGTCCGCCTTCATGCGTTCCGCACAGCCTTGCTGATGCATCAGGCACGACATGTCGCCCGACACAATGTATTGTGCACCCGCATTCAGATGATCGCGGACCTTGTCCTGCCCCATGCGGACAGACACCGGCTCTTCCGTCACCGAGAACGTGCCGCCGAAACCGCAACATTCGTCGGGGCGAGACGGCTTGACGAACTCGATACCCTTCACGCCTTCAAGCAACGCGCGCGGCTTGGAAAACGGCTGGCCCGCCACTTCCGAGATCGACGCCTCTTTCAGATGCCGCAACGCGCTGCAACTATTGTGCAGCCCGACGCGATACGGAAACTCGGCCCACGGAAATTCACGCGCGCCCACCACGTCGTGCAGAAACTCGACGAGTTCATAAGCGCTCGCCCGCACCTTTTTGACTTCGTCCGTCTGATCGATCGCGGTGAGATGCTCGCGCACGTGGTGAATGCAGCTCGCCGATGGTCCGACGATGTAGTCGTAGCCCGCGAAGTTGCGCGCGAACACCCGCTCCGCGCCAGCCGCTTCTGCATGCGCGCCGCTGTTTCCCATGGGCTGGCCACAGCAGGTCTGCTCCTGCGGGTAATCGACCTGGATGCCGAAGCGTTCGAGCAGTTCGAGCGTGGCAATGCCGACCTCGGGATAAAACGCGTCGATAAAGCAAGGGATAAAGAGGGCGACTTTCATAAGCTCATTACAGGGAATGGGGCACGCGGACTCGGGACGCGTAAGATCGTCGCCAGTCAGACTGGTATTGTTGGTCTGACCAAAATATAAGGAAGTCGCCCGAGCGTGTCAATCGTTAGATGGCCACGCGAAATGCGACGCCTAAAGCTTCGCGGCGTCTTCCTGATAGATCTCGCGCACGAAGGCCAGGTGCCGTTCGGCCGCCTTGCGTGCCTTTTGGGCGTCGCGTGCGACGACGGCGTCGTAGATGGCCTGATGCTGACTCATCAACTGCTTTTCCATCGCCTCGTCGTAATCGATCAGCCGATGGTATTGACGCATGCCTTCGCGAATCAGCGTGTGGATGCCATGCATGACATGGGCAAGCGCGATGTTGTGCGTAGAGTCGGCAATCGCGAGGTGAAAAGCGGCATCCAGCTCCGCCAGATTGACGCGATCTTGCGACTGCGAAGCCGCCTTCAGTGCATCGAACGCAGTCTTGATCTTGCGAAGATCGGCGGCGGTCGCGCGCTCCGCGGCATATACGGTCGAAATCGATTCGAGCCCCTGGCGCAATTCGAGAATGTCGGCACTTGTGCGCGGATTTTGCAAAAGCAGTTCGGCGAGCGGCTTCGAAATAATCGGCGCCGTCAGATCGACCACCGTAAAGCCGCCCCGCCCGGACGTGGCGATATAGCCATCCGATTCCAGCCTGATCAGCGCTTCGCGCAACGAAGGCCGCGACACCGCCAGTTGCGTCGCCAGATCGCGCTCAGCGGGCAGCCGGTCGCCCGGCATCAGCGTACCGTCGGAGATCAATTGCTTGATCTGATCTGCGACGACGTCGGAGAGCCGTTTGCGCGTGAAAGACTGGATCGGGCGAAAGTGCATAGGCTACGGCTGGCACAGCCGGTTGTTCAGGATGATTCGTTAGCGGCAGTATGCGACGCGACAGAGCTAAACGGGAGCGAATGAATTATACCGTTGGGCGCCCTGCGCGATTTTCGCTGCGAGCGCGTATTCACGGGTTCGATTGCAACGGCAACGCCGCGACAAACGCCGCAATCCGCTCGCACGCTTCGGCAAGCCGCGCTTCGTCGACGACAAAGCCCAGCCGGACGAAACCGTTCGCGGTCTCGCCAAACGCACTCGCGTCGAGCACTGACACGCCTTGCGCGCGAAACAGCTGCCATGTGAAATCGACGGTATCGAGGCCCGTGCCGCTCACGTCGACCATCATGAACATGCCCGCTTCGGGCAGCAGGCAGCGCAATGGCGGGACCCGGCTTAAACGCTCGAACACGACGTCGCGACGGCGCCTGTAGATATCGCGCATCTGCGCGACGATGCGCGACTTCTCCTGTAACGCGGTCAATGCGGCCTGCTGGATGAAGCCCGGCAAGCCATACAGCATGGCAAGCGCGAGGCGTCCCATATGTTCGATCAGTTGCGTGGGTCCGATCGCCCAGCCTACGCGCCACCCCGCCATTGCATGCGATTTGGACAGGCTGCCGAGTGTGACCGTGCGCTCCGCCATGCCGGGCAGCGACATGATGCTCACATGTTCGCGCTCGAAAGTGAGATCGGCGTAGACCTCGTCGGACAGCACCCACAGGTCGTGCTCGCACGCGAGCCGCGCAATGCGTTCGAGGTCCGCGCGCGGCATCACGACACCTGTTGGATTGCACGGCGTCGCGAAGAAAATCGCCTTGGTGCGCGGTGTCACGGCTCGTTCGAGCGCGTTGCAATCCAGGTGAAATGCACGCGCAGGATCGACCGGCACCGGCACGAGCGTCGCACCTGCGGCGCGCACGCAAGCTTCGTAGGTGAGGTACATCGGCTCGGGCACGATCACCTCGTCGCCTGCTTCGAGCAGACAAAGCGACGTGGCAAACACGCCGTTTTGCGCGCCCGCCGTGAGGATCACATTCGCCGCGCTGACCGTGGAACCGGTCATGCGCGCCTGCTCTTCGGCAATCGCCGCACGCAGCGGATCGCGCCCGGACACCGCGCTGTAATGCGTATCGCCGCCACGCAACGCGTCGATGGCACGCTCGACAATCGGTGCGGGCGTAGCGAAGTCAGGGTCTCCCACGCTCAGGACGATGACGTCATTGCCATTCGCCGCGGCCTGCTGCGCCACGCGATGAATCTCCCACGCCGACGTACGTCTGCCTTGCAATCCCTCGACCCGACTCGAATACTTCATCTCGCTCACCCGTTTCTGATTGACCCGCCAATGTAATGGGGCGTGCGCAAAACGTCCAGATACGAAAAAGCGCCACGCGAGCGGACAGCCTCGCGTGGCGCTTCGTATCAAAGCCCCGCTTGCAGGGGCTGGGCAAATTCAGACCTGGCGGCGCAACTCCGCCGGCGGCACCTTCATCAGATGCCGGTACTTGGCAACCGTGCGGCGCGCGACGAGCACGCCCTGATCCGCAAGCATCTTTGCCAGCGTCACATCGGAGAGCGGGTCGCGGGTGTTTTCGGCAGCGATCATTTCTTTCAGCAGCGCCCGCACTGCGGCGGCGGAACAGGTACCGCCGCTTTCGGTGCCAAGCTCGCGCGGGAAGAAGTGCTTGAACTCGAAAATGCCGCGCGGCGTGGCCATATATTTGTTGCCGGTCGCGCGCGAGATCGTCGATTCGTGCAGGCCGAGTTCGTCGGCGACATCGCGCAACACCATCGGCTTGAGCGCGATTTCACCGTACTGGAAAAACGCCTTCTGATGCGCGACGATGCATTCGGCGACGCGTTGAATCGTGTCGAAGCGCTGCTGCGCATTTCGGATCAACCAGCGCGCTTCCTGAAGCTGCTGGGCGAGCGGCGAACGGCTAGCCCCCGCCGATTGCGCAAACAGCTCGGCATACATGCGGTGAATGCGTGCGCGCGGCTGCACGGCCGGATTGATCGTCACCACCCACTTGTTGCGCACCTGGCGCACGATTACATCGGGCACGACGTAGTTGTCTTCGGTACGGCCGTAGCAGTTGCCCGGCTTCGGATCGAGCTTGCGCACGAGTGCGCAGGCCACACGCAGCTCTTCCGCAGTACAGCCAATCTGTTTTTGCAGTTCTGCCTGTTCGCGACGCGCGAGCCGCTCCAGATGATGTTCGACAATCTGCCGCGCGACATCGCGGCCCGGCGTGTCCGCGGGCAACGCATTGACCTGCAGCAGCAGACACTCGGACAGCGAACGCGCGCCAAGCCCAGGCCGGTCGAGCGACTGCACGAGGCGCAGCGCGACCAGCAGTTCTTCCTCTGTCAATTCGGGTTCGAGATCGACGCTGTCGGCGAGATCCGCCAAGTCCTGGCGCAGATAACCGTCGTCGTCGAGCGCCTCGATGATGAAGCGCGCAACCGCGCGATCGCGGTCATCCAGACGATAAAGACGCAGTGCGTCGTGCAGTTGCTCGCGCAACGTGGGTTGCGAGCGTGCCCATTCGGCCGGATCGCTGCCGTCGGAGTCGCCATTCTGGCGTGCCGAACTGCGGCTGCTGTAATCGCCCGAAAAGTCGCCGGGCATGTCGTCGGGGCCGCCGCTGTCGAGGCTCTCGTTGCTAGCGGCTTCAGCGGGCAGCGAGTCGGGCTCGGCGGCCGCGACTGCATCGGTTGCCGGCAGCGCGCCTTGCTCTTCGCCGGACGTGGCGGTTGCAAGCGCAACGTCCTCCGTATCCGACGAGTCATATTCGAGGAACGGGTTCGTATCGAGCGCAGTTCGCAATTCCTGCTGGAACTCCAGAGACGATAGCTGCAACAGACGCACCGACTGCTGCAAACGCGGCGTAAGTGCAAGAGACTGCCTTGTGCGAAGTTCAATTGAAGGCATCGTGTTCAGGTCCCGTTGAAAGCTGAAGTAAAGGAGTGACCTCACTAGAGCAACACGCGTACCAGCTTTTGCAACGCACTGTTTTATTTGGTGTTTATGTTTCCAGGCCCGCGAATTGCAACGCCGCGCGGGGCCTTTTTTACAAGCGACCCGGCAAATTCCGCATCCGCTCCACACGAGTCGGCGCGCGCACGATCACGATGCGCGATCACTATTCATCAGTGGAAAAGCGCCTGCTGGCGCGGGCTTCGCCGCTTCTCTGGTCCTCAGTCACGAGGCGCGGGCACACACTTTGCGGTAACGAGCATGTGGACGGACGGCTCTCTTCGCATCCGGCGCGAACGCGCAACGACTGTGAAGACCCGCCCGGTGTCGATAACGGGCCCTGACGGAACCGTAGCGGCAACGACCCCACGCGAGTCATCGGCGGCTTCGGCCGCGATCGACCGCAGGCAACAAGACCGCAATTTCATCAACACCCGAAGGAGAAAACCATGAAGACCATCCAATTCCTGAAGACTGCCGGCAGCATCGCGTGCGTTGCTTTCGCACTGAACGCCACCGCACAAACGAGCGCCTCGGCTCCGTCGGCTTCGTCAGAAACCATCGGCCAGCACGTCGACGACGGCACGATCACCACGAAGGTCAAGGCCGAACTGCTCGGCGCGAAGAACGTGAAGTCCACGCATATCCATGTGAAGACCCGCAAGGGCGTGGTGTGGCTCACGGGTACGGTGCCTTCGGCTGAAGACAAGACCGCCGCCCAGGACGTCGTGGAAGGCGTGAAGGGCGTGAGCAGCGTGAAGAACCGCCTGAAAATCGCCGCAGAATAATCTCGAGGCGCCCGGCGTTCTGCGCCGGGCGCAGGGCCCCGAGAAGCTCCCGAGAAAAAAGGCCGTCCGCACATTGTGCGGACGGCCTTTCTGCTTTAGAGGCCGGCCTGACGGCCGGCTACCCGATTAGCTCTTTGCCGCGTATTGATCGCGCAGATCGCGAACGCGGTCGTGATTCTGCAGCACGCCTTGATACTGACGCTCGACAATCGCGCGCACGTCGGCGGGCAGTTCTTTTTCCAGCGCGTCGTGATAGTTCTTCTTGGCGACGTCCTCGCCCTTTTCCACCTCGACGAGAATCTGATGGTCGCTGCGGTCCGTCACCGCCGACTTCACGTCGACCCATCCCCGGTGCAGCGCACCGCTCACACTGCCGCCCGTTTCCGGCTTACCGCCCAGGCGCTGAACCACATCCTGCAGCTCGCGTGCGCCGCGCGCGCAATCTTCGGCGCGCGTGAGAAACATCGTCTTCAACTGTGTGTCACGCGCATCTTCGGCCGCCTTGCGAAAGCCCTTTTCACCATCCTTCGATGTTTCGATGAGATCGTTCAGAACGGAGACAACATTCGTAGTCATTCAATACCTCCAGGGTTTCGTTAATCGCGGAATCCGTTGCCGGCACGCCCGCATGTATCGCGGTTCGCGTGCCGCCTGCTTTGCCAACGCCTGCGCAAGGCAACGGGGTTCACTGTTTGATACGCATGGCGCGTGCCCGAAAGTTCACAGGATGCATTGCGCCCGCGCACTCTGTCTGCGCGGCCGTCTTTGTTGCAGAGGTGGGTAATTGTTGCGCGGCGCGAACTGTCTTGAGCGGCGTGAAAGCCTCTCTGAGCGCGGCTTTCGCCGGTGGCACACCCGTTGCTTTTATTGCTTCGCCCGAGTAATGCCATGCAACGCACAAGTTGAAAAGCTGCATGACGTATCGACGAATTGAAAAGAATGGGCAGGCAACAATGACAGGGAGAACATCATGAAGATTCGCAGCGCAGAATGGCTGGTCGCCGTCGCCATCGTCTCGTCGGCCAGCGTGTTGCAGATCCGCGAGCATATGCAGCCGCACGATAGCGCTGCGGCGAGTACGAGCGCTGGCGCGCAAGCCGTGCCTTCGACCTGCGAAGGTTCTCGCAAAGGCGTCATGCCGGCCTCATGCGAGCCCACGCGCGACCAACGCCCTGCTGACCACGCCCCCTCGCCGCAACGTGGCGCCGCGCGTATCTGGGTATAACTTTCGCGACGATCAGCGCGCCTTGCGTTTTCGGGACCACCAAAGAAAAGGGCCCGACGTCTGTCGGGCCCTTTCCGATCGCCTTCTCGCTTACTGCCGTCCGCCGCTGTCGCCGCTGGCACCGCTACATCAGGCGCGCTTTTCGTTGTACTCGTTGAGCGGAACGGGCTTCTTCAGCGGATCGAAGTCGGCCCAACGGCCTTGTTGCCAACGACCCGTCGCGCGTTCGATCGACACGCCGCCTGCTTCCCGCAGCAAACGGGCGGCGTCGAACTGATTGTCAGGCGACACGTGCACCGCGACCAGCACGCCCGAATCGCGCGCCTCTTCGTGGAACGGCGTGCGATGCCCGGCTTCGCTACTATCGCGCGTGCGCCACATCGCCCCGGCCAGCGAGCCGATATAGGCGCCGACGCCCGCAGCGATCGCCGAAACGAGCAGCGGCGCAGAGAACGCCGCGAAGATGCCGACGCCAATAATAGCGCCCACCACCGCGCCGATCGTCACGCCGAGGCCCGCGCCCTTCGGCGCGCCTTTCGCACCCGCATCGGTGTGGGTGTCGCCGCCAATCGGAAAACGCGCATGCTGGCCACGCGGATTGACGAAGAACAGCGTGACGTCTTCCTCGACGAAGCCTGCATTGAAAAGTTTTTGCGCCGCTTCTTCCGCGGCTGGGAAAGTCGTGAAGCGTGCTGCAACGATGAGTGACATGAGGCCTCCTTGCATCGTGATTGCGTTTTGACGGACGACGCCCGCGACTACTCGCAGTGCGCGATCAGAAGAAGCGGCAGCGCTACACCGCCGTGCCGCGGTCGGGCTCCATGCCTTCCACTCTGAACAATCCGCTATGCAAGACTACGCCCTCCCCGTCGTTCTGGTCGAGCGCCTCGGCGCACACCGAACGGATCCGGTTGCGGCCCTTGTCGAAGGCTTCCATCAACTCGCTTTCGAGCGGCGAACCGGCGCCGAAGTGATCTTCCAGCGCCTCGACCGTGATGGCGCAGACAACCGGTTCACCGTCCACGCGCGCCATGAAGCGAACCATCAGGTTGGCGCCGTCGAAGGTCGGTTTGTCGTCGGAAAAAGTGATCTGCATAAGGGAATCCTCATAGGCAGGCCGCGGCAGGATCGCGTTCATGATGACGCGCCCTTCATTGCGCCGGCGAGCTGCTGCGCCATCTCCAGATGATGCTTGATGACCGGCAGCGCGCGCGCGGCCGCAGCCTTCAGTTGCGAGTCGGTGCCGCTCTGGCTCTCCTGCTGGAAGAGATCGACTGCCCGCTGATGCGCCTCGAGGCCGACCTGCTCGACATACGCCTCGTCGAACTTCTGGCCCTTGAGCGTTTGCAGCTTGCCAACGAGCGCGGAGTCTGCCGACGGCGTGGTGGCAAGCCCCTTCTTCGCTGCGAGCGCACCCATGCTGCGCGAGAGCTTCGTATGTTCGGCGATCATCTGCTGTGCAAATTTCTTCACGCGCGGATCGCTGGAATTCTTCAACGCGATCTTGCTTGCCGCGATTTCGGTGGCGTCGGACCGTGAAGCATCCTGGATAAACTGCTGGTCGGCGGCCGAGAGCTTCGTGCCGCCGACGGGCGCGTCGCTCGCGGGAGCGTCGCTTGCCTGCGCATACACGACGCAGGCCGGCGCCGTGCCAAGAGCAAGCGCGACAGTCATCGCTTGTAGGGAATACCGTAGTTTCATGCGTTTTCTCCCTTGTTCACGGAGTCACCGGCGCGTCTCATCGCCCACCTGCGCCGCTCATGCAGCCTTGCGTTTCGACAGTTGCCCGATCAACGCTTTGTTGAAGGCGGGAATGTCGTCCGGCTTGCGGCTCGAAATCAGATTGCTGTCTTCGACCACTTCCTGATCGACCCACGTGCCGCCCGCGTTGCGGATATCGTCCTGCAGGCTCGGCCAGCTCGTCACCGTGCGCCCCTTGATGATTCCGGCCGACACGGGCAGCCACGTGCCGTGGCAAATCACCGCGATCGGCTTCTTCGCGTTGTCAGCCGCTTTCACGAATGCCTGCGCCTGCGGCAACACGCGAATCGCGTCACCGTTCACCACGCCGCCAGGCAACACGACTGCGTCATAGTCGTCCGCGATCGCTTTGTCGAAAGTCGAATCGACCTCGACCGTGTCGGCTTTATCAACGTGCTTGAAGCCCTGGATCTTGCCGGGCTTCGCTGAGATCACGTGCACGGTCGCTCCGGCCTCGGCGAGCGCGCGTTTCGGGTCGACCAGTTCAGCCTGTTCGAAACCGTCTACCGCCAGGATCGCTACCTTCAGACCGTCGAGACTGTTTGCCATCTTTCTCTCCTTTGTTCAAATGCCGGGGCCGCGCACGTGATGCGCCAAACCCCTTTCATCATTGATTAACGATGCGGCAGCAAGGCTTGTGCCTGCTGTTCCCCGACCCGCCTACCGCGTGATCGCTCCGGCCTCGACGCCCGCTGCGACGGGCCTCGGAGGCTCGGGATGCTTGCGTCAAGCGGAGAGGCGCAACGCGGTTACAGGCCGCTCGGGTCGTCGTCGAGACCGTCGTCGTCTTCGTCGGCTGTCGGTGGCGTCAGAATGCGATCAGGTTCGATGTCGCTATCCGGGTCTAGCGTCGAATCGCCGTCCGCGGCTGCGCGCTCGCCTGTGCCCGCCCGGTCGGTGTCGCTGCCCATTTCCGACTCGCCCAGTTCGAGCGCGTGGTTGTCGAGTTCCGTATCGACGTCGAACTCATGGCGCTTCGCGCCCGCGACGTCGCTGCCGCTATCGGATGAATCGCTCGGTCCCAACGCGCCCGTCGTGCCTGACGTTTGTTTGACGACCTGTTGCGGCTCTTCATCGGGGTTCAGCGTGCTGCTCATGGCGCTCTCCTTTATCGGTTGATACGTATGACGTTCTCCGCAAGGACTGTTCCGCCCGCTCGCCCGCGCCGGCAGTGCCGGGCACCGGCTTTGCTCCGGGCCATCACTGGCGCAACGCGCTTCACGCTTGAAAGTTCTACCTGCAAAGATAGCCATGGCAAACAGCACAACCACAAGCACAACGAGCACGGCGCAAAACGGTCATGCATCGGCCGACGAAAGCGTGAAGCAGTCCGCGACAGCCGCCATGCCGCCCGGCTTGCGCCATGCCGACGACAGCAAGCCGGGCTACACGCGCAAGCGCGAGAAAGACGGCTTCGCGTATTTCGACGTGCAAGGAAAGCGCATTGAAGACGAAGCGGAGATTCAGCGCATCAACTCGCTCGCGATTCCGCCCGCGTACGAAGACGTATGGATCTGTCCAGACCCGCGCGGACATATTCAGGCGACTGGCCGCGACGTGCGCGGGCGCAAGCAATACCGTTATCACCCGCGTTGGCGCGAAACGCGCGACGCCGACAAATACGAACGCATGGCCGAGTTCGGGCGCGCACTACCGCGAATCCGCGCGCGCGTCGCCCGCGACCTCGAACTGCCTGGCATGCCGTGCGACAAAGTGATCGCAGCGGTCGTGCGGCTGCTCGATACCACGCTGGTTCGTATCGGCAGCGTCGAATACGCACGCGAAAATCAGTCATATGGACTGACGACACTGCGTAAAAAACACGTGAAGGTGGAAGCCGGACAATTGCGCTTCAAGTTTCGCGGCAAAAGCGGCATTGAACACGACGTGACGGTGGACGACCAGCGCGTGAAGCGCATCGTGCGGCGCTGCGCGGATCTGCCGGGTCACGACCTGTTCCAGTATCTCGACGACGACGGCACACGCCGTACCGTCGGTTCAGCCGACATCAACGATTATCTGCGCCGCGCGAGCGGCGCGGACTTCACCGCGAAGGACTATCGGACATGGGCCGGCAGCGTCTACGCGCTTGCAGCGCTGCGGCGCCTCGTGTGCGGCAGCGCCGCCGAAGCGCGGCGTCATATCGTGGCGACCGTCAAAGAAGTCGCGGGCTTGCTGCGCAACACGCCGGCCGTTTGCCGGCGTTGCTACATCCATCCTGCAGTGATTAGCGCATTCGAAAGCGACCAGTTGCAAACCTTGCCGCCGGGTCAGTCGCGCCGGGGTCTGAAAGTCGACGAGGTCGCTTTTGCTGCATTGCTCGCGCATGCCGAGAAGCGCGCCGCCAGACTCGCGCGTCAGGCGGGAGCAAAAGGCCGCAAGCTGCGCGAAACCGACACCGCCGAGAGCATCAACGGCTCCATTACGACGTTGCTGAAGAAGTCGCGCACCATTCGCAACGAAGCGAACAAGGCGGCGAAAGCCGCTGCCAAAGATAGCGTCAAACCAAGCGCAAAAGCCGGCGCGCGAACTGCCCGGCGTGCTGCGAGCGCGGGCGCCCGTTCCGCCCCGCGCGCCGAGAAGACGGCCGCGAGTTAACGCCGCTCATAGCAAGCAGGAACTGCAACGGCGCGCGCATCATTTACCCGGACAGAGGCTGCATGCTCGCGGACGCCGCCGCCATGGTGCGATGCATATCCGTGTATCGCCGCAGCGCCATGCGCGAGCACTTTCCGCGCACGTGAAGGCGTTTGTCCCGACCTGCGTAAAGCGACCGTAACGCCGGGCGAGGAACGCGCGTTGCTGCAGTGATCGTCACCCTAACCTGCAAAGGAGGCACATCATGGTCATGCAAAGTCAGACGCAAGGCACGCAAGGCGCACGTATCGTCGGTAAAGGCAGCGCGACGGCAGAAGGCCCGGGCCCGGATGTGATGGCGGCCGATACACTGGACGGCAACAGAGTGCTCAGCAGCGACGGCGAGGACATCGGCAAGATCAAAGACATCATGCTGGATGTGCGCTCGGGCCGCGTTGCGTACGCGGTGCTGTCGAGCGGCGGCTTCCTCGGCATCGGCGACAAGCTGCTCGCTATTCCATGGCGCGCGCTCACGCTGGACACCGAGCAGAAGTGCTTCGTGCTGGACATGACGGCGGAACGCGTGAAAAGCGCTCCGGGTTTCGACAAGGATCACTGGCCGTCGATGGCGGATGAGACATGGGCCACGTCTGTTCACCAGTACTACGGCAGGGAGCCCTATTGGGGCCGCGACCAGTTCGATATGCGCGATGACGTGGGCGTGGGCGATATTCCGGCCGGTTCGTCGGATGCGCCCGAAGCCGGTGGAGTCAAGCTGTAATCGGCGAGCCGCGGCGAGTGCGTGAAGCAGTTTGCCGTTCGCAGTTCGCGCACCGTCCTCACTTGCGCCGGCACGCCGCCATCGCGGCGGCCGGCGCGTTTGACTTTGACCGCGTCGAATTCGACGACGCAGACGGCCCTGGATAATCGCGCGCAATCCTGCGAGAAGGGACGCGCGGCAAAGACCGTAAAAGCAAAGACTGTAAAAAAGGAGGCGGCTCGAATGGCGGCCCGAAAAACCACCAGCAAATCGACCAGCAAATCGACCAGCAAGTCGCGGCGCTCGCCGGCACGCGGCAAGTCGGGGCGGCCGCCGCGTCAGCGCCATGCACAAGCGCATGCCGCTGAGCAGAAGAAGGCATCGCGCGCAGGCGGCAAGAGTTCGCGCAGGTGGTCGCATCATGTGATGGAAACGAGCGACGCGATGGACCTCGAACAGGACATCTTCAAGACAGGCAACGCCGAGGAGATTGCGAAATCGCTGAAACAGTCGTCGACAAAAAGCAGCCGCCGCAAAGGCACGCCGTTTCAATCGGCGATGTCGATGCTCAATTTCTACATCAACCGGGCAGGCAAGAACCTGCCGAAAACCCGCCGCGCAACGCTGGAGCAAGCCAAGCGCAAACTGCGCGAAGCATTCGGGCGCGCGCCCTGACATTCATGCGCTGTCGCGCGTTGACTGTCGCGACGTGATGCACCCGGGCGCTCGTCCCATTACCCCGGCCGGTCATGCGCCGTTCGCATGTCGGCCCTAACCGGATGCTCATGCACGAAACTTTGTGGTTCCTCATCGTCGGCGCCGTGCTCGTTTTCATGGGCGTGGCCGCGACAACCCTCCGCCGGCTGCCCGTCAGCGCGGCCATGTTCTATGTTGCGCTCGGCTACGCGCTCGGGCCGCCCGGCTTCGACCTGCTGCATCTCGACATGGTCGCCGATGCGCATCTGCTGCGCACCGTCACCGAAATCGCGCTGCTGGTGTCGCTGTTCGCCATTGGACTGCGCTTGCGCGTGGGCGTGCTCGACAAACTGTGGATGGTGCCGCTGCGCCTCGGCTTCCTCGCGATGCTGGCGACCGTGCCGCTCCTCACCCTCTTCTGCGTCTACGTGCTGAATCTGGGCTGGGGGCCGGCCATTCTGCTGGCCGCTATTCTCGCGCCGACCGACCCGGTGCTGGCCCACGACGTGCAGGTGCACGACCCCGGCGACCACGATCTGCTGCGCTTCGCGCTTTCCGGCGAAGGCGGCCTGAACGACGGCATCGCGTTGCCGTTTGCGATGGTGGGTCTCGCCATCTGCGCAGTGCAAGGAGCCGACGCTGGCGACGTGCTGAATCTGGAATTTGCCGGCAGTGTCGTGTGGGGTGTATTGGGCGCACTAGCGATAGGCGGTGTACTCGGCTGGGTCACGACGCACGCGGTCGCCTGGCTGCGCACGCGCCATGCACACGCGCTCGGCCTGGAAGGCTTCTTTGCGCTCGGGCTGATCGGCTTGTCGTTCGGCGCCGCGCAGTTTGCCCAGACTTATGGCTTTCTCGCCGTGTTCGCGGCTGGCGTGTCGATGCGTCGCGTCGAATATGGGGCGAGCGGCGGAGCCTCGCCTCGCGAGACGATCGGCACCGTCGATTCGAAAAATGTCGAAGCCACTGCGTCCGATCCCGAGAAAGCCCACGCGTTCATGACCGAGTCCGTATTGGGATTCACGATCGAGCTCGAACGTATTGCCGAGGTCGTCATCATGGCCATGGTCGGCAACGTGCTCGCGACGCTGAGCGTGCCGCTTTTCACATGGCAGGCGTTTGCGCTTATCGTCGCGCTGTTCGTTTTCGTGCGCCCCGCGTCGGTCGAGTTGTCGTTGCTCGGCTCCGACGCCATGCCGACGCAAAGGCGCCTGATGAGCTGGTTCGGCATCCGCGGCGTGGGCTCGTTCTACTATCTGGCTTATTCGCTGGAACACGGTCCGGCCGCGTCTATCACGCCGCTCGTGCCGCTCGCGCTCGCGGTGGTCACGGCTTCGGTGGTCATCCACGGGGTGTCGGCGACGCCGCTCATGAACCGCTATCGGCGCCTGCGTCATAGCGAAAGCTAGAATACGGGGCCCGTTCGCTGCACGTGCAGCATTTGCGGCGTCCGGCTCCCTCGCAGCTTTCGCAGCTTCTGAACCCCGCGATTCAATGGCTCCTCACGACGATCCAGCACAAACGACGCGCGCAAGCGCCGCCGAATCGCTTTTCGCGTTCCTCAAATCGCTGCCGTTCGCGGAGCGGCTCACCGAAGGCAGCCTGATGGCGTTCCAGGCCGTGGCGGGCGCGAGCCTCGCGTTCGAAATCGGCCAGGCGCTGCATACCGAGCAGGCATTCTGGGCGGCGATCACCGCCATTGCAGTGAGCCAGCACAGCTACGTCGACACGCGCAAGCTGTCGCGCGACCAGTTCATCGGCGCGATGGTCGGCGGCTTATGCGGCCTTGCCGGCGCAACGCTCGGCCACGGCTATTTCGCGGCCTACGCGGCGACGGTGGCAGTGGCCATCGTGCTGTGCTGGATCGTGAACGTCGGCAGCGCGGCGCGGCTCGGCGGGATCACGGCTACCATCATGCTGCTGGTACCGGGCATTGGCCCGGCGTGGGACAAGGCGTTGTTGCGCCTCGGCGAAGTCACGCTCGGCACGGTGTGCGCGCTGCTGGTCGCGTGGCTGATGGCGCGTGCGGAGAAGCGCTGGTTCAGCGCGCCCGGCAAGGCGCGCTGAGCGGCATCGCCGGTTTATGAAGACACGTCCGCCGCGCTTTGCTGTGGATGGCGCCGGTAGCGTCCCGGCGTTACGCCGACGCTTTGCTGAAACGCCTTGCCGAACGCGGCTTCAGACTGATAACCCACCGCTTCGCCGATTTCAGCCGCGCTGCGCTGCGTGCGGCGCAGCAGGTCGCAAGCGATCGTCATGCGAATCTGCGTGAGGAAATCCATCACGGTCATACCGGCGCGTTCGTTGAAATGCCGTGCGTAAGTGGCGCGCGACATCGCGGCAAGCTCGCCCAGTTCAGCAATGGTCCACGCGCGCTGCGGCGCGCTCAACATGCCTTGCACTGACGCCGATAGACGCGGGTCGGCCAGCAGCGACAGCATGCCGGGCGTCGAATCCGCCTGCTCGCCGTGTACGCGTAACGCCATGCCGAAGAGCGCCTGACTCAGCGCTGTGACGATGGCGAGCGCGCCGGGCCGGCGTTGGCCCGCCTCGTCGCGCATCAGCCCGATCACCGTCTGCAATGGGGCGAGCGTGCGAACGCCGCCGAGCGACACATGGAACGGATCGGGCAGCGCATTCAGCAGCAACGCTGACGAACCCGGCGTGTACGCGAAGCGGCCGCAGAGCAGGTCGAGATCGGCGGCGTTCGCCGTGACGTGCTCTGGGCCGCCGTGGGCAGCGTCCGTGTGCGCGCCGGTCAGGACATCAGCGTCGGCTTCTTCACCGCTCGCGGACTTGCCGTCCAGACCTTCGCGCTCTGCAGCCCTGCCAATGCCCCGGCCGTCGTTTCGCTTGACCGGCAGCAGGCCGTCGTGACTCATGACCAGCGGCGCGCTGACGGCGCTCAACTCGACATCTCTCACGCGATGTGCCGCGCCGCGTGGAAACAGCATGAAATCGCCGGTCTGCAGGCGCACCTGCGCGCCGTCCGCCATCTCGATCACGCACGACCCTGCCAGCACCAGATGAAATGGCGCAATGCCCGGCTCCATCGGCGCATGGTCGACGTCGAACGCGCCGGTGAGCAGGCATCGCAAATCCAGACTGGCTTGCGGCCGTGCAAGGTCGAGTAACCGGCTGAGCGTATCCATGAGACGTCCGCGCTAAATGTTGAGCCAGTCGAGTATTCAGGATGTCGCCGTCCCGCGCAATACTTTGTCCATGGCGCCGGCAACCGCCGACGCCCCACAGACGAAGGAGCATTGCCATGTTGAACTGGACCGAATACCGCAAGCAGCTGTTTGGCCGCATCGGCGAAATCGGCAAGCTGTCGCCGGACACCGTCAAGGGCTATCAGACGTTATCCAACGCCGGTCAGAAGAACGACCTGCTGGGCGCGAAGACGCGCGAACTGATCTCGCTCGCGGTGGCCGTGAGTTTGCGCTGTGACGGCTGTATCACGGTGCATACGGCCGAAGCGCTGAAGCAGGGCGCCACCCGCGAGGAAATAGCCGAAGCGCTCGGCGTAGCGGTCGCGATGAACGCCGGCGCGACGATGGTCTACTCGGCCCGCACGATGGACGCGGTCGCGGCGTATTCCGCCGAAGCATCGGCTTAACGCGCCGGGCGTCACTGGTCGCTTCAGACCACGAGCCGGCGCGCCTCCTCGAGCTGTTTGCGGCGCGCTTCGCCCTGGCGCGCCAGCATCCAGCCGGGGTACTCGGCAGGCAGCGCGCTCACCTGATCGAGCCGTGCGAGTTCGTCCGCGGTGAGCGCGACGCCGGTCGCCGCGATGTTGTCGTCCAGTTGCTCGACCTTCTTCGCGCCGACGATCACCGACGTCACCACCCGTTGATGCAGCAGCCACGCAAGGGCGATCTGCGCGACCGACACGCGCTTGGCCTCGGCAATCTCGCGCATCGCGTCAATGCAGTCGTACGCACGATCGCGGTTGACCGGCGGAAAGTCGAATGTCGTGCGGCGGCTGCCCGCTTCGCCCTGCTGCTCACGCCCGTATTTGCCGCTCAGCAGCCCACCCGCGAGCGGACTCCACACCATGAGCCCGAGCCCTTCGCTTTGCAGCATCGGCACGAGTTCGCGTTCCAGGTCGCGGCCCGCCACCGTGTAGTACGCCTGCAGCGTTTCGAAGCGCGCGGTTCCCAAACGCTCCGCAATGCCGAGCGCCTTGACGATCTGCCACGCCGCCCAGTTCGACACGCCGACATAGCGCACGTGACCGTGCTGCACGAGCGTGTCGAGCGCGCGCACGGTTTCTTCGATCGGCGTGGCCGGGTCGAAACCGTGGATCTGATACAGGTCAACGTGATCGAGCTGCAGGCGCTTCAAACTGGCCTTCATCCCATCGATGATGTGGTAACGCGACGCGCCGCGCGCGTTCGGAAACTCGCCGGTCGGGCCGAAAACCTTGGTCGCCACCACGACCTTGTCGCGCGGCACCTTGAGGTTTTTCAGCGCCTGCCCGGTGATCTGCTCGGACAGGCCTTCGGCGTAGACGTCGGCCGTGTCGATGAAATTGATGCCCGCATCGAGCGCCCGGCCGACGAGCCGCTCCGCATCGGCCTGCTGCAAATCGCCGATCTGCTTCCACATGCCTTCGCCGCCGCCGAAGGTCATTGTGCCCAGACAAAGTTCTGAAACAAAAACCCCGGTACGGCCAAGCTGGTTGTATCGCATTGTCGAAACTCCATCGTGGATGAGTGCACAGGTGAGCCGTAAAGGGTACTGCAATTGGCGCCGTCGAGCAGGCGGGGGCTGCCGTCGCTTTCGGAACGCCGACACCCACCGGCAACCGCTGCCCGGCCATTTGGCAAACGGCGCCCAAACCTGCCAGACTGGCCCCTGATTCCGCGACTTCGATTCGCACCGGCAACGGTTGCGAGCAATGCCGTCGTCTGGATATCGGGCGTCGCGTCCCCATCTAACCACGCATGACCCTAGTGACCACCTCAGTGACCACCTCAGTGAGCACTTCAGTGAGCAGCACGACCGCAAATCCAACCACCGGAACCACCGCACCCGCCGCAGCCGACTCGCTTCGCGCGCTCCCGGCCTCGCTGGTAGAGCGCGCCGCCGCGCACGACGCGCTCGCGGGCTTTCATCCGGCGGTTGCAGGCTGGTTCCTGAAGTCCTTCCCCGCGCCGACCGACGCGCAGGCCGCTGCCTGGCCGCAGATTCGCCAGGGCCGCTCGACCCTGGTCGCCGCGCCCACGGGCTCCGGCAAGACGCTCACGGCCTTCCTGTCCGCACTCGACGATCTGGTCCAGCAAGGTCTTGCGAACAACGGCGCGTTGCCCGACGAAACGCTGGTGGTCTACGTCTCGCCGCTCAAGGCATTGTCGAACGACATTCGCCTGAATCTGCAAGTGCCGCTACAGGGCATTGCCGCCGAACTCGACGCGCGCGGCCTGCCGCCGCTCGACATCCGCACCGCCGTGCGCACCGGCGACACCACGCAGCAGGAACGCAACGCGCTCAAAAAGCGCGCGCCGCATATCCTCGTCACCACGCCGGAATCGCTTTACGTGCTGCTCGGCTCCGACTCCGGGCGGCGCATGCTGTGCACGGTGCGCACCGTGATCGTCGACGAAATTCATGCGCTCGCCGGCAGCAAGCGCGGCAGCCACCTCGCTCTCAGTCTCGAACGGCTCGACGCGCTGTGCGGCCGACGCCTGCCGCGCATCGGCCTGTCCGCGACGCAAAAGCCGGTGAGCGCAGTAGCACGATTTCTCGTAGGCGGCGCGCCGGTCGACAGCGACATACCCGCCGACTGCGCAATCATCGACGTAGGCCACATCCGCGAACGCGACCTGGCGCTGGAAATTCCGCCGGTGCCGCTCGAAGCGGTGATGCCGAACGAAGTCTGGGAACGTGTCTACGACCGCCTCGCGGAACTCGTCGCGCTGCACAGCACGACGCTGATCTTCGTGAACACGCGGCGCATGGCCGAGCGCGCCGCGCGTCATCTGACCGAGCGGCTCGGCAAGGACGCGGTCGCCGCGCATCACGGCAGTCTCGCCAAAGAGCATCGCTTTGACGCCGAACAGCGGCTCAAGCGCGGTGAACTGCGGGTGCTGATCGCGACCGCTTCGCTCGAACTGGGTATCGATATCGGCGACGTCGATCTGGTCTGCCAGATGGGTTCGCCACGCGCAATCGCGCCGTTCCTGCAACGCGTGGGGCGCTCGGGCCACCATGTCGGCGGCATGCCGAAGGGCAGACTCTTCCCCACTTCGCGCGACGATCTGATCGAATGCGCAGCGCTGCTCGATTGCGTGCGGCGCGGCGAGCTCGACGCGCTGCGCATTCCGCGTGCGCCGCTCGATGTACTCGCGCAACAGATCGTCGCTGAAGTATCGAGCACCGAATGGAGCGAGGACGCGCTATTCGACCTGATACGCCGCGCCGCGCCGTACGCGGAACTGGCTCGCGAGCAGTACGACGCAGTGCTGCGCATGCTTGCCGAGGGCTACACGAGCCGCAACGGACCGCGTGCCGCGTACATTCATCGCGACGTGGTCAGCGGCACGCTGCGCGGCCGGCGCGGCGGCAAGCTCGTGGCGGTCACCTCGGGCGGCACGATTCCCGAGAACGCCGACTATGCGGTGGTGCTGGAACCGCAGGCGGTCAATATCGGCACGGTCAACGAAGACTTCGCGGTAGAAAGTCTCGCCGGCGACGTGTTCCAGCTCGGCAACGCGTCGTACCGGATTCTGCGCATCGAAAGCGGCCGTGTGCGTGTCGAAGACGCACAAGGGCAGCCGCCCAACATCCCGTTCTGGCTCGGCGAAGCGCCTGGCCGCAGCGACGAACTGTCGTTCGGCGTCGCGCGCCTGCGCGAGCAGATCGCGCGTCTGCTCGCATCCGACGACGACGCAACGACGCCGCTCGACAACGCACAGGCGAGCAACGCCGCTTCGAAGGCGACGGCTTCGGAACACGTACCTGACGCAACCGCTGAAGCTCCGAATCCCATGCCCGCGCGGCTCGAACGCGCGATCGACTGGCTCATCGCCGAACTTGGTCTGGACGAAGCAGCCGCGCGCCAGATCGTCGACTATCTCGCGCGGGCGCGCGCCGCCCTCGGCGTTCTGCCGACGCAAGACACGCTGGTGATGGAGCGTTTTTTCGACGAATCGGGCGGCACGCAGCTTGTCGTTCATGCGCCGTTCGGCAGCCGCGTAAATCGCGCGTGGGGCCTAGCGCTGCGCAAGCGCTTTTGCCGCCAGTTCAATTTCGAACTGCAAGCCGCGGCCACCGAGGACGCGATCGTGCTGTCCCTGACCGGCAGCCATTCGTTCGTGCTCGATGAAGTGTGGCGCTACCTCCATTCGAATAGTGCCGAGCGTCTGCTGATTCAGGCCTTGCTCGACGCGCCGCTCTTCGGCGTGCGCTGGCGCTGGAACGCGACCACCGCGCTCGGTTTGCCGCGCTACACCGGCGGCCGCAAAACGGCGCCGCAATTGCAGCGCATGCGCAGCGAAGATCTGCTGACGAGCGTCTTTCCCGAACAGGCCGCGTGTCTGGAGAACGTGGTCGGCGAGCGCGAACTGCCGCATCATCCGTTAGTCGATCAGACCGTTGACGACTGCCTGCACGACGCAATGGACAGCGAGCGCTGGCTCGCGCTGCTGCGCCGCATGGAAAGCGGCGACATGCGGCTTGTTGCACGCGATTTGCCGGCGCCCTCGCCGCTTGCCGCCGAAATACTCAACGCAAAACCCTACGCGTATCTGGACGACGCCCCCATCGAGGAGCGCCGCACGCAGGCCGTGCTCAATCGCCGCTGGACCGATCCGGCAAGCGCCGACGACCTCGGCGCGCTCGACGCCGACGCGATCGCGAGCGTGCGCGACGAAGCATGGCCGCAGGCACGCAGCATCGACGAAATGCACGAAGCGCTGACAGGTCTCGCCTGCATTACCGAGGCCGAGGCGCAGCACAACGAGGGCTGGCCGGAATGGCTCGCGTCGCTCGCTCAATCGGGCCGAGCGACGCGCCTCGAGATCGCCGCCGACGCGGCACTGTGGCTCCCTGCCGAACGACTGACGTGTTTCGACGCGCTCTATCGCAGCGGGAACAGCGGCACTACGAACAGTGGCTCCCGCTTCACGCCGCCGCTCACCGCGCCGAAGGGTTACACCGACGAATGGAGCGCCGACGACGCGCTGCTCGACGTACTGCGCGCCCGGCTGACCGGTTTCGGCCCGCTGCCCGCCGACGCGATTGCAGATGCGCTCAAGCTGCCGCGGACATCGGTCGAACAGGCGCTCGGCCGTCTCGAGGCAGAAGGCTATGTGATGCGTGGACGTTTCACGTCGAACACGTCGGAAGAGGAATGGTGTGAGCGCCACCTTCTTGCGCGCATTCACCGTTACACCGTCAAGCGATTGCGCCGCGAGATCGAGCCCGTGGAACGGCACGACTTCATGCGCTTTCTGTTCGAATGGCAGCATCTGACGCCGGACACGCGCAGCGAAGGACGCGACGCGCTCGCCGCCGTTCTGGAACAGATGGAAGGCTTCGAGGCTGCGGCAAGCGCCTGGGAAGAAGACATTCTGCCCGCGCGCGTAAAGGCCTATTCGAATACTTCGCTCGACGAACTGTGCCGCGCGGGCAAGATCGTCTGGACGCGCTTGACGGAGCGTTCGCGCAGCGCGGCCGGCCCGGTGCGCAGCACGCCTATCGTGCTGCTGCCCCGCCCGCAGGTACGTACGTGGAGCGCGCTGATCGACGCCGAGCGGCAGCCGGAGCTATCGGCGCGCGCTCAATCTGTGTACGACGCGCTGTCGCAACACGGCGCAATGTTCTTCGATGAACTGCTGCACGAACTTCGCGTACTGCGGATCGAACTGGAGAGCGCGCTGGGAGAACTGGTGGCGGCCGGTCTCGTCAACTCCGACAGTTTCGCGGGACTGCGCGCGCTGCTCAAACCGGCAGCGAAGCGCAACGCGTATTCGGGCAGCCGGCGCGCAAGATCGAGTATGGGATTGGGCGCGCTGATCGGCGGAATGGACGACGCGGGACGCTGGGCGCTCGTCAATCGGCGCGCGTCTATCGCCACGAGCGAAGAAACCGCCGCGCAACCGGGCCGGCCGCAGCAGCAGCGGCGCCGTCAGTTGCCAGCCGAGACGCTCGAACATGTCGCGATGACGTTGCTGCGGCGCTACGGCGTCGTGTTCTGGCGCGTGCTAGAACGCGAGGCCGACTGGCTGCCGCCATGGCGCGATCTGCTGCGCGTCTATCAGCGGCTCGAAGCGCGCGGCGTGATCCGCGGCGGGCGCTTCGTCAATGGACTCGCTGGCGAACAGTTCGCGTTGCCCGAAGCAATCCCGTTGTTGCGCGAGGTTCGGCGGCATGCGAACGATGGTGCTTTTGTGTGCGTCGGCGGCACCGATCCGCTGAATCTGGTGGGCACGCTACTGGTTGGAGAACGCGTTCCGGCCGTCGCCGGCAACCGTGTGCTGTACCGCGATGGCGTCGTCATCGCGACGCTCGCAGCAGGCGCGTTCTGGTTCGAACCGTCGGTCGAGGCGAGCCCGACAGAGCGCGAGCGCGCGCGCAGCTGGCTCACTCGCAGGTTCTGACGCGCGACACCTGTAAAGACTGCCTGGCGCAGCATCTTTACCCGCGCTTTTTTACCGACGCACACGGTTCGGCGAAACCACGAACCTTTCATGTTTATGGCCCGAATTTCAGCCGCTTCGCTACAATGGGCCGTCTTTAAGTATGATGAGACTGTCTGCCGTCATCCGCCATCAGGGCCGAAACGGCACACCGCCCGGGGATCCCATGAATGACGACCATCACGAGCAGGTGCTTTTTGCGCAGTTCGGCACAAGCAGCCCTTGCTGGCGTCTGTCGAGCGACAGCAACGCGCTCGAACTGACACCAGTCACTGGCGATATGCCAGCCAATGTTGCCATTCCGCTCAATCCTCAACAGGCATCGCAAATCCGTTGCCTCACTGGCATTACGTCTCACCTGGTTCTCGACGTGCGGCTCTTCGGCGAGCCTCTGCGTTTGCACCTCGTCGGCAGAAAGATCAACAGCGGCAGTTGGGCCGGCACCGCGTCGGCTTATGACGACACCGAATCTGTCGCGCGCGATCTGATGCATGGCTTGTCGTTCGCCGAGCAGGTCGTGTCTGAAGTGAATTCGGTTGTCGTAATCGTAGACCGGCACGGGCGAATCCAGCGCTTTAACCGGCTGGCCGAAGAACTCACGGGCGTCAAGGAAGAGAACATTGTCGGGCGCAACGTGTGGGCGCTTTTCATGTCATCGGAAGACGGCGCGGCGTCGAGCCAGAACATTGCGGGCTTCTTCAATCGCGGCGTGTCGTACGAAGTCGAACGGCGCATCAAGACACTGCACGGCGAACGGCTCTTTCTCTTTCGCAACAAGTTCGTTCAGAGCGGCAGCGGCGTAGACGAGCAGTACCTGATCTGCTCGGGTACGGACATCACCGAGGAACGCCTTGCGCAGGAGCGTCTCACGCAACTTGCCAACACGGATTCGCTCACGGGCCTGCCCAATCGCAACGCGATCCAGGACATGATCCGCACCGCGATCGAGGAGACGGCGCCGGGCGAATCGGTGGGCGTGCTTTTTCTCGATCTGGATAACTTCAAGAAGGTCAACGATCACTACGGCCACGTGTTCGGCGACCGTCTGATCCGCGACGTGTCGGCGGCGATCGGCATGTGCCTGAACGAAGGCGACACGCTCGCGCGGCTCGGCGGCGACGAGTTCATCGTGCTCGCGGCAAAAGGCACGGCGCATGAACTGGAGGCGACCGCGCAGCGCATCCTCGAACGCATGCGCACGCCGTTCAGTCTCGGTCTCGTCGAAGTCTATACGGGCTGCTCGATCGGCATTGCGCGTTATCCGGAACACGGCGACAACCTGGAGTCGCTGATCCGCTCGGCCGATACGGCCATGTACGTCGCGAAAGACGAAGGCAAACGCACGCACCGCGTGTTTTCGCCGGAGATGAACCGCAAGGTCGCCGAGTACATGTGGCTCGACACGAACCTGCGGCGCGGCCTCGAAGATGGCCAGCTGACGCTGCACTATCAGCCCAAGCTGCTGCTTTCAACCGGCGCGGTCCAAGGCGTGGAAGCGCTGGTGCGCTGGAATTCGCCGGAACGCGGGCAGATCATGCCGGCAGAGTTCATTCGTTATGCCGAAGAGTCCGGCCTGATCGGCGTGCTCGGCCGCTGGGTCATGCAAACGGCTGCGAAACAGGCGGCAAAATGGCAAGCGGACGGCTACAACCTGCGCATCGCGATCAATGTGTCGGCGCGGCAACTGGTGGATACGGCGGTAGTACGCCACTTCACCGAAGCGCTTCAGCAGGCGAAGCTCGAACCATGTCTCGTCGACGTGGAACTCACCGAGAGTTGCCTGATCGAGGACGAAGCCGCGGCCATCGATCTGATCAAGCAGTTCCGTCAACTGGGCGCGCAAGTACATCTGGACGACTTCGGCACCGGCTATTCGTCGCTATCGCAATTGGGCCGAATTCCGCTCGACGTGATCAAGCTCGATCGCAGCTTCGTGCGTTCAATCAACGCCGACACCAAAGCGCAGGCACTCGTCCGCTCGATGGTGGTGGTTGCGCAGGAACTCGATTTCAAGGTCGTCGCCGAGGGAATCGAAACCGAGTCCGAAGAGACTTTCATGAAAGGGCTGGGCGTCGAATACGTGCAGGGCTACTTGTACGCTCACCCAATGCCGGCCGCGGACTTCGAGCGCTGGTTGCAGGACAGGCAGAAGCTCAGGCTGATCGCCTGAGCTTGCGGCATGAGCGTCGCAACGGGCGCACTTCGGCCGCGGGTGGATTGAGTCAGCCGAAATTGGCCGCGCTGGCAGCCGTCTGCCGCAAGTTGGCCGTGCGGCGGTTTTGCAGCGTCACAAGCCGCTCCATGAAGGCCAGGTCCTTCTCTTCGATCATGAAGGCGGCGTCCACCCAATCTTCGGTGATTTCCATCAATTCGGCCCGCGGCAATTGCAGCACGCGCTGACGCGCCCGCAACATCGCGCGGATGCCGTTCATCTTCGGCTTGAGCGTGTCGATGAACGTGCGGGTCGCGACATACGCGTCGCCCGGTTCGAACAGCTGGTCGACGAGCCCCTTCTCCCGATGCCACTCCGCCGTATGCGGTTCGCCCACGCCGATCAGTTCCTCGGCGAGACGCATCCCGGCCTTGCGCGCGACGAGCGAATAGCCGCCCATGCCGGGGAACAGATTGAACGCGATCTCGGGAAAGCCCATGCGCGCGTCCGATTGCGCGAGCAGGAAGTGGTGTGCAAGCGCGGCCTCGAAGCCGCCGCCTAGCGCCGTGCCCTCGACCATCGCAATGGAGATCGCGCCGGTATCGAAGCCGCGCGCCGCCGCGTGCACGCAATCGACGCACGCACGTGCGTATGCCATCAGCGCCTGACGCTTGCCCGAGCGAATTGCATCGGCGAAGAAATCCAGGTCGCCGCCCACGTTGTAAATGTTGGGGATCAGCGAGCCGGTCACCCAGAAGTCGATGGGCAAGCCGGACTCCCGCGCGGCCTGCGCAAGCCCGAGAATATCGTGGACCAGATCCAGATTGAAACACGGACGCGGCTGCGCGCGCAGCATCATCCACATGACATTGCGGCCTTCTTCGTAGTAAGCCGAAACTTGCGACAGATTGCCGGCTTCGAGGAACGGGCGGCAGGCGTGGTGGTTATGCAGATTCATTTTGAACGGTCCTTTAGGGTTAAACACTGATATTGCAATGCGAGCCTAAAGCAGACCGGATTCGGATGGGAGCGGGATAACCAACAGATCAATGCAACGAAATCTCGAACCCTTGCGCGACGGGCGTCACAGCGGCACGTGAAAGCCGCCCGGCGTGCGCCGCACCGCAAACGCTTGCGCGGCGAAGATGCGCGACATTGCCCGACATTGAGTGCAGGCGCGCCATGCAATCAGCGGACGAGCGAAGCCGGAATTCGCCTGCGAATTCGAAAGAAAAAGCAAGACACGCCGATTAGGCGACGAAGTCGAAAATGCCGCTTGCGAATATTTTTTTATTCGTGGTCCAACAGACGGAATATCTATATTGCATAAGCGGCATTTTGCCCATTATCCAGGCAATGCTATTTGAGCAACGCCGACCAGCGCGCGACCTCGTCGGCGTGCATGCCGACAGCGAGCGCAGCCGTGGAGATCTGCGTCCATGTGGCGGCATCGACGGGAATGCCTTGGGCTTCGCGCTCCGCGCGCGTCACGCGCTCCGGCTCGCCAGGCTCATAGATATGATCGACGCCCGCAGCGAGCGGTGAGGCTTTCACCCACGCGATAAACGCGTCGGCTTCTGCTTGCGCATCAGGGGCGTCGAACGCCGCCGGGTCGATGATGACCGACAGCATGCAATTGATGATCGCGTTGGTGGTGCCGAGCGTGTCCGCGTGCGTGGTGAAGCCGCCCGCCAGCGCGCCGCTGAATATCTCGCACATCGCGGCAAGCCCGAAACCCTTATGGCCGCCGAACGGCGTCAGCGAACCGAACGGCTCCTCGTGCATGACTTTGGGATCGGCCGTCGGCACACCTTCATGGTCGATCAACGCGCCCGGCGGCACCTGCTTGCCCTGGTTGTAAGCGACGCGCGTCTTGCCGTAAGCAACCGTGCTCGTCGCGAAGTCGAGCACGAGCGGCGGCTTGCCGGGCCGCGGATAAGCTGCGCAAAACGGGTTGGTGCCGATGCGACGGTCGGCGCCGCCAAGCGGTGCGACGAGCGGGTCGCCCGCCACATTGACGAAATGGAACGACACGAGCCCCGCTCGCGCGCATTGCTCGGCCCAATGACCGATGCGGCCAATATGATGCGCATCGCGCAGCCCGACGGCGCTGATGCCGATGCGCTGAGCTCGCGCGATGCCCTGTTCCATCGCCTCGAACGCGACTACCTGGCCGAAGCCTTTGCGGCCTTCGACCGTGAGGACGGCACCCGCGTCTTTTACGACGTCGGCATGCAGGTTCAGTTGCAGCTGCCCGTCGGCAAGCGACGCCACGTAGCGCGGAATCATGCCGACGCCGTGCGAATCGTGCCCGGTCAGGTTCGCCGCCACCAGATGATCCGCGACCAGTTCTGCTTCGCGTGGCGCGCTGCCCGCCTGCTCCCAGATCGCCCGGACGAAGGCGTGTAGTTGATCGGCCGCAATGCGGGGCGTGGTGGATCCAGCGAACTCTTTGTCGGTCATTCGGATCGGGGCGTTAGTTAGTTAGTAATGGCAACGCAATAATGGCACCGCAAGCGGAACGGGAGCCTCAACAGGCCGGCAAAAAACGCTCAGGGCGCGGCGGCGATCACCTGCGCAACCGCGGCCGTGAGCTTCTTGCCGTACGGCACGTGCAAGAACTCGTTAGGCCCGTGCGCATTCGACTTCGGTCCGAGCACGCCGCATACCATGAACTGCGACTTCGGAAAGCCTGCCTTCAGCACGTTCATCAGCGGGATGGTGCCGCCCTGCCCCATGTACGCGACGTCGGCGCCGTAATGTTCGCGCGATGCATTGTTGAGCGCGGTTGCGAGCCAAGGCGCAAGATCGGGCGCGCTCCAGCCGCTCGCCGCTCCGGCGTCCGGCTTGAATGTCACCTTCGCGTTGTACGGCGGGTCGAGTTCCAGCAGCGCCTTGAGCTCCGCAACGGCCTTTTCCGCTTCGATCAAAGGCGGCAGACGCAGCGACAGCTTGAACGCGGTGCGCGGGCGCAGCACGTTGCCGGCGTCGGCGAGTGCGGGCAAGCCGGCGGCACCTGTCACCGACAATGACGGACGCCACGTCGAGTTGAGCAACGCCTCCTTCGGATCGGTCGTGGTGGGCAGCACCTGACGGCCGTCCTGGCCGCATGCCCACGGCAGCTTCTTCCACACGTCGTCGCCGAGAATTTGCGCGGTGGCTTCGGCTTCGCGCAGACGGTCGGCGGGAATCGGACTGTGGAACCCCTTGGGCAGCAGGGTTCCGTTAGCGGAGTCTTCCAGACGGTCGAACAACTGCCGCATGATGCGGAAGCTCGACGGCGCAATACCGCCGTAGCCGCCTGAGTGAATGCCTTCGTCCAGCACCTGCACTTCCAGGTCGCCGGCGACGAGCCCGCGCAACGACGTGGTGAGCCACAACTGATCGTAATTGCCCGCTCCGGAATCGAGGCAGACGACGAGGCCGACATTGCCGAGCCGTTCGCGCAATGCGTCGACGTAAGGCAGCAGATCGTAACTGCCCGACTCTTCGCAGGTTTCGATCAGCCCGACGCAACGCGGCCGCTCGACACCTTGCGCGTCCAATGCGGCGAGCGCGGTGATGCTCGCGTAGATCGCATAGCCGTCGTCGGCGCCGCCGCGGCCGTAGAGCTTGTCGTTTTCGAGCTTCGGCGTCCACGGGCCGAGGTCCTTGCGCCAGCCGTCGAATTCCGGCTGCTTGTCGAGGTGGCCGTACAGCACGATGGTTTCATCGCTACCTGAACGTGTTGCCGGCGTCTCGAAGAAAATCACCGGCGTGCGGCCCGGCAGCCGGACGATCTCGAGTTTCAACCCGCGTACCGGCTGCTGCTCGACCCATTGCGCGGCGTCGGTGATCACGCGTTCCAGGTAACCGTGCTTGACCCACTCGGGATCGAATGCCGGGCTCTTGGCCGGCACCGCAATGTAGTCGGTCAGCGCAGGCACGATCTCGTCGTTCCATTTGCGGTCCACGAATTCGCGGAGCGTGTCGGGGTTCAGGCGTTCAGCCTGCTGGGTCGTATCGTCGGAGATCATGATGGCGGTCCGTAACAGGGTTCGGTTTCGTTCGAGCGAAACGAACATGATAGTCCTGATGCCCGCGGTGCTGAAGTCCTCGTCGCACGTCGGTGTGCTGTGGGGCGTGCAGTAGTGCGTGCCGTGGGCGTGCTGTCGGACTGCTGGACGGCGGCGTGCACCACTGGCGTCTGCATCGCCAGGCTTTCATTCAGGCTGCACGCGTCAGACAATCGCGCGACAATTAGTGAATGAACTGCGGGTGAATGAACTGCGCGTGCAGGCCCGCTCGGTAAGCGCAGCATTGACCTTGGCCACCGCGAGGCGGACCTTCTTCCAGGAGGCGACATATGAATGACACGGCCGTCGTTCAGATCATCGCCGTGATGATCGCGCTGGCGCTGTATTTCCTGCCGGCGATTCTGGCCGATCGGCGCAAACGCGTCGACGTGCTGACGCTCGCGCTATTCAACGCGTGCCTTGGGTGGACCGTTCTTGGATGGCTGCTCGCGCTCTACTGGTCGTTGCAGCCGAACCCGCCGAAGAACCTTGCGGGCGACGTGGAGGAACAACGCAAGGTGGTGCGCATGCGCGCGTTTTCGTCCGCGCTGTTGCTGCGCGTGCAACGGCGCAGCACAACGCGGAATGGTTCGCAGGAGTAAGCCCGGTAAAGCCGGAGCAGGAACAGGCGCCGAAACAGCAGCCGTTATGCCGCGCGGCCTATCCGGTTCCACTGCACGGAGCCCGCCGGGATGGAGCGCGGCTCGGCGCGCACGCTGGAGGGCGCGAATACTTCGCGGCGCAGTTCGCCGTGGTCGTCGAACCACTCGCAGATCAGCCAGTCGCCGGGATTGAGCGCCACCGGGCCCGCATACGTAACAGTCATGCGCGGGCCGCCGTCTTTCAACGTGACCACGTCGCCGATTGAGAACCGGGCGGGAGGCGGTGTAAGCGTGTCAATGGTAGCGGTCAGCATATCAATCCTCTACGGAACCGTTAGCAGTATTCAAGTCATTGCGCCGTCTATCGACTAAGACCTATTGAGGGATACCTCTAAACGCGTTCAGATTAACAATCGAAATTAAATACGGCAAGTGCTTTTTATTGATACCGATTTCATAAAACCCGGAAAGACAATTTGACGCACTGCAATGCCGGGTTAAACCGGAGCGGCCTCCGCGCCGCGCCGCAGCCTTGACGGTGCGGCAACGCACAGAACGCAAGACTTACTGCTCCAGCGCTGGCGTCGAGTAGAAAATGCATGGCCCAAAATGCTTCATTACTGAAACAATTTTGAATGTCGGGCGGTAGCCTTCCATTTGCCTCGCGGCGCCGAATTACCTGTGAACTACTCAATCACCGGTAAATGCAATCGTAATTAAAATGAATTCCGTGTGAAAAGCATAATGATTTTCCCGGAGACACAGCTATGAAAACGATTACCTGCGCGGCAATTTTCAAGCGGCTGCGGCGGCCCGCCGCAACGCGAGTTGCTGATGCCGCACGAGCAGCACGCTCAAGCCGATGCAGACGAACATCAGCACGGCGTTGATCGCGAGACTCAGCTGGAACGCGTGGGCGTAGCGGACAGGCGCCGCCTCGGCGCCGGCCGCTCCCACCGCGCCAAAGAACGCGCCGCTGATAGCGGCCGTGCCGAACGCCGAGCCGATCTGCAATGTCGACGAAATCACGCCCGACGCGAGCCCTGCTTTTTCGGGGGCGACCTCCAGCAGCACGATGCGCATGATCGACGGCAGCAGCAAACCCTGACCGACTCCCGCGCATACCAGGCCGACGTAGAACGGCAGGTCCGGCGCGGCGCCTGCGGCTGCTCCTGCGGCACAGCCTGTGACCGTGAAGCCTAGCGTCATCATCGAAAATCCGAGCGTGAGAACATAAGCGCCGATGCGCTTGACCACCGCGGGCGACGCGAGCGGTCCAATCACAAAGCCGATGGCGAACGGCATGATCGCGATACCTGATGCGAGCGGCGTCCAGTGCAAGCCCGTTTGCAAGAAGATGCCGTAGGTCAGGAAGAATGCGCTGTTGCAATAGAAGAGGAACGCGAGCACCAGGCCGAGCGCGAACGCGCGGTTGCGGAACAGTTGCAGATCGACGAGCGGATGGCCGCCGCGGCGCTCAACACGCCGCTCGGTGGCGACGAACAGTGCGAACGCGGGCACGGCGAGCGCGAACATCGCGAAGGTCCATGCGGGCCAGCCGGCTTCCCGGCCATGCGTCATTGGATAGATTATGAGCAGCAGCACGGCTGAGAGCAGCGCGACGCCCTTCAGATCGAGGCCGGCGTGCGTAGCTGGCTGGTTCTCGGGCACAAACTTCCATGTGCCGAGAAACGCGGCGATCCCAATCGGAATATTGATCAGAAAGATGACACGCCAGTCGAGCCCGAACGGGCGATACGTGATCAGCGCGCCGCCGCCCAGTTGCCCGACGATCGACGAGAGGCCGAACACGAAGCCGTAAAAGCTCATCACGCGCGTCTGCTGATGCAGCGGCACGACCGCGCGGATCGTCGCAAGCACCTGCGGCGCCATGATCGCCGCCGCCATACCCTGCACGATGCGCGAGATCACGAGCATGTGACCGCTGGTCGCAAAACCACACAGCGCCGACGCGACCACGAACGCGGCCATGCCCGTCATGAACATGCGACGCCGGCCGAACAGATCGCCGAGCCGCCCGCCGGTGATGAGCAGTACCGCGTACACGGACGAATAGGCCGACACGACGAGTTGCAACTGGGCGTCCGTCGCGTTCAGACCGATGCGGATCGACGGCAGCGCGAGGTTGACGATGAAGTAGTCGAGCGGCGCAAGGAAAGCGCCGACGAACAGCACTGCAAGCGCAAGCCCCTGACGTTCGAAACGCGGCGCCGGCTGTTCGCCGGCCGGCGCCTTTCGGGCTGCGGCGCCGGCAGCGCTTGTCATCGCGGCGGTGGCAGCGACGGAGCCCGGGCAAACCGCGACGTTCGCAGTCGGGCACCCCTTTACGACGTCCGCATCGGCGAAGGTAGCAAGTGAGGGAGATCCATTTCGTTCCGATTTCATGACTGAACGTTCAATAATTCGGCAAAAAATTTAGACGAGGGCTCGCATTGCGACATCGACGATGCTGATCAAAGCGTCTTCCCTATGGGCGACTCGCCCGAGTACGCGCAGGCCTTGCATGATGCACAGCAGGAAATCGCCGACCGCCTTTTCGTCGAGCGTCGAGTTGAATGCGCCGCTTGCCTGGCCACGGATCACCGACGCCGCCAGCAACGTCGCCATTCGGCGTTGAACCGCGGCAACGCGGCTGCGCAGCTCCTCGTCGCCGGGCTGCATTTCGAGGGTGGTATTCGTAATGAAGCAACTGCGCTCGCCCGTCAGTGCGCATGCGACACGCGCGTAGTGGAGCAACGCGTTGCGCAGCGCCTCTTCAGGCGGCACCGGCGCATTGAGGCGCTCGGCGAGACGCGCGACCGAGCCCTCGGCGTAGTGGTCCAGCGCGGCGAGCATGATGCCGTGCTTGTCGCCGAACACGCCATACAGGCTGCCGCGCAACAGGCCGGTGGCCTTGCACAAGTCCTCGATCGAGGTGGCGTGGTAGCCGTGGTTCCAGAACACCTGGCTCGCGCTCGCGAGCACGGCCTCGGTGTCGAACTCGCGCGGGCGGCCGCGCGCGCAGACCTCGCCCTTCTTCGATGAAGGCTTTGACGAAGATTGCGGATGACCGGTTGATTTCATTTCACGGATATTATGACTAACCGTTCAATAAAGCAAATCCGGGGTTTCGTAGGGAGGGATGGGTCGAATGTGCGGGCAATGGACCCGAAAAATGAAAGCCATTCGCATCGGAGGGCGAGCTTGCGATCGTCTTGCCGACCGTTTGACTCTCAGGCCTAAGCCTCGCTGCCATCGATTCGGATAGTGACGCCTAGTTCGAACAACAGATCGAAGTTGTCCAAACACAATGTAGCGAGAATGGGAGCGCGACGATCGTCGCCAACCTACCCAACGGTTCAGACCGACTGCTTGTGGCTAAGCCCAGCCCCCACCTCGTATAACTCCAGTGGAAGCCCATCAGGGTCCGCGAAGAAAACGAAACGCCTGTTTGTATATTCGTCGATGCGTACGTCCTCAACCAGAACTCCCTTAGATTCAAGCAACGCTTTACAGACATCGACGTCGCTCACGCCAAAAGCAAGATGACGCAAGCCGCACGCTTCCGGATAGGACGGTCGAAGCGGCGCATCCGGAAACGAAAACAGCTCAACCTGCGATCCGTCGGGAAGCATGAGGTCCAGCTTGTATGACTGTCGATGCTCCCTGTAATGCTCGGCCACTATCTGAAGGCCGAGAATCTCCGTGTAGAAGCGGCGAGACACCTCGTAATTCGAACAAATGATTGCAGCGTGATGAATGCGGAGAAGCATGATAGTTGGCCAAAACGATTGCAGACGATATGAAAGGACTGTACCGACCTTCCTTCCACTTCTGCAAGCCCTTGTTCGGCATGGCCGGTGCGCATCGGGTCGTGGCAGCGACCCGCATCACAACTGGAAGCGATCGCGTGTCGTGACATAGTCGCTCGCGCCGAAGCGGCCCACCGGAAAGTAGTGCTGCAATCGCACTCGCCAGGTTTCGATGTCGATCAACTCGTCCCGCACATGCAGCATCAGCACCTTGCCGATAAAAATGTGGCGGCTCGGCGTTTCAAGGGTCTCCCACAGCGCGCATTCGAACGCGACGGGCGCCTGCGCGATGCGGGGCGGCTTCACGCGCGTCGACGCCATCGCTGAAAAACCCACCTCATCGAGTTCGCTGATATCGGGCGCAAAGCGCTCGCCGCAGCGATGCATCTGCTGCGCAATCGGCTCGTCGGCGAGATGCACGACGAACTCCTTTTCGCGCGGAATGTTCACGGCGGTGTCTTTCAGCGTGCCGTCTGCCAGCCGGTTGATACTCAACATGACGATCGGCGGTTCCTCGCCAACCATGTTGAACATCGAGAACGGCGCCGCATTGACGGTGCCGTCCGCGCCAAGCGTGGTCACGAGCGCGATGGGCCGCGGCACGATCAGACTCGCCATCAGCTTGTAGCGCTGATATTCGGTGATCGCTTCGAAGTCGATTTGCATGTCATTCCGTAGAGGTTGATCGATGCGGTTCGATGCCGAGCAGATGCGCAAGCCGCTTCGTTCCCGGCATGTCCGATGTCTCGATGCGCGCTTCCAGACTTTGCAGATGCGCGGTCATATGCGCAATCGCACCTGCCGCATCGCGCGATTCGAGGCAGTCGAGAATAGCCGTGTGCTCGTCATGCTCGCAGGGCGCATTGCCCACCCGCTCGTACGCGCCGACAATCAGCGAACTGCGCGAGATCAGCTCCGTCAGATAGCGCTCCAGAATCGCATTGCCGGACAGTGCGGCGATACGCAGATGGAATTCGCTGGCAAGCCGCGCCCACGACGGCTGATCGAAGCGATGCATCGCTTCGTGCTCGTCGGCAAGTTGCTTGCGCAGTGCGCTGATGTCCTCGACGCTCGCACGCTGCGCCGCAAGCTCGACGAGCGCACGCTCGACCGCGCGCCGCGCCTCGAAAATTTCGCGCGTTTCCTCGCGCGTCGGTTGCGCGATCACCGCGCCTTTGTTCGGCCGCAATACGACGACGCCGTCATGAGCGAGCTTCTCCAGCGCGCGCCGCACCACCGCGCGGCCCACGCCGAACAGCGCGCACAGTTCCGGCTCGGGCAGCTTGGTACCAGGCGTAAGCCTCTGATTCAACACCCCTTCGAAGATCGACTGATAGATCCGTCCATCCGCGCTCACCTCGTCGCGCTGGCCGTTCCGCGCAACCGCACGCACGGTGCTCATGCGGCTTGCGCCGGTGCGGGCACGGCCTCCTCGACATGACGCGCAATCGCGCCGGGCGTGGTGAGCCAGATGTCGTCGCGCGCGTTGGCAACATGCGCGAGCGCTCGGCGCAAATGCCGCAACCGGTATGGCTGGCCGACGATGTACGGGTGCAGCGCAATCCCCATCACTAACGCCTGAGACTCGCGCGTACGCTGGGTCTGCTCGAGCATTTCGTCGAACTGGTCGACGATCATGTCCGCGAAATCGCGCATGTCCATCTGCCGCGCCATGATCATCGGCAGATCGTTCAACTCCTGCGGATAGGGAATCGACCAGAGCGGTCCCGCGCTCGTGTGCATGCGCACGGGGCGATCGTCGTGACACCAGTTGAGCGTGTAGCGATAGCCCGTTTCCGCAAGCAGGTCCGGAGTCGCATGCGACTCCGAGATCCACGGTGACAGCCAGCCTTCCGGCACGACGCCGGAACACTCGCGGATGCGCGCGCGGCAATGCGCGAGCAGCGCGCGCTCGTCGTCCCGATCCAGATCGCTTTGACGCTGCGCGTTCGTGTGGCCATGAGCAATCAGTTCGTCGCCGCGCGCCACGCATGCGTCGATCAGCGCGGGGCAGTGATCGTACAGCGACGTATTGATGAGCGTGCCCGCCGGCATGTCGAGCGAGTCGAACAATTCGATGCACCGCCACGCGCCGACGCGGTTGCCGTACTCGCGCCAGCTGTAGTTCAGCACGTCAGGCTGCGGCGACAGCGGCCCGAGCGCCGCGCCCAGCCCTTCGCCGAACGCAAAATGCTCCAGGTTGAAGCCAAGGTAGACCGCGAGCCGAGCGCCGTTCGGCCAGGCGTAGCCGTTGCCTTCACGAACCGGCTGATAGTCGAATCGGCCATGTGTCTTTAGGAAACCCAACGAAGCACACGGCTCTCGCTTGTAGTCGTTCATTGTCACGTGTGAATGATCCGGTTTGGTTAGTTCGTGCCCCAATCCGAACGAAATCTGCACTGCGATCGCACACGGAATGCATCGGCAAGTGCTGACGATCGGGGCCTGCGATCGTGTGCAATATGCGCGCCAACGTGTCGACACATGCGGTCAGCAGGCACGTTGGCGCTCGCTGTTGGTCTCGCGCGCGGTCGACACCATCGCGAATGGCATACGACTTGCAAAAGCCCCCGGGCTGCATGCGCCGTGCCCCTGCACGCTCGCCGTATTCCACTCGTGTCTACACTCAGGACAAACCTTCATGGTTCAGCCGGCATCCACTGTGGTTCATGCAAGCCCAGCCGACATTGAGCTCGTGCATGTATCGAAGCGCTATGGCGATTCGCTCGCCGTCGACGCCATCGACCTGCGCATTCCCGGTGGCGCTTACTGCTGCCTGCTCGGTCCGTCAGGTTGCGGCAAGACCTCGACCTTGCGCATGATCGCGGGTCACGAGTCGGTGTCCGACGGCGACGTGCTGATCGGCGGCCGCAATGTCACTCGCGAGCCGCCTGCCTCGCGCGGCACGGCAATGGTGTTTCAGAGCTATGCGCTGTTTCCGCATCTGTCCGCACTCGACAACGTCGCGTTCAGCCTCAAGATGCGCGGCGTCGCCAAAGAGGTGCGCAGAAACCGCGCCGGCGAACTCCTCGAACTCGTCGAGATGTCGGCCTACGCGCACCGCAGGCCCGCCGAGCTTTCGGGCGGCCAGCAGCAGCGCGTCGCACTCGCGCGCGCGTTGCTCAACGAACCGCGCTGCCTCCTGCTCGACGAACCGCTCTCGGCGCTCGACCCGTTCCTGCGCGTGCAGATGCGAGCCGAACTGAAACGCTGGCAGAAGGAGCTCGGCATTACCTTCGTGCACGTCACGCATTCACAGGAAGAAGCGATGGCGCTCGCCGATCTCGTGGTGGTGATGAGTCACGGCCATATCGAACAGACGGGCACACCGTTCGAGGTCTTCAACCAGCCGCGCACGGAATTCGTCGCGCGCTTTCTCGGCGGCCATAACGTGCTCGGCGCGAACGGCCGGCTCTTCACTGTACGGGCCGACCGTCTGCGCATCGCGCCGCAAGGCGTCACGCCCGGCACGAGTGCGAGCGAAAGCGGCTTGAGCCGCATCGGCGGGCTCGCGTGCACGGTGCGCGAAGCGGAGTACCAGGGCACGCACCTGCGCATCACGCTCGATCCGCTGGATGGTTCTCCCGCGCTGGTCTCGCTGATGAGCGACGCCGACTACGACCCGCAACGTCTCGGACCGGACGCGCGCGTGACTGTCTGGTGGGACGAGCAGAACGCCCATCCGCTCGCGGCGTAATGCCCAAAATCACAACCCAACGATAATCCTTCGAGGAGAAAGCAATGAACGACGACAAGCTGGCAGCACCCGCGCAACACGTTGAAGAAGAGACCGTCAGCAAGGGCATGTCACGCCGCACGTTCGTCAAGGGCGCCGTCGCGGCGGCGGGCATCGCGGGTTTTCCGTATGTGCACGCACAAGAAAAAATCACGCTGCGCTACCTGGGCACGGCCGTCAACCAGAGCGCGGAGATTGCCAAGAAGTTCAAGGCAGACACGGGCATCGAGATTCAATACATCCCCGTGACTACCGACGACGTCACCAAGCGCATCATCACGCAACCCAATTCATTCGATATCGTCGACACCGAGTACTTCGCGCTCAGGAAACTCATTCCCGCCGGCACGCTCGCGGGCATGGACGCGAAGCGCATCAAGCTCGCCGACAAGATCACCCCCGTGCTCACGAAGGGTGAAGTGGACGGCAAGAAGATCGGCGATCAGGGCACCGCGCCGAAGAAGGTGATGTTCCTCAAGGGCGCGCGCTCCACGGAGTTTTCCACCACGCCGACGGAATGGATGACGCTCATCCCGACCACGTACAACGCCGACACGCTCGGCATTCGCCCTGATCTGATCGCCCGTCCCGTGACGAGCTGGGCAGACCTGCTCAATCCGCAATTCAAGGGCAAGGCGGCGCTGCTGAACATTCCCGCCATCGGCATCATGGATGCGGCCATGGCGATCGAAGCGACGGGCCGCGTGAAGTACGGCGACAAGGGCAACATGACCAAAGCCGAAATCGACCAGACCATCAAGATACTGATCGAAGCGAAGCGCGCCGGCCAGTTCCGCGCATTCTGGCGCGACTTCAACGAGAGCGTGAACCTGATGGCCTCGGGCGAAGTCGTGATCCAGTCGATGTGGTCGCCCGCCGTCACGAAAGTGCGCACGATGGGCATCGCCTGCAAGTTCCAGCCGCTCAAGGAAGGCTATCGTTCATGGGCATCGGGCTTTGGCTTTCCACGCTCGCTGCAAGGCAAGAAGCTCGACGCGGCGTATGAGTTCGTCAACTGGTTTCAGGACGGCTGGGCGGGCGCCTATCTGATGCGCCAGGGCTACTACCCCGGCGTCACGGAAACGGCAAAGTCGCATATGCAGGCCTACGAATGGGACTACTGGATGGAAGGCAAGCCCGCCGCGCAGGACATCAAGGCACCCGACGGACAGTTGCTCGAAAAGGCGGGCAGCGTGCGCGATGGCGGCTCGTACAACCAGCGCATGGGCGCCATTGCGTGCTGGAACGCCGTGATGGACGAGAACATCTACATGGTGCAGAAGTGGAACGAATTCATCGCGGCATGACGGTCCTCACGCATCAGCCCGGAGTGTAACGATGGCCTCGGTCGACTATCTGCAGCAAACGAAGCGAATGCCCGCGCGCCATCGACGCGTGAGCGCCTGGCTGCAAGCCACGCCGCTCACGCTGACGTTCGCGTTCTTCTTCATCGTGCCGCTCTTGATCACGTTGATCGTGAGCTTCTGGGACTTCAACGAGTATCAGATCATCCCGGCCTTCACGTTGAAGAATTACGCGGCGATATTCGACGGTTGCGGCTCGCTGACGGATGTGTGCGTCACCTTCAAGACCTACTGGTCGACGCTCAGGTTCTGCGCGATCGTCTGGGCGGTGACGCTCGTGCTCGGCTTCGCGATCGCGTATTTCCTCGCGTTTCACGTTCGCACGACCGCGATGCAGACGGTGCTGTTTCTCGTCTGCACCATTCCTTTCTGGACCTCCAACGTGATCCGCATGATCTCGTGGATTCCGCTGCTCGGCCGCAACGGGCTCGTCAATCAGGCGCTGATGTCCGCGCATCTCGTCGATCAGCCGCTCGACTGGCTGCTGTATTCCAGCTTCTCCGTCGTGCTCGCGTTCGTGCATCTGTACACGTTCTTCATGATCGTGCCGATCTTCAACGCAATGATGCGCATCGACCGCTCGTTGTTCGAAGCCGCGCGCGACGGCGGTGCGAGCAGCTGGCAGGTGATCCGCGACGTGGTGTTGCCGCTGTCGAAGACAGGCATCGTGATCGGCTCCATTTTCGTCGTCACGATCGTGATGGGCGACTTCCTCACCGTCGGGGTCATGGGTGGACAACAGATCGCTTCGGTGGGCAAGATCATCCAGGTGCAAACGGGATATCTGCAATTCCCCGCCGCGGCAGCCAACGCGATCATTTTGCTCGCCGTCGTGCTCATGATCGTATGGACGCTGACGCGCGCCGTCGACATCAGAAAGGAACTGTGACATGCGACTTCTCGCCCGCCACCGCGAGCAGCGGCCCGCGAGCTTCTACTGGCTCGCCCTGCTCTTCGGGCTCTTCGTGCTGTTTCTGTACGGCCCGGTCATCACGATCTTCATTCTGTCTTTTCAGGGTCCGGAGGGCGGCTTGACCTTTCCAATGCGCGGTGTGTCGCTACACTGGTTCGCCGTCTTGCGCGACGGCGTCGGCGATGTCGATATCTGGGCCGCATTCGGGCGTTCAGTCAAACTCGCTCTTGCCGTCACCGTGTTGACGGTCCTGTTCTCGGTGAGCGCGGGCCTCGCATTCAGGCGCCGCTTTCGCGGCGACACGGCGGTTTTTTACGTGTCGGTCGCGAGTCTGATCATGCCGTCGATCATCGTGTCGCTCGGCATCGGGCTGACGTTCCGTCTGCTCGACACGCTCATCAAGTATCTGGCGAACGCGTGGGGCTTCCCGTCGTTCGCAGACGGCTGGACGACGTCGATGGGTCTCTACACGTCCGCGCTCGGCGCGCATCTCACCTGGACCCTGCCGTTCGGCCTGCTCGTGATGTTCGCCGTGTTCAACCGCTTCAATCCCGCATTCGAAGAAGCCGCGCGCGATCTCGGGGCCTCGCCGTGGCAATCGTTCAAGAATGTCGTGCTTCCCATCATCGGGCCCTCCGTCATCGGCGTCGCGATGTTCGGCTTTACGCTGTCCTGGGACGAAATCGCCCGCACCTCGCAGGCAATCGGCGATCAGAACACGTTGCCGCTGGAATTGCAGGGCTTGACGACATCGGTGACCACCCCCGTCATTTACGCGCTCGGCACGATGACGACCCTGATCTCGCTGCTGGTAATGATTGGCGGGCTGCTCATCGCGAGGTCGATCGCGCGCAAGCGGGCAAGCGTTCGTTGAAGCGCGCCGCACGCAACCTGCGGCATCCGCTCAGGCATCCGCTCAGGCATGCGCCGCCAGTTCCGGCACGTGTGCGCCGGCGAGAAACGCGCGCACCAGTTCGTGCGCCTGCGCCTTGTGCGCAGCCTGCCATGAAGGCTCGAGCATTTCCGTCGCGAACATGCGCGAGAGCGTGTACGCATTGGACTTGTGAAAGTACGCGAGACTCACGAGCGTCACGTACATGTGCAGCGGGTCGATCCCCTTGCGCAGCGTGCGCGCGGCCTCGCCGCGCTTGAGCAGCGTGCGCAGCTTGTCGAGCACGGGCGACGACATCTCCGGAATGGCCTTCGAACGTTTCAGGTAGCGCGCGCGGTTGAGGTTCTCCCACGACAGCAGACACAGCAGTTCGGGGTGCGCGGCGAAGTGTCCTTCGATGAAATCGTAAAGCTGGACGATGCCCGCTACGGGTTCGACCGTCTGCACATCCGGCGCAACGGCGAGCTCGGCTTCGCGCAGCCGCTCGAGCACATGCTCCAGCACTTCGACGTACAGCATCTCCTTGCCGCCGAAGTAGTGATAGATCATGCGGATGTTGACCTTCGCGCGGCTCGCGATGCCTTCCACGCGCGCGCCGCTGAAGCCTTTGTCGGCGAACTCCTTGATCGCGATCCGGAAGATGCGCTCGCGTGTCTTCGCCGCAAGCTGCTGGCGACGCGTTGGCGCTTCCTTCGTGTCCCGGGAGCGTGCGCTGGATGCAGGGGCGTTGCGTGGCATGGTATCGATCAAAGTGGGAAGATGGCGCGGCGAATCGCTATGGTACTCCGCCGCGCCCCGAGCGCTCGCGCCGTGTCAGCGCCGGAACGGCTGGGTGAGCGCGGGCGGCGCGGACTGGCGGCCAATCAGGCCGGCCACGGCCACCAGCGCGAGCAGATACGGCAGCATGATCAGCAGCGCCGTCGGCACATGCAGGCCGAACATCGGCAGCTGGAATTGCATGGCCGTCGCCGCCCCGAATAGCAGGCACGCAAGCGCCGTGCGGCCGACCTTCCAGTTGCCGAAGATGATCGCGGCAATCGCCAGATATCCTGCGCCGTTGGTCATGCCTTCCGTGAACGTGTGAATGTCGCCGATCGACAGAAAGCAGCCCGCCGCCGCCGACATCACGCCCGAAAACACCACGGCGCCGTAGCGGAGCCGCGCGACGCCGAGTCCCGACTGATCCACCGCACGAGGCGCGACGCCGGTCGCATGCAGCGCGACGCCCAACGCCGTGCGCCGCATCACGACGGATGTGCCGATCAGCACGGCAAGCCCCGCATACAGCAGCCAGACCTGCCCGAAGACCGGCTCGCCGAGTACGGGAATCTTGCCGAGCACGGGCGGCGACCAATGCGCGAGCCCCGGGATCACCGCGCTCGACCGTTCGCCGAATATCATCCGGTACGCGAGCGTGGTGCCGCCGAGCGCCAGAATGTTGATGCCGATGCCCGTCACGATCTGGTTCGCGCGCATCGTCACACTGAGAAAGGCCTGCAGCAGCGCGAGCGGAATCACGCCGAGCATGCCGCACAACAAGCCGATGACGGGATTGCCCGTGAGCCACGAAAACGTCGCGCCGAGAAACGCGCCCGTCAGCATCATGCCTTCGACGCTCATGTTGAGCACGCCCGCGCGCTCGCTCACGAGTTCGCCCGTCGAGGCGAGCATCATCGGCGCAGCAAGGCGGATCGACGCGCCCGCGAATACCGCGAGAAGTTCGAGATTCATTGCCGTGCGTCTCCCCTGTCGAGCCACATCGCGCCGCCCGCGAGCGCGATCGTGACGATGCCCTGCACGATCAGCACGAGCGCCGACGGCACCTGCGCGATCATCTCCATGTTGATGCCGCCCGAGCGCAGAAAGCCGAACAGCAGCGCCGCCGCGAACACGCCTGTGATCGAACCGCGCGCGAGCAGGCCGACCACCAGGCCGTCGAAGCCGTAGCCCGACGAGAAGCCTGCTTTCAGCGAGTACTGGTCGCCTTGCAGCATCAGTGCGCCGGCGAGGCCGCTGAACGCACCAGCGAGCGCGAGCGCGCCCACGATCGACGAGGTGATCGGCAAGCCCGCGCGTTTAGCCGCGATCGCGTTGAGGCCCGCGGCGCGCAGTGACAGTCCGAAGCGTGTGCGCGTGAGAAGAATCGCGGAAGCGAACGCGAGCGCGACGCTCACCGGCAGGCCGATATTGAGGTTCATTCCGCTCGCGGCGAAGATCGCCGGGAGCTTGGTCAAGTCGGGGATTTCGAGCGATTCGGGCAAGGTCGCCGCGTTGCTCATCGGCTGGCGCAGCAAGGCTTCGCTCTGCACGCACCAGTAGAGCAGCCACACGGCGATGAACGACAGCAACAAGGTGCTGATCACTTCATTGGTGCCGGCCTTCGCTTTCAGCACGCCGGGCACGCCGCCCCACACCGCGCCCGCCATCGCCGCGCCCAGCATCGGCACGATGAACGACAGGCCCAGCGGCAGGTGCGAGCAACCGCCGTAAAGACTCAATGCTGTCGCGACGATGCCGCCAATCGCGATCTGTCCTTCGCCGCCCACGTTGGTGAGCTTCGCGCGGTTTGCAATCACAAAGCCCGTGCCGACGAGCGCGAACGCGAGGCTGCGATTGATCGACGCGCCGATCGCATACGGCGAGCCCCATGCGCCGTCGGCAAAGGCCGCGAGTGCATCGCCGACGGGCACGCCCATCAGCGCGATCAACAGCAGCGCGGCAAGCATCGCGACCGCCACGGCCGCTGCGATCACGCCGGCGACGCGCCAATGCGGCAAACGCGTGCGCCAGCCTTGCGCGCCGTGCGCGGCGCCAAACAAGGTCTGCGACTTCATATGCGGATTCATGAAGGTTCTCCCGCGCCCGCCATCCATGCGCCGATGCGGCCGCGATTGCTCGCCTCGGGCGTGCAGGTGCCCATGATGCGGCCGCGATACAGCACGACGATGCGATCGGCGACGCTCATCAGTTCGTCGAGTTCCGAGGAAATCAGCAACACGCCCACGCCGCGATCGCGCGCGGCGCGAATGTGCGAGTACACGGCGGCGACCGCGCCGACATCGAGTCCGCGCGTCGGCTGCGCGGCGAGCAGGAACAGCAGCGGATCGAGTGTCAGCTCGCGCGCCAGCACGGCCTTCTGCTGATTGCCGCCGGACAGCCCGCCGAACAGCGCGTCGGGCCCGCTTGCCCGCACGTCGAACCGCTGCATCAGATCCAGCGCGGCGGCGCGCATCGCACGGCGGCGCAAAAAACCGGCGCGCGTGTAGCGATCCAGATGATTGAGCAGCAGGTTGTCGACGACACTCATGCCCGTCACGCAACCCACCGCGTGACGGTCTTCCGGCACGATGCCCACGCCCGCCTGCGTGAGTTCGCGCGGGCTCGCATGCGTCATGTCTTGCCCCGCAACGAAGAAGCGCCCCGCAGATGCGCTCGCCATGCCCGCCAGCACCGCACCGAGTTCGCTTTGCCCGTTG
Source organism: Paraburkholderia strydomiana (assembly GCF_031456815.1). Lineage (NCBI taxonomy): Bacteria > Pseudomonadati > Pseudomonadota > Betaproteobacteria > Burkholderiales > Burkholderiaceae > Paraburkholderia > Paraburkholderia strydomiana. Next base: position 351,961 of record NZ_JAVDVL010000001.1, read on the forward strand.
CCCTCCACGCCCGCTATGCCGACGATCTCGCCGCGATTCACGACGAGCGTGCAATGCTCAAGACGCGTGACGCCTTCGGCATCGCGCGCGCTCAGTCCGTCGATCTGCAGCACTTCTTCCGTCAGCGGTCGCGAATACGGCGAGCGCGATTCCGCAAGCGACAGGCGGCTTGCCATATCGTCGTCCGTCTCGCCAAGCTCGTGATCCGGACGATGAATCATCGCGTGCACGAGCCGGTCGATCTCCGCCGATGGCGCCGCCGAACGCGCGACCACCCGGCCCGACTGCAACACCGTCGCATGCGTGGCGATCCGGCAGATCTCCTTCAGCTTGTGTGTGACCAGCACCACGGCGCAGCCCCGCTTCGCGACACGCTCACAGGTATCGAGCAAGGCGTCGATCTCGGCAGGCAGCAGCACCGCTGTCGGCTCGTCGAGCAGCAGAAGACGCGGTTCGCGCATCAGGCACTTGACGATTTCGATGCGCTGCCGCTCGCCCACCGACAGATCCGCGACCTTCGCATCGAGCTGCAACGTCAGCCCGACGCTCTCCAGCACTTCGCGCAGCCGCGCCGCCTCGCGCTGACGGTTGAGCCAGCCGCGCGCCTGCCCGAGCAGCAGGTTGTCGAGCACGCTCGCGTCGTCGACGAGACTGAAATGCTGATGCACCATCGCGATGCCGTGCGACAGCGCCTCGCGCGGATTCTTCGGGCGATAGGGCGTGCCATTCACATGCATCGCGCCCGCATCCGGCTGATGAACGCCGAAGATCACGTTGCACAGCGTCGACTTGCCCGCGCCGTTTTCGCCGAGCAGGCAGTGCACATCGCCCGGCATCAGGTCGAGCGACACGCCTTCGAGCGCGGTAAACGAGCCAAAGTGCTTGCCGATATCCGTCAGGGAGAGAATCGGCTCCGCGCGCGCGGCGGCGGCAGGGAGCGCGCTCATCCTTCGGAGACCTTGATCTTGCCGCTCAGGATGTCTTCTTCGATCTGCTTGAGCTTCGCATCCATCGCGGGTGTGGATTTGCAGATCACCATGCCGGATGCCTTGGGACCCATCGCGAGGCCGAACGCCTTGTAGCCCGGCTGCCATTGCCCTTTCTCGAGCTGCTCGATCGCGTACTGCGCCTGATAGCCGACACCCGTGATGCTGTACGCGACGTACAGCGGATCGCTGCCGCAACGGTCCGTATAGCTGCCGATGATATGCGTGTTCTTCTCCTTGGCCGCCTGCTCCAGCCCGCGCAAACCGAGATTGAGAATGTGGTAATGCACGTCGGCGCCCTGCGCGACCGCAGCGGCGGTTGCTTCACGCGCTTTCGCGACGTTGTCGAAGTCGCCGGTATAGCTCTCAAAGTACTTCACCTTCGGGTTCACGTAGTGCGCGCCGTTGCCGAACTCCTTGCCTGCGTTGACGATAGACGGAATCTCCATGCCGCCTACATAGCTCACCGCGCCGTTCTTCGACAGCATCGCGGCGGCAGCGCCCGCGACGAATGCGATTTCAGCCTGCTTCACGTCGTACCCGGCCACGTTCGGCGGCATGTTGTCGCCCTTGTTGCCGCCGACGATCGAGAACTTCACATTGGGAAAGCGCTTCGCGATCTTCAGCACGGCGGCCTGCGTCTGTCCGCCGATGCCGATCACCAGTTGATTCCGGCTCGCGAGATTCGTGAGCGCCTGCTCCATGTCCGCGTAGTTGATGTTCTCGATGACCTGGGTCTTCAGCTTCGGGCCGAACTCTTTCTGCGCGGCCACGACGCCGTCATAACCCGATTCCATCCAGCCCTTGTCGGTCTTCGAACCGGGAATCAGCACGCCGACGCGCATCGCGTCATCGGCGGCGTGCGCGGCGGGAATGAAGAACGAAGGCGCGGCGAGCGCGACGATCCCTGCCGTGACGAGGCAGCGGGACACGAGATGGCGGCGCAGTCTCGCACGCGACGCCTGTTGTGAACTGACCATCATTGGCACTCCTTTTGCGTTGAATTTCGGTAAGTAGGTTATTCATGACTGAAATGCACGTTGCAACTTCGATGCCAATGCGCGATCCGTCTCGCCCGAAACGCCAGGCGCCCGCCGTCTGGTTGATCGGGTGGACTCCGTGCAAGGCAATCGTCGACCGACGTTCGAACAACACCCGCAAGACGCTCCGGAGAACTCCATGAACCTCGCTGCAAACCCAGACCTGGCAAGCACGGAAGGCACACTCGGCGCCTTCGCTCACACGCGCTGGACCGCGACCGGCACGCTCGTCGACATGGCTGCGCCGACGCCCGCGCCGCGCATTGGCGTGCTCGATTCCGAACCGCAAAAAGTGCGCTTCGACATCGGCAAATCGGCGCTCGTGATCATCGACATGCAGAACGACTTCTGCACCAAAGGCGGCTGGGTCGATCACATCGGGGGCGATTTCGGTGCGGATCGTGCGCCGATTGCACCGTTGCAGCGCCTGCTTCCCGTGGTGCGCAACAGTGGCGTGCCGGTGATCTGGGTCAATTGGGGCAACCGGCCCGATCTCGCCAACATGCCGCCGAACCAGCTTCATCTCTACAAGCCGACAGGCACCGGCATCGGCCTCGGCGAGCCGTTGCCGGAGCATGGCGCGAGGGTGCTCGAGAAAGATTCGTGGGCCGCCGCCGTGGTCGACGAACTGAAGATCGAGCCGCAGGACATCTGCGTGGACAAGTACCGCATCAGCGGCTTCTGGGACACGCCGCTCGACAGCATCCTGCGTAATCTCGGCACGCGTACGGTGTTCTTCGCGGGCGTCAATACCGATCAGTGCGTGATGCACACCCTCACCGACGCCAACTTCCTCGGCTATGGTTGCGTGATGCTGAGCGATTGCTGCGCGACCTCGTCGCCCGCGTTCTGCACGGAGGCGAGCATCTGGAACGTGAAGAAGTGCTTCGGCTTCGTCGCGGATTCGCTGCAATTCGGCGCTGCGCTCGAAGGGGCCGCCGCATGAGCGCGTTCATTCCAGGCACGCGTTTGCAGGTTGGCGCGACGATGAGCGGTCCGCTCGACGGCTTGCGTTTTGCCGTCAAGGATCTGATCGACGTTGCGGGTGCAACGACCGGCGGCGGCAATCCCGACTGGCTCGCCACCCATGGGCCCGCGCCGCGTCACGCGCGCTGCGTCGCCCGGCTGCTGGCAGCGGGCGCCAGCGTGGACGGCAAGACCATCACGGACGAACTCGCCTACAGCCTCGAAGGCGTGAACGCGCATTACGGCACGCCGCTCAATCCGCGCTGGCCGCACGCGTTGCCGGGAGGCTCGTCGAGCGGCTCGGCGTCAGCCGTCGCGAGCGCCGATGTGGACTTCGCGCTCGGCACGGACACAGGCGGCTCGGTGCGCGTGCCTGCCGCGTTCTGCGGGCTCTGGGGTATCCGGCCGTCCTACGATGCCGTGGCGCTCGAAGGCGTGTTGCCGTTTGCGCCGCGCTTCGACACGGTCGGCTGGTTCGCGCGCACGGGCGAGATGCTCGCGCGTGTCGCGGACGTATTGCTCGATGGAGCGCCTGCTGTGGAGGTGCCTTTGTCCCTCGTACATTGCAAGGAAGCATTCGAGGCCCGCGCAGCTAACGAGCCGGGCGATGCACAGCGCCTGCGCGATCTCTTCCCCACGCGCGACGAGGTCGAAGTCTTCGCGGGTGAGCGATCGCACTGGCTGCATGTGTACCAGCAACTGCAGGACGATTCGATCGCGGCGTCGCTGGGCGCGTGGATCGACGCTAACGCGCCGCGCTTCGGCGCCGACATTGCGGCACGCTTCGCGCGCCTCAAAACGCTTGACGCCGCCGAAGTCGAACGCTGTCGCGCGATGCGCGAAGCGTTCGCGCAACGCATCGAGCGAATCGTGGGCGATGCGCTGATCGTGCTGCCGACCACACCACGTTCGCTGCTGAGCAAACAGGAAAGGCCTGAACTAATCGACTCGTTCTATCGCGACGCGCTCACCATGAACACGATCGCCGCGTTTGCTGGCTTGCCTCAAGTCAGCGTGCCCGTCGCGAACGACAGCGAACGTCCGCTTGCGCTGTCGCTGATCGGGCCTCGCGGCAGCGACCGTGCGTTAATCGCTCGCGCGCGCGAACTCTTCCCCACTCTTTCCTGAACGGATACGTCATGTCCTCTTCTTTCGACACCGCACTCGAGCGCTACGTCGACGCCGCGCTCGCACTGCATTTCCCGGTGCTTCCCGCCGAAGCCGCCGCGCAGGTGAAAGCCCAGTTCGCGCGCATCGCGCAGCTTGCAGCGCCTGTCCTCGCCTATCCCGTCGACACGAATGACGAACCCGCTCCGGTATATCGCCCATGACACCCTCTAGCAGCGGCGCCGAAAGCGCCCTCTCCATTGCGCGGGCGTATGCCCAAGGTGCGTTCAGCGCACGCGAGCTGATCGAAGCGACGCTTGCGCGTATCGACGCCTACGACACGCAGGTCAACGCATTCACCACCGTCACGCGTGAACGCGCACTCGCCGAAGCCGACGCGCTCGATGCCCGCCGCGCCAGCGGCCACAACTTGCCGCCGCTGGCAGGCGTTCCGTTTGCGGCGAAGAATCTGTTCGACATCTCTGGGGTGACGACGCTTGCCGGTTCGCGCGTGCTGGCCGGCGCACCGCCCGCCGCGGCAGATGCGACTCTCGTCGAACGCCTCTGCGCGCAGGGGGCGATCCTCGTCGGCGCGCTCAATATGGACGAGTTCGCATACGGCTTCACGACCGAGAACCATCACGCTGGACCGTGCCGCAATCCGCACGACCTGACGCGCACGGCGGGCGGGTCGTCGGGCGGCAGCGCGGCGGCTGTCGCGGCAGGGTTCGTGCCGCTCACGCTCGGCACCGACACAAACGGCTCAGTGCGCGTGCCCGCTTCGCTGTGCGGCGTGTTCGGCGTCAAGCCCACCTATGGCCGCCTGTCGCGGCACGGCACATGGCCGTTCGTCGCGAGCCTCGATCACATGGGCGCTTTCGCGCGCACCGTGGACGACCTCGCGGCCGTCTACGATGCGCTGCAAGGCACGGACGCGCTCGACCCGGCCTGTGCGCAGCGCGGCTTCGAATCCGTTGACACCCGTCCGGGCCCGCTCCGCGTTGCGCGTCTCGGCGGCTATTTCGACACCTACGCAAACGATGATGCGCGCGAAGCCTCGCATGCCTCCGCGAATGCGCTGTCGGCCACGCATACCGTCGAGTATCCGGACGCCGACGCGGCACGCGGTGCAGCGTTCCTGATCACTGCCGCGGAAGGCGGTCAACTGCACATGGAAAACCTGCGCACGCACTATGGCGCTCGCGAGCCGTTATCGCGCGATCGGCTGATAGCGGGTGCGCTGCTGCCCGCCGCGTGGATCGTGCAGGCGCAGCGCGTGCGCGCGGCGTTGCGGCGCCGCGTGCTCGAACTCTTCGAGCGTTATGACGTGCTGATCGCACCGGCCACGCCTGTCGTTGCGCCACGCATCGGCGACGAGTTCATGGAGGTCAACGGCGAGCGGCTCGCGGTGAGGCCCAATCTGGGCATGTTGACGCAGCCTGTTTCATGTCTGGGCTTGCCTGTCGTTGCGGCCCCAATGCGAACCCGCGGCGGACTGCCTGTCGGCGTGCAACTGATCGCCGCGCCCTGGCGCGAAGATCTCGCTTTCGAAGCGGCGCGGCGTCTCGAAGACGCACAGCTTGCCGTGTCTCCTCCGCCGCCGTTCAGCGAGTTGGCCGCCCATGCGGGAGCGCAGCGATGAACGACATCAACCGGCCCGACGTGCTCGCCGAAGTCAACGCGGCCTTTGACATCTATGAGCAGGCTCTCGTCACCAATGACGTCGCCATGCTCGACACGCTGTTCTTCGATTCGCCGCACACGCTCCGATACGGCGCGACGGAAAACCTGTACGGATACGACGCGATCCGTGCATTTCGCGCCGCGCGCCCCGGCAAGGGGCTCGCGCGGACTGTCGTGGCGCGTGTCGTCACTACGTATGGCGATTCGTTTGCGGTCGCCAACATCGAGTTTCGGCGCGATAACGAGCCGCGTGTCGGCAGGCAGAGCCAGACCTGGATCAGAACGCAGGACGGATGGCGCGTGGTGAGCGCACATGTCAGCTGGATGGACGCGTAGCTGTTGCAGGGAGCCGGCTTCGTGATCGACTGGCGCGAGATGTTGCCGACTCCTGCCCCTCGGCGGGGTGTTTGGCCGTAGCTGGGTCCGATGCCGCCCATCCGTGAGCGACAGAAGCACCCTCTAAACCGGACGCCTGCCCCTTCCGTCAAGCAAACTATCCGCCTGAATGTTGTTCCGCCCTTCTGTCTTCGCACGATATAGCAGCTTGTCCGCAGCAGCGATGATGGCTTCTTCTGTGACCTCTGCGTCACCGGATGTGAGATCCACCGCCAGTACCCCGAAGCTCGCCGTGACTGCAACGCTCTGTCCGCCAACTTCGATCGGCGTTTGCGCGCAAGAAAGCCTCAAGCGCTCGGCAAGACGCACCGCGTCCGTCTTGTCCATTTCAGGCAGCAACAGCAAGAACTCCTCGCCACCGTAGCGAACGACGCAATCGACCTGCCGACGAACACAGTTGTGGAGGACCGCAGAGCAATTCTGTAAAACAGCGTCTCCGCACAGGTGGCCGAACGTGTCGTTGATGGATTTGAAGTGGTCGATGTCGCACAGGATGACGGCGAACGAAAGCCTGTGGCGCTGTGCCCGCTTGAGTTCGGTCGGAAGAAGAACATCATGCAAATGGCGCCGGTTATAGCACCCGGTCAGATGGTCCTTCATTGCCTGATCAGTCAAAAGCGCTCTCACGCGATATTCATCCCGCCACAGTCGATGGTAACGGCGCGCCGCCACCAGCCCGAAGCTGTTTGTCAGCAGAAGCAACATGGACATGGTCAGCATGTCGGAGAACCTGAGCGTCAACATGCTCGAAACGACGATGATGAAAAGCGCCGTCGCGGAAAAGGCAATGGTCTGCGAGACGATCAGCCGGTTCGGGATGAAGACATAGACAACGATCAGCATGATGCTGAAGGACATCGCATGCCAGGGTATCTCGCCGGGCCGATGCTGCACGATGAGCATGAACGTACCCATCCCGACGATCTCAGCGGCAGTTGCGGCGAGCTGAAGCACGGCACTCGATGCCGGCCGCGTGCGCGCCAGATACAGCCCGGTCATCGCGGTGACCGCGACGAACATCCGGGCGAAAAACAACAGCAGCGTCTCGCTCGTATAACCGAGAACACTGGCATCGGTCAGAGCGAACGCCAGGTAGAAGAAGGAACAAAAAACAAGCGTCGTACGCAATGTTGCCTGATTGCGTGGCAAGTGATGAGCCTGGAAATTCCGTTCGACATCTTTGTTTCGAAACTCCACTCGCAGCGGGTGAATATCGAATTCAGCCGGTAATGGGGCAATGATATTTTTCATGTCTTTTTACTTACCGATGGCGCGATAGCACTTTAAGGCATTTTGCCGATCGCCGTCGGGCGGATTCGGAAAGCTTTGCCCACTCGCTACAGCCCCGCGGCGAGCGCTATCGAACACGCGAGGCAGCGCTTGCATCTGCTCGAACTGCCCGAACGTGAGCGCAACGAAAAAGCGTCTGAAGCAACGGCGGCGTTAGCGCTGCGTGACTTCGTCGAGGACATGAAGGCGTCGGGGTTCGTTGCGGATGCGCTCGCGCGGTGCGGGATTGCGGGAGCATCGGTTGCGCCGGCGTGCGGCTCGTGAATGTCGTCCTCCCACCACGATCGGCAAACGCAAATGTCCCTTGTGTGCCGTCGGGGCTGACGAGTGCCCGTCATTCGAACGAATAAGCTGCCTGAATCCGCGGCCGTTCACTCAAGGCAGACACTCAGCCAAAACCTGTTTGCTATCCCACGACACCTTTTGCTGCCTCACGCCCCGCAACCGCATGAAAAGCTTGCGGACGATTCTATTTTTTTCTTTATATTCATCGACTTAGTGAGTGTTGGTAACTCAGCAGGTTCACGTTGGCACACCCTATGCGAATACCCCTGTGAGCGCGACAAATAGTGCTCTTCCATCCAGACCGAAGACCTTCACAGGAGATTTACCATGAGCTCGCTGACCATCAAAGACATCGCCCACACCGAAGAACTGTCCGCCAAGGCTCTGTCCGCTGTACGCGGCGGCAGCAACTACAACGCAGGAAACCTCAACCTTGCCTACGGTGGCGGCTTCGCCAGCCCGGGCGTCGTGGTCGCACCCGTCACGCAGACGGACACGTACACGAAGGTCGAGATCCCGACGATCCAGAACTTCGGCGGCCTGCAGTTTGCCAAGGCGTAAGTTAAGCGCCGCGGAGAGTCGTGCTGACAGCGGATGCCGTTCGATCCCGTCGAGGTGCGCTCTCCCCGCTTGCACGTCGAACCACACTCGTTAAACCGAACTGAAACAGCTCCAGGAGACCTACCATGACCTCACTGACCATCAAAGATATCGCCCATACCGAAGAACTGTCCGTCAAGGCCTTGTCCGCTGTACGCGGCGGCAGCAACTACAACTTCGGCAACGCCAATGTTGCCTATGGCGGCGGCTTCGCCAGCCCGGGCGTCGTAGTGGCACCCGTCACGCAGACTGACACGTACACGAAAGTCGAGATCCCCACGATCCAGAATTTCGGCGGCCTGCAGCTTGCCAAGGCGTGAGTCCACGGATCGGGAGTCGTAATCCCGGATCGCATGACGGATGCACTGCAGTGTCTGACAGCTTCATACGAGGGAAGCGCAGTGGCAAGACCAGGCGGTTGGTCCAGCCATTGTAGTTCGTTATCCTTCCGAATCTTCCGGACTTGTCACCGAGGTTCGGATCTCGGAGCCCGCCGGCCACTCCGCCCGGCGGGCTCTTTTCACGCACTTTCAGTCAGCACGCGTTGGCACTCTTACCCGTTCGACGCTTTCCGAAATGCACGCGACATTCGAATAGCACTCAGCTTGGCAGCCCGGTTCAGGCAATCCATCCACCGTCGACCGTCAGGCTCTCGCCGGTCGTATAACCTGCTTCCGGACTGGCAAGATAAGCTACGGCCGCCGCGATTTCCGCCGGCTTGCCGAAACGGCCCACGCTTGCGAGCTTCGTCATCGTTGCGTGGTCTTCCGTGCCGGGCTGCGGAGCAAGTTCTGTGTCGATCGGACCAGGCTGCACGGCGTTCACGGTCACGCCGTACTTGCCGACTTCGCGGGACAACCCGCGAGTGAAGCCTCTGAGAGCGAACTTCGACGCTATGTAGAGCGTCACGCCAGGTAGCGGCGCGGCTTCGCCAAAGGCCGAGCCCACGTTGATAATGCGTCCCCAGCCCGCCGCCACCATTCGTGCCGCCGCGTCTTTTGCCAGCTCAATCGGCGCACGAACATTCAGGTTGAAGTGCGTGTCGTACGACGTTTCGGAAGACTCGAGAAACGGTCCATACTCGACCGTGCCTGCGTTATTCACGAGGATGTCGAGCCGCCCCTCAAAGCGGCCACCGAACGCACCGTTCAACGAATCGATCAGTGTTTTGACGCCTTCCGGCTCCGACAGGTTGGCGCCCACAGCTTCAGCCTCGCCGCCGGCATCGCGGATCTCCTTGACGACCGCTTCGGCCCGCGCCTGACTTGACGCATAGTGAACGATCACCGATGCGCCGTCATGCGCAAGACGTGCCGCAATGGCTGCGCCGATTCCGCGCGAAGCGCCCGTAACGAGGGCGAGTTTGCCTTTCAGAGCTTGGGTCATGGTTTTCCTCAACAGATAGGTTTGGAAGCGATCCTCTCGCCTGGGCGGCCGAAAGGTACTGCTGCATGAGAGCCAATGATTTCGTGCATTGGTTGATGCGTATCCTCCGCTTGCGCGACCTCACGCGGAAGTAGCGGGCGGGGAATAGCTCCTATTCCTGCTGCGAGGGAAAGACCGTGAGCGCCGACGCCTTCGTGGTCGTCGTGATGCTGTTCCCGTCAATCGTCGTCGACACGGTCACACGACAAGCTCATCTACGACTGCCTTAACGAATCCGGCAATGATTTGCGCTACCTCTTTCGGAGCTTCCAGAGGCGACAAATGCCCGGTTGCGGGGATAACCTGCATGGCCGCATGGGGGATGCGAGTGAGCAGTTCAGCCTGCAACGTTGCGATGCGATCGACCTGGTCAAGCTCGCCCGAAATGACAACCGTCGGCACGTTGATCGACGCGACTTCTTTTGTAATGTCTTCGCTCATGGCGACGTTGGGCCATGCCGCCTTCGCCTGCGGCGCGCCTCTCAGGCTATCGTCAATCACCTGTGCCCGGAGTTCCTCATCAATCCTCCTGGAGGTGAGCACATGATCGATTACAAACTCGACTGACTCACGGGATTGATACGCGCCTGCCAAAGTTGCACGCGCCTCTTCGGTAAGCAAAGTTGGAGACGGAGGCGACGGCGCAACGAGGACCAGACCTATCAGCCCGGCTGGCCGTCTGGACGCGATGAGTTGCGCTACCTTGCCGCCCATCGAATGTCCGACCAACACATAACGCTGCAGGCCTAACGCCGCAATTACACCCTCGGCGTCGTCGGCAAGGTCTGCGATCCGGTAACCGGTTGCTGGTGCAGAGGAACGGCCCCAGCCGCGGTGATCAGGCGCGACGACACGGTACTGATCCGACAATTCGTCAGCAACCCGATCCCATGTCCGGGATGAGCCGCCGTAGTAATGCAGGAAAATCAGCGCCACGTTGCCACTGCCACGCAGCGACACATGAATCCGCGTGCCGTTCGTTTCGATTTCCATGTTCGAACCTTTTTCTGTTTGGGAATGTACGAATCGTAGATTCAAACCCGCAGCTTGATAATTCCCGGTTCCGTACGTACAGTCGATAACCTGATTATCGAATTGGAATGGCGAATGGACCGATTGACCAGTCTTGGTGTTTTCGTTGCCGCCGTGGAGGACGGCAGCTTCGCCGCAGCCGCGAGACGTTTCGGACTATCGGCAGCCATGGCGGGAAAGCATGTCAGTGCGCTGGAGACGGAACTGAACGCGCGGCTGTTTCATCGCACAACGCGCCGCCTGAGTCTTACCGATACGGGGCAGACATACTACGAACGCTGTAAGCACATTCTCGAGTCTTTCGACGAAGCAAACCGGGAGGCAAGTGACTCACAAGTCGCTGCGCGAGGCGTGCTGCGCGTTGCGGCTCCCGTCACTTTTGGCGCGATGCATTTGGGTGCGGTCGTCGGACGCTACCTGGACGATCATCCCGAAGTGAATGTGGAAATACAGCTTGAAGATCGTTATATCGATCTCATCGATGCCGGCGTTGACGTGGCGATCCGTATCGGACGCCTGCGCGACGAGGGTCTTGTGGTGCGGCGTCTCGCGCCCTGCAAAATGGTCGTGTGTGCTTCGCCTGACTACCTGGAACGACACGGAACGCCGCGGACACCCGATGATCTTCGTCGCGCGCAGCGCCTTGCATTCAGCGAAGCTGTGTCGACAGGTGACTGGACTTTGTTCGACGCAAAGAAACGCGCGCATTTGATCGATGGGCCTTGCAGAATGGCTGCCAACAACACTCAAATGCTGCTCGCCACCGCAGTTGCAGGAACTGGAATCGCGTACGGCCCCACGTTTGTGTTTGGCGAGCATATCCGCCGGGGCGAACTGGTCGCGCTCTTACCGAAATATCATGCTGCTGAACTTGCAATCCAGGCGGTGTACCCGAGCGCGCGGCGCATACCGGAGAAAGTGCGCCGCTTTGTCGATTATCTGGCAGAAGCGTTCGGCGATGAGCCACCTTGGGATCAGCGATGAAGGAATTAGCCCTAAGGCGAGTTCTCGATGGGATCGCCGGACTGGTTAGGAAGAGCCGAACCTAAGACACTACTACCTTGACATTGCTCGGTTACATACGCTGATGCCAGTAGCCGAAAAACGAGCGTTGAATGGCTCGTGCGCGTCGGGTTCAGCGCTGCAGTCGTGCGACAATCCGTCATCGCCTTCCAGCTTTGGCCGGCATTGCCGCGTTCTTTCGAACGAATGTCCATCTCAACGCCCTTGTCGTCGTTCGCGCGCATCAGCGCAGCACACCTCGATGAACTCATCGCGCTGCTCGAGATTCGCGTCCTTGGCCTGTCCGAGTGTCTCGTCAGCGAGGGGTTCGTGCTCGAACTCGACGGCAACGAAGCGCCCGGGATCCACTACATTCTTTCGGGCAGCGGGCTTCTACACATCGGAGGCGCCGATCCGGTACCCCTTACGCCGCACACGCTGCTGATCGTCCCACCGCGGCATCCGCTGAAGCTCGAGGTGCCCGCAAACCGGGCGGGCATCGCGCCGGTCGTCGTATCCGGCCGCGAGCATAAGCGTGTCGTCGATTCCATCAACCGGTTCCGCGCCGGATCGACTGAGCCCATGACCGTGATGATCTGCGGTTACTTCACAGCGGCTTTCGGCGCCTCGATCAATCTCTTCGAAATGCTCTCGACGCCGATCGTCGAACAATTCGATCCGTCCGACCGGCTCGACGTCTATCTGCGCACGGCTTTCGAGGAGTTGATGGCACAGGAAATCGGCGCCGGTGCAATGTCGGGCGCGCTGCTCAAGCAGGTGATCGTTGCGCTCGTGCGCCGCTCGCTCAAAACAAGCGCGCTGTGGATGGAACGCTTTGCACTGCTCGGTGACCCCCAGATTGCGCGCGCGTTCGCCGACATGACCGCAAGGCCTTCCGCGCCGCACACTGTCGAAAGTCTTGCGCAGATCGCCTGTCTGAGCCGCTCCGCGTTCATGGCGCGCTTCTCGGCGGCCTTCGGCCAGGCGCCGATGCAGGTGCTTCGCGACATCCGTATGCGCCAGGCCGCCGCCCAGTTGCGCGCCGGGGATCTCGCGCTCGACCAGGTGGCGCACAACGCCGGCTACGCGAGCCGCGGAGCTTTCATACGCGCCTTCCGCGAAATTTATGGCGCGGCGCCCGCCGAGTATCGGGCAACACCTTCCTCATCCTGATCCGCGCCACGCGGATCGACTCGCCCGCTCGACGCCCGAAGCGCTGACTGGCGACCCGCGAGCCGGACTTTTGCGCACATTTGCCGGATCCTGTGCACGGCGATCGCTCCTAGACTGCTTCTCAATGCAGGAACACCTGTTCCCGCAGCCATCATCCGCAGTTCGAACCGAACCCAAGGAGCAGTACTATGAGCCGCATCGCAATTCCGCAGAATATTCCCGCCGAGTCCAAGGCCGTCGTCGACGCCGTGTCGCGACAACTCAAGCTCACGCCGAACCTCTTCCGCATCATGGCGCAAAGCCCCCAGGCGCTGAACGGGTGGGCCGGCCTGCAGGGCGCGCTCTCCAAAACACTCGACATGAAAACGCGCGATGGCATTGCACTGGCCGTGTCGCAGGTCAACGGCTGCCATTACTGCCTCAGCGCCCACAGCTACGTAGCCACCGAATTTGCCGGTCTTTCCAGCGATGAAGTTCGCCGCAACAGACTCGGTGAGTCAGACGTGCCCCGCGTGGCGGCCGCAGTGGCGTTCGCGCGCAAGCTGATACAAACGAGCGGCAAAGTAGCGACGGGCGACCTCGACGCGGTGCGAGCCGCCGGGTACACCGATGCCAATATCGTCGAGATCATCGCGCTGAGTGCGCAGTTCATGCTGACGAATTTCGTCAATAACGTGTTCGACACGGAGATCGACTTCCCGGTGGTCGAAAAGGAAATCGCCTGACGCGTTTGGAAGCCCGCCAGGGCTTCCCCCACTTCCTGGAGTTCGCCATGCCACGCACCACTGCCGAAAAGCGCGCCGCGTTCCGGGCGCTACACGAATCCGGTTGTTTCACGCTGCCGAACCCTTGGGACGCCGGCAGCGCACGTTATCTCGCGAGCCTCGGCTTCCAGGCTATCGCGACCACGAGTTCCGGCTATGCGTGGTCGACCGGCCGCGCCGACAACCAGGTAAGCCGCGACGACATCCTCGCGCACTTGCGCGCGATGGTCGAAGCCACCGATCTGCCGGTCAATGCAGATTTCGAAAGCGGCTTTGGCGACGATGCGGCCGGCGTTGCCGGGAGCGTGAAACTCGCGGTCGCCACCGGTGTGGCTGGCCTGTCGATCGAAGATGCGACCGGCGACGCCGCCGCGCCTCTGTTGCCGATAGAGATCGCCGTGACGCGGATCGCAGCGGCGCGGCAAGCGATCGACGATAGCGGAGGCGATACGCTGCTGATCGGCCGCGCGGAGAATTTTTTCGTGGGTGTGCCCGACCTGAACGACACGCTCGAGCGTCTGAAAGCTTACGCAGCGGCCGGCGCGGACTGCCTGTACGCCCCAGGCATCCGGACGCGCGAGCAGATCGAGGCCGTCGTCGCGGCGGTCTCGCCCAAACCGGTGAACGTACTGGTTGGCGCGAACTCGCTCCTGACATTGCCGGAACTGGCAGCGCTGGGCGTGCGGCGCGTCAGCGTGGGCGGCGCACTCGCGCGGAGCGCCTGGAGCGGCCTCATGCGCTCCGCCCAGGCGCTTTCGGAAGGACGTTTCGACGGCTTCGCAGATGCCCCATCGGGTTCGGAACTCAATGCGCTGTTCGCTGGCGACGCCTGACGCGCGCCATTAACATCGATCTTCACTCAAGGAGAAGCACATGGCTCGCGAAATCATCCGTGTCGAACCATTGTCCAGCTGGCTCGAGCGTTGGAAGGCCCCCACCTCCGTTGCCACGCGTCACGGCGACACGCTTTACGTGTCGGGCTTGCCGCCATTCGATCCGCAGACCGGCGAGGTGCTGGATGCGCCGATCGAACAGCAAACTCGACGCGTGCTGGAGCAACTGAAGCTCTGTGTCGAGACGGGCGGATCGTCGCTCGACCAGGTGCTCAAGTGCAACGTCTACTGCACATCCGTCGAGATGTTCCCGATCGTCAATGAAATCTATGCAGAGTTCTTTGGCCCGCAGCCACCGGCACGGATCTTCGTGAACGTGCCGGCATGGCCCGGCCGTTTCGATATCGAAATAGATTGCATTGCAGCGGTTTGAGCCGTCAGTCGATCTATCTGCCGTAGCGCCCGCTCATGGACAAACGCGCGAACGCGATGGTTAGCTAGCCCGACAAAATTCCAGAAGCAATAAGGGTTCGGGCCGCTTGCGCGGCCCTTTTTAGCGTCCAACACTGGGCCATCAATCCGGCTCGCCAGATAACTGTCCGATATATCGGACAACCTAGTGCTTCGACGGTAAATGTCGCGAACGCGAGGCCACGCTGGGAGCGGTTCTCAGACCAACCCCTCGATCAGGACCTGAACATGAAGCTCGCCACCAAAGGCGCCAAGGCCGCCTTGCTGTTTGCCGCAACCGCTGTGAGCGGACTGCTCGCGCTCTCCGCCTGCACGAAAGTGGCGACGCCCGAGCAAGGTCCAGCGGCGGCGGCGCCTGCATCGACGCTTCAAGCCGTGCTTCAGCGCGGCACGCTGCGCGTCGGCGACTGCCTTACGTTCGCGCCGTTCGGCTTCTACGACAAAGACGGCAATGCGGACGGCTACGACGTCGACCTCGCCAAGGAACTGGCGAAGCAAATGGGCGTGAAGCTCGAAGTCGTGAACACGACTAGCGCGAACCGCATCCCGAACCTGCAGACCGCCAAGGTCGATGTCGTGTTCTGCAACTTCACGCGCAACCTCGAACGGGCGAAGGTCGTCGAATTCACGTCGCCGTACGTTGTGGCGAGCGAAGCGATGCTCGTGAAGAAGAGCAGCGGCATCCAGTCGGCGAAGGACATGAACGGGCGCACCATCGCCACGGTGAAAGGCTCGACCAACGGCGACGAAGTCCGCTCGATGGGCATCCCGGTCAAGATTCAGGAATACGACAGTTCGCAGGCGGCCATTCTCGCCGTCAAGCAGGGCCAGGCCGATGCGATGATCGAGGACAACAACTTCCTTGCGTATCAGGCGAAGCTCGATCCGGAACTGACCGTGACGAACGAAGCTCTCGTGCCGCTCGAGTACAACGCGTTCGGCGTGAAGGCGGGCGACCAGGCGTGGCTCAACTATCTGAACCTGTTCCTGTTCAACATCAATGCATCGAAGCTGAATGCGCAGTTGTACAAGAAGTGGTTCGGCGTCGATCCGAGATATCCGCTCAATCCGCAGTTCTGAAGCGGAGGCGCAGATGAACTATCAATGGCTGACGCTATGGGGCTACGTCCCCGAGTTTCTGAAGGCCGGCTGGCTGACCTTGCAGGTCACGTTGCTGTCGTTCGTGCTGGCGCTCGCGCTCGGTCTGATCGCGGCGCTTGCCAGCATGTCGCCGTCGGCCATCGTGCGGTTCATCGCGAGAGCTTACGTCGAAGCCATTCGCAATACGCCGGTGCTGCTGCAGATTTTCATCGTGTTCTTCGGCTTGCCGTCGATGGGCATTGCGCTCGATGCATATTGGGCCGGTGTCATCGCGCTGGGCGTGAACGTGGGCGCGTATCTGTCGGAAGTGTTTCGCGCGGGCATGCAATCGGTGCCGCGCGGACAGATTGAAGCAGCCGGCATTCTTGGGCTGGAACGCGGGCAGATTTTCAAGGAGATCGTGATGCCGCAGGCAGCGCGTGCGGTGTATCCGGCCATCGTCAATTATCTGATTCAGTTGTTGCTCGGCACTTCGCTGTTGTCGGCAATTGCGTTGCCCGAACTCACCGGCACCGCCACCGTGATCAATTCGCGCACGCTCCTGTACGTCCAGACGTTTGCGGTCGTGCTCGTCGCGTATCTGGTGCTGAGCAATGTGCTGTCCTGGATCGCCAGTCAACTCGGCGCACGCATGTTTCATCCGCCGCTCATCGTGAGGCCGGGTGCGCGTTGGACCGGCTTCACGCTGCGTCGTGCGAATCGTGCATGAGGATTGAGTCATGTCACTCGAACTGCTGAAAAACAGTCTGTCGATTTTGCTGCAAGGTCTCGTGACGACGCTGCTCCTATCGATCGCGGCGATCGTCGGTAGCACGCTCATCGGCCTGCTCGCTGCGGTGTTGCGCTCGTTCGGGCCGTGGGGCACGGACCGGATCGCGAAGCTCTATACGGAGTTGTTTCGCGGTACGCCCGTGCTCATCACGCTGATGTTCATCTACTTCGGCGTCTCGTACTTCGGCTATGCAATCGATGTCTTTGCCGCGGGCGTGATCGGGTTGAGCGTGTATCAGGGCGCGTATATCGCGGAAGTTTTTCGCGCGGGCATCGAGTCAGTGCCGAAGGGACAGTGGGAAGTCTCGCAGATTCTCGGCTTATCGCGCACACAGACCTTCACTTCGGTCGTGTTACCGCAGACCGGACGCATCGTGTTGCCGCCGCTCGTCGGGCAGTATTTGTCGCTCATCAAGGATACGTCGATCGTCAGCATGATCGGCATGTCCGAACTGATGCACGGTGGCCAGGCGATCGTGGATCGCGTCGGCAAGCCGGTCGAGATTTACGGACTCGTCGCGCTGATCTATTTCGTCGTGTGCTTCCCGCTTTCGCAATGGGTGCGCCATCATGACCGCCGGAGACTTACGTGAGCGATTCCATTCAGAACAAACCCCTCATTTCGCTGTCGGGCGTGAGCAAGTCATTCGGCGCGACGCGCGTTCTCAACGACATCAATCTCGACGTGCGCGCAGGCGAAGTACTCGTGTTGATCGGCGCATCCGGTTCGGGCAAGAGCACGGTGCTGCGCATCATGGCCGGACTGGAGACGACGGACTCCGGCGAAGTGTGGGTCAACGAAGTGCCCCTGCACGATCCGAAGCGCGCGCGCGAAATTCGCGGGCACGTCGGCATGGTGTTTCAGCAATTCAACTTGTTCCCGCATAAGACCGCGCTCGGCAATGTCACCCTTGCGCTGATCAAGGCGCGCGGCATGTCGCCCGCCGATGCCCGCAAACGCGCAATGGATTCGCTCGACCGCGTGGGGCTCGCGGATCGCGCATCGCATTATCCGAGCCAGTTGTCGGGCGGACAGCAGCAGCGTGTCGCGATTGCGCGGGCGCTGGCGGTCGAACCCGGCATCATGTTCTTCGATGAAGCCACGTCCGCACTCGATCCCGAACTCGTCGGCGAAGTGACGGAAGTGATGCGCGGCCTCGCGCGCGACGGCATGACGATGGTCGTCGTGACCCATGAAATGGGCTTTGCGCGCAAGACGGCGGATCGCGTCCTGTTCATGGACAAGGGCGTAATTGCAGAGCAAGGCGACCCGGAGCAAATCTTCGTCAACCCGTCGAACGAACGCACGCGGCAGTTTCTCAGCCGTGTGCTCGATCATTGAAGGGTGAACGAATGGCAGTAACGGAATCGTCGCGCGCGCGAGGCGTGGAGCGTGTCATCGATATCTTCAGGAAGCTGCATCAGGCGCAGCGGCCCATGACCATGCGCGAGCTGATCGAAGCGACCGGTTCGCCGCGTTCAAGCATCTACGAACTCGTTGCCATTCTCACCGAAGTGGGCTGGCTCGAAACATCGGCGGATGGCAATGTGTTCTTCGGGCGCGAGATGCATTACTACGGCTCGGACTACGCGACGCACAACGACCTCATCAGCCGCGCGCACCAGTCTATTCTCGCGCTCGTTCGCAAGTACGACGAGACCACGCAGTTGTGCATGCTCGAAGGGAACAAGTACTCGGTCGTGTTATCGGAGAACAGTGCGCGGCCGTTCAACATCAGCTCGGATATCGGCGTGCGCGTGCCGATTCCGTGGACCGCGACGGGACGCCTGCTGCTCGGTCACATGAGCGCCGACGCCATCCGCACCCTCATTCCTGCAGATGACTTCGTGCTCGACAACGGTGTGCGCATCGATTTCGATGAATTCATGCGCGATGTGCAGAACGCGAAAACACTTGGCTATTGCTGCACGGAAGGCCTGTCCAACGCGTTCCGGCTTTGCATGGCCGCGCCCGTTCGCGACCGCGCGGGCATACCGATCGCGGCGCTGTGCTTCATGACCGGCCGCGACACAGACCCCGACCGCCGTCAGTCGATGCTGGAGGATCTACTTCAGTCGGCGCAGGCGCTTTCGCATCGCTGACATGGATACACAGCTTCAACTTATCGGTGAGTTGGAACACGAGAACGCGGCGCTCAAGGAGGCCTTTTGCAAACGGAAGTGCCGACTGCAGCCCGCTAGCAGCGGTAGTCCTATCGGCTTGCAACGGCCGCCGGATCGGTAGGTTGCCACCCTCCTCCGAGCGCCTTGAACGCGGCAACCGCTGCGCGTGCCGATTCAGTTTGCGCCTGCACCCGCGCATCCGACGCGCGTAGCAGGTTGTCGTCGGCCTGCAGGACCTCGATCAGGCTGACGACACCTTTTTGGTAGGCCGCAAACGAGGCGGCTCGCGCACGGCCGAGCGAGTTCACACCCTGCGCGAGAACGGCGGCCTGCTCCTCGCGCTTCACGAGTGCAGAGAAAGAATTTTCGACGTCCTCGGTAGCGTGCAATGCGGCAAGCCGATATGCAGCGAGCAACTCGGCGTCCTGTCCTTTGGCTGCATTGATCTGCGCATTGATGCGGCCGAAATCGAACAGACGCCAGCGCAGGCCCAGCACGCCGGCGCCCTGACTGGCGCCGCCACTGAACAGGTTGCCGCTGGCGACCGAGGTGGCGCTCCCAATCAGTCCACTGAGCGACAGCTTGGGGTAATACTCAGCGATTGCCACGCCGATACGCGCGTTCGATGCAGCGAGGCGCCGCTCGGCCACGATCAGATCGGGGCGACGCCTGAGCAACTCGCCTGGCGATCCGGTGCCTGCGATTCGCGGAGCGGCCGGGATATCGCCGCCTTCGAGGAGTTCCGCCCGATGCGTGCCGGGCTGTGCACCCAGCATCACGTCCAGCGCGTTCATGGCCGCATCGAGACCGGCCTCCAGCACCGGGATGGATGCCTTCACCTGCGCCAGCGCGCCTTCTGCCTGGCTCACCTGAAGATCGGCCGCAAGCCCCTTTCCGTACAAAAGGTTGATGGTCGAGAGCAAATCCTGCTGCGTCTGCAACTGCTTGCGGGCCACCTGCAGACGAGCCTGCAATCCGCGAATCGTGATGTAAATGTCGGCGGTCTGTGCTGCCACAGCCAGGCGCGTGGCCGCTTCGCCCGCCTCTGAAGCCTGATAGTCGGCAAGTGCCGCTTCCCGCCCGCGGCGCAGGCCGCCAAACACATCCAGTTCCCAGCTCGCGCTGAGATTGGCTTCGTAGTCGTTGCCGTAGCGATCGAATCCGGGCGTTGAATTCAGGACACGTCCCAGCGGAGTTTCAACCGACTGGTAGACCCGGGCCGCCTGGCCGCTGACATTGCCAGAAGGCAGCAGCGCCGCATTCGCTGCCCCGAGTCCCGCGCGCGCCTGCGAGACGCGCGCGGCGGCTTGCGCGAGGTCCAGGTTCTGCTCCAGCGCGAGCGTAATGAATCGTGCGAGTTGCGGATCGCCGAAACCCGTCCACCACGTGATCAAGTCTGCACTCCCGGCTGCCTGGCGGTGATCTACCGCGGCCTGGCCCAGGAAATGGTCCGGCATGGCTACATCAGGCCGGCTATAGTCGGGACCGACAGCGCAGCCCGCCGACAGGCTGGCAGCAATGAGCGCGGCGAGGAGATGTTTGGGTAGCATGAGCGTCTCTGCGTGATTCTGACTGTGACTATAATACCAAATAGTCACTAGTTGTCCATTCCTGTATGCTTAGTCCATGAAAAACACTCCCACGCCTTCCGCAGTTCCCGCGCGCGGCCCGGCTGATCACGAAGTACGGGACCAGATCGTTGCCGCCGCTACCGAGCACTTCAGCCGGTATGGCTACGAGAAAACAACGGTCTCCGACCTTGCCAAGGCAATCGGTTTTTCCAAGGCCTATATCTACAAGTTCTTCGAGTCCAAGCAGGCCATTGGCGAGATGATCTGCATCAACTGCCTGCGCGAAATCGAAAGCGAGGTGCGTGCAGCCGTCGCAGAGACCGATCTGCCGCCTGAGAAGTTACGACGGATCTTCAAAGTCTTTACCGATGCGAGCCTCAGGCTGTTTTTCCGGGACCGCAAGCTCTATGACATCGCGGCGTCGGCCGCCACGGAAAACTGGCAGGCCGTGCAAGCCTATGAAGCACGCGTCCAGCAGTTGCTCCAGGAAATTCTGCAGGAAGGCAGGCAAAGCGGAGACTTCGAGCGCAAGACACCATTGGACGAAACCGCGATGGCGATCTACCTGGTATTGCGCCCTTATCTCAACCCGTTGCTTCTGCAGTACAACCGCGACACCACCGATGTCGCGCCTGCACAGCTGTCCAGTCTGGTACTGCGAAGTCTGTCGCCCTGACGCGATCGCTAGTTGTGACTCTTGACTTAATTGGTCACTAGAACCAGAATGAAGTCCTTCATCACCTCACCGATGGGACTTTCATGTTCTCGCGTCGCCTCGCCACTTCCGCACTCGCCTGTGCGCTCCCGTTTGCGCTAGCGGCCTGCGGCGAAAAAGCACCGCCCGACCCGCGCACCGAGGTGCCGCTGGTGCGCACCGCCATCGTCCAGCGCGCCGTGCCCGCGTCCCGCTCATTCACGGGGACCGTCGCGGCACGCGTCCAAAGCGACCTGGGTTTCCGTGTTTCCGGCAAGGTGCTGGAGAGACGGGTGGACGCCGGCCAAACGGTCAGGCGCGGCCAGCTGCTGATGCGCCTCGACCCCATCGATCTCAAGCTGGCCGCAAAGGCCCGGCAGGAGGCGGTCACCGCTGCGCGGGCGCGAGCGCAGCAGACCGCGCAGGACGAGGCGCGGTATCGAGACCTGCGCGGCACGGGTGCGATTTCGGCTTCGGCCTACGACCAGACCAAGGCGGCCGCCGACGCAGCCAAGGCGCAGCTCAGCGCGGCCGAGGCTGACGCCGACGTGGCGCGCAATGCGACGGGCTACGCCGATCTGGTGGCGGACGGCGATGGCGTCGTGATGGAAACGCTGGCCGAACCGGGCCAGGTCGTCAGCGCCGGACAGCCCGTGGTGCGACTGGCCCACGCGGGCCGCCGCGAGGCTGTGATCCAGCTTCCGGAAACTCTGCGTCCCGTCATCGGGTCGGTCGCCCAGGCGGCCCTGTTCAGCGACAGCGGCGCCAGCGTGCCAGCCACGCTGCGCCAGCTTTCTGATACGGCAGATCCGCGTACCCGCACCTTCGAAGCGCGTTACGTGTTGCAGGGTGCGCTGGCCGACGGGCCGCTAGGCGCGACCGTCACGATCGAGATACCGGACGCACGTGTGGCGCTCCAGGACGGCATGCAGGTGCCGATCGGCGCGGTGCTCGACGCGGGCAAAGGGTCTGGCGTGTGGGTCGTCAACGGCGAGCCGGCCAAGGTTGCATGGCGGCCGGTGACGGTCCTTCATCTGGGCGACGACAGTGCGCGCGTGTCCGGTAAGTTGGAGCAAGGCGATCGCGTCATTGCCCTCGGTGCCCATTTGCTGCGCGAAGGCGAGCAGGTCCGCGTGTCCGGACAGGCCGTAGCGATGGCGAACGAAGGAGCACGTCCGTGAGCGAAGGCCGATTCAATCTCTCGGCGCTCGCCGTGCGCGAGCGTTCCATCACCCTGTTCCTGATCTGCCTGATATCGCTGGCCGGGCTCCTGTCGTTCTTCAAGCTGGGCCGCGCCGAAGACCCGGCGTTCACCATCAAGGTGATGACCATCGTCAGTGTATGGCCGGGCGCCACCGCTCAGGAGATGCACGATCAGGTCGCCGAGAAAATCGAAAAGCGCATGCAGGAGCTGCGCTGGTACGACCGGACCGAGACCTACACGCGGCCCGGCCTGGCGTTCACAACGCTGACGTTGCTCGACAGCACACCTCCGGCGGAAGTGCAGGAGGAGTTCTACCAGGCCCGGAAAAAAATCGGCGACGAGGCAGCCAACCTTCCCGCTGGCGTGATCGGCCCGATGGTCAACGACGAATACGCGGATGTCACGTTTGCGCTTTTTGCACTGAAGGCGCGGGGCGAACCGCAACGGCTGCTCGTGCGCGATGGCGAGACGCTGCGCCAGCGGTTGCTCCACGTGCCGGGGGTGAAGAAGGTCAACATCATTGGCGAGCAGGCCGAGCGCATCTACGTCCAGTTCTCGCATGACCGGCTGGCAACGCTCGGGGTCAGCCCGCAGGACGTGTTCGCCGCGCTCAATGGCCAGAACGCGCTGACGCCGGCCGGCTCGGTGGAGACCAAAGGTCCGGAAGTGTTCATTCGCCTCGACGGCGCCTTCGACAACCTGCAGAAGATCCGCGACACGCCGGTCGTCGTGCAGGGCCGCACGCTGAAGCTGTCGGACATTGCCACCGTCGAGCGCGGTTATGAAGATCCGGCGACATTCCTGATCCGCAACAACGGCGAACCCGCGCTGCTGCTCGGCATCGTCATGCGCGACGGCTGGAACGGGCTCGATCTCGGCAAGGCACTGGACAGCGAGGTCGGCGCAATCAACGGCGGACTGCCGCTGGGCATGAGTCTGACGAAGGTCACCGATCAGGCCGTCAACATTCATTCGGCGGTCGACGAGTTCATGCTCAAGTTTTTCGTCGCCCTGCTAGTGGTCATGTTCGTGAGCTTCGTGAGCATGGGCTGGCGCGCGGGCCTCGTGGTTGCCGCCGCCGTGCCGTTGACGCTGGCCGTCGTGTTCGTGGTGATGGCCGCGACCGGCAAGAACTTCGACCGCATCACCCTGGGGTCCCTGATTCTGGCGTTGGGCCTGCTGGTGGACGACGCGATCATCGCTATTGAAATGATGGTGGTGAAAATGGAGGAAGGCTACAGCCGTGTGGCCGCCTCCGCCTATGCCTGGAGCCATACTGCCGCACCCATGCTGTCGGGCACGCTGGTGACGGCGGTCGGCTTCATGCCCAACGGCTTCGCGAGGTCCACCGCAGGCGAATACACGAGCAACATGTTCTGGATCGTCGGCATTGCGCTGATCGCATCCTGGGTCGTGGCCGTGGTCTTCACGCCCTATCTCGGCGTGAAGATGCTGCCCGACTTCAAAAAGGTCGATGGCGGGCACGACGCAATCTATGACACGCCGCGCTACAACCGCTTCCGTCAGGTGCTCACGCGCGTCATCGCACGCAAATGGCTGGTCGCCGGTTCGGTCGTTGCCCTCTTCGCCCTGGCCATCCTCGGCATGGGCGTGGTCAAGAAGCAGTTCTTCCCGATCTCCGACCGTCCCGAAGTGCTGGTTGAAGTGCAAATGCCCTACGGCACAGCGATTTCACAGACCAGCGCCGCCTCGCAAAAGGTGGAGGCATGGTTGTCCGGACAGAAGGAAGCCAGGATCGTCACGGCTTACGTCGGGCAAGGTGCGCCGCGCTTTTTCCTGGCCATGGGACCGGAACTGCCCGATCCATCGTTCGCGAAAATCGTGATCCGCACTGACAGTCAGGAGGAACGCGATGCATTGAAGGCGCGACTGCGGCGAGCCATCGCCGACGGTCTTGTTCCCGAAGCACGCGTGCGCGTCACGCAACTCGTGTTCGGGCCGTATTCGCCGTTTCCGGTCGCCTATCGCGTCACCGGCCCGGACCCGGACAAGCTGCGTGGAATCGCGGCTGAAGTTGAGCGGGTGATGCAGGCAAGTCCGATGATGCGCACGGTCAATACCGACTGGGGCACGCGCTCACCAGCGTTGCATTTCGTCTTGCAACAGGACCGCTTGCAGGCGGTGGGACTGACGTCCAGCGCCGTCGCACAACAGTTGCAGTTCCTGCTCACCGGCACACCTGTCACTGCGGTGCGTGAAGATATCCGTACCGTGCAGGTGATCGCCCGTTCGGCCGGCGATGTGCGTCTCGACCCTGCCCGGCTCGGCGACTTCACGCTGGCCGGCGCGAACGGGCAGCGTATTCCGCTGTCGCAGGTGGGTAAAGTCGATGTACGCATGGAGGAGCCGATCTCGCGTTGGCGAGACCGTGTGCCGACAATCACGGTACGCGGCGACATTGCCGACAACCTGCAGCCACCGGACGTCTCAACGGCTATCACCACGCAGCTTCAGCCGATCATCGCGAAGCTTCCGAGCGGCTATCGCATCGAGCAGGCGGGCTCCATCGAGGAATCGGCCAAGGCAACGACCGCCATGTTGCCGCTGTTTCCGATCATGCTGGCGATCACGCTGGTCATCATCATCTTTCAGGTGCGTTCGATCTCTGCGATGGTGATGGTGTTCATGACGAGCCCACTCGGCCTGATCGGCGTAGTGCCGACACTGATCCTGTTCGGGCAGCCGTTCGGCATCAACGCACTGGTCGGACTCATTGCGCTCTCGGGCATCCTGATGCGCAACACGCTGATCCTGATCGGGCAGATTCACCAGAACGAAAATGCCGGACTCGATCCGTTCAATGCGGTCGTCGAAGCCACTGTGCAGCGTGCACGCCCGGTGATCCTCACGGCGATGGCGGCGATCCTGGCCTTCATCCCGCTGACGCATTCGGTGTTCTGGGGAACCCTCGCTTACACGCTAATCGGCGGCACGTTCGCCGGGACGATTCTCACACTCGTGTTCCTGCCGGCCATGTTCGCGATCTGGTTCAAGATCCGCCCCGGCAGCCCTGCGAGTGCGCACAAGAGCCGGGATCACCTGTCATCGCGTTATGAACCGATAACGCAGGATGTAGTCGACGCGCGTTAAACAACCATCAGTTCACCAAATGGAGTTGTTCATGTCGAATTCCACGGTTGTCGTTGTGACCGGCGTGTCATCGGGTATCGGACGCGTCGCCGCCGGAAAGTTTGCGAGGCGAGATTGCCGCGTGTTCGGCCCAGTGCGCCGCTTCATGCCCTCCGGCCCCGTCGATGCAAGCTTGAGGAAGACTTTCGGGCTCGCGTGATGTCCTCTTTTTGTCGCAAGATGGCCGGAATCGCAGATATGGAAAGTCAGAATTGCGAGTCGTCGATGCCCGCAATCGCAGAGATCTCCGCGCTCGCGCTCAATCACTTTTTCGCCCAGCGGGCAATGCGCGCATTCGGGGCTCATATCGACGAAGCACTGCGGCATACGGACGTCAACGCATCCCAGTTCTGCATGCTCGCTTTGCTACATCTGCGCGAATCACTCGTTTTCGGCGACATGGCAGCGCAACTGGAAATGGACCGATCGAATCTCTCGGCCAATCTGACGCCGTTGTTCCGCCGCGGTCTTATCGCCGCTATCGGCCACGAAGGAGATCGACGCAAACGCCAGCTCGTCGTGACGAGCGAAGGCCGACAAGCCGTGGCTTCAGCAATGATCCCCTGGATGCGTGCCTATCAGGACACCTTTGCGTTTGTGCGACTGATCGATCTCGATTCAATGCGCGAACTTTTTCACGTGATTCGGGATATGAAAAGGCTCGACAACGTGAACGACGCCAGCCGCGCTTCTGCCTGCCCGGAACCTCGACTGCTGCTGCGCATTGACTAGCCCGGTCATTCAGGCTCGCATGTCATGGGGCCCCGCGGTCACCGAGGTGCGATCTAGCGCACCTCGCCAACTCAATGACTCTGACCAGCGAGAAATTCCGACAACCTACCGAGCCCCGCTTCTAGCACGCTGCGGTTATTGGCGT
Source organism: Paraburkholderia strydomiana (assembly GCF_031456815.1). Classification (NCBI taxonomy): domain Bacteria; kingdom Pseudomonadati; phylum Pseudomonadota; class Betaproteobacteria; order Burkholderiales; family Burkholderiaceae; genus Paraburkholderia; species Paraburkholderia strydomiana. The sequence goes on from NZ_JAVDVL010000001.1 coordinate 378,506, forward strand.
AGCCAAGCCGCACGTAGCCTTCCATATCGAGCGCACTGCCAGGTGTCAGCATTACACCCGTCTGCTCGATCAACGCGGTGCAAAACTCGCGTGACGACATGGGCAGGTCATACTTCAGAAGTGCAGTTGTTCCCGACCTCGGCTTTAGATAACTGATAGCAGGTTCTTTTGCGATCCACGCATCCACGATAGCAAGGTTCGTCCGCACGATGTCCTGGTTGCGGGCAAGAATGGCCGCGCGATTCTCCAGCGCGATCGATGCAAAATGATCATCGATCATCCCCACACTAATGGTGTTGTAGTCCCGATGTATCGCTACCGCGCGGATAAGATCCTTCGGCCCGGCGATCCAGCCGAGACGCAGTCCGGCGAGCGAATACGTCTTCGACATACTGCCCGTGCTGATGCCGCGCTCGTAGAGGTCGGCCATCGACGCCGTATAGCCGCTGCCTTGCTGATCCGTGCCGCGATAAACCTCATCGCACAAAACATACGCGCCGCACGAGCGCGCGATGTTTCCCACCTCTGTTAGAAATTTCTCGTCCATCAACGAACCGGTGGGGTTGTTAGGATTGTTGATAGCTATCAGCCGTGTCCTGTCATTCACCAGACTGCGCAGTTCCGCGAGATCAGGAAGAAAACCGTTCTCTTCGCGCAGCTTCAAAATGCGTACATCAGCACCGTAGCTTTCCGGAATCGAGTAGTGCTGCTGATAGGTGGGCAGCACTGAAATCACGGTGTCCCCCGGTTCGACCAGCGTCTCGTACACCAACGCGTTTCCGCCAATCGCGCCATGCGTCACTATCACATTCTCGGGCGACTGACGGTCGTACATTGTCGAAATTGCTTCGCGCAAGCGCGCCGATCCTTCAATCGCGCCATAGGTGAGCTTCAGCGAGCGCAACTCGCCCAGGATGCTGTCCTGCTTGTGTGCGAGCGTGAGCAACTGATCGACCGTCAGCGACTCGACGCACGTCTCCGCAAGGTTATAGGTGCATTTCGTTTCATACTCATCCATCCAACGCTCAACCCCGAAATCCTTGATCTTCATCTCACACTCCCAGGACATACATGGAATAGCCGTTTCACCGAAAGCGGTAAAACGATCAGGACATCTCGCCACGCTGCCCGTCGCAGCGAAGCGTTTCCATAGCGCTAACGACTGAACCGTTCGACACGGAACGGATGCGGATCTGCAAATGTCGGTTCCCCGGTCATCATTTCCGCTAGCAATCGCCCAGTCGCGGGCCCGAGCGTCAGCCCGTGGTGGTTGTGTCCGAAGGCAAACCAGAGCCCGGTGTGACGCGGTGCGCGTCCGATCACAGGACGCATGTCGGGCGTGCAAGGCCGCAGGCCGAGCCATGGACTGTCATCGAGCCGCTCACCGAGACCGAAGCTCGGCCGCACAAAACGTTCCGCCCTTCCAAGCTGGATGCCTGTCGGTTCCGCGTCGCGCCGCGCGATCTCCACTCCGGTGGTCAGCCGCAGACGCCCTTCCATCGGCGCCACTACATAACCCTGCTCTGCGTCGACGATCGGCATCGAGAGCATGGGCCGGGTCGGGCGGTAATGCATGTGATAGCCGCGCTTCACGCGAAGGGGGATGCGATAGCCAAGCGGCGCGAACACGCAGTCCGACCACGGACCGAGCGCCACCACGGCTTCCTTCGCGCTAATTCGCCCCGACGTTGTCTGGACCGTCCATGCGCCCGCTCGTCCGATTAACGTGGCAGCGTCTCCAGTAAGGACCACTCCGCCGCTCGCTTCGAAAAGGCGTGCGTAGCCCTTTGTCAACGCGCCGGGATTGACGACGCTCATTGGGTCCTGCCAATGCAGTGCGCCACAAAATCCGCCAACCGCGCCCGGTTCCCGCGCGGCGAGCGTCGCACCATCGAGTACTGAAACGCGCAAACCGTAACTACCGGCCGTGGCCTCGGCCGCCGCCGCCTCGCGCGCCAATCTTGCTGGCGTGCGATAGGCGTCGATCCAGCCCGTAGCGCGCACGAGATGTTGAAGCTCTGCACGCTTGATCAAGCGCTCATGTTCCGTGACGCTTCGCTCAATCAACGGCAACATGTCCCGCGCGGCAGCCATCAATCGCTCGGCGGAAGACTCCCACCAGAAACGCGCAAGCCACGTCGCGAAATGCGGCACGGCACGATAATCCCAGTACAGGTCGGTCGAACGATTTTTTGCAAAGCGCAGCAACGTTCTCAGGTCCCGCGGGAAACCGTACGGAACCACGGCGGCCCTCTCAATCAGCCCCGCATTGCCGAAGCTGGTCTCTTCGCCGGGAGCGCGCCGGTCTACGAGTGCCACGCGGCGGCCGCGGTCCTGAAGATGTAGCGCGCACGACACGCCCACTATCCCCCCGCCCAGCACGATGACGTCGAAATCCATAGAGTTGCTTTCGTGTCCCTGACGGCGCACGGCGAAAGATTCGTGCGTCTGGCAGCGGGCTGCGCGATGACCTTCCGCCGGCTCGTCGATGCGTTATCTGGCGATGATGTCCTGCTTGAAGTACTTCTGCGAAAGACTGCTCAACGTGCCGTCTTTCTTCAGCGCATCAAGCGCGGCATCGACTTTCGCGACCAACACCTTGTCGCCCTTGCGAAGGCCCCAACCGGTGCCTTCTCCCAGAGTAGCAGGATCGCTCAGCGGCTTGCCGACGATCGCATACTCGTGGCCTGCGGGCTTTACGAGAAATCCATCCTGCACCGTTTGTGCTTCCTGAACCGCGGCGTCGAGGCGTCCGGCAACGAGATCGGCGTAGACCTGATCCTGGTCCGCATACGGAACGACGGTCACGCCGGCAGGCGCCCAATGACGCTTCAGGAAGTCTTCCTGTGAGGAGGCCTGCAGCACGCCAACACGTTTGCCCTGCAGACTCTTCACGTCCGGCAGCAGGCCGGAGGCACGTCGGGCCACCATCACGATCGGCACTACGTAGATTGGTTTCGTGAATTCAATCGACTGCTTGCGCTTCTCAGTGATGTTCATCGCCGAATTGATCACATCGAATTTTCGCGCTTGCAATGCCGGGATCAGTCCATCGAACGCGTTCTCGACCCACACACACTTCATGCCCAGCTTTGCACACACTGCGTTGCCCACATCGACGTCGAAGCCTTGCAGTTGACCAGTGGGGGACTTGCTTTCAAACGGCGGATAGGCCGCCTCTATGCCAAAGCGCAGGGTTTCCTGGCTCTGGGTGGTAACGGTGCTCAGAGAAGCTGCGGTGGCAGCGACAAGGAGAAGTGAGAGCTGGAGCTTCCGGAACATGAGAGGTCCCCTGTGTGGTCGGGCGGCGACGGTTGACTGCATGGACAACGGCCGATAGGCCTGGTTTGAGACATCGGATGAAGCGGCAGGATCGTCGCCTCACACTTGCTCTGGAATGACAGTCTATTCTGGACAAACAGAAAATCAAGTGTTTTCTAAAATAAAAGTCCAGTCTGGACGTTTTGACTTAGAATGCCTTCATCGCCGACCCCGGCAACATTGCGGAGCGCAAGTCAATGAGCATGTCAGATAGAGGGTTACCCCTGATCGTCGATCAACACGCAGTGCTGGAAGCACTGCCTTATCTCGACGTGCGCAACGTGCTTGCACGCATGTTTCGCGCGCTTGGCAGTGACATGGCCGTGCAACCGGAGCAGACGCTGACTCCGTTTCCGCAAGGCGCCGGTGACTTCATTACCTACCTCGGCGTGATGGCGGATGCGAAGGTGTTCGGTGCAAAGCTCTCGCCGTACATCGTCACGCAGGGGAAGCCCGTCATCACCGCATGGACGGCCCTGATGTCCATGGATACGGGACAACCGCTGATGTGGTGTGACTCGGGCCTGCTGACGGTGGAGCGCACAGCCGGCGCAACGGCACTGGCTGTCGAACAGCTTGCCAGCGGCACGGCGACACGCCTTGCGATCATTGGTTCGGGCGCGGTAGGACAGGCTCATTTGCGCCATCTCGCACCGGTCAGGCCGTGGGAGTCGATCCGGATCTTTTCGCCGGAGCTTGCCAGCGACACAACGAAGTGTGCGCAGTCGGCGGCGCTCGATCACAGAGTCGCCATTTGTGAACGAATTCAGGAGTGTGTCGCTGCCGCTGACGTGATTGCGCTGTGTACATCCTCCGGCACACCGGTTCTGCACGAAAGCATGCTGGACAAGCCAGCGCTTATCACGTCTATCAGTACCAACGTGGCGAACGCTCACGAAGTCCCACCCGCCTGGCTTGCCAGCATGGACGTCTACTGCGACTACCGCAACACCACACCCTCGAGCGCGGGCGAGATGAAACTCGCCGCGGAACACCATGGCTGGCGCGCCGAATCGATTGTGGGTGATCTCGCGGAACTGATGTGTGGCAAGGCGGCCAAGCCATCGTACCGAAAGCATGCGTTCTTCCGCTCGATCGGTCTGGGCCTTGAAGACGTCGCCATTGCCTATGAACTCTTTACGTACCTGAATAAGCGAGCTCGCGTGTAAGTGGCTGCCAAATGAAGACGATGAAGGCACCTGCTCGCTGGAATGATGGGGGCGCCCATCGTGGCAAAATGCGGACTCTGTGCCCGTGCGAATCTTGAGAAAATTGCGAGCAGTCACCCAAATGCGAAAACCTAAGACAACGGCCAGCCGTCGGCTACTCCTCGACCGATACAGTCGCGTTGCTGATGGCATTGCCCTACTGTTCTTTCCATACGTCGAGATCGCGATCCACGACCTCGCTAGCCAGACGGTCGCCTACATCGCCAATAACCTTTCAAAGCGCGAACTGGGCGACGACTCTGCACTGGAAGAAATCGATCACTCGGCGGACTCCGGTACGGTCGGTCCCTACGAGAAAACCAATTGGGACGGACGGCGGATGCGCTGCGTGAGCACCGTCCTGTTCGACGACGCCGGAACTGCTGTTGGCATGATGTGCGTGAACTACAACATCTCGGTGTTCGAAGACGTCAAGAGTGTCATAGATCGCGTGATTTCCGGCGCCGGCGTGGTTAAACAGCCCGAAGAGCTATTCAAGGACGACTGGCAGGAACGCATCAACACTTTCCTTCACGCGTGGCTTCAGGAGCGTCAGCTGGCACTCAATTCCCTGACTCGAGATCATCGCCGCGAGATCGTCGAGGCGCTTTGGGCGGAAGGCGCTTTCAAAGGTAAAAGCGCGGCCAACTACGTCGCGAATGTGCTGGGAATGGGACGCGCTACCGTCTACCAACATATCAGGGACTTGCGAGGCGCGGCGGCTTGAAGCGACAACAAGGCGCGGCGGCTCACGCCGCCGCCTTGTGTTACACGCCCCACCTCAGCGCCGGCGTATGCACCGCGCTGTCCCAGTGCTTCGTCATCTGTTCGTCGAGCATGCAAAGCGTGATTGAAGCGCCGGCCATCTCGAGCGACGTGGTCAGCGACCCAACCTGCACACGGGCGATTTTCAGATCCCGCTTTTCGAGCCACGCGCGCGTCGAATTGAAGAGCAGATAAAGCTCGCCAAGCGGCGTGCCGCCAAGGCCGTTCACCAGCACCAGCAAGCCCGCGCCCGCAGCCGGCTTCAAATCGTCGACTATCGCGGTGAGCAACTCCGCCGCGATCGTATCAGCGGACGCAAATTTCGCACGCCGCCTGCCCGGCTCGCCATGTATGCCGACACCGACTTCGATTTCATCGTCGCCGATCTTGAAGGTCAGCGTGCCGGCTGCCGGCACTGTGCAACTGGAGAACGCAACGCCCATCGAAGCCGTACGTTTGTTGATGCGATCACCAAACGCCTTGCATTCGTCGAGGCTCGCGCCGCTTTCCGCGAGGCTGCCCACCAGCTTCTCGACGATGACCGCGCCCGCGACCCCACGGCGCCCGGTCGTATAGCTGGAGTTCTCCACCGCGACGTCGTCGTTGATCAGGACCATCGCGTTGGGCACCTCGGACATCTCCGAGGCCATTTCGAAGTTCATCAGATCGCCCGAATAGTTCTTCACGATGAACAGCACGCCCGCGCCGGTATCGACGGCCTTGGCGGCAGCCATCATCTGGTCGGGTGTCGGCGACGTGAAAATCTGGCCTGGGCACGCGGCGTCGAGCATGCCGTGGCCGACAAATCCCGAATGCAGCGGTTCGTGCCCGGAGCCGCCGCCCGAGACAAGCGCGACCTTTCCCGGCTTCAGGTCCTTACGCCGCACGAACACCGGTTCACGATTGAGTACGACCAGGTCGCTATGCGCCGCGGCGAATCCCGCCAGGCTCTCGGCGAGAAAATCGTCCACATGATTGATGAATTTTTTCATCGTCATGCTCCTTGTCCGTTGTGTTGCGCGAGTCGCGCGCATACCGAGGCAATCATGATCTGGCTGGAGCGCGCGCCCGGATCGATATGCCCGCGGGAGCGCTCTCCGAGAAACGATGCGCGTCCCTTGGTTGCCAGCATGTCGCGCGTTGCCAGCATGTTTTCCTCGGCGACTCGCGGCAAGGTGTCGAGCACCGTTCGCGCCGCTGCGTTTTCTGCCGCCAACTGCTCGAAGCGCTGCGCGACCGGTATCAACACGTCCATCATCGTCTTGCTGCCGACGCCGGTCTTGCCTCGTTGCCCAACGGCCTCCACCCCCGCCGCAAAGATGCGAGCGAAGCCAGCCACATCCATTGCATTGTTCGCGGACGCTTTCGCCATACCGTTGAGCAATGAGAAGAACAATGGACCCGACGATCCGCCCACCGTGGACAGCACCTTGGACGCCGCGATCTCGAGCGCGGGGCCGAGAGGTTGCGCCGCGATCTCCGCGCGCACCGCAAGGAGCGCTTCCATGCCGCGCAGCAGATTGAAAATGTGATCTCCATCGCCGATCTGCTGGTCGAGCGACGCAATCTCGTCGGTGTGCTCCTTCAACGCCGCATACGCGGCGTCGATGCACGCCATGACCGTTTCGCCGTTCATGTCGGGATCCTCCTGCCGTCGGCATGGAAATATAAAAGGCTGCGTGGAGGCAATGACACGCCGACCCGTTGCCCCGGTGAGAAACTGCGCTCAGTGACGGTCGTGGCGACCACGGCGGTTCCGGCGCGATCCAGAATCAGCAGATGACGCAGCGGCGAATATTCGAGCACCGTGAGATCGAGTGCATCCTGTGCGCCGCTCGCGTGACCTTCAGCCGGGTCGTGCAGCACGATGTCTTCGGGACGAATCCCGACGGTCGCCGTGCCCGCCGGCATGTGTGCCGAGTCGAACAGTGTGGGCGGCAACAGGTTGATCGGCGGAGAGCCGAGCCGTTGCGCGGCGCTCAGCGAGACCGGATTGCCATACACCTCGCGCGGCGTGCCGAGTTGCACGAGACGACCATGATCGAGAATACCGATGCGATCCGCGAGCGTAGTCGCTTCGACCTGATCGTGCGTGACATAGACGATGGTGGCACCAATCGTACGATGCAGGCGCTTCAGTTCGATGCGCAACTCCTCACGCAGCTTCGCATCGAGCGACGACAGCGGCTCGTCCATCAGAAACGCCTTGGGCTGCCGCACGAGCGCGCGCCCAATCGCCACACGCTGCATCTCCCCGCCGGACAAATGTGTGGCCATGTTGTCGAGTTTCGCTTCCATATGCAGCATTTCCGCGACCGCGTGAACCCGCGCACGCACATCCGCCTCGCTGCTGCGCCGTCTCGGCGAGCGCAGCGGAAACGCGAGGTTGCCGAACACGGTCAGGTGCGGATAAAGCGAGTACTGCTGGAAGATAAAGGCAACATCGCGATCGGACGGATGCACACCCGTCGCAATCGTCCCGTCGATCAGCACGTCGCCCGCGTCGGGCCGCTCGAGTCCGGCGATCAGACGCAGCGTCGTGGTCTTGCCCGCGCCGCTCGGTCCGAGCAGCACCACGAACTCGCCGTCGGCCACGTCGATCGAAATATCGTCCACCGCCGCGATGTCGCCGAAGCGTTTGGACACGTTGCGCAACTGGATTTCAGCCATGAGCTTCTCCATGTGCAGGAATCGTGCGAGCGGCGCCCGGCAGCAACCGGCCGCTCTGCGCGTCGTACAGCAGCGTGCGATCCTTGCGGAATGACAAACCGACCGGCGATCCGGCCGGCAAGCCATCGTCTTTGCCGACTCGCACCCGCACGACGCCCAGCGCGGTTTCCACCACCAGCACCTGATGCGAACCGAGGTATTCGTCGGCAATGACCTTGCCGCGCAGCGGGCCGTGCTCATCGATCGTCACATGCTCGGGACGAATGCCCAGCAGCACGCGTTCAGCGCCAGCCTCCGAGCGCGGCACCGGCACTGCTGCGCCGTGCAGCAGGACTTGTTCGTCGCCCGCGTCCACACCGCCATCTGCCGCGAGGAAATTCATGGGCGGACTGCCGATAAAATTGCCGACGAACACCGTCGCCGGAAAGTGGTAGATCTCGTGAGGGGGTCCGGCTTGCAGTAACTCGCCTTTGTTCATCACGACAATGTCGTCGGCCATCGCCATCGCTTCGCTCTGATCGTGCGTGACATAAACGGTCGTCGCGCCCAGTGCGTTATGTAGCTTGCGCAACTCGAGACACATCAGTTCGCGGAAATCCGCATCGAGCGTGCCGAGTGGTTCGTCCATCAGAAACGCTTTCGGCTGCCGAACGATCGCCCGGCCCAGCGCCACGCGTTGCCGGTCGCCGCCGGACAGGCCGCCTGTTTTGCGATCGAGAATGTTCTCGATGCGCAGCATGTGCGCGGCGGCATCCACACGCGCCGCGATCTCCTTGCGCGACACATGCTCGTTCCTGAGCGGAAAAGCGATGTTGTTACGCACGGTCATATGCGGATAGAGCGCGAACATCTGGAACACAAATGCAATGTCGCGTTGACGCGCGCGCAATTGCGTCACGTCGTCACCGTCTATCAGGATCTGGCCGGAGGTGGGCAACTCCAGGCCCGCTATCATGCGCAGCGTCGTAGTTTTGCCGCAGCCCGACGGACCCAGCAACACGACGAAGCGCCCCGCGCCAATAGTCAAACTGGTGTCGCGCACAGCGACGAAGTCGTCGAAACGCTTGTGAAGGTTGGCAAGAACGATCGTCGACATGGCGTCAGTCCGGGAAATGACTGGTCACGACAAACGCCAGGGCACCGACCAGGACCACGGGAAACGACCACGTGAACAGTGTCAGCGAAAACGGCTGCACCAGCATTGCCATGCCGAGACCGATCAGTGCGGTCGACACTGCCTCGCTGTAACCGCGGCGCAGATAGTGTCTTTGTGGCAGAACGGACTCTCGTTTCATTTGCGCACCGCTCCAAAGGTGATGCCGCGCAGCAGGTGCTTGCGCAACACGACAGTGAAGATGAGGATAGGCACCACGAAAAGCGTCGTCGCGGCCGCGACGGCCGGCCAGTCCTGACCGCCCTCGCCAATAATGAACGGAATGAACGGCGGCATGGTCTGGGCATCGCCGCTCGTGAGTAGCGACGCGAATGCGTACTCGTTCCACGCGAAGATCAGGCAAAAGATGGCGGTCGCGGCAATGCCCGTAATGGCCTGCGGCAGCACGACCTTAACGAACGCCTGAAGCCGCGTGTAGCCATCCACGAGCGCGGCCTCTTCGTACTCGCGCGGAATCTCGTCCATGAAGCCCTTCAGGAGCCAGACCGCCAGCGATACATTGACCGCTGTATAGAGCACGATCATGCCGACGTAACTGTCGCTCAGGCCGAGAGCCCGATACATCAGGTAAATCGGAATGGCGACTGCAATCGGCGGCATCATGCGCGTCGACAGAATGAAAAACAGCAGGTCGTCGGCAAGCGGCACCTTGAAACGGGAGAACGCATAGGCCGCCAATGTGCCGAGAAATACCGCGAGAAAAGTCGAGCCAAAACCGATCACCAACGAATTGACGAAGCGCGGCAATACTTTGGACGGGCCGGCAATCACCATGTTTCGCTTGCGTACGTCGCGCTCATACCAGGTCTGCGCGGGCGGAAGACTCGCAATGAATTCCGGCGTTTGCCGCGAACGGATCGTGAACAGATTCACATAGCCTTCCATCGACGGTTGAAACAACACGACAGGTGGATAGGCAATGGCATCTTCCTGCGTCTTGAAGCTGGTCAGGCAGATCCACAGAATCGGCAAGATCGCGATCAATGCGTAAGTGATGACAATCGCAGCGGCAAAGCGCTTGCCGCGTGGCGAAGAAGCCACCACCGAATGTTGAGCGGTAGTCGGTCTCATCGCTGTTTCACCCGGTTGAGCGCCTTGACGTAAATATTCGCCGCACCGAATACCGTCACGAACAGAATGATTGCCAATGCGGATGAGTAGCCTGTCTGCCATTTCTCGAAGGCAGCGCGCTTCAGTGTGATCGATACGGTTTCGGTTACTGAACCGGGTCCGCCCGAAGTCAGCAGGTTCACCATGTCGAACATCTTGAAGTTCTCGATACCGCGAAACAGCACGGCCAGCATCAGGAACGGCAATGTCATCGGCAACGTGATCGACCAGAACTGCCGCCACGGTGTGGCGCGATCCACCTCGGCGGCTTCGTAGATATAGTCGGGAATCGAGCGCAGGCCCGCTAGGCAGATGAGCATCACGTACGGCGTCCACATCCATGTATCGACCATCACGATGGTCCACGGCGCGAGCGACACGTCGCCGATCATCTGAAACGAGCCCGGCGCAATGCCGGTGAAGAAGCCGACGATATCGTTGAACAACCCCGTTTGCGGTTGCAGCAGAAAGGTCCAGAAGTTACCGACCACCGCCGGCGACAGCATCATCGGCAGCAGGATCAGCGTGGTCCAGAAGCTGTGGCCGCGGAACTGCCGGTTGATGAGCAACGCGAGGCCGAAACCCAATAGCACTTCGAGACCGACCGACCAGAACACGAAACGCGCCGTTACCTGCATTGCGTACCAGATGTCTTCGTCGGTGAGAATGTCGACGTAGTTGTCGATTCCGACAAAGCGCGCCGGCACGCTCGGCATGTTCGACTTGAAGTTCGTGAACGACAGACGCAATGCCCAGATCAACGGAAAGATGTTGATCGCGAGCAGCAGCAGGATTGTTGGAAGAATGAACAGCCACGCAATGGTCCTGTCCGACAATCCAGTCAGACGCGTGTGCGCGCGCGCCGCCGCCGGCGACTTCATTCCCGCCGACGAAAAAGGCTTGTTTGCCAGCATGCCTCGCTCCTTTAAAGGCATCGGCGGCATCCGTGCAGGCGCCGCCGGTCCCGTCCTCGATACGCGCTAGTTCTTGCCTTCCGCCTTGAAGACCTTGTTCCAGTCTTTGACGAGCAAGTCCAGCGCTTCCTTGGCCGTGCCCTTGTCGGCCACCACGTAGTCGTGCACCCGCTTCTGCATGTCGAGCAGGAGTTCCGCATAAGTGGGCTCGGCCCAGAAGTCTTTGACGATCGACATCGACTTCAGGAACGCCGGCGCAAAGGGCGCGCTTTTCGGAAAGTCGGGCGCATCGACCACTGATTTCGCCGCCGAATAACCGCCAAGCTGCCACCACTTCTTCTGGACGTCCGGTTGCGCGAACCACTTGATGTACTCGAGCGCATCGTCTTTATGATCCGAATAAGCGACGACAGAAATGCCCTGTCCGCCGAGCTGCGTGTACTGCTTCGTTTCGCGCGGGTTGACGAAGAAACCGATCTTGTCGCCGCCCACATTCGGGTCTTTGTAGAGTCCGGGGAAGAATGCAAACCAGTTCATTTGCATGGCCACCTGGCCGGACTTGAAGGCATCCAGCCCTTCCTGCATGTACGCGTTGGTCATGCCCGGCGCCGTGCAGCACTTGTAAAGCGCCTTGTAGTACTCCAATCCCTTGACCGCGCCCGGCGAGTTGACGAAGCCGTCGAGGTGGTACGGCTTCTTCGGGTCCTGATACTCGAAGCCGAAGTTGTAAAGCGCATTGGTCACGCCCATTGTGATGCCTTCGGAACCGCGCTCCGTGAAGATGTAGACACCGTAGACCGTCTTGCCGTCTATCTTGCGGCCCTGGAAGAACTCCGCGGTTTGCTTGAGTTCGTCCAGTGTGGTGGGCGGTTCGAGTTCGCGTTTATATTTCTGCTTGAATTCGGCACGCAGTTCAGGACGAGCGAACCAGTCCTTTCGATACGTCCAGCCCACTGCGTCCGCCATGGCCGGCAACGCCCAGTAATTAGGCGTGTTCTTCGGCCACTCCGCGTATCCCACTACAGTCGCCGGCACGAAGTCGTTCATCGAAATCTTGTTCTTCGCGAAGAAATCGTTGAGCTTCACATAGTGCCCGTTGACTGCCGCGCCGCCGATCCATTGGCTGTCGCCGATGATCAGGTCACATAGTTTGCCATGCGAATTAAGTTCGTTAATGAAGCGATCCGCGTAACTCGTCCACGGCACGAACTCGAACTTCATTTTGATGCCGGTTTTCGTGGTGAAATCTTTCGACAATTCGACGAGTGCATTGGCCGGGTCCCATGCTGCCCAGCATAGCGTCAACTGCTTGTCCTGTGCCTGCGCGCCCGGTGCCATGCCGAGTCCCAACGCAATGATGCCCGCCGCTATTACCCTTGCTGACGTAAGACGTAACATTTGTCTTCTCCTTGTCTTTCCCGGGTCTCCAACCTGCTGTGGAACAGCGCCCATGCGCCGGGTGCTGTATTTGAGCTCAGCGGATTCGCACTGCAATCCGCGTGTCGCGAGCTTCAGGCATGCGCATTCTCACGAAGATAGATTCTGGTTTCCGGCGTTGGAATGGCGAGCGCGCCACGCACGTCGTTAAGACAATTGATCGCAACGAGGCCCGACCAGTGGACGATGCCGCGCACGTCCTGATCGAGGATCACGTCGATAGCACGTTCTGATAACTGCGTGCGCGTCGCCGCAGTGCATTGATGGCCGACCAACACGAGGCGAGCCTTGTCGCCGGATTCCTGCAATGCTTTCGCGATGCCCGAAATGCCGCCGCCCGTTGCATAAACGCCAACCAGATCCGGGTGACGCGCAATGAGACCTTGCGCGGCGAGGCCCGCGCCGTCGTCGTCTTCGGTGAAGTCCGGTTCGGCGATCCAGCGCAGATTGCGGAAGTCTTCTTCGAGCACCTGTGAAAACCCGGTGCGCCGTTCGAGTTGATCGTGCAGGCGCGATGAGCCCGACAGGACCGCCACCGTGCCGATGCGCGCACCGAGAAAGCGGCCCATCAACGCACCGGCCATGCGTCCTGCGATCCGGTTATCGACGCCGACATATGCTGCGCGACGGCTGGCGGGCAAATCGGAGAAGACCGTGACAACGGGCACGCCTGCATCGCTCGTGTCTTCGATAAGACGTTCGACCGCTGGATAGTCAAGCGGCACGAGTACCAGCGCGTCGTAGTCGATGACCTGCTGCGCGAAAGCAATGGTGTCGCGATGAGATGAGAAGTCGCACCGGTAAAACGACGGAATGATCCGGTGCTCGCGGAAGAAGCTCGCGGACAGTGCGATGTCACGCTCGACGTGATCGAGAAAGCGCGAATTGACTTGAGGGAGAACGAAGGCGACGCGATAGGAATTGAGCTTGGCGGGACGACCGCGACTCGCGCGGTCGTCCCGCAGCGCCGCGAGTGCCAGATGCACGCGCTCTGCCGTTTCGGGACGCACGGCCTGGTCGTCGCGCAACACACGATCGACCGTGGCAACGCTCACGCCCGCGCGACGCGCAATCATCATACGTGTAGCCGGCATGTGTCTCCTCCGCTGCCGAGCCCGAACTGCTTTGTTTAATCAAGGTAGTTTTTCCCGCGTGAAATGCAAGTTTTTTCGCAGCAGTAAACGCATCATTTTTGACAGCACGAATGCGCTGCGTCTCCCCATGAGCGTCATGCGTGGCGCGCGTGGTATGAGGAAATGAATTGAGCTTTACCGCGCACGAAGGCGCGGTAAAGCAGCAGATTGCAATGAAGCGGCAGTCAAGCCGCAAGACCCAACACCGTCAGGACGAACCGAAGACCGAAAAAGCACGCCGACGAGCACAGTGGCAACGCAATCATCACCGAACCGTGCCGGAGACCGATCACGCAAGCGATCGACCAGAGGCGCGAGGCGGATCCGAGCAGGACGGCGACGCTGCGCTCGACGCCGTTCATGATCGTTCCACCACCACTTCGAGATACTCACTCGGCAGCACGAGCGTCGCGTCGCCGGACCGGTTGCGGCTCTTTATCAAGGTCATCAGATCGCTGAGAAGCGCTGCTTGCCGCTCGCCGTCGAGTGCGCCAAATGCCTTGTTCACCGGTCCATAAAACGTGCGGAAGACTTCGACGAAATGTTCTGGGGAGCGGTAACGGAACGTGAAATGGCGGCTGTTCGCGTCGATCTTCCGGGTCTTCCCTTCGAACAGTGTTTCCAGCCGCGCCTTCGTGCCCCACAGCGCAGGCGATGCTACGCCCACGGGTGGCGGAATGTGCATGCCGATTGTCTTGAACACCTGTCCGATGAAGCTATCCGGTGTCCAGTTCGCGAGGCCGATGCGGCCGCCCGGTTTGCACACACGCGCCAGTTCAGCCGCTGCCTTCTCCTGGTCCGGAGCGAACATCACACCGAACGTCGACATGACGATATCGAACGAGGCGTCCGGGAACGGCAGCGCTTCCGCGTCCGCTTCCTGAAACTTGACGGCAAGACCCTCTGCTTGTGCCCGGGCACGGCCGGCGTCCAGCAGTGAGGCGACATAGTCAGTGGAGGTGACATCGCACCAGCGGCGCGCGGCCGCCAACGTTGCATTGCCATTGCCTGCTGCAACGTCGAGCACGCTCGAACCGGCGCGTAGGTCTAGCGCTTCGCACAGAGTTTCACCGACGATCTGCAGCGTCGTGCCGACGACAGCATAATTGCCGGTCGACCACGCGGCCTGTTGACGGACCTTGACGGCAGCGAAATCTGCGACGGGCGAAAAAGAAGAATCGACTGCGGACATAAACGACTCCTGAGAACCAAGGGCAGCGGTGAGTCAATGCTCGAAGTTGCTGCCATTCAGATGACGCCGCGAACTTGCACTGCGAGAAGGCCCGCGCGACGATCGGGCGAATCGAACCTGAACCGCGAGGTGCAATGGTTATTCGGCGACGCTGATACCCGAGCCGCCCATTTCCCCCGGCAGATCTTTTTGCTTGGGCAGACCGTCTTGCATTCGAAGGCGCGACTCCGTGTAATGAACGTGCACACCGGGTTCATATGGGAAGTCGGCGATGACCGCGGCGTACACGTCGATCAGTTCGAGCCCGGGATGTTCGGTAAAGAGATGTCCACCACATGACTTGCACCACTTGCGGTAGCTATGCGGCGTCTTGTTGTAAGTGCCGATATCATCGGCGCCGCGAGTAACGTTCAGCGCCTCGGGCTTCCACAGCGTGAACGCATTGACGGGCGCCGCCGACCAGCTTCGGCACGACTCGCAATGGCAATAGCCCATGCCCGCGGGCTCCCCGGTTACGGTGAATTGCACTGCGCCGCAAAAGCATTGACCGCGATAGGTCTCTGGGTAACTCATGTCGTTCTCCTGATGGTGTAATTCGACGCTCTACCGTTCGTTGTTGCGGATTCGCGTGAGTGCTAGTATCGGGACGCAAGCCATATCGGTGAATGACCGGTCGTCCAGATGTTTTGCGCAGGACGCCGAAACTGATGGACAACACCATGGATGCTCTTTCCGACGTACTTCGCCTCGTGCATCTAAGTGGAGCGGTGTATCTAAGCGCAGACTTCACTGCACCCTGGTGTGTTTTCGGCGAGGCGACCCGGGAGTTGTGCGTGTCGTTTCTTCCGCGTGCGGAGCGCATCGTCTCCTATCACCTCATCACCGAAGGAAGCTGTCGCGCACGACTCGTCGACGACCCCTCATCCGCTATCTGCGTCGATGCCGGAGAACTTCTCGTGGTACCGCAGGGTGAAGCGCATCTAATGGGCAGCTCTCTAGAACTCGAACCGGCGCCCTCTCACCAGATGCTGTCGCAGTATCTGGAAACCACACCGGGCGACGTGATCAGGTTGAGTTACGGTGGGGGCGGTGCGAAAACGCGGCTCATTTGCGGCTTCCTCGCCTGCGACGACACGCTGACCAATCCGGTGCTGTCGGCATTGCCCCGTATGTTCAAGATCGACATGCGCAACGACGCGAGATCCGCGTGGCTGGAGTCATCGTTGAAACTCGCGGCTTTGGAAGCAGCCGAATGGCGCGTCGGCAGCGCGATCGTGCTCGGTCGTTTGTCAGAACTGCTTTTCGTGGAGGCGGTACGGCGTTGTGTCGATTCGCTGCCCGCAGACCGCAAAGGATGGCTGGCCGGCGTCAGCGATCGTTTCGTGGGACGATCGCTCGCGTTGATGCACGCGCAACCGGCGCATGGCTGGACGGTCGATGAACTTGCCCGCAAAGCGGGCCTCTCGCGTTCGGCGCTCGCACAGCGCTTTACTCAATTGCTCGGCCAGCCACCGATGCAATATCTGGCGCGCTGGCGTCTGCAAATCGCGGCACAGGCGTTACGTGACGGAGCGCAGTCGCTTACGGCTATTGCGGAGCGGGTCGGCTACGAGTCGGAGGCGGCGTTTAATCGCGCATTCAAGCGTGAATTCGGTTTGCCGCCCGCCAGTTGGCGACGCAGCCACTTGACGACGGACGGCCACGATTCGATGTCCGACTCGGCCGATGCGGGTTTTCTCTCAGGCGAACGTTCGCCCGACGTCGGCGGCAAGGCCGGCGTCAGCGGAATCTCGCCTCTATAAAGCGGTTCTAGGTGCGGCGGAAAAAGAACATCCGGCCAATATCGAACGACTCATGAAGCACATGCAGAGCGAATGGCGTCGTGAGAATGGCCAGTTCTTTCCGCCGTTCAGGCGACCTTGCGGCGCAGCCGGCGTGCATAGAGCCAAACAGCGGAAACCAGATAATAGATTGCGCCCACCGCGGCGTATCCCGCTATGCGTGAGATAGCCGGGGGCATCGCCACTCCGGCTTGCACGATGAAGTAAGCACCTGCGAGCGCCGATTGCGCGCCGCTCAGAACCATCGCCCATTGCGCGGAAGAGCGCTTCCAGCGGCGCAACGCAGTTCCGAGTTGCAGGAGCCCTGACAGTATCGCCCACGCCCCGAAGACGCCAAGCACCCAGCTCATACTGGTTCTCAACGCCAGAATTACCGCGATCGCCGTGATGACGCTGATGACAATGTTGATTGCCTGCGTGCGGCTTTCCGCCATTCCGCCGCTGCGCGACATGTCGAAGTAATTGGCCAGCGCGTCCCACGCGGGATAGACGAGAAGCAGAGCCGCTGTCGCCTCCGGTGAGCGTTGCCCGACCGAAAAAGCAAGTGCGACCCAAACCGCTGAAAACGCGGTCCGCATAAAGTAGTAACGCGTTAGCCAGTGTTCTTCTCGAACGCTATTGGCATTCATGGGATGTTCATTCATTGCAATTCCTTTTCTGATCTCCGCTACGGTGGCGCCTCGTCAGCGGCTTTCATACGTAACCCTCGTGACGGCCCAACTTACATCGGGGGCGCCACTCCGTCCTTCTCCACGACGATCTGCAGCCCTTTGTAGGCGGCACCTGCGCCGTGGCTCGCCACGACGAACACCCGCTTGCCCGAGGTCAGTTCGTCGCGTGTAGCGGGAATGAGCGTGACGACCGGCGCGTTCGCGGGCACCGTAACGGTGTTATTGCCGCCCTTGTACGAAAGCTTGAGGTCGCGACCGCTGGTACCCTGCACGACCGTATCGACGTTCGCGTTTGTCATCGAGCTGTTCGCGCCCAAGTCCCAGGCATAGTGACCTTCGGCAGTTCCTCGCGCGGCCTCGGGAAACACGAGCACTTCCTTCGCCACGAGCTTGCCGTCGGCGCCTGGCATTGCGGCGGCCCCTACGTAAGTACCGGGTTTGATATCCGAAAGCTGTACGGCTTTCACCGCATTCAGGCCGGTCGAATCGTCTACTGCGATGCTGACCGTTTCGCCGCTGCGCCGGTGTACCTGGAGCGTGCCGGCCGAATACGACTGGATGGTGCCCCTGATCCGTTCGGGCTTGTCCGCCGAGGGTTGAGCGAACGAGGCGTTAGCGAGCGTGAGGGCAATCGCCGAAACGACGAGTTGAAGTCGGAAGGACATGGATACTCCGTGTGTAGTCGGGTCTGATCGGTGGTAACAATCGCATGACAGCATCGCATTTCGCGCTCTTCGGCGGCATCGGTCAGATGACCGACCCTTCTTCAAAACGCGGGATCGCATATAGTTACCAGTCGTTCCCAAAGTGATTGTTCACATGACCCCAACGATCGACGACGATGCTGGTCACACGCCGCTGCGCGTATTCGATTCCGTGAAGGCGCTCGCCTTCATCGGCGATCTGAGCATGGGCCAGCCAACCGACCATTCGCTGCGCACGGGGTGGCTCGCAGCGCGCCTTGCCGAGGCCGCCGGCATCGACGCGACGGCATGCGACACCGTCCGCGAGGCGTCGATGCTGCGCTGGTCAGGGTGCACCGCGAACGCCGCGGGCTTCGCAGACGTTTTCGGCGACGACATCACAAGCCGCGTCGCCATGCTCGAAGGTCGCGTCGACTGGATCGAGCCGCTCGAGGCGCTAGGCGGCGTTGCCGCGGTGCTCACGCCGCTCGCGCAAATTCATTGCGAGGTGTCGGGCGAAATCGCGCGCATGCTGGGCCTCGCACCCGCAACCGAAACTACATTGCGGCACATCTTCGAAACGTGGGACGGCAACGGGCTCCCCGCGCGTCTGGAGGGAGCGGCGGTGCCGGTTCCGGTGTACGTAATCGGGCTCGCCGGCGATCTGGAGGTCTTCGCCCGCACGTATGGTGTGGAACGGGCGCTCGGGCTGCTTGCACAACGCGCCGACACCCGCTATCCGGCGCGGCTCGTCGACACCGCCGCGCGCCAAGCGCCCTCCTGGCTGACGGAACTGGATCAGCTCTCCCCTGCCGATCTCGACGCCGCGTTGACGACGTCGCGAATGCAACAGGCGACGTCGGCGGAATTGATCGCCGACGTGATCGACCTGAAGCTGCCGTGGATGACCGGCTTCTCGCGCGCAGTGGCCGCGACGGCAGCTGCTGGCTGTGCGCGGCTCACTCCGGACGAAGCGACGCACCGGCGCGTCTATCGCGCGGGTTTGATTCACGGTATTGGCCGCGCGGCGGTTCCGAACAATGTGTGGAACATGGCCCGAGGCCTGCCGCCGAGCGCCTGGGAAAAAGTGCGCCTCGTCCCTTACTGGACATGGCGCGCAGGCCAGCAGGCCGGGGCGCTCGGCGAAGCGGCCGAGCTTGCGTCGCATGCGTACGAACGGCTGGACGGCTCCGGCTATTTTCGTGCGGCCCGCAATGCGGCGTTATCGCTCGAGGCGCGGATACTGGCGGCGTCGGTGGTGTGGGTGGCGTTGCGCTCGGCGCGTCCGTGGCGTGCGGCATTCTCCGCCGACGCAGCGGCGAAGCAGTTGCGTGACGAGGCGGCAAGCGGCCGGCTGGATGGCCACGCGGTGGAGGCAGTGCTGGGTGACGGCGCGGCCGTCGCCCGACGCGCCCCCAGCGGCACGTCTCAAGGCGCACGCCTCTCTGCCCGCGAGATCGACGTGCTGCGCGCCATTTCGCGAGGCGCGAGCAACAAGGAAGTCGCGCAGGAGTTGGGGCTCAGCCCGAGCACGGTGCGCACGCACGTGGAGAGCGTGTTTCGCAAGCTCGAATGCTCAACGCGCGCGGTAGCCACGCTCAGGGCATCGGCAATGGGCTTGCTGTGATCGCTCGACCCGTGCAGCGGCTCCGACGCTCAACCTGGAGCCGCGGCTAGCACGATGTCCGGGGCGCCTCCCGCCTGAACCATGATGTAGACGACATCTTCTTCCGTCTCGTTCTTGACGTGATGAACGACACCCGGATCGACGTTGAAGAAATCACGCACTTTTGTGCTCTTGACCAGGCCGCCGATTTTCGTCTCCACAGTCAGCACTCCGCTGACTACGAGAAAGCGGTCACTGACGTTGCTGTGGTGATGCCATTGCGTCTCGCCGCCCGCGCGGACAGTCGTTTTAGCGACGGTGTAGCCGTTCTCCCGTAGCAAGGTTTGATATGCGACGTTGCTATTGGCAAGAGGAATGTCCTTATCGTCCATCCTGATGGTTCCGTGAAGAGTTAGAAGAGAATGCGAGCGCGGCGGCAACGGCAAAAGGATCTCATGTCAACAACCGCGGCGGTACCGGTCAAACGACCGATAACTTCCGCATTGCCGTTACGCTGACTGTCAATCAGGGACAGCAGCGCGCCTAGCCCGGCGTCGGCCACTTTTCTTCGGCCTTGGCGAAAAGCTGGTTGAGTTCGTTGCCGCTCGCCGCGTCTTTCGTGTAACCGAAGGTGCCGTGATCGCGTATCTCATGCGCGGCGCGCAGTAGCGCGCCGAGGGCCGCGCGCGCGAGCGAGCCGCCGACGCTCACGCGCCGCACGCCCATCGCGCGCAATTCGTCGACGCTGAGCAGAACGCCCTGCAAACCCATCAACACGTTGACGGGACGCTTCAGCGCGCCGACCACGGCGGCGATTTCCTCGCGCGTCTTGAGGCCTGGCGCGTACAGCACGTCGGCGCCGACGGCCTCGTAGGCCTGCAGGCGGCGAATCGTGTCGTCGAGATCCGGACGGCCAGCGAGGTAGTTCTCCGCGCGGGCGGTCAGCGTGAAAGGAAAAGACTGTGCGCGGGCCGCTTCGACGGCGGCGCGCACGCGTTCGACAGCGGCCTCGAATGGGTAGATCGGTTCGTCGGCGCGACCGGTCGCGTCTTCGATCGAGCCTCCCACCACGCCTGCCCGGGCCGCCTGGCGGATGGTTTCCGCGCAGTCTTCCGGCGCATCGCCAAAACCGTTTTCCAGATCGGCGCTGACCGGCAAATCGGTCGCGGCCACGATTTCAGCGAGGTGAATCATCATCTGCGCGCGGCCCACGGCGTTATCCGGCAAGCCGCGCGAGAACGCGTAGCCTGCGCTGCTGGTCGCGAGCGCCTTGAAGCCGGCCAGCGCGAGGAGCCGCGCCGAACCGATGTCCCACGGGTTGGGAATAACGAACGCGTCCTGCGCTGCATGCAGCGCCTGGAATTGCGCTGCTTTTTCGGCCTGGGTTGTCATGGCGATGCCATTGGAGAAGCGCCGCGCCGGCGACAGATGCCGGCACTGCGGCGTGGGTTGCGCGGAAGTTTCGATGCGCGGCGAACAATGCAGGGCAGCATTGCGCACCGCCGGTTGCCGATGCCCGGCTCAGGTTTCGAGCTTCGCGTCCATTGTGATGGTGGCGTTCAGCACCTTCGACACCGGACAACCCGCCTTGGCGTCCGCGGTGGCTTTGTCGAACGCAGCCTTGTCGCCGCCAGGAATTTTCACCGCTACGTCCAGATGCACGGCGGTGATCGTGAAGCCACCGCCGTCTTTGTCGAGCGTGACCGTTGCAGTGGTGCCGATGCGTTCCGGCGAAATGCCCGCCTTACCCAACTCCGCCGAAAGCGCCATCGAAAAGCAGCCCGCGTGCGCAGCCGCGATCAACTCTTCCGGATTCGTGCCGATGCCGTCCGCGAAACGCGTGGAAAACGAATATTGAGTCTCCTTGAGGACGCCGCTGTCGGTGGAAATGGAGCCCTTGCCGTCCTGGAGACCGCCTTGCCAGACTGCTGATGCCTTGCGCTTCATCGTTCTCTCCTGTTGTGCCCTGCTTCACGCGCTGCACGACTGATCGCAATGCCCGCCGCAACGGTCCCGCCCGGATGTTCCGCGGCTTTGGCATGGGTCGCGAGTGCGGCGCTGCGTGACAGGCGCGGACGTGGACCGACCTTCATGATAGGCGCTTCCGTGTGCCAATGCCGTGACGGTGACATACGCCGCCGCGCCGCGGCCGTTGAAGGCTACTCGGCGAACGGCAGGCTTTGCTGGCCGATGGCGCGCATGCCGAACACGTTCAACGTCATCGCGACGAGCGCGTAGTAGCCGAGCAGCCCGACGAGGTTGATCACCACCGTGTGCCCGAAACGCTCGACCGCCTTTGCATAGGTCGCGTCCGACACGCGCCTGGTGTCGTACAGCTCGCTTGCGAAGTCGTGAATCAGCGCGTCGTCCGGGTTCGCGAAATCGGGCCGCCGGCCTGCGCGGATCGCCTCGGCGTCCGCTTCGCTAACGCCCGCTTCCAAGGCGATCGGATAGTGGATGTACCACTCGGCCTGCGCCTGCCAACGAGCCGCCGTCACGAGAATGGCGAGTTCCGAAAGGCGCAGCGGCAGGCCGGTCCGATAACGGCAGAACGCGCCGAGACGCTGCGCCTGCTGCGCGAGTTCTGGGCTATGAATCCAGCCGAGAAACGGTCCGTTCAGATTGCCGCGCGGACCGGACAAAATCTCGTCGAGAACGGCCTTCTGTTCGGGCGTGGCAGCGCCGACATCGAAAGGGGGCAAACGCTCGGTCATTGTCGGTCTCGCAAGTTGAGGTGAATGGCTGAGATGGTCAACGGCGGATCGCCGCGTACGGTTATCGCGCGACGGGAGCAACGGCCAACGCGGCAACCAACGCAGCATCGATCGCATCGGCCAGCCGGCTGACGATCTCGTCGATATCGCTCGCGGTGCAGATAAACGGCGGCGCGAGCAACACATGATCGCCGATCTTGCCGTCCACCGTGCCGCCCATCGGATAGACCATCAAGCCGCGCGCGAACGCCTCGCGCCGGATTGCGGCATGCACTTTCAGGCTCGCGTCGAAAGGCGTGTTGCTGCCCCGCTCCCGAACCAGTTCGACGCCGACGAAGAGCCCGCGGCCGCGCACATCGCCGATATGCGGATGTCGTGCATAAGTCTCGCGCAACAGCCCACGCAGTTGTTCGCCGCGGGCCAGCACGTTGGGGAGCAGGTTTTCGTCGGCGATCACGCGCTGTACTTCGAGCGCTGCCGCGCACGCGCTTGCGTGCCCGATATACGTGTGGCCATGCTGAAAGAAACCCGATCCGCCGACGATGGTCTGATAAATCCGGTCGCTTACGAGCGTCGCGCCGATTGGCTGGTAGCCCGCGCCCAATCCCTTGGCGATGGTCAGGATGTCCGGCGCGACGCCGTCCTCTTCGCATGCGTACAGATAGCCTGTGCGGCCCATGCCCGACATGATTTCGTCGAGAATCAGCAGCACGCCATGGCGATCGCACACCGCGCGAATCTTGCGGAAATATTCGCGCACCGGCGGCACCGCACCCGCGGTCGCCCCGACCACCGTTTCGGCGACGAAAGCAGCAACCGTATCCGAGCCGAGTTCGATGATCTTCTGTTCCAGTTCGTCGGCAAGACGCTGCGCAAATTCGGTCTCGCTTTCGTCGGCGCGCTGTTCGCGATACGCATAACACGGGCTCACGTGATGCGCTTCGATCAGCATCGGCAGGAAGGGCTCGCGCCGCCACGCGTTGCCGCCGATTGCCAGCGCACCGAGCGTGTTCCCATGATAGCTCTGCCGCCGGGCGATGAAATGGCGCCGCCGCGGTTCGTCCTTCTCCACGAAATATTGACGCGCTAACTTAAGCGCGGCCTCTACCGCCTCCGAACCGCCCGACACGAAATACACGTGTTCGAGGCCCTGCGGCGCGCTCGCAACGAGCCGGTCGGCGAGTTCCTCGGCGGGCTGGGTCGTGAAGAACGAAGTGTGCGCGTACGGCAACTGTTGCGCCTGCCGTTTAATGGCGTCGATTACGCGCTGGTTGCTGTGTCCGAGGCACGACACGGCGGCGCCGCCCGAAGCGTCGATATAACGTTTGCCCGTCGAGTCGATAATCTCGATGCCGTCGCCAGCAACGGCAACCGGTAACGACTGCTTTGGTGAGCGATGAAATACGGTGGACATGGCCTTCACCTGTAGTGGACGGCGGCGGCCGCTCAAGCTGCGCCGTGCGCTCGATCAACAACCGATACATATTTATACCGCTCAACAACATTTGTTGTCAAACGATGCGTAACCGCACCACTGGCAATTCCACAAAGGGTTCCCATCAAGGCACGTACACGCCTTTCGCGTGCAGCGACTGCTCGGCGATGCTCAACTGTTCGACGGCGTCCGCGCCTTCCAGTGCAAGAAGATGCGCAACGAGCGATTCTGCGATCGCCGTGGCCGCGACTAGCGATGGAAAGAAAGACGGGCTTTCGTGCGCGAAGATCAGCACCTTGTCCGCGTTCAGTGCAATCGGCGAAACGGCGCTGTCGGTAATGGCAATGAGCTTGCTGCCTTTTTCGAGCGCGGCTTCCGCGACGCGCGCGGCTTCGACCGAATACGGCGCGAAGCTGATGACAATGGTGGCGCTATCTCGCTCCACCGTGCGAAGTTGCATTTCGAGCGTGCCGGCCTCGCCGTTGAGCAGCGACACCGACGAGCGGAAAAACCGGTAGCCGTACACTAGTCCGAACGCGACCGGATAGCACGAGCGGAAACCGGCAACATGAACGTGCGGCGCACGCCGCAGCAAGCGCGCTGCCTCCACGATCACGCGGCCGTTGTGTGCCGCGGTGACTTCGAGATTGTGTTGCTGTGCGACGAGAAGATCGTGGGCAAGCGCGTCCTTCGATTTGACCAGCGAGCGAGCGCGGCTCGTGAGCGGTTCGGGCCGCGTGCGCACGCGCGCGACGAACAGGTTGCGCAGTTCGTTCCAGCCGGGAAAGCCGAGTTGCT
The DNA here is from genome assembly GCF_031456815.1 of Paraburkholderia strydomiana. Classification (NCBI taxonomy): domain Bacteria; kingdom Pseudomonadati; phylum Pseudomonadota; class Betaproteobacteria; order Burkholderiales; family Burkholderiaceae; genus Paraburkholderia; species Paraburkholderia strydomiana. Next base: position 403,178 of record NZ_JAVDVL010000001.1, read on the forward strand.
GTGACAGGCGTACGAGCGACGCCGGTTGCACTTGCGCTCGCTCGGCGACCTTGCGCATCGACGAGACCGCGACCTCGTCCGGATGGTCAAGCAGGAATGCCGCGCCCATCTGAAATTGCGGACTCAGTTCGGAAAAGCGCGCCCGGATCAGGGCGGCGAGCTGGTCGAAACTGTCTGGCATGCGATGGCCCGGAGCAGAGTTGAGAAAGCGGGATGCGTGACAACAAATGTTACCACCTGGGGTGGGCCGGTTTTTGTGGTGCGTGATGCAATGGTGGCTCGCAAACAATACCTGTGCTGTCGCAATTCGACTTGTCCCAGCAAAACTTCGCAAATCAAGCTGGCCTAGGGTTCGCTAGACCAGACCAAGATTCGAAGTTCAAACTGGCCTGGGGAGCCGTAGCCCGTTGATTCGAAAGCACGCCTTCCGGGCGGAGGGAGAAGTTTCCGCAAGAGCCTGATGCATCGAGTGCGCCAACTACTCTTCCGGCCCGTCCTGGAAGCCGTTCGCCGCGTCCGGGGCTATGCCAAGCATGCGAAGCGTGTCTTCTATGAGGTCGACCTCCGCCTGCATGCGCTCCATAGACCCAACCGGAAGGTCCTCTGGCATCATCTTCCCTTGCGCCTTCCGAATGGCGTCGACGGTGACGCAGAATGCGAAGGCCGCCAGATAATCGTTGTCCTCCACGTCTTCTCTCTGTCAGTAAATACAACAGGCTAAATATCGACCAAATTTCGTCTTTCTTGATGGCACTGGAACGTCTACTCGAAAAGGTGCGGCAATTCCCCGCTCTCGGGCGATATCCGCCTTCCTCATAGACGGCATCCGGGCGTCCTCCAGTGCGCCGTACTTCAATGTGACCATGTCGGTGTCAGCATCCACCCTTCTGGCCTCTCAATCGCTGAGGGGTTTCGAAGACATCTGCGAAGCTGACGGCATGAACATCACGGCATTTACTTCTATAACCGGGCGCCGTTGGTATAGATGTCTACCAGGAGGTTGCGATGCAGATTGTCACTGCCTTGGGTCATGCGCTGTGGATGGCCTTCACGATGTTGTGGCAGATTTTCTGGGGATTGAGTCTCGGCTTCCTGTTCTCTGCCGTGATTGAAGTTGTTGTCTCGAAGTCCGAGATGTCGAAGCTTCTGCCTGACGCGTCGCCTCGCTCGCTGACGGTCGCCAGCCTCCTCGGTGCCGCGTCCTCATCATGTTCTTATGCGGCCGTCGCGATGGCCCGCTCCATTGTGCGTAAGGGGGCGACTTCACCTCCGCAATGGCGTTCCAGTTTGCAGCCACGAATCTGGTGCTCGAACTTGGCGTGCTGATGTGGGTGCTGATTTCCTGGCAGTTCGCCGCTGCTGAATTCATCGGCGGCCCCATCATGATTATCGTGCTAGTGCTGCTCTTCCGTTTCTTTCTCAGGCAGTCGCTGAAGAAGGAAGCTATTGAGCAAGCAGATAAGGGCATCGCGGGCAGTATGGAGGGGCATGCGGCCATGTCGATGGGCGAACAGCACGGCACCTGGAAGGAACGTCTCTCATCGCGAGACGGGTGGATAGCAATCAGCCATAGTTACGTGATGAACTGGGCGATGCTGTGGCGCGACATCGGGATCGGGTTGCTCATCGCTGGCGCACTCGGCGCCTGGGTGCCGGACAGCTTCTGGCAGAAATTCTTCCTTGTCAGTCATCCGACGGTGGCAATGATTTGGGGCGCTTTTGTCGGCCCCTTTATTGCGGTTGCGTCGTTCACCTGCTCCGTTGGAAATGTGCCGCTCGCTGCAGTGCTGTGGAATGGCGGTATCAGCTTCGGCGGTGTCGCCTCTTTCATCTTTGGCGACCTCATCATCCTTCCTATTCTCAACATCTACCGGAAATACTACGGCGGCCGGATGACGGTGTTCCTCGCTGTGACCTTCTATCTTGCGATGGTCTCAGCGGCCCTCGTGGTCGAAGCACTGTTCCAGTCACTCGGATGGGTCCCGACGGAACGGCATACAGCAGTCGTGGACGCAGCAATTACCTTCAACTACACCACCGTGCTGAACATCGTTTTCGGCATCGTATTCATCGCTCTCGGCATTGTCTTTTTCAGAACCGGCGGTCCCCGCATGATGCGCATGATGGAGGGAGGCGAGCACGAACACGGCGCTCATGGGCATCACGCCGCTCATGACAACGCGCATCACCATCATCACGACCCGTCCAACTGATTTCACTGCAAGTGAGCTTCAGTATGAAAACTTACGTTTTCTCAACGCAATGTCCGTCTGTGCTGGCCATGCGTTCGATTACTCACGAAATCACTTCAAGCGATCGCTATGGTTGTCGGGCTGGCGACACCGCTGCCCTCTTTTCGTATCGCTCGACCGTATCACGTGCGGGCATCTAAACCGCCTATACTTGCAAACCATCCGCCGAAATCGATCGACGGGGAAATCGGCAACAGAGTTCAGAACATATGGCATATCAGGGTATTGAAATCGCTCAACTGCGCGCGCAACAAGAAGCATTGGACAAGCAACTGGCTGAAGCCAGGGAACGAGAGACCCTCCTCGTGTTGAACGAAATCGTGCAAAAGATGGGTGAGTATGGCATCACCGTCTCCGAGCTGACGGGGCGCAAGGTAGGCGTTCAGGCAAATGAGCTGGAAGCAAAGTACCGCGACCCCATAAGCGGCTCGACGTGGAGCGGCCGTGGGCGAGCACCCGCTTGGATTGCAGGCAAGGATCGCAATGAGTTCTTAACGGACAAGAAAGCCGCTTCGCACGCCAGCGCGCAAGGCGTGCTGTTTTCTGAAGGGCATTGAACAAGTCGCGTTGCTTTACCGTTTCGTCTGGGGTTGTAGCCTCTGGATACGCCGACGTATCGCTTCGCTGACGCAGGGACGTCGCTGCGCACGGAGCGCAACTCGGGGCGTGGACAACATCAATTTGCGCTTCGCAAATTGCGCGATTGGGTGCAGCCAACGCGCACCGCGTTGTCGCTTCGCAACTTGGAGCGCGCTGCCTCGCCGCCCACGCCGCGAAGCCGTCAAGCGGACGTCGTCTCAGCAGGCAGCGCCGTCGCGCCCTGTCATTTCTTGGCGCGTCTCCATCGGCGGTCAAGCCGGGATTTCGCGTAAGACACGGCGTATTCGCATGCGGCTTTTTCGGTAGGAAAGCGTTTCAGCGGCCCATAGGCGCGCTGTTTGCCGAGGCTGGTGGTAACGATGGCAATCGCGGCATAACCGTTCCCGGATAGGGACGCCACGGGCACTATGGTTGCGCCCGCGTACTCGACCGGCGTTGCGTGCATGGCTAGGTACCTCCCAAGTCTGCAAGGCTAGCAATGGGTGGCGGCGAATTATGTGCGCACCCTCACAAACTCGTCCGGCACTCACCAGCGAGTTCGCATTACGACAACAAAGCCCACACGATCATCCGCAGACTTCAGCGTGATCTGATGTCGATACTGCTGTCGGAACTCAAATTCTGTCTCTCTATTGTCAGTTGCGAAACCAGCGATAGCAACTGCTGAACATCCACCGGCTTTTGAACGTAGGCGTCGACAAGGGACGCGCGGGTGTCGGTCGGCTGCGGGCCATCGGAGAGCCGGATGACACGAAAGCGTTCGCCCGGCTGCGCGTGTCGTTGCAACTTACAAAGGGCGATTGCGTCTACCGTCTTCGAGTCAGTGACAACGATGTCGGGAAGTCTCCCTGACACCATTTCCAACGCCTCCAGGCAATCGAGCGCCGTCATGACGTGATGACCGTCGGTCTCCAGAGAAAGTCGCACGACCTCAATCAGATCAGGCTCTTTGCCTACCAACAATATTCTGCTCATGGACTTCCCCGCATAACTGCTTTGCAGGCGCGCATGGGTCGTGCCTGGAGCGCTCCGTATGCGAGAACTTGTACTGAAGCTTCAGTGACTGGGTCCCGCCTGCGCACCGCGCGACAACGATATGCGTAATCCGGCTAGCGAGGTCCCGTACCTCTCGCCTTGTCTACGGGGCAGCGGAACTCAGTTCTTCAACCGGAGCATGGCGTCGCAATTGGCCGACGATGACGCGCAAGGATAAGATGCTGCGGGACGAAGCGTTGCGCCGGAAAGGCTGATCTATTCTGAAGCGGATGCAGCGAATGGAGATATTCGATGGACGACCGATTTGACAGACGAGAACTGCTACTCCACCTCGGAGACATGCTCGAAGCTCTGAGCTGCCTAAGCCGCGCCGGTACACCCGACACGCCGGTGGTACAGCTTGCGGCGGAACTGCATTTGTTCCGGGATTTTGGGTTCCTGCGAACGCTTGCGCCGAAGATGACGGTGGCCGATTTCAGCACACGCGTCGCCAGCGCGTTCTTCCTGTGGCCAAAGGAACTGCTCGATACCGAACTCAACCGCAAAGCTCTTGCGTCGACCGTTCAGCACGAGCTCTTTGACGGGAACCCCGACGGCTGGAACACTTATGTCGGCCACCTTCGGAAAAAGGTCGCATGGTTTGGGGACGGGCTTGCCGGCAAAGCGGATGACGCGGGGGATGCACGATCGCATGACGACGCGAAGGCGGTAACTTCAGTCGCGCCCGCGCCGTCCGACGAGCAGAATGCGCCCCAGGCGCGAAAGGGTTGGCCCTGGCCCGACCCGAAGACAACGCGTTGACCCACTGCCCTCGCGGCGTTCAAGCTACTGGCCGCCTTGCTTCGGGGCGTTCCGCGGCATGTTGACGTCGCTGTTCGCGCCACTACGAGTGCCCATATTGAGACCATTAGTCTTGCTGTGAGTGGAACGACCTATCGACGGACCAATGCGCGCCTCATTGGCGCCAGTGCCCTTGGCATCAGGGGAGCTGTCCGTGCTCGCGGTTGGGGACTTTGCCAAACCGGCGCCGGCACCGGGCGTTGCCGTCCCGCCAGCAGGTCGGCCGGTTTGTGCGTACGCTGCGACCGACAGCGCGACCGCGAGAACTGAAGCGCAAAAAGTCTTAACGATATAGTTCATGATGCACCTGGAAGAAAACGTCTCGTGCAAGCGTTTGCCATGCACATGACCCTAGGCGCATAGTTCGTGCCTTATTCCGCTGATTGTTTGCGGATACGCAAGCGCTTGCTGACGCATGCGGAAAACAGCCAGATATGAAGGTGTCAGTTACCCGGTTTTGACCCGAGCAACAGAATGTCCACCAATCGCTTCGCACTTTGCTGCCAGTCGGGAGCCGAAGCGACATTCGACACGCCGACCAGTGCACGCAGCAAATCAAGCGGTTCCAGGTCTGCCCGGACGTCTCCACTCTCGACCGCACGCGACACAAGCGTCTGAATTGCCGCCTTGATTTGCTTTCCGGAATACTCGAACAGCTCGCTCGTCGCCCCCCCGACGATCGAGTTCAGCGCCGGCGCAATTATTTTTTTGGTCGCAATGTAGTCGACGAAGAGCAGCATCCATTCTCTCAGCGCCTCGTCGGCCGGCAACTCCTGGGTAATCCGTCGCTCCTCTTCCGCCAGGCTTTCGACCTCGGCGCGGTAGACGCTCTCAAGCAAGGCCTCGCGGGTTGGGAAGTGGCGATAGAGCGTCCCGGGGCCCACACCAGCCTGCCGCGCAACCTCCTCGAGGCTAATGTCACCTCCTTCACTGGTGAAGGCTTTCTTTGCCTCTTCAAGGATGCGCTCACGGTTGCGTAGCGCGTCGGCTCGGGGCTTTTTCTCTTTGGGCGTGGACGCAGTCATGGTGCAATTCGCACTTGCAAACGGAGGGTCACTCCGCTTAGTATATTGAAAACGGAGACATCCTCCGTTTTGTTGAATTGTAAAAGTGGCCTCATCTTACAGTGACGGGAGAAGGCATGACGAAGCAGTTAGGAGCGACATCGACGACTGACGATGTGTTGTCGGGCATACGGCTCGACGGAAAGCGGATTCTCGTCACGGGTGCATCCGCGGGACTTGGCGTTGAGACCGCGCGGGCCCTCGCGGCACACGGTGCGACCGTGGTCGGCGCTGCGAGAGATCTGGACAAAGCAGCACGTGCAATCTCCGATGCGCGGCAGGAAGCCGCTGCGGGCGGTGGCAGCATCGAACTGGTTGAACTGGACCTGGCGAGCCTTGCCAGTGTTCGGGCCTGCAGTGACAAACTGCTCGCCGAGGCCAAGCCGTTTGACATCATCATCGCCAATGCGGGCGTCATGGCTACACCTCCGGGAAAGACCGCGGACGGCTTCGAGACGCAGTTCGGCACCAATCACCTCGGGCACTTCGTGCTCGTGAACCGGCTCGCGTCGCTGCTCACGGACGGAGGACGCTTGGTGATGCTCGCATCTTCGGGGCACCGGTTCGCGAATGTCGACCTCGATGACCCGGGCTTCGAGCGCACGCCCTACGACCCGTTCGTGGCATATGGCCGATCCAAAACAGCAAACATTCTTTTCGCGGTTGCGTTCGACCAGCGTCATCGAGCCCGAGGCGTACGAGCGGCGGCTGTCCATCCTGGTGGAATTCAGACTGAACTGGGACGACACATGGGCGAAGAACAGCTGACAAATATGGTGGAGGCGATCAACAAGCAGCTCGCATCTGAAGGGAAAGCGCCTTTCCAGTTCAAGACCATCCCCCAGGGCGCAGCGACGTCTGTGTGGACTGCTGCAGTCGCGTCGGCCGATGACATCGGCGGCCGGTACTGCGAGAACTGTCATGTGAGCGGGGTTGTTCCTGACGATGCAGTGATTACCCCTGTTAGCGAGGGCGTTCGAAGCTATGCGCTCGACCCGGCCAACGCAGCGGCGCTCTGGCGTAAGAGCGAGCAGATGGTAAACGAAACGTTCGCTGCACCGGTCTGAGCACAGTGGAAGGTCGGCTCGCCGGCGTGCATCGAAGCTCCCTCGTCTTATCGCAGTCGATTCCGGGAAATGGTTTTCCCCTCAGTGACGTTGAAAGACTCTGCGAGCACGCACTAAAGACACACGCATCAATGCTGTCCGGCGTTCAGCAGCATCCAGATCCGCCGCGTCGGCGGACCCGCGAGGATTCGCGCAAACACACCGCGACAACGAAGGCACGTGTAGTGTTCCTCGGCTCGCGCGTCTTTAACGGCGCCCGCACCGTTGAGCGTCAGGTCCTGATGCGGGGGCTCGGTCGCCGGCATTCCGTAGAGGTCGGCGCACCGTGCACAGGGTTGAATCCAAAGGTCCATTTGTCAGTTGTCGATGATTTGCGAGGAGTCGCGCGGGCCGCCCTTGCTCGTTACGAAGGTTGTTCTCGCCTTGAGAAGGCGACGCTGCGCACCCGCAAGCTTACTCGTGTGCCGGGGTTCGCGGCTTGATGACGGTTCTCTTGCGACCGTTTATCAACGACGCTTAGGCGAGCCGCCACTTCGCTTACGACGGATGACAAACGCGCCAAACGCGGCCGCGATGAGGACAAGCACCGTCAGTGCGGTTGCCAACCCTGTCGCACTTCGAGGTTCGCGGGCGCCTGTGGCAACCGCAGCGGCCGCCGGCGCGGACGCCTGACTGGCGACAGGTTGCGGAAGCGCTACGCCGGCCGCACTGCCTTGACGCACGAGCGATGCCTCGGATGTTGGCGATGCCTGTGACGCAGGCAACGTTCCGGCGTCGGACGCGAGAGCGCCTGCATCGGATGCCGGTCCGACAGGAGCGAAATCTGTTGACGAAGCGATCGCCGGAGCAGCCGCGGCGTTCGCTGAAATGGACCGGGCCATCGTTTTCCATTGCGCGAACACTGTGTCGATGCAGTGGACGTCGGTGCAAGCATTGCGCGCTTGCCGCCATTGTGCGAGTTGCCCGGATGACAGCTTTCCGCTGCTAAGCAGCGCTTGCTGCTTAGCGACGATATCGTCGTACTCGTTATTCAGAATGGCGTGGTCGCATATGACGCGCTCTGCCGGCTGCCGGGTTGCAGCGCATTGAATGTCACTCGCCCACGCACGCGTCGAAGCGAGGGCTGCCATGAACAGCAGAAGGCCGAAATACTTTCTCGAACGCACCAATCCTCCTTTAACCGATCAGGCGCATGACGCCATTTGAAACGATCACCGAGCGTTGCTCGACGGTCAAAAGCAACGCCGCGAGCAACATCATTCGGTTGAAAAGACAACAGCCGCCACGCCGCCGACCTCGGTGAAGCTGCGAGCAAAGCGATACGTCTGCCCGTCGATCTGCATGAGATTCACCCCTGAAGAGGTCGACTCGAGCATCTCATTGGCAAGCGCCGTGGATATCGCGCCGATCTGCCTGAGTTCCTCACGCGGCCCCTCGGGATTGCCCAGATAGACGGTACAGAGATCGTTCGTGTGCCGCATCATGACGACGCTGCTAGCGCCGTCAAGAGACCGTTCCAGGTATCCAGCGAGTGTCTGTAGCGCTTCCGGTATCTGCGCCGACTGCTCGCCCAACACATTGTCGTCATTCGTCACTTTTGCCTCCCTTGCCCGATTGGCCACGTGACCGTCTTACGCCTTCTCTTCTGTTGCCATCATGGCACATCGGCAGGCGAAAGTTGTGGCGCCGTGACGTGACATTGCAACAGGCTTTCTGCGACGCGGGCCGGCAGTCCCGATGAGCGCGTAATGTCGTGTTACCAATCTCGCAGAGCCGTTGCACCTGTGTCCGGACTCGTCTCCTACACTTCGAGCCATGTTCACCGACACGGCACGCAACGCGTGCAAGGGAGTAGCGAAAATGAATAAGAAGATTTTCGGCGTAGTACTCGGTCTTGCTGCATTGGCAGCGTCGACGGCCGCTTCGGCTCATGTCAACGTCGGCGTTGGAATTGGCATCCCGGTGGGAGTCTATGCGCCGGCTGAACCGGTCTACGCACCGCCGCCTCCAGTCGTATATGCTCCCGCCCCTGTCGCCGTCGCATACGGCGACGAGGGCTGGCGGGCGCGTGAATGGCGAGAGCGTCGCGAATGGCGTGAACGTGAGTGGCGTCGCCACGAATGGCGCGAGCACGAATGGCGCGAGCGTCATGAATGGCGCGGGTATTGAAATGGCGCCCTAAAGCGCCAGATCCCACCATCCAACTTTAGAGTATCTTCGAATGAAAGCTAGGCCGATAAGAATTGCCCTCGTTGCAACCGCGCTGGTCTTCGGGGCGGCAGGCACGGCGAACGCCGCGGGCTGCATCAAGGGTGCGGTAGTGGGCGGCGTCGCCGGGCATTACGCGGGGCACCATGCTGTCGTCGGCGCGGTCGGCGGCTGCATGGTGGGCAGGCACCTCGCCAAACAGCGCGCTCAGGAGCAGGCCGCACAACACCAGGCCGCTCAACGTCAGGCCGCACAGGCGCAATAAGACGTCCCGGCTTCGTGCGCCCGCACGAAGCCGCTCAAAGGTAGCTTAAAGCACGCCCCGGGAAGCCAGATTGCGATAAAGCGCGCGCACACCGAAAGTCCATGGCGCGACCTCCGTGCTCAGTCGCACGGTATTGATCAGCGCGCCGAGTTCGGGAGCCGAAATGGTCACCTTGTCGCCAAGATGATGCGTGAAGCCGCCGCCCTTCGTGTCGCGGTCCTTGATCGGCGAGAACATCGTGCCGAGGAACAGCATGAAACCGTCCGGGTACTGGTGATGACGTCCCCATGTCTGCGCGACGAGATCCGCCGGGTCCCGACTGATTTCGCTCATATGGCTGACGCCTTCCAGGACGAAGCCGTCGTCCGCACCTTCCACGCGCAGGGAAACACTGGTCTTGCGAACGGAGTCGAGGTCGAACGAGTCGTCGAACAGACGCACGAAAGGACCAATAGCGCATGACGCGTTGTTGTCCTTGCACTTGCCCAGCAGCAAAGCCGAGCGCCCTTCTATGTCGCGCAGATTGACGTCGTTGCCTAACGTTGCGCCGACAACCTCGCCACGGCTATTCACTGCAAGGACGATTTCCGGCTCCGGGTTATTCCACTTCGACGCCGCGAGCAGGCCGACGTCGGCCGCGAAACCCACTGCGGACATTGGCTGCGACTTCGAGAAAACTTCGGCGTCGGGCCCGATGCCGACTTCCATGTACTGAGACCATGCGCCGCGTCGTTCGAGTTCCGCCTTGAGTTTCATTGCTGCTTCCGAACCCGGCTTGATTTTCGACAGGTCGGTGCCGATGGTAGCGGCGATGGTTCCTCGGACCTCTTCGGCTTTAGCGGGATCTCCGCCCGCCTGCTCTTCGATCACCCGCTCAATCAGGCTAACGGCAAACGTGACGCCACATGCCTTGATTGCCTGTACGTCATTGGGAGCAAGCAACCGGGGCGCGTCCTCTTGCACCGCGCCCAGGTTTGCTTCGACCAGTTTCTCAACGGAGCCAAGCGCCTCACCCGCAACCGTCCGGGCAAACTGAACGACGTCTTCACGATCGAACAGGTCGGCAGTGGTCGGCGCACTCGCGGTGATATCCAGTACTTCGCCGTTACGCACCACTACGACAGACGGCCCTTCGTATGCGGCCGTTTTGCGCCAGACACGACCGACAAGCAGCGCCCGCTGCAAGTCGTCAGGCAGATAGCTGGTGGGGTTTTGTGACGTCATGATGAGGGTTGTCTCCGTTCACACAGGCAGATCGAGTCGGCCGGACTGGCATCGCGATACGATGCCAGCGCTGCCGGTTTAGTGGGAATGTCGCGGGTTGCCGCGTTCTGCTATGACTTTGAGGTAAAGCGTTGCGGGCTCGAGGCATCCGCCCGTGGACAACTGACCGACGGTCTGCCGATATAGCTCTTGCCACGGGGTCTGCGCCGGCGGAATGTCGAAGCTCACTGTCTCACGACGACGTGCAAGCTCGTCTTCATCGACCAGAACATTCACGGTCCGCGTATTCAGGTCGACGCGAATGCGGTCGCCCGTTTGCAGAAGAGCGAGCCCGCCTCCAATAGCCGCTTCCGGCGACATGTTCAGAATCGACGGGCTTGCCGACGTTCCGCTTTGCCGGCCGTCGCCCATTGTGGGCAGCGAGGTTATACCTTTACGCACGAGCTCGGCAGGAGGCGCCATGTTCACGACCTCGGCACTGCCTGGGTAACCCACGGTGCCCGCACCGCGAATCACCAGAATGCAATGCTGGTCGATGTTGAGCGACGGATCATTGATGCGGGAGTGATAGTCCTCGGGTCCGTCGAACACGATTGCCCTTGTTTCAAAGCTGTTTTCTGCACCGGGTTCGCTCAGATAGGTATTTCTGAACGCATCGCCGACCACGGACATCTTCATGATGGCGCTGTCGAAGAAGTTGCCGGAGAGCACGATGAATCCAGCGCCGTGCTTTAACGGCTCGTCGGTCGTCTTGATGACGTCGCGGTCGGGTTGAGCCGCATTGTCAGCGAGAGCGCCAATGACCTGGCCCGAAACGGTAAGGCAGTCACGATGCACGAGCCCAGCGCGGTCGAGCTCGCGCAGCACCGCCGGAACACCGCCCGCGCGGTGAAAGCTCTCGCCCAGATACTCGCCGGCCGGCATGCAGTTCACGATGAGCGGTACTTTTTCGCCGACACGTTGCCAGTCGTTCAGACTCAACTCAACGCCCATATGACGAGCAATCGCGATGAGGTGGGGCGGACAATTGCTCGATGCGCCTAGCGCCGAAGCCACGACAATCGCGTTCTCAAACGCGGCCTTCGTCATGATTTTTGACGGCCGCACGTCGTCTCGCACCAGGTCGACGATACGCTTGCCCGTTGCGTACGCCATCTGTCCGCGCTCCCTGTAGGCTGCGGGGATGCTCGCACAACCCGGAAGCGACATACCCAGCGCTTCGGCGAGACTGTTCATCGACAACGCGGTTCCCATCGTATTGCAATGCCCAATGGACGGAGACGATGCGGTGGTCAGTTCCATGAACCCCTCGTAGTCGATCTCGCCCGCCGCGAGCAGATTGCGCGCATGCCAGATCACCGTTCCCGAGCCCACTCGTTTGCCTTGATGCCAACCGTCCAGCATCGGACCGCCTGACAAGACGATCGCCGGCATGTCGACCGTTGCGGCGGCCATCAGGCACGCGGGCGTAGTCTTGTCACAGCCTGTTGTCAGCACGACGCCATCCAGAGGAAATCCATGCAGGATCTCAACGAGACCAAGATAAGCGAGATTGCGGTCGAGTGCGGCAGTAGGACGGCGGCTTTGTTCCGCGAGCGGGTGAACCGGAAACTCCATCGGAATTCCCCCTGCGTCACGAATGCCTGCTTTAGTACGCGCCGCAAGTTCGATATGGTGACGGTTGCAGGGCGCCAGATCGCTGCCTGTCTGCGCAATACCGATGATGGGCCGCCCGGACTGCAGCTCCTCCCGCGTGAGGCCATAGTTCATGAAGCGCTCTACGTAAAGCGCGGTCATGTCCGCGTTGGCAGGGTCGTCGAACCATTCCTGGCTGCGCAAGCGCCTGGCATTGAGCTGAGTCATGCGTTGTACTCCGTCGTGTCCATGTCGTGGCGATGTCGTGCAATCCGATAGCGACTATCGCCGTTGCTGCGACAGCGTTAGCGCCGAGGCGCTCGCTGCGGTCTCCGTGCAGACAGATCGGTTAGATTGGTCAGATCTGTTATCGGTAACATCGATTGATGTTATCACGCTGCGCAGACGCTGTGCACCAGGAAAGGTTACGCGCTTTCGCGCGAAATCACCGTGTAATCGATAGTGAATTTGCGGCGCTCGGGTATCGCGCGCGGAGTAACCGACGCGACTGACGACAGCAATAGTTGCCCCGCGCGCGAGCCGATACCGTAGGCGTCGACTGACACCGTCGTAATCGTCGGGTTACAGCAAACGGACACTTCGAAATTACCGAAGCCCGCCACTGCGATATCGTCGGGAACGCGAAGTCCGCGACGGTGGCATTGCATGATGGCGCCAAACGCGGACATGTCGCTCACGCACATGACAGCATCCGTATCGGGCCATCGTTCGAGAAGAGCATCTAGCGCGGGAGCGCCGTGACTCATGGTGATAGGCGATTCGCCAAAGCGGATCACCCGGGGCTCGCCGAGCCCTTGTGCCTTCATCTCCTGCTGGTAACCCTTCAGGCGCTCCAGACCGCGTCGATCCAGGTCACTCGCGCCGGCCAGAAAACCGATTTTGCGGTAACCCCGGTCCTTCAGATATCGCACCATCTCACGCGCTGCCCGGGCGTTTGAAAAACCGACCGCCATGTCGATCGGGTTGGTTGGCAAGTCCCACATTTCCACCACGGGAATGCGCGAGCGCTCGAGTACTTGCCGCGTTCCTTCAGTATGCTGCGACCCGGTCAGCGCGATGCAGCGAGGCTGATATCTGAGCATCGAACGAACCAGTCGCTCTTCGCGAGCGAGGTCGTAGTCGGTGTCTCCCAGAAGAATCTGCAGGCCATGAGGCTCTAGCGCGGCGGATAGCCCACGCACGGTGTCCGAGAAGTTCGAGCTAGCGAGAGACGGTACGAGCACGGCGACGAATTCCGACTTCCCGGACGACAGCGCGCCGGCGGCGGCGTCGGCCACGTAGCCGAGGTCGTCGATTGCCTGCTGTACGCGCTCCCGGGTTGCCGGCGCCACGCTGTGCCCCGCCAGTACGCGAGACACCGTCATCTTCGAAACGCCCGCGATACGCGCGACGTCCGACATGCGAGGTGGACCAGGATGCCGGTCGCTGACGGTACGGTCGTTGATGCGGGGATTGCCCATCGGTCTCGGGGTGGTTTGCTTTCATGAGCGAGTCAGCCGGAACTGCGGCATAAACGACTCGCAACGACTCAGCATGATACGGCACCCGATATTGCGCGCCTAGGTAGATTCCCCTGGCTTGCCGTTCGAGGGCGCATCATGCTACCTTCGTTACCGATAACATTTTCCCACGGGGGAAAGCTTTGCCCGCCGATGTTATCGGTAACATCAAGTCGGGCATTCCTCGCAGAGGACATACCAAAAGGAGACAGTCCCAATGCCAACCCTTACTCAGGCAGCGGCGGCACCCGCCGTAGCCAGCGAGGCCGAAGAACAGTTGTATCGAAAGGTATTGAAGCGCATCCTGCCGCTGCTGCTTCTCTGCTACGTGGTCGCGTATCTGGATCGTGTCAATGTGGGATTTGCGAAGCTGCAGATGCTCGACGCGCTCGGCTTTAGCGACAGCATTTACGCCGTGGGCGCCAGCATCTTCTTCTGGGGGTATTTCCTTTTTGAAATGCCCAGCAATCTACTTCTCCACAAATACGGTGCGCGGTTCTGGATTGCACGCATTATGGTGACGTGGGGCATTGTCTCCTCGTCACTGGCGTTCATCTCGCCTCTTTCGCATTTCTTCCATGTACAGACTTCGACGATGTTCTACATTCTCCGGTTTCTGCTGGGAGTGTGCGAGGCCGGGTTCTTCCCGGGGATCATCCTGTATATGAACTACTGGTTTCCCGCGAGGCGCCAAAGCGTGGCGATGTCGGGCTTCCTGATTGCCATTCCGGTCAGCCTGACACTCGGCGGCGTCATCTCCGGCTGGCTGATGGAAAACACGCACGGCCTGCTCGGCATGGGAGGCTGGCAATGGATGCTTCTGCTGGAGGGTATTCCTTCTATTCTCGTCGCCTTCGTCGTGCTTTTCCGCATGGGCAATGGCATTCAATCGGCGAACTGGCTGACGGCTTCCGAGAAAGCTCTGCTGCAAAGGAATCTTGAACAGGAAAGCTCGAAAAAGACCCACAGCGTTGCAGCGGCGTTGAAGAGCCCACGTGTCTGGTTGCTGACCTTTATTCTTCTCACGTTCAACACTGGCTTCTACGGCTTGGCCTTCTGGCTGCCCTCAATCATCAAGGCTTCTGGTGTAAAGAGTACTTTGAACATTGGTCTCTTGACCGCTATTCCGTACCTCAGTGCGGTTGCGGCAATGATCTGGAACGCCTGGCACTCGCGTAAGACCGGGGAGCGCAGACTGCACGCCGCTATTCCTGCCTGTATTGGTGGTATCGGCCTGATCCTGAGTGCCGCGTTCGCGAACAACGTTGCTTTGTCGATTGTTTTCCTGACGATTGCCACGTGTGCGATTCTTGGTCTGATGCCGATTTACTGGACGTTCCCGGGACAGATTCTTTCTGGCACCGCGGCGGCCGCGGGCATTGCACTCATCAATTCCGTTGGAAACCTGTCCGGCTTCACCGGTTCGATGATTACCAGTGTCGCTAAAGATCTGACCGGCAATATCAACAATGGCACTTATGCTCTTGGCGCGTGCCTGCTCGTCAGTTGCGTTCTCATTCTGTCGATTCCGCGAAGCATGCTGAACAGGGATTCGGTCGAGCGCGCGTGAGGAAATGGTAGCGAGTGCGGTTGAGAACAAACTGACACAATTCACCGCCAGCGGCCCACCATTCGGTGGGCCGCTGTTCTTCTACAACGCATCAGATTCGCGCACCTGCGCGAGCGACGCTAAAGGCCGCTCATTGCGCGCTGGAGGCAGCCGTATCGGACGCGCCCTTGCCCTGTGCGTTCTTCTGCGGCTTGCGGGTAGGCGCCATTGTCGAATGGGAACCCTTGGACGAGGATGTCGCTCCGCCACCCGTATTGGGTGCGCTCATTCCCGCGCCGCCCTGGCCCGCGCCGTTCGCGCCACCTACGCCCGCACCGCCTGTCCCGACACTGGTGCCGCCGGTTCCGCCACCGCTGCCGCCACCGTCACCGCCGCTCCCGCCGCCACCCGCGCCTTGCGCGAATGCGGCGCCAACAGAAGCTGCCACCAACACTGAACAGAGCATTGCTTTCTTCATAGCTTCCATGATTACCTCCCTGAGTATTCGAACGACCGAACCAGTCTCCAGGTCGGCGCTCCTTTTCGTGCACGTGAGATAGCGCCGTCGGTGCAGGCCCGACATTGCGCGTCGTCGACCCATTGGCCGCAGTCGTACTCTGATCGACCTGGCATGCATCACGTCGCATGGGCGGTAAGCGATACGCAACCGCTATGCCTGCCGTCGCATACGTGGAGCGGCACAGAGTATTGCTGGCTTCTTATAGAGAAGAGGAAGGCGCACAAGGCCGCATGCCGCTCGCAAGAGCGGCATGGGCATGAAGCATCGAAAGCGAGCGGAAGCTCGCCTCGGGTACGGCGCTTGCGGCGCCTTGGTGATGGTCTGGCCTGGAAAGTCCGCGCTGAGTTGCCCGCCGTCAGGTTAAATACGCGGCCGCATCAACGGTCGGAATGGACTTGAAACCCGGTTTAGCGAAAAAATAGCCTTGCATGAGACTGACGCCATGCGCAATGAAGAAGTCGCGCTCGCCCTTGGTTTCAATGCCCTCCGCAACCACGCGAATACCTAAATCCTGACAGATCGATAGGACGCCTCGCACAACGCGCTGACGCACACCGTCAGTGTCGATGCCGCGTAAAAGTCCCATGTCGAGCTTGATGATGTCGGGCTGGAAATCGACCAGTAGGGAAAGCCCGGAATAACCGGCTCCGAAATCATCGATTGCCGTCAGGAAGCCAAACTGCTTGTACGTCCGGAAAATGTCGACGAGATGGGAGCGATCAGTCAAATGCTCGCCTTCCACCGTCTCGAAGATAATTCTCTCAATAGGAAAGCCATGCGTTCGCGCTGCATCGAGGGTGCTCCTTATGCAAACCTCGGGCTTATAGACCGCGTTGGGCATGAAATTGATGGACAGAAATGCGTCTAGACCGAGCGCGGCTGCACTGGCAATGGCGATCTGCCGGCAGTGCTGGTCAAACTGATATTTGTTTGCGTCATCGACTTGCGAGAGCACCGAATAGGCAGATTCGCCATTTGGGCCGCGCACCAGCGCCTCGCACGCGAACACCGCGCTTGCGCTTACATCGACGATGGGCTGAAACGCGAACCCGATCTCAACGGGCGGGCGCGTTGTGTCCCGGCACCCGGAACATTTTTGCGGCTGCTCGGCCGCGTGATCGTGAATCTTGAAAGAAGCCATTTCGTATTTACCGTCATTGTCTGCTTCGGCGTCGAGCCGATAACGCCAGACGTCACAATATCTCGCCGCTCGGCGTAGAGCTTCGCTCGCTTATCCGCACAGCTTTGGACTTATCGTCCATTGTTAACCACTGCACGCATTAAGTATCTTATCGGCGGCCGGCAATAGATCTGTAGAGCGGCCCTCCAACAAAGCAGAGGCGCGCGCCCACGCGCCCCGACGAAGAACCGCCCGTTCTCAGGCACCCCGCCATTAAAGATTCGCGCAAATGGACCGTAATACTAGGGACGTAGTGGCACGCGGCATTCGAACGGTCACGCGAACAGGCAGTCGGAGAACAGCGTGAGAATCAAAGCGGCATGGCGCCCTAAACCTTCCAGTCGAGAGCGGTCTCAGGGCAATACTCACGCAGGCGTCACTAGTTCGTCGGCCCGCAACCAGCAGTTTCTCTCGTATTTTCTCGGCCAGTACGGTCAACGCAGCACTCTACCGCTTGCCAGTCTCCTCATTGCTGCCGCCGCCGGCATCGGCTTAGGCATTCTGGCGCATCGCGTCGCCAGCGAAGCGGCAACCACCGTACGTCTTGCACTGGCACTGGCCGCAGGCGTCGTCGGGCTCGTGGCTATCGGTCGAAAGCTCGCTTCTGACCACGCCCGGCAGCGCGCCGCAATTGCACTCGCGAGTGGGCTTCTCAACGCGAATCGCGACTGCCTGAAGGTGCTCGATACCGATGCAAAAATGTTGCGGGTGTCCGAGCACGGAGCCGCGTTGATGGAAGCCGAGTCGCCGGAACAACTCAGCGGCGCGGACTGGCTCAATTTCTGGAGCGGCGACGAGCGCACGGCCGCCGAGCACGCGTGGCGTGCCGCTCTTGCCGGAACGAGCGCTTCTTTCACCGGCAGTTGCCCGACGACCAAGGGACGCACCAAGTGGTGGAATTCGACGCTGACACCCGTTACTGCAGAGAACGGCGCGGTAGTCGCGCTTCTGTGTGCTTCAGAAGATGTCACTCAGCAGTGCGAGTTGCTAAAAGCACTCCGCGAACGCAATGAACTCATGCACGAGATGGAGTCGCATGTCCGGCTCGTGTTCTACTCGTACAGCGCGCATTTCGAACATTTTTATCATGTGAGTGCGGGCGTTGAGCGCGTGTTCGGCATCAAAGCTCAGGAACTCAGCACGAGGCCCTCGGCGTGGCTCGACCTGGTATTGCCCGAGGACCTGGAGCCGTTGCTGGCGGAGATGCATCGTATCGCGTCGGAAGGGGTCGAAGGCCGCTCGGAATACCGCATCCGGCGCCCCGATGGTTGCCTGCGCTGGATCAGAAGCACGGCCTACCCGGTCCGCGATGGGTCCGGAACCGTGGTGCGCATTATCGGCGTGAGCGAGGACATTACGTCGGAGCAGGAACGCCTCGCGGCACTCGACCGTTTAGCCTACACCGATGGACTCACCGGTCTCGCCAACCGTACCGCCCTCGTTCGGCGGATGAAAACACTGTGCAGACAGAACGTTCCGTTCGGCCTCATGTTTATCGACCTTGACCGGTTCAAGGTGCTTAACGATACGTTGGGTCATACGGCCGCCGACCGTCTGTTGCAGGACATCGCGAATACTATTCAGCAGGCGCTGCCCTCCGACGCATGCATTGCGCGTCTCGGAGGCGACGAGTTCGCGGTCATCATCAGCGGCGAGACTGACAAGGCTGCGTTGGCGGGGTTGGCACAGTCTCTTCTGAACGTCTTTTCTACCGACGTCCGGAAAGACAACGCTGCGCCATTCGTTACGGCATCGATCGGCATCTCTCTCTTTCCCGAGCACGGCCGGGATCACGAGGCGCTCCTCACAAGCGCGGACATCGCAATGTATGCGGCGAAAAAAGGTGGCCGCAACGGCTTCCGCTTTGCCGACAAAGCGTCGAGCGATGTACTTGGCGATTTCGAACTCGAGCGCAGTTTGCCTATGGCGCTTGCGTCAGAGCAGTTCGTCCTTCATTTCCAGGGTATTCACGAGACGGCTTCATTGGCGGTGAAAGGCGTTGAAGCACTCGTTCGGTGGAATCATCCAACACGAGGAATGGTCGGACCGGGAAGCTTCATCCCCATACTGGAGGAAAGCGGATTCATTGTCGAAGTCGGGGCATGGGTCATGGATGCGGCCCTCGCGCAACTGGCAATCTGGCGCGCTGCCGGACGCAGGGCGCTTTGCATGTCGGTGAATGTGTCGGCGCGTCAACTCAGGGACGACACGATAGTCGCGGTGGTCGACCACGCGCTGCGCAAGCATGCATTGCCGCCACGTTGCCTCGAGATAGAGTTGACCGAAAGCGCATTGATGGAAAACCCGTCGCTCGCGCAGGAAACGCTGATGGCACTCAAGCGCCTTGGCGTGCGCATTGCCATCGACGATTTCGGCACCGGTTATTCCAGCCTGCGCTATCTTGCAGACTTCTCACCCGATACGGTGAAGATCGACCGCTCCTTTACCGCGGGGTTGGGTCGCGACGCAGCCACCGCGTCGATTATCCGGGGCATCATCCAGATGTCGCACGAACTCGGTATGCAAGTGACGGCCGAAGGTGTCGAAACGGAGCAGCAGCTACGCACGCTGCGCGACGCAAACTGCGACCACGTCCAGGGGTATTTCCTGACGAAGCCGATGGATGCGGAACACCTTGTGGATGCCTGTCGTTCGCTAATGATGCGTCACGGCCCCAGCTCCATGTCCCTGTTCGCGACGCAAGGCGGCGACTGACTAACCGGACCAAGTCGTTGCGTAGCCGATAACGCGCGCAATTCGGCAACGCAACGCTGACGGGAACGAACCGCACCAGTTTCCGTTTGCAACCTGCCAAAGAACCGCGAGCGCGCCCCTCGGGCAATTCCCCATAAAGAACCGCCCCCCTTCGCCGTTAAGACAGGCAATGTAGCTCCGCCCCAGCACTGACCCCAGCGGTACCATGGCAGTAAATCTTTCCGTTTCGAAGTCGATTCTCGCGACTCCGCCCGAACTTGGCGCGGCCGTATCGCCGTCCATTCGTGCCCGGCTGCTGGCGACGCTTTTCGACAACAGGCGGCCTCTGCTCATGTCAGTGGTTGCCAGTGCATTCGTCGCCGCGGTGGCCTACGCGCGCCTGCATCAGCCGTGGGCGATTCTCTGGCTGCTCGCGGACGCGTGGGTTTTGCTAGGACGCCTGAGCATCATTCACGCGTACACGTCGCATAACCGGAACAGCCCGCTCAACCCGCGTCCGTGGGCAGCGACGTACGCCCCGTTGTGCCTCACAACGAGCCTCATGCTCGGACTGGGGACCATGGGGTGCGTCGGCACCGCCGACACCACTCTGGCATCGCTCGCCCTCATGGTCGCATCGGGCATTCTGGGCGGAGTCGCTTCGCGGAACGCTTCGGTACCGCGCCTCGCCATCGCACAGATATGCCTCGTCACGATACCCATCGGGTTGGGCGCACTGTTCTCGCCTATCGCCGGCTCGTGGATCCTCGTGCCCCCTTTGCTTCTCTACGTCGGCGCCATGATATCTATCGTGCAGCGCCACTACAGGGGACTCGTCGCCCTGATGATCGCGGAGCAGAATCACGCCGAACTCGCAGTGCGCTTCGACGCCGCGCTCACTCACATGCCGCATGGGCTTTGCACCATCGACCGGTCGGGAAAGGTGGCCATTGCAAATAGCCGCACCGCCCAGTTGTTCGGCGCGACGCTCGACACGCTGAAACTGAACGTGCCGTTACCCGAGTTCATCGGCCATCTCGGCTTTGTGCAGTTCGGCGAACGGCTGGGTCAGCAGTTCACGGAAAAATGCTCCGCGTGGCTCCGCGAAAAACGGCGCCCCCTCGCACTCGCACTGCCCAACGGCCGCCAGTTGGAATTGACGCGAAATCCTGTGCCGGACGGCAGCGCCGTCGTGATTATCGAAGATGTGACCGAGCGCAGGCACAGCGAGGCGAAGGTGCTGTATCTGGCTCGCCACGACTCGCTTACCGGACTTGCGAACCGGCGCGAACTGCGCGAGCGGCTTGGGAAGATTCTGTCGAGCGCGCGCCGCGGCAGCGATACGCGGACCGCCGTGCTCTACCTGGATCTGGACGGCTTCAAGCAGGTCAACGACAGGCATGGCCATACTGCCGGCGACGAAGTTCTCGAAGCAGTCGCGACGCGGCTTACCGAAACGCTGCGGCATGGCGAATTTGCCGCACGCCTCGGCGGCGACGAGTTTGCCGTGATCGTCGAGAATGCCGCTCTGCATGCGGTCGTTGCAATCGCCGAGCGCGTGATCCGCGAAATAGCGAAGCCCTATCCGCTAACGGCGGGCGGCACCATCCATATCGGCACGAGTATCGGTATTGCGCTGGCGGACGCCCAGGAACCCGTCGACGACCTGATCAGGCGTGCCGACGAGGCCATGTACAGCGCAAAAAAGGCCGGCAAAGGCACCTACCGCATTTCGCACGGACAAACCGAGCCGGAACCGGACGCGGACGCGGATCGGGATGCGAGCGTCGGTACAGCGTGAGTGCGCACGACGCTTCAATAGCGCCTCTCGCGACGCTTTCCTCCGTTCACACGTAGGCTAATGCCGCCCGTGTCGAAGACCTCGGCGCAAGCACTGCCTCTGCGTTCCCCCACTCGCAATCCGCATGCCGCTGCACGAAGCGCAACCTGCGCAGGCCTGCCTGCGGTGCCCTACGGCCTGCAATTAAAACGGAGTATTTCCCCCTGATTGACCCACCCTCTGCGCTGGGCTATGAATCCGATATGCATATCCGGCGATGCACATGCGTGCCGCCGCGCGCCATCGCCGATTTCAGACGGAGGAAGCCGTCATGCTCACGAGACTCGTCGCAATCGCATTGGCGCTCGCGTTCGCAGGGACAGCGCATGCACAGGGCGGCACGGCGGGCTCAGGGACCAGCCGCGCACGCACGGACGCAAGCTCGACGGGCAGCGCGAAGCCGCAAGCCCCCGCTTCCGCACCGGCGACCGGCAGTGCGTCGCTGCCGGTCGGCTCGGGCATTATCGTGGCCCCAGACGAAGGCGCCCGCCCGCCTCGTCCTGACGCATCGCCCGGCACGCCTGCCAATCCAAGCGGCCTGAAGAAGCCCGACTAAGCCGAGGCCGGATAACGGACGCACTCAGGGCGCAGAACCTGCTGCCGACCGGCGGCGGGCCGTACCGCCGCGGACGACGCAGGTGACGTCACAGAAGCGCCACGACGCGGACGTCGCCCTGCTCAGCGGAGGCCACCACCTTCTCGCCGATGCGGCGGAAGGTGATCGACACCGACGCGTCGCCGACCCGCAGATCGCCAACTTCGAGCCAGTCGATGCCCTCCGGCAGCATGGGTTGCTCGATCAGCACTTCACGGCGTTCGGCGTCGATCGTGATGCCGAGGCACGCCTCCAGCATCATGAACGGCGAACCCGCTGCCCACGCTTGCGGCAGGCAGGCGACTGGATAGGCGGTGGGCGGCTCGCCGCGTCGGCGTGGGAAGCCGCAGAACAGCTCGGGCAGACGCATGTCGAAATTGACGGCCGCCTGGAACAGCGCCTGCAACAGCCGCACCGCCGCTGCCTTGCCGCCGTAGTGCGACAGCCCGCGCGCGCAGATTGCGTTGTCATGCGGCCAGACCGAGCCGTTGTGATACGCCATCGGATTGAAACGCGACTGGCTCGCGGCCAGCGTGCGCACGCCCCAGCCTGTGTGAAACAGCGTGGAGTCGAGCGCGCGAACCACCGCTTCGCCACGCTCACGCGAAGGCAAACCGAAAGCCAGCAGGTGACCCGCGTTCGACGCCATCACACGGCACAGTTCACCGTGACCGTCGAGCGCGATCCCATAGAAGCCGGACTCTTCCATCCAGAACTTTTCTTCGACACACTCGCGCAGTCTCTTCGAACGCGCCTTGTATTGCGCGGCTGCGTCGTGCAAGCCGCGCAGCTTTGCAAAGTGAGACATGGTGTCGAACGCGGCGCTCGCATAAGCCTGCACTTCGACGAGCGCGATCGGACCATCGGGGAAGCGACCGTCGGCGTGAAACACGGAATCGTGACTGTCCTTCCAGCCCTGGTTCGCGAGGCCGCCGTCCGACTCGCGCTGATAGTCGAGCAGCCCATAACGATTCTTGTCGCAAACACCCGCGACCCAGCCTGCCGCGCGCTCCAGCGCCGGCCACAGTTCGTCGATCAGCGCGATGTCGCCCGTGCGAGCCGCATAAGCGCCGGCCAGTACGATGAAGAGCGGCGTGGTGTCGACGCCGCCGTAATACAGCGCGAACGGCACTTCGCCGGTGGCCGCCATTTCGCCCTTGCGCATCTCATGCATGATCTTGCCGGGCGCGGCGTCGCGAAACGGCGAGTTCTCGCTTGCCTGATGCTCGGCAAGAAAACGCAGCACGCCGGCCGCGAGTTGCGGCTGCAACCAGAGCGTCTGCAACGACGTAATCACGGCATCGCGCCCGAACGGCGTGGAGAACCATGGAATGCCCGCATACGGATACGGGCCGGTCGCGAGGTCGGTGGTCAGCAAACCGAGATCGGCAAGCGAACGGTCGATCCACGCGTTGAAAAGCGGATTGCTGGAACGCACGCGCGCGGTCACGCGCCGCCGTTCGCGCATGACGAGGTGCGCATCCACCAGCGCGGCGCGCACCGCCGTGCGGCCGACGCGCGGCCGCTCGGTGTCGATCTGCGACATATGTGCTTCGCTCACCGGATGGGTCGGCGACGACACGCCGGCGCTTGGCGCATCCGGCGATTGTGCGACCACCTGAACCGCGATCGACAGATAGATCGACACGCATGCCTGAGCCGGCAGCTTGACGGTGTAGTCGGCGCGGTCGGCGAACAGCTTGTCCGGCTGCGGCGCGAAAGCGATCTGCACATTACGCGCCACGTCGTCGAGACCGACGTAACCCAGCAGCACTTCGTCGTTCTCCACGCGCGGCGCCTCGATGCGCCCCTGCTTCGTGCGCTTCAGGCCGCGAACCTCGAACATGTCGCGAAAGTCGCTGCCGAACGAAATGGACAGCGGCACGATCGCGTCGCTCGCGCCGTAGTTGGTGAGTTCGATTGCTTCGTTGAGCACCGTGCCCGACAGCACGCGCACGCGCTCCACGTGGATCACGCCCTCAGGCGTGCTGTCGCCGCCGAGCGGGGGCAACGGACGGTTGGTCAGATGCGCGGTAAACGACGTGTTGTCGCTGCTGACGCTGCCCGACAGCAGCGAGGGCGCGCGGCCACCGAACGTGAGGCGCAGTTGCGAAAGCACGCGGGTGTCGTTGACGAACAGGCCGTCGTCGTGGCCGGTGATATCGCCGAGAGGATCGTTGACGATGAAGGTGTCGCCCGACTTCAGCACGTGCTGCGTGGCGCTGGCAACGTTGAGGTTTTCCGTCGGGATGAAAACGCCGTCCTGCTCGGGTTCGCGGTGATCGATTCCGCCCGAGTGGGACAGGCCGCCGAGGGCTTCAGGCTGCTGCATCAGGGTCGCTCCTATGGTTCGCTGCTGCGTTTCGCTTCACTTCCGGTTGCGGCGGGTGGTGCCCGGTCGCTTCCGATTGTAGAAGGTCTGGTCTCTTCAGACGAACTTCTCGCGGGGGAGTTTCGGTTTTTTTCGGTGGCACAGGACGTGCAGAGCGCCCCGCGTTCTGGCGCGTTGCGGACCTGTTGCACCCGCAACGTCGCGCCGCCTGGCTCGATTAGTCGCTGCCTTGAGACCTGCCTTGAGACGCTAAACAGCAACAATGT
Organism: Paraburkholderia strydomiana; assembly: GCF_031456815.1. Taxonomy (NCBI): domain Bacteria; kingdom Pseudomonadati; phylum Pseudomonadota; class Betaproteobacteria; order Burkholderiales; family Burkholderiaceae; genus Paraburkholderia; species Paraburkholderia strydomiana. The sequence goes on from NZ_JAVDVL010000001.1 coordinate 427,825, forward strand.
TTTGCTTTGGCAGGACTGAGTACGCAGCGACGCATCTGCGATACTGAATTCGTGTTCTGCTTGCCCGGCGGACACATCGCTGTCATGGCCCGCCGCGCTTAGGCGGGCCTTTTTTAATCAGCCAGAAGAACAGGAAGAACCCGAATGAACGCCTCTCTTGAAACGCTTTTTCCGGACCACGTCCATAGCGAAGACAGCGCCGTCAGCGCGCTGAACCATCAGGACATCGTCGTTGCCCTCTCGGCGGCTTTGAAGACGCAGGACGTCGCCGTGCTGCACATGCTGTATCCGCGCACCGACGCGCGCACGCATCGCAGCCTCGACGCGCTAGTCGACGTATTGCATGGGCACGGGCTGCACGAAGTCGCGGATCTGATCGCACATGAAGCGCACTACCTGCTGTTCAAGGATCCGGCCAAAGCGTGGAAAGCGTTTCACGAGATCCGCAACGACTCGCTCGCGATCGGCGTGCATCTCTATTATCACGGCCTGGTTGGCGAAGCGGCGGAACGCGCGCTCGACAAGGACGCGCATCGCAAGGCCTAAGCAATCCGTTTGAAAGATCCGCCGGTCACCTGGCGTTCGTCGCGCGAATGAATTCGTCGATGTAACGATTGAAGGCCGACGGATGCGCGAGATTCATGCCGTGCGACGCGCCGCGCACCGTTTCGCGCCGTGCGTCGGGCAACCACGATTGCAACGCGGCCGCCGTGCGCCGAAACATCTCCGGACTTTTTTCGCCGTCTATCAGCAGCACGGGGCAACGCACGTCGGCGGCCTCTTGGGGCACGTAAGGCGGCAACGGATCGCGCAGTTGCAGCGGCAGCGTGGCCGCGTTGTCGGTTGCCATCCGGCGAAAAGCCGGCGTGCTCATCGCCCAGAAACCGGGGCGGCTCACCGAATCCACGAACAGTTGCAGGCCCGCCTCCACGTCGCCGGCCTCGATCAACTGCGCCGCCCGCGCTCGCAACGCGTTGACTGTTTCGGGCACGCTTGCGGGTGGCCGGCCGGCGATCTGCAACGGGCCGCCCGGGTCCGCCAGGGTCAGGGTGCGTATGTGCTGCGGGTAACGACGCGCGGAATGAAACGCGACGCAGCCGCCGCGCGAATGACCGACCACGTGGGCCGCTCCCACGCCGAAACGCTCGATGAATTGCGCAACCTGATCCGCATGCGCGCTCCAGCTGAACGGGGCGTCAGGCCTGGTATCGGTCATCGGCCAATAGTGCGTGAGACTCACCGCGACGCAACGGTAATGCTTCGAAAGGCCGGCGAGTTGCGGCTGCCAGTAACGATAATCGCAAAGCGAGCCGTGCACGAAAAGCAGCAGTCCGCCTTCGCCAGCCTCGACATAGGGCATGCGCAAACCGCTTTCCAGTTCGATAAAGGAAGCGGAAGTACCGAAGGACTCAGAAGCGGATCGATTCACAGATGGTTCGCGGCAGCGCCGCAACGCCGGCCGGATGAATTGAGTGGGAGGATCGAGCGCTTGCAGGAATCTGCCAGCGCCACGTGACATGTATTGTCACATAGCCCCGTCTTGCGGTGCCGGTCGGCAGATTCGCGGCTGGAGTGCTGCCGAAAACGCGCGGCAGGCTACGGTCGACTTACTCGTAAGCGAACTCTTCCAGCAAGCCGGCGGCGGCTGCCGCGCCCGCGCCGCGCACGGCGCACGTCAGCGGCTCGTCGGCCACGCGCACTTCGAGGCCGATCTCGTTCGAGAGGCGCCGCTCCAGATTGCCGAGCAGCGCGCCGCCGCCCGTGAGCACGATGCCGTTGTGCGCGATGTCGGTGGCGAGTTCGGCGGGCGCCATTTCCAGCCCGCGTTTCACAGCGCCGATCACCTGGCGCAGCGGTCCTTCTATCGCGTCGGCAATGTCATGATTGCTCAGTTGCACCGTGCGCGGCAAACCGTCGTCCACGCTGCGCCCAGTCGCGTTCATGTGCTCGGCCGGCACGTCGCGCACAGCCGAACCGATATTTTTCTTCACGTGCTCGGCGGTCTGCTCGCCCAGCAGCACGCCATACAGATTACGCACGTAACTGATGATCGCCATGTCGAAGGTATCGCCACCCACGCGGATCGAACCGCTATACGCGGTGCCGCCGAGCGTGATCACGCCGACTTCCGTGGTGCCGCCGCCGATATCGACGACCATCGAGCCGGTCGCATCGGACACCGGCAAACCCGCGCCGACAGCCGACGCGAGCGATTCGTCAATCAGACTGACCTTCCACGCGCCTGCCGCGACGGCCGCTTCCTTGATCGCGCGACGTTCGACCTGAGTCGCGCTCGCAGGAACGCACAGCGTGAATGCTGCGCGGCGGCTGAACAATTGCCGCGGGCGTGCCATATCGACGAACTGCCGGATCATGTGCTCAGCGGCGGAAAAGTTGGCGATCACGCCATGACGCATTGGGCGCACGGCTTCCAGATTGCGCGGCTCCCGGCCGAGAAGCTGGCGCGCCTCGGCGCCCACCGCCGTGACGCGTTTTGGGCCGGTCGAGTGATCTTTTTCGAAGCAGACAACCGACGGCTGATTCAGCACGATGCCGCCGTCGTCGGTGTAAATGAGCGTATTGGCCGTGCCGAGGTCCACCGTCACGGCCTGGCGGAACAGTCGGTCGAAAAGCGGGTGATGCGGCGTCGGTTTGGCCATAAGAAGGCTCTGTTGTGTCGCTCTGTAGCGTCGCGTCGTGGCTTCGCTCAGTTGCGTCGCTTGTTTGCGTCGTTAGCGCCCATGCACGGCAGCATGAAAAATGCGCCCCCGGTCACCCCTGCCGCGGGCACTGCGCAGTCCCGCGACGGGCGTGATTTTCGTGCTATGAGCAGTTAACGGCAAATAGATCGATATCTTTAGCCCCGCTTTTCAAGCGATCTGTATCAATCGCGCGACAAAGCGCCCAGCGTGCGCTCGAGTGCCTGCTCGCCGAGCGCGACGCCGTCCGCGCTGATCGTGTGGCCCACGCCTGGCAACGCATAGGCATCGACGGTGTAGCCGGCCGCGCTGAATGCGTCGGCGGCGTATTCGAGCTCCTGAACTGGAATCACCTCGTCTTCCTCGCCGTGAATCAGGGTGAGCGGTGTGCCGTTATGCGCGCCGACGGGCGACGCAAGCCGCCCCGAGTAGGCGACGACGCATGCAGCGCCCTCGGCGCTCGTCGCCACATGATGTAGCGCCATGATCGAACCTTGCGAAAAGCCGACGAGCGCAAGCCGTCCGAAAGAAAGTTGCCAATGAGCCAGCTCGGCTTCGAGCATGCGGCGCAGCGCGGCATAGGCCGTCGCAGCGCGCGCTTCGCGGTTGCCTTCGCTAATGTCACGCAAGCTGAACCACTGACGCCCGCCGAAACCGCCGTCGAAGGGATCGGTGCCGTCGAGCGACGTGAAGGCCACGTCGGGCAAACGCTCGCTCCAGATGTCCGCGAGCGGCATCAGGTCGCGGGCATTGCTGCCCACGCCGTGCATCAGCACCACCAGTCCCTTGGCAGGCGCAGTCAGCGGCGCACGCCGCCAGCCGTGTTCGAATTGCTCCCAGGCCATATTGCTTTCCTTTGCTGTATTTGAATTGCGGTTGATGGCGGCCGCCTGCTGCGTCGCAAACTGCAGCATATGCAGTCTGGATCGGCCCTAGCCGCGAGCATACGCTGTCGGCTTTGCTCGTGCCGCCTCTGCCTGCGCGCGTCGGCGACGTCGAAAGATGAATACAGGTATCCTTTTGCGAGCATCCAGCGGACCCGCCTCACCGTATGGCGCTGCCTGTCGCATGAGCGTCGCATTGGGGCGCATGAATGGCACCCTGAGTGGCAACTTCGTGGCAACTTAGCGGCATCGTGGCGGCACATTAGCGGCAGAAAGCGGCGCATGCCCACGCAGCAGTGCTGGGGTATCGGCGCGCGAGGTCCGCGGCACATCGATCCGGGAGAATCTCTTGAGCCAACCACCGTCCGCGGCGCCTTCCGCGCCCGCGTCCGCCCCACCCGCCCCTCCACCGCCGCTGCAAGGCGGCCAACTGGTGCTCGCGACGATTGCCGTCGCGCTCGCCACATTCATGAACGTGCTCGACACGTCGATAGCGAACGTCGCCATTCCGACCATCTCGGGCAACCTGGGCGTTTCAGTCGACGAGGGCACCTGGGTCATCACCGTGTTCGCCGCGGCCAATGCCGTTTCGATTCCGCTCACCGGCTGGCTCACACAGCGCATCGGCCAGGTGAAGCTGTTCGTCGGCGCGATCCTGATGTTCGTGCTCGCCTCGTGGCTGTGCGGCATCGCGCCGACACTGCCGATCCTGCTGCTCGCGCGGGTTTTCCAGGGCGCCGTGGCTGGTCCGCTGATTCCGCTGTCGCAAGCCATTCTGCTCGGCTCGTATCCCAAGGAGAAAGCGTCGACCGCGCTCGCGTTATGGGCAATGACCGCCACCGTCGGTCCGATCGCGGGCCCGGCGCTCGGCGGCTGGATCACCGACAGCTACAGCTGGTCGTGGATCTTCTACATCAACATTCCGGTGGGCCTGTTTGCTGCCGGCGTCACGTGGATGATCTATCGCACTCGCGAGTCGCCCACCCGTAAGCCGCCAATCGACGTGGTCGGTCTGGGCCTGCTGATTACATGGGTAGCTTCGTTGCAGATCATGCTCGACAAGGGCAAGGATCTCGACTGGTTCGCGTCGCCGGTTATCGTCATTCTCGGCATTACCGCGCTGATCAGCTTCGCATTCTTCCTTGTGTGGGAATTGACAGAAGAGAACCCGATCGTCGATTTGCGGCTTTTCCAGCAGCGCAACTTTCTGGGCGGCACGATTGCGATCTCCGTCGCATACGGCGTTTTCTTCGGCAATCTCGTGCTGTTGCCGCAGTGGATGCAGGAGTATCTGAATTACCGCTCGGTCGACGCAGGTCTCGTCACCGCGCCGCTCGGGATTTTCGCCGTGATTCTCGCGCCCGTAATGGGCCGCGTGCTGCCGCGCTCCGACGCGCGCATCATCGCGACGATGGCTTTCGTCGGCTTCGCGATCGTCTTCTATATGCGCTCGAAGTACGTGATCGAAATCGACACCTGGCACCTCGTGATACCAACGCTATTGCAAGGCATTCCAATGGCGCTCTTCTTCGTGCCGCTCACGTCGATCATTCTCTCGGGACAGCCGCCCGCAAAGATCCCGGCGGCGGCCGGCCTGTCGAACTTCGCTCGCGTGTTTTGCGGCGCGGTGGGTACTTCGGTAGCGGGCAATGCCTGGAACAACCGCACAGTGCTGCATCATGAAAGGCTCACCGAACGCGCATCCGTGAACAACCCGTTGTTCAACCAGCAGATCGATTCGACGCAGTCGTTGCTGCATATGAACACGCAATCTGCGCACGCGCTATTCGATTTCACCGTGAATACGCAGGCGGCGATGATGGGCCTGAACGACATCTTCTTTATATCGGCGGTCATCTTCATTCTGATCATTCCGCTGATCTGGATCACCCGGCCCGCAAAGGGCGGCGGTCAGGACGCAGCAGGCGCGCATTGACGGCAGCGCGGGCGTCGCAGTGGCTCTCAAAGCTTCGCGCGGCGCCCGCCTCGACACATTGCGGATGCTTGCCAGTAGAATCGCGGCTCCACAGGGTTGAGCCTCATGAACTACGCATCCATCCTCGAACAGATCCATCGCGACTTGCGGCCTTTCCTCGGCACCGGCAAAGTCGCCGATTACATTCCGCAACTGGCGACAGTCCCCGCCGACAGCTTCGGCATGGCGATCGTCACGCCATCCGGCGAAGTATTTACGATCGGCGAAGCAGACACGCGCTTTTCCATTCAAAGCATTTCAAAGCTATTTGCCTGCACGATGGCGTTCCGGCTGCTTGGCGACGAGTTGTGGCAACGTGTCGGTCGAGAACCGTCGGGCAATGCGTTTAATTCACTGGTTCAGCTCGAAGCGGAGCACGGCAAGCCGCGCAATCCGTTCATTAATGCCGGCGCATTGATCGTGACCGACGTGCTGTGCCGGCGCTTCGTTCAGGCCGAAACCGCGCTCGTCGAATTCATGCGGCGCTTAACAGGCGAAGCAAGCATCGACTACGATCTGCGCGTCGCCCAATCGGAGTTGCAGCACGCCCACCGCAATCGTGCGATGGCGCATTTCATGGCCAGTTTCGGCAATATGGAAATGGCGCCGGAAGTTGTGGTCGATGCATATTGCCGTCAATGCGCGATTTCCATGAGCTGCGTTGAACTCGCGAAGGCAGCACTGTTCCTGACCAATCATGGCGTGGCGCCGTCCACTGGCGAGCGCATTCTGGACACCAGTTCCGCGAAACGTCTTTCCGCGCTGATGCTAACGTGCGGTACTTACGACGCAGCCGGCGATTTCGTATACCGCGTCGGCCTGCCCGCCAAGAGCGGCGTGGGCGGCGGAATCGTCGCGGTATTGCCCGGAGAAATGGCAGTGTGCGTATGGTCGCCAGGGCTCGATGCAAACGGCAATTCACTGGCCGGAGTTCTCGCACTCGAATGGTTGACGACCTATACGGGCCAATCAATTTTCTGATTGCCAATGAGCGTTGGCGCACAGACATTCAGGGTGAATTAACGCAGTGCGAATAACGCGTCACCGCGCGACCTTGAAACACTGCGCCGCGCTATTCGCCGTTTGCGTTGCAACCTTTCGAACCGATCAGCCAGCGCGCTTGACGAGTTCGGCGAGCACTGTCTCATGGGCAGTGTTGCCCACTACGTGCTCGTTTACGCCTGGCTCGAAATCGATCCAGCCCGAGTTGAAGCCGTCGAGCATTTCAATGCGCGGCGCCGGCCAGGCCGTGCCTTGCGCCTGAAACCGCGCTTCCCATTGATCGCGAGGCACCGCTTGCGCCTTCACGTCACGCTCCAGTACCCGCCCAAGCAGCGCCGCGATTTCGTGCTGCGTGTAGCGCTGCGGGCCCTCGATCTCGATCACGCGCCGCCCTTGCCAGGACTGTGCAAGCGTATCTGCGACGACGCGGCCAATATCGGCCGTCGCGACCATCGGATACGCGCGCTCGAGCGGATGAAGGAAACTCGACATGACGCCCGTGTCGCGAGCCGGCGCGATGTCCCACAGCGAGTTTTCCATGAACCAGGCGGGCCGCAGGATGGCGGTGGGCAACGGCAGGTCAGCGAGCGCCTCTTCGAGAATATGAACCTGCGTGATCAGGCCAAGGCCGGACACACGCTGGCCGCCAACCGAAGACAATACCGCAACGCGCTCAGGCCGCGCCTGTGTCAGCGCTGCTTTGAGTACAGCGGCTCCCGCGTGTGCACCTGGATAACCAGGCTCCGGCGCGAAGTTCGGCGCCATCATCACGAATACGCCTGCCGTGCCGCGAAAGGCTGCGGCGAGCGCTTCGGCGTCCTCGAACGATGCGATCGCCACCTGGGCGCCACGCTCCTCCCACTGCGCGGCCTTTTTCTCGTCGCGCAAGACAGCGCGTACTTCATGTCCGGCAGCTAATAAAGCGCGCGCCGCCGCGCCACCAACCTGCCCTGTCACACCGGTAATCGCATACATGTTCGATCGCTCCTTAAATGGTAAATGCGGTAGTGCGACGCATTCTCACCGTTTAATCGGCATTTCGCGATAGCATCGATATCATTTGTTCAATGACGAAATAGCATGCTTATGTTTCATGTTTGTTGCGCGTGAAAGCTGCGTGCTTATTTACCGGACAACGGTTCAACGTTTCGCGCCGCGCTCAACGCGGTTTGCACTGCGGTGTCTATGCTTGGTTGCAATGCAACAGACTTGATAGTTCAGTCCGTTGGTGTTTGAACCGCTGCGAACAAGGGGCTTTTCATGTGCGGAATCGTAGGAGCAGTGGATCGGCGCGATGTGACTTCGATGTTGACCGAGGGATTACGACGCCTCGAATATCGCGGCTACGACTCGTGCGGTATTGCCGTTCTTCAGCAAGGCGCGCTACGGCGGGTGCGAAGTGTTGCGCGCGTTGCGAATCTCGCCGCAGAAGTTGCGCAGGCAAACTTGTCCGGAATGATCGGTATCGCACATACAAGATGGGCCACACATGGTGCGCCCGTCGCAAGGAATGCGCATCCGATCTTCTCCAGCGGCGAAATCGCCATCGTCCATAACGGCATCATCGAAAATCACGAGTCGCTGCGCGAAGAACTCAAAGTACTCGGCTACGTTTTCGAATCGGATACGGATACGGAAGTCGTCGCTCACCTGATTCATCATGCCTGGCAGAAGGAGTCTTCGGGCGACCTGCTTTCGGCCGTGCGCCATGCGCTTGCACGGCTGCATGGCGCATACGCCATTGCGGTATTCGCGAGAAATGATCCGCACCGCGTGATCGGCGCGCGCGCGGGCTCGCCGCTCGTCGTCGGACTCGGCGACCAGGGCAACTATCTGGCGTCTGACGCAATGGCGCTCGCCGGTACGGTCGAGAGGTTCATTTATCTGGAAGAAGGCGACATGGCGGAATTGACGCTGGACGGCGTGCGGGTCGTCGATCAACGCGGCAATACCGTCCAGCGCGAGATCAAGCTCCAACATTCGAACACCCACGCGGTGGAGCTCGGCCCGTACCGGCATTACATGCATAAGGAGATCTTCGAGCAGCCCAGCGTGATTGCGGACGCAATTGAGGCGGTTCATTCGATCTCGGCTGACTTATTCGGACCCGGCGCAAGGCACGCTTTCCGCGAAATCGACTCATTACTGATTGTCGCGTGCGGCACGAGTTACTACGCGGGCATGACCGCAAAGTACTGGTTCGAATCGCTTGCCAAAGTACCGACGCAGGTAGAAGTCGCCAGCGAATACCGGTATCGCAGCAGTGTCGCCAATCCTCATACGCTAGTCGTGGTCGTGTCGCAATCGGGCGAAACGGCGGACACCCTCGCGGCTCTGAAACATGCGCAATCGCAGGGACACCGGCACACGCTGGCTATCTGCAACGTCGCAAGCAGCACGATGATGCGCCAGGCGCAATTCCAGCATCTGACGAGTGCCGGACCCGAAATCGGCGTTGCCTCGACGAAAGCCTTTACAACACAACTGGTCGCATTGTTTCTGCTGGCGCTTACGCTCAGTAAGCAGCGCGGGCGCCTCCCGGCGGCGCAGGAGGCGGAGTATCTGGACCAGTTGCATCAGTTGCCGGCACGTCTGAACAGCGTCCTCGCGCTGGAAGCGCAAATCATTGCCTGGGCCGAAGCATTCGCGCGGACCGAGCATGCGCTTTTTCTCGGGCGCGGCTTGCACTATCCAATCGCTCTGGAAGGCGCTTTGAAGCTGAAGGAGATCTCATACGTACATGCGGAAGCCTATCCGGCCGGCGAGTTGAAGCACGGACCGCTCGCGCTGGTGACAAGCCAGATGCCGGTTGTGGCGATCGCCCCCAACGACGCACTGCTCGACAAGCTGAAATCGAACATACAGGAAGTGCGGGCCCGCAGCGGCCAATTGTATGTATTCGCAGATCAGGATTCGCGGATTGCGAGCGAAGATGGCCTAAGGGTAATCCGCATGCCGAACCACTACGGCTGTTTGTCGCCGATCCTGCACGTGGTGCCGTTGCAACTGCTTGCTTATCACACGGCCTGCGCGCGCGGCACCGACGTCGACAAGCCGCGCAATCTGGCGAAGTCGGTCACTGTCGAATGAGGCGTAGCGCACAGATGGGTTGACAGTTTGTGTGTACAAGCAAACGGATGCATGACGACGAACGTGCGCCGCACATGTAATTGAAATTCATTGAGCCGGCCAACGCCGGCTTGATAGCGCGAGGAAGCAAGCATGCAGATTTATCCGATCAATCCGAGCTTTACGGCGGGAGCGTGCTTCGAACTCGCCGTGCAGCCGAACACGCGCTTTAGCGTTGCTCTTTATCAGCAACAGGACGACGACTCGCTGACGAGTCTGTGCGGCGTTGTTGTCGAAGGCAAAAACGGTGTGACGGCCACGTTGAAGGACGGCAAGTACTTGTTCGAATCGACGGGCAATAACGTGCGGATGCGCTTCGACGAGGACTGGAACTGGCCGACAATCACAATCCGGCCGAACGTGACGGACCTGGAGACCGGCGCCTATGTAGCGATCGCCTATGAGGTCGATGCCGACGGCAAGCCCGTTCACGAGCTTGGGCAGTCGTGCGCCGCGCATCGGCCGATATTCGCGGCACGCCCCGCCAGCGACAGCATGGCGCTAGTCATCGCGCGTCCGCGCAATCCGACGGCGGCTCTTGCGTACATCGTGCCTACGGCTACCTATCACGCGTACAACTCGACGGGCGGCGGCAGCTTCTATGACGATCGCGTCCACCGCTATCGGGCAGCGAATAAAGTCAGCCTGCATCGCCCCGGCGGCGGGCTAGGTGCACGGCTCGGCGAACCGGTCGATCCGTACGATACGCGCTCGACCCGTCAACAGTTCCCACATTGGGACGCCAAGTTCATCCGATGGCTGCGCAAGGAAGGCATTGCTTGCGACTTCTACACGGATCTCGATCTTCACAGCGCGACTGCTCTCGATCTGACACGCTACCGCTGCATGCTGAGCGTCGGTCACCACGAGTACTGGAGCGAAGAAATGCGCGCGCATGTCGCGTATTTCGTCACGCAAGGCGGAAACCTTGCGGTTTTCAGCGGCAATACGTGTTATCGGCCCGTGAGGTTCGTCGGCTCGGAGCCCGGTCAGCTCACCGAGATGCGCAAGCTCGCGGACAACTGGGACGTGCTCAAGGAGCGGATCGATCTCGATCCGCGTGTAAGCGGCAATGAAAGCAATCTGATAGGACTGACTTATAAGCACGGCGGCGGCCACTGGGGCACATGGTCACGCTGGCGTCGCCGGTGGGTCAAATGCGAGCGTCGAGCGGTCGGCTTTACCGTCAAGCGGCCAGAACATTGGATATTCGCCGGTACTCAGTTGCAAAAGGATGACACGTTTGGCGCGGAAGATCGTCTCGTCGGATATGAAGCCGACGGCATCCCGCCCGAATGGAGTGACGATGCGTTCGAAACGCTGGCGACTACAGATCCGCTTGCGGGCTGGGAGATGGGCGGAGCAGGCGCGATCGGCATCTTCCGTCCGTTGCTTCGTGACGGTCGCCGCAGCGTGGGAGAAGTGTTTAACGTAGGCACGACCGACTGGGCTCGCGCGCTAATGGATAGCGCGGCGAAGAGCAATGGCGTAGTTCAGCAGATTACCCGCAACGTGATCCGCAAATACGCAGGACTCGAAGCGGCAAATGAATTGCCGCTACCTGCTTCGGAGACGGCCAGCGCCACAAAGGAGGCTGCATTGCACACCGACGCCGGTTGAGCGGTACACCGTGTACGGAATGAAAGCAATGACCGATACACACCCGATGTTGTCGGAAGGTGACACGATCGGGTAATACCTGGCTTACCCATGCGGCGGCAGAAATTACTTCGGTTTCCTACTCATATTTCTTTAAGGTTTATGGATGACACTCTCTTCATGCCGCGTTTTCAGCGGATCTAGAGGCTTTTTCAGGGCAATGAAGTTGAACTTTCAACGCCTCGGCGTTCGCTCTCCCGCACTGAGCGGCAGGTTTTAACGCACGTCTGCGTTGTCAGCCAAGGTTGGCTGTTTGAGGCTGAATTTAGGTGAGCACGCAACCAGCCTTACAGCGTATCCTTTCATTCAACTCCCAGCGAAGAAAGATTGCGTAAGCATCGTCCTCGACGCTTCTTCGCCCACGTCCCTATAAAGCACTGTCATACCTGACCGGCATTCAACCAATAAATAGTTAGACCTTGAACAACAGGAGACAGCATGAATAAAGTCGGCCCCGCTAGTTGCCTCCTACCAACGGATAATGCGGCACAAGTGCTTCGTCTAATTAATACGAATGCACATATAGATATCGTTTCGAGCCGTGATCTTGAAGCCGGCCTCGACGAAATCGATCTCGAAAGCGTCGCTGCCGGAAGTACTGCGGCAATTCGCCGCCGCGCACACGGTGGCACCGATCAGTTGCAAATGCTTATTGCGCCCGATACGGATGCAACGCTTGCGTCTATCGTCAGGTCCACTCTGGATTGTCAAGACTTAATTGCTCCCGTATGGATCCTGGACCACACAGAGCATGGCGCAGTCATTGCGCGACCTGCGGAAATACGCATCAGCTTCTTTCCATACTCAAGTCCCTTAAGTTCTGCAAAGTCGGGAGCACCGAAAAAGGAAGACGAGAAAATCCACGCTTCGGCGCAATGGCTCACCGAAAACTGCGAGCACGACATCTCGATCGCCGAGGTCGCTCAAGCCGCTGCAATGAGCGAGCGGACTTTTCTGCGCAGGTTCCGCCAGCAGATCGGCACGACACCCTCCGAGTATTTGCTGAGAGCACGTCTCGAGCGCTCGTGCCGCTTGCTGGCCGAGGGCGATTTGCCCGTCGACAAGATTGCGCGCCGCAGTGGCATGGGCAATGGATCGCAACTCGCGAAGCTTTTTCGCAAACGTTTCAGGGTCTCGCCAACAGAATTCCGCCGCCGCGCCCGCACAGGTACCGCCTGAGCGAGAGTAGCCATGGAAGAAGGCGGGCCGCACGGCAATTGGCGTGATCTGCCGTTGGCATCGCGTGCCGAAAGGTTCGCGTTCACGTCGATATTGATTGGGTTTGCAACTGTTTATGTATTGGCGGTGATTGTCGTTTTCGCGGTCGTGGCGATCGTAATGATTCCGCTACGGATCGTCTCGACGATTGCAGCAGCTGTCAGGGCCGCAATGCGGCGTGAATGACGGCGTTTCGAAGGGCCGCGTATTGGCGATGCGCGACAAGCAATTGGCGGCTGTGCCGCCGATTGGGCGGAAGTTTGTCGAATCAGCTGTTACTACAATGCAGCTATCGTCTGACCGGCTATGTGCATTTGATAAATATATTGGGAGCCCTAATCGTGATGGATCTTGTTGAATTCTCAAGTCTGCGTGTCAATGAGAAAATCGACTACTCACAACCGTCGAAGCACATTGGCCTTCTCGTTTCCCAGAACTTCTTTACGGCGACCGCGGGCGCCATTGGGGACGCTTTCCGTCTGGCTAACGCGGCGGAACTCGCCCGGGGCGAGCAGGCGCCCTACCGTCTAACGGTATTGTCCGACCAGGGGGGGCTTGTCACCAGCTCCTGTGGCATTTGCATTGGCACGGAACAACTTAATCATTACAGCATCAGCGACTTCCATGCGTTCTTCGTGGCCTGCCGCGACTCGGCGGTGACAACCGAGCCGACAGATCGCCTGCATTCGTGGATCACCCGTCAGGGAGCCATTGCATCGCTTCGCATTACGCAAGGCTCGAAGCTCGCGGTGGTTTATAAAAACGCTTCGCGGCTGGCAGTACCCGTCGTTCTGTTCGACGACGAGGTTGCGGGACCGCGCGCGAGCGGAGCGACACCAGCTGAACTGGCCGTCGCCCAGATCGAGCGCGACCTCGGCCCGCAGATTGCCCGCAAGGTCGCGCTCGACCTGCAGACCAATGCGGTCAAGCCCACGAGGCCCCGCGAAGGTGACGCGAAGTCGCTCACCACGACGAGCAAGGTTCGAGAGTCGGCGCGCTGGATAAAAGAAAACTACAGCAAGCCTATTTCCGTGGCACAAGCAGCGGAATCCGCAGCGATGAGCAAGCGTAATTTTCGGCGACGCTTCAAGCAGGAGTTCGGCATGACGCCGCTGGAGTACCTGCTGCGCACGCGGTTTGAAGTTGTCCGCGCAATGCTGAGTTCCACCAACGTTCCTATCGGGAAGATTGCACGCCGGTGTGGAATGGGCGACGGCAACCGGCTTGGCCGTCTTTTCAAGGAAAGGTACGGCATGTCGCCCACCGAATTCCGCGCACAGCGTCACCTGATCCTGTAGAGCGGCTCGCGCAGGAGGAAAGCCACATCGCATCAGACCAATTTTTATGACTACTCCGATTCGTAAGACGCTGCTTTATCTCATTCTTATCCAGGGCGGCAACTATATCGTACCGTTGCTGATGTTGCCGTACCTGGGTCATGTACTCGGTGCGAGAGAGTTCGGGGTCCTCGCCTATTGTCAGGCGGTTGCCCAATACATGGTCTTGTTGACCGACTACGGTTTCAACTTCACGGCAACGAGGCACGTCTCCGTGAACCGCGGCGACCCTCGCGGTTTGGCAGAGGTCTACACGAGCACTTCCGCTGCGCGACTCGTGCTCGTCATGGGAGCACTCGTGCTGATCGTTGCGGGTGTGTTGTTCGTGCCGGACCTGCGAGAGCATGCCGACGTGCTGGCCGCGTTGTTTCTCGGGATCGTCGCCAACGCCGTCACGCCGATATGGTTGTTCCAGGGCCTGGAGCGCATGCGCGCGCTAGTTTTACCGACGTTTCTTTCGCGGCTCGTCGGACTGGTCTTCGTGTACCTCGCAGTAAGAGGCCCGGGCGACGCGGCGCTCGCCGCGCTTGGTGTGAGTCTCGGCAATGTGCTGCTCGCGATCTGTGCGCTGTGGATTCTCCATCGCAATCGACTGGTGAAACTCGTCGGTACATCCACGAGCAAGATCGTCGAGGCGCTGAAAGACGGGTTCCCGCTTTTTCTCTCTTTCGTATTGATCAGCTTTTATGTGAACTTCAATTCCATTCTGCTGAATTACTTTCACGGACCGGAAGTAGTCGGCCAGTTCGCAATGGCGGACAAGATCCGCGTGGCGGCGCAAGCCATGTTCATGGTGATCAGCCAGGCTTTCTATCCACGCATCAGCCAATACCATGCGACCGACCCTCAAGCCGCGCAGCGTCTCATGCGTATGGCAATGCTTGCCGTGTTCTCGACTTCGATCAGCCTTTTTATCGGTATTGAATTGCTCGCGGCGTGGGGCATCGAAACGTGGATTGGGCCGCAGTTTCACGCGTCGATTCCTCTGTTGAGACTAGAGGCCGTGTTGCCGCCGATCATCAGCGTGGCAGTTGTATTCGGCGACCTGGGACTGCTCGCGCAAGGACGGGCGCGCTCACTGACCAATGTGTTTGTCGGCGCAACCGTTCTGCATCTTCTCTATGTCGTTCCACTCACTCGCTACGGCGGCGCCAAAGGGACGATCGTGGCCGTGATCCTGACCGAAGTGGTCGGCGCAGTGGCCTTCGTGTGGCTGTATTTTCGCGGCGTCGCTCCCTCTTCGCGCGGTGCGGGTCGGTCGCCTGTTGCGCCGTCGGCGGGTCAGGAGCCACGCGGCGCGGATGCGGGTTGAGTGCGGTTCTGGTTCATCAAACAATCAAGGTGCCCTATGTCAGCTTTTTCCATCATCGTGCCGGCTTATAACGTGCAGGCCTATCTCGACGATGCGCTCGCAAGCATCGCCGGCCAGTCCTTCACGGATTTCGAAGCGATCATCGTGGATGACGGCTCCACGGATGGCACCGCCGCGATTGCGCAGCGCTATTGCGATACCGACCCGCGTTTCACCTATGTCTATCAGCCCAATCGCGGGCAATCCGCGGCGCGCAATCTGGGCACCTCGCTCGCGACCGGCTCCTATGTGTACTACATGGACAGCGACGACATTATCGACACCGACACGTTGAGCGTGTGCCATCGGGAATTCAGCAATCCCGAGATCGACGCCGTCATGTTCGAGGCTGCTGTGTTCCCGAACGACGCGCCCATGTACAAGCAGGAAGTGAATGGTTACCGGCGGCCGCTCGGAACCGCGACGTTCTGGTCGGATGAGTTCGTCGTCGAGTCGTTGCGGCAAGGACGTTATTTCGTATCGCCATGCTGCTTCATTACGCGACGTTCGGCGATCGGAAGCCTCCGCTTCCTGGAAGGCATCGTGTACGAAGACAATCACTTCTTCGCGGCATTGCTGCTGCAGCAACGGATCAAAGTGGCCGTGCTGAATCAGGCGCTATTCAAAAGACGCCTGCGAATGGATTCGACAATGTTCACGACAAAAACGCTGCACCATTACAACAGCATGTACCGGCTGCTTCACGAAATGTCGGAACTGTCGTTCATTGCGCTCGACCCGCCGGCGCGCGCGAGGATCAAGCAGGAGATCATCGGCAAGACGCTGGGCGATCTGCATTTCGCAAGCGCGATGGTCGGCCCCGACTTCAAACTGCGAAGCATGAACGTGGCAGCGACATGGTACGTCGCCACCCATATCTCGCCTCGCCTCTTTTCCGCGAAGCGTCTGTTGCTCGCGCTCGTGCCGGAGTTGTATCGGCTGAAGCCTGAACTTTGATCGATCGTGGATAGGTGTGCGCCGCAATCGCCATAACGGCGCACACCCAGAAGTCCCGAGAAAAACATGTTGTGATGCCTGTTGATGGCGAATGCCTTCGTTAAAGTCTGAATCGTTGCCGCAGCGTGGTTGCGAGGAGTTCCATTGCTTCCGTTGTGCGGCCCCTATCGCCGCGCATCAGAACCACATCGTGGTCTTCAATCTGCGGCAGGCCGTCGAGCACCCGCATATCGGCGCTGACCCGTGCACGGTCGAGAAGCGTCACGGCCAGACCGGATTCGACACACGCCTTGATCACCTGAGTCGAGCCGCTGTCGAGGATCACCCGCCACTTCCTTCCTGCTGACTGCAGTGAACTCGTCATTGCTGCACGATAAGGACACGGCTCCGCATAAAGCGCCAACGGAAGCGGACGGGTGTCATCGACGACATAACTCGGGCTGCCGACCCAAACCGGCGTCGTCACGGTCAGTACATCCGCAGACCTGCTTTCCTTTGCGGGCTGAACGACTATCGCCAGATCGAGCTTGCCGCGACTGATCTGATCGCGAAGCTTGAAGCTCGGTGCAGTCTTTACTTCGAGAACCACGTTGGGCCAACTGGTCGCGAAGCCCGGCAAGATATCGCGGATCACATGCGCAGCGTATTCATCCGGTATGCCGAATATGACCCGGCCGGCCAGTCTCTTCCCCTTGATGTCTTCCACAACGCGATCGTGCGCCGCAAGCACCTCGCCCGTACTGGACAGAAGCCGCTTGCCGAGCGCCGTCAACGTGACCGACTGATTGTCCCGTTCGAGGAGCCGCCCGCCCGCGATAGCCTCGAGGCGCTGGATCTGGACGCTCACGGCCGCGGGGCTCCTGTTGACCAGTTCTGCCGCCGCGCGAAAGCGTCCCAGCCGGGCAACAGCGTGAAAGGTCCGCAGCAGATCGATGTCGAGAACGGTACTCATGGTTTAATTCTGTTAAATGACTGAATCAGTATATTTCAATTTTCGAATCCATCCCGGCGGTCTAATCTGCATGAATGGCGAGAACATCGACACACAATGCAAGCTTGAACCCCAATTCGCGCGACGCGAATCGCGTGCCGCTGCCCATGCTCGAGGCGGGTATGGTCCTGACGTGGAGTTCCGGCTTTGTTGGAATGCGGTTCTCCGCGGATTACGCTCCAGTACTTCTGGTGCTGCTGTGGCGGTTCATAACACTTTCGCTCTGTCTTTTTCCCTTCGTCGCTCGCGAGATTCGGAGTGCGCCTTTGCCCGTATTGATCCGGCAGTCGATCATCGGGGTATTCGCGACGGCGGGGTATCTCGCCGGCGTCGCGAGAGGAATCGAGCTTGGTGTTCCGACCGGTCTCGCCGCCCTTATTGCAGACTTGCTTCCAGTGGCCGTAGTAATCATTTCCACCTGCGTCTTCCGTGAGCACAGCCCGAAGAGTGTGTGGGCCGGACTGGCGCTTGGCCTTGCAGGAATGTTGATTGTCTGTCGCGACGCGGTCGCGCTCGGAAAAGCGCCGGCATGGGCATACGCACTGCCGGTTGCAGGTATGGTTTCACTTGCAGCGGCTACGGTTTGGCAGCAACGATCAACGGCTCGCGCGGGAAGTTTGAGTCCGCTGTGCATGCTTTGGCTGCAAAGCGTCGTCTCCTGCCCGGTCTTTCTATGGCTGCAGGCATCGCATGGCAACGTCATGCCGATCGCAACCGTGGGGTTTGCTGCCAGCGTCGCCTGGACTGCCATTCTGGCGACGCTTGGCGGATGGGGGCTTTACTGGACGTGTCTACGGCGCTCGTCGTCTGCTCGTGTCACGAGCGTACTCTTTCTGAGTCCTCCGATCACGCTGATCTGGGCATGGGCGATGTTTCGCGAGCCACTGTCATGGCCCATGGCTATCGGAATGGGGATTTCCGGCCTTGGAGTCCTGCTCGTTGTGCGACGCGACCGTGCCGGAGGCAGACTGTTCAGTGACAGACTTCGGTGAGCCGAACGATTGCAGCCGTGCCGGCAACGCTTCGGGTTGTATCGATTGCGACGAGTACAGCGCTAACCCAACGCCGTTCGCTAGGCCGCGAAGAGACGGCGATGCACGTTGCGCAGGTGTGCCCGCATCGCGGTCTTCGCGGCGCGCGCATCGCGATTGAGAATGGCCTCGCCAATCCTGCGTGATCCGCGTTCATCGCCAGCGTAATCTGCTTGTCAGCGTAAAAAGCTTCGAGGTGCGTGAACACGGGGCTATAGCGCTTGTTCCATAGCATCGTCATCACCTCGGTCAGTAGCGGGTTGCCCGTCATCTCGCTGATGAGCAAATGGAAGCGCCTGTCTTCTTCGAGAAACGCGGCGTCGTTCACCGACTGCGCCTCCAGGTCGCCGATGATGCGCGTAAGCAAGCGCCGCTGCTTGCCGGTGCCGTTCTTTGCAGCAAGCGCCGCGATTTCGCCTTCTATCATCGCGCGTGCGGAAAGCAGATCGGCAACGCTGAACGCTGCCTCTTGCACCGGCGCCTGTTCGCGTGACTTGTCCAACTGGCGCACGAAAACGCCGGTCCCCGTGCGTATCTCCACTCGCCCCGCGATTTCGAGCGCAATCAATGCCTCGCGCACGGAAGAACGCCCCACGCCGAGTTGCCGGGCCAGATCGCGTTCGGCAGGCAGCGCCTGTCCCGGCTCGTAAGTTCCGTCTTCGATGAGCCCGATGATCAGGCTCGAGATTCGCTGATACAGACGCTCGGGTTTGAGAGTGGGCAGGTCCATTGGCAGGTTCATTCGCGCTCCTTTACCCGTTTCGTCGATCGAATTGCATCACTCAAAGACAGTCGCTATACTGCCTCGGCGGTCCGGTGGCCTGACCACCCGTATGGCCTGACCGCAATGAAATTGAAGGCAGTCCCTGGAAGCAACCGTTTGAAAGCATAGCATCGGCGATTTCGCGGATGCGCTCAAAAAAGGCGTGCTCATGACGATGTCATTTCAGTGCTTCAGCACCGGCGCTTGCCGCCTTGCCCGCATGCGGTCCGCTCGAGTCACGCACGTACCCGCCCCCTCCCGCTTTTCGTCCAGCTTTCAATCAGCGCCGCCCTGAAGGCGCTTCCGCGCGCATTGAATCGACGAAGCCGATCCGAGCAGTCCGAGCAGTCAGCAAAACAACAAGGAGACACCATGTTCCGCTCAGCCAAGCAGGTGACGATCACGCTCGCCGCAGCGTCATGTATGTTCGCGGGCGCAGCGCACGCGCAAGTGGCCACCGGCGATACGTCGCAAAAGAAGATCGCGCTGTCGAATAGCTTTGCGGGCAACTCCTGGCGGCAGTCGATGTTGAAGAGCTGGAACACGGTCTCGCAACAGGCCGTCGCGGACAAGAAAATCGGTGCGGCTCCCGCATTTACCACTGCCGAAAACCAGGTGACGGAGCAGGCGCAGCAGGTGCAGAACCTGATCCTGCAAGGCTATAACGCGATCGTCATCGACGCCGTGTCGCCAACCGCGCTCAATGGCACCATCAAGAAGGCGTGCGCAGCGGGCGTGGTCGTCGTGTCCTTCGACGGTATCGTCGACGAGCCGTGTGCGTATCGAGTGAACTTCGATTTCAAGGGCTGGGCTGAGCAGGGTGTGGACTATCTCGCGCAACGGCTGAACGGCAAGGGGAACATTCTCGAAGTGCGGGGCGTGGCGGGCATTTCCGTCGATAACCTGATGCATGAAGGTGTGCTCGATGCGATGAAAAAGCATCCCGGCATGAAGCTCGTGGGATCGGTGAACGGCGACTGGACGCAATCGGTTGCGCAAAAAGCCGTTGCGGGCATCTTGCCGACGCTGCCGCAAGTCGATGGCGTCGCGACCGAAGGCGAGATGTCGTTCGGCATCGCGCAGGCTTTCAAGGCCGCCAATCGCACCACGCCGCCGATGATCATTGGCAGCACGTATCCCGAACTCAACTGGTGGAACGAGCAGACAAAGAACGGCTATCAGTCGCGGTCGCTGTCCAATCCGCCGGGCGCGGTCACATTCGCGTTCTGGGTCGCGCAGCAGGTTCTCGCAGGAAAGAAAATCCCGAAGGACGTGACCATCAACGTGCCGCTGCTCGAAATTTCGCAGCAGGAGTTGCCGGCGAAGCTGGCGGCGACGCCGCCGGGCGGCATCAGCGACGTCACCTATACGCTGCCTCAGACGGTCGCGCTTCTGGACAAGAAGAAATAAATCTTTTGAATCGAAGTATCGCCACGCATGGAGCATGTGAATGGGCGGAACAGGAGACGCGATTGCCCGACGTGAGGCGCTGATTCGCTTCGAAGGCATTAGTAAGAGTTTCGGGCGCGTGCGCGCGCTCAACGACATAGACTTCACCTTCATGCAGGGCGAATGCGTCGGCATTGCCGGACATAACGGCGCGGGAAAATCGACGCTCACGGCCGTCTTGGCGGGCGTCCATGCGCCGACGCAAGGGCGCATCGAAGTCGAAGGCAAAGACGCGCCGCATTACGACGCCAACGCCGCACGCGATGCCGGCGTACGCTGCGTGTTTCAGGAGTTGTCGCTATGCGCAAACCTGACGGTCGCCGAGAACATGTGCATCGTGCATCCGCAACTGCGTGGGCGCGGATGGCGCCGCACGGCCACGAAGCTGATGCGCGAGAAGCTCGACGAGATCTTCCCGGGCAACGGGGTAAAGGGCAACGAACTGGTCTCCGACCTCACGCTGACGCAACAGCAGATGGTCGAGATCGCGCGCGGCTTTACCGTCACCGACACGCCCGTGCGTCTTGTGATTCTCGACGAGCCGACGTCCTCGCTCGATGCGCATACCGCCGAACAGTTGCTCGCGTTTGTGCGCAAGGCGGCGGCAAGCGGCGTCACCTGCCTGCTCATCACGCATATGCTCGGCGAGATCGAGCGCGTGGCCGACCGCGTGGTGGTCATGCGCGACGGCAGCATCGTCAGCGTGCTTTCGCGTGAACAGTCGAGCCGCGAGTCCATTATCCAGGCGATGGGGCAGCATCTCGAAGCGGACAAGGCGTCTGTCGTGACTCGCGTCCAGGCGGATCGCGAACGGGAGCGGCACTTCATATGGAACATCGGCGCAAAGCGCCATACGTCGATTGAAGCGTCGCGCGGCGAAGTGATCGGCTTTGCGGGACTGGCGGGCCAGGGGCAAACCGAGGCGCTTATTGCGATCTATGAAGCCGCGACGAAGCGCGGAGCGAGCCGCGCGAAGGTGGCTTTCGTCGCCGGCGACCGCGGGCGCGACGGCGTCTTTCCGATCTGGTCCATCGCTCAGAATCTCGACTTGCGCTGGCTCGCAGGCGGTGCGCCGCGCAAGCGCGGCCTCGTCGATTTCGCGGCGGCGCGGGCCATCGTCGAGGAGTGGCGCGCGAAGATCGGCATACGCGGGGCGGCGATGAGCGCGGGTATTCTGTCGCTCTCGGGCGGCAATCAGCAAAAGGTACTCTTCGCGCGCGCGCTTGCATCGGACGCGGAGCTGATTCTGATGGACGATCCCACGCGCGGCGTCGATGTCGGCACCAAGCGCGATATCTATCAACTGGTTCACGACGAAGCCGCAAAGGGCCGCACGTTCGTCTGGTACACCACGGAAAACGAGGAATTGTCGCACTGCGACCGCACCTACGTGTTCCGCTCGGCCGCCGTCACGCGCATGCTTCATGCCGACGAATGCACGGAAGAAGCACTGCTCGCGGCCAGCTTCGAGGAGCAGGCCGCATGACACTCGCCATCACGCAAGCGCGGTTGCGCGCGATGCTTCCCGCCATATCGCTCGTCGCGGTGCTGATACCTATCCTTGTCATGCAGCCCGCGGTAATGAGCTACTTCGGCTCGAGCCTACTGCTGAATCTTGCGGTGCCGATCGTCCTCGCGACGCTCGCGCAACTCGCGATCATCACCGTCAACGATCTCGACCTGTCGATCGGGCCGTTCGTGAGTCTCGTCGCATGCATCGGCGCGACGCTGCTGGTGAAGACACCGTGGCTCGGCGCCCTCGCGCTCGTCGGCTGCGTGTTCACTTATGCGGCCGTCGGCGCGTTGGTCGAGTTGCGCCAGATCCCGTCGATCGTCGTGACGCTCGGGTTGTCGTTCGTGTGGAGCGGCCTCGCCATCGTGCTGCTCCCTTCGCCGGGCGGCACGAGCCCGACGTGGCTCGGCGCGGCGATGAACTATCAGACGCCGTTCATCGCGGCGCCCATCGTGTGGTCGGTGCTGATTGCGATCGTCGGGCATCTGCTCCTGATGCGCTCGTCGGCGGGCGTGCGCGTGCGCGGTGCGGGCGGGAATCCGCGCGCGATGCGCCGCTTCGGCTGGTCGCTCGTGCGCAGCAAGGCGACGCTCTATGGCGTCGCGGGCGTGTTCGGCGTGCTGTCGGGCTTATCGCTGCTCGGCCTCACCACATCCGCCGATGCAAACCTCGCGTTGCGCTACACCCTGCTCTCGATTGCCGCCGTAATACTCGGCGGCGGCGAATTCATGGGCGGTCGCGTGTCGGTGATCGGCGCGGTGCTCGGCGCGATCACGCTGACGCTCGCCGCATCGTTCCTTGCGTTCCTGAACATCTCCTCCGACTGGCAGGTCGGCATGCAGGGCGCGATTCTGATCGTGGTCCTGTCACTACGCGTGCTGCTGCAACGCGGAGAGCGCCGATGAATACCCTCGCTGAAAACAATACGAGCGCATGGTCGCGCATCAAGGCGATTCAGGCGCCGTGGGTCTGGTCCTTTATCGGTGCGGTGCTGGTATGGCTCGCCATCGTCGCGATCTTCGGCTTCGGTATCGCGAGCAATGTCGCGCAAACGGCGCTCACGTACGGCGTCTTCATGGTGCTGGTGGGCCTGGGGCAAATGCTCGTCATCACATCGGGCGTGGGCAACATCGACCTGTCGGTGCCGTCGACAATCGCGCTTGCCGGCGTGGTGGGCATGCATACGATGGGCGGCGCGAACGGTCAGATCGTCGCGGGTATCGCGGCGGCGCTCGGCGTGGGCGTCGCGATTGGCCTCGTGAATTACGCGCTCATTCGCATGCTGCGCATTCCGCCGATCATCGCGACGCTGTCTTCGAGTTTCATTATTCAGTCGATCGCGATCACGCAAGGCAGACGGCTTCCGCCGCCACCGCCGGCGCTCGGCGCATTCGCGACCGGCCGCTTCCTGAGCGTGCCGTACATTGCGCTGCTCGCGCTCGCGTTGTCGATCGCGCTCGCCGTGCTGCTGCATCGCGCGGTCTATGGACGCAGGCTGTCGGCCATCGGCCAGAATGCGCGCGCCGCCTGGCTTGCGGGCGTGGACGTGCACCGCACGCGATGCCTCGCGTATGTGATGTCGTCGATGATCGCATCGCTGACTGCGTTGCTCATATCGGCGACGTCCGGCGGCGCTTCGCTCGACATGGGCGTCGAATACATGCTGATTTCGATTGCGGTCGTCGTGATCGGCGGCACCCTCGTGGCCGGCGGGAAAGCGACGATCGCAGGCGTCTGGGGCGCATCGATGTTCCTCTTTCTCACCAACGCCGTGCTCAACGCGGTTGGCGCGGATGCGGGCGTGCGCTCCATCGTGTATGGCGCGCTCATCATCGCCGTGACGGTGGCGGCGGGCGGCAAGGTCGTGCGCTGAGTCCAAACAGCAAAAAGGAAAAGGAGACATGAAAAACAACGAATACGAAGTGCATGATCCACGCTTCAGGCTGCTGCTTCAGCCGAACGCGTCGATGGACAAGCTAACCGGCGAATGTCTGTGGGCCGAAGGTCCCGTGTATTTTCCGGCGACCGATCTGCTCATCTGGAGCGACATTCCGAACAACCGCATGCTGCGGTGGGCGCCGGGAATGGGCGTCGGCGTGTACCGCGCGCCGTCGAACTACAGCAACGGCAATACGCGCGATCGCGAAGGCAGGCTCGTCAGTTGCGAGCACGGTGAGCGGCGTGTCACGCGCACCGAGCATGACGGCAGCATCACCGTCATCGCCTCGCATTTCGAAGGCAAGCGGCTGAACTCGCCAAACGATGTGATCGTCGATTCCGAAGGCGCGATCTGGTTCACCGACCCCGACTATGGAATCATTAGCGACTACGAAGGATATCGCTCTGACAGCGAGATTGGGCGATGCAACGTGTATCGCGTGTCGCCCGGCGATACGCAGGTGCGCCTCGTTTCCGACGACTTCGTGAAGCCGAACGGCCTCGCGTTTTCGCCGGATGAATCGAAGCTTTATATCGCCGACTCGGCCGCATCGCACGACGACAATGCGCCACGTCACATACGCGTATTCGATGTCGCGAGCAACGGCGCATTGGGCAATGGCCGCGTGTTCGTGGAGATGCAAAGCGGCGTGCCCGACGGCATGCGTGTCGATGAGCACGGCAACGTATGGACGAGCGCCGAAGACGGCGTGCATTGCTATGCGCCGGACGGTGCGCTGCTCGGCAAAATCCTGATTCCCGAAGTCGTTGCGAACCTGACCTTTGGCGGGCCGCGGCGCAATCGGCTTTTCATAACCGCGACTTCATCCGTATATGCGCTGCATGTAGGCGTGCGGGGCGCGGCGCGCTGATCGATAACAAAGGAGACGGTACGTGCAGACTTTCATCAAGGTAGTGACGGCGGCATGCATGGCATTGGCGGCTGCGTCCGCGTCGGCGCAAATCGCAACCGGCGATACATCGTCAGTGAAGATAGCGCTGTCGAACAATTACGCCGGCAATAGCTGGCGTCAGCAGATGCTCAAGAGCTGGGCCAACGTCGCGGACGCCGCAGTCAAGCAGAAGGTCGTCGCGGCTGCACCCAGCTTCACGACCGCGGAAAGCCAGGCGACGGAGCAGGTCCAGCAGATACAAAACCTCATCCTGCAAGGCTTCAAGGCGATTGCCGTCGACGCCGTATCGCCGACCGCACTCAACGGCGTCATCAAGCAGGCGTGCGGCGCAGGCGTGACCGTCGTATCGTTCGATGGCATCGCCACCGAGCCGTGCGCGTATCGCATCGCGGTGGACTTTCAGGGCATGGGCCGGATGCAGGTCGACTATCTGGCGAAACGCCTGAACGGCAAGGGTAACCTGCTGGAGATTCGCGGGCTTGCAGGTGTCTCTGTCGACGACGAGATTCATCAGGGCATCGTCGACGAAATGAAAAAGTATCCGGGCATGAAGATCGTCGGTTCGGTGCATGGCGACTGGACGCAGACCGTCGCGCAAAAACAGGTCGCGGGCATCCTGCCGACACTGCCGAAGATCGATGGCGTCGTCACGCAAGGCGGCGACGGCTACGGTGCCGCGCAGGCAATCAAGGCGGCTGGGCGGCCTACGCCGGTCATCATCCTCGGTAATCGTCAGGAAGAGCTAGCGTGGTGGGCGGAGCAGCGCAAGAGCGGCTATGAAACGATGTCGGTGACGATACCGCCAGGCGCGTCGTCGTTCGCGTTCTGGGTCACGCAGCAGGTTCTCGCGGGCAAGAAGGTGCCGCACGACATTCGCATGCCGGTGCTGGAAGTGAAGCCCGACGAGCTCGATGCGGTCCTTGCGAAAACGCCGAGCGGCGCACTTGCGAACAAGGAGTACACGCGCGACGAAGTGGTCGCAATAGTGGACGGCAAAAAATAGCGCGCTCCGACAGTTGCGTCCGGCTCCGAGCGGAGGGTGCCGCTCGGTCTTCGCAACGAGCGGCCGCCCCGATCGGCTCACCACCGAACGGTGCGGCCGCGATAATCGAGAAATTCCAGGCCGGGGCGGCCGCGTTTGGCCAGCAGTACATCCACGACGCCGGGAACGCTCTCTTCGACCGACAACCGCCCCTCTGGCCCGCCGAGGTCTGTGCGTACCCAGCCCGGCGCCATCAGCACCATCGCACGCGGCGGTTCCGCGCGACGCGCTGCAAAGCTGCGCATGAACTGGTTCAGCGCCGATTTGCTGCCGCGATAAACCTCGCGCTGGCCCGACTCATTGTCGGCAATGCTGCCCTGCCCCGACGACATCACGCCGATCAAACCCGCCGCATCAACGAGGTCGCACAAGGTTTCGACAACGCGCATGGGACTGAGCGCATTCGTGATCATCAGGTTCACGAAATCCTCGGTCGACACCTCGCCGATTGTTTGAGTCGGATCCGGATTGGTCGTGCCGGCGTTCACGAACAGCGCGTCGAACGTGCGGCCCGCGAGGCGGTCGCGCAGCGCCCGGATCTGGTCTGGCCGGGTGATGTCCAGCGTTTCGATCTCGACCTGTCCCGGATGCGCATCGGCTAGTTCATGCAGCAGCGTGCGCCCGCCACGTACAGTGCCCATGACGTGCCAGCCTCGTTTGAGAAATTCCGCGGCCATTGCGTAACCGAGGCCACGAGAGGCGCCGATCAGCAGGATGGAAGGAACATGAGCAGGTTGAGCGGCTTCGAGCATAGGGCTTTCCTTCTTCGTCGGTTGGTCTCAGGAATTCTGATCGCGGCGTCAGCTTTGCACCAGACGCCTCGCCTGCAATCGACGATTGCACCGCACGCCCTGCCTGGCCAGATTTGCACTATCCTCGACAGATGCCACGTGTCGACCTGAACCTTCTTCCCGCCCTGGACGCGCTGCTGAGCGAACGCAGCGTTACAGGAGCCGCCCGGCAGCTGAATCTCAGCGTGTCGGCAATGAGCCGCACGCTGACCAGGCTGCGCACCCTCACTGGAGACCGGCTGCTGGTGCAGGCCGGTCGAGCGCTGATCCTTACTCCGTATGCCGAAGAGCTTCGTGAGCGCGTCTCTTCACTGACTCGCGAAGCAGAGGCGGCACTCAGTCCCGCGGACCGCCGGTTCGACTTCACTACCTTGAATCGAAGCTTCGTCGTGCGCGCCGGCGAGGGTTTCATCGACCTGCTCGGCGCGGCCTTGATGGACAGGATTCACCGGGCAGCGCCCGGTGTGCAGCTTCGATTCACGCCCAAGCCGGACTGGGCTGCGCAGCCGCTGCGGGAAGGCGCGATCGATCTGGAAATCGGCACGGTGAGGACCACGGCTCCCGAGATGATTACGCGCCTGCTCTTCAAGGATCGCTACGTGGGCGTCTGCCGGCGTGGCCATCCGCTCCTCGACGGAACCGGAATCAGCCTCGAGCGCTGGAGTGCATACGGCCATGTACACACCTCACGCACCATTGCGGTCGATGCGGCTTTGGCGCGACTGGATGTACAGCGGACAGTGCTGATGGAGGTGCCGACCTATACCAGTGCGATGCAAATTGCTCGCCAGTCGGACCTGCTCGCCGTTGTCCCGCATTCGTGTCTGGCCAACCCGTTCACGCCCGATCATGCCTTAGCAAACGGCCTTGACAGCTTCGAGCTTCCAGTGCGCACGCCCGCCTTCAGCGTCTCGGCGATCTGGCATCCGCGCCTCGATCAGGACCCGGCCCATCGCTGGTTTCGCGCAGAAGTGATGCAAGTGTGTGCGGCGGCCTATCCTTCTGACTCCATGCCGCCGTCGCTCTGCGATTGACGTTACGTTCTGGTTCCGGTTCCGGTTGGAAGATCGGGCGACCTCGGTGGCCCTCGGTCGCGTCATGGGGTCCGCCAAGCGCCAGAGTCACGTCGAACTGACTCGCGCTCTGCCTCGCACCGCTTTGCGTCGCATCCGTGCCGAGGTCGAGGCGCGCTACGCGAATCCATATAACTTCGTAGGGTTAGCCACGAAGATCAGATGCTGCCAATCCGGCCGCCCTATCCAGTTCGCGATCGTGTCCAGCAAGCTCGCATCATCCGGCTTATGGGTCTTCTCCGTCGGATGAGGCCAGTCGGTACCCCACAGCATCCGCTCCGGCGCCATCTCGATCAGCGCTTTCGCGACAGGCTCAACGTCTTCGTATGCCGGCGCGCCCGCCTTGCTGTCGACGTACGGCCCCGACAACGTGATCCACGTATTGCCTTTCTCGACCAGGCGCCGCGCGGTGCGCGAAGCGTCCGACGACAGGCCGCCGGGTTCCGGAACATGCGCGATATGATCGATGACGAGCGGGCAAGGCAGTGCCGACAGATGCCGCTCGAGTTCCGGCAGCCGCGCGCCCTGCACCACCAGTTCGATATGCCAGCCGAGACTGGCTATGCGCGTGGCAAGCGGCGCAAGCATGTCGAGCGTCGTTGCGCCCGGATAGCTCAGGTTGAAGCGAATCGCGCGAATGCCGCCTTGGTCCAGGTTCTGCAGTTCCGCATCGGTCACGGAACTGTCGATGACGGCAACGCCGCGCGCGTTGCCGCCGAACTGCCGGATGGCCTCCAGCGTGCAGCGGTTATCCGTTCCATACGTCGACGGCGTGACGACCACATTGCGCTTCACACCCAGGCGCGCCTGCAGAAGCCGGTACTGCGCGACCGTGGCATTCGGCGGACGCAGCGTCGTGCCCGGCGCGACCGGGAAGCGATCGTCGTAAATATGCATGTGACAGTCGATGGCGCCTTCGGGCAACCTGAACGCCGGCCGCTCCGTGCCGCTCGACCACGTTTCTTCAGCGGCGGCCAGCTTCGGCAGCGCTGCCGACATCAGTGCAGCGCCTGCGAACTGGAGGAATTCGCGTCTCGTGGGAACAGTCATGCTCAAATGGTCCCCGTCTTGCTGACCAGACGGTTTGCCGAATTATTGCGGGTCAACAGCAACAAAGTCGCGACGCTGACGAGCGTGAGGATGGCGAGTGGCATCAACGCCAGCGCATAACTTCCAGTCGCCTCCTTCACCCATCCATATACGTTCACCATCAGTCCGCCGCCAAGCAGATTTGCAATCGCGTTCACCGTCGCGAGGCCTGCTGCCACGGCACTGTTGGACAGCATGTCCGTAGCGAGCGCCCAGAATGGGCCCTTGAACGAATAGGCGCCAACGAGTACCGCGCACAGCATGCAGACCGTCGGTACAAGCGAGCCGCTCAGCGACGTCGCGAACAGACCCACACCGATCAGCAGCATCGGTACTACAGTGTGCCAGCGACGCTCGCCGACCCGGTCCGAGCGGCGGCCCCAGTACACCATCAGGACGGAAGCGACCGCGTACGGCACGGAGTTCAGCAAGCCTGTCTGCATGACAGACAAACCAAACGACTTCAGCAGTTGCGGCTGCCACACGGACAGCGTGCTCCCCGCCGCCGACGCGCATGTGTCGACGAGTGCGAGACACAACACATAGCGATTGCGGAACAGTTGCGTGAGCGGAAGCGACGGCACCTTCTTCGGAGCCTTTTGCTCGCTGACGAGCGCATTGACGAGCCATGTGCGCTCGTCGTCGTCGAGCCATTTCGCGTTCTCCGGCTTGTTGGTCAGCATGAACAGACACGCAACGCCTAGCAGCACGGTCGGGACGCCTTCGAGAATGAACAGCCAGTGCCAGCCGCGCAGCCCCCAGAAGCCGTCCATCTGCAGAAGCAGCGCCGAAATCGGCGAGCCGATGAAGCTCGCGGCGGGAATTGCGACCATGAACGTCGCGACGATGCGAGCGCGATACGACGCCGGAATCCAGTACGAGAGATACAGCAGCACGCCGGGAAAGAAACCCGCTTCGGCGGCGCCGAGCAGGAAGCGCAGAACATAGAACGACGTCGCGTTATGCACGAGCGCGGTCGCCGCCGACACGATGCCCCACGTAATCATGATTCGCGCGATCCAGATACGCGCGCCGAACTTTTGCAGCGCGAGGTTGCTCGGCACTTCGCAAAAGAAGTAGGAAATGAAGAACAGGCTGCTGCCGAAGCCGAACACCTTCGCCGACATGCCAAGGTCATGATTCATCTGTAGCGACGCCATGCCCACGTTGCCCCGGTCGATAAAGGCAAGCAGATAGCACACCATCAGAAAGGGAATGAGTCGCCAGACGACCTTTCGTATCGTCCGGCGCTCGATCGCGGACTTGTCCATGAATCCAGTTTGCATCGTCGTCTCCGTTTATTGTGCGCCTGCGCGCTGATTCGTGAATCGTTGCGATGCAATGACGGCGATGACACCGCTGGCGAGCACCACCGCCATGGCTGCAAATGTGTGTCGTACGCCCAGCGCTTCGGACGCGGTCCCGACGAGCAGATAGCCGAATGGCATCGTGCCGTTGTAGGCCATCCCATACATGCCGACGAGCCCGCCGCGCACGTGTTCGGGGCATTGCCGCTGGATGGTCGCGTTCGTCGACGTGGCCGCGAACGTGAGGCTGAAACCGAGTGCGAAAAACGCCGGCACCGTGGCTGCCGCCTCCGATGTCGCGGCGAGCAACGCGAGCGCGCCGACGGCCGTCCACGGCGCCCACGCGATGAATCTTCGCGACGCCGACGTGCCGATCGCCGAAGAAAGCAGAATTGCCGCGCTCAGCGAACCCGCGCCGGCGCACGCGAAGAACACACCCGTAAAGCGCGCCGCGTCGTGGAACCCCTGGTCCGCGAGCAGCGGCACGAGTGTCTGGTAACTGCCCGCGAACAAACCGATGCACGCGAGTATCGGCAGATAGCGGGCGGAAAACGCATCGGACATCACGTAGCCGACTGCGTCGCGCAGGCTGCTGTCCGCGCGCGCGGGCCGAGCCGCCGAGGCCGTTCTGATCGAACGCACGCATGTCGCCATGAAGCAGAGCGCTACCGCATAAATCACAAACGATGTTCTCGGTCCGAGCGTGGGATAGACAAAACCCGCAATCGTCGGGCCGACCATCCGGCCGACGTTGTAAACCATCGTGTTCATCGCCACGGCGTTCGACGTATGCGTCGGATCTTCGAGACTCGTCAGCAGCAAAACCTGACGCGCGGGCGTCTCAACAGCGCTCGATACGCCGATGGCGAGCGCATGCGCGAGTATCAGCTTCACGCCCAGCACGCCGAGCAGCGACAGCGTGAAGAGACTGGCCGTCAGCACCAGCGACGCCGTGAGCACGCACAGCGTCGCGCGCTTCGCATTGGCCGAACTGATGCGCGAGCCGGCGATCGGGGCGACGATCAGTTGCGGTCCGTACAGCAGAAAATTGAGCAGCGCGAGAATCGCCGCCGACCCCGACAGGTGATACACGAGCAGATTTAGCGTGACGTTCTGCGTCCAGCTTCCGAGCACGGACGCGACCTGTCCGCTCAGATAGCGTCGCAGCGACGCCTCGGCTAGCGCCGGAAACAGTCTGCTGACGAAACCGGTTTGCGCGGCCATCGTCATGACAACGCCTTGCCGCGCGTTTCGGGCGCGAAGAACACGACGATGGCGGCGGCGACGAATGCGACGATGGTCGTTGCGAGTCCGAGCACGAATCCGCCGGAAGTCGATGCGAGCGCGCCGATAATCAACGGCGCGATGAAGCCGCCCAGACGGCCGCCGTTATACGCGAGGCCCATCAGAAATCCGCGCGACGCCGTATTGCCGATGATCTCCGCGAGGAACGGACCCGCTCCCGCGAAAATGCCGTTCACACTGAAGCCCGTCAGGAAGATCGCGACCATCAGCAGCAGCGCATTCGACGACACGATGTACACGCCCACGGCCCCCGCCCCCACCAGCAGATAGGCAAGGAACATCGGACGTCGACCAAGGCGGTCGACGAAAGCTGAGAACAGCAGGAAACCGCTGATCGCGCCGAACTGCAGCGCAAGCACGAATTTCAGGCTATGCACGAAGTCGAGATGCTTCACCGTGACGAGGAACGTCGGTGTCCACGTGAAGACACCCCAGTACAGGTACTGCAGAAAGAAGATAAAGCCGAACGCCGTCAGCAGTCCGCGCACATTGAGCGTGTCGCTGCTCGTCGCGTGCACGTTTTTAACCGATGTCTTCGCCTGCTTGCGTTCCAGCCAGATCGGCGATTCAGGCGTTTTTCGCGCAACCCAGAAGAGGATGAAGAACGGCAACGCACCGATCAGAAAAAGCAGACGCCAGCTATTTCCACCGAGTCCGTCATTCACGCCGCTGACGATGCCTGAAATCGTGATGGCGAGGATCGCGCCGATGGGCAATCCCATCTGCATCAGCGCGCCGCCCTTGCCGCGCCGGCTCGCGTGCCATGTCTCGGCAATCAGCGCGGCGCCCGCCGTCCACGTGCCGCCCATGCCCAACGCGCCGAAGAAGCGCAACGTCGCGAACCAGTGCTCGTTCGGCGCGAATGCAAGCAGACCCGAGAACAGCGAATAGATGCCGACGCAGAGCAACGCGGTACGCACACGCCCCAACCGGTCCGATACATAACCGAACAGAATCCCGCCGACGATCTGCCCTGCCGCCGTGATGCTCGTGAACAGGCCGAGCTGCGCCTTGCTGAGACCGAACTGAAGAGCGAGCGTCGGCAGCAGAAGCGAAAGCAGAAACGAGTCGTAGCTTTCGAACGTCCAGCCGAGTCCTGCAAGTGTTAGCGAGCGCCACTCGATGCCCGTGATGTTCCTCAATCCCCTGGCTTCGGCACCGTCCTTGAATTCGGTTGTCGCAACCGTTGCACTCGTTTTCATGTGTTGTCTCCGGCAATCGCGAGGCGATAGGTTGCCGCCGCAGTCCGGCTGAACAGGGCGGCTTTTTCATTGGCGGACATCGCGGACGCGAGTCGTTTGAAGGCGTTCCACAGCACGCCGTAACTGAACATCCCTTTATCGACGGGAAAGTTGCTTTCGAACATGCAGCGATTCACGCCGAACAGTTCGACGCACGTGTCGAAATACGGCCGCCACGCAAAGGCCAGTTCCTCGGAAGAAGGCGGCACTTCGCGCGCGGCGAAATCGAAGCCGAATACGTTCATGCCCGCGCCGCCGAGCTTGATGCGCGTGTTGGGCAAACTCGCGAGGCGCGCGAGTTTTTGCTGCCATTCGGCGCGAACCGCCGCACGTTGACCGGCGTGCGGACCCACTCCCAGCGGACCGCCAAAATGATCGATAACGACCGTCACGCGATCCGCGGCACGCGCGAGTTCATACAGATCGTCGAGTTGCGTGTGATAGACCCATGCATCGAGCGACAGCCCAAAGCGGCCGAGCGCCCTCACACCCTGCCGGTAAGCCGGATTTGCCATCATTTCGCGCGGCGGCGTCACGGGGCTCGAACTCACTTCAGGGCTCGCATGCCACGCGAGCGGATTGCGGATGCCGCGCAGGCGTCCGCCGGATACCTGCAACATCGCTTCGAGGACCGCATCGAGTTCCGCGCCCAACGTCAGATCCGCACCGCCGACGATCGCCTCGCAGCAGCGCGTCCGTCCATACGCGCCGCTCGCGGACATCGCGGCGATTCCGTTGGCGAACTCCACTTCGCCGACGGGCTTCATCGCCTCGGGACCGTCCTCGCGCAACATCGAGCGGCATTGCACGTAGACCGTCGACACGACCCGATGCCCGCTCGCCACGTCGTTGCGAAACTCATCCGCGAGATACCGCCCGGTCTGGCGGTCCCACAGATGATGGTGCGCATCGACAATCGGCAGTTCAGGCTCGAGAACAGGCTCCTTTCGCAAGGCAAGCCACTCCTCTCGAACCGGAAGATGGGGCGCATGGACTATCTGCATTACGCTTTCTCGTCAGAACTTCTGGCGCATGCCAATCGTGATGCCCGTCTGGTTATATCCGGGCGCGACCGTACCGTAGCCATTGACACCAAGTGCGGACTTGTCCTTGTTGTGAGCGAAGCCCGCGGTTGCGTAAAGGTCAGTGCGCTTCGACAGGAAATAGTCCGCGCAGAGCACCGCGAGCCACGGGTCGGCTCCCGTCGAATGCACGTCCTGGTAGTAGCCGGTGGCCGTGATAATGAACGCGGGCGTCACGTTGTACTGCGCACCCGCCCAGTAGAGATTCGCAGCGCTGGCTTGCGAGCCGTTTGCAACGACGATCGGGTTCACAGGCAGGAACGCATTAGATGCACGCAGATACCGGTAGCCCGCGAAGCCCTTCACGGGTCCGATCACATACGAAGCGGCTGCCGTCGCGCGACGCTCGGTGCCCGTGTTGGTCGCGACCGTGTTGCTGTTGCGCTGCTCGTACGACACGCTCGCCGCGAACGGGCCTTGCGCATAGGTCACCGCCCCGCTGAAAAAGCGCCCCGTGATTTCCGCGCCCGGCACTTCGGCGCCATAGCCCGTGTCGTAGCGCGTGCTGTACATCGCCTGCGCCGTCAGCGGCCCGAACACGCCGGTGTACTTCGCCGAGTTGTCGATGCGTCCGGCCATCGCGTAGTCGAGCGACAGCACCGAGTAGCGCGACGATGCGCCCATCGGATCGAACGCAACGGCCTGTTCGTAGAGCAGCGAATTCTGCCGGCCGATCGTCAGTTGCTGACCTTTATACGAAAGACCGACCCACGCCTGCCGGCCGAATAGCCGGGCGGTCGTCGCAGCATTGGCGCCCAGACCTCTGGTCGATTGAGCGGTCGTGCCGTCATTGATGTTAAAACCGCTTTCCAACTGGAAAATGGCCTTCATGCCGCCGCCCAGGTCTTCGGCACCCTTCAATCCCCAGCGCGAGCCGGACAGGTTGCCCGACACTTCGCGCGTCTGTGCGCCGCCAGCGCTCGTATTGTTGATGTGCTCGACGCCAACATCCGCGATCCCGTACAGCGTGACGCTGCTTTGCGCATGCGCAGCGCCGCAGGTAAGACTGACGCCTGCGGCGGCGACTGCGCCGAGCATGAAACGGACGTTCGTGTTGACGTTGTGGCTGGCTTTTTTGAACAGCATGGAGTCTCCAAACAGAGTTTTATGGATTGGTTTTGAATGCGTGGATCAGACCTTGTGAGCCGACGGCGCTTCGCCTGCGTCGGCGCCCGGGTCACCGAGCCAGGCGATGGTCAGCGCACCGAGCAGCAGCACACCAGACACGGCGAGCAGCGGCACGGTGAACCCGCCCGAGAGCTGCTTGAGCGCGCCGATCATCGACGGACCGACGAAGCCGCCAAGGTTGCCCACGGAGACGATGAGCGCGAGGCCGCCGGCCGCGGCCCGCCCCGTCAGAAAGCTGGACGGAATGGCCCAGTAGGTCGCCTGGAAAGCGAGGATGCCGCTCACCGTGAAACAGAGTGCGATGAGCTTCAGCACAGGCGCGTCGAGGAAGGTGCTCGCGCACAGCGCGGCGGCCGCCACGACCAGCGCGCCGGCCACATACGGAATGCGGTTTTGCGAGCGATTCGCGACGCGCGCCCACCAGAGCATCACGACTGCGCCGATTGCATACGGAATCGCCGTGAGCCAGCCCACGACCGTGTGCGCGACGCCGAACTGCTTGATGATTTGCGGCATCCACAGGCCGACGCCGAGCGACCCGACGATGCCGCAGAAGTTGATGAACGCGAGCACGAACACGCGCCAGTTGGTCATCGCGTCGCGCAGCGTGCTGCCGTGACGTGCGCCGATGTCGCCCTGTTCGAGCGCGAGACGCTTCGCAAGCGACGACTTCTCTTCGTCGGTGAGCCACTTCGCTTTTTCGGGGCGGTCCGCCAGCACGAACAGACAGGCGATGCCGAGCAACACGGCCGGTCCGCCTTCGATCAGCAGCAACCACTGCCAGCTACGCAATCCATGCAGGCCGCCGAGTTCGAGCAGCGCGCCCGAAACGGGAGAGCCGATCATGTTCGCGACGGGGATGCCGACCAGAAACGCAGCCGTCACTTTCGCGCGCCACTTGCCCGGAAACCAGTGCGTGAAATAAAGGTAGATGCCGGGCGTGAAGCCCGCTTCGGCGAGACCGAGCAGGAAGCGCGCGGCGGCAAAACTCTTCGGTCCGACGACGAACGCCGTCGCCATCGAAAAGAGACCCCACGTGATCATGATGCGCGCGATCCACACGCGCGCACCGACCTTCTGCATGATCAGGTTGCTCGGAATCTCGAACAGAAAATAGCCGACGAAGAACAGTCCTGCGCCGAAGCCGAACTGCTCGGACGTCAGACCGAGATCCTTGTTCATCGTCAGCGCGGCGAACCCGACATTCGTCCGGTCGAGATAGCTGATGACGTAGCAGATGAAGATGAACGGCAGGATTCGCCGGAACGCCTTGGCGAGCGTGCGCTCGCTGGCCGCGTAGTCCTCGCTCGCGATGCCGGCAATGGGCGGCGGTTCTGTCTGGCGCGTGGCACCGTCGGCGCGCAGGGTGTGCGACATGGTCATGCTTGCTCCTCCATCGCGCTTCTGTCGGCGCAGATGTATTGATGTATGGCGGGCGCTCGCGCCCGCTGCGCGATCAGACGGTTCGCCCGGCCCGTTTCGGAAGCGGTCCGGCAATCGTCATTTCAGCTTTGAGAACCGTTCCCGAAACGGACTCGGTCATGAACAGCGTCTTCATGTCCGCGCCGCCGAAACACAGATTCGTGAGCGAAGCGCCTTCCGGGCTGGTCAGAATTTCGACGGGCTCCGCGCGATGGTTCAGCACCCACGCGCGACCAAGCCCCGGATTCGCGACGAAGAGTCGCCCTTGCGTGTCGATGGTCAGTCCGTCCGGACCGCTCGGGCCATACGACGTGAAGAACTGCCCGACCTTGCTGACGGAACCATCTGCCTGAAGCGGCACGCGCCACACGCAATTGCCGCGCGTCATCCCGACAAAGAGAATCTTCTCGTCGGGCGACAGCACGAGTCCGTTGGGGCTCGGGCAATTGCCGAGCAGCAAGTCGAGCTTGCCGTCCGCCGACAGCCGGTACACGCGGCCCGTCGGATCGTGCAGTCCCGTTTGCCCCTGATCGGTGAAGTATAGGTTGCCGTTCGAATCGAACGTGAGATCGTTCACGCCCCTGAAGCGCTCGGAATTGCGCCGCTCGAGAAACGGGCGCACTTCGCCGCGCGCGATGTCGAGCAGCATCAGGCCGTTGCGATAGTCGGTGATGAGCAGATGCGCATCGTCGAAGCGCTTCATTCCGTTCGGCTCGCCGTCGTATTGCACGACGAGTTCCCACTCGCCCGACGGCGAAATCCGGAAAACCCGGCCGTGCGGAATATCCGTGACGAACAGATAGCCCGCCGGGTCCCACACGGGGCCTTCGAGAAACGAGTCCGTGGCGACGCCGCCGCGATTGGCACGCGCCCAATCGGTCTGGACGTCGCCTTTGCGGAATTTGTCCGGCATACGCGTGAAGACTTCCGCAGTGCGTATTTCGGGCGAGATGAGATAGAACATGATGGGTCTTCTCTTGCGGACTTCAGGCTGTGTTGCGGGCGTGTTCTTCGACGACGGCGAGAACATTGGCGGCGGCGCCCTTACCCATGTTCACGTACGCGGCGTCGCTCACGCCGCCGATATGCGGCGACAGGATTGCGTTCGGGATCTGCTGGAACGGATGCGGATGCGTCATCGGTTCAACGTCGAAGCTGTCGAGACCGGCAAAGCGCAACTGGCCGCTGGCGAGCGCCTCGGCGAGCGCCGCTTCGTCGATCAGTCCGCCGCGCGCGGTGTTGACGAGGATCGCGCCGCGCTTGAACCGCGCGAGCGTGTCGCGGTTGAGCATCTGGCGGTTTTCCGCTGTCAGCGGGCAATGCAGCGAGACGACGTCGGAAGCCGCGTACAACTCGTCGAGCGATACCAGCTTCACGCCTGCGGGCGCTTCTTTCGCGTACGGATCGAACGCAAGCACGTTCATGCCGAACGCCGCGCCGATCGCTGCGACGCGTCGGCCGATCGCGCCCAGTCCGACGAGGCCGAGGGTCCGCCCGTCCAGTTCGACGGACTTGTGCGTGGATTTGTCCCAGTGGCCTTGGCGCATGCGCGCATCCAGTTGCGGCACGGACTTCGCGCACGCGAGAATCAGCGCCCATGCATGCTCCGCGACGGCGGCCGCGTTGGCGCCAACGGCAGCGCGCACCGCGATACCGCGCGCGGCCGCCGCTGCCTGATCGATCACGTCGATGCCGCTGCCATGCTTCGAAATCACTTGCAGGTTTTCGGCGGCATCCATGATGCGGGCGTTCACTTTGCCGTATCGGACGATGATCGCAACAGGCTTGTGCTCGGCGCACAGCGCGACGATGTCGTCTTCGGTGGGCTGCTTGCCCGCGAACACGACGTCGAACTGGGTCAGCATGTCGAGCGCTTGCGGCGCGAGATCGGCGGCCGTCACGAGGACGACGGGTTTATGCGAAGCCGTCTGCATCACAGCGCCTCGCCTTCGGCCAGCATGCCCACGGCACGCAGTTCCTTCTCGATCCAGCCCGGACGCACGTCGCCCTTATGAATCGCCGCGATGCGCGCCGTTTCCATGTCGAGCTTTTTCTGCGCGAGTCCGATGATGCGTGCGACGTCGTTACGCGGAATCACAACGACGCCGTCCGCGTCGCCAACGATGAGATCGCCCGGGTTGATGGCCGTGTCGCCCGCCGAGATCGGCGCATTGACGAGGCCCGCGACACTTTTGGTCGGGCCGCAGGGATTCAGGCCGGCCGCGAAGACCGGGTAGTCGCCGCTGGCGAGTTCGTGCGCGTCGCGCACGGCGCCGTCGATGACGATGCCCGCGATACCGCTCGCCTTTGCCTGCGTCGCCATGATCTCGCCGATCAGCGCGCACGAGAGATCGCCCTTTCCGTCGACGACGATCACGTCGCCCGGTTTCGCGATGGACAGCGCGGCGTGGATGGCGAGGTTGTCGCCGGGACGCACTTCGACCGTGACGGCCGGGCCCGCGACTTTCATCGTCGGCGACAGCGGCTTGACCCGGCCATGCAGCGTGCCGCGACGGCCGGCGACGTCGGCGAGGATGGCGGCCTGATATCGCGCCGCTGCCTCGACCAGTTCCGGCGACACGCGCTCGATATTGCGATTAATGGGAGAAGTGCCTGCGGACATAGTGCTCATGGATTCAACCTCATTTCGTGAGTTTTACTGTGTACAACAGTAGTGTACGGAGTGAAATCACTATAGCCAGAGCAGGCGCGCCGATCCACTGGCGTTTACCCTTTTACGGTATAAACCGTCGTTTTACTGTGTACAATTCACGGAGATGAATGACGGGAGGCGGGAATGGGAAACGAAGGTGTCGTCGCAGTCGAGAAAGCGCTTTCGCTGTTGGACTGCTTCAAGCCGGGAGCCGAGTCACAGTCGCTCGCGATGCTCGCGCAGGCGTCCGGCATGCACAAGACGACGGTCTATCGACTGATGAACTCGCTGGAGCGAATGGGCTATGTCGTGCGCGCTCAATCCGGCAACTATTCGCTCGGACATCGCGTGCTGTACCTGGGCAAGCTGTACGAGCAGTCCTTCCATCTTTCCACGGTAGTAGAACCGGCGCTGCATGCGCTCGCCACGGTGACGAAAGAAAGCGCATCGTACTACGTTCACCACAATGGGCAGCGGCTGTGCCTGTTTCGGGTCGAGCCGTCCGAAGGTCTGCGTGAAACGCGGCTCGCCGGAACGACGCTGCCGCTCGACGACACGGCCATCAGCCAGGTGATACGTTTCTGGGGACTCGGCGAACCGATCTACGACAAGCCGCCAGCACTGCCCGTCTTCACCGCGGGTGCGCGCGATGTGCACACAGCAGCGTTTGCTGTACCGATCTTTGGCGCCGGCGACAAGTTCATGGCGGCGCTGACGCTTTCCGGTCCCGCGTCGCGGCTTAGCGCGGCGCACACGTCGGGCGAGCTGGATCGGCCGCAACTGGATGCGGCCGCTGATCTGTCCCGGAAGCTGGGCGCCAGTGTTGCGTTTTGCGAGAACATCTACGGCATTTGATCGCCGCTTTGCCAAAGGCAGGGTTCAGGTGGACGAGCCGTTCGTCGCGTGACTGCGGACGCATTCGCACAACGCCATGTTCGTGCCACGGCGGCTACTCCGTTGCTGCGGGCAGCAAGCGCCCGGAAATGGGCGCTTTTCAGGTCGATCGGCTGCCGCACAACCTTAGCGGTTGACCACGCCCTTTGGCATCGTCAGCACAACGACTGCCGCCACGAGCAACGAGACCGCCACGCAATACAGGCCCATGTCGGTGCTATGCGTCATGTCCTTGATCCAGCCGACCAGATAGGGACTGACGAAGCCCGCGAGGTTGCCGACCGAATTGATCAGTGCAATACCCGCGGCCGCTGCCACGCCTCCGAGGAATGCGGGCGGAATCGACCAGAACTGGCACAGTGCTCCCAGAATGCCAATCGTGGCGAACGTGAGGGACACGACAGCCGACGTGACGTTGTGCGGTACCAGCGTGCTCGCCACGAGGCCGGCCGCGCCCATCACGGCCGGCAGCGCCACATGCCAGCGACGCTCCTTGCTCCGGTCCGAACTGCGTCCCAGCAGCACCATTGCGATGGCCGCGGCGCCGTAGGGGATCATCGTCAGCAGGCCGACATTGAAAGCGTCGCTTACGCCGGATGCCTTGATGAGCGTGGGAAGCCAGAAGCTGATGCCGTAAAGGCCCATGATGATGCCGAAGTAGCACAGGCACAGCACCCAGACGCGTTTGTTGGTGAATGCACCGCTCGCACTATGCACCTCGATGTGCCCCGCCTCCTTAGCCAGCCCCGTCTCGAGCAGCGACTTTTCTTCATCGGTCAGCCATTTCGCGGCGCTGATCCTGTCGTCGAGATACAGCAGCACGGCAATGCCGCCGAAGATGGAAGGCAACGCTTCGAGCAGAAACAGCCAGCGCCAGCCCGCCATGCCGTGCACGCCGCTGAAGCTGTTCAGAATCCAGCCCGACAGCGGTCCGCCAATGACGCCGGCAATTGGGATTCCGGTCATGAACATCGCGGTAATCTTCCCGCGGCGCGAAGACGGATACCAATAGGTCAGGTAGAGGATGATGCCTGGAAAGAAGCCGGCTTCGGCGACGCCGAGCAGGAAGCGCAACGCGTAAAAGGCGGTGGGCGTCTTCACGAAAATCATCGCGCCGGAAAGCACACCCCAGCTGAGCATGATGCGGGCGATCCATTTCCGCGCGCCAAAACGATGCAGCGCGATGTTGCTCGGCACTTCGAAGATGAAATAGCCGATAAAGAAAATCCCCGCGCCTAAGCCGTAGATCGTTTCGCTGAATTTCAGGTCAGTCAGCATCTGCAGCTTGGCAAAGCCTACGTTGACCCGATCAAGGTAAGCGAAGACGTAGCAGAGAAAGAGGAAAGGAATCAGCCGCCATGTCACCTTCGCATAGGTCCGGTCTTCGCTGTGAGCCGGCGAGACGACATCGCCGTAAGTGGACTTCAACATCGTTGTCTCCTTGAACCGCCGCCGGTGCGCTTCTGGTCGCGCCGGTGCGGTCTGTTGTGTATGTGACGGCCTATGTTGGCCGTTCAGTCGAACATGTCCGGGCTGGTCTGCGCGAGCTGGTCATAAATCGGCTGGAAATGCA
Organism: Paraburkholderia strydomiana; assembly: GCF_031456815.1. Taxonomy (NCBI): domain Bacteria; kingdom Pseudomonadati; phylum Pseudomonadota; class Betaproteobacteria; order Burkholderiales; family Burkholderiaceae; genus Paraburkholderia; species Paraburkholderia strydomiana. The sequence continues at coordinate 469,235 of NZ_JAVDVL010000001.1, forward strand.
GCCAGCCGATGTATTCGCTGCCGACGTGTTCACGGCTGTAGCGCGAACTGTGCTCCGGCACCATGACGGGCTTGATGCCGGTCGCCTCCACCAGTAACTGCTGCTGACAGCAGCGCTCCAGCGCGATGAACCAGAACGCGGCGGCTTCGATGCTGTGGCGGCTCACCGTCAAAAGGCCGTGATTCTGGTGAATGGCTGCCTTGACGTTCTTGAAATAGTCGGCAACCGACAGCCCGGCCTCCTCCTCCACCGCGACCGCGCCGGCCTCGTCCTTTATCACGACATGGTCTTCATAGAAGGCCGCCGCGTCCTGCGTAATGGGGTCGAGCGGCCGTCCGAGCGCCGCGAACGCAGTGCCGTAGACCGTGTGCGCATGGCACATCGCAACAATGTCGGGATTGGCTTCATGCACCGCTGCGTGCAGCACGAAGCCGGCGCGGTTGAGCGCGTACTTGCCTTCCACGACCTTGCCCGTATGGTCAGCGAGAATCAGGTTGGAAAGTTTCACCTGGGAGAAATGCACGGCCATCGGATTGGTCCAGTACAACTCCGGAAACTCGGGATCGCGCACCGTGAGGTGGCCGGCGAAACCATAGTCGAGCTTATGCAGCGCAAAAGCGCGGCATGCGGCGACGAGGCGTTCCTTGCGGTGCTGGCGCTCCTGCGCGAACGTCGAAAAGTCGGGCAGCTCGGGAAACTTCAGCCCTGCCTGCTTCGGGCGATAAATGGAATTGTTCGAGGGATGCGAAATCGTGCGGCGCAGTTCGGCCTGCTGCGCGCTGATATCGATTTTTCCGGTGCCGGTGCTCATGCTGTCTCCTGTCGTAGCGGTGATCGTGTGTCGCTAACGATAAGGAAAGACCGGCCGCCGATCTAGGCGTGGCGGACAATAGGATTTATTACGCCGCCATATAAATCTCGGGCGCCTATGGCTTCTGCCAGGGCGGCTCGCGGAAGACGTCGACGAAGTAATCGATAAAAGCGCGAATGCGCGGCACCAGTTGGCGCTCGGGCAGATAGACGACATGGATTGCGGTGTCGTCCTTCGCCTGGTACTCCGGGAGGAGCGGCACCAGATCCCCTCGGCGAATTGCGGGCAATGCAAGGTGTTCGGCGAGGCGCATGATGCCGACGCCGGCCACGCAGAGCTGAAAAAGCGTGGTGCCGTCGGTGCTGCGGAAACTGCCCTGTACCGCGACCCGTTCGAGCCTGCCGTTGATCATGAATGGCCACAGGTTGAGATGCTCGCGCGGTGACTCCCATGTCAGGCAGGCGTGCCTCGCCAGGCCGAGCGGAGTCACAGGTGTGCCGTGTGCGGCAAGATAGCCCGGAGACGCCACGACGATGCGCTGGAGATCGCAAAGCTTTCGGCTGCGCAAAGAGGAATCCTGCAGCCGGCCCATGCGGACTGCGACGTCGAAGTTATCCTCGATCAGGTTGACGTTGGAGTCCGACAGGGAAAAATGCACGCATACCTTTGGGTAGGACGACAGAAAACCGGGCAGCGCGGCCACCAGTTGATCCATGCCGAACGCGTGAGGCGCGCTGACGCGCAGATTGCCGCTCGGCTCGCTGGACCGGACCTGCGCTTCCGCTTCCTCCAGGCTTTCGAGAATGTCGTTGCAGGACAGCAGAAAGCGCTCACCCTCATGGGTCAGCCGTTGCGTGCGCGTTGAACGATGCAGCAACTGCACGCCGAGCCTTCGCTCCAGAGCGTTGACGCTTTGGCTGACGAACGGTTGGCTCACTCCCAACATATTTGCCGCAGCGGTGAAGCCCCCGGCCTCCACGACCGCCTTGAAGACACGCATCTCCAGCAATCTTTCATCTTTCATCTGTCGGATCCGTGTGCGGCAGTGGGCTCTCTGCAGTTTACCCGGATTGGCATCGATCCCTTCCGTGCCTGCCTGCTCCGCTCGTTCCGTAACGCTGATGTTCACATCACCGCCTTTGATGCCAGACCGTCTTTGCAGTCGTGGCGGATGTCACGCCGCTTGTGGCCCGAACCTCAGCGCGCAACAACGAACGATGTGTGCATGCCCATCTCATAGTGCCCCGGCCGGTTGCAAATCAGCACATAGCGTCCTGGCGCAAGTTTCAATGACAAGCGCTTGGTCGAACCCTGCGCAAGGTCCTCCACCTCGCCCATCTTCCTGAACCGGCTCTCCGTGACCACGCCTTTATGGACAGGCAGATGCGCGTCGTCCAGGTCTGTCCTCAGCACCACGAACTCATGTTCGGTATTGCCGTTCGCTGCGTTGTTCACCTCGAACGTGACGCGACCGGCTTTCGCTGTGCCGGGATCGAGTTGAATCATGTTGTCCGAGAGTTTGACGTGGATCGTTTGATCCGCATGACTGCTCAGCGGCACAACGCCGAGCGCAAGCGCCGCCAGGACAAAAACGGTATGGCTTCTGTCGTTCATGATGTTTCTCCGCGAAAGGGCCGCGCTGCCGCGAGACGCGTCGAGCGACGGTGCCGGGTTCTCCGGCGCCGAAGGCTAGCGAACCTCGGTAATAGAACGTGAGCGGGCTTCGAAATATTCCGTCCGATGTCGCGTGCGGTGTGCTGAAAATTGCCTATGCTCTCCCGGTACTGGTACTCGCCGCATTTCGTCATGCCAGGCCCGGCGGAGATTCGTCATGAAAGACCGTGTCCTCTCGAACCGTCGCTGCTTTGCAAAGCTGTTCGGCATTCTTTCGATGACCGGACTTGCTGCAATAACCATCCATGACAGCGCGGCCGCTGCGGGCACTCCACTCACGGCCGACCTACCGTTGACGCACGTCGCCGACATCCCGCTGCCAGGTCGCGCCACCCGGCTCGATTACGAAAGCTACGATCCTGATAGACATCTGCTGTTCATCGCGCACCTGGGCGACAGCGAAGTAATCGTTTTCGACACGCAACACTCACGCGTTGTCGCCCGAATTGGCAACATCGCCGCCGTTCATGGCGTCCTCGTAGTACGTGAACAGTCGCGCGTGTACGCGTCCGCGACGGGCTCAAACGAAGTTGTTGTCATCGACGAGACCACCCTGAAAATCACAGCACGTATGCCGGGAGGCGTCTATCCGGACGGAATGGCCTATGCACCGGACACCCGGAAACTTTATGTATCGGACGAGACAGGCGGGACTGAAACCGTAATCGATACCCAGTCCAATCGCCGCATCAAGGCAATCCCGTTGGGCGGCGAAGTCGGCAACACCCAGTACGACCCAGTGTCCCGTCATATCTTCGTCAATGTCCAGTCACGAGGACAACTCGTCGAGATCGATCCAACGACCGACGCAATTGTCGCGCGGATCGATCTGCCGGGCGCGCGAGGCAATCACGGCCTCTATATCGTTTCGCAGCCACACCTCGCGTTCGTCGCGTGCGAAGGCAACGACAGACTGCTGACGCTGAACCTGCTCACCAGGCAGGTCGTCCAGTCATTCGACGTTGGCGCCGATCCCGACGTGATTGCATTCGATCCCGGTGCGGGCACGCTTTATATCGCCGGCGAGGCAGGCATCGTGTCGATGTTTGCCGTTGGGTCTTCGACGGTGTCGAAAATCGGCGAAGGCCGCATCGGACCCAATGCGCATGTGGTTGCTGTCGATCCATCAACGCATCGTGCCTATTTCCCGCTGAAGAACGCCGACGGACGTCCGGTGCTGCGCGTCATGGCGCCCCGGTCGACACTGCCGTCTCCGTGAAACGATACCCGCCCCAATGAGTTATAGATTTGAACCTCCGCGCGATCAACCCCGGGCGCGTCCTGACAGACCAGAGCCGCATTGGCCGCGACCGAGGCCGGAGTGAACGGACCCCCACTGCTGCGAGACCAATCGCCAACGGCGCGCTGGCGATTGCATGTTGTTGGGGACCGTTGCTGTTCCCGGCGGCTGCGGACGCCGCGAGCGGCGTCCGCAGCAGAACCGTCTAGAACCTTCGCGCGTCGAAACCCGGCAACGGCTGCGTGCCCTCCATTACCACTGCATTGAGCAGCTTCGGATCGAGCCCGAGCAAGCGCAGAATCGTCGGCGCGACCTGCGTTGTCTGCACGCGCTCACTGACCTCCCGGCCTGCACCCGGCGCGCCAGGCATGTAGACGACAAGGCCCAGGTGGCTGTCATCCGGCGCATTGCCTCCGTGCTCCTCGTCCTTCTTCGTGCTCGTCGTGTAGATGACGCCAGGGTTCGGCTGAACGATGATGTCCGGGGTTCGGCCACCCGCTGGATCGCCAAAGCGCGCGGCGAGCGGACGGCCGTACAGAATATATGCCTGCGGGCCGTCCGCGCAGATCCCTGGCGCGTTGCAACTCAGGTTGTCCTTGAGCGTCTTGACGGCGGCGGCGAGCTGACTCTGATCGCGCAGCCATACGAGCCCGACGTCGTCGGTCTGTATGAAGCCCGTACCTGTAAGTCCGGTCCCGTCGTTGAGGTTGCCGCTTTTGGTGCTCGCCTGTCCAATGTTGCCGTCCGGATCGAAATAGTTGCTCGATTCAAGGAGCTTGGACAGCGTGTCGCCGTTTTTCACCAGCTTCGAGTGATCCGTGGGCGACTGCCCGTGCTTGGACGTGACGATGATCGCGGTGGACTGATAGAGGCCGCGCTGCTTCAATTCGGCCACCATTCGACCGAGGGATGCGTCGATGTACGCGATGGCCGCCGCAACTTGCGGGCCGGGCGTGAAGCTCGCGTCCAGATAGCCACCACCCTTCGCCACCGGCGCCTTCTGTGCAACGCTCAGCGTTTGGAAGTTCGTGCCGAGTACCGCAGGCACACTGGCCGCTGCATCGCCCTTCGATGTCTTTCCGTCGATCTGATTGATGATTGCCGCGACGTGGAAGTCGTCGAATTTCTCGGTATGGCTGTAGACGTCCGTGTAGTCGGTGCCGGTCGCGGGGTCGATCGAATTGATCTCGGTTCGCATGAGATCGTCGACACCGTGCCCGGATGGGCCGTTCAGCCAGTCGTAGCCCCATGCGTGCTTGTCCGCCCAGGCCGTGCGCGCACCTGGAAGGTTTTGTTTGACGACTTCGAAGACCGTGTTGGTCTTCACATAATCGTGCGGATAAACGGGCTTGCAGACGCCACCGATCTTTGCGTGAGGGATAGCCTGTGGATTGAATCCGCCACCGCCATCGAGATGCGTCAGTGCGCCGCCATTCTCGGCGTCAATGCCGGTGGTTTCGTCGAATACGACGTTCCAGCCTTGCGGACCGCTGCACGTCGAATCCGAAGGCGCGTATAGCGTTCTGTCGTATGACACGTCGTAGAAAAGCCCTGCGCTCTTAGGCGACCCACCGGTAACGAGCGCGGCGAGCCCCGGAAAAGAGTCCGACAAACCCGGCGTATGAGCGTCCGTATAAGTGGTGCCGGCCTTTGCAAGAAGCGCAATGTTGGGACATGAATTAGAAGCGATGCATCGCGCTACGTCTTGTTCGTGCAAACCGTCGAAACTGATGAGAAGCACATGTTCGACCTCATTGTGCCTGCGGTGATCGCCGTCTTGCCCGCGATGATGGTCCTCGGCGGGAGATGCATGCGCTGCGCAAGATACCGCCAGCGTCAGGGCGACAGTGGAGAACACGTTTTGCAACGGCCACTGCGGTCTTCTTCGGTTCATGTCTCGTCCTTATTGATGGGTAACAGAACAACCTGCCGGACCATCAATGTGCAACGTGTTTGCGTCGAGTCCGTGAACGTTGACTTACAACTAGCTGTATTTTGCCCGGTTGCACAAGAATTAATTGCGTGCGAGCGTTAGGTTTGCTTAAGGTTTTCTTAAGGATGTCTCTGATCGACCGTTGGCAACCTGTCGATACCGTGTTCGACGCAGCTGATTTGGTACCGAAAGCCCGAACAACTCGATATCGCGCTTTTCCCGTAGGAGGCCGAATCATAAACTCGTTTAATGTGATGAAGCACGCGGCCAGACACCGGGGTCTCGCCGGACCACGAAACTGTACTGGTGGCGCCCTAAGCTTCCCATAAGATTTGGCGGCTAAGATCGACTAATTTTCACTGCGATCTAGACCGATGAATGCACTGGAAGCGCTGAACCGCGCACTCTTTCTGTCGATCAACGCGACACCGTCGGCGCCCGCCTGGCTTATCGACGTAGCCCGCTTTATCGCCGATGATGTGATCTATCTCGTGCCGCTTTTTCTCACCGCGTTGTGGCTCTCGGGCGGCGAACGTCGACGCGCCGCCGCAGTGCGAGTGTGTTGTGCGGTTCTGCTGGCGCTCGGCATCAATCAGCTGATCGGTCTTGGGTGGATGCATCCGCGGCCCTTCATGATCGGCTTGGGCCATACCTTTATCGAGCACGCGCCAGATTCCTCATTTCCGAGCGACCACGTGACCGTGTTGGCAAGCGGTGCCTTGACCTTGCTGCTCGCCGGCGAGCGCCGCTACGGTTTGTCGATGTTGCTCGCGGGTCTTGCCGTGGCATGGGCGCGCGTGTTTCTCGGAGTGCATTTTCCGTTGGATATGGCAGGCGCCGTCGCCGTTGCGTGCATAGCCTATGCGCTGGTCGCTCCGCTATGGAAGATGTCTGGCGCTGCACTGACTCGCGGTCTCATAGCGGTGTATAGGAAGCTGCTGGCATGGCCTATCGGGCGCGGCTGGCTTTCGTCGTGATGGCTTGGCGGCGGATTGGTCGATTGGCGAAGTCCGCATGAAAGCACGGAAGTTGGCGTGAAAAGTCCGCAAGCTCATTCCAGCTTCCTGGCAAGAGCGCCCACCTCCAACGGCTGGGCGAAGTACCTGTAAATCTCCTGCAGCTCCCTCCACCTGGATTCTCTGCCGCCGCTGATTCACATGCGATCGGACTTCGCATAGTAATTATGTCCGCTGACAACCGAGGCGACAGGCGCTCTCCGACCTGATTCGTCGATCAATTACCGCCGATCTGCGTCCGCTTCGCGTGCGAATGCAGACACCTGTCAAGCCGTGCAGCCTGGCGTTTCGCCTAGCCTCGATAACCACGCACATCGTCGACGATGGGGACAACGGCGAGAGTAACAAGGACGATCGCAAGGGGAACGGTCGACGCAAATCCCAGGTGTCTAAAGCCCACTGCGCCAGTAAGTCCACCTACCAGGAACGACAGTAACAGCGATCCGAGAAGCTTTAGTTTCTGCCGATCTCCGCAGACCAGGTTGCCGGGCATTGCCCCGACATTCCAATAGAACAGCTTACCAAGCTCGATGCCAATATCGGTCACGAGACCAGTAACGTGTGTCGTCCGGATTTCCGCCTTTGAAACCTTCGTGATCATAGCGTTCTGCAGTCCCATCACGTAGCAGAGAAGGCAGACGGTAGCCGGCACGAAGAGCACGTGGTGCGATTCGAGGTTCGAGCCGAGAACACCGAAGATCAGAAGCAGCGACGCCTCGAGCATCAACGGCATCGCGTATTGGCTCTGCAAGCGCCTGCGTCGCCCCCAGTTGATCAGGATCGCTGACGTGGCCGCGCCGACCAGAAAGGACAACAAGGAACTCAATCCCGCCACAGCCACATTCATGTCGCCAAGCGCGACGTTATCGGCAAGCGACGAAACAATGCCGGACATGTGTGAGGTGTACTGACCCACAGCGAGGAATCCGCCAGCGTTGGCTGCTCCAGCGACGAACGCGAGCGATCGCCCGAGGCGACGATTCGCGACGTCGCTGCGCTCAGGCGCCGTGAAACCGCGAAGATAATTGATGGGCATGCGGATCAGTTCGGTTTCGGGGGACGGTTCACAAAGGGTTGCACACGAGTGAGCTTGTCGATCCTAACATGAGACGACGCCGCTGCTTCAGCCTGCGTTTCAGATGAACCGTGTCAGCCAACGCGCGTGTCGGGCGTCGCCTGGACTGCCCAATGAGCCATTCGAGGAAAGAAATGAGCGCTGCGTCCGAGCCCGTTCGCAGGTGCCTCGTTATAGCGCCGTCGCACGCACGCGGCGCGGCGCAATATCCGTGAAGCGTGTCACGTCGGCCATCACGGCGGGCGCTTCGGGCGACGTAAAAGCCGCATCGACCGATGCTTCGTCACGAAACCTGCATTCGCAGATCGCAAGCGTTCCGGCCTGCTGCTCGGCGGGGAAAAAGGCCGCGACCCCGACAAGGCCGTAGCGCGACCAGTGATGCATCACAAGGGGCAAATGATGGTCGACGTAATACGCGCGATCGAAGCGCGCACCGGCCTTGCCTTCGTAGGTGACATAGATCGTGACGTTGGCATCTCTCGACATGCTGTTCTCCATTGACTAAGGCGTGAAAGTCGGCATCGATCGGATGCATCGCACCGGTGATGCCGCGCGCGGGCGCCGATGCCAGATTCAGGCGCGTCTCGCGGCTTCACCGTTTATCGCGGCGGACCGATCGGCATCGTGATAAAGACCGCGAGAACGCTGCTAGCCTGGGTTGTCGGCCGCGGCGCACGTCTTGTCGCCGTGCGCCGCGCGATGGATCGCATTGACGATGCTCTCGTAGCCGGTGCACCGGCACAGATTGCCGCTGATCGCGTGACGTATCTCTTCGTGACTCGGCGACGAGTTATGCCTCAGGAGGTCCGCCGCCGCGATCAGCATGCCGCTCGTGCAGAATCCGCATTGAAACCCGTTCTCCGCAATGAACGCCTCCTGCAGCGCCTCGATTCCGCTGAGGCCTTCGATCGTCCGCACGTCGTTTCCGGATATCGACGCCGCAAGCACAAGACAGGACTTCCTTACCTCGCCGTCGAGCAACACCGTGCACGCGCCGCAATCGCCGGTCAGGCATCCGATGCGCGTGCCTTTCGCTTCGAGTGCATCGCGGATGAGTTCGACGAGCAACAGTCGCGAGTCCACTCGTTCAGATCGCGGCTCGCCATTGAGCGTGAGCCGCACCTCGATCGTTCCTTTCATGTCTTCGTTCCCGTGAGCAGGATGCGTAAATGCCGTTTCACGACGCCAGGCACAACGGCGCGCCGATAGTCCGCGTCCGCGAGTTCATCGCTCCAGCCTTCGCCGACAAGATCTCGCGCACTCGCTGCCGCGTGCTCGATAAACGCATCGGGTGAGAGCAACACCCGTTCGTCGGTCGCGAAGCGGCGATACGCCGGCCGTCGGCCGGCCGCGCCGACGGCAAGCCGCACACTGCTCTGCTCGCCCCGATGCAGCGAACACGCAACGGTCACGATGGGCCACGAACTCGCACTCGCCTTGTACTTCTGATACTCACAGGCTACGAACGTCGTATCGCGCGGCACGCGTACGCCAATGAGAAACTCGTCTGCGCGGCGCGCGGTGCAAAAGGCGTCGATAAAAAACTCTCGCGCAGCGACATGACGCACGCCCTGTGACGAGCGCAACTCGAACTCTGCCTCGAGCGCCGCGAGACATCCCGGTGCGTCGGACGAAGGATTCGCGAAGCTTGCTGCCCCACCGAGCGTGCCCTGATTGACGATCGATGCACCACCGGTGACCTGCGCGGCCATCGCCGCAAGCAGCGGCGCATGGCGCGCCACGAGCGGTGAAGCGAGCAATTGCGCATAGGTCGTCATCGCGCCGATGTGCAGATGCGTATCGTCGAGCGCGATTTCATCCAGACGGAGCGCACCAAGACTGATGACATGTCCGGGACACACGAGATTCGCCGACATCGACGGCACCAGTATCGTGCCGCCGCCGAGCACCGAGGCATCCTCGCGAAAGGCGGCTAGCAAGGCGGCCGCTTCGTCGAGGTCCCTCGGTTGGTGAAAATCGAAGTAATGGCCGATCACGCGCGTCGCTCCTCAAGGGACGCCATCACGCGCGCCGGCGTCGCCGGCACGTGCGTCAGGCGCGCGTCGTCACCGAGTGCATTCGCCACGGCATTGGTCACCGCTGAGAGCGCACCGCCTAGCCCCGATTCGCCCGCGCCCTTCATGCCGAGCGGATGAAACGGATTTAGCGTCACGCGATGTCCGACGCGAATGGACGGAAGATCGTTAGCGCGAGGTAGTAAATAACTTTTGAAGCGATCGGTAATCATGCGTTGATGTTCATCGAACTTGATCAGTTCCCAAAGCGCGACACCGATGCCCATCACGACCGCGCCCCTGAGCTGCGCTTCGGCGAGCGCCGGATTGACCATTGCGCCGCAGTCGTGCACCACGGCATAGTCGAGTAGCCTGCTGTTGCCGGTCGCCATGTCGAGCTCGAGCGCCACGGCATGTACGGAATACGAGAACGTCGGGTATGTGGCGATGCGGCCTTGCGCATCCGGCTCCACGCGCACATTCTGCGGCGCGAAGCTGCGCGTCACTTCGAGCGGCAGCGTCACGCCGGCGGCCACGGTGAATGGCCGCAGATGCGCCCCTAGCGCGAGTTCGGCCACTGCGATCTTCGTGCCGTTCGACTCGCGCCACGCATGACCGTCGCGCAGTGAAATGTCTTCCGGCGCACCGCCGAGCAGGTTGACGGCGCACTGAGAGAGGCGTGCGCGCAACTCCTGCGCGGCGAGATACGCGGCGGTCCCGCCGTACATCAGCGCACGGCTGCTGGCGTTGCCGGTGCCGAGCGGCGTCACGTCCGTGTCCCCTTCGATCACGCTGACCTGGTCCGCGCGCAGGCCGAGTTCACCGGCGACCATCTGCGCAATGCCGGTATCGCTGCCGCTGCCCGGAGACGTCACGCCCGTCAGCACCTGCACGTCGCCCGACGGCATCATGCGAACGGTGGATGTCTCGTATCCATTGGGGAAGTTACCGGGCCGCGCGCCGCCTTCCGGCGTCAGTTCGAACGCAATGCCAATACCGATGCGACGCTCGCTGGTACGCGCCGCGCTTGCGCGCTCCTGCCATTGCTCGTAATCGAACATCGTCAGCAACTGCTCAAGGCCGCCCGGATAGTCGCCGCTATCCACGTTCAGCCCGGACGGCAGCAAACGCGGCAAGGCGTCCCGTGCGACCAGATTGCGACGGCGCAATTCGACTGGATCCATGCCAGTTTGCCGTGCCAGCCGATCGATTGCATGTTCCAGCACGAGGTTGCCGATCTCTTTGCCGTAACCGCGTATGGCTTGCCAGGGCGGTCGATTGGTGATCGCGAGAGAGCACTCGACGTCGCAGTGCTCAATCGTATAGACGGTCGGAAACACGGCCGGCGTGACGAGCGCCATCGCCCAGCTATGACCGGCGCCGATAATGCCGACATCCACCATGATGCGGTCACGCCAGCCGATGAGCCTGCCGTGCTCATCCGCCGCGATCTCATAGCTGTGATGCTGCGAACGCGCACCGGCGAGCAGTGTTTCGCGCCGTTCCTCGACCCAGGCGACCGGGCGTTTCGTGATCCGGCTGAACAGCGCGACCAGCACTTCTTCGGGATGCCCAGCCATCTTCAGCCCGAACGTACCGCCGATGCGCGGCGCGATCACGCGGACCTGCGACTCCTTCACGCGCAAGGCCGCTACAATCAGCCAGCGGCTCGTATGAGGGTTCTGGAACGTGCCGGTCAACGTGTAACGCTCGCCGCGTGCGTCCCACTGGGCGACGTAGCACAGCGTTTCCATTGGCGCACTGGTCGACGGGCCGACCGTCAGTTCCCCTCGTGCGATGTGCGCCGCGCGCTCGAATGCAGCATCGGCGTCCCCAGAACGAATGCGGTCGCGCACGAACAGGTTGGTATCCCAGCCGGGCTGAACCACCGGTGCACCTTCGCGCAGGGCGTCGCGTGCGTTCGCGGTTGCCGCTTGCACCTCGTATTCGACGCGAATCTTCGCGAGCGCGGCTTGCGCGTCGTGCACCGACGTCGCCACGAGCGCCGCGACCGGTTGGCCGAAATACGTCGCGTGCTCGAGTGCAAGGCAACGACTTTGTAAAGGCCCGCGTGCGCCTTGTGCGGGAAGATCCATGGCCGGCGGCATTGCATCGCTCATGCGCGCTGCGTCCTCTCCCGTGAGGCCCGCGACGACACCCGGCATGGCGAGCGCACCGGAGAGGTCGATCGAGACGATCGTCGCACACGCGTGAGCGCTGCGCAGGATGGCTAGATGGAGCGCGCCTGCGGGAATGAGATCGGCACTGTAATCGACGCGCCCCGAAACGAAGCGCGCTGCGTCCAGACGCGCCACGTTCTCCCCGAGCAGGCTGCCCGACGACGCGTCCTTGAAAGTCTGTTCCATGTTTGTCGCGCGACGGCCCGATTGCCCGGACCTCGCCGTTCGTTGGTTGCTCATCGGCTCGCCTGGCGTCCCACGCGCACGCAAAGCATCGCGCATGCGCCGAGCGCCAGCAGTGTCGTCATCAGAAAAAGTCCGCTGTTGAGTGTGCCGCTCAGCGTCTTGAGCCAGCCCATCGCGAACGGACTGGCGAAACCGCCGAGCAGACCAAGGCTGTTGACGAATGCGATCGCCGGAGCAGCGGCGGGCGACCCGGCGAAATAGTCGGACGCGAGCGACCACAACAGCGGAATCGTGACGAACACCGTGGTCGATGCGATCGTCAGGAGCACGATGGTCGCAGTCAGATCATGCGCCAGAAGCGGTAGCAGTGAAAGTGCGGTCGCGCCTGCCAGGGCCGCCAGTGCACCGTGCCAGCGACGTTCGAGAAGCCTGTCTGAGTTGCGGCAGATCAGCACCATGCCGATCGTGGCGATGCCGTACGGAATGGCCGAGAGCCAGCCAATGCGCTCCACGCTCGTCGCGCCTGCGCTCTTCAGTACCGTCGGCACCCAGAAGCTCAGCGCATAAGTGCCGCAAATAAAGGTGAAATAGGCGAAGCTGATCACGTACACCTTCGGGTCGGCGATGACCTGCCGCAACTGCCCGGCGTGTTCCGCGCCGGCTTCGCGGCCGTCGTCGCGCAATGCGTGGCGCAAGCTGTCGCGCTCCGGTTCGGTGAGCCATTTCGCTCGCTCGATGTCGTCCGAAAGGGTGAACCAGGTCACGATGCCAAGCAGCACCGCCGGCGCCGCTTCCACGATGTAGAGCCACTGCCAGCCCGCCAGACCCGCAACGCCCGCGAGCCGCGACATCGCCCAACCCGACACCGGACCGCCGATCATCCCCGCGATCGGAAATCCGGTCATGAAGAGACCGAGAATCTGCCCGCGACGGTTGCGCGGGAACCATTGACTCAGGAAGTAGACGACGCCGGGAAAAAAGCCCGCCTCGAACACGCCGAGCAGAAAGCGCAGTACGTAGAACGCGGTCGGGCTCGATACGGTCGCCATTGCGCAGCCGGTGAAACCCCATAGAACCATGATGCGCGTGATGGTCTTACGTGCGCCGATGCGTTGCAGAAGCAGATTGCTCGGCACTTCGAACAGAAAGTAGCCGATGAAAAATATTCCCGCGCCTAGTCCGTACACGGCCTCGCTGAAGCCGAGTGCGTCCTGCATCTGCAGCTTCGCGAAGCCGACGTTGATGCGGTCCAGATATGCGATCACATAGCACACGATCAGAAGCGGCACGAGTCGCATCGCGACTTTGAGGTAAAGCGCGTGCTGCGTGTCTTCCGAGGCCGTTACCTGAGCGGGGGCGTGTACATCGAGAGCGATTTTGCGCGACATGATGACCCTCTCAATGAAGTGGAATGGAACGGCACGTGAATGACGGAAAGCGTTTCATGAGGCTGTCTCCTTGAGCCTGTCGGCGCGCAGATGGTCCGGCGGCGTCTGCTCTTTTTGGGGGGCGCGCCCGAAGGCGGCGGAACGTTCGCGCCGAAAACTGATCGATCGAACAGTCAGCACAGTAGCCGACGAGCCGACTTCCGGTCAACCCGAAACACGGCCGATCTCGCCGGGGACTTTCCCTTGTTGACTGATCGATCAGTCAGGAATAGTATCGGCAGCTGAACACCTCGCCTGGCCAACAGCGACCCGTTTGCGACAGGCGTCAGAGGGACTTTTCAACCTTCATCAGAGGAAAGAGCCGTGAGCACCTTCAACGAGTACTCAGACAAATTCGAGACCATCCGCATGACACGTACCGATGGCGTACTGGAGATGCACTTCCACACGCACGGCGAGCCACTGGTATGGAATCTGACAGCCCATCGCGAGTTCGAGCAGGCTTTTCTCGATGTAGGACGAGATCGCGACAACGAGGTCGTGATCATGACCGGCACGGGCGATGCCTTCAGCGGACCGGCCATTGCGCCCGGCATGCATCAGAACCGCAATTCGATGACGCCCACGGTCTACGATCCGATCTACTGGGAAGCGAAGCATCTGCTCATCAACCTGCTCAACATCGAGGCGCCGGTGATCAGCGTCATCAACGGCCCGGCCGTGCGGCATGCGGAGATCCCGCTGCTTGGAGACATCGTGCTCGCATCCGACACCGCGACGATCCAGGACACCGCACACTTCCAGGGAGGCATGGTGCCGGGCGACGGCATGCATCTGATCATGCCGCTGCTGATGGGTCGCGCGCGCGGCCATTACTTTCTTCTGACAGGTCAGAGCATTCCCGCAAGCGCGGCGCTTGAAATGGGATTAGTGAACGAAGTGCTGCCGTCGGCCGAACTTTTGCCGCGCGCCCGCGAACTCGCCAGGCTGATGCTCAAGCAGCCGCGTCTCGTGCGACGCTATACACGCACCTGCCTGAACCAGGAACTGAAAGCACGACTGCACGACGTGCTCGGATACGGACTCGCGCTGGAAGGCATCGCTCGCATGAGAGAAGTGGCCGCCTGAGCGGGACCCGATACTTCCCGTCTGCATCACTTCACAAATCAAGGAGGCAGCATGACTGTCAGCAGTATTACCAGACCGATCGATATGGTAGGTTCGGTCATCGATGTGGTCGATTCCACGCCCGATGTGCTCGGCGAGTCGATCATCTGGGATGAGAAAACGCAACTTCTCTGGTGGGTGGATGGGATCGGTCAATCGATCCATCGCCTCGACATTTCAAGCGGCGCCAAGAAGAGCTGGCCGATGCAGGAAGAGATCGGCAGCATCGGCCTGCGCGCCAAAGGCGGCCTGATCGTAGGCATGCGCTCGGGCTTCTACTTCTTCTCGCCCGAAACCGGTGAGCTGACCGAAGTTGCGCGTCCCGATGCCGAGCGTCCGAAGAACCGTTTCAATGACGGCAAATGCGACAGGCACGGCCGCTACTGGTCGGGCACCGTGGAAGCGGCCGCATACACCCCGCGCGGACGTTTGTTCCGGCTGGATCCCGATCTGAAGCCGAAACTCATCATGGAAGGCATCACGTGCATCAACGGGCTCAGCTTTAGCCCGGATAACCGCCTGATGTACATGACCGACTCGTTCAGTTGCCAGATCGACGTGTTCGACTACGACTCCGTCGACGGCGCCATCTATAACCGCCGCGAGTTCGCCGAAGTTCCGCTCGGACGTGGTATCTGCGACGGCTCGACCGTCGATGCCGACGGGTGCTTCTGGAGCGCGAACATGGACGGCTGGTGCGTCACGCGCTACGACCCGCGCGGACGAATCGACATGGTCATCAATCTTCCGGTGCGGCGCGTGAGCAGCCTGTGCTTCGGCGGTCCCGATCTCGACACCCTCTTTATCACTACGGCGCGCCGGCGCATGAGCGAGAAGGAGCTCGCGCAGCAACCGCTCGCGGGCAATGTGCTCGCAGTACGTCCCGGCGTGAAAGGACTGCCCGAACCGGAATTTCTTGGGTAACGGCGCGCGCTGCCCGGTATATCGCGTCGTATGCTGATCGCGATATACTGACTGATCGATCGAATAGTACGGTGAGGGAGTCGCCTGGATGAAGACAGAACGCGAAAAGAAGGTGTCGGCACGCACGGGCAACAGTGCTCAGGAACCAGAGCACGCGCCGGGCACCCGCCTCTCCGCGATCCTGAATGCGGCCGAACGGGTGTTCGGTGAGCACGGCTACGCCGGCGCAAGCATGCGGAACATCGCAGAGGAAGCGGGCGTCGCGCAGGCGCTCGTGCATTATCACTACGCGACCAAGGACAAGCTCTACGAGGCCGTGTTCGAGCGACGGTCGTCGGCGATTAATCAGCACCGTGGCAAGCTGCTCGACGCCCTGTTCGCGAGCGAAAGCACCGCGACCGTCGAAGACGTGCTGACGATCGCATTCACCCCGCTGTCGGAAATTTTTCATGGCGAGGACGCAGTGAATCTCGCGCTTTACGTGCAACTCGTCGCGTCCGTCAGTCTCGGCAGCGACGAGCGTTCACGGCGCATTCGCGAAACCTACTATGACCCGATCGCGGAGCGATTCATCGACGCCCTGCATACGGTCTTGCCTGGCATTGCACGCGAGCAGGCGGTGTGGGCGTATCTGTTTTCGGTGGGAGCGCGGCAGCAGGCCCATGCACTCAATGGCCGGGCGATGCGACTGGGCGCACGGGACCGCGCGAGGAAGTCGACGGCGCACTATTCCGACCTCGTGCGCTTCGCGGCGGCGGGCATTCGTGAGCTGGTGCGTAACGAAACGGGCACGAACGCACGATCGAAGGAGCCCGAAGGCCGCGTGGCAAAGCTCTCGAGTGGTCGAACGAAGAAATCGCAAGCCGGCACCGTCGCAAACACACCGACTCGTAGCGTGCGCGGTCGCGAGTGACGTGATGCGCCACCTGTGGAGAAATATGAATGACTGACCTGAGCAAATCGGAGTTGCCGACGCAGCAGTTGATTGAATTCGATAACGTCGCTGTCTCGGTGACTGACATTAATCGATCCGCAGACTGGTACGGGCGCCTCTTCGGGTTTCGTCGAGGATACTCGACCTACATCGAACCACTCGAGGCCGATTTCCAGATTCTCGAAAGAGACGACATGCGGATCGAACTTCTGTCGCGTGCAACGACCGTTCGCAATCCGGACGCGAATATTGTGCCGGGGCCGCACATCGACCGGACCGGGGCGAAGGCGATCGTTTTTCGCACATCGAGCCTCGAAGCCGTCACATCTCACCTCGAGAATGAAGGCGCGGTCTTCGAATGGAAACTCAAGCCTCTCTCTGCAGACGGCTTACGGTCGACGATGGTTCGAGACCCCGACGGTACGATCATCAACATCCTGCAGTACCCGTAGTTATTCACCTACGAGCTCATTGGCCCAAATGCGGGCGTACTCGCGCGTCGACGCGTGCAGCCGACTTGGCAACAAATAATCGGCGGGCTTGAGCCAGCTATCAGTGCAGCATCGCGATCGGTTTACTCACTGGGCTGCAGTCATCGAATCCGACAGCATCGTCTCGGCGATATCCAGCATCGCGCGCAAGCGATCCATGTGTCGCAGGTCCTGATGATAGCCAACCCACAAATCCCGCATGGGAGGTTGATCGGGCGTGTCGATGCGATGCAATCCGGAGATTGCATCGCCAAGTGGCCTTGGCAGCACCGCAATACCTACCCCTCTCAGGCACATCTGTGCCTGGACCGTTCGATTTGTGCTTGTGAAGGCTCGTCGTGAAAGCGGAAACCTCTCCAGCACCCAACTGACGTCGGGAAAGTGCGACTGCGCGGTATTCATGAGAATGAGCCCTACGGATGCCGGATCGTCCTGCAACGCCTGTGCGGTTGCCGCCGACGCATAGAGACCATATTGAATTCGCATTAGACGGCGCTGAACAATGTCCGGCTCGCTGAACGGCACGATGCGAAAGGCGACGTCCGCCTCACGACGTGAGAGATCGAGTAGTCGATAGCTTGCAATCACTTCCGGCACGACAGCAGGATGACGGCGCGTCAACTCGGCCAGGACGGGAGCCAGTACATAACCGGCAAACCAGTCCGCCGATGAGATCCGCAGGATGCCTTCGAGGCGTTGGTTGTTGCCGCTCAGACGCCTTTCCATGGACAGCGCGGCATCCTCCATGGATTCTGCCAGCGCGAGCACGGTGTCCCCGGCGTCCGTGAGCACGAGTCCGTCCTTTGTCCGACGAAAAAGCGGCTGCTTTGCTTCGTCCTCGAGCACCTTGATTCGCCGACCCACTGTCGGATGGCTCACATCCAGCATCCGGGCGGACTCGCCGAAGGACCCGCTGCGAGCTACTGCCAGGAAGATGCGAACGTCGTTCCATTCCATGCCCGATCTCCGTACAAAATTGCACGGCAAATATACATGGACGTCAGTATTCGAACAATGTTGTTCGGAGCACTATACGGCTCGATAAACGGATGTCCCCGCGAACCGACTGCGCGCCAATCCCAAGCCAGTCTGATCTGGAACCTCAAGATATGAATACCGAAGCCCGGCAGGTTGTTATCACTGGGACAGCAGCCTCCGACTCCCGGCGCTGGCTCGCCCTGGCAGTGCTGTTGACCGGCACGCTGCTGCCACCTTTGGACTTCTTCATCGTCAACGTGGCGCTACCTACCATACGTACAGGCCTGCAAGCATCTTCAGATGTCTCGCAGCTGGTGATCTCGGTGTACGCCGCGGCCTATGCCGTCACCCTGATCCTGGGCGGTCGCCTCGGCGATCTTTATGGCCGGAAGCGCGTATTCATCGCTGGCATGCTTGGCTTTGGGGTCGCTTCGGCGTGGTGTGGCCTGGCACCGTCGTCGGACATGCTTGTCGTCGGCCGGCTGCTGCAAGGGATCTCCGCAGCGATCATGGCACCGCAATCATTGGCCTCGATACACGCGATCTTCCCGGAAAGAGAAAAGAATCGCGCGCTGAGTCTATACGGCGCGACATTCGGCCTGGCCTCTGTGGGCGGTCAGCTGCTGGGGGGAATGCTGGTTTCCGCCAGTCCGTGGGGACTGGGGTGGCGCAGCGTATTTTTGATCAACCTGCCGATCATCATCATTGCCGTTCCAGCTGCAACGATGCTGCTGCGTGAAAGCCGAGCCGAGCGTTCGCCTCGCCTGGACGTGCCAGGGGCGTTGCTGCTGGCGGTTGGCTTGCTGGCGCTCGTGGTTCCGCTCATCGAGGGGCAAGAACACCACTGGCCGTGGTGGTGCATAGCGCCGCTGATCCTGAGCATGCCCTTGCTATGGGCCTTCTGGCAGTACGAAAAGGCACAGGAGCGCGCCGGCGGAACTCCTCTCGTTCTGCCCTCGCTTCTAGCCGTGCGCAAGTTGCGACGAAGCTTGGCGTCAACGTTCTTCTTCTACGCGCTCGCTGCGTTCTTCCTGGTGTTTGCCGTGTATGAACAGGCCAGCCTGCGCCACGACGCGTTGACGGCCGGCCTGGCCATCGTGCCGCTCGGCATCGGGTTCTTCCTCGGTCCACTGTGCAGCCCGTACATCGCCCGGCGTATAGGCACGCGCACTGCCGCGTTTGGCATGGTTCTGGAAGTGTTCGGTCTGATCATGGTCGCAGCGCTGGCTTTCGCCGGTGCGTCGTCGTGGCTTGCGTTGCCGTTGTTTTTGATTGGCGCCGGGCAAGGTATCGCCCTTCCTGCGCTAGTGCGCCTGAACGTAGACCATGTGGAAACACGTTGGGCGGGGCTCGCCTCGGGCCTGGTAAGCGCTACGTTGCAGATCAGCGCTGCAGTAAGCGTCGCCTTGTTCGGCGGTCTATTCATAGCGATCGCGCCTGATGGTGCAAGCGCTCAGGACGTGCAGTTGGGCTTTGCGGTGGCTTCATTGGCCATCGGCGCGTCACTGGCACTGGCAGCCGGACTAAGTTGGAGACTCCGGGAATCATGAAGAATCAAGATCGATACGAAATTATCCAAACATAGAAATTCTTGCCATGAACAGTTCCACCTTTCCTCTCGCCGGCAAGCGCGCGCTTGTGACCGGTGCAGCACGTGGCATCGGCGCGGCCATCGCACTGAAGCTGGCCGAAGACGGCGCCGACGTCGCGATCACCTATGAGAAATCGGCCGCAAAGGCCGAGGCGCTCGCCGCTGAAATCCGCGCTCTGGGCCGCACGGCCGTCGCCATCCAGGCCGACGCCGGCAGCCCGGACGCCACGCAGACCGCGGTCGAACAGGCCGTCGCCGACCTTGGCGGGTTGGACATCCTGGTGAACAACGCTGGTGTCCTCATCGCCGGCCCCTTCTCCGAGCAGTCGCTGGAGGAGATGAATCTGCAGTTGAACGTCAATGTGCGCGGCGTCTTCGTGGCGACCCAGGCTGCGTTGAAGCACCTCCCGAACGGCGGCCGCATCATCACTATCGGCAGCAACGCAGGCCTGTCTGTCCCGTTTCCTGGCATAGCCGTTTATTCGGCCACCAAATCGGCGATGGAGAGTTTCACGCGCGGTCTTGCGCGTGAAGTGGGCCCTCGTGACATCACCGTCAATCTGGTGCGCCCCGGCCCGATCGACACCGACATGAATCCCGCCGACGGCCCGCTCGCGCCTTCCATTCTTCCGAACCTGGGAATTGCCCGCTATGGCAAGACCTGGGAGGTTGCCGAGGCAGTCGCCTTCCTCGCCGGACCTGGTGCCGCTTATGTGACCGGTTCGGGCATTCTCGTCGATGGCGGCATCAGCGCCTGAGTGGATGTCCCGAGAGGACGACTAACCTCCCCGGGCGTTGCACCCACGGCAAATCCATCAGATCGACCAGCACGGCCCTCCCCCCAACAACGATGGCGGGCCGGGCGACGTTGCCCTTATGACGGTAATGGAGAGAGAAAGGCATATGACAAAGATGATCGTGGTCTGCACCGGCGACGCCAACACGAAATTCGATCGGGATTACTACGCGAATGATCACTTCGACCTGGCGCGCTCATGCTGGGAAGAGTACGGGATGCAATCTGCGGAGGCGTTTTTTCCTTACGCTGAAGCCGATGGCTGGAAATCCATCGGCGTCTACACCTTTTCCTCGGAACAAGGCGTCCATGACGCGCTGGCGAGCGCTAAAACACAGCAAGTCATGGACGATGTGAAGAACTTCACCGACGCGCAAGTCGTGTTGCGGAGCCTGTTCACGGCGTTCTGAGCGGCATCGCAGCGTCAATGTTTTTGGATTCACCTCGCGCAATAGCTACTTGTTCAATTTCTCAGCCTCGCTCGGCTCCTCTTTGGGCTTGTAGCGCGGCGTGGGCTGTGGCAGCAGAAAGAAGGCGACGCACAGCAGTGCAATGGCGACTCCGATGCGCGACGCCGCGATGACGACGGGAATTGCAGCGATCTGGAGCAGCGTCGCGACGCCGTAGCGGCGTGTCATCTGCTGGAGGAAATCGGGCGCGAGCCGTTCGTCCATCAGCCGGCGGCCTGGCATTGCGTAGAACCACTTCGCCATCCACGTGCAGGCGGTCAGGGCAAGACCGGCAACCAGGGTCACTGACGCGACGCGCTCGAAACCCGTGCCGAGGTGGAAGCACCAGACGCGGATTGGATAAGGAATGACGACGATCGCCAGCAGGAACAAGAGGTTGATCACGCCGAACCAGTGATCACTCTTGGCGTAAATGCGACCCGAATAATGGTGTTGCAGCCAGTACGCCCCAATCACGACGTAGCAGAGAATGAGCGCGAGAAATTCGCGCCACTGCTCCGCCATGGCGCGTGCCAGGTCGCTGTAGCCATGCGTGCCCTCGGGAGATCCGGGGACCTTGATCTCGACGATCAGCAGGGTCAGCGCGATTGCGAAAACCGCGTCGCTGAATCCCTCGAAGCGGTCAAGTCCGCGCTCGGCACCATGAGTTTGCGCGTCGGCAGGTTGGTTTCGCCTATTACGTAACATCATGTGAGTCCTTTCGCGCAAGCCGGAGCCGCTCCTCCCGGCACAGCACGCACAATCCTCGTTGGACTGTCCGAATTACATCCTGCCATGGGAAGTTGCAAAAGAAGCGTTCGAATTGTCTGCGACCTAGTATGAGCGCTTTTGGCCGGTTGCCTAAGATCACCATTCAAGCGCCGCGCGTCCCCATGCCATCTGGGCTAGAACTTCCGGACCCGAGCCATTGCAGCTGGTCGAGCAGTCTCCGTTCTAAGGGTAGGTATCGGAGTGGAACGGTCATTCAGGGCCGTCGCCTGGAGGACAAATCATCGGCCTCTCCGGACGCTCAGATCGGTGATTTGGCGAGGAGGCTTACGCCCTGCAAGGATGACGTCTTTCGCCCACGGATTGCTCTCGAGCCAATCAGCTTGTCATTCAACGGATCGAAACAACTGCTGCGGGTTCTTCATCAAGCCACGATAGCGCACCTTCAGATGCCACCGTGCGCGGCTATGAACATGGCGACGGCCGACCGGCAATAGGATTCGATTTCGTTGTCGTCCGCTGCTCTCACCGGATCGAAGCGTGCGACCATCAGAAGATCGGATCCTTTGAAAAGCGCGGCAAACAAGCGGGCGGACCGGAGAGGATCGGGCACGTTCAGAAGCGCCTTCGCGTGCAATTGACGCAACAGGGCCTCGATCTGGGCGATGACATGGGCGGGGCCAGCTTCGTAATGGAGCTTGCTTAACGAGTTTTGATTCGTCTTGTCGGCCATGACCATGGCCTCGACACTGCGAACATCTGATCTCAACAGCGTGCGAAGCAGTGATGATCCCACCGCCATGAGCTGATCTTCGACCGAACCGTCGACGCCTTCAAGAAGGACCTGAGGTGCAAACAGCTGATGGCAGCCGGCCGCGATGGCCGCGCTGAACAGCGCTTCCTTGTTCTCGAAGTGCCGATAGATGCTGAGCTTGGATATCTTCGCCCGCTGGGCGACCTTGTCCAACGTCGTCGCTTGAAAACCCAATTCCACAAACAGTTCGCTCGCTGCGTCAAGGATCGTTTGGGCAAGCGCCTCATTGGCGGGCCGGCCACGTCGGGCCTGTTGATTTTCGGTCACGACAATTCCAGTACTTGACAGTATCTCAATTATTTAATTACGATACCACGCAGTATCTTGAATGCGCAAGCCAATGGTTGGCGTCCTCCGACGAGGTTCCCCAAAGGGCGCCCGGCGATATCGAAGCGGCAATGGCCCGCCGGTTCACAGTGATGGGCGACTTTCTCGTCGACGCCGAAGCCCTGCTCGCTGCCCATCTTGACCGCGGATCGCTGGACGATATTGCGCACCAGGCCCAGCCCCCTCCATCCACAACACGGAGCCCATCACCATGAATGACGTCATCATCATCGGCGGCAGCTTTGCCGGCCTCGCGGCCGCCCTGCAACTCGGCCGTGCCCGCCGCAACGTCACCGTTCTTGACACCGGCCGTCCGCGCAACCGCTTTGCTGGCCACTCCCATGGCCTCTTCGGCCACGATCACAAGCCGCCACTGGACATACTGCTCGAGGCGCGGCAGCAACTTGCGCGCTATCCAACGATCAGGCTGGTCAATGCCCGTGCCGAGAGCGTGTCTGGCGCCATCGACGATTTCTGCGTGGTCACTGATGATAGCGAAAGGCTAAGGGCGCGCCGTCTGATCCTGAGCTATGGCGTCGCCGACCAGATGCCTGATGTTCCGGGCTTTGCCGAAAGCTGGGGCACGTCCATCGTGCCCTGCCCCTACTGCGATGGCTTTGAAGTCGCCGGCCAGCATTGGGGCCTCGTTTGGTCCGGCCCGCAGTCGCACCAGTCTGTCAGGCTGTTCCACGATTGGACCGACAAGTTGACTGTATTCTCCGATGGTCACGACATTCCATCCGATATCCAGGCCGATCTGGCGCGCCGCAAGATACCTGTCGTCGATGGCCGGATCGTCGAGATCGCCCATCACGAGGGCCATATCGCCACCGTCAATCTCGATACAGGCCGCAATGTTGCGGTCGACGTCCTGTTCGCCCATCCGCGTAACAAGCCGTCCGCGATACTGCATGAATCACTAGGCCTCGCCACGTTGGATACGCCCCTCGGCATCGTTCTCAAGGTCGACGAGCGCCGCCAAACCAGCACGCCCGGCATCTACGCCGCCGGCGACCTCGCAACGCCCTTCTTGCCCTCGGTCACCCAGGCGTCATCGCAGGGCGCGATGGCGGGCATCTTCGCCCAGCAGTCGATGCTGGTTTGAGAGGAAGGTGCGCACCATGGTCCGCCAGGATGCCGGCCGGGCAGAATCGCTGAGAGCACTTGGTGCAGACCTCGCCAATCGCCGCCCACAATGTTGCGCGGTGCGTGACAGAGGTGTTGGCGAATCCCGGGTCTCACCTTGGAAAGGCTTACGAGCTGACCGGTCCCCGTGCGGAGACTCTTCGCGAGGTCGCCGAAGATTTCACAAGAGTCTTGGGGCGTCCAATCACCTACATGGACATCCCGTTGGAACCGTGGCTGGAGAGTTTGCGGTCCATTGGCGCATCCGCACACGTGGTCGCGCACCTGGAGTCGATGGCACTGCGGCACCCAGTGACCAGGTAGCTGGAGGCGGGATCGCTGGAAACGATGCGCACTTTGGGATCGGATGGCTCAGCTAAGAACGAATCAGCCCAAGGAGATGACATGGCAGAGCAAAATGCTTATCAGGTCGCCGACTGGAATGGTCAAAGCGGGAAGCGTTGGGTCGCCAACCAGGCCCGGCTCGACACTATGGTGTCGGTGTTCGGCCAAGCCGCGATCGAAGCCGCCGCGCCCGTCACGGGCGAACGCGTGCTGGACGTCGGCTGCGGCGCGGGCGCGTCGAGTCTGGCACTGGCCGCTCGCGTCGGCCCGGAGGGCCAAGTGCTGGGCGTGGACATATCCGAACCGCTGATCGGCCGGGCGCGCGCGCTTGCGCCACAGGGTACGCCGGCCCTGTTCCAGATGGCGGACGCCAGCAGCGCCGAGCTGCCCGAGGGTGCGTTCGACATTCTGTTCTCACGTTTCGGCGTGATGTTCTTCGACGATCCGACAGCGGCGTTCGCCCATATGCGACGCGCGCTGCGGCCGGGCGGCCGGGTCGCTTTCGTCTGCTGGCGCGGCGCGGCCGAGAACGCTTGGGTGCGCCTGCCGATGGGCGCGATCAAGGGCATCCTGCCGTCGAGCGCGCCGCCCGATCCCGAAGCGCCCGGCCCATTTTCGTTCGGCGACCGGGGGCGGGTGTCGCGCATCCTGACGGCAGCCGGCTTCACCGATATCGCCATCGCGCCGTTCGATGCTTCCGTCCCGTTTGGCGAGGGCGGGACGCGGGACGCTGCGATTGACGACGCGGTGAAGATGACGCTCGAGGTCGGCCCGCTGTCGCGCGTGCTCGCTGATCAGCCCGACGACATCCGCGCCCGCGCGTCGGCCGCAGTTCGTGCCGCCTTCGCGGGCCTCCCCGGTGAGCGGTCGGTGATGATCGACGGCGCGGCGTGGATCGTCACGGCACGCAATCCGGCAAGCTGACAGGGACTATCAGGGGAGACGCCCCTGCGCGGTGGAGCTAGGCGTCTTTGGCCGCAAAGATTGATGTGCCTTCTGGCCGATGAACGAGCACTCGCCTTGTGACAATCAGACGGCCGGTTGCGAAGCAGAGCCGACTCCTAAGCGGCCTACAGGCGGCGCATGTGAGCAGCAGTTTGTGGCCGAAATGCGAAGAAGACCCGATCTGTCGAAAGTATGAACTGCAATCCATCCTGACGCCGAGGTCTTACGCGTGCCGTTTCGGGTGGTGCCGATCCTAGTGCGGCATGGACGGCCCTTACAGCTGGGTCTGTGACCGCGATACAACCACGCCTGTCCCTATAAAGTTGAATGGAGCCTTGCCGCTTGCCTTTCGCTCCGCCGGTTGACGGGCATAGTAGATGTCCCATTCGTCTTCACTAGTCTGTACGAAGCCATGCCGTCTGTAAAAGCGGTTCGAATTACTGCCGCGCAAGGCTCCGAGACGGACTGGCATGCCTTGCCCGTCCGCGCTCGTGAAGACGTCGCGTAGGACGGTCGCGCCGATACCCTTTCCCTGGTGCGCCGGCAGAATATAAAAGTGATCGAGTAACCAGTGGTCTGCTTGCGGGCGAATGACAATGAAGCCAGAGCGAACACCATTGACCTCGATGAATCGACACAACGCAGGATCGAACGACGTTAGAAACCGCTCCCGCGCGCGCTGCGGGTCGAAACGATCGACACGCTCCAGGCTCTCGCGCATCGCGGCAATACGAATGGCAACGAGTGTTTCGGCATCGGACTGCGTCGTAAGGGGATAGGCGATGTTCATTAAAGGCGGCTTCCGGAAAACGGTCATGCGGCGCTGCCAATAATAACGCCGCGAATCGGGAGTTCAGACGAATTTTAGCCGGCCCGAACGGCTCGACGACCGCGACTCGGAACAAGGGCAAGCCTCCGACAAACCACAGGTCACGCCTGCTTCAGATCACCGATGATCCATTCAAGACACGATGACGCAAGATCGTCCAGGCTGCGGCCCGCAAGCGTCAGCACCTGGAGACGGCGCTGCGTCAGCAGCGGGTTATCGAATGGAATCGCCTTCATGCGGTCCACGCCGAGCCGCTTCGCGACGGACACATATCCCGACGGCATGATCGCCTCCGGTACCACCAGCGCGAAACGGTACAGCGCCGCGACGTAGCGGCTCGTCATCATCGGCACGATTTCGATGTTCTCGACATTGCACGCGATGTCGAAGAGCTGGCGGTTGGTCGTGCCCTTGTCCTGCAGCACCACGGGATATGTCGTCAGATCCTTCAGCGCGACTTTCGCCTTGCTCGCGAGCGGATGCGTCTCGTGCATCAGCGCCATGACCGGCGCGCGCTGCGTGTACTGCACAGTGACGCCCGGCTCTGGCTTGAAGTTGAACGCGAGCGCGAGTGACGCCTCGCCCGACAGCAGCAACTGACTCGCCCGCTCGGACGACACAACTTCGAGCTGAATCACGATATCCGGATGCGCACGGCAAAACGCGCCCAGCGACACGGGCAGAAAGTCGAACGCGAAGCCTTCGGTACACGCAATGATCAGCGTGCGCGCGCGGCGCCGTTCGTCGCCCTGGATTTCGTCGAAGACCGCTTGCGCGTCGGATAGCGTTCGTTGCGCGTGGCGCAGCAACAGACGCCCGGCTTGCGAAAGGACCATGCCGCGCGCATGGCGCTCGAAGAGCGGCACGCCGATATCGCCTTCGAGCTTGGCGATATGCCGGCTCAACGCGGACACGGTCAGCCCGAGCTTTTCGGTCGCCGACGTCAGCGAACCGGCCTGTGCGACGACCGAGAAATAGTAAAGCGACGGCTCCAGCAGCTTGCGCATAGCGATTACGATCAGGTGGGACGAGCGTGTGCTCAGTGTGACTCAAGGTTTGAGTAAAACGCAAATGTACCTTGTTTGATTGCGAATACACGGATGCTCGCGCGGCGCTAATCTGGTGTCACCGGCCTTACTTCGACTCCACGACATGTCCCGAAACAGCGCTCTCGCTCTCGCCCAATCGCACTTCGACAGCGGCGAGTTCCTCGTCACCTTGAGCCGGCGCGTCGCGCTCGCCACCGAAAGCCAGCGCGCCGACGCAGCGCCCGCGCTGCGTCGCTATCTTCGCGAAGAAATCGAAGCCTCACTGTCATCTCTCGGATTCACCTGTGAGATCGTGGAAAACCCTGTGGCAGGCATGCCCCCGTTTCTCGTCGGCGAGCGCATCGAATCGTCGTCGCGTCCCACGGTACTGCTATACGGCCACGGCGATGTGATCGACGGCGACGCCGTCAACTGGACGCAAGAGCGTTCGCCCTGGCGCGTGAGCGTCGAAGGCGAGCGCTGGTACGGACGCGGCATCGCCGACAACAAGGCGCAGCATTCCATCAATCTCGCCGCGCTTGCGGCAGTGTTCGCGGAACGCGGCGAGCTTGGCTTCAACGCGAAGATCGTCTTCGAAATGGGCGAGGAAGTCGGCTCGCCCGGACTCGACGCGCTTTGCGGCTTGTTGCGCGAACGCCTCGCAGCGGACCTCCTGATTGCATCGGACGGGCCGCGTCAGCGCGCCACATCGCCCACGATGTTCCTCGGCTCGCGCGGCGCCCTGCACTTTCGGCTGCGTACCGCCAATGCGTTCGGCGCGCGTCACTCCGGCAACTGGGGCGGCGTGCTCGCCAATCCCGCGACGGTGCTCGCCAACGCGATCGCGAGTCTGGTCGACGGGCACGGCCGCATTCGCATCAATGGTCTGCTGCCGCCAACGATTCCGCCGCAGGTGCGCGAACGCGTTGCCGGTCTGGAAATCGGCACCGACGAAGGCGATCCGCCGTTGTCATCGAACTGGGGCGAGCCGGGTCTCACGCCCGCCGAGCGCGTCTTCGCATGGAACACACTGGAAGTGCTCGCGATGCAGTCCGGCAACGTCGCAAACGCGGTGAGCGCGATCCCGGCCGCGGCGGAAGCTGTCTGCCAGTTGCGCTTCGTCGTCGGCACCGAGTGGAAGCGCTCGAAGGAGCTCATCGAAGCGCATTTCGCGCGCGAAGGCTTCGAGGGCATCGACGTGACCATCGAGGCATCTGGCGCGGCGACGCGGCTCGATCCGAACGATCCGTGGGTCGCATTCACGGAGGGTTCGATCGAGGCATCGACGGGCAAGCGCGTGACCTTGCTGCCGAATCTCGGCGGCACCATCCCGAATGAATGCTTCGCCGACACGCTCGGCCTGCCGACGATCTGGATTCCGCACTCCTATCCGGGCTGCCGTCAGCATGCACCCGACGAACATGTGCTCGCGCCGGTCATGCGTGAGGCTTTGCAACTGATGACCGGCGTGTTCTGGGATCTCGGCGAAACCGACACGCCGCACGCTCGCTAACCGTCCCTTTAATGGAACCCCAAGACATGGATTCGACTGTCATCGAGGAAAGCCCGCCGAAGATTGGCGCGACACCCATGCGGCGCCTTATCGTCGCGACCAGCATCGGCAATGCGCTCGAATGGTTCGACTTCACCGCGTACGGTTTTTTCGCCGTCACGTTGTCGAAGCTGTTTTTTCCCGCGCACGACGAGACCGTTTCGCTACTGATGACGTTCGGCACCTTCGGCCTTTCGTATGTGTTTCGCCCGCTCGGCGCACTCATGCTCGGGCGCTATGCGGACCGTCGCGGGCGCAAGGCGGCGCTGCTCATGGCGCTCGGGCTGACTACCATCGGCACGCTCATCTGCGCGGTCATTCCGACATACGCGCAAATCGGCGTTGCCGCGCCCATCGGCCTGATGACGGCGCGCATCCTTATTTCGTTCTCGACGGGCGGTGAATTCGGCAGCGGCACCGCGCTCATGATCGAGCAGAAGAGCAAGCGCAAGGCGTTCCTCGGAAGCTGGCAGTTTTCGAGTCAGGGCATGAGCACCGTGCTCGCGTCTTGCGCGGGGCTCGTGCTCAGCACGCAGTTGTCGCCGGAGCAGATCGAATCGTGGGGTTGGCGCGCGCCATTTATCTTCGGCTTGCTGGTCGCGCCAGTGGGACTGTATATCCGCAAGCACATCGACGATACGCTGCCCGCGCATACGCCCGACGTGAATGCCGCCGCGCGCAATGCGCCCGTGCGCGAACTGCTCGCGCACAGCAAAGGCCGCATCCTGCTCGCCGCAGGCATCATGGCCGTATCGACCGCCGCGAGCTATCTGATGATTCTGTATATGCCGACGTACGCGGTGAAGCAGTTGCATCTGCCGGCATCCACGGGCTTCGCCTCGACGGTCGTCACCGGCATGATCCTGATGCTGTTCACGCCGCTGATGGGCCATCTCGCCGATCGCTACGGACGCAGCCGCATGATGGTCGTCTCCGCGCTCGTCACGCTGCTCACGATCTACCCGTGCTTCGCGTGGCTGCTGGCCAGTCCGTCCCTGACCGTGCTGATGACGATCATGGTGCTCGCGGGAGCATTGAAGGCGATCTATTTCGGGCCGCTCGCCGCCGTGCTGTCGTCGCTCTTTCCGACCCACATCCGCAGCACGGGTCTCGGCTTCAGCTACAACATCGGCGTGATGGTGTTCGGCGGCTTCACGCCGTGGCTCGTGACCGCGATGATCGGCGTGACGCACGATCCGCTCTCTCCCGCGTTCTATCTGATGGCGTGCGCCGTGCTGAGCCTCGGCTGCATCGCGGTCTATCACTTCAAGCTCGTCAAGCACATCTAACATGAATACTCGAAACGACGATTTCAGCGGCTGGCTGATGTATCACTCCGTCGGCGTGTATCCGGGACATCGCGAAGCGATGACCGACTCGCTCGCCCGTTTCGCAACGAACTGGTGCGCGCCTGACGACACGCGCTGGGACGAAGCGCTCGCCGCGCGCGGCCGTCTGCTCGCGGACTGGGCGACGATGATCGGTGCACGCGAGGCCGACGTGTTCGGCGCGCAAAACGTGACCGATTGCTTCGCGCGCTTCCTCGACGGTCTCGCCGACGACGTGCTGCGCGATCGCACCGTGCTCGTCGCCGCTGATTGCTTTCCGAGCCTGCATTTCCTGCTGTCGGGTCTCGCCGCCCGCCGCGGCTTCACGCTGCGCACCGTGCCCGTGCGCGATGGCGAAGACTACGTGCGCGACGAGGACTTCATCGAGGCATGGACCAGCGATGTCGCGCTTGCGCTCGTCACGTGGATATCGTCGCTCACGTCGAAGCGCGTGAACCTCTCCGCGATGTGCGAGCAGGCGCGCCGCCGCGGCAGCCTCGCCGCGCTCGACGTGACGCAAGGCATCGGCATCCTGCCGTTCGATCTGAACCACACACCGTTCGACTTTGTCTGCGGCTCCACGCTCAAATGGCTGTGTGGCGCGCCTGGCACGGGCCTCGGCTACATCGCGCCGCATGCGCTCGCGCTCGGCGTCGAGCCTGCGGTGCGCGGCTGGTTCAGTCAGCAGAATCCGTTCAACTGGAACATCGACGCATTCTCGTATGCATCGGATGCACGCCGCTTCGACACGGGCACGCCTTCCGTGCTGCCGTTCGTCGCATCGCAGCCAGGCATGTCGTGGATGCTGGCGCAACCGGCGGGAAGCGTGCGCGCGCACAACCTCGCGCTGTGCCACGAACTCATCGCGATGCTCGACGACAAGCGTTATCGCCTGCTCTCTCCGCGTGCCGATGACGAACGCGGTGCGAGCATCATGGCCGAAGCGCCCGCGCATCTCGATGCCGCGAGCATCGTCGTGCAACTGAAGGAAGCGGGCCTCTTCGTCGATTCGCGCAGCCGCACGTTGCGCTTTTCGCCGGGTGTCTGCACGACCCGCGCAGGACTTGCGAGACTGGCGCAATGTCTGCCGCGATGAAGCGTCAGGGCTCGCGCATTCTTTCCAGCGCGCCGCGACGCATCGGCATCGCTTGTGTGCTGACGGGACCGCCGTCGCGCGCGTAAATGACGCGCCGCCGCTTCCCTTTCACCGCTTATGCGAATCCCATGAACACATCTTCCATGACGTCTGATGCGCCTATCGCGGGCGTACAAGGCTTTATCGTGCCGATGCATTGCACCGACCTTCCCGCCACGATGCAGTTCTTCATCGCTCGGCTCGGTTTTCGGCTCGATGCGATCTTTCCCGCAGATGGCCCGCGCAACGCAATACTTTCGCGCGATGGCTTCCGCCTGAGGCTCGGCCTCGATGTGCGCAATGGCATCGATACGCTGAACGTGCTCTGCGACGACCCCGCGCAATTGCCAGGTGAGATATCCGAACTCGTCGCACCCAACGGCGTCGTCGTGCGACTCATGCACGCGAATCCGCCGATGATGCTGCCGCCCACGCGCCAGCAACTCGTGCTGTCGCATGCAGGCAGCGACGCACACTGGAGCGTCGGGCGCGCGGGCATGCGTTATCGCGATCTGCTGCCTGAGCGGCACGGCGGCGCGTTCATTGCATCGCATATCCGCATACTCGAAGGCGGGCCCGTGCCCGATTACGTGCACTTTCATAAGATCCGCTTTCAGACGATTTTCTGCCGCAAGGGCTGGGTGCGTCTCGTGTACGAAGGACAAGGCGAACCGTTCATTCTCGAAGCGGGCGATTGCGTGTTGCAGCCGCCCGAGATCCGGCATCGCGTGCTCGAAAGCTCGGCGGGTGCGGAAGTGATTGAGCTCGGCAGTCCCGCCGAACACATCACGATGGCCGAGCACGACATGACCTTGCCGAACGGCGTCTACGATCCCGACTATGAATTCAACGGCCAGCGTTTCGTGCGGCATGTCGCCAAAAATGCATCGTGGAAACCGTGGAAATCGCCGGGATTCGTCGTTGCAGATACAGGCATCGGGGCGGCTACCGATGGCCTCGCCGGCGTGCGCGTCGTGCGTCCTCTGGGCGATGGACAGCAAGCCTCGCGCATGCACGACACCGAGTTCTGCTTCTTCTTCGTGCTCGCGGGCAGTTTAGATGTCTTGCAGGGGGAGCAGCACTGGCGCCTCGCGGCCGACGACAGCATCGCAATTCCGGGCAACCTGCCCTACACATTCGCGCAGTGCAGCGCCGATCTCGAACTGCTGGAAGTCACCTTGCCCGCCGACTTCTCGCTCGCCTGAAGCATCACTACGCTGCTCATCAACAACGCGCGCGTGAACCGCGCGACGAACCGGCTCGACGTCGCGCTTCTTCTCGTGCGTGATAGAGCGTTGCGAATCTCGCAAACCCTGCTTGATTGATTGCGAATACTCGATCGATAGCGAGCCGGTAATGTTGCATCAGGAGCCACCGACATATCCGCTCCGCACGCGATGGATTCCCACTTAAATTACTTCGTCATGCCAATGAATACTAAAATCTTCTCGGCTTCCGTGCTACTCGCCGTCTGCGGCGCTGCTCATGCCGATGTCAGCTCCGTCACACTGTACGGGCTCATCGATTACGGTGTGAACTACCAGAGCAACAGCGCCGGCGGTCGCATCCTCGGCGGTGCCAGCGGCATCGCAAGGCTCGCGCTGGGGCTTCAAGGGCGTCGAGGATCTGGGCGGCGGTCTGTCGGCGATCTTTCAGCTGGAGAACGGTTTCGATCTTGGCAAAGGCACTGCATTGCAGGGCGGCACCCTGTTCGGGCGGCAAGCGTATGTCGGGTTGTCGAGCAACGCGTATGGCACGCTCACGCTCGGACGTCAGTACGATTCGCTCGTCACCTTCGTCGAATCGCGCATGAACTCAGCAAATTATGGCGGCGGCACGACTGCGCATCCGGGCGATCTCGACAACCTCAACAACAGCAAGCGCGTGAACAGCTCGGTCAAGTATGCGAGCCCGAATTTCGGCGGCTTCACCGTGGGTGGCGTATATGGCTTCGGCGGACAGGCGGGCGATTTGACACGCAACCAGATCTGGTCCATTGGCGCCGGTTACGACTACGGCAACTTCTCGGCGGGCGCGGCGTATATGAACGTGCGCAATCCGAACCAGTCGTTTTTCACAAGCACGCCGACCAACGTGCCGGGCGCAAATCTCAACAACATGACCGCGAGCCCGGTCTATAGCGGCTATGCGTCGGCGCACTCGTATCAGGCGATAGCGGCAGCCGGTCGCTATACGCTCGGTCCCGCGACTTTCGGGCTCGTCTACAGCAACGTGCAGTTCAAGGATCTCGGCGATACGTCGTCCGGCTCCAATCCGCTCCGGCTGACGGGCACCGCAAAATTCAATACCGGTGAATTCAACCTCACATACTTCTGGACGCCCGCACTGGCGAGCGAGTTCGTCTACAGCTATACACACGGTTCGGGTGTGGGCACGATTGGCTCATCGAGCTACAACACGCTGTCTTTGTCGCTCGACTACTACCTTTCGAAACGCACGGACGTCTATGTCATCGGCAGCACCCAGTTCGCGAGCGGAACCGATTCGACCGGCCGTGCGGCGCGCGCGACGCTCAATGCTCTGACGGCTTCATCGACGGATCGGCAGACATTCGTGCAATTGGGCATTCGGCACAAGTTCTGACACCGTGCAAGCGAAAATGGGCCCGTTGCTCAATTCAGCGAGTTTACCGTCTGAGAGCGGAAGGACCGGCGATCCAGGCAAGACGTAGTCCGGCGAGCGAATGCGTCTTCGACATATTGCCCGTGCCGATGCCGCGCTCGTAGAGGTCGGCCATCGGCGCGCGCCCGCGAGAATATGCTTGCCCGTCGTGCGTTCCCGCGTTCGCGTTTGCGCTCCGTCATCGAGCCGTCGTATGGCGTAGTCATGCAGACCCAGCGGCTGCAGACATCGACAAGCGGTGAAATGCTCGATGTGAGACTCGAACGCTGCGCTAAAACAATAGCCGCATTTCAGGTCGCCCGAGGCCGTTCACCGTTGAAGGATCATTCCCCAACCTTTCGTCTGCTCCCATGGGTTTTGCGGCGACGCTTCAACAACGACGAAACGGTATCTGGACCTCACTGCTTTTCAATGCTTACCGACCGACGTCGTCGCCGGTTGCAGCAACGAGCGATATTGGGTCGGCGTAATCCCCACCGTCGTCTTGAATTGACGCGTGAATGCACTGTGATCGGTGTAGCCGCAACGCGTCGCAATGTCGGTGATGTTAAGGTCACCCGCGAGCAATTGCGAAGCTGCATCAAGCCGCGTTTTGAGTAGCATCTGTCGAGGCGTAAGGTGAAAGACTCTGAAGAAATAGCGCTCTACCTGCGCAACTGACATGTCGATAAGTGCTGCAAGATCCGCTAACTTCAGCGGATGCGCGTAATGATCCTGAATGTGCTTTACTGCAATCGCAACACGTTGATACGAGGGATGTGTACTTGCAGCCGCTCGAAGATCGCGCGAGATACCTGCGACGCCCAGGACGCGACCCTTTATATCGCGCAGCGGTACTTTCGAGGTAAGGCACCAACCGGGCTGGCGACCTGGATAGAGATGCAGTTCAAGTTGATCGACCAGCCGGTTGTTATCTCGCACAACCGCCTTGTCCTGTTCCATATAGATGCGGCCAAAGCGCGAAGGGAATGCTTCTGCTGCTGTCTTCCCCAGCAATGACTGCCGGTCCTTGTAACCGCAGCGGGCCGCGAGGGTCGCATTGGCGATCACATACCGTGCCTCGTGATCCTTTACGAAAAAGACCACATCGGGCATGGCATCGAAGAGCGGCACGAGCAGCGCGTAATGCGCCACCATCTGCTGCAGGGTCGTGTTTCCAGTGACGGCGGAAAGGAGCAGTTGGTTCATGGCTAAGTGTTGCGAATCAGGATTGGCTTGATTATGCCGACGCCCAGGTCACTCGAACGCTCGCGGTTCCCGGCGTTCAGACCGGCGTCTGGAAGCTCATTAAAGTGCTCACGCGTGCAGGCGAGAACGGCGGACGCTGCCCATAGCGCGACCAGCCGAGGCAAAACGCTGCTGCTTCCCCGCAAATCTTGCCTTGGCAAGGCCCCATGCCGCAGCGTGTGTGCAACTTGGCATCGCGCCAGCCGCGATGCTGCGCGACCTCACCAAAGCTGACGTCCTCACAGCGGCACATCACAGTGTCTGCGGTGGCGAGTCCGCGGAGTTGCGGATCGAGGGCGAAGGCCGTATGCATTTTCGCTGCAAAGCGGCGGTAGCGCTCGCGCTCCGCAAAGAGAGCACGCGCATCGGCTACGTTGCCAATCGCAGCAAGCGCGGCGATTCGCCCTTCGACAGCAGACAGTTCCATGCCGCCGACGCCCGTACATTCTCCGGCCGCATAGATGCCCGGCTGGGTGGTTGCCTGAAAATCATCGACGACGAGGGCGAGCACGCCGTCCGTTTCGGCGACATCGCAACCAAGTGCCGTGCCCGGGATCGTGTTGGGGACGAGACCATACGCGCAGGCGAGCCTGTCGCAATCGATCTGCGTTTGCCTCGTACCCTGCTGCACCACGACCTGCGTGATCTTCTGATCGCCGTGTGCGGCGCTCACATAGGCGCCCCGCAGATAGGGCGTCGCGCGCAAAGCGAACCGCATGCGCGCCGCCTGGGCGAGTTTCGCTGGCGTGCTCACGAGCGACATTGCGAACTGCCGCACTGCATGCGTCGGCGCCTGCTCGACGATCGCCGCAACGTGCGCGCCCTGTTCGCTCGCGGTCACGGCCGCCGCCCACAATAACGGGCCTGTTCCTGCGATAACGATGCGCTCGCCACGCACCGGCATGCCGCCCTTCACCAGCGCCTGCAACCCGCCCGCCCCTGTCACGCCAGGGAGTGTCCATCCCGGGTATGGCAGAAAACGCTCGCGCGCGCCGGTTGCGATGATGAGCTTGTCGTAACCGATCGGATAGCCGCGTGTAGCATCCTCCACGAGCAACTCGTGTTCGCGAAGCGCCTGCACGACGCGCGTACCGTGCAAACGCGCCACGTTCGGGGCTTGCGCCACCGCATCGATTGCTTCGCGTCCGCGCCCTTGCGGTCGATGATGCGGTCCTTGTCGCCAGATCTGACCGCCAGGCAGTGCGTTATCGTCGACGATGCCAACTGTAGCACCTGCTTGCGCAGCGACACTTGCAGCATGCAGTCCCGCAGGCCCCGCACCAATGATCAGGATATCGAAATTCATGATGCAGACCTTGCTGTCCTGATGTTCATGCCGTCGGTGCAGAGCGTCTGACAGGCGAGCCGATGGCGCACGCCGTCGATCGTCACGCGGCATTCCTGGCACACGCCCATTCCGCACAGCGGCCCGCGTTGCGCGCCGCTCACGGATTCACGCGTCACCACATCCGCACCGCCCGTCACGAGCGCGATAGCCGCTACGACCGAACTGCCGCGCTCGACCTGCACGTTGCGTCCGTCCACGCTAATCGTCACGGGGTCACGCATGATTGGCTCCCACGTTTTCGAAGCGTGCAGGCAGGTACGGCGCAGCGTCGATTGGCAGCACGTCGCCCAGATCGAGCATCTGCGCGGCGATCAGTTTGGCGGTAGCGAGTGCCGTCGTGACGCCGAGGCCCTCGTGACCCGTCGCGAGCCACGTAGAACGGTGACAGGAGTCGTCCCCGAACGGTGCTGCGGGCCCGATCAACGGCAAGCCGTCACTCGTGGCCGGACGAAAGCCGGTCCAGGCCCGAATCGCGTTGAGGGTCGGCAACGTCGGCAGATACTCCGCGGCGCGGCGTAGCATGCGTGCGAGAACGTCTGGTTCGATAGCCGGATCGACAGTGTCGAATTGCCGTGACGATCCGATCAGGATCTGACCGGTTGGACGCGGCTGCACGTTGAACGCCACCGACGTACCGCTCGCGTTGTGGGCGCTCTTGATATAGCCGAGTTCAAGTATTTGATGACGGATCGTGCCCGGATAACGATCGGTGATCAGCAAATGCCCTTTTTTCGCCTGCATCGGTAGCCCGGGCAGCAGATCGGACGCTTGCAGACCGTTCGCCACTAGCACGGCGCCCGCTGCGATCGCCTCACCGCTCTCGAGCACGACGCCCTCGCGATTCACGCGCGCAACCTGCGTATCGAGCCTGCACGTCACGCGTCCTTTCACTGGCCGCGCGAGTAGCCATGCGGCAGCGGCAGGCGCATACACCACGGCGTCGTCGGGGAGCATCATGCCGCCACGCAGGCCTTCGCGCAGTTCGGGTTCTGCTTCGCGCATCTGCTGTGCGTCCAGCAACGAGCAGTCGACGCCCGCCTGCACAAGTGCCTGCTGGCGCGTTTGCGCGAGTTCGTATTCCTCGTCGTCTACGGCGACCCAGAGTGTGCCGCATCGCACGAACGCCTCGCGCGCACTCAGCCGCGGCGCGAGCTCGAGCCACAGATCGCGCGACCAAGCAGACAACGCGAATTCGGCAGGCGAGTCGTCCATCAGCACGAGGTGGCCCATACCCGCTGCCGTCACTCCGCCGCCCACGCCCGCGCGATCGAGCACGAGCACGTCAGCGCCCTGCTTCGCCAGTTCGTGTGCACAAGCCGCGCCGACGATGCCCGCGCCGACCACCACGACGTCGGGACTCGACTGACCCGGCTGAATCACGCGCGAATGCCCCATGCGAAAGGATCGTCGGCGGAGAAAATCAGCTTTGCCTCCGCGCTCACGTGCGCCGTGCCGCGAATGCTGGGACGCACGTAGCGGCGGCTGGCATTGTCCACGTTATGACTCGTGTCTTCATGAGGCTCGTAGCTCGCTTCGAATATGCTGCCGATGATGCTTTCCTGCCGCCAGGTTGCGCCGGGTGCGAGATGAGCGTCGGCGGCGAGGCACGCGATCTTTGCACTCGTGCCGGTGCCGCATGGCGAGCGGTCGTACGCCTTGCCGGGACACAACACGAAGTTTCGGCTATCGACACCGGGCGTGGTCGAATCCGCAAACAATTCGATGTGGTCGATGAGCGCACCGCCTTCGCCAGTGATGCCGTTGGCTTCGAGCGCGGCGCGAATTGCCCAGGTGACATTCGTGAGCGATTCGACGTTCGCAAATTCGAGCGTCTGCCCGTGATCGGCGACGAGGAAGAACCAGTTGCCACCCCATGCGATGTCGCCATGCACGCGGCCGAGTCCCGGCACGTCGAGCTGCACTTCCGTGCGATAGCGATACGCGGGCACGTTACGGACGCTCACGCTGCCGTCGCCGTGCAATTCGGCTTCGACTACCCCCACGGGCGTTTCGATGCGATGTACGCCCGGCCTGATGCGACCCATGTGCGCGAGCGACACGATCAGGCCGATCGTGCCGTGTCCGCACATGCCGAGAAAACCGACGTTGTTGAAGAAAATCACGCCCGCCGAGCACCTCGCATCATGCGGTTCGCAAAGCAGCGCGCCGACCATGACGTCGGAGCCGCGCGGTTCGTTGACCACGCCCGCACGCACGTGATCGAAATCGCGGCGAAATATGTCGAGCCGCTCAGCGAGCGGGCCACGGCCCAGATCAGGGCCGCCTTCAACGACGAGCCGTGTAGGCTCGCCGCCGGTGTGGGAGTCGATAACGGTAATGGAGTTCATGTCCACCATCCTACGCATCGGCCGCAAGGCCGTCTTGTTCGAACGCCGCTATGGCAGTGACGATTTGGGCACAGCAAAGGGAAGTGCGCCACGACACCTGGACGCACCGTTAAGCACTGCCAGTACCCAACCACGCGAGCTATGCGAGAGTAGAAACTTGCGAGGGAATCTCGACGGGCATCGTCGCGGTATCTGGAGGCAAATCGCTCACGTGTTCCGCGCTTCCGATGACGTGAGCAGTCTGCGCGGGCGGTGTCTGAGGGCACCGCCCATCTTCGATGGTGACTTACTTCGTACCCACCGTTTGCAGCGGCTTCCATGTGCCATTGACGACCTTGTACACCGTCACGCCGCCGTACTTGAGGTCGCCATACTGGTCGTAAGAGAGTTCACTTGTCGTGACGCCCTTCATATTCGTGGCCTTCAGCGCGCTCAGGAACACATGCGGATCGGTCGAGTCCGCCTTCTTCATCGCATTGAACACGGCCATTGTGCCGTCGTAGGCATAGGGTGCGTACAGCTCGACCGGCTGGTTAAAGCGCTTCTGGTAACGCTCGGCAAACGCCTTGCCGCCCGGCATCTGCGAGAGGGGGCTGCCCTCGGACGCGGCCAACGTGCCTTCGGACGCCTCGCCTGCAATCTTGATCAGGTTATCCGACTGGAGCATGT
This sequence comes from Paraburkholderia strydomiana, assembly GCF_031456815.1. Lineage (NCBI taxonomy): Bacteria > Pseudomonadati > Pseudomonadota > Betaproteobacteria > Burkholderiales > Burkholderiaceae > Paraburkholderia > Paraburkholderia strydomiana. Next base: position 508,475 of record NZ_JAVDVL010000001.1, read on the forward strand.
CCGGACCGAGCAGAGTCGACTTGATTGCGAGCGAGCGCATCTGCTTGAGCATCGGCGCAGCCTGAGTGTCGGCGCCGCCGTAGAACACCGCGTCGACATTTGCCTGCTTGATCTTGGTGAGAATCGCGCGGAAGTCCACGGCCTTGTCGTTCGTGTATTCCTCGGTGACCACCGTCGCGCCCGCCGCCTTCGCGGCCTTGGCGAACTCTTCGGCCACGCCTTGTCCGTAGGCGGTGCGATCGTCGACGATCGCGAGGCGCTTGAACTTGAGCCCCTTCACAGCGAAGTCACCGAGCACGGCGCCGAGTTGCGTATCGGAAGTCAGCAGGCGGAACGTGGTGGGCAGCCCGAGGCGCGTGTAGCTGGGGGCAGTGGCCATCGCAACTTGCGGCGTGCCCGCTTTCGCGTAGATCGGCGCGGCCGGAATGCTGGTGCCCGAGTTGTAGTGGCCAATCACGGCGACCACGCCGTCGTCCACGAGTTTTTGTGCAACCGTCGTGCCGGTGCGAGGATCGGCCTGATCGTCCTGGGCGTCCAGTACGAAATGCACAGGCTTGCCCCCGATAATCGGATTCGTCCCGTTCATATCCTCGATGGCGAGCTGCACGCCGCTGCGGAAATCCGCGCCATAGTGGGCTTGACCGCCGGTGAGGGGCGCAGCGAAGCCGATCTTGACATCGACCGGCGTTGCGGCATAGGAGCATGGTGCGCCTGCCAGGGCGAGGCCCATGACGATTGCGCTGGAGATGACGGTCCTATGGAATTGCATTGTTCTTGTGCTCCTCGTTTAGTGGATTACCGCGGTACCCGCGCCCGCACTTGTGTGGCAGGCACATGCCTGTCGCCTTCCGGTCCGACCGGTGGATGGCTTGAGCAATATAAGAGTCCAAAAATCGCGGAGTCTTGAGGGAAATCGACAGCAACCAGGCAGAAATCTGCATAGTCGTCGGCGCACTCGCGCGTCGCTTTAACCGGAGCAGGCGCGGCTGTCTCTAAGGGTTTTCTCTCGCGGCTTCCAATGAAAAAAGCGCCCACGTGGGGCGCTTTCCGATGTTGCATGCACTGCAGTTGCTCAAGCCTCAAGCATTCACTTCCTTCGACCACTCCGCATACCAGTTGCGGAACAACTCGTACTGCGTCTGCGCGTAACGACGCTGCGCCTCGCTCAGCGCATCGGTTTCGTAGAAATGCAGCGAATATTCCGTGTCACCGTTGAGCACCATCAGGTACTTGTAGTAAAGCACCAGGTCGGTCCCTTCATCGAACGACGACAGCACAGCCAGCGCCGATTCCAGTTCCCGCGCCTGACGGCGCGCGGTGACATCGCCCTTCGCCGCCTTGCGGCACAGGTCGACCAGTTGGAGGACTTCGCGCGGCAATGCGTTGCCAATGCCGGTAATAGCGCCCGTGGCGCCGCAGTTGACGAAGCCATGGAAGACCTGCGTGTCAACGCCTGCCATGAGCGTCACCGTGTCGTCCTGGCTCGTGATGTGCTCGGCTGCGTAACGCATGTCGGCAGCACCGCCAAACTCCTTGAAGCCGATCAGATTCGGATACCTGGCGCGCAGTTCGAAGAACAGGTCGGCACGCGTAGCGAAACCATAGTACGGGCTGTTATAGATGACGGCGGGTAGTGCCGGAGCCGCTTCGAGAATCGCGGCGAAGTGCGCTTTCTGCGCGGCGGGCGACGCCCCGCGAGACAGCACACGCGGGATAACCATCAAGCCGCTCGCCCCTACTTTTGCGGCGTGCGCAGCATGAGAAATCGCTTCTTTCGAGTTGACCGCGCCGGTGCCAACGATGGTGGGGATGCCGGCGGCCACGAGCCGCGCGACACCTTCCTGACGTTGGGCTTCGGTCAGTAGCGGCCAGTCGCCCATCGAACCGCAATAAACGACGGCGGACATGCCGAGATCAACCAGTTCGCGTGCTTTGGCGACGAGTGCGTCGTAATCGGGCAGGCGGTCGGCGGTGCACGGGGTCATGAGGGCCGGAATCGTGCCAGTGAAGATGTTGTTGCTCATGCTGTTTCCTTTTGATTTGGGAGGTTTGGAAGCCGCTTTCCCGATTTGCTTTACGAGGCTTGTTCAAGCTGAGCAAGCGCCCAGGTAAGCCGATGCACTCAACAAGGGACGACTCGCGCTAAGCGCCTGTACTGGAAGCAGGTCGCAGTGACAGTATTTATGCGGGGAATTTTAGGCAGCGCTTATCTGGCCGTCTTGTCTCCGTGGCGCGCTGACGACGACGATTTCTGCATAGAGTCGCGTTTGGGGAAGCGCTGCACACAGAATCTGGGCACTGTTACCAAGCACGGTCGCTGCCTTGCGTTCCCGCAGACTTTGTTATGCGCTCATACCTCCTCTCAAAAACTTGACAACCTATCTTTAGATATATATCTTAAGACACATCTTAAGACACAAATGGAGTGTGCGAGATGCGTCATCACCATCGTTCAGGCCGCCCCCACGGCGGCGACTATCCTTCGGGCGCGGGTTTCGAGCGCCGGTTGCTGCACGCGTGGTGGCATGCGTTCGGCCATCATCGTGAAGCTCACGGCCAGGGTCCCGGCGAACACGCCGATGCGGGCCATCGCTTCTCACCGCATGCGCTCTGGCATGCGATTGGACGCCACCATGACCACCGCGGCGGGCGCGGCCATTTCGGCGGCGGGCCGGGCGGCTTCGGCGGCGAAGGCGACGGATTTCCGCGCGGCCGTAAATTCAGCTCCGACGATCTGCAACTGCTGTTGCTCTCGCTGATCGACGCGCAACCGAGCCACGGCTACGAACTCATCAAGGCGCTGGAAACACGCTCGAACGGCTTCTACAGTCCGAGCCCCGGCATGGTCTATCCGGCGCTCACGTATCTGGAAGAACTCGGCTACGTCACCGTGCAACTCGAAGGCAATCGCAAACGCTATGAACTGGCGCAGGCGGGGCGCGACTATCTCGCGGCCAACCGCGACCGCGTCGAGCTGATGCTCGCGAAGCTCAGCCACATCGCGCGCAAGATGGATTCGGTGCGCCGCGCGTTTGCCGGTGAAGAGCCGGCCGACATCAGCGAAGGCGGTTGGGCGCCCGAGTTGAACGAAGCACGCCGCGCGCTGAAAAATGCGCTGCTGCGTCGTGACAATGCGCCGGCCGACGAACAGCGCCGCATTGCCGCGATCCTGATGCGCGCGGTGAAGGAGATCGAAGGCGAGCGCAATCCGGGCAGCGGTCATAGCGACGACGCATCCACCGCGTGACGTCGCGAACGCCGGCGCCTTACGCCCGGCTCTTCACTGCACGCACGCCGCGCTAACGCGCGGTACGCGGCTCACCGAACCTACCGCTTTGCATCGGACCAGCTCAATGACGACTTCAGAAAACCGACCCGACCTCGCCGTGCATCGCGTGCGGCACCCGCTCAAATTCCGCCTGCTGCAAGTCAGCAAAGTGCAGGCGCTGACACCGCATCTGATCCGCGTGACCTTTACCGGCGAAGACTTGCACGACTTCGTGTCCGCTTCGTTCGACGATCACATCAAGGTGTTCTTCCCCGAACCGGGCGCGGACAAACCCGTGCTGCCGGAAGCCGGTCCCGACGGCCCGGTGTTTCCCGAAGGGCGCCGCCCCACCGCACGCGACTTCACGCCGCGCCGCTTCGATCGCGAGGCTCGCGAACTCGACATCGAATTCGCCATGCACGAAGCCGGCCCGGCAGCCACATGGGCTGCGCAAGCGCAGGTCGGGCAGTACCTCGGCATCGGCGGGCCGCGTGGCTCACTGGTGATCCCTGCCGCTTTCGACTGGCATTTGCTGATCGGCGACGACACCGCGCTGCCCGCAATCGCGCGCCGACTCGAGGAGCTGCCGGCCGGCAAGCGCGTGGCCGCCGTGATCGAAGTGGCCGACCCGTCGGCTCGCATCGAGTTCGAGACTCGGGCCGAGCTGCGTCTGGTGTGGCGTTATCGCAGCGAAGCCGGCTCTCGCGGCGAGGCTTTGCTGCAAGCGGTCCGCGAAACGTATCTGCCCGAAGACGGCGAAGGCTATGTATGGGCTGCGGGCGAATCGGCGACCATCCGCGCGATTCGTCATCATCTGTGCATGGAACGCGGCGTCGACAAAGCGCGTATTCGCGCGGCGAGCTACTGGAAGCAGGGCGCGGCGGCCGTGCATGAAACGATAGACGACTGAGCGCCGTACGAGCATCCGGCTTATGCGATAAGCGGCCAGACGCGTGCAAGCGGCGCGCTTATAACAACAACAAGGAACCTTGCCAATGTATTCAATTGACGCAAAGCACGAGCGCCGTTTGCTCTGGCTGCTCGCGCTGACCCAGTTCACCATCATCATGGACTTCATGGTGATGATGCCGCTCGGTCCACAGATCATGCACGCGTTCGGCATTGCGCCGGCCGGCTTCGCCACCGCGGTGTCGGCGTATTCGTGGTGCTCGGGTCTGTCCGGACTTTTTGCGGCTACCTACATCGACCGCTTCGACAGACGGCGTCTGCTGCTCACCATGTATGCGCTCTTCGCGATGTCGAATCTCGCGTGCGCGCTGGCGAGCAGCTTCGCGTTGCTGCTGGCCGCGCGAGCTTTCGCAGGGATAACGGGGGGCGTGCTGGCATCGGTGATCATGGCGATCGTCGCCGACGTGATTCCCGTGCAACGACGCGGCGCCGCAACCGGCACGATCATGACGGCCTTCTCTCTCGCCGCAATCGCCGGCGTGCCGGCCGGCGTGATGCTAGGCGCGCATTTCAGTTGGGCCGCGCCATTCTTCCTGCTGGTCGGGCTGTCGTTCGCCGTGTGGGTGGCGGGCTGGCAACTGGTGCCGTCGCTGGCCGGACATCTCAGCCGGCGCCAACCGCCGCTCGCCGAAATACTGCCCGATCTGTTGCGGCTTCTCGGCAACCCACGGCATATGTCGGCCTTTGCACTGACCTTCGTAATGATGGTCGCGCATATGCTGGTCATCCCGTTCATTTCGCCCGTGCTCGTTGCCAATCACGGCGTGTCGCCCGAGCAACTGTCGTGGCTATACATGGCCGGTGGAGCAGCAACGTTCTTCACCTCGCGACGGGTCGGCAGGCTCGCAGACCGGTTCGGTGCACGCCGCGTCTTCCGTATCACGGCGCTGCTTGCGTGTCTGCCAGTCCTTTTTGTCACTCATCTGCCGGACCTGCCGTTCTATGCGCTGCTTCTGTTCTTCCCGGTTTTCATGGTGTTGATGTCGGGGCGAATGGTGCCGATGCAGGCCCTCTTGACCACCGTGCCGCAGCCCGATCGACGCGGCGCGTTTCTCAGCGCGAACAGCGCGCTCCAGGCGCTCGGCACAGGATGCGGCGCGTGGATCGGCGGTCTCATGCTCGGCAGTTCGTCCGCCGGGCGGATAGTCGGCTATGGAACCGTCGGATGGGCGTCGGTCGCGGTCGCGCTCAGCGGCGTGCTGTGGGTTTCACGAGTTCGAGGCGCGCGCAGCGACGGCGCCGCACCGGCACCCGCGGTCGTGCACGGTGAGGTCGTCGGCGAAAGCTGAAGCTCACGGTCCCTACCGCACGGCCTCGGCGCGATCATCACACCGGTTCCGCGCCGAGATCCGCCAACGGATGTGCCTCCTGCTTCCACGGCGAACTCAGAAAGTGTCTGACGCGCTCGGGCCGCACTTCTGCGAGCGTGGCAGGCGCCCAGCGTCCTTTGCGATCTTTATCGATCAGCTGCGCGCGCACGCCTTCGCAGAAGTCGCCCTCCTCGATTGCGCGCTTCACGATGCCCAGTTCCATCCGGAAACACTCGGCGAGCGTCATCTGGCGGCCACGCAACAGCGCCTCACGTGTGACGGGAAGCATGGTGGGTGAATGCGCGGCGAGCGCGTCGTAAGTGGACTGCAGCCACTGCCTGACTTCGCGCGGCGGGTCGCGTTCGAGATCGTGCCGCAACGTCGCCATGATTCTGTCGACGCCGGAACGCCGGTCGAAGTGCCGCTGGATCAGTTGCGTGAATGGCGTGATCGCCGCGTGCGGCACGATGTTGCACGGCGGCTCGACGACCCCGCGCAATGCGCTCAGGAGATCGCCCTCGTGCGACATGTGCTGCAATCGCTGTTCGCAAGAAACCAGCCAGTCGGCAGGCACACATTGATCCGCCAGTTGCAGCCGCAACGCATCGGCGCCGGATAAAGTCGCGCCGGTCAGGCCCACGTACAACTCGAGCTCCGCGGGCATCACGCTCAGAAAACGCGTTGCGCCGACGTCCGGCAGGAAGCCGATGCGCGTCTCCGGCATCGCAATCTTGCTGCGCTCGGTGACGACGCGCAAACGCGCCGCCTGTCCGAGGCCCATGCCGCCGCCCATCGCGATACCGTCGAGTATTGCCACCACCGGCTTCGGGAAAGTGTGCAATGCGTAATCGAGCCGGTATTCGTCGACGAAAAACGCGAGCCAGCGGCTGTCGCCGCTTGTGGCGAGCCGGTGCACTTCGCGCACATCGCCGCCCGCACAAAAGCCCTTGTTTCCAGCCCCTTTCAAGGCGATCGCGACAATGCTGTCGTCGTTGCGGCAATGCTCGACGAGCACGGCGAGCTCGCGAATCATCGCGTGCGACAGCGCATTGAGCGCTGCCGGCCGGTTCAGCGTGATGACGGCGACACGGTTGATCACGCGAAACTGGATTTCTCGTTGAGCTTCGCCGCCTGTAACGGACGCGTTCTCGGGCACGACGCTCTGCAAGGCGCTCATCGTTGCGTCTCCCCGCGAGCGTGTGCTGCTTGCGTAGAACTCGTTGTGTGTTCGCCTTGCGCGATCTGCCAGCGCGGCGTGCGTTTTTCGAGGAACGCATTAACGCCCTCGCGCTGATCGGCACCGTCGAACAGATCGACAAAGTGCTCACGTTCCACTGCAAGCGCGGCTGAACGCGGCACGCCATTGCGCGCCTGATGAATCAGCGTCTTGCTGAAGCCGACTGCCTGCGGGCTCAGTGTCGCGACGCGCGCCGCCATGCTCAACGCAGCCTCGCGCGCGGCGCCCTTCTCCACGACTTCTTCAACCAAACCGATGCGCAGCGCGGTCGCCGCATCCACGCGTTCGCCGGTGAGAATCATGCGCTTCGCCCAGCCTTCGCCGACGAGCCACGGCAGCGTTTGCGTTCCGCAACCGCAAGGCAGCAGGCCAACTGCGGTTTCGGGCAGCGCCATCACCGCGTGCTGTTCGGCGATCCGTATGTCGCACGCCAACGCGCATTCCAGCCCGCCGCCCATCGCAAAGCCGTTGATCGCAGCGATCACCACGGGCCGCGCATTCTGCAACGCTTCAAAGGCCGCGCCGAAGCGCACTGCCGCGACGCGCGCCACTTCGCGATTGCCGTCGGCGAAAGCATTCAGATCGGCGCCAGCACTGAAGAACTTCGGACCTTCGCCGGTAATGACTATTGCGCGGACACGAGTCTCGCCGTTCAGGCGCTCCACCGTCTGCTGCAACTGCAACAGACCGTCAGGTGTGAATGCGTTCGCAGGGGGACGCTTCAGCGTGAGTTGCGCGACGGCGCCCTCATGTGCGTAGTCGAGTTCAATCATCGCGCATCTCCATTACCGGTGGCTTTGGCGGTGTTTTCCGCGGTCTCGTGACGATAGAGCTTGATGACTGCGGAAAAGTCCAGACGACCCGCGCCTTTTGCGCTCATCGTTTGATAAAGCTGCTGCGCGAGTGCGCCGAGATAGACCGGTTGACGCGCGAACCTGGCGGCGTCGGTGGCCAGTCCGAGGTCTTTCAGCATCAGATCGGTGCCGAAGCCACCGCTGTAATCCCGCGACGACGGCGCACTATCAATTACGCCCGGCATCGGGTTATACGTGTCGGAACTCCAGCAGCGCCCCGTCGACGTATTGATAATGCCGGCCAGCACTTTCACGTCGATGCCGAGCGCTTCACCCAGCGACATGGCTTCCGCCACGCCGGCCATCGTGATGCCGAGCACGAGGTTGTTGCAGATCTTCGCGATCTGGCCGGTGCCGGTATCGCCGCAATGCACGATGTTCCTGCCCATCGCCGACAACACCGGCTTGACCTTCTCGTACGCACCGGCACTGCCGCCGACCATGAACGTCAACGTGCCCGCAGCCGCACCGCCGGTTCCGCCCGACACGGGCGCATCGACGAACGTGTTGCCCCGTTGCTGCGCGAGTTCGGCAAACGCCTTCACGCTTGCCGGATCGATCGTGCTCGAATCGACGATGGTCACGCCTTGCGGGATGCCGGCCAACACACCGTCGTCCGCGGTCAGTACGCTGCGCACATGCGCTGCCGCAGGCAGCATCGTGATCACGCATTCGACGTCGGCCACCGCCGCTTTTGGCGAAGCGGCAGCGTGAGCGCCCGCGTCGACGAGCGCCTGCACCGCTTGCTCATTCAGGTCGAATACATTGACCGCGTGGCCGGCCTTCAGCAGGTTGTGCGCCATCGGCGCGCCCATGTTACCGAGCCCGATAAAGCCTATTTTCATGATCTCGTCTCCGTTCTCGCGGCGTCGTTCAGCGCAGGCTGATGGTCGTGTTCACGCCGTCGTTGACCGTGTCGTCGTCGAACCAGCGCGCGGTGACGGTCTTGGTCTGCGTGTAGAACTGCACGACCTGCTTGCCATAGGGGCCGAGGTCGCCGAGCTTCGAGCCGCGCGAACCTGTAAAGCTGAAGAACGGCACGGGCACCGGAATCGGAATGTTGATGCCGACCTGGCCCACGTCGATTTCGCTCTGGAACTTGCGCGCCGCCGCGCCGCTCTGCGTGAAGAGGCCGACGCCATTGCCGAACGGATTGCTGTTGACGAGTGCGATCGCGTCGTCGAGCGTCGCCGCGTTCAGCACGAGCAGGACCGGCCCGAAAATCTCCGTGCGATAGATCTCCATCTCCGTGCCGACGTCCGAGAATATCGTCGGGCCAATGAAATTGCCTTGCTCGTAGCCGGGCACCGTCACGTCGCGGCCGTCGAGTGCGAGCGTAGCGCCCTCTTTCACACCGGCTTCGATCAAGCCCAGAATGCGCTCTTTCGCCGTGCGCGAGACAACGGGGCCGATATCGGTGTTCGGCTCGTTACCGGCGTTCACCTTCAGCGTCTTCGCCTTGGCGACTAGGTCCGGCAGCCATTGCTGCGCGGCGCCCACCAGCACCACGACCGAAGTCGCCATGCAGCGCTGTCCGGCCGCGCCAAAGCCCGCACCGGCAAGCGCGTTCAAGGTCTGTTCGCGGTTTGCGTCGGGCAGCACGACGGCGTGATTCTTTGCGCCCATCATCGATTGCACGCGTTTGCCGTGCTCGCTGCCGAGGCGATACACATGTGTGCCGACCGCCGTCGAGCCGACGAACGAGACCGCTTTTACCAGTTCGTGCGTGCAGAGCGCATCGACCACGTCCTTGCCGCCGTGCACCACGTTCAGCACGCCTTTCGGCACGCCCGCCTCCAGCGCGAGTTCGACCAGCTGCATTGTCGACATGGGGTCCTGCTCAGAAGGCTTCAGCACGAACGTATTGCCGCATACGATCGCCATCGGGAACATCCATAGCGGGATCATTGCGGGGAAGTTGAACGGCGTGATGCCGGCGCACACGCCGAGCGGCTGGCGCAGCGTGTAGGTGTCGACTCCACCGGCGACGTTTTCCGCGAATTCGCCTTGCTGCAAGCTACCGATAGAACACGCATGTTCGACCACTTCGAGTCCGCGGAAGATGTCGCCTTCTGCATCGGGAATCGTCTTGCCCTGCTCCGCGCTCAACGTCTTCGCGATACGCGGCATATGTTCGCGGATCAACGCCTGGTACTTGAGCATGATGCGCATGCGCGCGCCGATCGGCGTGTCCTTCCACGTCTTGAACGCGGCATGCGCCGAGCGGATGGCTTCGTCGACTTCACCCGCGGTAGCGAACGGCACGCGCGCCAGCACCTGTTGCGTCGCCGGGTTGACGACGTCGCGCCATTCGGTCGTCCTGGATTCGACGAACTCGCCGTTGATCAGCAGCTTGACGGTATTCGAAGCAATTGCGCTCATGCTGAAACTCCTGTGCGTTGGCCGCGTGACGGCCGGACAGTGACTGAAAACAGAAAATGTTTGATAACGCTTTGCGCGACTCAGCGCAGGTCCGGGAAATCTTCTTCCCAGTACTCGTCCGGCAAGCGCGCCGGTTCCGCCTGACGCTCCATTTCACGGCGCCGCAACTCGACGCGGCGGATCTTTCCGGAGATGGTCTTCGGCAACTCGCTGAATTGCAGGCGGCGAATACGCTTATACGGTGCGAGTTTTTCGCGCGAGAACGCGAATACGGCGCGCGCGAGCTCAGGCCCTGCCTGATAGCCGTGGCGCACCGTGACGAATGCCTTGGGCACCGACAGGCGCAGCGCATCGGCGCTCGGCACAACGGCCGCCTCGCCGATGGCCTCGTGTTCGATCAGCACACTTTCGAGTTCGAACGGGCTGAGCCGGTAATCGGACGATTTGAAGACGTCGTCTGCACGACCGACATACACGTAGTAGCCGTCCTCGCGGCGCAGCGCCACATCTGACGTGCGGTAAAAACCGTTGCGCATGGCTTGCGCGGTCGCTTGCTCGCTGTTCGCATAGCCTGTCATCAGACCGAGGGGCCGCTGCTTGCCATCGGGTCCGATCGGCAACGCGATCTCGCCTTCGGTCACAGGCTCATCGTCGGCATCGAGCAACTCGATTCTGTAGCCCGGCAACGGACGGCCCATCGAACCCGCAACAACCGGCTGCCCCGGCGAATTGCCGATCTGGCAAGTGGTCTCCGTCTGCCCAAAACCGTCGCGAATCGTAATGCCCCAAGCGTGCTTCACGCGCTCGATGATCTCCGGATTCAACGGCTCGCCCGCGCCGACGATTTCGCGCAGCTTCACCGGATAATCGGTGAGGTGCTCCTGCACGAGCATGCGCCACACAGTAGGCGGCGCGCACACCGTCGTGACGTTGAAGCGCACCAGCACATCCAGCGTGTCTTTCGGCACGAAGCGCGCAAAGTTGAAAACGAATACACAGGCCTGCGCATTCCACGGCGCAAAGAAGCAACTCCACGCGTGCTTGGCCCAGCCGGGCGAACTGATATTCCAATGGATGTCGCCCGGTTGCAGGCCGATCCAGTACATCGTCGACAGGTGGCCGACCGGATAACTTTGATGCGTATGCTCCACGAGCTTCGGCTTGGACGTCGTGCCCGACGTGAAGTAAAGCAGCAGCGGATCGGCGGCGCGCGTCACACCGTCAGGCGTGAATTGCGGCGATGCGTCATACGCCGCCGCAAGATCGATCCAGCCGGCGCGCGGTGTGCCCACTGAGAGACGTGTCAACGGCACGTCGAGCGAATCGAATTTGGATAGCTCGGCACTGTCGACCACCACGAAGTTCGCGCCGCCGATCTGCACGCGGTCGCGCACGTCGTCCGCGGAAAGCTGGGTCGTGGCCGGCAGGACAATCGCGCCGAGCTTCATTGCGGCGAGCATGACGTCCCACAGTTCGACGCGATTGGGCAGCATCAGCAGCACGCGGTCGCCGCGTTTTACCCCGACGCTGCGCAGGAAGTTCGCCATGCGCGCGGAGCGCTCCGACATTTGCGCATACGAGAGACGCAGCCCTTCGCTGGCCGGGTCGTCGACGATCCACAGCGCGGTGTTGTCGTTGTCGCGTGCGATGACGTCGAAGTAGTCGAGTGCCCAGTTGAACTGTTCCAACGCGGGCCATGCGAATTCGCGGTAAGCGCGCTCGTAATCGGTTCGATGGCGCAATAACAGGTCACGCGCGTCGAAAAAGGCTTTCGCTGCAGTCATGGTCGTCTCCTGATGGGCGCGGTATGAATCCGCGTTTGCTCGGGTTTAGTTTTATCCGCAAGCTATTTTGCGCTCAAACGCCGTTCGCGCAGCGTTCAAACGTGACGCGCGATCACCATGCGCTGCACTTCGCTGGTGCCTTCATAAATCTGCGTGATGCGAGCGTCGCGGTAGTGGCGCTCCACCGCGTAGTCCTCGAGATAGCCATAGCCGCCGTGAATCTGGATCGCGTTCGAGCAGACCTCTTCTGCGACCTCGGACGCGAACAGTTTCGCCTGCGATGCCTCCGACAAGCACGGCTCGCCCGCCGAGCGCAGGCGCGCCGCGTGATGCACGAGCAGACGCGCGGCGTTCAGGCGCGTGGCCATGTCGGCGAGCATGTTCGCAATGGTCTGGTGGTCTTTCAGCGCCTTGCCGAATTGCATGCGCTCGCTCGCATAGGCTCGCGCGGCGTCGAACGCGGCTCGCGCAATACCCACGGCTTGCGCCGCGATGCCGATGCGCCCGCCTTCGAGATTCGACAGCGCGATGCGCAAGCCCTCGCCCGGTTCGCCGAGCAGATTCGCTTCAGGCACCGCGCAGTCGTCGAGTGAAATCGGACACGTGTCGGAGGCGCGAATGCCGAGCTTGTGTTCCGGCTTGCCGACGTTGAAGCCCGGCGTATCCGTCGGCACGATGAACGCGGACAGGCCACGCTTGCCGCGGTCGGGATCCGTGACCGCGAACACGATCGCGATGTCGGCTCGCGCGCCGTTGGTCACGAACTGCTTGCTGCCGTTGAGTATCCATTTGCCGTCGCAGAGCACCGCACGCGTGCGCAGATTGTTCGCTTCAGAGCCCGCCTGCGGCTCGGTCAGGCAGAACGCGCCTATGCGCCGTCCGGTCGCGAGGTCGTGCAAATAGCGGTCTTTTTGCGCGTCGCTGCCGAAGTTCAGGATCGGCCCGCAGCCGACCGAGTTGTGCACGCTCATCAGCGTCGCGCATGCGGCGCAGCCCGCGGCGATTTCCTCCAGGGCGAGCGCGTAGGCCACGTAGTCGGTGTACGAGCCGCCCCACTGCGACGGCACGATCATGCCGAGAAACCCCAGATCGCCCATTTGCCTGACCACGTCCGCCGGCAGTTGGGCGTCGCGATCCCATTGGGCAGCGTTCGGCGCGAGGCGCTCGGTCGCAAAGTCGCGCGCGGCGTCGCGGATCATGCGTTGTTCTTCGGTGTAGAAGCTGTCCATGGGTCCGAGTCCATTGCTTGCGTTCGAGGCCAAGTGTAGGCAAGCGACTCGCCGGCTTCGATGCTCAGCCCGATCATTGTGTGTGAGCGCGTTTGCCATACTGGTACGATGCAGTACTGTCCGCGCGGCCTCTGTCTCGACCCGTGTCGAATCACCATTGGGAAAACGTTGAGCGCGATTGCCACTCTTCCACGCTTGCGAATAAACGCTGATGAAGACCGATAAAGGCACGATCTCCGTGAGTCTCGTCGAGGAAACACTCGCGCTTGCCAGGGCACGCGGTTTCGACGCGCTCCCGCTCGCTGAGGCTGCGGGCATCGCCGCGCCCATGCTGGCGTCGCCGAAAAGCCGCGTGTCGTCGGCGCAATACGGCGCGCTGTGGGCGGGCATAGCACGCGCGCTCGACGACGAGTTCTTCGGTCAGGACTCGCATCGCATGAAATGCGGCAGCTTCATCGCGATGACGCAGACGGCGCTCACGGCGCGCAACGGCGCGCAGGCGCTGGCGCGAGCGGTTGGCTTCATGCGGCTCGTGCTGGACGACCTGGGCGCGTGCATCGAGACGGACGCCCAGCGCGTGCGGCTGCGCTTCGTCGAACGCAAAGGCGCAAAGCCGCCTGCGATGTTCGCTTACGCGACGTATTTCATCGTCGTCTACGGGCTCCTGTGCTGGCTCGTCGGACGCCGCATACCGTTGATCGAGGCGCGCTTTCGCTGCGCGGAACCTCCCGCTGCGCACGAGTACCGGCTCATGTTCTGCGACGACATGGCATTCGGGCAACCGGAGTCGTACGTGGATCTCTCACCCGTATTCGCCGAGCTGCCCGTGATCCAGACGGCGAAGTCGGCCAAGCCGTTCCTGCGGGACGCGCCAGCAAGCTTCATCGTCAAATACCGTAATCCCGGCTCGTTCGCCGCGCGCGTTCGCAAGACGCTGCGCGCGCTGCCCATGATGAACTGGCCCGCGGCTGACGAGATGGCCGCGCGCCTGCACGTCGCCGAGGCGACGATGCGGCGGCGGCTGAAACAGGAAGGTCATACCTATCAGTCGATCAAGGACGACCTGCGGCGCGACATTGCAATCGGCGAACTGCAGCAATCCGGGCGGACGATCGCGGACATCGCCGCGTCGGTAGGCTTCGCCGAGCCGAGCGCATTTCATCGCGCATTCCGCAAATGGACAGGCATGCGGCCCACCGACTACCGGCCGGTGCGTGCGGACTTCACGCGGCGCCTAGAATCGGACTAAGCTGTAAGCAGCAGGCCAGTCTTACTGGAGTGTCGGCCCGCGCCGGTCGATACCCGTCGACGGCGCGCGGCGCCCTTAGCGATGAGCACGTATCCGCGTCGCCCGTTCCGGCAATCCGGCGCGCATCGGCCGTTTATCCACGGCGGTGTTGTGCGCCGGCTCATGCGCGGCATGACCGCGCGCGGGATGCTTTTGACGTTCGTAATCGGGGTCGCGCTTGCGTGGGTGTCCGGCTTCCTGTTCGCGTCGCGCGAATACTCGTTGGCGCTCGCGGCCCAGGCGGCGCCGGTCACTACACAGGCCGCCACCGGGCATATGCCCAATAGCGTCGTCGTGATTCCGGTGAGCGGCGCGATCGGTCCGGCAAGCGCCGACTTCATTGTGCGCAGCCTGCAGCGCGCCGCCGACGACCACGCCCAGCTCGCGGTGCTGCAACTGGATACGCCGGGCGGGCTCGATACGTCCATGCGGCAGATCATCAAGGCAATACTCGGCTCGCCGGTTCCGGTCGCGACATTCATCGCCCCGAGCGGCGCGCGGGCGGCGAGCGCGGGCACCTACATCGTCTATGCGAGCCACATTGCGGCGATGGCGCCGGGCACCAATCTCGGCGCGGCGACGCCGATCCAGATGGGCATCGGCGGCGCGGAGCCGCCAGGCCGCGACAAACCGGGACTGCCCGGCTTGCCCGGCACGGACGACCGGCAGCCGAAGGCGCCGGCCGGTCCAGCGGGCGCAGCTTCCGGCACTGCATCCGCCGGCGCTTCGGGCAACGCTTCGCGCGGCGCGGCAAGTGACGCCGCTATCGGCGCCGCAAGCGCGCTCCCGCTCGACACTCAATCGACAGAACTGCGCAAGCAGGTCCACGACGCCGCTGCCTACATCCGCGGCCTCGCGCAAATGCGCGGGCGCAACGCCGATTGGGCCGAACGTGCGGTGCGCGAAGCGGTGAGCCTGAGCGCAAGCGACGCGCTCGCGCAACATGTCGTGGATCTGAACGCGCGCGACGTGCCGGATCTGCTGCGCCAGCTCAATGGCCGCACGGTCACGACGACCACCGGCAACGTCAAGCTCGCGACAGCCCAGGCCCCCGTCGTGATGCTCGAAGCCGACTGGCGCAGCCATTTTCTGGCGGTGATCACCGATCCGAACGTCGCGCTGATGCTGCTGATGCTGGGCATGTACGGCCTCTTCTTCGAGTTTGCCAATCCTGGCTTCGTGCTGCCGGGCGTGGTCGGCGCAATCAGCTTGCTGATCGGTCTGTTTGCCATGCAGATGCTGCCGGTCAGCTACGTCGGCCTCGGTTTGATCTTTCTCGGCATTGCGTTTCTGATCGGCGAGGCGTTCCTGCCGACGTTCGGTTCGCTTGGCTTCGGCGGGATCGTCGCGTTCGTGATCGGCGCGTTGATGTTGATGGACACCGATGTGCCCGGTTACGGCATCCCGTTGCCGATGATCGCCGCCGTCGTCGTATTCAGCGTGCTGTTCGTGCTCGGCGTGTCGAGGCTCGCGCTGCGCGCGCGGCGCAGGCCGGTCGTGACCGGTTCGGAAGGGTTGATCGGCAGCGTGGGCGTGGTGCTCGAAGGCGGTCTGCCTGTTGGCACCACCGCGGCCAATGGCATGGCCGCCGGCTGGGCGCAGGTCAAGGGCGAGCGCTGGCAGGTGTCGAGCGCGGTTCCCGTCGCGGCGGGCCAGGCGGTGCGAGTAACCGCGCGCAATGGGCTGACGCTAACGGTTGTGCCCGTGGCGCCCGTTGAGGGAATGGTGGAGCAAAGGGTGCGCGTGGGATCGGAGTAAGCGCTGAAGCGCTAACTCTGGTCCATCGCTCTGCATGGGAGACAGTTCATGATTGGGTTCACTTTTGGTTTCTCCAGCATTCTGATCCTGATGGCGGCCGCGCTCATCGCTTCGTCAATCAGGATCTTTCGCGAGTACGAGCGCGGCGTCGTGTTCATGCTCGGGCGCTTCTGGAAGGTCAAGGGGCCGGGGCTCGTGCTTATCATTCCGGTCGTGCAGCAGGCTGTGCGCATGGATCTGCGCACCGTCGTATTCGACGTGCCGCCGCAGGATGTCATCACGCGCGACAACGTCTCGGTGAAGGTCAACGCCGTCGTGTACTTTCGCGTCGTCGATCCGGAAAAAGCCGTGATTCAGGTGGCGCGCTATTTCGAGGCGACCAGCCAGCTATCGCAAACCACGCTGCGCGCAGTGCTCGGCAAACACGAACTCGATGAACTCCTCGCGGACCGCGAGCAACTGAACGCCGACATCCAGAAAGTGCTCGACGCGCAGACCGATGCGTGGGGCATCAAGGTCGCGATCGTCGAAATCAAACATGTCGATATCAACGAAACCATGATCCGCGCGATTGCCCGTCAGGCCGAAGCGGAGCGCGAACGGCGCGCCAAGGTGATTCACGCGGAAGGTGAATTGCAGGCGTCGCAGCAACTGCTGCAAGCGGCGCAGACGCTCGCGCGCGAGCCGCAGGCGATGCAGTTGCGCTATCTGCAAACCCTCACGACGATTGCCGCCGACAAGAACTCGACCATCGTTTTCCCGTTACCGGTCGATCTGCTGAATGCGGTGGTCGAGCGTCTCACCAGACCGCCGCCGCCTTGATCCCGCACCCTGCTTTCGCTCACCGGACGAAACGGTGCATTGTCTCCCAACGCCTTACTCCGGATACCTGCGAAATCTAAAATGTTTGAATCGTCTATCACCGCTCCTAGGGAGCCTGTCATGAAAGTGTTCTTTCGATTTGTACTCGGCGCGCTATTGGCCGCCGCCAGCATGAACGCCGCGTTTGCGCAGTCGTCAACTCGCCCCTACGATCCCTCCGCGCCGAAAACGCGCGCCGAGGTCAAGGCCGATCTGGGCGAGTGGCTCGCCGCCGGGTACGACCCGCTCGACTGGATCGATTACCCGTACAACGCGCAGCGCGCCGCGAGCATCGTCGCCGAACGGCGCTCGCAGCAGCCGGCGCCGAGCGTCACGCAATAAGCGCCTTGCTGCCGAACGGCAGGCTGCGCTGCCCGCACCCGCGATTGCAACGGTCGCGAGCGGCGGGTGGCTCGAACGCGGCCTGCCGTTCTTCGCTTGAATCCGGCTTCGGCCATCTCGGCCATCTCGGCGCGACATCGTAAATTCGCTTGCGGCTCCGGCGGGGGCGCTGGCAAGGTATCATCTCGCCCCTACGACGAGAGACCCGCCATATGGATTCCATAAAACGCTACTTTGGCCTCGACGCGGCCGGCACAAACCTGCGCACGGAAGTGCTGGCCGGCCTGACGACTTTTCTGACCATGGCTTACATCATCTTCGTCAACCCGGCAATTCTGGGCGACGCAGGGATGCCGAAAGACGCCGTGTTCGTTGCGACCTGTCTGGTCGCGGCGCTGGCCTCGCTGATCATGGGCCTTTATGCGAACTACCCGATAGCGCTCGCGCCCGGCATGGGTCTGAATGCGTACTTCGCGTACACCGTGGTCAAGGGCATGGGTTTCACGTGGCAAGCCGCGCTCGGCGCAGTGTTCATTTCCGGTTGCCTGTTCCTCGTGGTCACGCTGTTTCGCGTGCGCGAAGTGATCGTCACCGGGATTCCGCACTCCATACGCATTGCCATTACCGGCGGCATCGGCCTCTTTCTCGCGATCATTTCGCTGAAGACGGCCGGCGTAGTGGTCGGCAATCCGGCCACGCTCGTCACGCTCGGCGATCTGCATAACCCGCATGTGGTGCTCGCGGTCATCGGCTTCTTTGCCATCGTCACGCTCGACTACCTACGCGTGCGCGGCGCAATTCTGATCGGCATTGTCGGCGTGACGGTGCTGAGCTTTTTCTTCGGCGGCAACCAGTTTCACGGCATCGTCTCAGCGCCGCCGTCAATTTCGCCGACACTGTTTCAGCTCGACATTCGCGGCGCATTGTCTACGGGCGTGCTGAACGTGATTCTGGTGTTCTTCCTCGTCGAATTGTTCGATGCAACCGGCACGTTGATGGGCGTGGCCAATCGCGCGGGCTTGCTGGTGGAAGGCAAGATGCACCGCCTGAACCGCGCGCTGCTCGCTGACAGCACTGCCATTCTGGCCGGCTCGATGCTGGGCACATCGTCCACCACTGCTTACATCGAGAGCGCGTCGGGCGTCCAGGCAGGCGGGCGCACCGGCATCACCGCGATTACCGTGGCCGTGCTGTTCCTCGCCGCGCTGTTTTTCGCGCCGCTCGCGGGCGTGGTGCCCGGTTACGCGACGGCGCCGGCGCTGCTCTACGTGTCGTGCCTGATGCTGCGGGAAATGGTTGACCTGCCGTGGGACGACGCAACCGAAGTCGTACCGGCCGCGCTCACCGCATTGCTGATGCCGTTCACCTACTCCATCGCCAATGGCGTGGCGTTCGGTTTCATCTCGTATGCGGGGCTGAAGCTGCTCACGGGCCGCGCGCGTCAGGTGAAGCTGGTGGTGTGGATCATCGCCGCGATTTTTCTGTTCCGCTACTTCTATCTAGGCAGCGAGTAAGTTCACACCGGGCCCGGCGTGCCGCTCTCCTCAGGCACGCCAGTTCGCTTCATAAAAGCGCACATAGCCGCTTCGCAGCACGACGCACTGCGCGCTCGTTTCCGACAGGAGGCGCCGCGTGGCTGCTTCGATTCGCTCACGATGCGTGTCGAATGCGCCCACCATGTCTTCGAGACGCGGTGAGGCGGCGCCAAAATGATCTTCCAGCGCTTCCGCGGTGATCATGCACTCGACCCTCTGCCCATCGACCAGCGCCGGAAACGCCAGGGTGAGTTCGCGACCTGAATATTCAGGACTTTCGTTCGGGAAAAGTATCTGCATGGGAGTCACCTGGAAGTTGGGCACTGCGCATGATTCGCATGGGTAATGCGCACGCCGGTTGCAGCTGGTCGCGCCTTCAGCTTCTTCCTCCTTGTCTAATGCTGGCGACGCGGGCTCGTCATCCGTTGCATGCGGACGCAGTTCGCGCCCCGCGAGGATGATTTGATTCACTTTAGACGAGTTCGCGCGCGGCGCAAGTTTTCCTTTTTGTTTGCCTGATCGCGGTGCGGCGCGCGCACAGATTGTGCACGGTGCGTCGTGCCGCCGCGGTATTTTCCCTGCCGCGCACAAGCGTTGACGTCCTGTACTATCGGTGTTGGGCCGCAAGCGTGCATGCTGCGCTGCGGCATCGAAAGGCGGGCAATGTACCCGCCTATCCGATTACCGGAGACATGCCTTGACCCATCGCACTGCAACGCCGCCCACCGTGGGTCGGCCCGACGTCATCGCGCAAGCTCACGCGCGCTCGGTCGAACTCGGGCTGCGCGCATCGGAAACGCCGGATTTTCATCCGCTGAACCGGCCTGCACTGCGCGAACTGGTGGATCGCAATCAGTCGCTTTATACGCACGCATTGCCGGTCATGGAAACGCTGCACGCGCAGATCGTCGACACGCAAAGCATGGTGCTGCTGACCGACAGCCGCGGCGTGATCCTGCACAGTCTCGGGGACAGCGACTTCGTCGAGAAGGCGAACCGTGTCGCGCTCTGTCCGGGTGTGTCGTGGGCGGAGGCCGATCGGGGCACGAATGCTATCGGCACTGCGCTCGTCGACGCGCAACCGACCGTCGTTCATGCAGATGAACACTTTCTGCACGCTAACCGTATTCTCACCTGTTCATGCGCGCCGATTGCCGATCCGTTCGGGCACACCATCGGCGCACTCGACGTCAGCGGCGACACACGCGGCTTTCACAAACACACGCTCGCGCTCGTGCGCATGTCCGCGCAGATGATCGAAAATCATCTGTTCTCCAATCAATTCGCCGATGCGGTCCGCGTGCACTTCCACGCGCGCGCTGAATTCATCGGTACGCTCTTTGAGGGACTTGCCGCGTTCGGCGCGGACGGTACATTTCTCTCGGCAAACAGGAGCGCGTTGTTCCAGTTCGGCCAGCCGCTCGCCGCTTTGCAGAGACAACCGTTCCACGCACTGTTCGGCGTCCCATTCGCCCACGTGCTGCAGCAGATCGCGCGGGCGCCCGGCGAGAACACCGTGCTCACGTTGCCGAGCGGAGTGCGGGTCGTCGCGCGCGGCGAATATTCCGCGCAGCGTTATGTGACGCAATCAATCGGCGAGACGGAAGGGTCGCGCGGCGTTGCGTCGAAAAGTGCGCGTGGTGTGCCGCATACCGCCGATCCGGCGCCGCTCGCTACGCTTGAAACGCTCGACACCGGCGACGCGAAAGTGGCCGCGATTCTGGCGCGCGTGGCCAAGGTTCGCGGCCGCGATATTCCCATTTTGATTCTCGGCAAAACGGGCACCGGCAAGGAGTGGCTCGCGCGCGCGATCCATCACGATTCGCCGCGGCGCGCGGCGCCGTTCGTCGCGTTGAATTGCGCATCGCTGCCCGATACGTTGATCGAAGCGGAGTTGTTCGGCTATGAGGACGGCGCGTTCACCGGCGCTAAAAAGCGGGGCAGCGTCGGCAAGATCGTGCAAGCCGACGGCGGGACGCTGTTTCTCGATGAAATCGGCGATATGCCACTCGCCCAGCAAGTACGGCTGATGCGCGTGCTGCAGGAACGCACGGTGCTGCCGCTCGGCGGTACTCGCGCGATTCCGGTGGATCTGCGGATCGTGTGCGCGACGCACCGCAATCTGCGCGCAATGATCGCAGAAGGCACCTTCCGCGAAGATCTGTACTACCGGATCAATGGACTCGTAGTGACCTTGCCCGCACTGCGCGAGCGCACGGATCTCGCCGCGCTGGTCGAGCGGATGCTCGAACTCCAGCCCCAGGCCGACGGCTTGCCGCGCCGCGTTTCTGCGGCGGTTCTCGAGCGCTTCATGCAATGCCGCTGGCCCGGCAATCTGCGGCAACTGGCCAATGTACTGCGCACCGCAAGCATCATGGCCGAGGGCACGGATCAGATCGAACTCGACGATCTGCCCGAAGACTTTCTGCACGATTGCGACGACGCGGCGGCCGACGAGAACGCGCCGTCAACCCTCGAAGCCGTTGATGATGCGACAGGCGATGCAGGCAGAGCGCACACGCCTCAGCCTTCGCGAATGGACGACTGGCAGGCAGCGCTAATCGCGCAGACGCTGGCGCGCCTCGACGGCAACGTGTCGGCCGCGGCACGAGAACTGGGGCTCGCGCGCAATACGGTGTACCGGTATTTGCGGCGCGGTGGGGCGGCACATTAGGTGTTGTTGGTGCGGGGTTGTTGGTGCGGGGTTGTTGCTTAGTGCACGCGCTGCGACCGTGTCACCGCGAGCCGCCAGCCGCATGCTGCTAGTCGAGTGCTGCTCGTCGAGTGTTCGCCTCATAAGCTTCGCACTGCGGTCGGCAACCGCGTGGCGGCCGGTTCACGGCGCCGCCCGCCTATTGGCCCCGCGCGTTCTCCATCCGCCGTGTAAAGTGTGACGCGTCCAGCAACACATTCACACGATGTCCGATCAAAACCGCCCGCCTCTCGTTCGCGTGGAGCCGCTCGGCTGCAGCTTCGAAGCACCCGATACACTGACGATTCTCGAAGCCGCCGGCTTTGCGAACCTGCGTCTGCCCCGCTCGTGCCGCAACGGTACCTGCCGAACATGTCTGTGCAAAATGACGGCTGGACGCGTGCGCTATACGATCGAATGGCCCGGACTCAGCCGTGAGGAAAAACAGGAAGGCTACATCTTGCCGTGCGTTGCGATCGCCGAAACGGACGTAGTGATTGAAGTACCGGAAGCGACAGAAGTCCCGCCATCACGCTAAACAGCGCGGCGAAAGTTCCCCCATGCGGGTGCGTCCGGTGTGCGCGCGTTCACTCTATCGCCGCGAAGCGCGGCACCTTCGCGCCCTCATGCTCCACGAGTTCGAAGAACACCGACGCCGGGCGCGTCCAGATCGTGCCATTGGCCGCTCTGTAGACGATCATCGTGATAGCCGGATCCGACTCCAGCGTCGCCTCGCATATCAGTTCGTAAATACCGCCTTTGTAATGCCGGTAACGTGTGGTCTGCACCATTCAATTGTCCTTGTGAGAAAGCGCCAGATTCAGCCGCCCTCTTTCATCTGCTTCAGAATTTTATAGACGGTCGCGCGCCCCATCGTCAGCACGGCGGCGACGTAATTCGCCGAACTGCGTCCGCGAAACGCGCCCTGCGCATGCAGCGCCTCGACGATTTCACGCTTATGCTCGCGCGTGAGCGCGTTGATGCCGATTTGCCGCTCGCGCAGCCACGTATGCAGGTAAGTGTTGATCCGGTCCTGCCAGTCGTCGCGAAAGAGGTCTTCGGCAGGTGCATCGGTCAGATTGCCACCGCGGATAAACAGATCGAGCGTGGAGCGCACGTCCTCGAACACGGCAATATTGAAGTTGATGCACAGCATGCCGGCGGGCTTGCCGTTGTCGTCGAACAGAATGTTGCTGACGCAACGCATGCGCCGGCCGTCCCAATTGAGCTTCTCGTACGGGCCGATGGTGCGGCCGCGCGCCGCGTAGTGCACTTCGTCCAGCACCGAGGGGCCGCCTACTTCCAGCTTCGACAGATTGTTCACGAGGTAGGCGATGGTCTGATCCCGTAAGTCGTGAATCACAACCTCCGCGCACGGGTAGAAAAGCGCAGCGATGCCGTCGGCGATGGGAGCGTAACGCTCGAGCAGCAGGTCTTTCACAGGAGACGCGGTTGTCTGGCGCATTGAAAATGGCAGCGTTCGAGGGCGCTGTGTTGAAGGCGAATGATCGAAAATCGGGCAGTTCCAGCGATGTGCGGCCCGCCCGGCAACTCGCCATTGTAGCCACCCGCATGGCCGGCGGAGCGCGGCGAATTTTGTCCTCGTGGCAAGCGCTATTTTTTCGTGCGATAAAAGGCGATCTACTTCACGGAGCAGCAGATGGCAACGCTCGAAGCATTTCGCGCCGTGCTCGACGACAAGAGAACGCCGGAAATCATTCGCAACCACATCATCGATTCGCTGCAATACGCGCTGCGTAATCACGGACAGATTTTTACGTCGAAGGAAGTCGAATGGCTCGCCGCGTGGGACGACGCGCGCATTCCGCTCGCGGCCTCCCGCGAATTACAGAAGCGCATCGCCGAAACGTCCGGCTAACCGGCTTTTCTGGGCTTTCCTAGGCTTTCCCGGTCTTTTCCGCTCTTTCGGGCTTTCTGGCGTCCCGCCGGAAGCCCTTCGGGCGGGCGGTCTGTTCGTGCGGGGAACTTTTTGCTATCCAATTAGCCCTATTTAGTGCATCATATTGGAATAGTCGTATTCCGCATTTGCAGCACTGGCAGTCTCAACCCGGCATTTTTTCGCGGCATCTCCGCAACACCCCCGACTGTTCGGCCGCCGCCCGCCGGCGATCCCGTCACTCCGGCAATGCGCCGCCTGCATTAGCCGTCGCGAGTTGTGCAGCTGTGTTGTTCAACGGGTTTCCGCTTCCCACCCGCTGTCCGCGCGACATCAGCGTGTTTTTTCTCCATCGACTCCGCGACTTTGCGCGGCGCGCTCAAGCCCTTCCCATTGGGCCTGTGCCAACCTTTTTCCATGGCGGCGCGCCTCAGGGTGCTGCGCTGCCCGGCCAGTCGTGCCGCGCGTAACACGCGTGACACACCGGCCACGTAATCCAGGATACTTATATGCTTATGAACTCAGCAGTCAAGACGTACAAGGGTTATGAGATTCACCCGCTCGTCTATCCGCGCCGTCCGACAGACGGTCAGACGAGCCGCAATCCGGACGCAGGCTACGACGCGTCGGTGCGCATCTGCCGTGTCGGCGCCAATGCGGCGGCCGAGGGCCGTGTGTTCCGCCTGCAGTATCTGTTTCCGTTCGACGGCACGGGCAAGGCGCGCATTGCGTGCATGGCTCACGCCGAACAACTGATCGACGGCCGCGTGGACGGCCAGTCGGTCGCCGATCTTTGAGCGGCACGAGCCGCGGCAACACGCGCGGCACTAGTATCTGCGCATAAATCGGCGCATAAGCCGGTGCCGCAAGCGGCGGGCTCGAACCCGCTGGCAACCGTATCAGATGAAGCGCCGCCGCAAGGCGTCGCGCACCCCTTATCCCATCGACCAGGAGTTATGCATGGCGAAAGAAGAACTGCTTGAACTTGACGGTATCGTCGACGAAGTACTTCCGGACAGTCGTTACCGCGTGACGCTCGACAACGGCGTCGTAGTTGGCGCTTACGCGTCCGGACGCATGCGCAAGAACCATATTCGTATTCTCGCGGGCGACCGCGTGACGCTGGAACTGTCGGTCTACGACCTGACCAAAGGACGGATCAACTTCCGTCACAAAGACGAGCGCGCAGGCGGTGGCGGCGCTGCCCGTAGCAACTCGCAATTCCGTCGCCGTTAAGGCGAACGGCACGCGGCCCCATTCGGGCTAGCTGGCGTGCCCCTGCAGCAACGTTGTTCGCGAAGCCTTTCGCGCGCCTTCTCCGGTTCGGCTCGAGTCGAATCTGAGCGGCGCGCAGCGGCGGCGCTTTATCTCAGCAGTTCGTCGCGACGATCGTTGCGATGTCAATCGCGCTTCTTGCGCTCTCGCCGTTTGCCTGTACCCCCATGCTCGCTTCTTTTCGCGCCGCTTCGGTGCATGGCTCTTGCACGCCCATTTGTGGTGCATGACTCAGTCATCAAGCTTGCGTTGAATCCCCGAGACGCCGCGCGTACAAAGGCTTCGCGGTTAATGGCATAGACGTTGCTTGAATGATGGTCAGTCGTCGATTGCCACTACTCCATGCTGCGTGTTCTCCTCGTCACCGATACCGACAAGCCGATAGGCGACCTGCGTGACGCGCTCGCCCGCCTCGGCTACGAGATGCTCGCCAGCACCGCGACGCCGCACGCGTTGCATAGCGTAGTTCAGAGCGAACGGCCGGACGTCATCATCATCGATACGGACTCGCCTTCGCGCGATACGCTCGAACAGCTCGCGGTGATGAACGCGACCGCTCCGCGCCCGGTCCTGATGTTCAGTCACGACGCCAACCAGCAGTTGATCCGCGACGCCGTGGGCGCGGGCGTGACCGCCTATCTCGTCGAAGGGCTGGCAACCGAACGGCTTGCGCCGATTCTCGAAGTCGCGCTTGCGCGGTTCGCGCAGGAATCGCAGCTGCGCGAACGCCTCGCGCAAGTCGAAAACGAACTTGCGGAGCGCAAGCTGATCGACCGCGCCAAACGCCTGCTGATGGATCAGCAGAAAATCACCGAGCACGCCGCCTACGCCACGCTGCGCAAACGCGCGATGAATCAGGGCGTCAAGCTCGCCGAGGTCGCGCGCGCGGTCGTCGCGTCGGCTGAATCGCTCAAGTGAAGCACGTCCATGAACACTCCCAGTCACCTCGCATCGTCAGCATCAGCGCCGTTGGAGAAGACCCACTTGCGGCTCGGCTTCGTGGCGCTCGCCGATGCCGCGCCGCTCGTCGCCGCGAAGCTGCTTGAATTCGGTCACGCGCACGGCCTCACGCTCGAACTGTCGCGCCAGCCTTCGTGGGCTGCCGTGCGCGACAAGCTGCTATCCGGCGATCTCGACGCGGCGCACACGCTCTATGGCCTCGTCTACGGAGTGCAACTCGGGCTGGGCGGTCCGCAAACCGACATGGCCGTGTTGATGGTACTCAACCGCAACGGCCAGGCGGTCACACTGTCAAGCCGTCTCGCGGATGCACTCGCCGAACATGGCAACTTGCCCGAAGCGCTCGCTACGCTCGGCCGCAAGCCGGTATTCGCGCAGACGTTCCCGACCGGTACGCATGCGATGTGGCTGTATTACTGGCTCGCTGCGCAGGGCGTGCACCCGTTGCGCGACATCGAAAGCGTGGTGATTCCGCCGCCGCAAATGGTCGCGGCGCTCGCGGAAGACAAGCTCGACGGCCTGTGTGTCGGCGAGCCGTGGAACGCGATGGCCGAAGCGGAAGGCGTCGGCAGAACGGTCGCGTATACGAGCGAAGTGTGGCCCGATCACCCAGAGAAAGTGCTCGCGTGCCGGCGCGATTTTGTGAGCGCGAATCCGAACACGGCGCGCGCGCTCGTGCAGACGATGCTCGAAGCGTGCCGCTGGCTCGACGGCCCCGGTCATCGCACTGAAATCGCGCGCTGGCTTGCCCGGCCGGACTATATCGGCATCGACGAGGCCCTGATCGCGGCGCGCTTTGGCGACAAAATTCCGGCCTCCGTGCCGCGCGGTTTGCCAATGCGCTTCTTCGACAACGGAGAGGTGAACTACCCGCACGCATTCGAAGGCGCGTGGTTCCTGACGCAGTTCGAGCGCTGGGGCATGATCGACGCACGCAGCGATTACACGCAGATCGCGGAGAGCATCAACCAGACGCAGCTTTATCGCGAAGCCGCCGCGCAGGTGAAGGTTGCGGTGCCCGCGCAAGAGAACGCGCGAACGTTCATGGACGGCAAGGTGTGGGACAGCGCGACGCCGTCGGCTGATTTTGCGCGTGCATTCGAGGTTCGACGATAAGCTTGCATGCCGGGCCCGGACTTCGTTCCGGAGCAAGGTAAAGGCGATAGACGCGGATATTCAGGTCGCTGTCATCAAAACAATCCGCGAGGCGCACCAGCGGTCTATCGCCCCGCTTCCTGCGCACCTCGCTCTCCGCCCCGACCGCCGCGCTCAGAAATTAAACTTGTCGATATTGCTCGCATCGAACGTTGTCGGCGGTCCGAGAATGATCTCGCCTTGCGGACCGATCGTGCGCTTGCCGAGCTTGCCCGCATCGAACGATTCGCCCTCCTTACCGTTAATCGTTCCCGACGCGAGCGCTGCCGCCGCGTAGCCGGCGAGATAGCCCAACTCGTTCGGATCCCACAGCTGGAATGCCTTGACCGTGCCGTTTTTCACGAACGCGCGCATCTGGTTCGGCGTGCCGAGGCCCGTTACCGCGACTTTGCCCTTGCTCGACGACGACGAGATGTAGCGCGCCGCCGCCGCAATGCCGACCGTAGTGGGCGCGACAATCGCCTTCAGGTTCGGATATGCCTGCAGCAAGCCCTGCGTTTCGACAAACGACTTCTGATCGTCGTCATTGCCGTAAGCGATTTTCACCAGTTTGATCTTCGAGTACTCGGGCTTTTTCAGCTCCTCCTGCATCCACTTGATCCACGTGTTCTGATTGGTCGCGTTCGGCGTCGCGGACAGCACCGCGAATTCGCCTCCGCCGCCCATCAGTTTCGACACGAGTTGAATCTGACCACGGCCGATGCCTTCCGCGTTCGCCTGGTTCACGAACAGTTGACGACCCTCGGGTGCCGTGTCCGAGTCGAATGTGACGACCTTGATGCCTTGCGACATCGCCTTCTTCAGATAGGGCACGACCGCGTTGGCGTCGTTGGCGGCAATCACGATTGCATCCTGACGCTGGGTGATCAGCGTGTTGATGTACTGCACCTGCGACGACGCCCCGGCATCCGACGGCCCCACCACCTTGCCCACGCCTCCGAATTCCTTGATTGCGGCGAGGCCGCCGTCGTCGGCAATCACTTCGTATGGGTTGTTGATCTGCTTCGGCACGAATGCGATCTTCAGGCCATTTTTCAGGCCCGCGGCGGGCGCCGCGCAACTGATCGCGAGCAACGCAACGCAGAGCGCCGCCGCGCCCGTGTGACGTAGTGGTTTGAACATGAAGTGTCTCCTGCCGTGTAGTTGGACGTTGTACTGTCCGGGTTTGATGATGACGTTATTGAGAAGAAGCGGACCTCGCGATGAAGCGCCGGTCACGCGCCGCGCGCCAGCGCGCAACCAGATTGGGTATCAGCACCGATGCAAGGAGCAATACGCCGGTGACGATGGTGAGCGTCTCGCTCGAAACGTCGTCGAGCGTCAATGCGTTCTTGAGCACACCGATAATCAGCAGCGACAGCAGCACACCGATCATCGAGCCGCGTCCACCGAAAATGCTCACGCCGCCGAACAGCACCGCCGCGATCACCGACAACTCGAAGCCCTCGCCGTTGTCGCCTCGCGCGCTGGTGAAACGCAGCGTGTAGATCACGCCTGCAAGCGCGCTCATCAGACCGGACAGCACGAAAAGACGCAACCTGATCTTCGTGACTTCGATGCCGGAGAACGCGGCGGCAGTCGGATTGGCGCCGATTGCGTACAGGCTGCGGCCAAACGCTGTGGACTGCAGCAACACGGTGAACAGCACTGCGCCGACAATCACGATCGCAAACGGCAACGGGATAAAAGTTCCGCCGAGCGTATCCATGCCGAACGCCGTATAGGCCGGGGGAAAATCGGCGACGGCCTGGTCGCCGAGAAGTACGTAGGCAAGCCCGCGAAAGAGTGCGAGCGTGCCGATGGTCACCGCGAGCGATGGCAGGTTCAGCTTGACGATCACGAGCCCGTTCAGCAGGCCCGCCAAAGCGCCGGCAACCAGTACGAGCGCGATCACGACAGGCATCGGCAAGCCCATGTGCCACAGCACACCCATTAACGCGCTGGATGCACCGAGTACCGAAGCCACCGACAGATCGATTTCAGCGGCAACGATGATCAACGTCATCGGCAGTGCGATCAATGCGATCTCGGTGAGATCCGCCAGCACGTTGCTGAGATTCGCACCGGTCAGAAAGACCGGCGACAGCATTCGCCCGAGCGCGATCGACAGAATCAGCACGATCACGAGCAATACTTCCCATTGCAGCGGCGTTTCGCGTTTGCGCGTGAGCAGCGCGGAATCGGGTTTAGCCATGATCGCGTTTCCTCATCATGCGTTTTGCGACGGAGCGGGCGAGCAACGTATCGGCGGTAATAGCCGCGACGATCAGCGCGCCTTCGATCGCCTGCTCCCAGAATGGAGAGACGTGCAGCACGACCAGTGCAATGCTGATCACGCCCAGCACGAGCGCGCCGAGCGTCGCACCGAGTATCGTGCCGACGCCGCCCGTGATCGCGACGCTGCCGACAACGGCAGCCGCGACGACCTGCAGCTCGATGCCCTTTGCGGTGCTGGCGTCGACGGTGCCGAAACGCGCAAGCCACAGCGCGCCCGCGAAGCCAGCAATTGCACCGGACAGCAGAAAACCCGCCATGACCCGTCGTTCGACGTTGACGCCCGCGAGACGCGCCGCCTCGGGATTCGAGCCGATCGCATAGTGCTCACGGCCGCCGCGAAACTGCTTGAGGTAAATAGCGAGAGCAAGCAGCACGACGAGCGCGATCAGCGCAAGCGTCGGTATGCCGAAGAAGGTGCCGGTCGCAAGCCGCGAAAAGGTATCGGGCAGACTGGTGGCGTTGATCTGTCCGCCGTGCACCCACGCATAATCTGCACCCCGAAATATATAAAGTGTGGACAGCGTCGCAACGAGCGACGGCACGCGCCCCACCGCCACGAGCAGCGCATTGATGCCGCCTGCCACGAGACCGATGCCGAGCCCCGCCGCGAGGGCGACGACCGCCGGCATCTGCGGAAATGCGACGTACAGGCTGCCCACGGCATAGGCGCTGATGCCGACCGTCGAGCCCACCGACAGATCGATATGACGCATCAGAATGACCACCGTCATGCCCGCGGTCAGCAGGCTGATGATCGACACATTGAGCAGCACGTCGCGCAGATTCTGCAGATTCAGGAACTGCGGCCTCGCGAGAGCGGTGCCCACGATCAGTAGAATCAGCACGACGAACAGCGTCGTCTCGCGGCTCTTTGCGAGGTTCGCTGCGAAGCCGCCCGCTGTGGCCGGCGGGCGCTTGGAAGGCGGCGGCGCCTGGACCGGCGCGGGGTGAGTCGAAGAATGGCGCATCATGCCGCGTTCCCTAACGGTGGAATCGGTTGTCCCAGCGCCGCGGCCATGATGCGTTCTTCGTCGGCCTCGGCCCGTGCAATGTCCGCACTGATCCGCCCCTCGTGCATGACCAGTACGCGGTCGGCCATGCCCAGTACTTCCGGCAATTCGCTCGAAATCATCAGCACTGCCATGCCGTCGCGCACCAGTTCGGCAAGCGCGCTATACACCTCCGCTTTCGCGCCGACGTCGATACCGCGAGTGGGTTCGTCGATAATCAGAACCTTCGGGTTCGTGGCGAGCCACTTGCCCAGCACGACTTTCTGCTGATTGCCGCCCGACAGCGTGCCGACCGGCGCATTGGGATCGCCCGCTTTCAGCCGAAGACGCGTGCCCCACTGGTTCGCGAGTTGCGTCTCGCTGCGCGTCGTGATGAGACCGTGTCTGACGAGACGGCCGAGCACTGTCATCGACGCGTTGCGCGCGATGCTCAACTCCAGCGCGAGTCCTTGCTGCCGGCGGTCTTCCGGTACGAGCGCGAGGCCGGCGCGCACGGCGGCAGCGGGACTGCCGGCCGTAAGTGGTTTGCCGCCTATCTGGATGTGGCCGGCGTCGAGCGGGTCGATGCCGAAAATCGCACGCGCGACTTCGCTGCGACCCGCGCCGACCAGCCCCGCCAGCGCCACGATTTCGCCTGCCCGCACGTCGAAAGAAATGTCCTTGAAAACGCCCACGCGCGTGAGCCCTCGCACCGACAGGCGCACTTCGCCAGGCGGTCGCTCCGCTTTCGGATAGAACGTCTCCAGATCGCGGCCGACCATTTTTGACACGATCGCGTCGGTGTTCAGATCGGCGGTCATGCCGTCGAACACCTTCGCGCCGTCGCGCATGATCGTGACGCGTTGCGTCAGCGCGAAGACTTCGTCGAGACGGTGCGTGATGAAGAGTATCGCCACATCGCGCTCGCGCAGCGTGCGCACGATTGCAAAAAGACGTTCCACTTCCGTCAGCGACAAGGCCGCTGTCGGTTCGTCCATGATCAGTACATTGGCGTTCAGCGACAACGCCTTTGCGATTTCGATGACTTGCTGATCTGCAATGGACAAGCCGCGCACCAGTTGATCCGCGCGCAGATCGACGCCGAGCGAGGCGAGCAGTCCGTCTACCTCGCGGCGCATCGCGTCGTATTGAATGCGCCCGAACCGGTCGACCGGTTGCCGTCCCATGAAAATGTTTTCCGCGATCGACAGATCGAAGAACAGTGTAGGTTCCTGATAGATCACCGCGAGCCCGGCATCGCGTGCTTGAGCAGGCGTGGCGAAGCGGCGCGCGACGCCGTCCACCAGCAGTTCCCCGCTATCCGGCTGATGCACGCCTGCAAGAATCTTCACGAGCGTCGACTTGCCCGCGCCGTTCTCGCCGAGCAGCGCGTGCACTTCCCCCGGCCACAACGAGAGATCGCCGTCCGATAGCGCGCGGACCCGGCCGAACGATTTGCTCGCGTGCCGCAATTCGAGCCTCGGCACGGCGGATGTAGGTTGCTGCACTGCGTGTCTCCTTCTTTTACGTTACGGCGTGCCCGTCCTGCTTGTGTCCACGCGACCCGCTTCAGATGCGATAGAAACGCTCGGCGTTACCGCAAAAGAGCGCCTCTTTCTCTGCAGCGCTCGCACCCTCGACAATCGTTGCATACGCATGCCACAAACCCGCGTAGGAGCCGAACAAGCGATCGACGGGAAAGTTCGACGCGAACATTGCGCGCTCGACTCCGAACGCGTCGATCGTTTCGAGCACGTAGGGCCGCAAGCTTTCCACAGTCCACTGATGATCGAACATCGCAAGTCCGCTGATCTTCACGCAGACGTTCTCGCAATCCGCCAGCATGCGCATGCCGTCGCGCCACGCCCGATAGCCGGCGACGCTGTCGCGATCGACGAACATGCCGGCATGGTTGACGGCGAAGCGGGTGTCGCCATAAGCGCGCGCCAACGCTGCGGCCTCTTCCATTTGCGACGGATAAAGTTGCAGGTCGAACGACATGTCGTAACGGCGCAGCAACGCAAAGTTCTCACGCCATTGCGGCTCGCGCATGAAATGGCGGCCCACATAGTCGAACAGCCTGTTCTCGTGCACGTTGAGAATCTGCCGGATGCCGCGCGTATTGGCAAACGACGCATGCGCTTCGAGCAACGCGGGCGCGTCGGCTGAGGACAGGTCCACCGCGGCGACAATCGCGTTCGGCATGCCGCGCGATTCATGACGATCCGCAATGCCTTGCAGCCAGCGCGTTTCCTCGACGGGGTCGGCGGGATCGTGATTCGCTTCCACGTGCACCACTTTCTTCACATCGATATCCCCGGCTTCGCCGAGCAGATCGGCGAGCAGATAGTCGTGCTTCAGGTCGCGCGCATCCCCAACAAACGACACGCCGGGATTTTCAAGCCACGGATAGCGATGCGTCTTCAGGTCCCACAAGTGAATATGCGAATCGACAACCTGCATGCGATGCCTCCGTCGTTTCAAGCGTGCAATTCAGCGTGAACGTCAGCTCGAACTTCAGCCGAGCGAACTCAGACGAAACACCTGTTCGAGCGGTTGCTGATGCGGCGTGTGGTCCGGGGCTGTATGCATGATGTCGGCCATGTAATCCCACCATTTGCGCATGACTTCGAGTTCAGGGAGCGCGTCCATCGTGTGATGCGTGGTTCGCGTGAGCACGGCGAATAGATGATCGGTGCCGGGGTCGAAGAAAATCCGGTACTCGCGCACGCCCGCGTTGTGCAACGCGTCAACAAGTTCTGGCCAGATCTCGGCGTGACGGCGCTCGTACTCCTCGCGCATGCCGGGGTTGAGCACCATCCGGAAAGCGATTGTCTCCATTGCGGCTGTCTCGTCGTTATTGGCGCCTTCGCGGCGAAGCGCCTGCAAAGACTATAATTCGTGCGTCGATAGCATCTCAATCCGTAGTTGGGATTGGGCGATCCACAAACCGAATCGCACGGCAACCATGAGCCAACTCTCAGCAACTGTCGCACTCGTCAATCGGCTCAAGTTCAAGCACCTCGCGCTGCTCGTCGCGCTCGACGACGCGCGCAACCTCCACCAGGCCGCCGAAGCAGTGAACGTTGCACAGCCGAGCGCCAGCCGCATGTTGGGCGATATCGAAGAGGCGTTCGGCTTTCTGCTGTTCGAGCGCAACGCGCGCGGCATGACGCCCACGCCGCTGGGCGTCGTCACGCTGGCCTACGCACGGCGTGCGCTCGCCGAACTCACGCGTTTCGCCGAAGACCTGGAAGTCAAACGACGCGGCGGACATGGACAGTTGACCGTTGGCGCGATCATGGGCGCGGCGCCCGATCTGATGGCAATGGCCGTCGCCGCATTGAAAACCGAAAGCCCGTTGCTGAACGTGCGCATTCTCGGCGAGACCAGCGACCAGGTGGTGCAATTGCTGCATCGCCGCGAAGTCGACCTTGCGCTGGGACGACTGACAAGTCCGTTGCAACACAACGATTTCTGTTTCGAGCCGCTCGCGCGCGAGACCTTGCTGCTCGTCGTGCGTTCGGTGCATCCGCTTGCGAGCCGGGCGCGCATGACGCTGCGCGAACTGATCGACTGGCCTTGGGTTGCACAGCCGGTAACCAGTCCGGCGCGCGTGCTGTTCGAGGAAGAACTCGCGCGTGCAGGACTTGCCACGCCGGTCAATCTCACCGAATGCGCGTCGATCTTCGCCACACTGCAACTGCTCGAAAACTACGATGCCGTGGCGATGCTGCCGGAGTCGGTAGTGCGCGATCATTTGCGCGGCAAGCTGCTCGTTGCGCTGCCGCTCGAGATCGGCAAGAGCCTTGCGGGCTTCGGTATTCTTACGCGCAAGGAAGAAACGCTCGCCGAACCCGCGCTGCGCTTCATCGAACTGCTGCGCGGCTTCTCGCGGCTGCTCGCACGCGAAGATACCGCTGCGTCCGCGCAAGCCGCTGTTGCCTCCGCTCCGGTCAGTTGATTTCGGCATCGCGCGTCATTGCAGATTGACGAACAGGCCGCCGTCCACCAGTAACGACGCGCCCGTCACATAACGCGCGCGGTCGGACGCGAGGAACACCACGCATTCGGCCACGTCTTCGGGACGGCCCAGCCGGCCCAGCGGAATGCGCTTTTCGAAGTAGGCCTTCTTCGCTTCGTCGGCGAGATCTTCGGCGTTCAGATCTGTTGCGATCGTGCCGGGCATAACTGAATTGCAGCGGATGCCGTACGGTCCTAACGCAACCGCGCATGACTGCATCAGCGAATGAACGCCTGCTTTGGTCGGCGTGTAATGCGTCTGCATGCCGCCGCCCACTAGCGCGCTGATCGAACCGGTCGCCACAATCGCCCCGCCGGTGCCTTGCGCTTTCATTTGCTGCGCGGCCGCCTGCGTGACGTAGAACGCGCCGTTCAGATTGACCGCGACTGTAGACTCCAGCACCTCAGCCGGCATGTCGAGAAACGCATGGAACGGACAAATGCCCGCGTTGCTCGCGAGCACGTCGACCTTGCCGAATGCTTCGACGGTCTGGCGCACGAGTAGCTGGCCCGTTTCGCGCGCGGCAACGTTGCCTTCTACTGCGATCACGCGCCGCCCGAGCGCTTCGATCTGCTCGACCACTTCGGCGACCGCGGAACGGCGTCCGTACGACGCGTCGTTATCGCCCCAGTAGTTGATCGCCACATCCGCGCCTTCCGTTGCGCACGCAACGGCTATCGCGCGGCCAATGCCGCGTGAGCCGCCTGTGACGATCACAACCTTGTCCTTGAGAAGCACGTCATTCTCCTATGCTGGGTGATCCTGACTGCGGCCCATCAACGCGGATAAGGCTGCACCAGCGCACATTCCGGATTGAGCCTCACGCCGAAGCCCGGTGTGTCCGGCACCTTCATTCGTCCATTCACGGGCACCGGTTCGTCGAGCAGAAGCGGCGTGAACATGGGCACCACTTCGTCGGCCTTGGGCGCCATCATCAGGAACTCGGAGAAAGGCGAGTTATGACGCGTGACGACAAAATGGTAGCTATACACGGACGAACCATGCGGCACCACCATCACGTTATGAGCATCCGCAAGTGCCGATATCTTGATCAGTTCGGTGATGCCGCCGCACCAGCCCACGTCCGGCTGGATCAGATCGCAGCATTGCATTTCAAGCAGCATGCGAAAGCCCCAGCGCGTCGCCTCGTGTTCGCCCGTGGACACCATCATGCCGCGCGGCACGTTGCGGCGCAGTTCGGCGTAACCCCAGTAGTCGTCGGGCGACAGGCACTCTTCGATCCATTTGAGTCCGTACTCGTGCGCGGCGTGCGCGAGGCGCGTTGCGTACGGCACGTCGAGACTCATCCAGCAGTCATACATCAGCCAGAAGTCGTCGCCCACGCGGCTGCGCATGTCCGCGAGCTTTTCGAGGTTGAGTTTGAGCCCGGCTTCCCCTTCTGCCGGGCTATGCTGCAACGGCAGTTTTCCGCCGATGAAACCCATCTCCTTCGCCAGGTCGGGACGTGCGCCGGTCGCATAAAACATGAGTTCGTCGCGCACGGGACCGCCCAATAGCTGATACACAGGCTCCTTGCGCACCTTTGCGAGCAGATCCCACAAGGCGAGATCGACGCCGGAGATCGTATTGAGAACCACGCCCTTGCGCCCGTAGTAAAGCGTGGCGTAGTACATCTGATCCCACATCTTCTCGATGTCGGTCACGAGCTGACCTTCAAGAAAACGCGCGAGGTGTTTCTCGACGATGAACGCGCCGATTTCGCCGCCCGTCGTCACCGCGAAGCCGACCGTGCCGTCGCTTGCTTCTATTTCGACCACCAGCGTGCCCAGCACATTGATGCCGAACGACTGGCGGCTCTGGCGATACTCGGGATAGCGCGCCATCGGTGTGGAGATGTGATCGTCGATCCAGTGTCCGCCGGGCTGATCGTGATAGTCCGCGCCGCCGCCGCGGACGATGAAGGCACGCACGTGCCGGATAGTAGGCATGGCCATGAGAGAGGGGCTCCGTGATAGGCGTCGAACGTGTCGCCGGAAATGTGCCCTTAGCGGGCGCGGTGCAGCAAGTCGTGGGTTTTGCCGGGTGCCTGTGCGTGACCACGCAGCAGCGTGCCGATCAGCAGCGCGGCGATGAAACTCGACGCGCCCAGCACGACCAGTCCCGCAGATGTCGAGGAAAACGCGTGTTCCGCAGCGGTGCGCAAGCTGGGCGCAATAAAGCCGCCAAGGCTGCCGAGCGAGTTGATCAGCGCGATGCCGCCCGCGGCGGCCGCACCGGTTAGCAGGCGTGTCGGGAAGGTCCAGAAAAGCGGTTGAGCCGCGATGAAGCCGCTCGCCGCGCAACACAACGCAACAAGCCC
The DNA here is from genome assembly GCF_031456815.1 of Paraburkholderia strydomiana. Lineage (NCBI taxonomy): Bacteria > Pseudomonadati > Pseudomonadota > Betaproteobacteria > Burkholderiales > Burkholderiaceae > Paraburkholderia > Paraburkholderia strydomiana. The sequence goes on from NZ_JAVDVL010000001.1 coordinate 544,881, forward strand.
GATCGCGGGGTCATGAGCGAGACCCGACACGCCGATGCCAAGGCCCGCGACGACAAGCAATGCCGACGCCCACAGACGGTGTCCGCCCGTGCGATCCGCGCGGCGCGGCACATACCAGGTCACCACGAGCGCGCACAGCCAGGGCAATGCCGCGACGAGGCCGACATGAAATCCCACTGTCGTGCCGAGCAGAGCTGCGACTTGTTGCGGCAGATAAAAGATCACGCCGTACACGCTCATTTGAATCAGCAGATAGATCAGCGAGAGCAGCAGCACGCGACGATCCACCAGCGCGGCGAGAAGGCGATGCGGCCCATGCGCAGACGCCGCACGCGCGTCTTCGTCGAGAGCCGAGCGCAGGCTTGTGCGCTCCTGCTCGTTAAGCCAGCGGGCGTTTTCCGGACGATTGTCGAGATACCAGAACGCCCAGACGCCGACGAGCGTTGCCAGAATGCCTTCGACGAGAAAAAGCCACTGCCAGCCCGCGAGACCCAGCGCGCCATTCAGTTCGAGCAGCAAGCCCGACAATGGACTGCCGAAAATAAACGCCAACGGTGCGCCGAAATAAAACATGCCGACGGCGCGTGCACGCGCGCGCTGCGGAAACCAGTGCGTCAGGTAATAGATCACGCCGGGGAAAAAGCCTGCTTCGGCAACGCCCAGCAAGAAGCGCAGCGTGTAGAACGTGGTGGCGGTATGAGCGAGACACATTGCTGCCGACACGAGTCCCCATGTCACCATGATGCGGCACATCCACGCACGCGCGCCGACACGATGCAGCAGCAGATTACTTGGCACTTCGAACAATGCATAGCCAACAAAGAACACGCCCGCGCCGAATGCGAACGCCGCGTTCGAGAGCCCCGTGTCGTGTTGCAGCGCTTTTTGCGCGAAGCCGATGTTCGCGCGGTCGAGAAACGCCAGCACGTACATCAGCAGCAGGAAGGGCAACAGCCGGCGCATTACCTTGCTGTTGATCGCCTCCAGTGAAGCGCTCGCATGCGGGTCCATGTCGTCTCCTTCGCGCAACTCGCGTTGGCGGCTGCGCGGTTCTTGTATATCGTGCTGCTTGCGGCTCGTATTTTTCGGGGCGCCGTATATCCGCGCGACGCCCGCGCGAATGCTCAGTAAGTGGCGCGTCCGCCCGAAAGGTCGAATACCGAACCGGTGCTGAACGCGCAGTCTTCGGATGCGAGCCAAAGAATCAGCGACGCCGCTTCCTCAGGCAACAGGAAACGGTTCATCGGAATCTTCGAGAGCATGTAGTCGATGTGCTGCTGCGACATCGAATCGAAGATCTCGGTCTTGGCCGCAGCGGGCGTGACCGCATTGACGAGAATGTTCTTCGTCGCGAGCTCTTTGCCGAGCGATTTCGTGAGGCCGATCAGCCCCGCCTTCGACGCGCTGTAATGCGAGGCGTTCGGGTTGCCCTCTTTGCCCGCCACCGACGCGATGTTAACGATGCGTCCATAGCCCTGCTTCAGCATCTGCGGAACGACCGCGCGGCACGTGAGGTACGGGCCGATCAGATTTACGTCGATCACGCGGCGCCAGACATCAGGCTCCAGTTCCCACGTGGTGCCGTTGCCGCCCGTAATGCCCGCGCAGTTGACGAGTACGTCGATCGCGCCGTGATCGGCGACGGTCCGTTCGACAGCTTGCGCCACCGCCGATTCTTGTGTGAGCTCGACGGTCACTGCCGTCACCTTGCCGAATTCGCTGAGTTCGCGCTGACTGCGCGCGAGACGTTCGGCGTCGACGTCCCATAGGGCGACCGACGCGCCCGATTGCAGCGCCCGTTGCGCCACCGCGTAGCCGATGCCGCGAGCGCCACCGGTAATGGCGACAACGCGTCCGTCCAGATCGATTCGATTCATTTGTGTCTCCTGTCGCACGGTTCACGTGCGCCCAAGTTGTTGTAGCCGTTAGCGTCCGTGTTGCGCTTCACGCCAATATATGAGCGACGCGATGCCTCAACAATCCGAGAATTGGAAAGGTCGATAACAAAAGCGGATCGGGGCGTGGCGGCGCACAAGGCGCCAATGCGACAGGACTTTGGGAAAGGACTGGGGGAAAGGTTACGGCAACTGCGAGGTCTGGCCGCGAGCGCCGTCGCGACCGTGCATCAATAAGGCCGCATCAAAGCGCTTCCTGGCAAAGCGCCATCATTCGCTGAACCATCGTGCTTGCTTCGTTCAGCTCCATTTCGCTGGTGAAGAGCGCCTGTACATTCGACAGTCGCACGGCAACGCCCGCGTCCTTCAGATCCCGGCTCGCGATCTTCAAAGCGAGCTGCCCGATGTTCACGCGTTCGAGCCAGTCCATGCTCATGTTGTTTTTCGCGAGCCACTGGCGGCAGCATTGGACGACGTGATCCACACGCCAGTCCGCACTGAGTGCATAGGAGGCCGCTGCGATCGCTACGAGAAAGCACAGCAGTTCCGCGCGCGTAGCAGAGGGTCGTGTCGATTCCGTGTGTTTCATCCGCTTGTCTTTTGCGTGGGTGGCGTCCGGCTTTCGCCTGGCTTACGGCTTGTGCTTCGTTCATCAGCACTCGCCGGGCGTGTCAAATGTATAGGTAGTCAGCAAACGAAATTGCGGGCGCGCGCTTGAAAATCAATACCGCATCGACGCCCGCAGACCTGATTGCGTGACTAGTCTCCACACGCCGCACTGCACTCGGCGCAAGCTACCGCTTTCGGCGCGAGTTTGCCCGCGCCGCTTCGGCCGAAGCTCACGAGCGCCGCCAGGCCGAGCAACGCGAGGCCGCTGCCGAACAGGAAGTCGGTGGAAATGCCGATCTGATCGACCACGATACCGCCGACTAGCGAGCCTACCGCGATCGCCACCTGAATGATGCTCACAAAAAGCGCAGAGCCCGCTTCCGGTGAATCCGGCGTTGCCTGCTGAATCCAGATGCTGAAGCACAGCGGCAACGCGCCGAAAGAAACGCCCCACGCGAGCACGAGCGCGACGACGCCGATCGACGAATGCTGCAACATGGGCAGCAGGATGAGCGCGAACATCAGCAGCGAGATCATTGCACCGAGCGAGATTTTCAGGTTGCGCGTGACCGTCGACGAAACCGCAAAGTTCGAGAAGAACCCGATGATGCCGAAGCCAAGCAACAACCAGGTGACAGTCGCCATCGAGAGATTTGCATTGCGCAGCAGGAACGGCGTGATGTACGTGTACGACGAGAAATGCGCGCCGAACACAAGCCCGACCATCAACATGCTCCTGCGCGGATAGGGCCTGCGCAGCAGCGAAACCAGATCGTTCAGCCGCAATGCGACGCTCGACGGCAACGACGGCACGAACAGGAACTGCGCGATGAGCGCAGCCGCGACGAGACCGCCCGTTGCCATAAACGACGCGCGCCACGACGCGAAGCTGGCAATGAAGGTTCCGAGCGGCACGCCGATCACCGTCGCACAGGTCACGCCGGTGAGAATGGTGGCCATTGCGCGGGCCGAATCTTTCGGCTGCACGAGGCGCCCGGACGCCGCAGTCGCGAGTGTCCAGAAACCGCCCAGCGCGGCGCCGAGCAATGCGCGGCCCACCAGCATCAAACCGAAGTTCGGCGCAAACGCGGAAATCAGATTCGACGCAAGCAATAAGGCCGTGAGTAACAGAAACACGAGCCGCCGATCCATTCGACCCGCGACCAGCATCAAGCCGGGCGCCGAGATCGCGGCGATTACGCCGGGCACAGTGACCATTAAACCGGCCGTACCGGCAGACACGCCGAGATCGGCGGCGATGCGCGGCAACAGGCCAACCGGCAAAAATTCCGTGGTGACGAACGCGAAGGCGCCGATCGCAACGGCCACGACTGCGAGCCACGAGCGTAGCGACGACGATGGCGCATCGCCGGGCGCGACGGCGCTCGCCGGCAGATTATCTTCTCTTAACATAGTATTGTTTGCGAGTTATTAACAACGAATGGGATTAGAGCAACTGCACATTGCTAATCACCTTCGAAGATCGACTCGCAAGCTGTACGGCACGAGTAAAAAAGCAGGCCATATTGGCCTGCTCTGAATTTCGATCGACGAAGTGGTGGGTGCATGCTGGACGGAACACACCTTAACATCGTATTAAATCGCTCGCTGAGCCCTGCGAAAAATTGCAGTTGCGGGTGGGGTTATTCGAGCGATTCGAGCGTCGTTGTGCGCTCACCTTTCCTGCGACGGCGACGCACGGCAGCGTTGGGCATGACGCTTGCTGAATGCGCGGACAGCATCTAGCGCACTCATCGCTCACTCAAAGGAATTCGAACATGGTTAGCACCCGCCCCTGCACCGCGACCTGCGTCATCGACGGCATGCCGGTCACCCTGACCTTTTATCCCGACAGCGGCATATTGCGGATCGCCGATCCGTCGGGTACATGTATCAAGGAAACGCGCTGGCATGCGTCATGGCGTTCGCTGCTCGACGAGTTTCGCCGCTTCGGCGAGCGCGCCGCGATGCAAGGACCGGGAGTCGAGGCGATGGTGAGCCGCATCGTCGAAAGCTCCGAAGACACAAGCGCGCAACCCGCGCTGGCATGAACGGAAACGCGAGGCGGTGCGCCAGCTCGGAGCGCGCCACCTCGACGTATTGCGCGGCTTACCGCCCGAAGTAAATCCTGCATTGCGGGCCACCCGAACAGGGCATATTTTGCCGGGTTCCCGATTCTGAGCGCCCTGCCGCCGTCCCGCCATAAGAGACATTCTGAACGGACTGAGAAGCCGTTCCCGCGGGTTCTATTAACGACATGTCGGTCGTTGCCTGTGCCGATTCGTTCGCGTGCTGCATCAGCCTGTGGCCGGAGGTTGTGCCGGCACCCGGCTGAGTTGGCGCGTCGTCGGCGTTTGCGGCTCGCGGTGCGAGGAAAAGAACGGCGCTCACCACCGCCATCAATAAACGAAGTTTCATGGTCCAGACTCCTTGAATCCGGCGCAGCAGTATCGCCCCTCCCCAATAATCGATCTGCGTAAAAAACTTTCTGGCCGATGGAGGCCGACGCAAGTGCCAATAGCGACGCGGGCCCGCTGCGTCGACCCGTCGAATGCAACCAGCAACGAGTCGCCCGCGCCCTGGCCGGCGCCGGATACGCTAGTGCGATGCGGGATCAGGCGCCTCAGGCTGGAAAACACGGATTGTTCTCTCCGCTATTCTTTTATAGTTCGGCCGCCACGGAATTCAAATTGGCGCACGGAAACGGTGAACAATACTGGGGGCGGAGCGAACAACCTTCGCATGAGCGTTCAAATGCGACAAAATCAGTTAAAACGGTGCGTGCATTGCGCGCGCAGTGCGTTATGATGCTGTCATAACCACAAGAAAGGGCCGCGCGCGGAACGCCGTCGTAAGACAGTGCGTGGACGCGAGACCAGCCGCCCAAATCAGTGCATCGTCATCATCGTTGTTTCCAATTTCGATCAATAACCTCACCGCGGACCGGCGCCATTTAATTGGACTCGAAGCTCTCGCGGGTTTCCCTCGCAATCTGCATTTGACAGAACGCTGGACGCTTTAGAAGGACTAATATCTTATGGACGAAAGGAAGCGAGATAGCATGATTGCGTATCTCCGCCATCGCATGGAAGAGTTTGGCATCAAACCGGAAGACCTTGCCGCCCTGCTAGCATCCGAACCTGCCACGCAAAAGAACGCACGCTACCGCAGCGCGACAGGAGACAGCTGGGACGGCCAGGGGGAAATGCCCCAATGGCTCAAGCAGGCAATCAGCGCAGGCCAATCAATCGACCATTTTGAATTATCGGCTCCGCCCGCACCCGCGCCGCAGCCGAAAAAGCGCGTCGACTGGAAGAACGATCCATTTGCAGGCAGTCCGCTCGCGCGCTCGAACGAGCACTGAGTGGCCGGCGGCGCCGCGCTATCGCTACACGTTACAGGTTGGGCAAACTGGCAGGAGCACGAGTGCGTGCACCGCGGGCCGACATCGCTCGCGACAGCAGCGCATCTTGCGGCGCTTCAATAAAGGCGCTTAACTGACGCACGATTTGCCAGAACACCTTTTGAAACACGCGAACGCGCTCTGACTCGGATATACCGTCGGCGAGCGGATTGGCAAAATGCCAGGCAGCGAGTTCGGGGTCTCCCGGAAAGGCGGGCGCATGCGGAGCCGCAACGCTCGCGTCGAGCGCGACCACGAGGTCCATGCGGGGCGCCCATTCGCCTGTGAATTCAAGCCAGCTTTTCGGGCATAGCACGCCGAGGTCCGACACGCCGGGCCGCAATTGCGCGACCGTCAATGGATGAACCCGCAAGGCCGGCTCGGGCCCTGCGCTGAATGCCTCGAACCGGTGCCCAGCCAGTTCCCGAAGCAAAGCTTCCGCCATGATGCTGCGTGCTGAATTCTCACGACAGAGAAACAGCACTTTATATTTCCTGGTCACGCTTACCCCGTACTCTGTTTTTGTATCTTCTATGTGCGATTGTGCCCGCTGAGTCTTGCGCCCCCGTGACAGTACGATGTCTTTAATCCGCGCGCTACGGGAATTTGCCCCTGGAAACGCCCTGAAGTGGGCGAGCGAAGCCAGATAATCAGAACTTCAGCCCATTGAGGAACTGAAACCACAGCCCGCCCAAGCCTCCGGCCGGATGTGTCTCCCCTGCCGCTTCCTCGCGTTTGCCGTGGGCTGCGCGAGCGGCATGCGCGTCGCGATCGGCAGTTTCTTCGCTATGAGCGCCCGCCGTTGCCGGTTCAAATGAGCTGTCGGCGCCCGCTTCGCCGGGCGCGGCCTCAGTAGCAGTTGCGTTCACCGTTGTCTCGCGCCGCGAAGCCTGCAACGCCGCCACGCTATCCGCGATCTGCGCGGCGCGCGCGGGATCGCATTCCCGCCCGAGCAGTACGCCGAACACGACATCGCGGTTATGGCCTTCGTCGGCGAAACGCATTGCAAGTGCGACCATTCTGGCGTAAGCCGCCTCTTCTGCTGCACGTGCCGCTGCCTCGCGCTCCGCCTGTGCCTGTTGATGGCGCGAGCGCTGCCGCTCCCATTCCCCCATCTGCTCGGCGTAGACGGCGTCGTACACCTTGCGTTGCTGCGCGTCGGACAGAATCGCGTAGGCGTCGCGAATCTCCTGGAAGGTGGCGCGCGCAACTTCCTCGGCGCCCACGTTGCGGTCGGGATGCCACTTCATCGCGGCCTTGCGGTACGCGCGTTTGATTTCTTCGCCGGTGGCGTGCATGGGCACGCCGAGGGTGTCATAGAGGGTTGCCATTTGCCTGCTCGAACTCGCCGGGTATCGTGTCGCGGACCATCGTAGCACGCGATAAACGGCTGGACCGTGAACGCGCGGCGTCTGCACGTCGTACGAACCGGCGGACAAAAAAAGGCCCCGCCACGAAGGTGGCGAGGCCGAGTCCCATGTCAAGGAGTGTCATGGAGGAGACGCTTCGATCATAGCGGCCACCACTTGCGCCCCCAACCAATTGTTCGCCATATGCTTATCGGGGCCGGTGAAGTGCGGACAATCAGATGCGCTCGGCGCAAATCGACACGGACGGAGCCACCCAGGCGCACACCCACGCCTCGCGGTTATATGGTTAGAACAAAAAGTCGCTTCGTGCGGGGCCTCGCGCTCATTAAGATGGTGCTTCAAAGTCCGGTTTAGCCGGGCCCGCCTCAGCGCGGACTCGCGCGAAAGCGCCGTGATCCGCTACAGAAGGAGCATTTCGTTGACCAGTTTCGACCATAACCGCCGGCCGCTCGTTGTCGGCATTGGCGGCACGACGCGGGCGGCCTCGTCGACCGAGCGAGCGCTCGGCCTTGCGCTGCGCGGCGCTCAGGCGGCGGGTGCCACCACCCGGCTGTTCGGCGGCACGTTCCTGCATAGCCTGCCGCATTACGCGCCGGAACACAGCGAACGCACCGACGAACAGCTCGAACTGATCGAAGCCGTGCGCCACGCCGACGCGCTGATCATCGCGACGCCGGGCTATCACGGCGGCGTCTCCGGACTCGTCAAGAACGCGCTCGACACGCTGGAGGAACTACGCGCCGACGAGCGTCCGTATCTGGACGGCCGCGCGGTCGGCTGCATCGTGACCGCTTATGGCTGGCAAGCCGCGGGTTCTGTGCTGACTTCTCTGCGCTCGATCGTGCACGCGTTGCGCGGCTGGCCGACGCCATTCGGGGCCGGCATCAACACGCTCGAAACGCGCTTCGATAGTGTCGACACCTGTTCCGACGCAAAGGTGGTCGATCAACTCGCTACGGTCGGCCAGCAAGCCGCGCAATTCGCGCTGGCCTTCAACGCGCATCGCGCGGCAAGCCCGAATGCATCGGGCACCTCACAGCAGCACGCACAACCCGCACGTCTGCTGCACGCGGTTTAATACCCCTCGCCTACGACGCCCCCGGCCGCATTCGCGGACCCGGGGCACTCGCGCTTGTGCGAACCGTGCGCCACATAACAGACTAATAACGTTGCGCGCGGGATAGTGTGTCCGAAACCGGCAAACATGCCGTTACCCGGTCTTCTGACAAGCGTTCCGGACCTCCGCTAATTTGCTTGCGAAGAAAGATTGGTTCACGGGCCCTTCAGTGCGGCCTACGCTTGAGCCTGCCCGCCGACTCATCCGCCGCCTGATGCCCACGCAAACGCGTGGCGTCATATGCACCGGCTCCTTGCAACATAAGCGGGCATCTTCACTGCCACAACTATGAATTCACATATTCGCTACAAGGGCTACGAAGTTGCACCGGCCGCGCAACGTTTGCCCAATGGGCTGTTCGCCGCCAACCTGACCATCGAAAAAGCCAGCGCGAGCCGCAGCCAGGCATATTGTTTCGACGCGCTCGATTATTTCTTCGACGAAGAACATGCACTCGACTACGCGTTTCGCTGGGGACGCATGTGGGTCGATAATCAGCAGTGACCCCGCAGTGACCCGCAGTGCCGCCCAGTCGCCACGATCATCAGGCGCCGGCAGTGCACCGCAGGCGCCGTATCCCGGGGCAATGTGACAGAATAGGCGACACATCGAGTTCGCTCTCTGTACGCTTGCCATGTCCGACTCATTGATAGATGTTGCCGAAGACCACAGCCTGCGCCACTGGACCTTCACCGGCACCGCCCGCGTGAAGATCGGCTCCGAGGCGCACAAGCACATGTTCTGCCGCATGTTGCTCGAGACTCACGATCCCTACAAACCCGCCGTGATCGACTGGCCTGCGCTGTCGCCCGATGCCCTCGAGCGGCTGTGCTCGCTGCCCATCTGGGACATTGCGGTGCAGACCGAAGGCCGCGCGTCGATCAACGTTCACACTTACGCCGAGCAACTGAGCGACCCGCTGCTTCGCGAAGCCATTACGATGGACGGCGACGAAGAGGCCCGTCACAAACGCGTGCTCGCAAAACTGATTACGGCATACGGCATCGAGATCGCGCCCGAACCGCACTATCCGCCGCCGCGCGATCCCGAATGGGCATGGATGCGCACGGGCTACAGCGAGTGCATCGACAGCTTCTTCGCGTTCGGCCTGTTTCGCGCCGCGCAGCAGTCAGGCTATTTTCCCGAAGCACTCGTCGAAACTTTCGAGCCCGTGATCCAGGAAGAAGCGCGCCACATCCTGTTTTTCGTTAATTGGGTCGCGTGGCATCGACATAACATGCCGCTGTGGCGCAGGCCGTGGCACGCGTTGCGCGTGGCCGCGATCTGGGCCGTGCTGATCTGGGAGCGCGTGGCGATCGCGAGAGGCATCGACGCGAACGGCGTCGCGCACGACTCGAACTTCCTGCCCGCGAACAGCAGTGTGATCGGCAAAGGGCTCGAAACGCCGGAACTCATCGAGCTATGCCTCGCGGAGAACGAGCGCCGCATGAGCGGCTATGACGTGCGGCTGCTGCGTCCGCGGCTCGTGCCCACGCTCGCGCGATTCGCGTTGCGTTTCATCACCCGTTCGCGTCAAACAAACATTGCATGACAAGGAGCACGTCCATGACATGGACCGTCGATGAACAGCTTGCGTTGAGTGCAACCGACGCAGTCGCCGCGATCCAGTCGGGCAGGCTCAAGGCAACAGATTACGTCGCGACACTTCTCGCGCGAGCGGCGGCGCTCGGCACGCTCAACGCGCTGACCGTGATCGATCTCGACGGCGCGCTCGCGGCCGGCCGGCGCATCGACGCGCTGCCCGCGTCGGCGAGAGCGCAACTGCCGCTTGCCGGACTGCCGGTCGTCGTCAAAGACAACATCAATACCGCGGGACTGCAGACCTCCGCAGGCACGCCTGCTCTCGAAGGTTTCGTGCCCAGCACCAACGCCCGTTCGGTGCAACGTCTCATCGACGCCGGGGCGATCATTCTCGGCAAGGCCAACATGCACGAGCTCGCGTTCGGCATCACGAGTACCAATCTCGCGACGCATGCCCGGCCGGTGCGCAATCCGTACGATCCCACGCTGATTCCCGGAGGCTCGTCGGGCGGCACGGCGGTGGCAATCGCTGCACGCATTGCGCCCGCGGGGCTCGGCACCGACACCGGCGGCTCGACTCGCATCCCCGCCGCGTTGACCGGCACCGCGGGCTTTCGTCCGTCGGTTGGCAATGGCGGCGCCGAGCGGCGCTATCACGACCCTGACGCCGTCGTGCCGATCAGCCATACCCGCGACACCGTGGGGCCGATGGCGCGCACAGTAGCCGATATCGCGCTGCTCGACGGCGTGATTACCGGCGAGGGTGCGTTGCCCACCGTCGCGCTGAACGGCTTGCGCATCGGCTTGCCGGCGCCGCTGTGGGAAGGTCTCGCGCAGCAGGTCGAGGACGTCGCGCGCGCCGCGCTGAAACGGCTCGAAGCTGCGGGCGTTGTTTTCGTGCCGGTGGCGATGAGCGAACTGAACGACCTCAACGGCATGGTCGGCGGCCCGATCGCTATTCACGAAGCGCGCGACGATGTGAACGCCTGGCTCGTCGCCAACCAGGCGCCGGTGCTGACCGTCAGCGAACTGGCGGCTCGCATCGCGAGCCCCGATGTGCGTGCAATTTATGACGCGGTGATCGCAGGCTCGCTCGACGCGCATTACGAGGCGGCGCTCAATCACTGGCGGCCATTGCTGCAGACCTATATCGCCGCTACTTTTGCCGACGAACGTCTCGATGCGCTGCTGTTTCCCACCACACGGCTCGCTGCGGTGCCGATGGACGAGATCAACGGTTCATCGACGGTCTCCATCGACGGCGCGCCGCCCATCGATACGATGGAAGCGTTCCTGCGCAATACCGATCCGGCCAGCACGTCAGGCATTCCCGGACTATCCTTGCCCGCGGGAATGAGCGCACACGGTTTGCCGGTCGGTCTCGAACTGGATGGGCCGCTTGGCAGCGACAGGCGTCTGCTCGCCATCGGCGTGGCGTTCGAACAGTTATTGGGCACATTGCCGCCGCCCGTGCTTTAAGCAAAATAAAACATGCCGATAGAAATAACTCGCCCTCAAGCTCACGCTCAAGATCATGCTCACGTTCAGGCTCAAGCGCCGATAAGAACACCTCCAGATACGCCTCGATTTTCCGGATCCGATGGTCGCCGACCAACGGAGACACGCACACGTTACTTCCGGCGCGTCGTCGCGGCGCTGGGCCTCGCGCTTGCCGCCGCCGGATGCGCGCGTCTTGCGGCCGTCGATCCCAATGCGTTATGGAAGATCGTCGACATGCGCTGCGTGCCTTCGCAACAGGCGACCGGCACGCCCGGTCAATGCACGTTCGTGGATCTCGACAAACGCTATGCAATCCTGAAGGATATCGTCGGCCGCTCGCAGTATCTGCTGATTCCGACCGACCGTATCAGCGGCATTGAAAGTCCGCTCGTGCTCGCGCCACATGCGCAGAGTTATTGGGCCGACGCGTGGGCCTCACGCGACTACGTGAATCGCTCAGTCAAGCGGACGCTGCGCGACGATCAGTTGGGGCTTGAAATCAACTCCCAGTTCCGCCGCTCGCAAAACCAGTTGCATATTCATATCGATTGCATGCGCCGCGATATCAGCGACGCGCTCGCGCGCCACGCGAAAGACGCGCCCGGCGAATGGCATTGGGACACGCTTGACGGCAACCGTTACCGGATCATGCGAATTACCGCGCTGAGCGGCACGAGCGATCCGTTTCGCATTGTTTCGCGCGACAACCGTAACGCCGATGCAATGGCGATGCAAACCATCCTTGTCACGGGTGCGGGACCATCGGCAGGGAAAGATGGCTGGCTCGTCGTGAACAGCGGCCTCGATGCAGACAATGGCAGCGGGTCCGCCGAAGGTCTGCTCGATCACTCATGCCACGTGGCCGACGCCTCATAGCAGCAGCGGATTCGAGAGCCGGTCCCGTGCGCGTGCAGGATGCGAGCGGGAACGCGCTCACCATGGCCGGCGCACAGAGTCCTGATAGCGCGTCAGAATGAAATGCGCTACATCGTTCGAGTGATAAGCCGAGACCAGTTGCGCGACCCACGGCTCGCCCCGCTCGGCCTCGCGCACCGCCAGCACGCCGGCGTACGGTGAGCGGGCGTCCTCAATGCCGATGCTGTCGCGTGCAGGATAAAGTCCGGCCCGTTGCGCGCTCTCGCTGTCCATCACGACAATCGTTGCCGCATTCAACGCCGCGACGAGCCGGTTGCGGGGCAGCGCACGCAGCGTCAGGTTCAGGCGATTGCCCGTCACATCTCGCAACGTCGCGTGAAGGCCGGCGCGGTCGTCGAACGTTAGCAGCGTGTAGTTCTGCAGCAGGACTAGCGCCCGCGCCATGCCTTCCCGGTCGTCAGGAATGACGATGCTGGCGCCACGACGGATTTGCGCGAGGCTCGTCAGTTGGCGCGAGTAGAGCGCCATGGGAAGGGTGACCGTCGTCGCCACTTCATAAAGCGAATAGCCGTGTTTTCTGCGCGACGCTTCAAAACCTGGGCCGTCTTCGAAGCTCGCGGCGTCGATACGATGCGCGGCAAGCGCCGCGTCGATCTGCGCACCGCTATCGAACGTCACCACGTCGATGTCGAGTCCGCGAGCGGTTGCGACGCGCCGCACTTCGTTCATGATTTCGGCATGCGTGCCGCGCGTGACGCCGACTTTCACCACCGGCTGCGCGGCATCCGCGAAAACTGTTGCTCCCCACATAGCCGCCGCGCCGATCAATACCGCGCTGATCGCTGCGTTAACAACACGTCGCGGATTCATCCTTTGGTGTCCCGCAAGATGGTCCTGAACCCGATATGCGATGCCGGCAGATCCGCTTCCTGTTGCTCGCGCGAAGACGCCCTGTAGCGCACGCAGTAATCTCGCGAGCACAGGAACGAGCCGCCCTTGATGACCATCGGCGTATCGTGTCTGTGCGTGGGCGGTGCGATTGCCGCGGTATCGCCATTCGTATGCGATTGGTGTTCGCCCGTGTAGACGTCCCTGGTCCACTCCCATGCATTGCCGATCATGTCGTACAGCTTGAACCCGTTGGCCGCATAACAGCCGACAGGCGACAGACCCACATGCTTGTCCTCGTTCGTATTGAGAACGGGGAACACGCCTTGCCAGTAATTTGCGGCGGGCTTGCCTTGCGCGTCGCGCGGCGCCGTGTCGAGGTCCGCGCCCTCCTGCCCGCCCTTCGCCGCGTATTCCCATTCAGCCTCGGTCGGCAAGTCGCGGCCGAGCCACTGTGCATACGCGAACGCATCGGCTTGCGTGACGAGCGTCACCGGTTGACTCATCTGCGCGTCGATGTTGCTGCCCTCGCCCGTCGGATGCCGCCACGATGCCCCCTTGACCCAGCTCCACCACGCCAGGTCGCGTGCGTTCATTTCTTCCCGCGTCGGAATGTGGAAGACCGCCGCGCCGCCCTGCTTTTCAGCGTCGGTGACGTAGCCGGTCGCGCGGACGAACTCGGCGAATTGCGCATTCGTCACATCGGTCTGATCGATCCAGAAACCGCCGACGCGCGTAAGGCCGTCGCCCACCGGCCGCTCGTTTGCATAGCCGCGTGTGCTGCCGAGCACGAAGGTGCCGCCATGCAGATGCACCATGCCGGCCTTCGCGTCGTCGCGCCAGCCGGCGGGCAGACCCGCGTAGCGCTCGCACTGCGCTTCTGAGCCGAGCGGCGCAAGCGGGCGTGCGCGGTTCATATCGTCGAAGCCCGCCGTTCGCGCGGGCCACGCCGCGACCGCGAACGCGACGCAGAAAACGGCGGCGAACAGGCCGCCAAAGCCGGCAAGCGTTCTTGCTCTGATGCTCATGACAGAAGCAATCCCGCTCAGTAGTAGCCGCGCGGCCGCAGGGGTTCGACGCCGCCGACAGTGGACATGTATGCGTTCCACTGCTGCACGAGTCCGTCGATGATCGACGGATTCTGCGCCGCCACGTCTGTCGTCTCGCCTCTGTCCGAGGTCATGTCGTACAGCTGCCAGTGACCATCGACGGGTCCGAGCGGCGGCTCCGTCCACAACGCCTTCCATTTGCCGTCGGCGCTGCGCAGATAGCCGCGGCCGTACGCTTCATCGCCGAACGACGCGGTATGCACGGCGCTGTTCGACTGGTCGTTCAGAACCGCCAGCAACGATTGCCCCGTGACGGGATACACGTAGCGGTTGTTGTAGACCACCTTGCCCTTGTTCTGATCGACGCCCGTCAAAGAATTGATCAGCGGCGGAGCGGGCTGCGTCGGCGGCGTAACGCCCGCGACGGCGAGGAACGTGGCCGTGTTGTCGGTGACGTGCGTGAAGACACGCAAGGTCGGTTTCTGCACGGTCTGCCCGGGCAAATGCACGATCAACGGCGTCGATACGCCGCCCTCGCCGGAATAGCCCTTGGTCAGACGGAACGGCGCCGCGCTGACTTCGGCCCAGCGCAGTCCGTACTGCAAGCGCTTCGCGTTCTGCAGCCCGTTGTCGGTGCCGAGCGTCGAGTAGACCGGCTCCGCTGCGTTCGCCGTATCCGTCGCCGTCGGGTCCGCGCCGGAGTCGATCGGCCAGCCTTCGGCCCCGTTGTCCGACTGAAACATGATGAACGTGTTGTCGTACTCGCCGATGTCTTTCAGATGCTGGATCAGCAGGCCGATGTTGTGATCGAGGTTGTCGACCATGCCGGAATAGATTTCCATGTAGCGCGCCTGCGCTTTCTTTTCATCGGCTGACAAACTGGCCCACGACTTGTTCACATTGCCCGGACCGTAGTCGCTATAACCTTGCGCGGCGCTATGGACGGCGCTGACGTATTTCGCGTTGACGGTGCCGTTGCCCGCGGTCGCAGGCGTAGCCGCGAGCGTTTCAGGCGCGCCTGCATACGGGTTGAAATCGGCGGGAATGATGCCGAGTGCCTTTTGTCGCGCGATGCGCGCCGCCCCAACCGCGTCGTAGCCGGCGTCGTATTTGCCCGCATACTTGTGCAGGTACGGCTCAGGCACCTGCAACGGCCAATGCGGCGACGTGTACGCCGCATACGCAAAAAACGGCTTGCCGTCGCCTCTGTGCGAATCGATGTACGAGATCAGTCTTTGCGTATAGAAATCGGTCGAATAGAACACGGCCGGGCTGCCGCCCGCGCCGCCCGGTTGTCCCGGCTGACCGGGCTGAACGTACTGCCCGTCTTCGGTGTAGTTCTTCGAGCCGGCGGGCTCGTGTGCGAAGTGATTCGTGGCGGCGCCGCCGAGCAGCGCGTAACTATGCTCGAAGCCCCATTGGTCCGGCGTCTGTCCACTGCCCGTTGCGCTGCCCACAATGCCCGAGCCGATATGCCACTTGCCCGCCATGTACGTGTGATAGCCGGCGTCCTTGAGCAGTTGTGCGACCGACAGCGCGCGATCGTTCAGATAGCCTTCGTAGCCGGGCAGACCTTTGCGCTCGTCGGTCGGCACACCCATCGTGCCTTCGCCAACCAGGTGGTGGTCGGTGCCCGAAATCAGCATCGCTCGCGTGATCGCGCAAACCGTGCCTGTGTGATGGTTCGTGAGAATGCGTCCGGATTGCACGAGCGCATCGAGATTCGGCGTGTCGATGTCGCCGCCGAACGCGTGGATGTCCGAGTAGCCGAGATCGTCCGCCATGATGTACAGAATGTTCGGGCGTTTCGCGGCCACCGGCGTGGCAGCCGGCGGTGTTGGAGAAACCTCGCCGGAACACGATGCAAGCGCAACGATACTGGCAACGGCGGCACCGAGTGCCCGCAGCCTGGGAATGGTGGGGAACGCCGCCGGATGCGAACTCGAGCTTTTCATTGTTGTATCGGCCGTGGTTGTCTGAGCGCGAGATGGTAGCAACCGGTAATTCGCCGCCCAACCAAGGTTTAGTGAAAAGCTAGAGACGTTCTGTGCTAAAGGATCGATGTACCTTTGCGTCTGTGCTGTTTGCTGCTGCGGGTATCAGTGGTAAGTAGTCGTGGACGACTGCAGTTTCGTCAGCACGCCGCGTCTGAACGCGAACCAGCCTTGCGAACCTTGCATCACGACTTCCTCGCCTTGCCAGAACACGCGCTTGACCGTCATACGCGCGCCAACGCGCTGCACAAGTGCAGGACGGTGGCGAAAGTCGTAAAGCACCGGACCCGAATCGGTCTGCACGAGCATGCGTCTGACCGCGTCATCGGCGTTGCCCATGTCGTCGAAATGCGTGAGCGTATTCGCACCGAAGCGATCGAATACTTCGTTGTCGAGCATCGCCGTGAAATCATGCCCTGCGCGAACGAATTGCAGCTTGCCCGACGGCGTATCGAGCGGGCCCGAGTCGTTGCTTTGCGCATGAACGCCAGTGGCTAAAGAGATGGCTGCGAGCGCAGCAACTAGTAGTCGTCTCATGTTGCCTTTATCCAGAGTGACAGCAATTCATCGGTCGGCGCGATCGCCACCGCGCGCGAACCGAAAACCAACCGCACTATCGCCGCTGCGGATGTTCGAGAAAGAATCGCAACATTTCCGCGCTCGCGTCAGGACCCGCGGGATCCGTATAGCTGCCCCGCGCATTGCCGCCGGCCCATGCGTGCGGGGCGCCGTGAATGGTCCACAGTTCTGCGTCGATACCGTCCGCCGACACGAGCCGCGAGACGGTACACGCGCGTCCGCCTGCATCGGTCCGACGCTGCTCGCCGTCGCCTTGCGGCCGCACTGAGAAGCCGTCGACGAGTTGCGCCGCATTGCGTATGTTAACCGTGGCGTCGGCGTCACCGTGAAAGACGATCACCGGCCGCTTCGGTAACGACGCGGTACCGTGCGCGCCGCGCCGCGCCTGCACCGGACGCTTGCCGCCTTTCATCGCTGCGAGTGCGGACGGAAGATCGTGCGCGCATCGTGCCGGAAGACCCGAATGCACGCCGGCCGCTGCGTAGAGTTCCGGATATTCGGCGACCATGATCGCCGCCATTGCGCCACCGGCCGAGAGCCCCGCGACGTACACGCGCGCGGGATCGACGTTCTGCTCCGCAATGATCTCGCGCGTGATGCCAGCGATCAACGAGGGCTCGCCGCGTTCGCATTGCTGGTCACCGGGCTTGAACCAGTTCCAGCATTTCGACGGATTAGCCTGCTGCGGCTGCTCCGGGTAAGCGACCAGAAATCGATGCCGCTCCGCAAGTGCGTTCATCTGTGTGCCCGCGGCGAAATCGTCGGCGTTCTGTGTGCAACCGTGCAGCATGACGATCAACGGAAGCGGCTCGCCCTGGCTTTCCGCCGGCACATACAGCCGATATTGCCGGCGACCGGCGGCGTTCGAAAACGCGTGCGTGCTGAAGTGTCCCCGGTCCTGGATATCGGCGCGGGCTTCGCGCGCATTGACCGTCTCGGCGTGCTTTGCCGCCGGCCGCTCGAACGGAACGGTGAACGCTTCCGGCGTGGCATGCCAGGACGCTGTTCCATGCGTAGAGCCCTCGGCGTTGCCGCCCAGAGCACGTTGTATTGCTTCAGTCGCTTCGGCGGGTCCACGGGTGCGCAGCAAGGTCATTGCTTCGCGCATCGAGGTCAAAAAACCTTCATCGAGTTTCATCTGTTTTGTCCGGTAATCGTGTTGAGTGTCGTGCGTCGGGCAGTTAGCGGATTCTGCCGGCGAGCGCCGTCTTGACCGCAGCGGATGCGTGAAACGCTCCGAGCACGACAACGCTGTCAATGGTCGCAAGCGCGAGTTCGGGGGTGACGTCGGCAGCAATGCTGGCCAGTCCGAGCACCTGAATCGTGAGACGCTGATGCGCCGCACGAACCGCCTCGAGATCCTCTCGCGAAAAATGCTGTAGCCCGAGCACGAGCGCGCGGCGGCTCACGGTCTCCTGAACAACCTGCGCGTGCAGCGCAAGCTGGTTGCGGATAGCCGTGCGGATCAGGTCGGTCCGGTTCGAATAGAAACCTTCCTGCACCAGCAGATCGATTTGCCCCAAGTCAACGGGGCCGAGGTTGATCGTGATTTTTTCCGACTCACCGCCCTTTGGGCGAGTCGCGAGGTTTGCTGTCGAGTTTTCCATGTTTCCATCCGAATACCATCCAATGGGATGGTTATAGGCTTCTTTCGGATGCGGTGCAACATGAAAATTGGGGGCCATTACGGTTGTGGGCGGCCACACGCGGTCGTTGCGCGGCGCTGTTTAGATCAGCGTTACGCGCCGCGTTTAAATGATCAGTGGAGAATTTGCTTCGACGTCTTACCCTGCGAAGCACGCAGGCCGCGCACGAGCTAACCAAAAAACCGCGCCCAGGCCGCGCGGATGCGCCGCCCGCGATCTTCGAAGAGATATGAGCCGCCCAGCGCGAATAGACCTGAAATGATGCCGGTCAACACGTGCTCGACGACGGGGATGCGGTAGTGACTCGGATGCGAATAGGCATCGCCAATCGCTGTCAGGCAGCCGACGACCAATGCATTGCCGTATCGGTGCGCATAGAGTTTCCTCGCCGGTGTGAAAGTCAGCAGTACGGCGAGCACGCCGGTGAACAGTCCCGTCTGCAGTGCAATCGCCCAATGCGCGAGGCTTAGCAGATTGCCCAGACTCCCAGGCATGCACGTCATACATGCACTGGTCGGCTGCCAGAATCGCCGTACGAAGAGCCTGAGGCGTTGCTTCCATTCGACTAACATGATGTGTTTCCGGTCGATGCCCCGTCGCGGACGCTAGCTGCCTATCATCGGCATTCTCTTCACACGTTTGGGCGCGCCCATTCGCCGGATGAGCAGCAGGCCGGCGTCCTGCTCATGACGATTCGCTTGCCTGCCGCCGAGCTGACAGTAACCAGAATACGGTCGGAAGAATACGCCGGGAGGCGGGCTGGCTAACGGACGCGTGTCCATCCCATAACGATATGCGCTGTGCGACCGGTTCGCTAACGCGTTTCGCACTA
This sequence comes from Paraburkholderia strydomiana, assembly GCF_031456815.1. NCBI lineage: Bacteria > Pseudomonadati > Pseudomonadota > Betaproteobacteria > Burkholderiales > Burkholderiaceae > Paraburkholderia > Paraburkholderia strydomiana. Next base: position 564,181 of record NZ_JAVDVL010000001.1, read on the forward strand.
GCCGCCCCTTCGGCCGTTCCGCCGCCCACTCATCACGCTCCGTCACCCGCCGACTACTCACTCAAGCCAAGCATCTCGTGCACGGCATCACGATAGGTCCGCAACGGCCGTCCCAGCATCTTCGAGAGCTCATCCACTGCATTGTCATCCGCGCGCATGCCGTGGCTCTGGATGCCAGCCATCATCAGACGCATGTCGTAGGCCATCCAGTCGGGCCCATTCCCTGCCAGTTGCTGCTCGAAACCGTCCAGGTCATCGCCTGCGTAGCGGATTTCGCGCTGCAACGCTTCGCTCCAGATGCGCGCAACCGACTCGCCGGTCAACGCTTCGGGGCCCACAACTTCGAGCGTGCGGCCGGGCAGTGCATCGGATGCGCGGTGCCGCGCCAGCAGTTCGGCCGCGGCGGTGTCCGCAATGTCCCGTACGTCGACCATGTTCACGCCAGCGTGGCCGATAGGCATCGGATAAATGCCGTGGCTCTCGACGACGGACTTGATGCGCTCGTCGTTCTGTATGAAGTAGGCGGGACGCAGAATGGTCGCGGGCATGTCGAGGCTTTGGATCATCCGCTCGACGGTGTGCTTGCCTGTGAAATGAGGCACATTGGTATAGAGGTCGGCGTGAATCACTGACAGATAGACGATGCGCTCGATGCCCGCATCTCGCGCCAGGTTCAACGTGACCAATGCCTGCGTGACTTCGTCCGGGACGACCGCGTTGAGCAGAAACAGCGTGCGCACCGACGACAACGCCGCGCGCATCGAACTCACATTGCTCATGTCGCCGACGACTTCCGCCACGCCCGACGGAAGCGCCGTTTTACCCGGCGCTCGAACCAGCGCTTTGACTTCGACGCCGCTGGACGCGAGGCGCTGGACGATCTGCATACCTACGGTGCCCGATGCACCGGTGACGAGGATACTCATGATTTGCTCCAATTCTGGAAAGTCGATTTAAAGGAAAAAATCCGCCACGGTTTTGCCGACCTGTGGCTGGGTCCGATTGCGTTCGATCGCCGTGGGCAACTCTTCGAAGCGCACGACGGCACTGACCTTGGACTGCAAACGCCCGTGCGTCACGTCGTCGGCGATCTGTTGCAGCCGCGCGGCATCCGGCGAGTTCACGAACCACAAACCGCGACGCCCGGCCGGGGCGCTCGTCAGAATGTCCGGCGACGCGGTGCTCACCACGACCCCATCTGCAGAAAGCACGGACCAAGAGCGAGCAAGCACGTCGCCGCCGACATAGTCGAGAACAAGATCTACGCCGCTTACCAAGGTTTCGAACTGCTGCTGGTCGTAGGCGATGACATGGTCCGCGCCGAGGCTGCGGACATAGTCCACATCGCTGCTTAGGGCGGTCGCAAACACCTCGGCGCCGGCCCGATGCGCGTACTGCACCGCGAATCCGCCCAGACCGCCGGCCGCGCCCTGAATCAGGATGCGCTGTCCGGCACGTATCGGTCCCGCGAAGTTAAGGCTTTGCCATGCCGCCACCGCTGCGACGGGTAACGCTGCTGCCTCCACGAAACTCATCGAGTCGGGCATCGTGGCGAGGTTGGCCGCGTTCACCGCCACCATTTCGGCGTAGGCGCCCAGCGCGCCCGGCGCACCCATGACGCGGTCGCCTTTGCGCAACCGGGTGACGCCGGGGCCCACTGCCTCCACGACGCCGGCCAGCTCGATGCCGAGAACGGTCGGCAACTCCAGCGGAAAAGCGTCCCTCACGTAACCCTCCCGAACCTTCCAATCCAGTCCATTGACACCGGCGGCATGCACACGGACGAGAACCTGGCCAGCTTCCGTCACCGGTGCGGCGACGGAAGAAATCGTGATGGCGTCGGGGCCGCCGTATCTAGTCAGGACGACTGCGCGAACGTTGTTCATAAGAAACTCCTTTGAGCGTTTGGTTGCCGTACACCCCAACAATAAGGAGTTTCACATTCAAAACAAAGACCTTAGAATCGAGACCCGCCGTATCACAATTGAGACACCATGGACCTGAACGCGCTAGACGACTTTCAACTCGTGGCCGCTCACGGCGGTTTTGGCAAAGCGAGCCGCGCCAGCGGCCGTTCCAAAGCCACGCTGTCGCGCCGCGTCGCCGACCTCGAAGAAGCGTTGGGCGTTCGGCTCATTGAGCGAGGCACTCGTAGCCTGGAGTTGACCGAGGCCGGCCAGTTGCTGCTGACCCGAACCGAAGGGCCGATGCACGAGGTAGCCGAAGCAGTCGCGGCGGCACGAGACGGGCTCGCCACGCCGCGAGGCCGCCTACGCGTCGCGGCACCGTTGCTGTTTTCGCAGATGGCGCTGGGACACCTCGCCGCTCAGTTCATTGCCAGCTATCCCGAAGTGGAACTCGAAGTGGTCGCGGACGATCGCCCCGTCGATCTCGTCGACGAGCATTTCGACGCGGCCATCCGCATCAATCCACACAGCGACAGCACATTGGTCGGCAGGTGCTTCGCCAAGGACCGGCTGGTACTTGCCGCTGCACCATCGGTTCAAATGCCGCAAGGCAGCGGCGATAAACCTGTCCCGGTTCCGGCCGTCGTCATGCCGAGCTATCGCGACGGAGATGTCTGGTCTGTCCGCAATGGTCAATTCACTGTCGAGCCACAACCTGTTCTTCGGCTGTCTTCGCTGTTGATGGTCCGCGACGCCATTGCCGCCGGCGCCGGGGCGGCCATGTTGCCGGAGTCGATCATCGGCGGTCTGCTTGAGGGCGGCAAACTGGTGACATGGGGAATCGCGGGCAACGACGTCGAGCTTTGGGTCCTGCACACGTCCCGTCGTTTGCAAAGCCCCAAAGTGCGGGCCTTCGTGGAGTTCATGTGCAGCCAGTATCCAGAAGGATCGTTCACTATTCCGACAAAGTGAATTTGCCCCGGTCGTTGCCCGGTCGCAGTCGGGCCCGACCCTGGCCGCCCTTACCCGTCGCGGCGAAAATGCAATCCTGAACAAATTGGTTCTGAGGCGGCGCATCGCTCGGTAGGATCGCATCAAACATGCATCCGACCGATTCAGCCGATGGCGATCTACCTCGACGACACACAACGCAAAGCCATCGCAAGGCTGGCAACGAGTTGGACCTGGCGCACGCAATGGCCCACATGGCTACTGATCGTCGCGATCTACGGCGCATGGTTCGGCGTTGCGATCCATGCGCGCGTACTCGGCCTGCCACTGACCGCAGCCCTGCTCGCGTTGGTCAGCGCGTGGTACATGTCGCTGCAACATGAACTGCTCCACGGCCACCCGACATGCTCACCGCGCGTGAATGCACTCTTTGGCTTCGCGCCGCTGGCCGTGTGGTTTCCGTATCGCGTGTATCGCGAGTCGCATCTTCAGCATCATGACGACGCGCATTTGACGCAGCCCGGGCGCGATCCGGAGAGCTATTTCGTCGATGCTCGTGTGTGGCACCGCGCAGGCTGGGCGATGCGCGCGCTGCTCATCTGGCGCAATACGTTTGTAGGCCGCCTGGTCGTGGGACCGGCGTTTGCGATTGCGGCAACTGGCGTCGATGCATTGCGCAAGGTAAAGCTCGGCGACTGGCACGACGTACCCGCCTGGCTCGCGCACTTCATCGCATTGGCCGCGCTCACCGCGTGGCTGCACTACGTGTGCTCTATTCCGGCGTGGGTGTTCATCGTCGGCGTGGGGTATGGGTCGATGTCGCTCGGCTCGATTCGTTCATTTCGCGAGCACCGTGCCGCAAACGATATTGAACATCGCACGGTTTTGAACGAGGCGGCACTCTTCTGGCGGCTGCTCTTTTTGAATAACAATTTTCATCTGGTCCATCACGACTTGCCGCATGTGCCGTGGTTCGCGCTGAAAACTGTCTATCAAGCGTCCCGCGAGCAATACATCGAGCGATCCGGCGGTTTTCTGGTCGCGGGTTATGGCGAATGGCTCGCGCTCCACGCGTTCACGCCGGCCGAGAACCCGCTGCATGACGGATCGCGCCGTTTCGAGCCCGTATCGACAGAAGCCGGACTCACGTAGGAAACGCGCGCTTCGTCAACACGCGGCGCGAGCAATTGGAAAGCCGCTAGAGGTCAACAGGGGTCAATTTGCGCGCGGACTGCTGCACGGTAAAATCCGAGCGTACACTCGCTTCTACCAGGCCGCATCGTGAAGACAAGCAGGCGCCAGTCACTTAAACCGCGCAAGGTTCCGCAGCAATCCCGCGCCCAGCAAACCGTCGCCACCATTCTTGAAGCGGCAGCGCTCGTTCTCGAAGTCAAAGGCTCGGACGGTCTGAATACCAATCTCGTCGCGCAGCGCGCGGGAGTCAGTGTCGGCACGCTGTATCAGTATTTCCCCAACAAGGACGCGCTTATCGTTGCGCTCAGCAAACGCGAGCTGGCCGTCTTCTTTGCGGAAGCGCAAGGCGCGTTGCACGAGCCGACGGGGCAGAGCGCGTTGAAGCACCTGGTCACCGTCTCCGTGCGCCAGCAGCTGCGTCGCCCCGCGCTGGCCCGTGTGCTCGACTTCGAAGAAAACCGCCCTGCTATCGCAAGAGAACTCGCCAAATCGAAAGCAGCGTTTCGCGAGGTGATCGAGCAGATTCTGGCGCGCGACGATATTCCGCCGCAGACCGACATGCAGATCGCCACGGACGATCTCGTTGCGATCGTCCGTGCAATCGTGGACGGTGCGGGCGAACGTGGAGAATCGGATCGTGCGGGTTTGGAAGCACGGGTCGGCCGGGCATTGAGCGGATATTTGGGTATCGTGGATCGACAGCTTGAAAAGCCGCGATCCCGTAAATGAACAACGCGCTCAAATACGAGCAAACGCTCGGATTGAAAACGTCTTAACACTGCGCAGCCCTTGCCAGTGCTGGCCGTAGCAGACTTGAAAACGCGCTGCGCAATGCGAGTTTCAAAACCGAGCGATCACTCGCAAAATGGATTCCGTGGGGAGCAACACAGTCGGGTCAGCCGGTTATAGGCCGGACGCCGCGTTCTCCACGACATCTTCAACGTATTCTGCGAGCGCAATCATGAATCTTCACAAAGAAGCGAAGCTCAACCACCTGAGCTTTCCCACTACCGACGTAGTCGAGACCGCTGCCTTTTTCGAAAAATACCTGGGCTGCGAAGTCGTCGCCGCCGGCGAGCACCGTCTGCTCAAGCGCAATGGTTTCGACATTGTTCTGGAGCACATCACGGGCGAAGCACCCGTCTGGCCAAACAACTTCCATTTCGGGCTGGAGGTTGCCAGTCTGGACGATCTCCATACTTTGCATGACGAATTCCTGCAGGGCGGCGTGCAAATGGAAACGGGCGTGTTCAATAACACACGCGGATCGCGGTTCTTCTGCCGCGCGCCTGGCGGCCTGCTGATCGAGGTCAACACTCGCGCCGACATGCAGGACGATCAGTGGCGCAAGCTGTTTTAGTCTTTGTCACACGAACGGTTGAACCGCGCCCCTGAAGGCGAAGCCCGTCAAACTCCCACCCGCTGCTTTGCCCGAGCGCGCGGCGCGCCGCTGCGCGCCGGCGGCACAACCTCCGCGAGCAGCTCGTCATGTAGTCCACGCAAGACTTCCACGAACGCCAAAGCTAGGCGCTCCCGCGGCCTGTGCGGCGGAAACAGCAGATAGGTCTGAAAGCGCGTGGCCGGCACGAACGGGCGAATGGCGATGTCCGGCCCGGCATAGTCGCGCGCGACGATCGGATGCGCGAGCGTCACGCCCATGCCGTGACGGACCATCTCGCAGCACATTGCCGTGTATTGCGCCTCGATTGCCAGCACGCGCTGCACGCCCGCACGCAGGAACACCTCGTCCATCAACGCGCGCGTACCGTCACCGTGACAAAGCGAAATGAACGACTCGCCCTCCAGGTCCTCTGGCTTGATGATGCGTTTTGCCGCGAGCCGATGCGCAGCCGGCATCACGCACACGGCGGCCACGTCCGATAGCTGCTCGACCTCGCAATCGGATGCCTCGCTCACGTACACCGCCACCCCCAGGTCGCAAAACTGCGAAGCCGTCCAATGGTTGACCGTGGCCGACGTATTCACATGAAGCGACACCGTCACGTCGGGAAATAGCTCGACAAAGCGTTTGATCGCATGCGGCACCAGCGTCATGCCCGCCGAAGGCATGGCTGCGATGCGCAGCCGTCCGCTGCCGAGGTTGCGAATCTGCGCGGCCGCATTCGCCAACCCCTGCAAGCCGACGAAAGCGCGGTCGACTTCCCGAAAGAACGCCTCGCCCTCGCTCGTCGGAATCAGACGCACGCCGCTGCGCTGAAAAAGTTGCAAGCCGGTATCCCGCTCCAGTTGTGCGATGAGGCGGCTCACGTTCGGCTGCGACGTGAAGAGAGCCTTGGCCGCGGCGGTCATCGACCCCGACACCATCACCGCGCGAAACGCCTCAATATGCTTCAGATTCATGCGTGTTTTCCCCAGGCTAATGCGTGCTTATCCATATCATCCATGCATGGATAGGTATTTTATTCGTATTGGACGACATGACCAGCCGGCGCGACACTGCTTTTCACCGACGGGCAGCGAAGCCCGCCCCCACACATCGGAACTGGAGATCGTCGTCATGAAAAGAGCGTTGCATCGCCGTCTGTCCGCCCCGTCCCACACCGCAATCGCGGCCGTATCCTTCGCCTTGAGCCTCGCCGCGCCGCTTCTCGCGCAAGCCGAGACCACTCTTTATGTCGCCAACGTCGGCGGTTCGAACGAGCAGGTCTACCGGCAAAAAATCATTCCGGCGTTCGAAAAGGCGCATAACGTCAAGATCGTCTACGTCGCGGGAAATTCGAGCGATACGCTCGCCAAGCTCCAGGCGCAGAAAGGCCACCAGCAGATCAACGTCGCGGTAATGGACGACGGCCCCATGTATCAGGCGATGCAGTTGAATCTGTGCGCAAAGCTCGACGACGCGCCCGTGATGCAGGACGTCTACCCGCTCGCGAGGCTCGGCCCCACGGCGATAGGCGTCGGCATGGTCGCAACGGGCATTGGCTACAACGAGGAAGCATTTAAAAAGGCCGGCTTGCCGCCGCCCGACTCGTGGAAGTCGCTCACGGACAGTCGCATCAAAGGCAAGCTTGGCGTGCCGCCGATCACCAACACATACGGCCTGCACACGCTCGTGATGCTCGCGCGTCTGTCCGGCGGCGGCGAAAAAAATATCGACCCGGGCTTTGCCGCAATGACGAAACAGGTCGCGCCGAACGTGCTGTCCTGGGCGCCGACGCCCGGCGAAATGGACGGCCACATGCAATCCGGCGACGTGATTCTCGCGCCGTATGGCAGTGGCCGCGCGGTGGCATTGCAGAACACCGGCTTTCCGCTGAAATTCATCTACCCGAAGGAAGGCGCGGTCGCGTTGCAGGTAGCGGCGTGCGTCGTCGCCGAGAATGCGCAGCCGCAGTTGTCGCAACAGTTCGTGCAATACCTGTTGAGCCCGGAAGTGCAAACCGTGCAGGCGCAAGGCATCGGTCTCGGTCCGGTCAACAAGACGGTAAAGCTGACGCCCGAAATCGCTGCCCGCGTGCCGTATGGTCCCGATCAGATCTCGAAGCTGACTTCGATGGACTGGGCGACCATCAACCAGCATCGCACGGAATGGACGGAGCGCTGGAACCGTTCGGTCGAGCGCTGATGCGCGGCACCGGCAAGTCCCTCGCGCGGCGCGCGATCTGATGAAGGAGCGAGGCGTATGGCCTTCCTGACTCTGCAAGGCATTTCGAAACGCTACGGCGATTTCACCGCGATCGAGCACGTCGATCTGGACGTCGAACGCGGCGAGCTGCTTGCGCTGCTCGGCCCGTCCGGCTGCGGCAAGACCACCACGCTGCAGATGGTCGCCGGGTTCGTCTCGCCGACCACCGGCCGCATCCTGCTCGATGGACGCGACATCACGAACGAGCGTCCTGAGAAGCGCGGCATCGGCGTCGTGTTCCAGAGCTACGCGCTGTTTCCGCACATGACGGTGGCAGGCAACGTCGGCTTCGGGCTGGAGATGCGCAAGGTCAGGCGCAAGGAGCGCGAGGAGCGTGTTGCCGAAGCGCTGTCTCTCGTGCGCCTCAAGGGCCTCGGGCATCGCTATCCGAAGGAACTGTCGGGCGGCCAGCGGCAACGCGTCGCAATCGCACGCGCCATTGCCATGGAACCCGAACTGCTGCTGCTCGACGAGCCGATGTCCAATCTCGACGCCAAGCTGCGTGAAGAGATGCACATTGAACTGCGCGCGATCCAGAAGCGCCTCGGCATCACTACGATTCTGGTCACGCACGACCAGGTCGAGGCAATGACCATGAGCGATCGCATCGCCGTCATGCATCGCGGCGTCATTGCGCAATTGAGCACGCCCTACGACGCCTATGAGCGCCCCGCCACGCCTTTTGCGTCCACGTTTCTCGGCCGCACCAACGCGTTCTCCGGCGAGGTGTTGCGCCGTAATCCACGTTGCGCGGAGGTCGACGTCGCGGGCACCACACTGCATGTGCCGCACGAAGGCCGCCATGTGGACGGCGCAGTGCATGTGTATATCCGGCCGGAGAAAGTACACCTTGCCAACGGCGATGCCCGGCTGCGCGGACGCATCGCGACGCGTGTGTTCGTCGGTAATCAGTGGCTGCTCGAGGTAGACACCGAACTCGGCAAGCTGCGGGTCGCGCAGCCGAACCACGGTGCGCCGCCGCCCGAGGAAGGCCATGAAGTGGGCCTCGCATGGACCGACGACGACCTGCGCGTGCTGACGCAAGACCGTCCGGAGGGCGCTCATGGCCACGCTTGACGACGATCGCCCCGGCGCCGCGCCGTGGTTGCTGTCGGGGCCGGCGCTGCTGCTCTTTGTCGGTCTCTTACTGGTGCCGCTGCTGCTCACACTGATGCTGTCGTTCCGCGTGTTCAGCGATACGGCCGGCGTCACCGCAGCCTATACGCTCAAGAACTACTGGGAGGTGGTCAGCGACCCATACTACGGCACGATCTTCCTGCGCACCGCGGGGCTGGCCTTCGCCGTCACGCTGCTGTCCATCGTGCTCGGCGTGCCCGAGACCATCGTGCTCGCACGGATGAAGCGGCCGTGGCAGTCGCTGTGTCTGCTGGTCGTACTGGGGCCTCTGCTCATTTCGGTGGTGGTGCGCACGCTCGGCTGGCAGATTCTGCTCGGCAACAACGGTGTGCTCAACAACGTTCTCCAGTCGCTGCATGTCACCAGCGAGCCGATCCGTCTGGTATTCACCATGACGGGCATGATCATCGCGCTCACCCATGTACTCGTGCCGTTCATGGTGATGTCGGTCTGGGCAACCATGCAGAAGCTCGATCCGCAAGTGGAATGGGCCGGCCGCTCGCTCGGCGGCTCGCCGTTCGCGGTGTTTCGCCGCGTGGTGCTGCCGCAGATCATGCCGGGCGTGCTGTCGGGCTCGATCATCGTGTTCGCGCTGTCGGCATCCGCTTTCGCCACGCCTGCGCTGATCGGCGGGCGGCGCCTGAAGGTGGTCGCCACCGCCGCCTACGACGAATTCCTCGGCACGCTCAACTGGCCGCTCGGCGCGAGCATCGCCGTGCTGCTGCTGATCGCCAACGTGGCCATCGTGATGGGCTGCAGTCGAGTCGCCGAACGCCGTTTCCGGCACATCTTCGATTGAGCGAAGGAGAGCGATCATGAAACAGAACGGCATTCTCGGGCTCGTCTACAACGCATTTTTCCTGAGCTTCATTCTTGCGCCCCTCGTCGTGGTGATGCTCGTCGCTTTCACCGACAAGGGCTTTATCTCGATGCCTTTCGACGGCGCGTCGCTGCGCTGGTTTCGCGCGATCATCGAGAACGGCGACATTGTCTCGGCCTTCTGGCTATCGGTGCGGCTTGCGTTCACAGCCGCGACCATCGGCGTGTTGCTCGCGGTGCCCGCCGCGCTCGCCATCGCGCGCTATCGCTTTCCTGGCCGCGCCGCGCTCACGAGCTTCTTTCTTTCACCGATGATGATTCCCGCCGTCGTCCTCGGCATCGCGTTCCTGCGTTTTCTGTCGCTGCTGCATCTGTCGGGCTCGTTCTGGTCGCTGGTGTGCGCGCATGTGGTCATCGTGCTGCCGTATGCGCTGCGTCTCGCGTTGTCGTCGGCAGTCGGACTCGATCGCGATGCGCAACGCGCCGCACTCTCCTGCGGTGCAAGCCGCTTTACCGCGTTTCGCCGCGTGGTCCTGCCGATGATCCGCACCGGCGTAGCGGGCGGCTGGGTGCTCTCGTTCATCCAGAGTTTCGACGAACTCACGATGACCATCTTCGTCGCAACTCCGGGCACAACCACCCTGCCCGTCGCCATGTACAACCAGATCGCGCAGACGATCGATCCGCTCGTCGCTTCGGTGTCGGCGGTGCTGATCGTGGGCACGGTCCTGCTGATGGTTCTGCTCGACCGCATGGTCGGACTGGACCGCATTCTGATCGGAGAAGCGCAATGACATTGACAAGCACCGCCGCGAGTCCCGATACGCTCGCGGACGTGGTCGTCGTAGGCGGCGGCCTCGTGGGTTCGGCCGTGGCCTACGGACTTGCCCGCGAAGGCGCTCGCGTAACCGTGCTGGACGAGGACGACGGCGGCTTTCGCGCGTCACGCGGCAATTTCGGCCTCGTCTGGATCCAGGGCAAGGGTTACGGCCTGTCTCCATACGCACGCTGGTCGCGCAGTTCGGCCACGCGCTGGCCGCAACTCGCGCAGGCGCTGCTGGAGGAGAGCGGCATAGACGTCGCCCTGAAGCAGCCGGGCGGCTTCCACTTCTGCTTCAACGACGAAGAACTCGCCGAACGCGACAAGCGCCTCTCTACCCTGCAAGCCGAACTGGGCGATTACCCGTATCAGATGCTCGATGCCGCCGAAGTCCGCGCGCGCATTCCGCAAGTCGGGCCTGCAGTAATCGGCGCGAGCTACACGCCGATGGACGGCCACGTGAACCCGCTCAAGCTGTTGCGCGCGCTGCACACCGCAATGCAGGCTCGCGGCGTGCGCCTCGTGTCGAGCGAGCGGGCGCAGCGCATCGAACCGCAAGCACACGGCTTCGTCGTGCACGGAAAACGCGGGACCTATCGTGCTGCAAAGGTCGTGCTTGCGGCGGGACTCGGCAATCGCGCGCTCGCGCCGTTCGTCGGGCTCGACGCGCCGGTCGCGCCGAACCGCGGCCAGGTGCTGGTGAGCGAGCGCGTTGCGCCGTTTCTCCACTATCCGACGCTCAACGTGCGCCAGACCGACGAGGGCAGCCTCCAGTTCGGCGATTCGATGGAAGAAGTCGGCTTCGACGATTTCACGACTACCCATGTGCTTGCCGACATCGCCCGGCGTGGCGTGCGTGCATTCCCGATGCTGCAACACGTGCGGCTCGTGCGCATGTGGGCCGCGTTGCGCGTCTACAGTCCCGACGGCTTTCCGATCTACGACCAGTCCGTGGCGCATCCCGGCGCGTTCGTCGTCACTTGCCATAGCGGCGTGACGCTGGCGGCTGCGCATGCGCTGCGCGTCGCGCCGTGGATCATGGGCGCGCCGATGCCCGGCGAACTGCCCACCTTCTCCGCGCGACGCTTCGAGCACGCGCGAGAGCTGATTCCCGCACATTGAATTCGACATGACTACTCAATCGACTCAAATGCCGACTCACGCCCTTTTCAAGCCGCTCGACGGCGCGCAAGGCGCGGCCGCCACACCCGTCGCAATCTGGTTCAACGATCAGCCGCTGACCGTGCCGGATGGCCGCTCCGTCGCGGCAGCGCTGCTTGCCGCGGGCGTTTCGCGGTTTCGCGCGACGCCGGTTTCGGGCGCTCCGCGCGCACCGTTCTGCATGATGGGCGCGTGCTTCGAATGCCTCGTCGAGATAGACGGCGTGCCGAGCCGCCAGGCCTGCATGGTCGAGGTCAAGGCGGGTATGCGAATCCACTCGCAGGAAGGCGCGCGCGATCTGCCGCCCGCAGATCTGACACATGTACCTTTGGAGAACGCCCATGGCCGCTGATTTTGTTTCCGAAGCAGTGGACGTCGTCGTGATCGGCGCCGGTCCAGCCGGCATGAGCGCGGCCACGCGCACGGCGCGCGCCGGGCTGAAGACTGTGTTGATCGACGAACAGGACGCCGTGGGCGGCCAGATCTATCGCGGCATCGGCCGCGCCGATGCGCGCCGCAAGGAGATACTCGGACCCGATTACGCGGCGGGCGCGGCGATCGCCGATGCATTCGCCGCCTCCGGCGCGCGTCACGTCACCAACGCAACTGTGTGGCAAGTCACGCGCGAGCGGGGCATCAATTACCTGAAGGACGGCAAGATCGGCAGCTTCGACGCCCAACGCGTGATTCTCGCGAGCGGCGCACTCGAGCGCCCGTTTCCTATCCCCGGCTGGACGCTGCCGGGAGTGCTGACGGCGGGCGCCGCGCAGATCCTTTTGAAGAGCGCGGGCGAAGTGCCTGCCGCACCGCCGGTGCTGGCGGGCTGCGGACCGCTGCTGTATCTGCTCGGCTGGCAATACGTCCGCGCCGGCGTGCCGATCCGCGCGCTCGTCGATACCACGCGCCACGAGGATCGCTGGCGCGCGAAACGTCACATGCTTTCGGCGCTGCGCGCATGGCCGTTCCTGAGCAAAGGCCTGCAACTGATCCGAACGCTGCGCAATGCCGGCGTGCCCATTTTCGAGGCGGCCGACGACTTGCGCGTGGAAGCGCGCGTCGGCGCAGATCATGTGGAGCGCGCCGCCGCGCTGCACTTCACGACCCAAGGCAACGCGCATCGTCTTGAAGCCGACGTGATTCTTCTGCATCAGGGCGTGGTGCCGAACACGCAATTCACGCAGGCGCTGCGCGCGTCGCACCGCTGGGACAACGACCAACTCTGCTTCACCCCGAAAGTGGACGCGTGGGGCGAACTGGACGTGCCCGGCATTTTCATTGCCGGCGATGGCGCGGGCATTGGCGGCGCGCAGGCGGCAGCCTTGCAGGGCGCACTGGCCGGTCTCGCGGCAGCTGCGCAGCTCGGCGCGATTACCGCCGCCGCACGCGACGCGCAAGCCGTCGAGCACCGCCGCGACCTCGCGGGCGTCATGCGTATCCGGCCGTTTCTCGACAGCCTGTACCGCCCTCGCGATATCAACCGTATTCCGCGCGACGAGACGATTGTGTGCCGTTGCGAGGAAGTCACCGCAGGCGAGTTGCGCAAGTTCGTCGAGTTGGGCTGCGTCGGGCCGAATCAGGCCAAGTCGTTCGGACGCTGCGGCATGGGTCCGTGCCAGGGGCGCATGTGCGGTCTGACGGTGACGGAGGTGATCGCCGATGCGCGCCGCGTCTCGCCCGCCGAAGTCGGCTACTACCGCATCCGTCCGCCGATCAAGCCGCTCACGCTTGGAGAACTGGCCGGTGAATGACACGACCGTCATCCAGGAAGCCGATGTGCTCGTGGTCGGCGGCGGGCTGCACGGCACGAGCAGCGCGCTTCATCTCGCGCGCCGCGGCGCGAAAGTGATCGTGCTCGAAGCCGATTACGTCGCGCGTCATTCGTCGGGCGTCAACGCGGGCGGCGTGCGAACGCTGGGCCGTCCGTTGCCCGAGATTCCGCTCGCTCTGATGTCGCGCGAAATCTGGCATGGCATGACCGACCTGCTCGGCGAGGATGGCGGCTTCGTGCCTTCAGGTCAGTTGAAGATCGCCGAGACCGACGACGAACTGCAGGCATGCCGCGAGCGCGTTGCGCTGCTCGAATCGCACGGATTCACACACGAGAAAGTAATCGACCGCGACACCGTGCTCGAACTCGAACCGGCGCTCGCGCGGCACGTCACAGGTGGAATCTGGGTCGAGCGCGACGGCTATGCACTGCCCTTTCGAACCACGACGGCGTTCCGCCTCGCCGCCCAGCGCCTCGGCGCCCGTTTTCTGGAAGGCACGGCCGTGCACCGCATCGAACAACGCGGCACGCGCTGGCTCGCCTTCACGCCGCGCGGCACCTTCAGCGCGGAGAAGCTGCTCGTCACCGCGGGCGCGTGGTCCGGCGAACTGGCGAAGCAGGTGGGCGAGCCCGTGCCGGTGCACCCGGAAGGTCTGATGCTGATGGTCACGCATCGCGTCGCGCCGTTCTGTCGTGCCACGCTCGGTGCAACCGGCCGTCCGTTGTCGTTCAAGCAGTTCGACAACGGTACCGTGGTGATCGGCGGGAAGCTGATCGGTATCGCCGATCTGTCGAACCGTCACGGCGAAGTCGACTTCGCGCGGCTCGTGCGCAGTGCACGGACGGTGACCGACCTCTTTCCTCATTTGCGCAATCTCGGCGTGAACCGTGCGTGGGCCGGCGTCGAGGCCTTCACCGAAGACGAACTGCCAGTCATCTCCGCAAGCCGCAAGGCGTCGAACCTGTACTACTCGTTCGGCTATTGCGGCAGCGGCTTTCAGCTAGGACCCGGTTGCGGCAAGCTCGTGTCCGAGCTGATGCTCGACGGCACGCCGTCCATTTCGCTGGATGCGTTCGGAATCGACCGGTTCGAGCGCGGCGCGGCTTCTTCTTCGTCTGCGGCTTCGTCTGCGTCTTCGTCTGCAAGCCCGGCGCATCTCGTCACGCAATAAGCGGTTCCCTTTTTGCTCCGTCGCGCGTTTTATGAGCGCGCGCGGCGGCTTCGTTCGACCTCAACCAGAGACATTGTCATGACCGATATTGTTCGCATCGAAACCAATCAACGTATGAGCCGCGTCGTCAAGGCTGCCGGCCTCGTATTCATCGGCGGCCAGACTTCCGCGGATCACGCGCCGGACGTGAAAGTGCAGACCGCGAAGGTGCTGGAGAAGATCGACGGCTTCCTGGAGAAGGCCGGCATCGACAAGACGAGACTCGTTTCCGCCCAGGTATGGCTCGCGGATATTGCGCGCGACTTCGGCGGCATGAACGAGGTATGGGACGCGTGGGTTCCGCAAGGCTGCGCGCCCACGCGCGCGACCGTGCAAGCGCAGCTTGCCGCGCCGGAATTGCTGGTGGAGATCGCCGTGGTGGCGCTCGGCTGAAACCGGTCGAGAGGCGGTATGTGAGCGCGACTGCTGGTTCGCTCACGCGCCGGAGTCCGATCCTGCCCGGATTCCCGTCGAGCCGACCCGGCGTTTAAGGCTGTCGCTCGCAAGACAGATCGTCCATGGCAATATTCGGTTGCCGGCCCGCTCTTCGAGCGAGGCCTGTATCAACGCAACAGGAAACCTCCATGGACGACGACGTCAGCGCCTTCAACGGCCTGCGCCCGCGCTTGCAGAAAATCGCTTATCGAATGCTCGGCTCCGTAGCGGAAGCCGAAGACATCGTGCAGGACGTCTGGCTGCGCTGGCATGCGGCCGCGCGCGAAAAAATCGACAACGCGGAAGCATGGCTCGTCGCGGTCACGACCCGCGTGTCCATCGACCGTTTGCGCGCTGCCAAAACGCAGCGCGAGCACTATACGGGCATCTGGTTGCCCGAACCGCAAATGACCGGTTCGCCCGCTACGCCCGAGGAGGCGGTCGAACGCAGCGACGACGTGTCCGTCGCGTTCCTGATGCTGCTGGAACGGCTGACGCCCGAAGCGCGCGCCGCCTTCCTGTTACGCGAAGTTTTCGATGCCGACTACGACGAAGTGGCCCGCGCAATCGGCAAGAGCGAGGCGGCCTGCCGCCAGCTCGTGAGCCGTGCCAAAGGCCAACTTCGCGAAGAGCGTCCGCGTAACGCCGTGCCGCAGGAAACGCATCATCGGCTTTTGCAGATGTTCGCGCAGGCCGTCGAGCGCGGCGACTTCCCCGCGATCAACGCGTTACTCGCCGAAGACGCCATGCTGATCGGCGACGGCGGCGGCAAAGTGCCGAGCGCGCCCCAGCCGATGCTCGGCGGCCGCAGAATCGCGCAGCTGTTCTACGCGTCGTCGCGCCGCTATGGCAGCGAGCTCAGTATGAGGCTCGTGGTGCTCAACGGTGAGTGGGCGCTGCTGCGCTTTTTCGAAGGCAAGCTCGAATCGGCACAAGCGGTCGAAACGGACAATGAGCGCATTGTCCGCATCCTCGTGCAGCGCAATCCCGAGAAGCTCGCGCGCCTTGCCGCGGCCTGTTCGAACGGTTGAAGCCACATGCGGCGCGCTGCGCCCGCGCCGCAAAACCGCGGGCGATGTCACAAACGGAGCGACTGATACGTCTAGCCGGTTTTAGACCTCACGAGTCGCGCCGCATGTCAGATTACCGATCACCTCGCCCTGTAGCCGGCAGCCAGGACCCGTTCGCGAGCAGCTTTGCGACCACCTATGCCGGCGTCGTTTCATTCCTGGCCGTCGCCAATGAAGGCAGTTTCGCCCGCGCGGGCGATCGCCTCGGCATCGGCCGCTCCTCGGTTAGCCGCAATGTGCAGAAGCTCGAGGCGCAACTCGAAGTGCGCCTGTTCCTGCGCACGACCCGCAGCACGTCGCTCACACGCGAGGGCGAACTCTTCTACGAGAGTTGCCAGCCCGGCATCGAGCGCATCGTGGCGGCGCTCGACGGCATGCGCGATCTGCGCAGCGGGCCGCCGCGCGGGCATTTGCGCATTGCGTCGACCTCGGGATTCGGGCGCAAGATCGTCGCGCCGTTATTGCGAGACTTTCACTCGCGCTATCCCGGCATCACGCTCGAACTGCTACTGAACGATCGCCCCGCCGACTTCACCGCCGACCGCGTGGACGTGTCGTTTCGCGACGGGCGCATGGAAGACAGCGGGATCGTCGCGCGGCAACTCACTGCGATGCAGATGATCGTCTGCGCATCGCCCGCCTATGCGCGCCAGCACGGTCTGCCTCGTCACGTCGACGAGCTTGCGGATCATCGTTGCATCAACCTTCGCAACGCCTCGGGCCGCGTCAAGGACTGGCAGTTCAAGGTGGACGGCAGCCCGCTGCGGCATCAGCCCGCCGCGCAGCACACGTACAACGACCCTGACCTGATCCTGCAGGCGGTGCTCGACGGTCTCGGCATCGCACAATTGCCGGCTTATCAGGTGCGTGACCTGCTTGGCGACCGCCAGTTGCTGAGTTGCCTCGCGCAATATGCGCCCGACGACGAAGGTCACTACATCTGCTATCTGAGCCGCCAGCATCTTCCGGCCCGCATCCGCGTGTTCGTCGACTACATGATCGAGCAAACGCGCGCGATGAACCCGCCATGCGACACGACGGTGACGTCGGCGCCGGCTTTATCGACGGTTGAGTGAACCGCGAGTTCGTCAGACGGATGCGCGCGGTGCCGGATCGCGATTGGTGCGGTAAAGACAACACCGTGAGTGCCTGCACGCGCATGGCGTCACGCCCGGCGTCCGCCTACCATGAAGCTATGCGGCGTCTTGCCGTCAATTACGAGGGGTCTCGATCATGAAGATCGTTGTTATCGGCGGCACCGGCCTGATCGGCTCGAAGACCGTCACGATTCTGCGCGACGCCGGTCACGACGTGCTCGCTGCGTCGCCCAGAAGCGGTATCAACACGCTCACAGGAGAAGGCCTTCAGGAGGCGCTCCAAGGCGCGCAAGTGGTCATCGACCTGGCCAATTCGCCGTCGTTCGAAGACAGCGCAGTGCTCGAATTCTTCGAGACTTCCGGTCGCAACCTTCACGCAGCGGAGGCCGCTGCCGGCGTCGGCCATCATGTCGCCCTTTCTATCGTGGGAACCGACAGGACGCCGGAGAACGGCTATTTCCGCGCCAAGGTGGCACAGGAGAAGCTGATCGAGGCTTCCGGCATTCCCTACACCATCATTCGCTCGACGCAGTTCCTGGAATTTCTGGGCGGCATCGCCGCGTCGAGCGCCGAGGGCAACACGGTCAGGCTTTCGCCCGGACTCTTCCAGCCCATTGCATCCGACGACGTCGCGGCCTTTGTTGCCGATGTCGCGCTTGCTGCGCCGCGCAACGGCATTGTCGAGATTGCGGGTCCGCAACGAGCCCCATTCGACGAAATCATCGCGAGCTACCTGAAGGCAATCGGAGATCCACGCGAAGTGGTGCGCGATCCGGAGGCGCGCTACTTCGGCGGTCGCGTCGAGGAGCTTTCGCTGGTGCCATTGGGCGAGGCGCGCCTCGGCCGCATCGGGCTGGAAGAATGGCTCAGCCGGTCAAAGGCGGCAGGCTGACTGGGCGTCGGTGGAATGACCTGGTGCTCGATGAAACGCACGTTGCCGTTGAGGAAAGATCGCTATCTAACCACTCTCAGACGCGCGGCATTCTGTGCCGATTCGAGCCGGTTGCCGCCCAACGATTTGGCGCGGTATAGCGCCTCGTCGGCTGCGGCCAGCAGTTCGGCAAGCGACTGGCCCGCGTCGCCGGAATGCGCGAGGCCGATGCTCACCGTAGCCTGAATATCAACGCCGTCCACCCTGTGCGAAACGGTCTGTGCAAAGCGCCTGACAATAGCCTCGCCCACGTCGCGCGCGCGGCGTTCGTCATGGCGCGGCAACAGCACAGCGAACTCTTCTCCGCCGATTCTGGCAAGCACCGCCTCGCGCCCCACCACGTTGCGCGCAACATCCGCGAATGATTTGAGCACTTCATCGCCAGTCTTGTGACCGTAGCGATCGTTGAGCTTCTTGAAGTGGTCGAGGTCGAGCGCAAGCAGCGACACGGAACCGCTTTCATGACCCTCACCGAGCACACGCATGCCTTCCTCGAAGAACCATCTGCGATTCCCGAGACGGGTCAGGTAGTCAGTTTGCGATTCGTGCAGGAGTTGGCCATGCGTTTCCTCGCGGATCATCTTCAGCACGGTCATCGGCAGAATGACCGAGTACAGGACGCCCTCGTACATCGTGATTGCGCCGATGGTGGGCAGCAGGCCCATTCCATACCGCGTCACGAGCCAAGGCAGAACCAGAGCCCGAAAGGCATAGAAAAGCGCGTGGATAGCCGTCACCGCCACCGCGATACGCCGTGACTGGAAGGCTTTGAAGTCGTCGCTTCGAAGGAACTCGCGGGACGTCATGCCGCTCGCCACCGCGATTGCGACCGCGCTGACGTAAGCCCACACGGTGCTCTCCCAGCGCGCACCGCCCACTGCCCATGTCAGCGCCATCAGAAGGAGCAACGCGAGCGAACCGGCCGGGTATCGACGCCCGCTTAGCAACGCGGCACCGTGCAGGACCAGCAGGTAGCCCGTCAGAATGACCAGATTGCTCAGCGCGGAGCCCCACGGGGCGGGCAGATCGTGACGAAACACGGCCGCTGCGCAACCGGTTGCGAGCGTCGCATATCCCGCCGCCAGTACTCGCAACTCCCGGCTTCGCCGCGGATGGCTTTGGTGTTCCCAAAGCGTCATTCCGGAACTGGCGAATAGCGTTCCGATTAAAAGCAGGTAAAGGGTGAGGAGATCGACATGCATCGCTGACCGGACAGTTCCACGCCGGCAGGATGCGGCGACTGCGGCATTTTACTTGTATCGGAACGAAGTGCTCCGCTAATGGAGGCATGCACTCTTTTCTGGGAGCTTGCCGATAACTCAATGCGCCATTAACCACTGCGCCTAAAAAGCACTCGACGAAGTGCCGCTGAACCATAAGTGCATTTCAAGTGAATCGCATCGATGCATCGCCCGACACCCCTAAATGCGACAGAAATAGTCGCAAAACGTTGTGATTCATCGGGTTCGTTTTTTAACCGCATCTGCTACCCTCAACCTGCCGATTTCGTGCGGGCTCGCGAGCATGCGCCGGCTTCATCGCCGCCTTTCTTTCGCAGCTGCTCCACGCAGCGAAGCGACTCCGCGAAGTCTGCGCGATATCTGCTTCTACGAATTCCTCTTCAACCACCGCATGGAGTAAGCGATGTTGGAACGGCTGGGCTCACGGTTTGTCGCCATTGGTGTTTTACTGATCGTCGCAGGTTGCGGCGGCGGAGGCGGCGGGGGTGCCTCGAACACGGGCGCCGCTGCACCGGCATCCGGCGCATCGGGCACGAGCGCGACTACACCGACACTGGCCGCCGCTACGCCTGTGATCGACGGCACGACGCTTGGCGATGCTAACTGGCCCACGGGCTCTACATCGTCGGGCGGCCTCGGACAGCCGGTCGGCGGGCTGAACTGCGGGTTGCGCAGCAATGCCTATACCTACACGCATCTGTCGATCTATCAGAACGGCCGCCTGCTCTCGGTGCCCGCCAACATCGGCACGGTCGGCCCGACCATGACGGCGCAGACAGGTTGCGCGTATCCGCTGCACACCGTCGACGCAAGCGGCAAAATCCGCATGGATACGACCACCGGCGCGTCGTACACACTCGGCCAGTTCTTTGCGATATGGGGCGAAACACTCGGTGCGTCGAACGTCGCGGGCCTGAGCGGATCACCCGTTACGATCTATGTGAACGACGGCGGCACGCTTTCGCAATACAAGGGCGATCCCGCGAGTCTCGTGCTTCCGCCGCATGGCGAAGTCACCATCATGACCGGCACGCCGTTGACGCAGATCCCCACCTACACATGGACCGATCCGCCGCCCTTCGACCCGAATCCGGTCACGCTCGCCTATCTGGGCGTGGTGGGAACCCAGTACTGGCCAGCCGGCAATACGGCGACCGGCGGGAACGGCGCCACGGTCGACGGTTTGATCTGTGCCGCCGGGATGAGCGAGCTGTACCACGTGCATGCGCATCTCGCGATCATCAAGGACGGCCAATGGCTCGCCATGCCGGCGAACGTGGGCATACTGTCGCAGTGCAACTATGAAATGCACACGCACGACCAGACCGGCATCATTCATATCGAAACGCCGACCCTCAAGACGTTCACGCTGGGTCAGTTCTTCGACATCTGGGGGCAACCGCTCTCCAGCACGAACGTCGCGGGCATCACCGGGAACGTCGTGGCGTATATCAACGACAACGGGGATTCGCGCCGTTACATGGGCGATCTGCGCAATATCGAGTTGACGTCGTTACGCGATGTCACATTGCAGATCGGCACGCCGCCAATCAGCTCGCTTCCGACATACTCGTGGTACGAGTCGCAATAACTGAAACGTTCGCGGCATGCGCGATGTGCGGACAATAGCGGCGACGGCGGTGACGCTTAACAACGCGTCCAGCCGACGCCGCAAGACCGCAAACATCATTACTGTCGCCACCAGTAACGGGCCGTGGAACCGCGGCTCGCGCATGGATCAACTACACGAGAAGCTCGCCGCTGAATTCACATCGCCGCCCTTATAGCGCGCGACTTTCGGATACGGACACAGCGGCCGCGTGCGGCCCGCGCCCCACTGCGCAGGCACTTCGCTATTCGGGATCGCATTGCTCGCATCGCGAGCGGTCGCGATGACGCTATCCGGTGCCTTGCCCTGCTCCACCCAGGCGACCATCGGCGTGAGCATGTCGAACTGATCGGCTGCGGGGCCGCCCGAGCAATGGTTCATTCCCGCGACCGTGAAGAGCCGCGCGAAGCTGCTCGCATCGCCGCCATTGGCCGCCATCACGCGTTGATACCAGTCGGTCGTATCGTTCGACGAAAACACCGGGTCGCTCGTGCCGTGATACACCATCAGCTTCGCGCCGCGTTGCCTGAGCGCGCCGAGATTGGCCTCGTCGGGCGGCGTCATGAACGACCACGACGATTCCGTGTACGCGCCGCTCGTCGCAAAGATCTTCGGTGCGTCGGTGTCCATGCTGAAGTTCAATGCATACGATGACAACTGGCTCAGCAGCGAAGCGCTTTGCGGCGGCGTCGTGAACGTAAATGCAGCGGCGGCGGGATCGAGCGTGATGGAGTTGCTCTGCTTCCATGCCGCCCAGCCCGCGCCGCTCACGCCGGCGTCGTAGGGAAAGCTCGCGTACAACGCGGTGCCGGCGCTGTTGCGCGCGCCCGAGAACACATTGCCGATCGCTTCTTTTTGCGCGGTAGTCAGGCACGTTCCATCACGCACGTTGCCCGAGCAGGTCGGCAAGTCCGCGGCCAGGTTGAAATTCGCCTGGCATGCCCTAATGTCCTGCACCATGCCGTCGGCGACACCATCTAGTGCATCGCACTTTGCAATGATCCGCGACGCCACCAGTTGGCGTTCGGCGGCAGTAAAGCCGGTCTTGATGTCGGGCAGGCCATTCGCGGTTGTCGCAGTCGCAACCTTTGCGAATTGCTGCGCGCCCCACATTTCGCCGATGGCCGCCTTCGGCAAATGAAAGCCCGGATCGCCCGCAATGATCCCGTCGTATTCGGCCGACGATCTCGCCGCCGCCACCATCGCGTGACGTCCGCCGTTCGAGCAACCGTCGAAATAACTGCGATCCGGCGCCTTGCCGTAGGCGGTGCGAATGACCTGCTTGGCCATCGGCGTGAGCGTCGCTACCGCGTTATAGCCGTAGTCGATACGCGCCTGAGGATCGAGGCCGAATAGCGGATTCTGCGACGATGAGTGTCCCGCGTCGGAACTGATCACGGCAAACCCCATGTTCAGTGCGTCGTTGAGCGGTCCGCCTCCGCCGATCTCGCCGGTTGCCGTCACCACGTTGCCGTCGAGCCCGCCGTTGGCCTGATAGAAAAACCTTCCGTTCCATGCAACGGGCAGACGCATCTCGAAGCCGATTGCGTAGGTCTTTCCGTCGACAGCGCTCACGCGCTGATTCATCTGCCCTTGAACGACACAATGCTCGGCGATTGGCTTGCTCGCCACCGTCAGCGTTCCGGCCGGTACGTCCTGCACGGAATTGAACGTGGTGTTGGCGAAGGACAATTTGCTCGCCAGCGTCGCGCAGCTTCCAACGAGCGTTGCCGGCGTGGCCGCGCTCAGGTGCGGCAACGTCAATGTGTTATCGGAAGAGCCGCCGCATGCTCCAAGCGTCGCGCACACGGATACCGCAATCACAGACTTTCTCATTCAATGTCTCCTAGAACGCGTGCTTGATACCGACCATCACACCTGTCTGACCGATGCCGGCGGCGGGCGTCGTGCCGCCACCGCCGCCGCTTACCGAATAGCGCGCCTTCGCGCTATTGGCCAGATAGGCGGCCTGCGCATACACCGACGAGCGCTTGCTCAACAGATACGTGGTGCGCAGCGCGCCCATCGTCGCGCGGGAGTCGTGCACACTGTTGACGATGCGGAACACTTCGCCGTCGACCAGGAACGCGGGCGTCACGAAGTACGACGCGCCGACGAAGAACAGATCCGAGCGCACGTTCGGCACCGCCGGCGAGTCCGTCACGACGCGCCGACCAAGCCAGCCCGCACCGAGCTTCGCGCCCGCGTACTGCGCATAGGCGCTCACATGCGTGCGGGCGTCCTTGTCGGCGGCGTTGCCAAGCGGCGTGGGAGGGACGCCGTCGAAGAAGTTCGCCTGGGCATTTGTGCCGCCGCGTTGCTCCTCATACGAAGCTGCAACGCCGAAGTTCGGCGCGTCGTATTTGAGCATTACCGACCAGTCGCGGCACTCGGTCGGGTGGCCCGCTACCGAACCCGCGCAAGTGCCCTGCCCTGGCGAGTTGCCCGTGCCGGCCGAATCGCGGCCGAACGAATACCCGGCGCCGAGCGTGAAGCCCTTGTACGTGCCCATGTAAGTCACCGAATTATCCGCACGCGCATTGGGCACATATGCGTCGAGCGAACCCATGCCGTAGATGTCCGGGCCGATAATGTCGGCGCCTTGCAGCGCGAGGTACGTCATCGTGTATTGCCGGCCAAATGCCATGGTCCCGTATGGCCCCTTGAGGCCGACAAACGCCTGCCGTCCAAACAGCCGCCCGCCCTGGCCGGAACTGCCGTCGCGAACGTTGAACCCGCTTTCCAGTGTGAAGACGGCGCTATAGCCGCCGCCGAGATCCTCGGCACCGCGCAGGCCCCAACGCGAAGGCAACTCGCCCGTTACCGCCGGCATGCGAAACACATGGCCGCCTGCGGCGTTCGCATGCGATACGTATTCCACACCGGTATCGATGATCCCGTACAGCGTGACGCTCGACTGCGCGAGCGCGGTCGTACTCAGCGCGCACAGGGCGCCGGATATAAAAAGGCGGGTCGTGACTGTTTGCATCGTTGTCGTCTCCAAACGTTGTGTTTTCTTTTTCAGTTGATTTGATAAGGATGTCTGATCAGTCGTTCGCGCGCGGACGGCGAATCAGCATCAGAGCCGCCGCCGCGGCAATCAGCGTGACGGGAATGCTCGCGCCGATCACCGTCGACGAACTGCGGCCCATGGCCAGCAACTGGCCGGCCGCAAGCGGGCCGACCACCGAGCCGACGCGCCCCACTGCGACCGCTGCGCCGACACCGGTGCCTCGCATCGCTGTCGGATAGAACGCAGCAGAGAGCGCATACAGCACCGACTGGCCGCCGATCACGAACATCCCGGCGAAGAACGCGGATACCGTCAGCGCCGCGAAACCCGGCGCGATCGACAACGCCGCGAGCGACGCGATAATGCCGATGTACATGCCGGACACCACCACACCGCCGCGCAAACGGTCCATCAACATGCCGATGAAAAGCGCGCCCAGGCCGCCGCCGATGTTGAAGAAGATCTGCACATAACCGACTTCCGCGCGCGCGAGTCCGCGTGCCGCCATCAACGAGGGCAACCAGTTCAGCAGGAAGTACAGCACGATCAGCGTGCAGAAGTAGCTGATCCAGATTTGCAGCGTTGAGAGCCCCCGGCTCCCGCCGAACAGCACTTCGCCGACGGGCGCGGGCTTCGCGTTCATGCCGTGTGACGCGCGGCGAAACGCGGAGGACTCAGGCAGGAATGCGAGCAGAAGCGGCACCAGAATGAGTGGCCCCGCGCCGCCCACATAGAAGATGTGTCGCCATTGCGTATCGCCGATGCTGACAATGCCGACAATCGAGGCGATCACTCCGCCGAAGGGAATACCGCAATACATCACGCTAACGGCGGTATTGCGCAACTTCGGCGAGACCGCCTCCGACGATAGCGCGATCAGATTCGGCAGCGCGCCGCCCAGCCCGATACCCGTCAACACGCGGACAAAAACAAGCATGCCGAAGCTGCTGACGAACGCAGTCGCGATGGACAGCAGACCAAACAGACACGCGCACAGAATCAGTATCCGCTTACGGCCGATGCGGTCGGCAAGTCTTCCGCCCAACATCGCGCCCGGCAATAGGCCGAAGGTGCCCGCGCTGAACGCAAGCCCCATTTGCGCGACGCTCAGGCCGAACTCGCGCGCCATGCGCGGCGCCGCGACGCCCACCGATTGAAGGTCGAGCCCCTCGAGCAAGGCAACCGCAAAACAAAGACTCAGCGTGACGGCGGCGCCCGTTCGCGCGGTGGCTTGCGCCATGCCGTCTGCCGGCAGTGCTGTTCTGGTGGATTTCATGTCTGTCTCCTTTCGGCCGGAGCCGGCGCTTTCGCGTCCTGCTCCGGTCACTGCAAGTTGATTGCTGTTTATTGTGTCGATGGCCGCCGATGCATCCTTATCGCCCCATGTATCAGGCTCCCTGACATCATGGGTGAACAAAAGCGCGTTCATGAGAACGCGCTACGGTCAGTCGCGATGGAGCATATTAAATATCAGGCGACCTGACAAAACAAGGTGAGCGTCTTTGGTGAATACCCCAGGTACATTCAACGCAAGGGTTTTCACCGATCACGCGGCGATTGTGTCCAAAGCCGCTTGATAATAGACTTGTATCAGGCTACCTGATACGGCGCGTGCATTGAAGCTTTAAAGCAAACGCTGTCGGGTGCTCGCACATCACGACAAACATCGATACGCGCACAGGCGCGCTGGAGCTACGAAATGGCAAGTTATGAGGGTCGCTGGAAGACGGTGGACGTGAAAGTCCAGCAAGGCATCGCATGGGTGACGTTCAATCGACCCGAGAAACGCAATGCAATGAGTCCCACGCTCAACAGCGAAATGATCCAGGTACTGGAGACGCTGGAACTGGACGCGGACGCAAAGGTACTGGTGCTGACAGGCGCCGGCGACGCATGGACGGCGGGCATGGACTTGAAGGAGTACTTCCGCGAAGTCGATGCAGGTCCGGAGATTCTGCAGGAAAAGATTCGCCGCGACGCATGCCAATGGCAGTGGAAACTGCTGCGCATGTACTCGAAGCCGACTATCGCCATGGTCAACGGCTGGTGTTTCGGCGGCGGCTTTTCACCGCTCGTCGCGTGCGATTTGGCTATCGCGGCCGACGAAGCCGTGTTCGGCCTCTCCGAAATCAACTGGGGCATTCCGCCGGGTAATCTGGTCAGCAAGGCAATGGCGGATACGGTCGGGCATCGTCAGGCGCTGTACTACATCATGACGGGCGACACGTTCGACGGGAAAGAAGCCGCTGCAATGGGACTCGTCAACAGCAGCGTGCCGCTCGAACAACTGCGTGCCAAAACGGTCGCGTTGGCCGCGAAGCTGCTCGAGAAAAACCCTGTCGTTTTGCGCGCCGCCAAGCATGGTTTCAAACGCTCGCGCGAACTGACGTGGGAGCAGAACGAAGACTATCTGTATGCGAAGCTCGACCAGGCGCAATTGCGCGACCCCGAGAAAGGACGTGAAGAAGGCTTGCGGCAATTCCTCGACCAGAAGTCAATCAAGCCTGGCCTTCAGGCGTATAAGCGCACCGAGTGACGAACAGGTAAATATTGATCCCGTAGCCTGCCCGCACCTGCGCGCAGCACGGGAAAAAGCAAAGGAGACAGCCATCGTGAACGAAGTAAGTATGTTGATCGGGGGCAAGGACTGTCCGGCGTCGGGCGGCGCCACCTTCGAGCGGATTGATCCGGTTACCGGCGGCGTGGCTTCGCGCGCGCCTGCTGCGACGCTCGCCGATGCGGACGCCGCTGTCGAAGCCGCCGCCGCCGCGTTTCCGGCGTGGTCCGCGCTACGGCCGACAGAACGCCGTGCGCGCCTGCTGAAAGCCGCCGACATCATGGACGCGCGAGCGGGCGCGTTCATCGAATGCGGCATGGCCGAAACCGGCGCGATGGCCAACTGGTACGGCTTCAACGTGCATCTCGCAGCCAACATGTTGCGCGAAGCGGCAGCCATGACCACACAGATCGACGGCAGCGTGATTCCGACCGACACGCCTGACAACATTGCTCTCGCGGTGCGCCAGCCCTGCGGCGTCGTACTCGGCATTGCGCCGTGGAATGCGCCGGTGATTCTCGGCACGCGCGCTGTTGCGATGCCGCTCGCGTGCGGTAATACCGTCGTGCTGAAGGCATCGGAAGCCTGTCCGGCCGTACACAGAATGATCGGCAGCGTGCTGCAGGATGCGGGACTCGGCGACGGCGTCGTCAACGTGGTGACGAACGCGCCGGACGACGCGCCTGCCATCGTCGAACGGTTGATCGCTCACCCTGCCGTGCGTCGCGTGAACTTCACAGGATCGACCCACGTGGGCCGCATCATCGCGATGCATGCAGCCAAACATCTCAAGCCCGCACTGCTCGAACTCGGCGGTAAGGCACCCGTTCTCGTGCTCGAAGACGCGGATCTCGACGCGGCCGTGGACGCCATTGCGTTCGGCGCCTTCTTCAATCAAGGGCAGATCTGCATGTCGACGGAACGCGTGATCGCGCATCGCAGCGTGGCCGATGCGCTCGTCGACAAGCTCGCTGAGAAAGCGCGCACGCTGGTTGCCGGCGCACCCAACGCGAAGGATGCCAAGCTCGGCGCGATGGTCAGCGCGCAAGCCGCGCAACGCGCAACGGCGCTCGTGCAGGACGCCCGGGAACATGGCGCGAAAGTACTCGGCGGCGGCACGTTGACTGGCGCAATCATGCAGCCGACCATCGTCGACGGCGTTCTCCCGGCTATGAAGCTCTACGCCGAAGAATCGTTCGCGCCGGTCGTGACCGTGCTGCGCGTGGATACCGACGACGAAGCCGTGAAAGTGGCGAACGACAGCGAGTTCGGCCTGTCCGCCGCTGTCTTCAGCCGCGATATCGCGCGCGCGATGAGCGTCGCGAAACGTGTGGAGTCGGGCATATGCCACATCAATGGACCGACCGTTCACGATGAAGCGCAGATGCCGTTCGGAGGCGTGAAGGGAAGCGGTTACGGACGTTTCGGCAGTAAGGCGTCGATTGCCGAGTTCACGGATCTGCGTTGGATTACGATCCAGACGGGTCCGCGTCACTATCCGATCTAGGCCGCTCGATCAGAATGCTTCGATCGGAAACACCCCGATCTGACACGAATGCCGTTCAGCGGCATCATTCGAATCCCGCATGCTTCGCAGCAGACGAAGACTGCGGGAAGGAGACAATAAGTGAATTTGCAGCCGACGCAATCCAGTGTCGATAGAGAAACGCCCGTGCGCTATCGCGAAGTGCGGATCGGTTCGGCACCCGCTCGCGTTCGCCGTGACGGCGACGTGTGGTACATGGAGTCCGCCGCGATGCCCGGCAACTATCCGCAGCGCCTGACCGACCGGCTGGCAAGCGGCGCGCGTGCGCATCCGGACCGCTGGCTCGTCGCGCGCCGCGGCGCGAACGGGGAATGGCAAGGCATCAGCTACGCGCAAATGCTGCAGCGTGCGCGTGCCATCGGCCAGGCGCTGCTCGAGCGCAACCTGTCGGCCGAGCGGCCCGTTGCGATCCTCTCCGGCAACGATCTCGAACACATGATGATCGCGCTCGGCGCAATGTGGGCCGGCGTACCGTACGCGCCCATTTCGCCGGCGTACTCGCTCGTTTCCAGCGATTTTGGCAAGCTGAGGCATACGCTCGATGTGCTCACGCCCGGTCTTGTCTTCGCGACCGATGCCTCTGCATTTGCCGCTGCAATCGACGCAACTGTTGCGGCCGATGTCGAAGTCGTGACGTCCACGGGCTCCTGTGCCCGCCCTGTGACGAAGCTGTCGGCGCTGCTCGACACAACGCCCATTACGGTCGATGCCGCGCACGAAGCGATCGACCCGGACAGCATAGCCAAATTCCTCTTCACGTCAGGTTCGACGACGCTGCCGAAGGCCGTTCCGACGACGCATCGCATGCTATGCAGCAACCAGCAGATGCTACGCGAAACATTTCCCGAGTTCGCCGACGAGCCGCCGGTACTCGTCGACTGGCTGCCGTGGAATCACACGTTCGGCGGCAGTCACAACGCGGGCATCGCGCTCTATAACGGCGGCACGCTTTATATCGACGACGGCAAGCCCGTCGGCAAGAAGTTCGAAGAGACGCTGCGCAATCTTCGCGAGATCGCTCCGACGATCTACTTCAATGTGCCCAAGGGCTGGGAAGAACTGACGAGCGCGCTTGAAACCGACGCCAAGCTGCGCGAGACATTTTTCTCACGTGTAAAGGTGTATTTCTTTGCGGGAGCGGGACTCTCGCAAGCCGCGTGGGATCGGCTTCAACAGGTTACGGAGCGCTTTTGCGGCGAGCGTATTCGCATCATGGCGGGTCTCGGCATGACGGAGACTTCGCCGTCGTGCCTCTTCACGACGCTGCCCGCGAAGGCCGCCGGTTATGTGGGCGTACCCGCGCCGGGCTGTGAAGTGAAGCTCGTGCCCGTCGGGGACAAGCTGGAGGCGCGCTTTCGCGGTCCACACGTCATGCGCGGCTATTGGCGAATGGACGGTGCAGCCACTGGGAAATCATTCGACGACGAAGGCTATTACTGCAGTGGCGACGCACTGAAGTTCGTCGACCCGCAACAGCCCGAACTGGGTTTGATGTTCGACGGCCGCATTGCCGAAGACTTCAAGCTCAGTTCCGGCACCTTTGTCAGCGTCGGCCCGATGCGCGCGCGTGTTATCTCGGCGGGCGCGCCGTATGTGCAGGACGTGGTCGTCTCTGGATTGAATTGCGACGACGTGGGCTTGCTCGTGTTCCCGCGACTCGACGACTGCCGGCGCCTCGCGCAACTGCCTTCGTCGGCGAGCGCGTCCGAAGTCGTGAGCGCGCCCGCCGTGCGGCAGTTCTTCGTCGAATTGCTCGATCGGCTCAATCGCGAGTCGACAGGCGGCGCGACCACGATCGCACGGATGCGTCTGCTCGACGTCGCGCCGTCGCTCGACCTCGGTGAAATAACCGACAAAGGCTCGATCAATCAGCGCGCCGTGCTCACGCATCGCGCTGAACTCGTGCAGGCGCTGCATGACCCGATCCAGCGGGATCCTGCCGTGATTTACGCGCCGCATGTCCAGACCTGAAGCCGGGCAATGCGACGCGCTGGCCGCAGCATGCGGCCTAAGCGCTTACTTGCGTGCAGGCACGGGCGCGAGAACTTCGTGCGTTCCGGCCGCGCGCTGCGCCGACTTGTGGACCATCGTGTACGCGTAATCAACGCCCATGCCGTACGCGCCGGAATGTTCCTTGACGATGCCCATGACTGCGTCGTACGTCTCTTTGTGAGCCCAGTCGCGTTGCCATTCGAGCAGCACCTGTTGCCAAGTCACAGGAACAACGCCGGCCTGGATCATGCGCTGCATCGAATATTCATGCGCTTCCTTGGAGGTGCCGCCCGACGCGTCTGCCACCATGTAGATCTCGTAGTCGCCTTCGTCCATTGCGCACAGCGAGAAGGTGTTGTTGCAGACCTCGGTCCACAGACCCGCCACCACCACTTTCTTGCGGCCGTTGGCGGCGAGCGAGTCGCGAACCTTCTGGTCGTCCCACGAATTCATCGACGTGCGTTCCAGCACCTTGTGACCGGGGAACACGTCCAGCAACTCAGGGTACGTATAGCCGGAGAAGCTTTCCGATTCCACCGTCGTGATGGTCGTGGGAATGTTGAACACGCGTGCGGCCTTGGCAAGGCCAACCACGTTGTTCTTCAGCACCTGCCGGTCGATCGACTGGACGCCGAAAGCCATTTGCGGCTGGTGATCGATAAAGATGATCTGCGAGTTCGCAGGCGTGAGGACTTGCAGTTTCGGATTAGCCATGGCTTTGTACGTCCTAAGTGTCGATAAAGGTTTGCTGAACAGGGAAAACATGCCGCATTCGCTTCACAAGCGAGGAAAAACTGGAATGCAGTCTATCGACGGGCTTGCGCCGAGTCCTTGTCCAAGTCCTTAATCGTTCTTAAAAATAACAAACCGAAAGGTTTCATCCTTAAGGGCCAGCGCACCGCAAGGCGCGCGGTACCCTGCAGCCACATGCTTTCGGTTCGAAAACATGTCCGCGCACAATCGGCCGCCTTCATGGGATTAGGCCAAAACACCTTCGTTTAGCGACGCTGGCAATTAGCGCGACTTCCGTACGTTAACCTCGCATCGTGATACATCGGCAGGCCTGGCCGGGCCCCTGATGTAGCGCGAATAACTTACGGGAATTCGAAAAATGACGACGACCAATTCAGTCCAGTTTCCGGGTGAATCCGGCCCTTCTGTACCTCAACAAAAAGCGCCATCGTCCACAAGTACCGCCCCACTGCGCCGCCAATCGACAGTTCGCAAGATAAAGGAAGCGGCCAAGTCACTATTACCGGCGCCACTGTTCCTGAGCTTGCTGCATCACAAAGAAATTGGCCGCTATCCGAGCCTGCTGCGCCCTACTACCTTCAATGAGAAGATCTTGCGTAAAAGCCTGCGGCCCGATCCGTGGTTCGCGGAGCTGACCGACAAGCTTACGGTTAGAAAATATGTAGCGAGAGTGCTGGGCGAGGAGCACGTAATTCCGTTGCTCGCAGCGCCGGACACCTTTTCGAAAGAAGTATTCGATGCGCTGCCGAACTCGTTCGTGATGAAAGCCAATCACGGCAGCAGCTATGTGGAGGTGGTGAGAGACAAGTCCACACGCTCTTTCGAAGAACTGCGAGAGCTTGCCGATCACTGGTTGACACTCGACTTCTACAAGATCGCGCGAGAGAAACACTATCGCCAGATCGAGCCACGGGTTTTCTTCGAACACCTGTTGCTCGACAAGAGCGGCCAGATTCCCGCCGACTACAAACTGCACTGCTTCGGCGGCCGAAGTGGAAGGCCTACCATTTACATTCTGGTGATCTCGGACCGGTTCGGCTCGAACACGCGTGGCGACATATACGACGCGAACTGGAACCATCTGGACATGGCGATTGGCGCCTACAAACCCAGTGCAGAGCCGTCGCCCCGCCCGGAGAACCTGGAAGCCATTCTGGACGCCGCCACCATGCTATGCAGCGATTTCGATTATGTTCGCGTGGACCTGTATGCGCCGGATAACCAGATTTACTTCGGCGAATTGACGTTTACGCCCGGCGCGGGCGTACTGCCATTCACGCCTGACAAGGTCGACTACGAGTGGGGAAAACTCGTGCCCGACGCGTTCCTTTCAGCAAGGCCACCTTTACCGATTCCGTCGACGCAACCGGCGTAACGTTTGCCGGTTTATTTCGGCAACTTTTGTCACGTAACGCGCGCCGCATAAGGGCATATTCCCCGCTTTACCGAAGCTCACGCGAGCCGCGTCCAGTTGTGTTATCAACCGCACATATCGCACTACCGCCCGTTGGCGGGGCAACGAACGGAAAGGTAAATTGATTCGTGCTGGCTTCAGAGGCCAGCGCGAGCGAACCCAAGGCGGGCAGTAGTCGCCGGTACGCTGCGCTCCCGGTTCATGACAGGTGGTGAATAAATATGCAAAACGTGACAATCGTCATCTGCAATTACAACTATGGCCGCTTCCTCGCTAAGGCCATCAACTCAGCCCTCGATCAGGATTATCCGGCTACTCAGGTGCTCGTAATCGACGACGGATCGACCGACGGCTCACGTGAAATCATAGAAAGTTACGGCTGCCGCGTTAAAGCGCTTTACAAGCAAAATGGCGGCCAGGTATCCGCATATAACGATGCAGTGAACCTGATAGAGACAGAATTTGTCATTCTGCTCGATTCCGACGATCTGCTCTATTCTCACGCGGTGTCGAAAGTCATGCGCGTGTTCGATAGCGGCAACTTCGTCAAGGTCCAGTTCCGGCTCGACGTCATCGATCCCGCAGGCAAGCCGTCGGGTGCATATGTACCGCACTCCGCGGCTCCCAGCGACTGCGGCAGCCCCTTGCGCCAGGGATGGTTATATCCGTCGCCGCCTGCATCGGGCAACGCTTACCGCACAAGCGCATTAAAGAAGATATTTCCCGTTCCAGAGGCCGATATCAATCGCTACGGAGCGGACTTTTATGCGATCTACGGCGTCGCCTTGTTAGGAGCCGTGGCAACGATTCCGGAATCGCTCGGTGCTTACCGCGTGCATCGCACCGAAAACTCGGGCATTGATTTCGCAAACTCCGAAAGCAACGACAAAGCGCCCAAGGCGCTGACCAAACGCTGGGCCATTCTGCGGCAAATGGCGCGCGCGCGTCTGGGGATCGAACTTCCGCTGTCGTTTCATGACTTCTCGCTTGAGAAGGCCCATTTCTGCTCTGCCGTTTATCAGGCGCCGTTCACGAAACGCTGGCGATGGGTCAGCCGGCAGTCGCATAGTTACTTCCGCTCTATCGTGGGGAACCCGTTCTGGAGCTACAAGAAAAAAATTGGCACGCTCGCTTTGTCGAGTCTCTGTTTGTTGCCTTTCTCGACGCTCTCCGATTTCGCCGTTCGTTACATTGCAAATCCTCTTGCCCGCCGTCGCCTTTAGTCATCCGAAGCAAGATCAATCGTTGTTTGCGGTTCGTTTCAATCTTTAAAGCATGCCCGGTGCGTTGCACCTGATGTCACCGCAACAATTTGCATGGAAGTGATGATGAACAAGTTCGTTGGCCTGGATGTACTGCGTTTCGCGCTGGCTGTGTATTTGATGGTGTTTCATTCGATACATCAGTATCCGCAGTACGTGACGCTTCCGTTCGTTGAGTTGGCCAACCTGGGCGGCTTCGCCACGAGTTCGTTCTTCATTTTGTCGGGCTTCATTCTCGCCCACGTCTACTTCGGGCGAAGCGTCGAGTTGCGGGGCGGCACGCGCGAGTTTTTTGTGAAGCGCCTTTCCAATCTTTACCCCGTGCATCTCATTGCGCTCGTACTGGTGCTTCTCGTCTCGGCGGCAGGCACGCGCGGATACCAGCAGTTCGCGATCATGTCGCTCGACGACGCAGAGCACTACGTTACGCTCGGCCCCACCGAGACCGCTATTAATTTCGTGCTGAACCTGTTCTTGCTGCAGGTGTGGAATCCGCTATACGGGTCGGTCAATCCGCCATCATGGTCGCTGGCGACATTGTTTTTCTTCTATCTCGCGTTTCCGTTTTTCGCGCCGCGGCTTCTCAAAGCCCGAAACAAACACCGGCTGTTACTGATTTTGTGGGTGCTCTACCTCGTCCCGCCTGTGCTTGCGACACTGATGCACTGGTACGGTCCCGCCGCGGTCGGCATAGTCACCCGCAACCCGGTGCTGCGACTGCCCGAATTTCTGGGCGGTATCGTCCTGTATGGACTGTTTCGCGAGGGACATCTGACCGCCATACACCGCAGCGGCATGAAGCTTGCCGCAGCGTTGCTGGTGTTTGCAGGCTCGTTCGCAGCCGCTGCGTGGTTCGAGTCGCATGGATCCATCAATACACGTTATCTCGTTCATAACGGCGCGTTGATGCCTGCGGAGCTGTTGCTCGTCGCCGTATTCGCCGGCCTTTCGGTTCCGCCCAGATTCGCGGCGCTATCGACTCGTCTAGGGAACTCGGCACTCTCGCTATTTGCGATTCATGTGCCGATCTTCCTCGTCATGATGAAGGTGTTGAAACTGCTGTCTATCGGCAAATCGCCCCTATGGTGCGCTTCGCACTTCTCCGAATGCGTCGCGGCTTCGAAAGAAGTCATACCCAGTATGGCGACTTATCCGCTGTATCTGATCGGGACGGTGATTGCGGCCGTGTATTTCCAGGAGCGGCTGGTCGCTCCGTTGAGGGACTGGATTCGCGGCCGGTTCCTCAGAGCGAGGACGAGGGCTCCGGCAGCGGAGCCGGGAAGTGTTTGAGGATTGACGCCGCCGCGAGGCGTTTCAGCGCAAGGCGGCCGGCTTTGGAAGCACCTTCAAAAGCTCGCAAACGAATGCACGAGTCGATTGAAAGCTCCGGCGTTCGACACATTCATTCCGTGCGACGCGCCCGCAATGGTCTGCTTGTCCGCGTAGTCGATCCAGTCCGCGAGTTTTTCGACGTTGTTGCGAAACATGCGAGGGCTGCGTTGCCCTTCGATCAACAGCGTCCTGCATTTCACACCGCGCGCCGCGTCGCGTGAATATGCGGGCAGCGGATCGCGCAGCTGTTTCGGCAACGTGGCCGCGTTGTCCGTAGCCATCGTGCGAAAGGCTACCGAACTCTTGCGCCATGAGCCCGGCGCGCTGACCGAGTCCACGAACAGTTCAAGACCCGCGTCGATCTCGCCTGCTTCTATCAAGTCCACAACGCGTGCGCGCAGCGCGTTCGTCGCGGTGGGCAGCGACGCGTCGGGCATGCCGTCTATCTGTAACGGACCGCCAGGGTCCGCAAGCGTAAGCGTCTTCACGAGTCGCGGGTACTCGCGCGCCAGGTTGAACGCGACGCAACCGCCGCGCGAGTGGCCGACCAGGTGCACAGGCGCGATGCCGAGCGCCTCGATGAATTCGGCCAGTTCGGCAACATGCGTCTGCCAGCCGAACTCGCCCTGAATGCACGCGTAGGCTGCGGGCCAGTAGTGGCTCAAGCTCACCGAGATGCAGCGGAAATGCCTGGACAGCGCGGCTGTCTGCGCACTCCAGTAGCGGTAGTCGCACAGCGAGCCATGCACGAAGACGAGCGGCTCTCCCGTTCCGCACTCGACATACGGCACGCTAATGCCCGATGCGATGGTCGCAAACGAGAGTTCGGGCGCGGCAAGCAGGGAGAAATCGGTTCGGGCGTTCATACACTGGCTCCTTTGGCTGCACTATGCCGCACGTCAACATTTAAGAAAATCGCGTAATATTGATGGAATCTATTTGATTTTCTGATACCAGACCTTGAAAGCACTCGATCTCGATGTGATGACGATGATCGTCGCCGTCGCGGACACCGGCAATATCAGCCGCGCGGCGGAAGTCGTGCACCGCTCGCAATCGGCGGTGAGCATGCAGATCAAGACGCTCGAAACCGCGCTCGGCAAGCCGCTTTTCGTACGCAAGCCGAGGAACGTCATACCGACACAAGACGGCGAAGTGCTGCTCGCTTACGCGCGGCGCATGCTGGCGCTGCGCGACGAAGCCTGGGCCGCCGTGGTTCGGCCCGACGTCACCGGCCGCGTGAGTATCGGCGTGCCGGACGACTACGCGTCCTCCCTACTGCCGCCAATCCTCAAAAAATTCTCAGCAACTTATCCGAAGGTCGAAATCCGGGTGGTCGGCCTGCCAAGCGTCGCGCTCGCGCCCATGGTGAAGGACGGTTCCGTCGATCTCGTGTGCGCGACGCGGGTCAAAGGATTGTCGGGCGAGTTTTTGCGGCTCGAGCCGATGGTCTGGGCGGCGTCGCCGAGCGCACACGACATCTGGCGCGAAAGGCCGTTGCCGATAGCCGTGTTTTTGCCCGGCAGCGTCGCGCGGGAGAACGCGATCCGCAGCCTCGAACACGCGAAGATCAGCTATCGGACCTCGTATGAAAGTCCGAGTCTGATGGGTCTCGTGTCGATGGCCGAAGCCGGCCTCGCGATCGTTCCGCTCGCACAATGCGCTGTACCCGCGCATTTCGCGCTGCTCGGTCATGCGCAGGGGCTGCCCGAAATCGCAGCACTCGAAGTCGTGCTCGCGCGAAGCACGGCATCAAAACGCCCGCCCTGCGATTTTCTCGCTGAGAAGATCATTGCGGAATTGAGGCGCTAGCTCGCCACCAGGAACGGAACGGTGACAGGCGTGACCTTCGCCGCGCGAGGCAGGTCGGCCGAGTGTATAAAGGAAGCTGCATGTCGTCCAAACAGGGCTTGCCTCTTTCGATGAACACGTCCCTTCCCGAGCAAGCCGGCGCGTTGTGGCCGGCCATCCTCCGCCAAACCGCACATGCGCTCGATCGCGGCGCGCTGCTTCCGATACAAACGAGCCGCACTACCATCGATGACGGCGGCGTGCGGTTTGTGGTCCGGCAAGTCTCAAGCCTCGCCCGCAAAGAAAAGGACGCGCAGCAGCGCAAAGCCGGATCGACCGGCGCTCGCGCGTCCAACCCTTTCCTGCCCTACGACCCGGATCTGTTCGTCGCCGACATTTCCGACACGCATCTCGTCCTGCTCAATAAATTCAACGTAATCGATCACCATGTGCTGATCGTTACGCGCCGCTTCGAGTTACAGCGAGCGCTGTTGAATCTCGCGGACTTCCGCGCGCTCTTCACTTGCATGACGCAGTTCGACAGTCTCGGCTTTTACAACGGCGGCCCCGAAGCCGGCGCAAGTCAGCTTCATAAGCATTTACAGATCGCGCCCTTGCCGCTCGACGACACTACGCCACCACTGCCGATAGAACCGCTGCTGGCGTCGGCGCGCATGGACGGCTCCGTCGGTACGGTGCCGGGCCTCGACTTTGCGCATGCGTTTGTCGGCTTCGATCCGGTGCTTGTATCGCGTCCGTTGGAACTGGCGCACAGTGCTTTCGAGCGGTACATGTCGTTGCTCGCCGCAACCGGATTGCACGCTGTCGATGTGGACGGTGAACCGCTGCAATCGGCACCTTATAACCTGCTCGTCACTACGCGATGGATGATGCTCGTGCCTCGCCGCGCCGAACACAGCGAGGGCATTTCGATCAACGCGTTGGGGTTTGCCGGATCGCTTTTCGTGCGCAACGAAACACAGATGGACATCATCCGGACGCGCGGTCCGATGAGCATACTGAAAGAAGTCGCGGGGACCATCTGAAGCGTCGGTATCTGTATCCTCACTTAGTCAGCGGTGAAGAACGAGGCGCAGCTGTCATTGCTACGTTGTGATCGATTCCTCGCTTCGGGTGGCCGCTGTCCGCACGTTGCCAGCAAGCGGTGCGCTATCTGCGCGAGCGCCTCGCGCAGGACGGAAAAGGCGCGCGCCGACGCGCATCCACGCAAAGACAACGGCAGTATCCGGCATGAAGCGGCAGACGAGCAGCAGCAGCGCGAGCGCTGCGGGACACCAGCGCAAATCGGTCGGCACGCTTTCCCGGTGAGCGAGCCGCGAATCGAGCAACGCGTCGCGCAATGACGCGGCGTCGATGAGGCGCCCATAGCCGAAACCGACTTGCCCCGCCACCGACGACAGATAGTGCCCTTGCAACGCCGACAACTCCTCGCGACTCTCGGCATGAGTCGCGGACGCGTGCATCTGAGGGACCTGTACAACCTGGTCCGCCTGCCAGAAGCCGATGCGATTTCCGTGGGCATCGCTGCGCGGAATAGGCGCGGGTTGATCGCCGCCCACGCCGATCAACCAGCCCTTCACGTGAGCCGGATTGATATCTTGCTTCAGCGCATCGGAGGGCAGCAGCGGCGGCGCCTCCTGACCATCGGTGAGGAACACGACGGCCGTACTGTCGCCGATCTCCTGCGCCACGCGAACCGCCGAATACACACCGCCTTCGGCAATACGGCTGTAGTTCGTCCAGCGCATGTGCCCGTCGATCCGATCGAGCGACGACAGCAGCGCGTCATAGTTGCCGCAGACTTCGACCGGCGCCACGAGCAGAAAACTCCGTTGCCCGGTGAATGCACTCCAGCCGACTTTCGAGCCGCACGGCAATTGACCGAGTGCATCGCGCATCGCGGCGCGCGCGAACGCGAGCCGGCTCACCGGCGCGCCGTTCAGCACGACGTCTTCGACATACATGCTCTGCGTGATATCGAATGTGACGACATAGCTCGACGTGTCGCGCGGCAACGCCACCGGCGGCAAGGTGAACGCGAGAATCAGCAGCACGAGAGCGGCGGGCATCGTCCAGTGACGGCCTGCGAGAAAACCACGTGTTTGGGCCCCGAGGCTCACGGCAAATCCTTGCTTTCAGGATCGCGCACCTTGACGTCGTGCTGCTCCTTCACGTCCGGCGCGCCGGATGCAGAACGCGTTTCGGGGGCGAGCCACAACGCCCGTTCGAGGTTGTAGCGCGCATCCCAATCGTCCGGTGCAATGCGTAGCAGACTGCGGTAGCGCGCCTTGGCTTCCTCGACCATTGCAAGCGATTCGATCGCGCCGGAAGGGCTATGTCCGATGCCCTGCCGCAGGTACAGGTTGCCGAGATCGAACAGCGCCGCGCGTCCGACCTCGCCTTCGGGCTGCTCCCGAATCAGCGACTCGAAGAGTGGGCCCGCCGCATCGTAAGCGCCGTCTTTCGACAACGCCACTGCGCGCGCGAGCCTGACTTGGGGCGCATCGTCGGTGCTGGCAACGTTGCGCTTTGCATCTTTGGACCCCGCTTTGGTCGCAACGACGGTTGCCGCAACGGTCCGGTTCACCTGATCCGCCCGCTGCACTTCGATCCAGTTGTAAGCCGCTACGGCCGCGCAGCACAGCGCCACGGCTCCGAAGATCATATGTACCGACGAGCGCTTCATGACCACACCCGCACCTGAAAGAGCCGTAGTGCCAACAGCAGCACGCAACTTGCAAGCGCGACCGCGAAGCAGTACGGACTGAAGTCCTCGCGCGGCAAACGCTCGATAAACGTAGTCAGCGCATTTTGCTGGCGGTTAATCTCGGCCATCGCGTCCTTCATTGCTTTTGCGTTACCGGTCTGGAACAAACGATAAGGTGTCTTGAGCGACAGGAAATAACGGTGCAGCTCAGCTTCAGCGGACGACTCGCTCGCAGGTACGGCCGCGTTCAGATCGGGGCTGTAAACGCTGCTGCGCAAATAGATGAAGTAAAGCGCAATCTCGTTGCGCAGCAGGCCGTCCTCGATCAACTGCCGCTCGCGCGCGTCGAGTTTCGCGCCGCCGTCCGAAACGAGAACGATCGCGCGGCGGCTCGACGAATGCTGCTGATTGAATTCACCGATTGCCGTGAGCAGCCCGAGATCGAGTTGCGTATCGGGCATGCCGCGGCCTACCGCAGTACCGGCGATAGCGGCGTCGATCGCGCGATGGTCGTAGGTGAACGGCATTGCAAGCAACGGGCTCGTGCCGAACATCATGAATGCAAGCCGGTCGTTCGGCCTTTGCGCGACGAACTGCGTCAACGAAGCGCGCGCCACTCTGTTCTTCGATTCGCCCGCACTTACCTCGACACCTTTGCTGTTCATCGGCTCGTCCATGCTGGCACTGCGATCCATCAGAATCAGAATCTGCGCGCCGCTGCCCGTGCGCACCACTTCTCGAGGCGAACGCCCAGGACCGGCCAGACCGATGACAATCGCCAGCATCGCCAGCACCGCACTGCCCTGCGCGACGGCGCCGATCCATCGCCCGGCGCGATCGTCGGGCAGCCATGCGATCCACGAGAACGGGAGCGTGTCGGCGCGGCGAGGCAACAGCGGCAGCAACACGAGCGGCAGCAGCGCAAGCAGCCAGGGGTGAGCCAGGTCGAGCGCCATATCGTTCATCGCTGGTGGCGCCGCTCCGCGCGATACAGCGCCTCGCACAGACTGCGCAGCGGATAGGCGTCGCCCGTCGGCGCAGGCGTGAAAAAGCGCTCGGCCGATTGCCGGTAGAACTGCTCCAGTTGCGCGCGCAACGGTTGCAGATAGGGCGCTCGAACAAAGAGGCCCGACAGCGCGCCCACATGCACCACGTGGCCCGCCGTTT
The DNA here is from genome assembly GCF_031456815.1 of Paraburkholderia strydomiana. Taxonomy (NCBI): domain Bacteria; kingdom Pseudomonadati; phylum Pseudomonadota; class Betaproteobacteria; order Burkholderiales; family Burkholderiaceae; genus Paraburkholderia; species Paraburkholderia strydomiana. Next base: position 604,733 of record NZ_JAVDVL010000001.1, read on the forward strand.
CGTTCACCGCGCGATGCAGGCAAAGCCATGCCTCCGCAGACGCGTCCCCAGGCGGCCCGCTCGCTCGTGGCTTGCGCTGCATGTGCCGCAGCTCCCGCCAGGCGCGTGCAAACGGCAGACGCGCCGACTCGCGCGCGTTGCGCCAGAACCACCAGCCTGTCCACGACAACACGGTCAGCATGAGCAAGCCAAGCGCGAGGCCCGCCTGCCGCCGAAGCGGCGCTGTAGGCACCGCAGGCGCCTGGCGGTCCGGACGCAGCGCTTGCAGGTCGCCGACATTGAACGGATTCGCGGGCGTTGCCGGACCGATGCTGAGCGGCCATTCGCCGACCTGAAGCGTCGCGCCGGACGACGACGTCAGCGACAACGCAGGCAACGCAACCTGCGTGAGTGTCGTCGGCACGTTGACGACCTGGTAGTCGATCGCCATCCACCGGTGACCGTCGGCGTCGGTTTCGCTACGAACCCGCCGGCGTTCGAGCCACGAATCGGTGCGACCGAGCGAAGGCGGCGTTACGGTGCCGATATCGTAGCCGTCGCCTTTCAGCAGAATGCGTTGCGTGAGGACGTCGCCCAGCAGATAGCCGAATGCGCGCGGTTCCTGCACCGTCGGCTGCAAGGCCGCGCCGCTCGCCGCTGCGCTGCTGGTGGACGGCGTCATCGCCGGCATCAGCGAAATGGCAAGCACGAGGGCGAACCGGAGGCGGCGCGACGAACCATTTGCTCTCATGCGATTGCCTCCAGAAAATAGCGTGACATCGCTTCGGGGTCGAACTCGCCTTCGATGTAGAACGGTTGCATCGCGCGTTTGCCGAACATCTGCGAGAGTTCCGCGCGGCGCCGTGCAACGCCTTCGTGCCAGCGTTCGCGCGCGCCGGCGCTTAACCAGAGCGTGCGCCGCGCACCGGACTCGGCGTCCCTCACTGCAAGCAGCGGACCGCCCGCAGGCGGCGCAATCTCCGCAGCATCCCACACGACGATGGGCACCACATACGCATGCACCAGCAGATCGAGCACCGCCGGCAATGCTGTAAGCGGCCAGTGGAAATCGGAGACGAGAAAGACCAGCGCCTGACGGCCCGCTAGCGTCGACGCAATGCGTTGCAGCGCGCCGACGCTGCCGCTGCCGCTGCCGTTGCGGTTGCCAATGCCACTGCCATCGCCGCTGCGGTTGCCGTTGCCGCTGCCGCTGCAGTTATCCGAGACCGCTGCCGCAGCGAAGTCCGCGCTCGTGCCCGCGTCCACACCTGCGCTCTCGCGCAACATCCCCGCAAGCAAATTGCCGATGCCGCGCCCGGAGCGTGGCGGCATGAAAAGGTCGTCGCGCGCGCCGCTATCGAACGCAAGCATCCCCAACGGATCGCCGACGCGAAACGCGCTGTACCCCAATGCTTCGACGAAATCCGCGGCCACCTGCAACTTGCTGCGGCGCGTGCCGAAACGCATCGACGCCGACACATCCACAAGCACCTGCACGGGCACCGCGGCGCGCTGCAGATGCACTCTCACGAGCCACTCCGAACGGGCCGCGCGCACGCTTGCCCGCAGATCGATGCGACGTGGATCCGGATAGTCGAACAGGCGGCCATGCATTGCGAATTCCTGGCCGGCGCCAAAGCTCGATCCGCGATGCGAGCCGGGCCGAAATCCCGACGAACGCATCGGCAAACGGTAATGGAATTCCGCGATTTCTTTCATGGATCAGGGCACTGCAAGCCGGCCGACAATCTGCGCGGTCAGCGCCTCCGCGAGTTCCTGACGACGCAACTCGTAGATCGGCGTGAAGAACACGCGGTGGCCGAGCGCCGGCAGCAACACCGCATGAATGTCCTCGGGAATCAGATGCGTGCGTCCCGCGAGCCACGCAACCACGCGTGCCGCGCGCAACAGCGCGCTCATGCCGCGCGGGCTCGCGCCCGCCAGAATGAGCCGATCCATGTCCACGCCGTCGAGTGCGATACCGAAACGCTGCGGCGTTTCGGTTGCCTGCCAGATGTCCAGCACATAACGTTCGATCGTTTCGCTCGACTGCACGCTGTGCTGAATGGCCGCGCCAGCCTGGTTCAGCTGCTCCCACGGCACGATAGCCGCAGAAAGCCGTGCCAGCAGCCGGTCGACGTCGTGATAATCCGCATCGAACACCAACGCGCGCCGCACGTCGGTGTCGTCCGGTGTCGGCATGCTCAGTTCGAACAGAAAACGATCGCGCGCCGCCGAGGCCAGCTCGAAGGTTTCCTCTTTCTCAACCTTGTTGCGATCGGCGAACACCGTCATGTGCGGGAAGCGGTATTCGCGGTCGAACGCCCAGACGGAGCGCTCGGCCATCGCGCGCAACAAGAGCGACTGAACCTGCGGACGCGCCCGATTGATTTCGTTGAAGAAGAATGTCGTGAGACCCTCGCCGTGTCGCAGAAGCGGGCCCGGATCGATACGCGGCCTGCCCTCGGCATCGACATACGTGTGATACACGAGATCTCCCGGCATCAGGTCGATCGTGCCTTCCACGCGCTCGAAATCGCCGCCTACGACACGCGCAAACGCGCGCAGCACCGTCGTCTTGCCGACGCCCACGCCGCCTTCGAGCAGCACATGCCCGCGCGCGAACAACGCAACGGTGATGAGCCGGATCACCTCCGCCTGGCCGATCACGGCGCTCGCGACTTCCTCCTCGATCTGCAGCGCATGCAGACGCCAGTCCTGAAGCTGTTCGCTGGATCCCATCGGTGCAATCTCCTATGGCCGGCACACCCTGCGCCGCCGGCAAAATTGCGAGTCACGCGGACGCATCGTCGACTGCGGGTATGAGGACCTTCGGCTTGCTGGGCGGCCGTACGAATACCGCATACTCGCGCTCCAGATAGGCCGCGGCCTGTTCCAGCAGAAACTGCCGGAACATCATGCAGGTCGGCGAAAGCTGCTTGGCGCGCAAATGCACGATCTGCCATGTGCGCTCGATCGGCGTGCCGTTCACATCGAGCAATGCGAGTTCTTTCGTCCGCAATTCCAGCAGCAGCGTATGCAGCGAAATGAGGCTCACGCCCATTCCGGCGATCACTGCCTGCTTGATCGTTTCGTTGCTGCCGAGCGTGACGACTTTCGCGGGCGTGAAAAGATGCTGCCGGAACATTTCCTCCGCGGCCATGCGGGTGCCCGAGCCGGGTTCTCGCAGCAGAAACGTGTCGCCGCGCAACTCCTGCAAGTCAAAGCGCTGCGCGCCCGCGAGCGGATGGTCAACCGGCGCGATGAGCACTTGCGGATGCCACGCGAGCGGCTCCGTTGTCGTATCCAGTTCAGGCGGCGGACGTCCCATGATCGCGAGATCGATCGCGTTGTCCTGAAGCAGGCGCAACAGCGCATCGCGGTTGCCGACCGAGAAGTGCACGTCGACTTTCGGATAGAGATGCGAATACATCGCGAGCAACTTGGGCGCGAAATACGTTGCGGAACTGACGATACCCACTGCAATAGAGCCGCTATCGGCCTGCTTGAGCGAACTCATCGCGTCCTCCGCGTCCTTGATCTCACCGAGAATCCGGCTCGCGTGATGGCTGAACATCTCGCCGGCCTCGGTCAGCGCGAGCTTACGCGCGATCCGCTCGAAGAGACGCAGGCCGACCGCCTCCTCCAGTTGATGAATCTGCATCGACACCGCGGGCTGCGTCAGATGCAATTCTTCGGCGGCTCGCGCAAAACTCGTATAGCGGCTCGCCACGACGAAGATCTGCAATTGACGCAGCGTGAGCGAGCGGATGAAGTTCACGGCCGCGCGTCCGCTACCGGCTCGCGCGCGGCGCGTTCGACGACTTGACGGGCGCGTTCGGTGTGTTCGGTACGTTCGGCGCATTCCCCGGCGGCGGCAGCTTGCGCAACGCAGCCTGGAAACTGAGGGTGCGGCTATGCAGCGGATGCGCGAAGTCGTTGTTCGCGCCGGGCACCTCCGTGCGAATCAACGCGACCTCACCGGGTACTGTACTGGCGATCAGGAACGTGTAGCGCTTCGCGGTGTACTGAGCGAAACGTTCGGCATTGGGATCGTCGAGATAGGGCTGTACGACGATCTGCTGAGCCTTCACCGGCTTGCCGTCTATCTGGCTCGTCACCGTTTCGATCTTCGGCCCGGCGGCCAGCGCGAGCCGCAAGCGCTGCTGGAAATAGCGCCGTTGTCCGCCCGTCAACTGCTCCATTTCGGCGATGTCGCGCTCGAGGAAATAGATGATCACCGGGTTGCACTGCAAGCCGCCGTTCGGCAACGATACGGCTCCGCTGTGATCCGACACCTGGGCGTCGCCCTTCGCGTTGTCCGGGCTCGTCACGAGCACCTTGACGATGTCGGTGCCGCGCGCGGGCGGGTCGGAACTGAGCAGCGCGTAGTCGAGTTCGGTTTGCTGCGCGACGCCGTGCAGATGATCGGTCGTGAAGATCAGCCGCTCGGCCGGCGATATCTCGCTGCTGCCCGCGGCAGGCGCGGCCGCGTGCGCGTCGCCGATCAGGCACGCAAAACCCGTAACGCACGCGATGCTCGCGGCGCCTGCCGCGAGCATGCGCCGCCATTCACGTCGCACACCGGCTTGCGCCGCCGTCATGGCGATGCGTCCGCGGGCTTGCCGGACGGCGCATCGACGGGCTTCAGAAGCGGTACTTCATAACTGGTCAGGATGCTGTCGATCTTGTCGTGGTTCGCGCCGATCCATTGATCGACCTTGTCTTTCCACGCCTTCTCGCCGTAGCGCACGCCCATCGAGATCGTATAGTCGAAACGGATGCCCGGCGTGGCCGGAAAAGGCACGAGCTTCACCGAATCGCCGGAACGTTTCGCAAAGTACCCGGCAATCGGCCCCCACAGGAACACGACGTCCACGTTGCCAGCCTGCAGATCCTTTTCGATCATCTGGCCGGGATATTCCTGCGGATCGCCGCTTTGCACCTGATACGACACAGCCTGATCGATCAGGTTATGACCGAGCAGCCAGTCGACCGCGGGCGTCTGCGAGAAGATGCCGAAGCGCAGCTTGTGCAATTGATCCGGCGGCAGCTTGAGCAGATCGTCCGGCGTATTGATGCCGGCCAGCTCGGGCCGCTTCTTGAACACCATTGCATAGGTGGAGCGCAGATACGGCTGCGTCGTCGAAGTCATGTCGTAGCCTTTCGGCACGCCGATGATCAGATCGCATTTGTAGCGCTCGCTGTCGGCCACCTTCTCGCGCAGCGTGTTACGCACGAAGCCCATGCGCTGCGGAAAATACGTGTATTCGAGCTTGTAGCCGAAGTCGCTCGCCATCTGGCTCGCAATGCGGTTCTCGTAACCCTCGCCCTTGTTGTTCGACAGGGGCATGTTGTTTGGGTCCGCGCACACTCGCAGAACGCCGTCGGCGCCGTCGTTGTTCGGCAGCGCCGCCTCGCCCTGGGCGCGTACCGCGCCGCTTGCGAGCGCCGCATAGCACAGCGCGCCTGCCACGAGCGCGGCGTGCGCGTGCATGAGTTTGCGATGACGCATCGATCACCTCCTGAAGTTGTGGCGCCGGCGTTATTTCGCGTCGATGGCCTGCAGATCGCCGGGCTTGATCTGCCCGTCGGAGCGCCCTTTCAGATAGGCGTAAAGGTTCTCCCAGTTCTTTTGCATCATCTGGCTGGAACTGAAGTCAGGCATGCCCTTGTCGACCCGCCCACCGAACACCGTGCGGTGAAACTCGTTCTTGTCGAGCGTCTTGAAGGCGTCGACAAGCGAGGGTCCCACCATGCCCTGCTGCTGCGCGCCGTGGCAGCGTTCGCATGCAAGCGCGCGCCAGGTCTTCCATCCTTGCAACGTATTGGCGTCCACCTTGCTGCCGTCGACCACCTTGTACGCCACCTGGGCCATCGCGGGATTGGTCTGGGCGTACGTGACAGGCAGCATGACGAAAACGACGGGCAGTGCCGCCCGCAACAAGATTGCTCGGCGTTTCATAGACAGATGTCTCCTGATGTTAGAGCCGCGCGCCGATGCGTTTCATCGACGCATTGCTGCATCTCTGCAAGCGCGCGGACCTGGTAACTCGTATGTGACTCGTATGCGATTCTTATGCAACTCGTGGTTCGAACCCGCATTGAACCGTTCTGACCGAACCGGCGCCGCCGGCTGCCCCCAGTGCTTCACCAGGAGCGAACCGGCCGCGCGATTCGAACGACCTGCGCTCAGCTGTTGCCGCCAGGAATGGCGAACACGAAGAGCGTACCGCCGAGCGCCGTATACTTCGCGAGCTCGCGATAACCGCCCACCGCGCCGAGGCCTTCCGTCGATTTCTCGAGTCCTGCCGCCATGCCGATGCCGGCCCAGCCGCCAATGCCCGAGTAGACGCCGACGTACTGCTTGCCCTGATACTGGTACGTGAACACGTTGCCGATAATCCCCGACGGGGTCTTGAAGCGCCACAACTCCTTGCCGTCCTTGATGCGAACCGCCTTGAGGTAGCCTTCCAGCGTGCCGTAGAACGCAATGCCGCCAGCGGTCGCGAGCGCGCCCGACCACACCGAGAACTTCTCCGGCTTGGACCAGACGATCTTGCCCTTCGCCGCATCCCACGCGATGAAATTGCCCATCGCATTGTTCTCGTTCGGACCCGGATACATCGACAGCGTCGCGCCCACATACGGCTGACCGGACACGTAGTCGACATCGAACGGTTCGTAGTCCATGCAAACGTGATTCGTCGGCACGAGGAAGAGGCTCGAGTTCGGGTCGTACGCTGCGGGCTGCTGATCCTTCGAGCCGAGCGCCGCCGGACAGATGCCCTTCACGTTGTGATCCGAACCTGCTGCCTGCGTCGAATACGCCGCGTTACGAATCGGCTTGCCGCTCTTCAGGTCGACGCTGTCGGCCCAGTTCACGGCGGGGTCGAACTTCTGAGCAACGAGCAGTTGGCCGCTCTCGCGGTTCAACGTGTAGCCGAAGCCATTGCGGTCGAAGTGAACGATAGCGGGTACCTTTTTGCCGTCGATCGTCAGATCCGACAGGATCATTTCATTGACGCCGTCGTAGTCCCACTCGTCGTGAGGCGTCATCTGATAGACCCACTTCGCCATGCCGGTATTCAGATCGCGGGCCATGATCGACATCGACCACTTGTTGTCGCCCGGACGTTGCGTCGGGTTCCATGTGCCGGGATTGCCGGTGCCGTAGTAGACAAGGTTGAGCTTCGGATCCCACGCATACCAGCCCCACGTGGTGCCGCCGCCCAGCTTCCACTGATCGCCCTTCCAGGACTTCAGCGACGAGTCCGCGCCCACCGGCACCATCTTGCCGTCGGCGTAGGTCATCGTTTTGTCGGGGTCCATCAGCATGTCTTTATCCGGACCCGTGCTGTACGCGGTCCAGGCCGGTTTGCCGGTTTTGATGTCATACGCGATCAGACGTCCACGCACGCCGAACTCGCCGCCCGAGATGCCCGTCAACACCTTGTCGCCGAAAACGTGCGGCGCGTTGGTGTTCGTTTCGCCGGCTTTGGAGTTGCCGTTCTGCGCGGTCCAGACCACGTCGCCCGTTTTGGCGTTCAACGCGACGAGCTTGGTATCGGCTTGCTGCAGGAAGATCTTGCCGTCGCCATAGGCGAGCCCGCGATTGACTGTGTCGCAGCACATCACGGAGACAACCGAATCGTCCTGCTTCGGCTGGTACTGCCAGAGGAATGTTTGATCCTTCAGGTTGATCGCAATCACCTTGTTAGGGAACGGCGAGTGGATATACATGGTGTCGCCGATCACGAGCGGCGCGCCTTCATGGCCGCGCAGCACGCCGGTCGACATGGTCCACGCGACCTGTAGTTTGCCGACGTTGTTCTCGTTGATCTGCTTGAGAGGGCTGTAGCGGTGATTCGCATAATCGCCTGCCTGCGCCGCCCAGTTCGACGGACTTTTCATGAGCCCATCGAGCTGCGAATCGGCCTGTGCAACGATAGAGCTCATGGCTGCCGACGCGAGGATCGCGAGCCCAAGAACCGTGGTGCGTAAGTTCATGTCTCCTCCAGAATGGTCTTGCTGTTCAACTCACGAATGACCCACGCTACCTCGTCGCACCGGGCGCGCCCTCCACGGATGCAGGGTAACGATCAGCGCCATTCCCAATCGTTGTCGGGTTTGCGGCGCATGACGGCCAACGCATATTCCATGCCGGTCGCGCAGCGGCACGCGCCGCCTTCGCCGCCACAAGCCGGTCTGAAAACGCCGCACAGGCACACCGCATCAGGCTACGCGCCGTGCGTCGGGTACCGTTCTAGTCGCCGCGTGCAGGCTGTATCAAACGGCGATGACGCGAGACGCCGTTCAGCGGTGTCACGCCGTCACACCACTTAATCCGGGCATGTGGAACATACTGTGTCATTGCCCGATACGAAGCGTGTCCGTCGCGTCGCAGGCAGTGGGAGAACCGCTTCGCAAAAGCGCTGTATCGGGTTCGCGCGAGTACGGCGCATCCAGTGGCGGGTCATTTGCAGCGCAACATGAGTGTTATCGATCGAACCAACATTCGCGGAGAAGCGATCATGGCAAAAACCGAAAAGACCTATATCGACGAGGAGATCCAGCAACGTCTCGTCGGACCGCTCCAGCACTGGTACGTGGAAGACGGCTGGCTGCGGCGCAAATACCGCACCGAGGGCTGGAAGGGAACGTTGATGGTGGTGAACGCAGTGGGCCATCTCGCGGAAGCCGCATGGCATCACCCTGATCTGACGGTCTCCTATGCATTCGTGATCGTGAAGCTGAAGACGCACTCCGCAAAAGGCATCACCGACAAGGACTTCGCCCTCGCGAACAAGATCGAATCGTTCATCCAGTGGCAGCCGGCCACCGAAGGCGGCCCGCTGGAAGGCACGCCGAGCGACGACCAGCGCTTTCGCTACATCAAGTACGACGCGCCCAAAGCGGAGGGAACGGCCGAGGGCGGCTGAAGCGCGAGCGGCGACAGCGGGAGCGGCCGGCACGTCATCTGGTACGTCCGAAACCGGACGTCCCCGCACGTGCCTGGTACGGCTTTCGCTTAACGTCCAGCGCCGGCCGCCCGCGCGACGGCACACGCCGTCGCCATGGCGGCGTGTGCGGCTCGCCGTGCGCGGCCTACACGGGATCACGCCCGAACAAGGACACTTGCGATGCAGCTTCACGTTCGCCGCCTTCCGCCTGACGCCACCGTGACGGTCGACGCCCCCGCGCGGTTGCATCTGGGCTTTCTCGACCCGAATGCGTCGCTCGGACGCGCGTTCGGCAGCGTCGGACTCGTGATCGACGGCGGCGGCACTCGCGTCGAAGCGCGGCTCGCTGAACGCGACCGCATCGACGGTGCGGTGTCCGATGCGGAACGCGAGCGCATCGCGGTATGTCTCGAACGGCTGCACGCCGCCTATGACCCCACGCCCGTCGCGATCGACGTCACCCAGACACCGCGCGCCCACACCGGCCTCGGATCGGGGACGCAACTCGCGCTCGCAGTCGGCGTGGCGTTCGTCCGGCTGCTCGGCCATGTCGCGGCAAGCGCCGAACTGGCGGCCCTGCTCGGACGCGGCGCGCGCTCGGGCATCGGCGTGCTCGGTTTCGATTCGGGCGGCCTGCTGGTGGACGGCGGCCCGTCGGGCGATCTGCATCCGGGCGTGCCGCCGCTGCTCGCACGCCAGCCGTTTCCCGACGACTGGCGCGTGCTGCTCGTCAGCGACAATTCACGGGAAGGTCTGCACGGCGCTGACGAACGGCGCGGCCTCGCCGCGCTCGCTCCGTTTCCGCAGAAACTTGCCGCGCATCTGTGCCACCTCGTGCTGATGAAGATCCTGCCTGGCGCCGCCGAGCGGAACATCGTGCCGTTCGCACATGGGTTGACCGAGATGCAGCAGACCATCGGCGAATACTTCGCGCCCGTGCAAGGCGGCGTGTTCGCGAGCCCCGGCGTCGAGCGTGCGCTGCGCGCCGTGGCCGCGCAGCGCACCGCCGGAATTGGCCAGACTTCGTGGGGGCCGACGGGCTTTGCGATCGTCGGGAGCGCCCGCGACGCCGAAGGCGCGCTCGCTACAGCGCGAGAAGCCACGCGCGGCATGCCGCACATCGAATGCACGATCGTGACGGGGCGCAATCGCGGCGCGACGGTGCGCTCCGCCGAAGCGCGGCAGCATCGGCGCATCGACGCCGCATGATGTGCCTTTATTCCGCGCCGCGAGTTACGGACCGGGCAGCCGGTGAACGGGCGCGTCGAAATGGAGCGCGCTCGAACGCGCGATCTATAAACGGCCGGCTCGCGAAAGCATCGCGCATGCACATATGGCGCCGGCGGCCCATGCAACAGGCGCGGCACACGCGCCATCGATCCGACACATACCCGCCAAGCCCATGCGCCCACGCGCGGCAACGCCCTAGTCCTCGCGTTGCGCAGTTCATGACATCGTCACTGAAACGAGCCCCCTGCCATGTCCGACACTACTGAAAGACCCGCTGAAAGACCCGCTGAAAAACCCGCCGAAAGGCCCTACATCCTGCACATGTTCACGGCCACGCCGCAAATGAGTCCGTTCGACGTCAATATGGCCGCCGACGCCGGCTACCAGATCATCGTGCCGTATTGCAATGTCGACGCCGGAATGGTCGCCAACCTCACTCAGGACGCGATCTTTTCGCGCGGCCCGAAAGGCGTGGCGCGCACGGGCATCTTCATCGGCGGACGCGATGTGATGCTCGCCGCCGACATGCTCGACACCGCGCGCAAAGCCATGGTCCCGCCGTTCGAGGTGTCCGTGTTCGCCGATCCGAGCGGTGCATATACGACCGCCGCCGCGCTGGTCGCGCTCGCCGAGCGGCATCTGGGCAAGGCCTACGGGATGGAACTGGGCGGCAAACGCGTGCTGATTCTCGGCGGCACCGGCGCCGTCGGACGCGTGGCGGCAGCGATGGCGGCTTCGCTCGGCGCGGACGTGTCGATCGGGAGCCACACCGACCAGGCGCGCGCGGTACGGGTCAGCGACGACCTGAATCAGCGCTTTGGCATCGTGACCAAAGGCGTGGGCACGGCGACGCCCGCCGAACTGCGCGCGGTGCTCGGCGAGGCCGAGATCGTGCTGGCCACGGCGATTGCGGGCGTGCAGGTGGTGACCCGCGAGGACCTCGAACATGCGCGCCGTCTGCTGATCGCCGCCGACGTCAACGCGGTGCCGCCCGAAGGCATTGCCGGCGTCAACGTGATGAACGACGGCAAGCCGATCGAAGGTGTGCCCACCACGGGCGGCGCAATCGGCATCGGCGCACTGGCGATCGGCAATGTCAAATATCAGGTCGAACACCGGCTGTTCACGCGAATGCGCACGGGCGGCAAGCCCGTCTACCTGAGTTTTCCGCAAGCGTTCGACGAGGCGCGCGCCGTCGCGGCCGGTCTTGGCTGAGCGGCAAACTGTGCGGGAGCACCAGCCATGACCATGCGTCCATCTCCAGCGCGTGCGCCGTTCGTCGCGGTGGCGGGCCTGTCCGCGCGGATGCTCGCGCAGTCCGCCGCGCGTGCGGGCTTGCGGGTCGTCGCGCTCGACGTGTTCGGCGACCGCGATACGCGCGAGGCCTCCGAACTGTGGTTCGACATCGGCGGCGGCCCGTTGTCGATCGACGCCGCGCGGCTCACCGACGCGCTGGAACGCAGCGCGCGCCTGCCGGGCATGATCGGCTGGATCGACGGCAGCGGGCTCGAACCGTTCGTGGCGCAGTTGCGCAGCGCGCCGGGCCTGCCGCGCTTCATCGGCAATTCCGTCGACGCCACCGCTGCCGTGCGTGATCCGCGGCGCTTCTTCGCGCTGCTCGACGAACTCGGCATTCCGCATCCGCCGGTCGCCTTCACGCGCCCCGCCGCGTCGCAGGGCTGGCTCGCGAAACGCGCGGACGGCTGCGGCGGAACGCACGTCGAGCCGCTCCCCGCGGTCACCGACGCACGCGTTCCCGCGCAAGTCTATTTCCAGCGCCACAGCCGAGGCGTCGCGATGTCGGCGCTCTTTATCGCGGCGCGCGGCAGCGCGCGCGTGATCGGCTTCGCGCACCAGCTCACGTGCGCGATGGGCAACCTGCCGTTCGTGCATGCGGGCTCCATCGGCCCAATCGATCTGCCGCCCGCTGTCGAGGTGCGCGTTCGAGCGGCAATCGCCGCGTTGTGCGCGCGCGTCGGGCTTAGCGGCATCAATAGCTGCGACTTTCTGCTCGACGGCGATTCGTTCGAACTGCTCGAAATCAACACACGCCCTTCGTCGACGATGACGCTTTACGAAACCGCCTCACCCGATGCATGGGCACGCGGGCTCGTCGCCAGTCATATCGACGCCTGCCGTCACGGCCGTCTGCCCGCCGAACCCCCGCGTGCGACGTGGCGCGCCGGTCAGCAGGTGCTGTTCGCGCCGCGTCCGTTCGCTGTCTCGCAAGCGTTCAGCGATGCCTGCATGCGCGATCCGCGTTGCCGCGACGTGCCGATGCCCGGCACATGGGTCGAAGCCGGCCAGCCCGTCTGTACGCTCATCGTGCGCGCCGCTTCGGTGGACGCGGTACGGCATGCGCTCGACGCCCAGCACACGCTGGTGCTGCAACGAATCGAAACCTGCCATGAGCCCTGCTATGAACCCGACTGTGCCTTCATCCACTGCCACTCCTGACGAACCCAGGCCGCCGCTCGCGGATGCCGCCGCACTGAGCGTCAACGCGCTCAGCGAACGTCTGGTCGCCCGTCTCGTCGACGACGCCCCGCGTTTCGGCGCCGTGGTTAGCCGCACGGCGAACGGCACGGTGCTCGTCGACGCGGGTGTGGCTGCGCCCGGCAGCGTCGCGGCGGGCGTGCTGATCGCTCGCATCTGCATGGGCGGCCTCGGCCACGTGACCGTGCGCGAGAGCCTGGATGCGAGACCGCTGTGGCCGAGCACGATTGAAGTGCGCACGTCGTGGCCGGTGCTGGCCTGCCTCGCCAGTCAATACGCGGGATGGAGCCTCGCGGCAACGAAGGAGCAGACCGGCGGCAAGAAGTTTTTCTCTCTCGGATCAGGCCCGGCGCGCGCGCTTGCTGTGAAGGAGCCGCTCTTCGCCGAACTCGGTTATCGCGATCGTCACGAGCGCGGCGTGCTCGTGCTCGAAGTGGACCGTCTGCCGCCGCAGTTCATCATCGACAAGGTAGTGCACGACTGCGGTCTCGCGCCCGAGCGGTTGACACTCGTCACCACGCCGACACAGTCTGTCGCGGGAACGGTGCAGGTAGTGGCGCGGGTCGTCGAGGTTGCGTTGCACAAAACGCATGTGCTCGGCGTCGCACTGGACGAGGTGGTGGAAGCCGGCGGCTCCGCGCCGTTGCCGCCGCCGGCGCCGGACGGCGTTCAGGCAATGGGCCGCACCAACGACGCAATCCTGTACGGCGGCCGCGTGCATCTCACGGTGAAGCACGACGCGGTGGCACGGCGGCTCGCCGCGGAACTGCCCGCATCGACTTCGCGCGATCACGGCCGGCCGTTCGCGGATATCTTCACATCGTTCAATTTCGACTTCTACCAGATCGACCCTGCGCTGTTCGCCCCGGCTGAAGTGTGGGTGAGCAGCCTCGAAAGCGGCGCGACCTATCACGGCGGCGCCGTCGACGCGGACCTGCTGCACGGTCAATGGAGCGGCAAGCCATGAGTCTGCCTTTGCCCAGCGACTCGACGGCCATGGACGCGGGCACCGACACGCCCGGCGCGCAGGCCCCGCTGCGCATCGCGATCATGACCGACGAAACCGGCTGGCACACCGGGCGCCTGAAAAAAGCGTTTCGCGCGCGTGGTGCGGAGGCGCGCTGCATCGACCTCGCCGATTGCCGCATCGACACGACGTGGGAACCGCATGGGCTCGTGCTGCCGGGCTTCGGCCATGGGCTGCCCGACGCCGTTTTTGTGCGTGGCATCGCAGGCGGCACGTTCGAGCAGGTGACGTTGCGGCTCGGCATCCTGCATGCGCTGCGCGAATCGGGCGTGCCGGTCTACAACGACGCACGCGCGATCGAACGCAGCGTCGACAAATCGATGACGAGTTTTTTGCTGCATCGCCACGGCGTGCCTACGCCCGCCACGTGGGCCGGCGAATCGGCAGCATTCGCGCAGCGCGTGCTGATGCGCGAGGCTGCGGCCGGACGCCAGGTCGTGCTCAAACCGCTGTTCGGCTCGCAAGGCCATGGGCTGAAACGGCTCGGCTTGCGCAGCACGCCGCCGCGCGCGCTGGCACCGCTGCCTTCGTTGAAGCCGTACAGCCAGGTGGCGTATCTGCAGCGTTTTATCGACGGCGGCAGGCCAGGCTTCGACTGGCGCGTGCTCGTGATCGGCGGACGCGCGGTGGCGGCGATGCGGCGCATCGGCGGCAAAGGCTGGATTCATAACTTCGCGCAGGGCGCCACGTGCGAGGCGGCCGAGCTGGACGCCGCGCTCGCGCAAACGGCCGTGCGCGCCACCGAGGCGCTCGCGCTCGACTACGCGGGCGTCGACCTGATTCCCGACCCTCACGACGCCGCCCGGCCGCTCGTGCTGGAGGTCAACGGCGTGGCGGCGTGGCGCGGCCTGCAATCGGTCACGTCGATCGACATTGCAGCAGCGCTCGCCGACGATCTGCTGTTCCGCAAGCTTCCCGCGCAGCGCGGCGAGGCGGCAGCGGTGGTGGCGCTGCACGGACGCCATGGCTGAGCGGCTGCGGGGTTTTCTGCGCGCGATGGGCTTGAGCGGCTGCTTGAGCGGCTACAAGAGCCGCTACAGTGCGCGGCGAGTTCGAGCGGTTTCGGGGCTCCCGCCGATATGAACACGCCCCGATCCGTCACCGACTCAAAGCACGCTCGCGCTGCCTTCCTGACGGCCTGCCGGCTGGACGTCGAAACGCCGAAGCCAGGCAATGTCAGCGTGGACAGCGAAGGCCACGGCATGAGCGCGGCGCAGTTCATCGCCAGCGCCGACGCGGCCGCCGACGCGCTGTTCGCGCGTGGCATGCCCGTCGGCCAGCGCCTGCTCGATGCTGTCACGCGCACGCGCGCCACGGTCGGCTGCAATACGAACCTGGGCATCCTGCTGCTGGTCGCGCCTCTCGCCGCAGCGCTCGAAGAAACCGCGCACCCGCTGTCGGCCCACGCGTGGCACGCGGCAACCGGGCGCGTGCTCGCGCGCCTCGATATCGACGACTCCCGCCTCGCATACCGCGCGATCGCGCTCGCCAATCCGGGCGGTCTCGGCGAGGCTCCCGAGCAATCGGTGCACGACGCGCCGACAGTCGCGTTGCGCGCTGCAATGGCACTCGCCGCCGCGCGCGACAGCATCGCGCGCCAGTACGCCGAGGGCTTCCGCGACATTTTCGAAACCGGCCTCGCCGCGTGGCGCGAAGTTCCGGCCGACGATCCGCGCATCGCCACGCTGAACGTGTTCCTCACGTTCCTGAGCACGTGGCCCGACTCGCACATTGTGCGTAAGCACGGACTTGGGGTGGCGCAGAGTGTCACGCGAACGGCACGCGAGCGGCACGCGCAATGGCGCCGCACGCTCACGCAAACGAGCGCCGCCGCGGGCAAGCAGCCCCTCGATACATGGGATGCCGAAATGAAAGCGGCTGCCATCAATCCCGGCACCAGCGCGGACCTGACGGTGGCGACGGTGTTCGTCGCACTTTGCCTAGATGAGCCGGGCACCTCAAACGGCACGCCATACGAGGCTGACGCGCCCCGCACTGGCACGGATTCTGTTAGTTAATGCCACCGTGCATCAACCGCTGCCAGGCGATCGCGGACCAGGACCGCTCAGGCGGCGTGTCAGTCAGTCGGCAAGTCCCCATTCCACTCATCGGAGGAACAGCATGGCCAAGATCAACCGCGTCCTGATAGGCGAGTCGCTCGTCGGCGACGGCAACGAGGTCGCACACATCGACTTGCTGATGGGACCGCGAGGTTCCGCTGCGGAAACCGCATTCTGTCATGCGCTAACCAACAATAAGGATGGCTTCACATCGCTGCTCGCGGTCGTCGCGCCGAACCTGCTCACCAAGCCCAACACGATCCTGTTCAACAAGGTCACGATCAAGGGCGCGAAACAGGCGGTGCAGATGTTCGGGCCGGCGCAGCATGCCGTCGCGCTCGCTGTCGCCGACAGCGTCGAGGACGGCACGATCCCGCAGGACGAGGCGGACGACCTGTTCCTGTGTGTAGGTGTCTTCATTCACTGGCAGGCGGACGACGACAAGAAGATCCAGGAGTACAACTACAAGGCGACGCGCGAGGCGATCCAGCGTGCCGTCAAAGGCGAACCGAGCGCTGCGGAGGTCGTGTCGAAGAAGAGCAGCGTCGCGCATCCGTTCGCTCCGAACTGATGGCTCCCGGCCCGCGCGGACACAGCCGCAAAACGGAGCCGCGCGGGCCTCGCATGATGCCATCGTGCAATTGCTCTCACAGAGGCATGAGATGACCCTACGATGTCGCGCGCTGGCGGCCTTTGCCTGCATTGCGCTTGCCGCGCCGCTCGCCTGGGCGGACGGCGATCCGCAACAAACGCCGGCGCCGTCGTCAGGCTACAACTACCCGACGCAGGGACGCGTCGAATACGTGCTGTCCTGCATGGACGACAACGGGCACGATTTCGCGAACGTCTATAAATGCTCGTGCGTGATCGACAAGATGGCGACCGCGCTCCCGTATGACGAGTTCGTCGATCAATCGACATTCGCCAAGTATGCGACGCTCGGCGGCGAAGGCGGCTCGGAGTTCCGGGTCGACCACGCGAAAGCGCAGACGAAGAAATTCCGCACGCTGCAAGCGGACGCGTACCGCAGTTGCGGACTGGGCAGCGATAAAACCGCGGCGTCGAAATAGCGGACGTGGCAGGTTAACCCGGAGTGGGCGCGGGTGCGCCCGGACGATGCATGGTCCGGGACTCGCGGGTTCAGTCCGGAATCAGCCCCTCGCCAAGCGACGCATAACTCGCGGGTCCACTCGCTTTTGGCATATCGCTGCGCTGCCGCTCGATCTGCACGCCGACGGCGGCTACGTCGTCGAATTTTGCCGGTTTAGCGAGCGACACGCGGACCCAGTGCGCGCCGAAATCGGTGATCAGCAGGCGCGCCACCGCTTCGGCAAGCGCTTCGAGCAGACGCACACCGTGCGACTCCAGCAGCGCATGCAACGCGCTGCGCACCGCAGCATAGTTGATCGTGTCCTCGATGCGATCCGTCGTACAGGCGCGAATCACGGGCACGCCGATCGCGAGGTTCATCCGCACGGACTGCGGCACATGCAACTCGCTGCTGTCGATACCTATAATCGTCTGACCGATAAAGTTCTCGATAAACACGATGTCCATGCGCTTGGGCGTGCCCGAGGTTAGCCCTTCCGAAGGCACACCCCAGGGCATACCCGCGCGAGGCGCCTGCGCATCGGCGGCGCAGAAGCTGGCAAGGCGAACGGTATCGATACGGTCCATGGTGTACTCCGCCGCGCAGCGGCAACAAGTTAAGAGACGCAACCCGGGTAAACGCAAAGCAGCACATAATGACTCGCGCGCGAAGCGCTCTGTCCCGTCAAACGTCAATGCAGGCCCCGGGCAGGGCATGCCGACATTAAAAGCAAAAAGCGGGCACACCTTGTACTATTGATGCGACTTCTTATTGAACGTGAGCGACATCGAGCGTAAAGTTTTAAGCCAACGCCTGACAGTAAACGGAAACAGCGGGCGTATTACTCAGTGCGCATACGGACAGGGCACGACACAGAAGCCGCGGCGCCAGGGGATGACATTATCGATAAAGCGGCACTCGTGACACGCAGGCGAAGCCCATGCGAATGCAACATTTCGCAAGGCAACGTCCGGCGCGCGTGAAGTTGCCGCAACGGAGACGAACCCCATGTCGTTGCTTGCTGACAGCTCCATGCACGTCCGTGAAATTCTCAACGTCGTCAATCATCAACTGGCGACACGTCCGACGAGCGAGCCAGTCGCTCAATCGTGGGCGCGTTGTGTCAACGAGTTCCAGCTCGACCCTTCCCGCTTTGTCACGCCGCCCATCCTGACGGACTACGAACTAAGCTCGCGCCGTGAGGCCATGGGCGATCTGATCGCGTGTTCGAAGCTGGAAATGACTACGCTTTATCAACAGCTGGCCGATCCCGAACTTGCCGTGGTGCTGGTCGACTCGGGCGGCGTGATCGTCCACCAGGTGTCGTCCGTACCGTTCGCGGAAGCGGTCGCCTCCGACGGCTTCCGCGTCGGTGCGCTGTGGAGCGAGCGCGAAGCGGGCACTAACGGAATGGGCACGTGCCTCGCCGAACGCGACTGCATTGCCGTCTGCCAGCACGAGCATTTCTATCCGCGCTACACGTCGCTCACCTGCTCCGCCGCGCCGATCTTCGACGACCGCGGCGAGATTGCCGGTGTACTCGACGTCACGAGCCGCTCGAAACTGCTGCAGCAGCACTCGCTGGTGCTCGTCGGCATGTCGCGCCAGATGATCGAAAACCGCTTGCTCGACGCGCGCTATCGTCATGCGAACATGATTCACTTTCACAGCCGCCCGGAGTTCGTCGGCACACTGCATGGCGGAAAGCTCGCAGTGGCGGACGACAGTACCGTGCTGGCGGCGAACCGCAGCGCCCTCTTCCAGCTCGGCTTCCGCTCGCTTAGCGAACTGCGCGGACGGCGTATCGAGGAGGCGTTCAACGCGTCGCTCGAAGACATGATCGCGCGCAGCATTCGCGGCTCGTTTCATCCGGTCACCGTGTACAGCGCCAACGCGACGAACCGCTTTTTCTTGGTCGCGCAGACCGCGCAAAATGCGGCGGCACGCGGCACGCGCGTCGCCGTGACAGCGCCCGTGGCGCGCACGAGCGCACCCGAAAAGCGCCCACCGCCGGCCCGGCTCGATGAAATCGCGCATCTGGAGTTCGGCGATCCACGCATGGCCTCGCAGATCCAGCTAGGCGTGCGCGTCGTCCAACGCAAGATTCCGATCATCCTCAGAGGGCAAACGGGCACCGGCAAGGAAGTCTTCGCGCAGGCGTTGCATAGCATCAGCCCGCATTCGTCGGGGCCGTTCGTGCCGGTGAATTGCGCGTCGTTGCCGGAGAACCTGATCGAAAGCGAACTGTTCGGCTATCGTGCGGGCGCGTTCACCGGCGCTCAGCGCGAAGGACGCCGTGGCAAGATCGTGCAGGCCAACGGCGGCACGCTGTTTCTGGACGAGATCGGCGACATGCCGCTCGCGTTGCAGGCGCGGCTACTGCGTGTGATCGAAGAGCACGAGGTCACGCCGCTCGGCGCGGAAACCACCGTCAAGGTCAATTTCCAGCTGATCAGCGCAAGCCACCGCAACCTGCTCGAGCTCGTGCACGGCGGGCAGTTCCGCGAGGATCTGTATTACCGGCTCAAGGGCGTCGAACTGAATCTGCCGCCGCTCGCCGAACGCGTCGACAAACTGCCGCTAATTCATCATCTGCTCGAGGCGGAAACCGATAACGATCCGCCGGAGCTAACCAAAGAGGCGGAGCAGGCGTTGCTGAGCTATGCATGGCCTGGCAACATCCGTCAGTTGCGACATGTGTTGCAGATGGCGATTGCGCTATGCGACGGACAACCGATCCGCTGCGAAGATCTGCCCGTGGAAGTCACGCAGCGCGATCCGCTAGTCGCGACGCCCGCCGTGTCTCACCCGGTTGCGCAGCCGGCGCCCCATCCGGACGACGACCCCGATCTTTCCGCGCTGAACGCAATCCAGTTGAACGAACGTGGGACCGTTCTTGCGATGCTCGAAGAAAATCGCTGGAACGTGAGTAACGTGGCGAAGGCGCTGGGCATCAGCCGCAATACGCTGTATCGCAAGATGCGCCGGCTGCAAATCCGTCTGTCACATGACGGCTCGGGGCACGACGGCACCGATCTCGACGACCCAGCCGACGAACAGTCCTTCGACGGCACGCCGCCCGACGGATCGCCGCCCGACGGTTCGCCGCACGCTCATAGCGCATGACCCAGGCGCCCGCTCGCAAGCTCGCCGATTTCAAGCCTGACGCGCGCTTTGCGTGGTGCGTGACGGGTTCGGGCCATCTGCTTGAAGAGTCGATCGAGCTCGCGCTGGCGTTGCCGCGCACGGACCTTTTTCTCTCCGCCGCAGCCGAAGAAGTCCTGCCGCTTTACGGCTGGAAACTGCCCAGACTGCGCGAGCGCTTCAACGTGTTCCGCGACAAGAGCGCGAGCGGCGTGCCGGTCGGCATGCTGTATCACGGCATGTATCACACTGTCATCATCGCGCCGGCCACCAGCAACACGGTGGCCAAATGCGCGTTCGGCATCTCCGACACGCTGCCCACCAACATGTACGCGCAGGCTGGCAAGCAGTGCATTCCGGGCATCGTCTTTGCATGCGACACGGAACCGACGGTCGTCACACAAAGCCCGAACGAATGGGTCGAACTAAGACCGCGAACGATCGAACTCGACAACGTGGAGCGCCTGTCGCGCATCGAATACACGACGGTCGTGCGCTCGCTGGATGAACTGAAGACGGCGCTCGATCAACGCCTCGCGACGCTCGACCTGGTATGACCCTGCCACTCGGCGCTCACTGACATGGACCACATCGTCTTCCTGACCGGCCGGCTCGCCGAGAAGAGCCTGCTCCGCGTGCTCGAAAGCATGGCGCCGGCGCCGTTCAGTTGGGAAATCCGCGAAATCGGTCTGCAAGTCGCCGCACTGATGACGGCCGACATGATCCGGCGCCGCGTGCCAGCGCCGCTCGCGGCACAACGCGTGATCGTGCCAGGTCGATGCCGAGGCGACCTCGCGGCGCTGACCGAACACTATGGCGTGCCGTTCGAACGCGGCCCGGAAGAAGTAAAAGACCTGCCGCAGTTCTTCGGCCGCGAGGCGAAGCCGGTGGACCTCTCGCGCTACGAGACCGAGATTTTCGCGGAGATCGTCGACGCGCCGCGCCTCGACCTGGACGGCATTGCCGCGCGTGCTCGCGACTATGCCGCACAGGGCGCAAATGTGATCGACTTGGGCTGCTTGCCGGAAACACCGTTCCCGCATCTCGAAGACGCGGTACGCCGGCTGAAGGCCGAAGGTTATCGCGTGAGCGTCGATTCAATGCACACCGACGAGTTGCTGCGCGGCGGCCGCGCAGGCGCCGACTATCTGATGAGCCTGAACCTCGACACGCTGTGGATCGCGGACGAAGTGCCGTCCACGCCGATTCTCGTCGCACGCGATTCACGCGATCCCGCTTCGCTCGACGCAGCCATCGAGCGGTTCACCGCGCGCGGCCGCGCTTTTATTGCCGATCCGATTCTCGATCCGATCCCGTTCGGCCTCGCTACGTCGATCGCGCGTTACGTGAGACTGCGCGAACGCTATCCAGACGTTGCGATCATGATGGGCATCGGCAACGTGACCGAGTTGACCGAAGCGGACACCAGCGGCATTAACGCCGTGTTGCTCGGCATGGCGGCGGAGCTTCGTGTGAGTGCGGTGCTTACCACGTCCGTCAGCCTGCATGCGCGGCGGGCCGTGCGCGAAGCCGACATCGCGCGTCGTGTGATGCATGCCGCCCGCGAAGCACAGGTGCTGCCCAAGGGCATCGACGGCGATCTTGCGACAGTGCATGCGAAGCGCCCGTTTCCATACAGTCCCGCCGAGATCGACGAATTTGCCCGGCAGGTGCGCGACCCGAATTTCCGCGTGCAGGTGAGCGCCGAAGCCATTCACGTCTACAACCGCGACGGACATCTTCGTGGCGGCGATCCATTCGAGTTCTATCCGGACCTTCATCTGGAAGCAGACGGCGGCCACGCGTTCTATATGGGCGTGCAGCTTGCACGCGCCGAGATCGCGTGGCGGCTTGGCAAGCGCTTCGATCAGGACCAGCCGCTCGACTGGGGCTGCGCCGTCGATCGGCCCGAGCAGGACCTGTCCGCCTGGTGCGCGCCCGGCGAGACGATGAAAAAACGGTGAGCCCGCACGGTACGACCGTTCAGCGCGCTTCCGCTAACGCTTCGTTCGCTTCGCTCATCTGCGCGAGCGCGGCACGCATCGCACCCATCGCCCGCGCATAGTCGTCGGCGCCGAAGACCGCCGAGCCGGCCACGAACACGTCGGCACCCGCCGCCGCGATCGGTGCGATGTTCGACGCCTTCACACCACCGTCCACTTCGATCAGCAACGCGCGTCCGGTGCGCTGCATGGTTGCGTCGACGCGTTCGCGCAGTACCCGTAGCTTCTCTAGCGTCTCGGGAATAAAGGCCTGGCCGCCGAAGCCGGGATTCACCGACATGACCAGTACCACGTCGAGCCGCTCGATCACATGGTCGAGCACTGCGAGCGGCGTCGCAGGATTGAGCGCGAGCCCGACGCGCGCGCCGTGCGTCTTGATCAGTTCGATGGTCCGATGGACATGCAGCGATGCTTCCGGATGAAAACTGATCGTGTTCGCACCAGCTTCCGCAAAGCTGATGACGAGCGGATCGACCGGCATGGTCATCAGATGCACGTCGATCGGCACGCGCGTATGCGGCTGGATCGCCGCGCAAACCAGCGGCCCGACCGTGAGATTCGGCACGTAATGGTTGTCCATTACGTCGAGATGAATCCAGTCGGCGCCCGCTGCGGTGACGTCGCGAATCTCTTCGGCGAGACGCGCAAAGTCGGCAGACAGCAGCGAAGGAGCAATCAGAAAATCACGCATGCCGGTCTCCTTGCTCAGTGATATCGGCGCGCCATCGCGTCGAGCGGCAACGGCTTGATGCGCGGCGCCTGCCCCGCGCAGCCGAATGCCTCGAAGCGCTCCACGCAAACACCGCGCGCAGCCGCCGTTGCGGCCTTCAACGCGGCGCGCGGATCGAACTCGGCCCGCGCATTCGCCAGAGACTTGCGCATTGCGCCGCTCATTGCGAGCCGGATGTCGGTGTCGATATTCACCTTGCGCACTCCATGCGCAATCCCGCGCTGGATTTCTTCGACCGGTACGCCGTACGTGGTAGGAATCTCGCCGCCGTATTCACGGATTATCGCGAGCCATTCCTGTGGCACCGACGACGAACCGTGCATCACGAGATGCGTGTTCGGAATCCGCTCGTGAATTTCGACGATCCGGCCGATGGCGAGAATATCGCCGGTCGGTTCCCGGCTGAATTTATAGGCGCCGTGCGAGGTGCCGATGGCAATCGCCAATGCGTCGACGCCAGTGGATTCCACGAAAATCTGCGCCTCGCGCGGATCGGTGAGCAGATCGTCGCGCGTGAGCTGCCCTTGCGCACCGACGCCGTCTTCCTCGCCGGCCATGCCGGTTTCCAACGACCCGAGACAACCGAGTTCTCCTTCGACGGAAACACCCACCGCATGCGCTGCGTCCACTACGCGCCGGCTCACGTCGACGTTGTAGTCATAGGTTGCGGGTGTTTTCTGATCGGGCAGCAACGAGCCGTCCATCATCACGGATGTAAAGCCCGAACGGATTGCCTGCTGACACACCGCCGGACTCGCGCCGTGGTCCTGATGCAGCACGAGCGGAATGTCCGGATGCGCTTCGAGAGCGGCCAGCACGAGGTGGCGCAGATAAGGCTCGCCCGCATACTTGCGCGCGCCCGCCGACGCCTGCAATATCACCGGACTCGCGGTTTCTTCCGCAGCCTGCATGATCGCGTGAATCTGCTCCATGTTGTTGACGTTGAACGCGGGCACGCCGTAGCCGTGCTCGGCCGCGTGATCCAATAGTTGACGCAGTGCTATGAAGGCCATTGCAAACTCCTCGAAGACGAATCGGATTCTGTTCACCTAGCGTGCAGCACGACGCGACGGGCTTCGTCCACGACAGCCTGCGCGGTCAACTGGAAATGGTCGAACAGATCGGCGGCCGGGGCGGATTCGCCAAAGGTGTCGATACCTACCACGCCCCCTTCCAGACCCACGTACTGACGCCAGAACGCGCGCACGCCCGCTTCCACTGCGACGCGCGGCACGCCGGGAGGCAACACTGCATCGCGCCATGTATCGGACTGCCGGTCGAACACGCTCGTCGACGGCATCGACACGACGCGCGCAGCGATACCCAAGGCAGCGAGCGGCGCGAGCGCATCGAGCGCGAGCGAAACTTCGGAGCCCGTAGCGATCAGTATCAGCCGCGATTCCATGTGCGGATGCGCGGACTTCGACGCATCGTGCCAGTCCCGCAGCACATAACCGCCCCGCTCGATCGCGTCGATCTGCTCGCTCTCCCGTGCAACAAACGGCAGGTTCTGCCGGCTCAGCAGCAGGCACGACGGTCCCTCGCGCTCTACCGCGCTCGCCCACGCGCGCGCCGTCTCTACCGTGTCGCACGGACGCCAGACGTCGAGTCCGGGAATCAGCCGCAAGCTCGCTGCGTGTTCAACCGACTGATGAGTCGGCCCGTCTTCTCCAAGGCCGATCGAGTCGTGCGTGAACACGAAGATCGAGCGCGTCTTCATCAGCGCGGCCATGCGGAGCGCGTTGCGCGAGTAGTCGGAAAACGTGAGGAAAGTTCCGCCAAATGCTATTTGCCCGCGATGCAACGCGATACCGTTGATCGCCGCGCTCATGCCGAACTCGCGCACCCCGTAGTGCAGATAGTTGCCGCCTTGCAGGCCGGCTTCGTCGGTGTGAATGTCCACGGCGGCAGGCCAGTTGGTGAGATTCGAGCCGCTCAGATCGGCCGAGCCGCCCAGCAATTCCGGCAACGCGCGGGCGAGGACGGCGATGCTCTGCTGCGACGCCTTGCGCGTCGCGATGGATTGAGCCGCACTGTCAGCGTCGCGCAGCATCGCGCGAACCGTATCGCGCCAATGTGCAGGGAGCGCGCCTCGCGTTCTGCGCTCGAATTCGGCAGCTTCGTGCGGATAGTGCTCGCGATAAGCATCGAAGCGGCGCTTCCAGTCGGCCTCCGCGGCCTCGCCGCGCCCGCTCGCATCCCACTGCGCGCGGATCTCTTGCGGTGTCGCAAAGGGCGGATGCGGCCAGCCCAGTGCGCGCCGCGTTTTCTCGGCCTCTTCAGCGCCGAGCGGTGCGCCGTGCACGTCGTGCGTGCCCGCTTTTGACGGAGACCCTTTGCCTATCACCGTCCTACAACAGATCAACGTGGGCTTGCCAGCCGCGCGCGCGTCTTGCAGCGCGAGGTCGACAGCGTCGACGTCATGGCCGTCCACGTCGCGCACCACGTTCCAGCCGTATGCGGCGAAACGCGCGGGCGTGTCGTCGCTGAACCACTGCGCGACATGTCCGTCGATCGAGATGCCGTTGTCGTCGTAAAGCACCGTGAGCTTGCCGAGTTTCAGCGTTCCCGCGAGCGACGCCGCTTCGTGCGAGATACCTTCCATCAGGCAGCCGTCGCCGGCAAACACATACGTGCGATGATCGACGATCGTGTGACCGGGCCGATTGAATTCGCGCGCGAGCAGTGCCTCGGCGAGCGCCATGCCGACCGCGTTTGCGAGGCCCTGTCCGAGCGGGCCGGTCGTCGTCTCGACACCCGGCGTTACGCCAACCTCGGGGTGCCCCGGCGTCCTGCTATGCAATTGACGGAAGCGCTTGAGTTCCTCAATTGCAAGGTCGTAGCCCGTGAGATGCAGCAGCCCGTACAACAGCATCGAGCCATGTCCGTTCGACAGCACGAAGCGGTCGCGATCGGGCCATGCCGGATTGCGCGGATTGTGTTTCAAATGCCGGTCCCATAGCGCGACGGCGATCTCTGCCATGCCAAGCGGCATGCCGGGGTGGCCTGACTTTGCCGCTTCGACGGCGTCGATCGCGAGCATGCGCAGCGCGTTGGCCATCACGCGGGTCTCGGGATATGCAATGGATTGTGCGACGGCACTCATCGAATGTCTCCTTCAAAACCTGCACTGAATGTCTCGCTGCAAAGCCGGAGCGTGGAAGGCTCAGGCCCTTGCGGCTCATGCACCTTCGACTCATGCCCTCGATCGCCGGTCGATCAGCTGCAGAATCATCGGCGTGAAGATGAGTTGCATGGCGAGCCCCATCTTGCCGCCCGGAACGACGATCACGTTGGGGCGCGACATGAAGGAATCGTGCAGCATCGTCAGCAGGTACTGGAAGTCGATACCTTTGGGCCGCGCGAACCGGATCACGACAAAGCTCTCGTCGGGCTGAGGAATTTCGCGCGCGATAAACGGGTTCGACGTATCCACGGTCGGCACACGCTGAAAATTCACGTGCGTGCGCGAGAATTGCGGACATATGTAGTTCACGTAATCAGGCATACGCCGCAGGATCGTATCGACCACCGCCTCGTGCGAATAACCGCGCATGGTCTGATCGCGATGCAGTTTCTGAATCCATTCGAGATTGATGATCGGCACGACGCCGATCAGAAGATCCGCATGCCGCGCGATGTCGATACGATCGGTCACTGCCGCGCCGTGCAAGCCCTCGTAGAACATCAGATTCGTGCCGGGCTGCACGTCTTCCCACGGTGTAAATGTCCCGGCATCCTGCTTGTAGAGCCGCACTTCAGTTTCGTCGTGCACGTAGTGGCGAAACTTGCCGGTGCCGTTCTCGCCATAGCTCGCGAACAGCGCCTCCAGTTCTTCGAGCAAATTCGCTTCTGGTCCGAAATGGCTGAAGTTCGGTACGCCGTCGCGCTCGTGCTGCTTCATCGCTTCGCGCATGCCGTTGCGGTCGTAACGATGAAACGCGTCGCCTTCCACGATCTGCGCGTTGATCTTCTCGCGCCTGAAAATATGGGTGAAGCTCTTCATCACGGTCGTGGTGCCGGCGCCGCTCGAACCGGTCACCGCGATGATCGGGTGTTTGATTGACATGCGTTTGTCTCCGGATAGTAGTGTTCTGTTCGGCCGGTTCTGACTAGCCTGGGCGGCTCGCGCTCAGGCGGTGAAACCCGGCAGAAAAAGCGAGCGGCGGCCAAAGAGCGGCGACGTGAACGGCCGATCTTCGCCACGGTCGTATTCGCCGTGATAGCGGCCAATGCGCTCCACTTCGTTGCGCGAGCCGAGAATCACCGGTACGCGCCCATGCAGCGCATGCGGCACCACGTCGAGAATGCGCTCGCGGCCGGTGATGGAAAGGCCGCCAGCCTGCTCGACCAGAAAGCTCATCGGGTTGGCCTCATACAAGAGCCGCAGGCGTCCTTCCATGACCGGCGTTTTCGAGTCGCGCGGATACATGAACACGCCACCGCGCATCAGGATGCGATGCACCTCCGCGACCATCGAGGCAATCCAGCGCATGTTGAAGTCCTCCGTACGGCAACCCGTGCGGCCGTCCTTGCATTCCTGCACGTAGCGGCGCACGGGCGGCTCCCAGAAGCGTTCGTTCGACGCATTGATCGCGAACTCGGCGGTGTTCTCCGGAATGCGAATGTTCGAGTGCGTCAGCACGAAATTGCCGATCTCGCGCTCCAGCGTAAAACCATGCGTGCCGTTGCCGACCGAGAGCACGAGCATCGTCGAAGGGCCGTAAATCGCGTAGCCCGCCGCGACCTGCTCGCGGCCCGGCCTGAGAAACGCGGATTCGCCGACTGGTCGATCCATGTCGGCGGAACGCTCATCCACATTGCGCAGCACCGAAAAAATCGAACCGACCACGCCGTTGATGTCGATATTCGACGAGCCGTCGAGCGGATCGAACGCGAGCAGATAGTCGCCGCGTGGGTAACCTTGCGGAATGGTGTAGACGCTCTCCATTTCTTCGGAGGCCATCGCGGCAAGCAGCCCGTCCCACTCGCACTGCTGCACGAAGATTTCGTTGGTGGCGACGTCGAGCTTCTTCTGCTCCTCGCCATGTGTGTTGATGCTTTGCGCCGATCCGTAATTACCGCCGAGCGCCCCCTTGGTCAGCATCGCGGAGATCGACTTGATGGCCGCGGCTACGTCGATCAGCAGCGCGGATAGCCCCGCGTTCTGTGCCGTTCCCGCCGTGCAAGGCTGGCGGTCGAGCGTGTCGATGAGAAACTTCGAAAGGGTCGTGCGTCCGTCTTGCATGGCGATCTCCTGAGGTTGTTCTGTTTCAGCCTGGCGGGGCCGTCACGGCTCGCGACGCAGCGGCGCCCGACGCAGCGGCGCCCGGCTCATCCGCGCCCGACGGAAGAAAAGGCCCGGACGGCTCGGCGTTTTGCGCGAGCGGCTCGGCGAATACGCGGCTTGCGCGAATGTCTTCGGTCGTGATGAGTGTCAACGCGGCCGCGTCGATCGGCGCGCCGCCCTGCATCGCCGCGGCGAAAAGACGATTCGCCTGGCGCAGCCGCGAGCGGTCCAGCGCGTTGCGCACCGAGCGCGCATTGGCGAAATTCGGCTGACGGGTGCGCCGCGCGAGGTAATCCGCGAAAGCGCGCCGTGAATCGGCGTCGAAGCGGTAATTCAAGGTCGAGAGCATGCGCTCGGCAATGTCGAGCAGTTCGGCGTCGCCGTAATCGGGAAACGTGATGTGATGCGCAATGCGCGAGCGAAAACCCGGATTGCTTTCGAAGAACACTTCCATGCGCGACGCGTAGCCGGCGAGGATCACCACCAGATCGTCGCGCTGGTTTTCCATTGTCTGCAGCAGAATTTCTATGGCTTCCTGTCCGTAGTCCCGTTCGTTTTCGGGGCGATACAGGTAATACGCTTCGTCGATGAACAGCACGCCGCCCATCGCGCGCTTCAGCACATCGCGCGTTTTCGGCGCGGTATGGCCAATGTACTGGCCGACCAGATCGTCGCGCGTGACGGAGACGAGATGATTGCGGCGAATGTAGCCAAGCCGATGCAGCACCTCGGCCATGCGTAGTGCCACCGTCGTTTTGCCGGTGCCGGGATTGCCAGAGAAGCACATATGCAGCGTCGGCGCGCCGCTCGCGAGACCGAGCGATTCGCGCGCCCGTTCGACGAGCAGATGCGCGGCGATCTCGCGAATGCGCGTTTTCACCGGCGCGAGGCCGACGAGATCGCGGTCGAGTTCCGCGAGCACGTCGCCGATGCCGGAATCACGATAGAGCGCGGCGAGGTCGATATGCGGCGGCAACCCACGGCTCGCGTGCTTTGCCGCGTGGTCGTCCGGTGCGTCGTGCCCGGCTGCGGACGACGGTGCGTCGGCGTCAATAACGGCAGCTTCGGTCATGCTTTCTCCCTCCGGTCATCGCGCTTTAGTCGCGCTTTGGCCACGCATTGGCCACGCTTTCGCGGCACCTCCGCGGCACCTCCGCGGCACCTCATTACGCTCCCGTCGCCGCTATCAGCGCGCCGGGCCGTAGCGCTCGCCCGATGGCCTGTCGCTCGCGTAGCCCGACAACCCATATCGCTGCACACGCCCGGGTCCATCACTACGCGTAAGCCGGAAACCCGGCTCGTCATCGGGCCGGTTGACGATGAACGACAGCCGCATCGTCTCGAATCCGCGTACCGAGTCGAACGCGTTGACCTTGATGTAGTGCTGCGGCCGCGCGGCGCGGCACGCCTTCACTTCCTGCAGCACGCCGGCCGCATCGTGCAGGTCGAACATCGGCAGACCCCACATTTCCCAATACGTGTTGCGCGGATGCGGGTCATCGGTGAATTCGACGGAGCAGGCCCAGCCCTGGCCGAGCGCGTAGTCGATCTGCAAACCGATCTCTTCGTCCGTGAGTTCCGGCAAGAAAGAAAACGTGCCTTGTGTAATGCGCATGACGTACCTCGCGATTGATTGACTGCAACGTTCAGACGGCGCACACGGTCTCCCGCGCAGTGCGTCGGCACTGCTGCGAACCTGCACCAGGAGTCTTTCGATGCGCCGCTTATGCCGCGGTCGGCGTGGCGGCGAAATCCGGTGAATCGGTCGATGCGTAGTTGAAACTCACGTCGCGCCAGGTATCGAGCGCCTGCTTCAGCGGCCCGCACCAGCGCGCCGCGGCCTCCAGAATGTCCGGGCCTTCGTCACGAATATCGCGTCCTTCGTTACGCGCTTTCACCATCGCCTCGAGCGCGACCCGATTGGCGACGGCGCCCGCCTGAATGCCGCCAGGGTGCCCGATGGTGCCGCCGCCGAACTGCAGGATCGCGTCGTCGCCGAACAGGTCGAGCAGTTGATGCATCTGTCCCGCGTGAATGCCGCCCGAGGCCACCGGCATTACCTTGCGCAAGCCGGCCCACGGCTGCTCGAAGAATATGCCGCGCGACAGGTCGACTTCGTTGCGCGCCTCGCGGCACACGTTGTAAAAGCCCTGCACGGTCAGTGGATCGCCTTCGAGCTTGCCCACCGCCGTGCCCGCATGCGCATGGTCGACACCGGCCATGCGCAGCCACTTCGCGATCACGCGAAACGAAATGCCGTGATTGCGCTGACGCGTGTATGTGCTGTGCCCCGCCCGATGCAGATGCAGAATCATGTCGTTTCTGCGAGCCCAGCGCGACATCGACTGAATCGCGGTCCAGCCGATCACGAGGTCGATCATCACGATGCATGAACCCAGTTCCTTCGCAAATTCGGCGCGCTCATACATTTCCTCCATCGTGCCCGCCGTTACGTTCAGGTAGTGGCCCTTGACCTCGCCGGTCTCCGCTTGCGCGCGGTTCACCGCCTCCATGGAAAACAGAAAGCGGTCCCGCCAGTGCATGAAAGCCTGCGAGTTGATGTTCTCGTCGTCCTTCAGAAAATCGAGGCCGCCGCGCAAACCTTCGTACACGACGCGGCCATAGTTCTTGCCCGACAAACCGAGTTTGGGCTTGACAGTGGCGCCCAGCAGCGGACGGCCATACTTGTCGAGCCGCTCGCGTTCGACGACGATTCCCGTCGGCGGTCCCTGGAAGGTCTTCAGATAAGCAACAGGTATGCGCATGTCTTCGAGCCGCAGCGCTTTCAGCGGTTTGAAGCCGAATACGTTGCCAATGATCGACGCCGTCAGGTTCGCGATCGACCCTTCTTCGAACAGGTCGAGTTCATACGCGATGTACGCAAAGTACTGCGGCTCGGCCGCGTTCGACGCGGGCACCGGATCGACCCGATACGCCTTTGCGCGGTACATGTCGCACGCGGTCAACCGGTCGGTCCACACAACGGTCCATGTTGCCGTCGACGATTCGCCAGCCACGGCCGCCGCAGCCTCTTCCGGCTCGACGCCCGGTTGCGGCGTGATGCGAAAGAGTGCGATCACGTCCGTGTCTTTCGGCGTGTAATCCGGTTGCCAGTAGCCCATCTCGCGATACTTCATGACGCCGGCGGCATAGCGCTCGCGCGCATTGCCCGCATCGCGCGGCTTGTGCAGGGACTCGATCACCGGTTGACTGAAATCGTTCATGACGTATCCTCGATTGTGAACAGGCGCGCTGCCGGAAGAAAGAAGCGCTTGAGTGCACTGTAGGCAAGGACGTCATTGTTGAGAATTCACGATTTTATTTGGCAGACTTAATCGATCCGTTATCAATCGCATATCGTGGAGCGCGCTTTCGGCAAGTGCGAAGAAAGGAACCTGTTACCCACTCGTATGCAACCTGCTTCGGTGAGATCGCGGCGTAAGCATGAGGCCGGCTCCGCGCTCCTG
Source organism: Paraburkholderia strydomiana (assembly GCF_031456815.1). NCBI lineage: Bacteria > Pseudomonadati > Pseudomonadota > Betaproteobacteria > Burkholderiales > Burkholderiaceae > Paraburkholderia > Paraburkholderia strydomiana. The sequence continues at coordinate 636,212 of NZ_JAVDVL010000001.1, forward strand.
AATGGCCACCGAAAGTGTGAAGTTGCATGCGCGCCGTATGTGACACGCGCATCAGGGTCTTTCGTGCGCGGTGGAACACTTTGCTGCATTATCGGAACAGTGCGCCGCGCCAGAAGCTCGTGCGGCGCCCATGCCGCGCGGGCCTGCCCGCCGCCGTTATTCGGCGAACGCTGTATTGCGGCGCGGCATAGGCTGCTCCAGTCTTCGTTGCCGGTCCGGCACGGAGCTTGCGTAGTCGATTACGCCAATGCAGTCCGGCAGTGTGTCGGGCCGACGGCGCAACGCTGTATCAACTCGATGGAGGAAGCACCTTATGCAATGGACGACTCCGAGCTACACCGATATGCGTTTTGGTTTCGAAATCACGATGTATATCGCTACGCGTTAAAGCCCGCATGGGCCGCGTGATGCGGCCCCTCTACGGATCGATTGTTAATCGTTAGCTGAACGGGCGGCCTAGAGCGCTGCCAGGACACGCGTTCCCATCCATGATTCACGAAACGATCGTCACTACGGCAGCGTGCGATGGCCGTCCTCATGTCGCGCCGATGGGAGCCCGTTACGAGGGCGAGTTCGTCATTCTCTCGCCGTTCCGTCCGTCCGTGACGCTCGACAATATCGTCGCCTCGCGCGCGGCGGTCCTCAATTTCACTACGGATGTCCGCATCTTTGCCGGCTGCGTCACGCATTGCGCGACCGATTGGCCGACGCTCGCCGCAAGCCATGTGGCGAGCGTGCGGCTCGCCGAGTCGCTTGCGCATGCCGAACTCGAACTCGATGAATTGCGTGACGACAACGAGCGCCCGGTACTGCGCATGAAATGCGTGTACCGCGAAACGCATGCGCCGTTCGCCGGTTTCAACCGCGCGCAGGCCGCCGTGGTGGAAGGCGCAATTCTCGTGAGCCGGCTCTTCATGCTGCCGGCCGACAAGGTCGATCGCGAAATGGCGTATCTGCAGATCGCCATCGACAAAACAGCCGGCGACGCCGAACGCACCGCGTGGGGCTGGCTCACCGCCGCGATCGCGCGGCACCGCGAACGTCTTGCATCGCCGGGTGGCCAGGCCGCCTGACACGTATTAGTTGCGTACCACTCGCGTTTTTCCCGCTTTTTTCGGAGAACACCGATGACCGCATTGCTTGCGAGCGTCCGCTCGTACGACGAAGCATTGGATGCCGCCCGCGCAGGCGCCGACCTGATCGACCTGAAGGAACCGCATGCGGGCGCGCTGGGCGGGCTCGATATCGGCGACATCGCGCGGATCGTGCGCGAGCTTCGCGCCCGTTATCCGGTCAAGCCGATTAGCGCGACGATCGGCGATTTGCCCGCGGATGCGCTGGATGAAATCGCCGCGCGCGTGATCGAAGTAAGCGACACGGGCGTCGATTACGTGAAAGTAGGTGTGACGCCTGGACCGGCCGCTCGCCGTTGCCTCGAACAACTGGCGAACCTGCCGGCGGCTGTCGTGCCGGTGTTGCTTTGCGATGGCGGCATGAACGGCGAGTTGGCCGCGCACGCGGCGTCGCTCGGTTTTGTCGGCGTGATGTTCGACACTTCCGCCAAAGACGGCAGCACGCTGTTCGATCATGTGGACACCGACACGCTCGGGCGATGGCTGCGACTCACGCGCGAACGAGGCGGAATGTGCGGCGTTGCCGGTTCGCTCGGCTGGGCGCAGCTGGAGCAGATTCGCGCGCTCGCGCCTGATGTGGCGGGTTTTCGGACCGCGTTGTGCGTCGACGGCAGGCGCTCGCGGCTCGATCCGCAGCGCGTTGCGCAATGGGCGGACGCATTGCATCGCGGCTCAGGCGATGTTGGCGCGGCCGGTATGGCGGCGGATCGGGCTGCGGCCGACGCGGTCCGCGTGTAGCACGCTGCATGGGCGGCATGACTGAATGCGCTCTATGCCCTAACCTCGGCTCGGCTAGATTGGCAAGCTCAACCGCCTCTGCGAGGCAGTTGAGTCAGATCACCGGCGTATTCAGCAACCGGTCGCGCATCAGTTCGACATTGTCCTTATTGAACAGCTCGACGACGTAGTTCGCCTCGTTCACGTAATCGACAAAGCTTCGATCTACCACGCCCGCGGCTGCAAGCGTCTCGAGCCGTTCGTTTCCCAAGATCGGGCAGGACTTCACGACGATCAGCCGCTCGGCGTTCAGCATCGTCGAGAGCCACGCGGCGAGGCTGTCGGAAGTTGTGTCCCAGTTGCTCATCGCGTCGGGCGTGTCGCGCATCAGCGCAGTCGGCACCCACACCGCGACGTGGCCGTCGCGCAGCGCGCGACGGATCTTCGCCTCGCTCGATGCGAGCACGAGTTCGGGCAAGACTCCTTGCATGAGGAGCGCGTATTGCGTCATGGCCAGCAAACACATGTTGTGCGCGGCGAGGTCGTCGAAGCTCCACTCGCTTTGATACTGCCGCACCTTGTCCGCGAAATCGCCGCCGCCCGGAACGATGACGACGCGCCCGCCCCCCACTTCGCATAGCTCGATGAGCCATTGGCGCAGCGCCGGCTCATGACTCAGGCTGCCCCCGATCTTGACCACCCACATGATCGTTGTCCTCGTTTGCGATTAACCTCGTTTGCTTGTCCGCTTGCCTGCTGGCCCGCCTGTTTGCTCTTTGCGCCCGCCTCCTCCGGATGTCTCGTGTGGGTTCATGCGGCGCGTGTAGCCGCATCGACGCTTCGAACGCCGCCGCCGGCCTGCGCATAGTGCATCGCCGCGAGTAGCCCTACCGCCACGCTCGGCGCACACGTCGCTATCCAGTCCGCCTGATCGGCCGCGCCTCCCGCGAGCGCGCCGAAATCCATATAGCCGCGCGCCTCTTCACGCGCGAGCGCCGCCGCCAGAAAGCGTCCGCAACCAGCGCCCACGAGCGGTGCGGCGGCAAGCTCGGGATGCGCCGCCGTCACGCGCGTCAGGTTGGCGCCGATCTCGCGCAGCTGCAGCTCGCGCCAACGCTGCGCGAACGCGCGCCATTCGGCGGGGCTCGCTTCATGCGCGTCGCGGCCGATCATCCGCGCGAGCCGCCTTCTGCTCGCGAGTTCGTCTTTCGGGCCGTTGTCGGCGCTCGGGTAAAGGTCGTATTGCGCCGCGAGTTCGCCGGTGAGGCGATAGACGTCTGCGGTGGTCGCGAACCATTCGTTCATCACGTTGACCGCCGCCCCGCCGAACTCGATGCGCTGCGCGATCCCGCACAACGGCGTGCGCACGACGCCCTGATAGACGAGTTCACCGGTCGCGAGCCGCCCGGCATCCGTCGATGCGCGCGCAACGACTCGCCCGTTCGCAAGCGGAATGATGTCGGTCGTCGTGCTGCCGATGTCGATCAGCAATGCATTCGGTATGCGCGTCGCTATCCAGCGAGCGGTCGCCAGCCAGTTCGCCGACGCGACGCTGCGCCAGCCGGCCGCGCAGGTCTGCGCCGTCAACCAGCCAGACTCGCCCGCATAGAAAGCGACGCGTGGCCCGAGCCGCTGCGCGAGCGCCGCTGCGATTGCCCGCACGCCTTGTGCGCGGTCCTCGAAAAGATCGACCATCTCGCCCGTCATCGTCACGGCGTGCCGCGCCGCGTAGGTTTTCGCGACCGGCCAGCGTTCGAACACGAGGTCGATGGTGCGTTCGAGATGTTCGAGCCCTTGCCACAACGGGCAAGCCCACTGCGCGACCTCGAGCACGACGCCGCTCGCATCGTTCATCGACACCTTGACGTGCGCGCCGCCGACGTCCCAGCCGAACACCGGCGCGGCGCTCACGGAGTTCATGCGCGGCGCGTTCATGGTCGAACTCTGCAAAGAGGCCGGGCGTCGTGGGCCCGCGCCGCCGCGGCCGTAGGTCGGTCGCCTGTTGCCGATTCGCCCGGCCCGCGCGATTCACCTGATTGGCCGGCTTCACGGGTTTCACCGGTTTCACCGGTGTCATCGGTTTTGCCCGGCTGAACGCGCACGCCATGCGCCACCAGCAAAGCCGCCGCGAGATTGCCCCCCAGTGCGGCGGAAAGGCTTGCATAAGCCACAGTGAGGCGCGGATTGACTTCGATGACGACCGGCCCACGCGACGGATGCCACACCACGTCGATGCCCGCAAAGCCGCGCAGCCCGGGCATCGCCGTCGCGACGCGTTTCGCAAGCTCGCGCAGCGCCTCGCCCTGCTCGCCCGCCGTGTCGATCTGATTGACCGCCACACCGTCGAATTCGACGATGCGCGCATGCTTCCCATGCGCCTTGCCTTCGCTCAGGCCAATCTGCTGCCGGTTGATGCTGACCAGTTCGACGCGCTCGCCATCGCAGATCAGAGAAAGACTGAGCGGCTCGCCGTCGACCCACTCCTGCAACACCGGGTTGCGCCCTTGCGCCGCGCGTGCGTCGAATTCGGCGCAAGCCTGCGCGAAATCGTCGAACAGGAATGTGTCGAGTCCGCCCGCGCCATCGTCGGGTTTGACGACCCATTTGTTGCCTGTGTGGGTCACCGCCTGGCCGGGTTCGATGGCCGGCGTGGTCGCGATGCCATGCGCCGCCAGACAGGCCGCCGTCGCGCTCTTGCTCGACGCGACGCGAATCGCCTCTTTCGCACAGCCGAGCCAGCGCGCCGCGCCGACCGCGTCGTACAGATGCAGCAGCAAGCCGTCGCATTCCGGCGCGATGATGCATGCGTAGTCGTGCTCGCGGGCCACGCGCGCGACGAAGGCCGTCATCGATTCACCGGGCGCGGCCATACAATGAGCCAACGCGGGATCGACGGTCTCGAAGCGCGAACTCGCGAAGCTGACCTGAACGCCGTCGAGTTCGCGCAGGTCCGCGACCAGCGCGTCGCGCATCACGCGGCCTTCTACGATCAGCGCGCTCAGGTCGGCGAGGCTGCCAGCTCCAGCAAGCGCGGGGTCGATGCCGCCGCCGGTGAGATACTCGAAGACAAAGATCTTGGTCAAAGGATGCGCCCCTATGCAGGTGATACCGGTTCTGGATCTGCTCGACGGCCACGTCGTTCGCGCCGTGCGCGGCGAACGGACTGCCTATCTGCCGATACGCTCGTCGCTGACGGCCACCAGCGAACCGCTTGCCGTCGCCCGCGCGCTGCTTGCTGCGAGCGGCGCGCGCACGCTCTATATCGCCGACCTTGGCGCCATCCTCCAACGGGGCGCTCACATTCAAACGCTCACTGCTCTGCGTGCGGCGCTGCCGGGCATCGACATCTGGCTCGACGCTGGCTACGCGGACTACGCTTCGATGCTCGCGCTCTTCGACCGTATCGACGCTGGCAGCAAGCCCGCGACCCACGATCTGGCGACGCTCGTGCCGGTGTTCGGCACCGAATCGCTGCAAGACCCGCAAGCCCTGCACGCCGCCGAAACCGCCGGGCTCTCGCCGCTACTCTCACTCGACCATCGCGCCGGTCAACTGCTGACAGCCGCAACACCTTCCGACATCTCGACACTCACGCCCGCGTCGTGGCCGCGAAGAGTGATCGCGATGACACTCGATCAGGTTGGCAGCTACGACGGCCCCGATCTCGCCACTTTCGAGCGTGTTCGCGCCACTGCTCCAGCCCATACAGACGTGATCGGCGCGGGCGGGATTCGCCATCGCGACGACATCGAGGCGGCGGCTCGCACCGGCGCAAGCGCGTGGCTCGTGGCCTCTGCGCTGCACGACGGCCACGTCGGCATGCCGCTCGCCGCATCCACGTAGGCGAGCAAAACAAGTTCCATGCCAATCGGTGAACGGGGTGTGGCGGTAAACAAACGGCAAGCTTTGTCGAGCTTTAAAGAGCCGCGCGTGACACTCTGCTCCAGAACGACACACAACCTGTGCGGTGCGTCAGACTTGCGCGGCCTGTGGTGACAAGGTCGCGAGCCCTCGGCCCTTGGTCGTGTCTCGCCCAGTCTCCGCGATCCAGCTAACGAGGGCTTGCATAGGCAGCCGGAGCGCTACGTGCCGCCGCTTACACTGTGCAGTCCAACGCATCGGCATGGAGCTTGCTAAATGTCGCCCCATGCACCTCTCGCCCACTGACCCGTCGACGACCATGCCTTCAGGCGCGGCCCACGTGCCCGCCGCGTCGATCACACGCGACTGGACCTGCCCGTTCTGTCCGCTGCTATGCGACGACCTTGCGATCGAATCGCGTGGCGACGCAACGCTCGCCGTGCAGAACACCGACTGCCCTCGCCTCTTGCAAGCGCTCGCGTGCTACGGCGCTGCCGATGAGCAGTGCGGTGCGAGCGTTGACGGACACGACGTGGAACTGGACGCAGCGCTTGCCAATGCAGCAAGGATTCTGTCGTCGGCCCGGCGTCCGCTGTTCGGCGGATTGACGACCGATGTGGCCGGCGCGCGTGCGTTGTACACGCTTGCTGCAGGCTGCGGCGCGATCCTCGACCATCAGCATGGCGATGCGATGAGCGCGGCCACGCTCGCCTTGCAGGACCGCGGCTCGTTTTTCACGACGCTTTCCGAAGTGCGCTCCCGCGCCGATCTGCTGATATTTTTCGGCTGTCAGCCGTCGCGCCGCTATCCGCGCTTCTTCGCCCGCACGATTGAAGGAACCGACACGGCGCGCGAACTGGTGTTCGTCGGCTGCGAGTCCGATCCGGCGGCAAGCCGCCTTGCAAACACGCGAGTCGAGTCGATCCTGCCGGACGCCGATCCGTTCGATACGCTCGCGCTGTGGTCCACCATCAGCGACGCGCGTGCGCCAAACGCATTCCCTGAAGACATTGCAGATGCCCAGAACTCGAAGCAGTCGCTCGACGTGTTGCAGGCGCTACAAGCTCGCATCGCGGCGGCGCGCTACACCGTATTCGTTTATGAACCCGCTTCGTTGCCCGGCCCGCATGCGGCACTGTTGATCGAAGCGCTGAACCGGATCGTCAAGGCGTCGAATCTGAAGTCGCGCGCGGGCGGCCTCGCGCTCGGCGGCGACGACGGCGCGCTGAGCGTCAACCAGACGGTCACGTGGCTGTCGGGGCTGCCGCTTCGCACGCGGGTCTCGAAGCCGGCACGCACCGCCGGCACGGCACCGCTCGATCACGATCCGTATCGCTATCGCACCGAAAGGCTGCTCGCGGATGGCGAAATCGACGCGCTGCTGTGGGTCGCCAGTTTCGCGCCGCCCGCATGGCCCGAAGCATTGTCTCAAAACCTGCCGACGATCGTGCTCGGCCACCCCGCTCTCGCGCAGACCGCGGCGGCGCGTGGCAAGGGCACCGTGTTCATTCCGGTCGCCACACCTGGCGTCGATAGCGGCGGGCATCTGTTCCGGGTCGACAGTTCGGTGGTGATGCCGCTCGCCGCCGCGCGCGGCGCGCCGCTTGCCACGGTCGCGACAGTGGCGGCGCAGCTTGCCGCGCGGATACCCACCAGCTTCCCGGCGCCTGGTCGCGCACCTTCCGCCGCGCAGGTGCGGCCATGACGCTGATCCGGCTCAAGGGCGGCACGGTTTTCGATCCAGCCAACGGCGTCGACGGCGAGCGCCGCGACCTGGCCATTCGCGACGGTCGCATCGTCGATGTACCTGCCAACGTCCCCGCCGACAACGAATACGACGCCACCGGCATGATCGTAATGGCGGGCGGCATCGACATGCATTCGCATATTGGCGGCGGCAAGACGAACCTGTCGCGCCTTCTGCTGCCCGAGGATCACCGCGACGACCCCGTGCGCGACGCAGCCTATGAGTCCGTGCAGGACGCGAACGGCCGCTATCTGAGGCTGCCTTCGTGCGGCGTCTGCGCGCCCGGCACGCTGGCAACCGGCTACCGTTACGCGGAAATGGGCTACACCGCAGCGTTCGAGCCAGCGATGATGCCGTCGAACGCGCGGCACACGCATCTGGAAATGGGCGACACGCCGATCATCGATCACGGCGCCTACGTGATGCTTGGCAACGACGAACTGTTCCTGCAGATGCTCGCCGCGCGCGACGACTTCGAGCGCCTGCGCGACTATGTCGGCTGGACGATCCATTCCAGCAAGGCGCTGGGCGTCAAGGTCGTGAACCCCGGCGGCATTTCCGCCTTCAAGTTCAACCAGCGCGCGTTGAATGTCGACGAACCGCACGTGCATTACGGCATCACGCCGCGCGACGTCCTGCACACGTTGACGCGCGCGCTGACCGAGTTGCGCGTGCCGCATCCGCTGCATGTGCATGCGAGCAATCTCGGCGTGCCCGGCAACATCGATTCGACCATCGCCACGATGGATGCCGCCGACGGTCTTCCCGTGCACCTCACTCATATTCAGTTTCACAGCTATGGCGTGGAAGGACCGCTGAAATTCTCGTCGGGCGCGCGCCAGATCGCGGAGGCCGTGAACGCGCGGCCGAACGTGTCGATCGACGTCGGCCAGATTATCTTCGGCCAGACCGTGACGGCCTCCGGCGACACGATGATGCAGTTCCGCAATGCGCCGCTCGCCCGGCCGCACAAGTGGGTGGTGGGCGATATCGAATGCGATGCCGGTTGCGGCGTGGTGCCGTTCCGCTATCGCGAGCAGAGCTACGTGAATGCATTGCAGTGGATCATCGGGCTGGAGATTTTTCTTCTCGTGGACGACCCGTGGCGCGTCGCCATGACCACCGATCATCCCAACGGCGGCCCCTTCACGAGCTATCCGCATCTGATCCGTCTCTTGATGGACAAATCGTTTCGCGACGAACAACTGGCGAAGCTCCATGCCGACGCGCAAGTGGCGAGTGCGTTACCGCAACTGACACGCGAGTTCTCGCTGTACGAGATCGCAATCATCACGCGTGCGGGACCGGCGCGCCTGCTCGGCTTGCGCGACCGCGGCCATCTCGGCGTGGGCGCCGCGGCGGACATTGCCGTCTATCGCGACGACCCGGACCGTGAACGGATGTTCACGTCGCCCGCTTACGTGTTCAAGGACGGCGAGCTGGTGGCGCGCGACGGCACGCTCGTCGCGACGCCGACGGGCGGCATCCACTTCGTGTCGCCGGAATTCGACCGGGGCATCGAGAAGCGGATACGCGCCTACAGCGAAAAAAATCTCGCGAGCAACTTCGCGCATGCGGCAATCAGCGACGACGAAATCTGCAACTGCTGCCGCGGCGGCAAGCTGCTGCCGGTCGAATGCTTTGCGCACGGTTGACATGGCTGACCTGAACAGCGACCCGCACACGATGAGCGACACGGCGACCCTGCAAATCAACGGCACCACGATCGACGCCACCTTCGCGGAAGCATTTCCGATGAAGGCGACGCGGCTCGTGATCACCGCGCATACGCCGGCGTGGGCAATGAACGCGGCGCGCTCGCTGACGGGTTTTGCAACCTCGGTGATCGGCTGCGGCTGCGAGGCCGGCATCGAACGCACGCTCGAAGGCGACGAAACACCAGATGGACGGCCGGGCGCCGCCGTGCTGCTGTTCGCCGTGTCGTCGAAGGAACTGGCCAAGCAGATCGAACGGCGTGTCGGGCAATGCGTGCTCACTTGCCCGACCACTGCCGTGTATCGCGGCATCGATCCAGAAACGAGCCGAGCGCCGCTTTCCGATCTCGCACCGCTCGGCAAGAACCTGCGTTTTTTCGGCGACGGCTGGCAGATCTCCAAGATGCTGGGCGACACGCGCTACTGGCGAGTGCCGGTGATGGACGGCGAATTCGTCTGCGAGGAAACCGCGCCCACCGTGAAGGCCGTGGGCGGCGGCAATCTGATTCTTCTCGCACGCGATATCGACGCGGCGCTGGCCGCTGCCGAAGCGGCCGTCGCCGCGATGCGCATGTTGCCGAACGTGATCATGCCGTTTCCAGGCGGCGTCGTGCGTTCGGGTTCGAAGGTCGGCTCGAAGTACAAAGGCGCCACCGCGTCCACGAACGACGCGTTCTGTCCGACACTCGCGGGCCTCTCGGCGCGCAGCGAACTAAGCGCGGAAGTAGGCTGTGTGCTCGAAATCGTGATCGACGGGCTCACCGAAGCGGACGTCGGCGCGGCGATGACGGCGGGCATCGTCGCAGCCGCCGGACTGGGGCGCGCGGCGGGGCTGCTGCGCGTGTCGGCGGGCAATTACGGCGGCAAGCTCGGTCCCTACCACTTCCATCTTCACCAACTGGCGGCCGGTCTCGGCGGGAGCGGCGCATGACTGTCGTGACCACGTTGCGCGTCAGGACGGCGCCGGTTTTTCGCGTCGACGCCTCGGCGTTGCTGCCGGCATCGCTCGCGGCGCTGTCCATCGCGGACGTCGAGCGCATCGTGCTGCCCGCAGGCAACGATAGTTGCGCCGTCGGCGATGTATTCGACGTCTCGCGCAGCGGCGATGCGGCTGCGTCGGACGAAGCGGGCCAGGGTGGCGCCGACTGCGCCCTGATGATCGAAGACGCCGTACCGTGGCTCGACCGCATCGGCGCGCGAATGACGCAAGGCCACCTCATCGTGAGCGGTTCGACAGGCGATCAATGCGGCTTGCAGATGGCCGGCGGCGTGTTGCGGATCGACGGCGACGCGGGCCATTTCACCGCCTGCGAAATGCACGGCGGACGGCTGACGGTGGCGGGCAATTGCGGCGATTTCGCGGCGGGCGCGCTCGCCGGCGACATGGAAGGCATGACGGGCGGCACGCTGACGATTCACGGTAACGCGGGCGCGCGGCTCGCCGACCGCATGCGTCGCGGGCTCGTGCTGGTGGGCGGCAATGCGGGCGATTTCGCAGCGTCGCGGCTCGTCGCGGGCACCATCGGCATCGCCGGTCAACTGGGCGCACACTATGCGTATGGGATGAGGCGCGGAACCCTGCTGCTCGCCCAGCGTCCCACCAGTGTGCCGCCCACCTTCACCGACGGCGGCCGTGGTTTCGACGTATTCTGGTCTCTGCTCGTGCGCAGTCTCGCCAGCGAGATTGCGCCTTTCTCACAGTGGCGCGCGGCCCGTCTGCCGCGCCGCTATGCAGGCGACGTCGCCGTCGACGGACGGGGCGAAATCCTCGTGGTGGGCTAACCAAAGGAGGCAGACATGACGACCGCGCATTCTTCTTCCGCGCCCTCACGCGCCAGCGCCGCACCGCGCTACGCCGGCTCGATGATCGCACTGCATTGGCTGATCGCCTTCGGCATCATCGGCCTGCTCGCGCTCGGGCTGTATATGGTTGGACTGCCGAAGGGCCTGCCCGTCAAGGCGACGCTTCTGAACCTTCACAAGTCCATCGGACTGACGGTTTTCCTGCTGGTGCTTCTACGCATCGTGGCGCGTGTGGCCTTTCACCGGCCGCCCCTGCCGCCGATGCGACCGTGGCAACGCGCCGCCGCGCGCACTACGCAGGGCCTTTTATACGTGGCAATGGTGGCAATGCCCGTGTCGGGCTATCTGGGCTCGTCGTTCAACCGCTATGGAACGCGCTTCTGGGGTATCCCGCTGCCCAAGTGGGGCTGGGACGACGCGGGGCTGCGCGAACTGTTCTTCGGCATTCACGAAGCGACCGCCTATGTGCTGATCGCGCTGATCGCGTTGCATGTAGCGGGCGCGCTCAAGCATCAATGGATCGACCGTGACAATCTGCTCGCGAGGATGTTGCCATGAGGCGGCCGCGCTCAGCCACGCAAATGCACACACGTATGCGTCCGCAAACGGCGCCGACTGTGCACGCGCTGCGCACGCGCGACGCTCAGCGCGTGTCGTTCACGGTGACCGGAGCCGCGGACGGCGTGCCCGTCGTCGTGTTGCACGGTGGTCCCGGCAGCGGTAGCCAGCCCGACGCAACGCGGCTCTTCGACTTGACGCGCTTCAAAGTCGTGCTGATCGATCAGCGCGGCACCGGTCGCTCGACGCCGCGCGGCGGCGTGCGCCACAACCGCACGGACCTGCTCATCGAAGATATTGAGGCGGTACGTGTACGGCTCGGCATAGAGCGGTGGGGCGTGTTCGGCGGCTCGTGGGGCGCGGCACTCGCGCTCGCGTATGCGGGGCGGCATCCGCAATCGGTGACGGGCGTGGTGCTACGCGGCCTCTTTCTCACATCGGCGCGCGAGGTTCGCGGTCTCTTTGTCACGTCGCGCAGACGCGCGCCGCATGCATGGGCGAAGCTGTGTGCCGCCGCCCGTTGCACGCAGCCTGCCGGATTGCTCGCGCGCTGCGCCGCGCGCTTGCGGCGCGGCGGCGCGAGTGACGCGAGTGACGCGCAACAGCGAGCGCTCGCGCTCGCGTGGCGTGGCTATGAAAACGCAGTGCTTGCCAGTGCAAGCACGCGACGCAAGCTCGTGCCAGCCAGAATCTCACACAAGGAAAGCCGCAAGCTGGTCGATAAATATCGCATTCAGGCCCATTACCTGACGCATCGCTGCTGGCTCGGAGCGACACGACTGCTGTCGCTTGCGCGCGTCGCCGCCGCAGCGGGTGTGCCGCTTGCCGCCGTGCATGGCTCGCGCGATCCGGTGTGTCCACCGGACAATCTGCGCCGGCTCGCGCGGGCGGTGCCCGCCGCACACGTCGAGTGCGTGCGCGCAGGCCACCTGGCGAGCGATCCCGCCTTGCGCGAACGCGTGGCTGATGCGCTCGCGGCCATGTTTCTTCCATCTACTCACGAGGGGCGCACGCTGCGCCGCGCGGCATGAAAATCAAGGTACTGGGCTCGTCGGCGGGCGGCGGCTTTCCGCAGTGGAACTGCAACTGCCGCAATTGCGACGGCGTGCGGCGCGGCACGCTGAAAGCGACGCGCCGCACTCAATCGTCGATTGCGATCAGCGCGAACGGCGAGGACTGGCTGCTCGTCAATGCGTCGCCCGATCTGCTCACGCAAATTGCCGCAAACCCCGAACTGCAACCGGCTCGACGCGCGCGCGACAGCGGCATCGCCGCGGTGCTCGTCATCGACGCGCAGATCGATCACGTCACCGGCCTGTTGATGCTGCGCGAACGCGACACGCCGCTGCCGCTCTATGCGACCGATGCCGTCTGGCAAGACCTGACGAGCGGCTTTCCGATCGCGCCGATGCTCTCGCACTACTGCGGCGTCGAACACTGCCGCATCGCTTTGGACGGCGCGCCGCTCGCCGTCGACGCGTTACCCGGCGTGCAGATCCACGCGTTGCCGCTCACCAGCAAGGCGCCGCCCTACTCGCCGCATCGCAACGCACCGGAGCGCGGCGACAACATCGGGCTCGTCATCACCAACCGGCAGACAGGCAAGCGCGTGTTCTACGCACCGGGCCTCGGCGCGATCGAAGCACACGTGCTCGATGCGATGCGCGACGCGGGTCTGCTGCTCGTCGACGGCACGCTGTGGACCGCCGATGAAATGATCCGGCTCGGTCTCTCGAAGAAAACCGCGGCGGATATGGGTCATCTGCAGCAATCCGGTCCTGGTGGCATGATCGAAGTACTGGACTCGCTTGGCGAGCAGCAGGTCCGCAAGGTACTGATCCACATCAACAACACGAATCCGATTCTCGTCGAGGACGGCGCCGAGCGCCGTATCCTCATGGAGCACGGCATTGAAGTTGCGTACGACGGCATGACGTTCGAACTATGAAGCGTGCGCAGCAAGCACTGACTGCGCACGAACCGGAGATCGCATGAACGCGAAAGACACCTTGAGTGCAGCACCGAGCAACGCCGCCCAGAGCGGCGAAAAGTCTGGCGGCGAAAAGCCCGGCGGCGAAGCCTGGACGCGCGAGGAATTCGAAGCGCAGTTACGCGCGAAGGGCACGGCGTATCACATTCACCATCCGTTCAATGTGAAGATGAATAGCGGCGGCTGCTCGCGCGAACAGATTCGCGGCTGGGTCGCGAACCGTTTCTATTACCAGATCAATATTCCGCTGAAAGACGCAGCGGTGCTCTCCAATTGCCCGGATCGCGAGACGCGCCGCCGCTGGGTGCTGCGCATTCTCGATCACGACGGCTATGGCGACGAGGAAGGCGGCATAGAAACATGGGCACGACTTGGCGACGCGGTCGGCCTGTCGCGCGAGGAACTGTGGTCGCTCAAGCATGTGACGCCGGGCGTGCGCTTTGCCGTCGACGCGTACGTGAATTTCGCACGCCGCGCACCATGGCAGGAATCGGTGTGTTCGTCTCTGACGGAAATGTTCGCGCCGCAAGTGCATCGCGACCGGCTCGCAAGCTGGCCCGAACACTATCCGTGGATCGAAGCGTCCGGCCTCGCGTATTTCCGCTCACGCATCACGCTCGCGCAGCGCGACGTGGAGCACGGTCTCCAGGTCACGCTCGATCATTTCACACGTCGCGAACAGCAGGAAGGTGCGCTCGAGATTTTGCAATTCAAGCTCGACATTCTGTGGACCATGCTGGACTCGATCGAAAAGGCGTTTCCACAATGAACGACATGTCCAACTCGGAACGTCCCGCCCTCAACAAGCTGTTTCGCCTGCAATGGGAACCGGCGCAAGACGCTCACGTGCTGCTCTATCCGGAAGGGATGGTGAAGCTCAACCAGAGCGCGGCGGAAATTCTCAAACGGTGCGACGGCACGCGCGACATGAGCGCGCTGATTGCCGATCTCGAGCAGGCGTTCAACGCCACCGGACTCGGTCCCGAAGTGCGCGCATTCGTCGCTGAAGCGCATTCACGTGGATGGCTGGAGTAGCGCGATGACCGATCTTTCACAACCCGTTGCCGACGCACGGTCTCAAGCCGTGCCGGAGGGCGTCGCGCCGCCGCTGTGGCTGCTCGCGGAGTTGACCTACCGCTGCCCGCTGCATTGCGCGTTCTGCTACAACCCGGTCGACTACACCGATCACAGTCGCGAACTCAGCACCGAGCAATGGATCGGCGTGCTGCGCGACGCGCGCGCGCTCGGCGCCGCGCAACTCGGATTTTCGGGCGGCGAACCGCTGGTGCGCGACGATCTGGAAGTGCTGGTCGAGGAAGCACGGCGGCTTGGGTTCTACACGAATCTGATCACGTCCGGCATCGGTTTGACCGACAAGCGCCTCGGCGATCTGAAGGCAGCCGGTCTCGATCACATTCAACTGTCGTTTCAGGATTCGACGCAGGAACTCAACGACTTTCTAAGCAGCACACGCACGTTCGATCTGAAACAGCGGGTTGCCGCGTCGATCAAACGGCACGGCTTTCCAATGGTGCTGAACTGCGTGCTGCATCGCTACAACCTGCCGCACGTCGACAAGATCATCGAGATGGCGCTTGCGATGGGCGCCGAATATCTGGAACTCGCGAACACGCAGTACTACGGCTGGGCGCATCACAATCAGGCTCAACTGATGCCGACACGCGAGCAGCTCGACGAAGCAGAAGTCGTGGTGGAACGTTATCGACGCACGCATGGCGACCGGTGCAAAATTTTCTTCGTCGTGCCCGACTACTTCGAACGACGCCCGAAGCGTTGCATGAACGGCTGGGGCGCGGTCTTCCTTGGCGTAGCGCCCGACGGCGCAGCGCTGCCGTGCCACGCCGCGCGCGGTCTGCCGGGACTCGTGCTGCCGAACGTCAAAGAGACGCCGCTGCGCGAGATCTGGTACCACAGCGACGCGTTCAACCGCTTTCGCGGTCTGCAGTGGATGAAAGAACCGTGCCGCAGTTGCGAGGAGAAGGAGCGCGATCTCGGCGGCTGTCGCTGCCAGGCGTATCTGCTCACTGGCGACGCAGCCAATGCCGACCCGGTTTGCGACAAGTCGCCGTCGCATGAAAAAGTGGTGAACGTCACGCGCCTGGCGGCATCGGCCAGCGCGCCGCGTGAGCAACCGATCCTGTTTCGTAACGACGCAAACTCGCGCAAGCTTCTGGCTGCGCAAGCGGCGGATAAGCCGCATGACGGCGGCCATCACGAGTAAGTGGCAAGGGACAGTGCTGCAGGGTACCGGAGTAACGCGCTGAAGCGCGAACTCTGATCGACCGCGTTGCATGGAGGCTGAACATGGCAGGGGCGGACATTTCAGTGTTGCTCGTCGACGATCACGCCGTGGTGCGCGAAGGCTACCGGCGTCTGCTCGAAGTGAATGCCGACGTGCACGTGTGCGGCGAGGCGGCCGACGCCACCCTCGCCTATCAGCGCTTCTGTGCGCTGCGGCCCGATGTCGTGGTGATGGACGTGTCGCTGCCGGGAGCAAGCGGCATCGAGGCGATGCGGCGCATGCTCGCGCGCGAGCCCGATGCCCGAGTGCTGATTTTCAGCGTGCATGAAGAAGCGATTTTCGTGCGCCGCGCGCTGGATGCCGGCGCGCTCGGCTATGTGACCAAGGCCAGCGCACCCGATGTGCTCGTGGAAGCGGTTCGCACGATCGCGAGACGCGCGAGCTATCTGAGCCCTGACGTCTCGCAGGCGCTCGCACTGCGCAATGCCTTCAGCGAGGGCCCGCCTGGGCGGCAGTTATCCGCGCGTGAATTCGAAGTGCTGCGTCTGCTCGTGCAGGGTTACACGCTGCCGAGCATCGCCGAAAAACTCGGTCTTAGCCAGAAGACGGTGGCCAATCATCAGTCGGTGATCCGGCAGAAGTTCGGTGCCGACAACGGCGTTCAACTCGCGCAAATGGCAAGCCGCCTCGGACTTCAGTTCACCGGTTCGGCGAGTCCCGCCTGAGCGGGCACGCGCGCGCAAAACAGGAAGCCGCCTTCGGGCTTGCTCGCCACATGAAATTCGCCGCCGAGCGCCTCGACGCGCTCGCGCATGCCGATCAGGCCCAGGCCGTCGCGCGGTGCATCCAGATCGACACCGGGGCCGTCGTCGGCCATGGTCACGACGATTTCGTCGATCGGTTCGTTCGCCCTCGCAGTGTTTTCTGACATGTGTGCTTCGCGCGGCGCGCGCACCATGAACACCTCCACGCGTGAGTTGCGAGCGAACTTAGACACGTTCGTCAGCCCTTCCTGCACGAGCCGGTAAAGCGTGATCGTCAACGCGTCGCTAAGGCCCGAGTAATCGCCTTCTATTGTCAGCGAGAACGACGCATCTGGCAGCCGCTCGCGCCAGCCGTCGATGCAATGTTCAAGTGCACTCGGCAAGCCGAATTCATCCAGACCGATAGGCCGCAGCCGCCGGATCATGCCGCCTATTTGCCGGTACACATGGCTCGCGCTCTGCATCAGACCGAGCGATATCCGATGAACCTCCGGTTCGCGTGCCGCTGAAAGATCGCGAATGCGCGCCGCGTCGAGTGAAATGGCGTTCAGGTATTGGCCGAGTTCATCGTGCAGTTCCCGCGCGAGATGGCGGCGCTCGATCTCCTGCGCCTGCAACGCCTGATTGCCGAGACGCCGGTTGTCGGCCAGCAGACGTTCGGCCTGTTCTTCCAGCGCGCGGCTATAGGCAAGCTCGCGGCGCGTCTCGCGATAGCGCCGCCACGCGAACCAGGCGAGGCCCAAAGAGAGCACGCACAGCGTGCCCGGCAATTCGTCGAGCTGGAAGCGCTCCAGACCTCGCGTCCAGCGATACGCGTGCTCGCTGACATCGAACACCGAACTCAACACCGCAGCGAGCGTGGTCAGCGCGAGCACACATGCGAGATCGCGCGGAACCGTCGAATGCGATGGCTCGCGGCGGGCTGACGAAGGTTTGGAGGAATCGCTCGACATCACGTTTGCATTCTACTCAGGCCCGTCGGACACGAACTCTGGTTGCAACGAGTTAGGGAACGCTTCCTCGCGATTTCGGGAAAAGCTCCCGAGCTTCCGCGCGATGGCGCATGCGAAGCTTTGCACACCTTGAAAGAAAGCGCTACGCATGCCGCAACGCGGCTGCGCCACGAAGAAAGCGTCGCCCCGGCAGGAGACAGAATAATGAATATCACATCACGCGTGCGCCGTCCCAATCCCGTGCTCAATCTGCGGCGACGCGCCGGCCTGACGCTGGGATTCGGCAGCGCGCTCGCGAGCATTTCGGTCGGCGCGTGGGCTGACGGGCAACCGGCGGCCGAGGTGTCGGCATCGGCAGCGACATCGGCAAAAGTTGTCGAGACGGGTGCGGACGGCCAGACGACCACGCTCGCTCCGGTCGTGGTGGTCGGCACCACGCCGCTTCTCGGCATCGGCACACCGCTCGCTCAGGTGCCGGCCAATGTGCAAACGGTCCACGCGCAAGACATCGCGCAACAGCACCGCAGCACGCTCACCGATTACTTCGCGAAGAATCTGCCGAGCGTCGATATCGCCGATGCGCAGGGCAATCCGTATCAGATGAACGTCAACTATCGCGGCTTCACCGCGTCGCCATTGCTCGGCACACCGCAAGGCATTTCGGTGTTCGTCGACGGCGTGCGCGTGAACGAGCCGTTCGGCGACGTGGTCAACTGGGACGTGCTGCCGCAGCAAGCCATCGACACGATTCAACTGATTCCGGGTTCCAATCCGACCTATGGCCTGAACACGCTCGGCGGAGCGCTTGCTATCACCACGAAGAACGGCAAGACGAGCCCCGGCGGGGAGGCCGAAGTGGCGCTCGGCTCGTGGGGCCGCAAGAGCGCGCAAATCGAGCAAGGCGGCACGATCGGACAGAACCTCGACTACTACGTGACCGGCAACGTGGCCAACGACAACGGCTGGGCCGAACAGAATGCAAGCCGCGTGCGCCAGATCTTCGGCAAGCTGCGTTATACCGATGCGGACACCACGCTGTCGCTGTCGGCAGGTGGCGCGGACAACGATCTGCACGGCACGCAGACTATTCCGCGTTCGTTTCTTGGTAACCCGAAGCAGCCGTACACCTATCCCGACCAGAACCTCAACACGGCGGGCTACCTGACGCTCTCCGGCGAACACTACTTCAGCGACAACGTGGAACTGAGCGGCAATGCGTACTACCGGCATTTCCGCAACAGCAACCTGAGCAGCAACACCAATCCGAACTTCGGCTCCATCGGGGACGACGGCGACCTCGACACCACGCAGGCGACCAACGAAAAATCGGTGGTCTCGACCGAGAGCTACGGCGCGAGCCTGCAGCTCACGTTGCTCGGCAAACTCGGCGGCATGGAGAATCAGTTTGTCGCCGGCGTGTCGGCGGACATTGCAAATTCGCGTTACACGGAATCGTCGCAAGACGCGGTGTTCACCGACTCACGCGCGACGCTCGGCATCGGCGATTTCACGCAGCAGACCGCGGCGAAAACGCATAACGGCAACTACGGCATCTACATGCAAGACACGCTGTCGCTGACGAAGCAATGGTCGCTGACGCTTGCGGGCCGCTACAACTGGGCCGATGCCACCATCGGCGACTCGAGCGGCCTTCAGCCGCAGCTGAACGGACACCATACGTTTTCCCGTTTCAATCCGGCAGTCGGCATCAACTGGAATCCGACTTCGACGTTCACGGCCTATGCCACCTACAACGAAGGCATGCGTTCGCCCACGGCGATCGAACTCGCCTGCGCAGATCCCGCCGCGCCCTGCTCGCTGCCGAACGACTTCGTGTCCGACCCGGCGCTGCAACCGGTGATTTCGAAGACCTTCGAGTTCGGCGCGCGCGGACGGGTCGGTCAGGCGACGACATGGAGTGCGGCCGTATATAGAACGACGCTCGATAACGACATAGAATTCATCAGCAGCAACGGGGCCGCGAGCAATCGTGGCTTCTTTCAGAACGTCGGACGTACGCGCCGGCAAGGCTTCGAGCTTTCCGGGCGCAGCCAGCTAGGTCCACTCGCCGTGACGGCGAGCTACAGCTATATCGACGCAACCTACCGGTCGGCCTGGACCGAGAGCAGCCCGAGCAATTCGAGCGCGGACGCGAATGGCAACATTGTCGTGAAGCCGGGCGACCATCTTCCCGGAATCCCGGCGAACACGGTCAAGCTGCAGCTCGACTATGCAGCCACCGTGAAGTGGAAGGTTGGCGCGAACCTCACGTGGCGCGGCGGCATCTATGCACAGGGCGACGAAAACAACCAGGACGTGAACGGCAAGATCGCCGGCTATCTGCTGATCGATCTGGATACGTCGTACCAGGTGACCAAACAGTTGCAGGTCTTCGCGAACATCACGAACCTGCTCGACAAGCGGTATGCGAGCTTCGGCACGCTAGGCGAGAACTTCTTCAACGGCTCCAACCATACGTTCGATGGCGCGAACCCGAGCAACGAGCAGTTCGTCGGGCCAGGCGCGCCGCGCGGGTTCTGGGTCGGCCTGCGCTATGCGTGGAAGTGACGCGATGCGACACGATGCATACGCGAGGCGATGACACATGATGGACCTGTCATCGCCCCGCGAATGACGGGCAGTCAGCGCGATTCGATCGAGCCGTCGCTATGCGGATAGGTAACGATTCCCCATGCGAGCGGCAACTGGCCGATCTGCGTAATCGGCTGATAGCTGCGCGCATCGAGCACATAGACGGCGTCCGAGCGCCCGCAGGCCACCAGCAGTTTCGTGCCGTCCGGCGTAAAGCTGAAGTGCCAGCAGCGTTGTCCCACCGGAACGTCGGCGAGATGCTCGTAGCTGTGGCCGTCGAACACCTGGACCGTCTTGTCGCGCGCCGCGGCGACGAAGAGCCTCTTGCCCTCCGGACCGTATGCCACGCCGTATGGACCCAGCTTGGTATCCACGGACCGGACGACCTTGAACGTGTGCGCGTCGATGACGACCAGCTTGCTCAACGACTCGAGCGTGACCACGTATTCCTTGCCGTCCGGCGACAGGCGGATGCCGCGCGGACGCCCGCCCGCCGCGAGCTTCACGGTTCTGAGCGGTGCTCCGGTGCGCGCGTGATAGACGGAAACCGTGTCGTCGCCTTCGTTCGTGACGAGCATGCTCTTGCCGTCGCGCGAAAACTCGATGCCCTCGGTTTCGTGACCGCTCGTCACCGAACGCACCACGCGCCAGGTCTTCATATCGACGATCGCGATCTCGGCGGGCGGCTTGTTCGCATCGTCATCGTCGTCGGCATGCGGTTTGTTGCCTGACTCGTTAGCCGGCTTGCCGGGCTGCGGGTTCGCGGCGGGTGGTCCGCCGTCTTCGCCCGGCTCGTATGTGACGTACGCATAGCCGTTGTGCACACGCACAAACTCCGGATTCTTGCCGATTTTCACGCGCTGCACGACTTCCCCGGAAGCCGTATCGATGACGGCGAGGTCGCCGGTATTCTTGTTGGCCACCAGGAGGCGCGATCCGTCCGCATTCAGGCTCAGCCCGCGCGGACCCGCTTCGCCGACAGGAAACGTCTTCGTTAGCGTCATCTTGTCGAGGTCGATCACACCGACACCGGCCTTCTCGCTCGTCACATAAGCCGTTGGCGCCGCGGCTAGCGCCGGGACGGCCGCGAATGCGGCAAAGACAGCCGCGGCAGCCGCAGCTAAAACGATGGGACGTCCCCCTGTTGTTATACGAACGCGTGTCTCCAGCATATTTTTTACTCCGTTGTAAAAGCGGTGTGCCGCGCAAGCCCGGCATTCAAGCAAAGTAGTTCATTAAAGGAACGTTTGGCAACGCAGAGGGACAGGAAATTTTCCCGAATTGACTTAGCAACTGCAGTAGCCGTTCTAAAACGCCGCTCCGCAGCGGAGAATGAATGCGCAGACATCGACGATGCAACGCACGTCGCCTGCCTCTAGTCCGCTAGTTGCCTGCGTTTCGCTTTTCATGCGAAGCGACTTGAAGGAAACGATATGCAGCACTATGGTGTCGCGAATGTCTGGCAGAGCGGCGATCTCGTCACACGCGCGATCCTCGGCACGCTTTTCATCATGTCCATCGTGTCGTGGACGGTCATCGTCGTCAAACTGTGGCACGTTATGCGCATCAAGCGTGTGACCGGCCGCACCGACGCATTGTTCTGGCAAGCGGACAGCTTCGAACACGGGCTCGAAGACCTGGGCGGCCTCGATAGTTATAGTGGCGACGCATCGGCGGCAGTGCTGCGCGACAATCCTCTTCTGGCGCTTGCTGTGGCAGCCGCGGAAGCCGCGGCGCATCACCGGCAAAACAGGCCGCATCTGCAAGACCGCATCGGCGTGTCGGACTGGATTGCGCGCCGTCTGCAGGGCACCATCGACGACATCATCGCCCATATGCAAAGCGGTCTCGCCGTGCTGGCGTCGATCGGCAGCACCGCGCCGTTCGTCGGCCTCTTCGGTACCGTGTGGGGCATTTACCATGCGCTGATCGTGATCGGCGAAACCGGACAGGCATCGATCGATCATGTTGCCGGACCGGTCGGCGAGTCGCTCATCATGACTGCGTTCGGGCTCTTTGTCGCAATACCCGCGGTGCTCGGGTACAACGGCCTCACGCGCGCGAACAAGTCGATCGTCACCCGGCTCAAGCGCTTTGCGCATGGACTGCACGCGTACTTCGTCACCGGCCTGCAACTGCCGCGCGCGTGACGCGATAGCGCGGAAGCCTGTACTCTCGCGGCGCGCTCGCAGCGTTAAAAGCCGCTAAAGGATCGGTTATCGCGGTCCAAAGAAACTCTGAGTTCAAATTGCCGTGCCGCTCCGCTATCGTGACTGCACACCGGCGACATGCATGACGCCGCTCTGCAAACATGAAGAGGACTGGCTCATGCAAGCCTTGATCTTCGATGTGGACGGCACGCTTGCCGATACCGAAAGCGCGCACCTGCACGCGTTCAATGCGGCATTCGCGGAAGCCGGTCTCGACTGGCACTGGGACGAAGCGCTCTACTCGCGTCTTCTCGCGGTAGCGGGCGGCAAGGAGCGTCTGCTGCATTACTGGCGCATCGCCGACCCGCAAGAAGCCGAGGGCTCGGGCGTGAGCCGCGTCATCGACACGGTGCACGCGATCAAGACCCGTCATTACGCGGCCCGCGTGCGCAACGGCGGGTTGCCGTTGCGGCCCGGCATTGTGCGGCTGATCGACGAAGCCGCCGACGCCTCCATTCCCGTGGCAATCGCGACGACCACCACGCCGGCTAATCTCGATGCGCTTCTACAAGGTCCGTTCGGCACCGATTGGCGGAGCCGTTTCGCTGCGATCTGCGACGCGAGCACCACGCAGAAAAAGAAGCCTGCGCCCGATGTCTACCTCGACGCGCTTCGGCAACTCGGTCTGCCAGGCGCGGCTTGCATGGCGTTCGAAGACTCCGCCAACGGTCTGCGGGCCGCGCGCGTGGCGCTGATACCGACTGTCGTAACACCGACCGCATACACATCGCAGGATTCCTTCGACGGCGCGTTAGCCGTGCTGCCTCATCTCGGCGATCCTCATACGCCGATTCCATCCGGAACGGCAGGCGAGCGGCCCGCATGGGTGGACCTCGACACGTTGCGCCGCTGGCACCGCAATGCGTTGAACGAGGCCGCTGCGGCATGAGCGCGCAACCTGTTTTATCGCCGCAAGCGCGAACACGTGCCGTGCTGATCGACCTCGACGGCACGATGGTTCACACCGCGCCGGATATCGTCGAAGCGGCGAGCCGCATGCTCGCCGACTTCGGTCGGGCGCCGTTGCCATTCGACACGGTCAGCAGCTTTATCGGCAAAGGTGTTCCGAACCTCGTTCGACGCACGCTCGAGGCGGCGGCGCTGGACCGGCAAGTAGCTATGAGCGACGGGCTGGCGACTTTTCATCGGCACTATGAACAGACCAATGGCAAGCATGGCCATGTGTTTGCGCACGTCGCCGCCGGTCTCGGCGAGCTTCGACAGCTCGGCTACCGGCTTGCATGCGTCACCAACAAACCCGAGGCGCTTGCAGCGCCGTTGCTGCTGATGACAGGCCTTGCGGATCATCTCGACCTGCTGGTCGCAGGCGATTCGATCGAGCGCATGAAGCCCGATCCCGAACCGCTGTTGCACGCTTGCCGATTGCTGGGCGTAGATGTGGAGTGCAGCGTGCTGGTCGGCGATTCTCCGGTTGACGTGAGCGCGGCGCGAGCCGCCGGCATGCCGGTGTTCATCGTGAGCTACGGGTATGGCGGCCCGGATGGCCCCGTGGCGTTGCAATGCGATGCGCTGATCGATTCGTTTGCGAAACTGCCTGCTCTGCTTCTTCCGCGCTAAAACCTGCGACGGACACCGGCAAGCGCCCACGCTTGCGAATCGGTAGCCGTTGTAGTCCCACCTCGCGTGCCGGAGTGGTATCCATCATCTTTGCCTGGGCCTCAGCAGCACGTGTCCGCACCGCTGGCCGATTTCACCGCGAATGCTGGCTCTCCCACATACCGCCGGCTTACAGGTTGTCATGCTGACAACTCAGGCGCGCGCGCGAAAGGAGGTCGCCATGTCGGTTTATGTAGATGAAGGGTTCCGGCCCTGTGTCACGGAGTGCGCGACGGTCGCGTTCAGGGTGTGCCGCGACGACCGGGCGCAGATTTTCGAAGTGAGCGCGGATGCGTTGATCGCCTTTTGCGGCGCGGCAAGCGCGCGAAAGAAGGACTTACTGCTCGCATTCGAAGGCGCGCAAAACGAGATTCTCACCGTGGCCGCACAAAGGTGGACCTTCACGCCGAGCGAGCCCGTTCGGCTGGGTGTCGACGAATTCCGTATGATCTTGCATTAGTATGACCACGCATTAGTCAGCAAAATAGGTAAGCAAGACTCGCGTCATGACCTGGATCGCCGCCCTGCCGATGTACAACGTCACGCCCTCGCTCGAGACCGAGTGGCGCGGGTGGCTTTCCGACGTCTTGCGCATGGTCAAGCCCGCGTGCCGCATCGTCGAACCCGATGAAGAATTGCACGGCTTCTGGCGCCGGCCCAATCTGTTGATGTCTCAAACCTGCGGCTATCCGTTGATGCACGGCTTGCACGAACAGGTGCAGTTGATCGCCACGCCGCGCTTCGACGCGCCTGGTTGCGAAGGCGCGCATTACGCGAGCGTGCTCGTCACGCGCTCGGACGCGCCGTTCGATACGCTCGCGTCGCTGCGAGGCGCACGCGCCGCCTACAACCAGGACGATTCGAACAGCGGCATGAATGCGCTACGCCACGCGGTCGCGCCGCACTCGCACGAGGGTGCGTTCTTTCGCGCTGCGGTCCGCACCGGTTCGCATGTCGGCTCGCTGCGTGCCGTCGCGGAGAACCGGGCGGATGTCGCCGCGATAGATTGTGTGACGTTCGCTTTTGTCTGCGATGAAATGCCGGAACTCGCACGGCGAGTCAGGCGCATAGGCATGACAGCGGCTTCGCCGGGTCTGCCTTTAATCGCCTCGGACACGGTGCCCGCCGCAACGGTGGAAGCGTTGCGCGAGGCGCTTAACGAAGCGCTCGCACTGCGGCCCGATCGCGCAAGACGCCTGCGTTTGCAGGGCTTTTCCACGTTGCCGCTCGACGACTATAAACGCATTGCGCAACTGGAAAACGAGGCGCGCGCGGCCGGGTATACGCGCCTCGGCTAAGGTTTCGTTGCGGCTTTTACGCAGCCGGAAATGATCGCGCCTATTGCACGTCCAGCACCAGAAGCTGTGCACCGTCGGCCACCTGATCGCCGACCGCATACAGCACTTCAGACACCGTGCCTGCTGCCGGTGCGCCGATCGTGTGCTCCATTTTCATCGCTTCCATCACGATTAGCGGCGTGCCTTTCTCCACCACCGCGCCCGGCTCGACCAGGACCGCGATGACCTTGCCGGGCATCGGCGCGGTCAACCGTCCTTCGCCATGTTCGGCGTCCGCGGCATGTGCGAGCAGGTTCTGCCACTCGAAGGCCAGCGCGTGACCAAGACAGAACACATGGAACGTATCGCCGTCGATGAACACACGGCCCGTGGCGCGCGCATCGCCTATCGTCGCGCGGTATTCATGCAAGCCCGCGCCGCTGGACCATGAGAAAGCTTCGCGCACGCCGTCGTGTTCGAGCGTTTGCGTCGCGCCGTCGCGTGCAAAAGCGACGGTGAACGGGCTGCCGGTTTCCCCGCTGCTTTCGATAGCGAGCCAGCCCAGCGTTTGTGTGAAGCCGCTGTTCAGGCGCCAGTGCGATAGCGCATCCCACGGCGACGCGCCGTGCGCGGTGCCGCCCTCGCGCGTGAGCAGCGCGGCGCACGCGAGCGCGAGTGCTTCCTTGAACGGCTTCTTTACAGGCGCGAACAACGCCTCGTGATGCCGCTCGATCAGGCCCGTATCGAGGTCCCCCGTTGCGAACGGCTCGCTCTCGACAATGCGTTGCAGGAACTCGACGTTGGTGTGCGGACCGACCACCTCACACGCATGCAGCGCACGGCTCATTCGCGCGAGCGCTTCCTCTCGCGTCGCGCCGTGTACGATCAGCTTCGCGATCATCGGATCGTAGAACGGCGTGATCGTATCGCCCTCGCGCACACCGCTGTCGATGCGCACGGGCGCCTTGCGGCTTTCGCCCGCGCCAGCATGGATCGTGAATTCCACGCCTTCAGGCATGCGCAAATGCTTGAGCGTGCCGGTCGAAGGCAGAAACCCGCGCGCCGGATGTTCGGCGTAAATGCGCGCCTCGATTGCGTGGCCGTCAATCTTCAACTGGTCCTGCGTGAGCGGCAGCGGTTGGCCGGCGGCGACGCGCAGTTGCCATTCCACCAGGTCCTGACCGGTGATCATTTCCGTCACCGGGTGCTCGACCTGCAAGCGGGTGTTCATCTCCATGAAATAGAAGTCGCCTGTAGCCGTCATGATGAATTCAACGGTACCGGCACCGACGTAGTTCACGGCGCGCGCGGCGGCCACTGCGGCCTCGCCCATTTCGCGCTTGATTTGCGCTGACAGTCCCGGCGCGGGCGCTTCTTCCAGTACCTTCTGATGACGCCGCTGCACCGAGCAGTCGCGGTCGAACAGATAAACCGCGCCGCCGTGACGATCCGCGAAGACCTGCACTTCGACGTGACGCGGCCGCGTCAGATACTTTTCGATCAGCACTCGATCGTTGCCGAAACTGCTTGCCGCCTCGCGCTTGCACGAAGCGAGCGCCGCGAGGAAGTCTTCGCTGCGCTCGACAACACGCATGCCCTTGCCGCCACCGCCCGCACTCGCCTTGAGCAGCACCGGATAGCCGATCGCATCCGCCTCGCGATGCAATGGTTCGGGGTTCTGATCATCGCCGTGATAACCGGGAACGAGCGGCACCGCCGCCGCGTGCATCAACGCCTTCGCCGCGGCTTTCGAGCCCATCGCGGCGATCGCTTCGACCGGCGGTCCAATGAATACGATGCCGGCGGCTTCGCATGCATGCGCGAAGTCTTCGTTCTCCGACAGGAAGCCATAGCCGGGGTGCACGGCCTGTGCGCCGGTTGCGCGCGCCGCCTCGATAATGCGCGCTACGCGCAAATAACTTTCCGCCGCGGTCGCGCCGCCGATATGCACGGCTTCGTCGCAGGCGCTGACGTGCTTTGCATCGGCGTCCGCGTCTGAATAAACGGCCACACTCGCAATGCCGAGCCGCTTGCAGGTCGCCGCGACGCGGCACGCGATCTCGCCCCGGTTTGCAATCAGGATCTTGTTGAACATGAGTTGTCTCGATCTCGGGATATTCTTCTGGTGAAGGCCTGCGGGCGCCTCGGAATGTCAGTAAGCCGCGCTTCAATCACGCCAGGCAGGCGTGCGCTTTTCAAGGAACGACGCGACGCCTTCGCGGCCTTCCGCGCCGGCTCGCGTGCGCGCGATGCGCGCGGCGGTATCTTCGATCAGTGCATCGTTCAACTCGCGGCCCGCCATGTCCTGCACGAGCCGCTTGCAATTGCGCACCGCTTGCGGACCGTTCGCGCACAGGGTTTGCGCGATCTGCTGCACGGCGGCATCCAGTTGCCCGGCGCTGACCGCTTCGCCGACGAACCCGAGGCGCAGCGCCGTCGCGCAGTCGAACTGCTCAGCGGTGATGAAATAGCGGCGCGACGCCTGCTCGCCCAACGCGCGAACCACGTAGGGCGCGATAGTCGCCGGAATGAGCCCTAGCCGCGCTTCCGACAGGCAGAAGCGAGCGCTTTCCACCGCCACCACGATGTCGCACGCCGAGATGAGTCCCATGCCGCCCGCATAGGCGTCGCCATTTACACGAGCGATTACCGGCTTGCTGCAGCGATAGATGGACGACAGCATGTTCGCGAGCAGCATCGCGTCGGCGCGGTTCTCCTCGTCGGAGTAGGCGGCCATCTTCTTCATCCAGTTCAGATCGGCGCCTGCGCAAAAAGCCTTGCCGTTCGCGGCCAGCACGACCGCGCGCACGTCGTCGCGCGCGTCCAATGCCGTGAAGGCCGATGTCAGTTCGGCGATCATTGTTTCGTTGAACGCGTTGCGCACGTCCGGACGATTCAGCGTAACGGTTGCAACGTGCCCGGCGAATTCGACATTCAGTGTTTCATAGTGCATCGTGGCGGCTCCCATGCGTCGTGCTGCGTCACATCCGGAACACGCCGAAGCGCGTATCTTCGATCGGCGCATTCATCGCAGCCGACAGACCGAGACCGAGCACGTCGCGTGTTTGCGCCGGGTCGATGACGCCGTCGTCCCAAAGACGCGCGCTCGCATAGTACGGATGGCCCTGATGCTCGTATTGCTCGCGAATCGGCTGTTTGAAGGCCTCTTCTTCGTCGGCGCTCCATGAGCCGCCTCTGCCTTCGATACCGTCGCGCCTGACCGTGGCCAGGACCGACGCCGCCTGCTCGCCGCCCATTACCGAAATGCGCGCGTTCGGCCACATCCACAGAAAACGCGGCGAGAACGCGCGACCGCACATGCCGTAATTGCCCGCGCCGAAAGAGCCGCCAATGATCACCGTGAACTTCGGCACTTTCGCCGTGGCCACCGCCGTTACCATCTTTGCGCCGTTACGTGCGATGCCTTCGTTCTCGTACTTGCGGCCCACCATGAAGCCTGTGATGTTCTGCAGAAATACGAGCGGGATCTTGCGCTGGCAGCACAGTTCGATAAAGTGCGTGCCCTTCAGCGCGGACTCGGAAAACAGAATGCCGTTGTTTGCAATGATGCCGACCGGATGGCCCCAGATATGCGCGAAGCCGCACACAAGCGTCGTGCCGTAACGTGCCTTGAATTCGTCGAATGCAGAGTCGTCGACAATGCGCGCGATCACCTCGCGAATATCGAACGGCTTTCTCGTATCCACCGGAATCACGCCGTACATGCTCTTCACGTCGTAGCGCGGCGGCTTCGGCTCCTGCAACATGAGCGCCACGTGCTTCGTGCGGTTCAGATTGCCGACGATGCTGCGCGCAATCGCCAATGCATGCGCGTCGTTTTGCGCGAGATGATCGACCACGCCGGACAGACGTGTATGCACGTCGCCGCCGCCGAGGTCTTCCGCGCTGACCACTTCGCCGGTTGCGGCTTTCACGAGCGGCGGACCGCCGAGAAAAATGGTCCCCTGGTTCTTCACGATGATCGATTCATCGCTCATGGCCGGGACATAGGCGCCGCCTGCGGTGCATGAGCCCATTACCACCGCAATCTGCGGAATACCCGCTGCAGACAGATTTGCCTGGTTGTAGAAGATGCGGCCAAAGTGGTCGCGGTCGGGAAACACGTCGTCCTGATTCGGCAGGTTCGCGCCGCCCGAGTCGACGAGATACACGCACGGCAAGTGGTTTTCCGCCGCGATTTCCTGCGCACGCACGTGCTTCTTGACCGTGACCGGATAGTACGTGCCGCCTTTGACCGTCGCATCGTTGCAAACGATCACGCACTCGTGGCCCGCAATCCGTCCGATACCGGTGATCACGCCGGCGCCCGGCGCGTCGTCGTTATACATGCCGTAAGCTGCGAGTTGCGAGAACTCCAGAAACGGGGTGCCCGGATCGAGCAGCTTTTCGATGCGCTCGCGCGGCAGCAATTTGCCGCGCCCTGTGTGCTTTTCGCGTGCGGCCTGCCCGCCGCCCAGCGCGAGCTGTTCGACCTTCGCACGAAGATCGGCGACCAGCGCCTCGAGCGCCGCCGCGTTCGCGCGGAAGTCGTCGGAGCGCGGGTTCAGCTTGGATTCGATGATCGGCATTGCGTGGCTTCTCCTGTGTCGATCGGAGAATCGGAGTCGGCGCTTTAGCGCTTACTGCGATCTCATGCCGCTTGTTTGGAAGTTGGCGCGTGGGCGCTTACGCAGTCTCGGCAAACAGTTCGCGGCCAATCAGCATGCGGCGGATTTCGCTCGTGCCCGCGCCGATTTCATACAGCTTCGCGTCGCGCCACAAACGCCCAACCGGATACTCGTTGATATAGCCGTTGCCGCCGAGAATCTGGATCGCTTCGCCCGCCATCCATGTCGCTTTTTCGGCCGTGTAGAGGATCACGCCCGCGCAATCCTTGCGGACCTGGCGCACGTGCCCGGCGCCGAGCGTGTCCAGTTGACGGCCAACCGCGTAGAGATACGCGCGGCACGCCTGCAGCGTGGTGTAGAGATCGGCAACCTTGCCTTGAATCAGCTGGAATTCGCCGATCGATTGACCGAACTGCTTGCGGTCGTGAATGTACGGCACGACCGCATCCATCACCGCGACCATGATGCCCGTGGGGCCGCCCGCGAGCACCGCACGCTCGTAGTCGAGGCCGCTCATGAGTACTTTCACGCCGCCGTTCAATTGTCCGAGAATGTTTTCCTCAGGCACTTCCACGTCCTGGAAGACGAGCTCGCCCGTGTGCGAGCCGCGCATGCCGAGCTTGTCGAGCTTTTGCGCAACCGAGAAACCCTTCATGCCTTTCTCAACGATAAACGCGGTAATGCCACGCGAATTCGCTTCGACATCGGTCTTCGCGTAGACGACCAGCGTATCGCAGTCCGGGCCGTTGGTAATCCACATTTTCGTGCCGTTCAGCACATAGCGGTCGCCCTTCCTGTCGGCGCGCAGCTTCATGCTGACCACGTCCGAACCCGCATTGGGCTCGCTCATTGCAAGCGCGCCGACGTGTTCGCCCGACACGAGTTTCGGCAAGTACTTCTGCTTTTGCGCCTCGGTGCCGTTGCGATGAATCTGGTTCACGCACAGATTCGAATGCGCGCCGTATGAAAGACCGACCGAAGCGGACGCGCGCGAGATCTCCTCCATTGCGACCATGTGCGCGGTGTAGCCCATGTTGGCACCGCCATATTCCTCCGAGACCGTCATGCCGAGCACGCCGAGATCGCCGAATTTGCGCCACAGGTCCATCGGGAACTGGTCCGTGCGATCGATCTCAGCCGCGCGCGGCGCGATTTCTTTCGCAGCGAATCCCGCGATGCTGTCACGCAGCATTTCGATTTCTTCCCCGAGCGGGAATTGCAATCCGGGCAGGTTGCTCATTGCGGTGTCTCCAGAGTTCATTGGCGGCCGGACAACGATGCCGGCGAATCCGATCGCGGCCAGGCGGACGGCGGCCGGCTGCTGGGCCGCGTCTCTCGCCATACCTGAGGCGCGCGACGTTCAAGACGCATTTCACGCTAGATTTACGTAAGCGTCAATAGGTATTTCTGAGTATCACTCAGAAACCCATCGGATCGGTTCATGGCCGCTGATGCTGTGATAGCATGGGCTCAAAGCGGCGTTTTCAGCCGAACCCTTCCAGCAAATTGACTTCGACTCATATGACGGTTGCTCTCAAGGCCGAATTGCCCGCATCGCGCCGCCAGCCGGCCGGGCGCAAGTCGCAGCAGCGGGTCAAAGAGATTCTTCAGGCGGGCCGCGACGTGTTCTCCGAGAAGGGCTACGAACGCGCCACGACCGCCGAGATCGCCCAACGCCTGGGCGTTTCCGAGGCGACCGTCTTCAGCTACTTTCGCGGCAAGCGCGAGTTGTGCGCGCGCGTTATCGGCGACTGGTACGACGAGATCATCGACGCAATCGAATCCGGACTGCCGCGCGACGGCACGGTGCGCCAGCAGTTCGCGTTTATCGTGCGGACGCATTTGCGGCTGATGCTCGTGAACGGCACCGACCTCTGCGCGCTGGTGTTGTCGGAAGGACGCGCGCGTCATCATGAGTTGAGCGAGGCGCTGACCGAGTTGCAGCGCCGCTATACCGCGCCGCTAATGCGCGTTCTGGCTCAAGGCCAGGAAAGCGGCCAGATTCGCGCGGACATGCCTTTGCGCTTGTTGCGCTCCATGGTGTTCGGGCCAATGGAACATGTGTTGTGGGACGCGACGCTCGCGAACCGGCACACCGACATCGAAGCAACCGCGGATCAGTTGATCGACGTACTGTGGGCCGCGTTGACACCGCCCGATCTCGCGGTGAATGCATTGCAACAGTTCAGGGCGGAAGTGGCGGAAGCAAACCGTCGTTTCGAGGAAGCCACGCGTGAGGCCGCTGCGCGCAACGTCGATCCGGCAAGCGGCGAATAGCGTCTGGCGTTTCGGTTTCTGTTTCCCCTACTATTCGTAGTTCTCGCGAGTTCTGTCTGGTGGCAAAAAAGACGCTAATCTACCGGTCTCACGGTAGATGAAGCGCAGCCAAAAGGAGAACACCAGGTGGCAGATCTCAAGCCCGCGAAAGCCGCAAAATCTTCAACGAGCGCAAAGACTACGAAAGCTGCGAAGGCCGGCAACGTCAGGATCGGCATAGGAGGCTGGACCTATGCGCCGTGGCGCGGCACGTTCTACCCTGAAGATCTCACGCAAAGCCGCGAACTCGAGTACGCGAGCCGGCATCTCAGTTCAATCGAAATCAACGGCACCTTTTACGGTTTGCAAAAGCCGGCGAGCTATGAAAAGTGGTATCAGGAAACGCCGGACGACTTCGTCTTTTCGCTGAAGGCGCCGCGTTACTCGACCAACCGCAAAGTACTCGCAGAGGCCGGCGAGACCATCGAACGTTTCTTCGCAAGCGGCGTGCTGCTTCTCAAACAGAAGCTCGGGCCCATCAACTGGCAATTCGCGCCGACCAAGAAGTTCGACAGCGAAGATTTCGAGGCCTTCCTCAAACTGCTGCCGGCGAGCATCGAAGGCATAAAGCTTAGGCATGCAATCGAAGTGCGCAACGACAGCTTCAAGACACCTGAATTCATCTCGCTTGCGCGTAAATACAAGGTCGCAGTCGTGCTGGCCGGCGACAGCGAGTACCCGCAGATCGCGGATATCACCGCGCCGTTCGTCTACGCCCGCATCATGGGTACGACCGATAAACAGGCGAAGGGCTACGCGACGAAAGCACTCGACGCATGGGTCGAACGTGCTCGGCAACTGGCTGCGGGCATGACGCCCGCCGATCTGGAAACGTGCGCCGAGCCGCCCGCAACAGCGGTTCCACGCGATGTTTATCTCTACGTGATCAGTGGCTTCAAGGAACGCAATCCGGCCGCTGCAATGGCGTTGATCGAGCGGCTTTGAGCGGCGCCGTTTCGGCGGCGGCATGCGAGTGTCATAATCCCGGCAGCGAACCACACGCAACGACACTACATTCAAGGCCGCGAGGCCACCTCACATCGAAAGTCCGGGAGAATACCTTGAGCGCCATCGACAATCCTCTGCACGACCGGGAAGTCGGCTCGGCCGACGCCACGCAGGACACTACGCGCATTGACGACGTTCGCATCGGCGCGGTCCGCCCGCTGATTTCCCCTGCGCTATTGCAGGACGAATTGCCCGTGCCCGCCACCGTGCAATCGCTCGTGGAAAAGACACGCGCGGAAATCGCAGACGTCCTGCACGAACGCGACGACCGGCTGGTGATGATCGTCGGGCCCTGCTCGATCCATGACCATGACCAGGCGATCGAATACGCACACAAGCTGAAGGCTGCGGCCGACGCGTACAAAGACGACCTGCTGATCGTGATGCGCGTGTACTTCGAAAAGCCGCGCACTACGGTGGGCTGGAAAGGCTATATCAACGATCCGCGTCTGGACGGCAGCTTCCGTATCAACGAAGGCCTGCGTCGCGCGCGGCAATTGCTGCTCGACATTAACGGCCTGGGCTTGCCTACCGCCACCGAATTCCTCGATCTGCTCAGTCCGCAATACATTGCCGATCTGATCGCGTGGGGCGCAATCGGTGCACGTACAACGGAAAGCCAGAGTCATCGTCAACTCGCTTCGGGGCTCAGTTGTCCGATCGGTTTCAAGAACGGCACAGACGGCGGTGTACAGATCGCCGCTGACGCGATCGTGGCCGCGCGTGCCAGCCACGCGTTCATGGGCATGACCAAGATGGGCATGGCAGCCATCTTCGAAACGCGCGGCAACGACGACGCCCATGTGATTCTGCGCGGCGGCAAGAAAGGGCCGAACTACGACAGCGCGTCGGTCGCCGCGAGCTGTGCCGCACTCAAGTCAGCCGGTCTGCGCGAACAGGTGATGATCGACTGCTCGCACGCGAATTCGGGCAAATCGCATTTGCGTCAACTGGACGTGGTGCAGGACGTAGCGCAACAACTTTCTGCGCAGGAGCGCCGCATAATCGGCGTCATGCTTGAAAGTCATCTGGAAGAAGGCCGTCAGGATCTGAAGGCGGGAGAGCCGTTGCGTTACGGCGTGTCGATTACAGATGCTTGCGTAAGCTGGGCGCAAACCGAACCGGTGCTCGAGACACTTGCCGACGCGACACGCAAGCGCCGCGCGAGCTGATCGCGGACACGCCTGATAACTGCATGCGGCAAGCAGGCACACGCGCCGCGCCATCCGCCGATGGATTCGTCCTACCGGGGCTGGGCAGCGCGTGATTCCTCACACCCGAGGCATCACTCGCGCCGCGCCATGACAGCGCATTGCGGATGCTCCGGCGTGAAGCGCGTTGCATTACGACGCGTTGACGGCTTCCTTGAACGCCTTGCCTGCGGTGAACTTCACCGTCTTGGCAGCAGCGATCTGGATCTCGGCGCCCGTCGACGGATTGCGGCCCACGCGTGCTGCGCGCGCGCCGGTCGAGAAAGAACCGAAACCGACCAGTTGCACCGTATCGCCACCAACAACGGCTTTGGTCACCGCTTCAACGATAGCGTCGATGGTTTGGCCGGTGGCCGCTTTGCTTTCGCCCGTTGCTGCGGCGACTGCATCAATCAGTTCCTGTTTGTTCATAGCACTTCCCGTATGGTAATCATGGAACCGGCGCTACATCTGTCGCGCCGGGACCGACACACTAACGCATAGGCGCGCTTTCGCGCAAACCCTGCGTGTAAGCCTTGTATCACCCGCCCACAGCCGATTTGACGAATTTGTGCGGCAAAGTGCCCTAAGAATCGCGTGCTTACGTGTATTGCCCGCTTGGCCGGCATCGGTCGCGTATCACAATCCGTTGCAATTTCAGTGCTTTAGCGCGACGCAAAAGGGTCGTGGACAAGTTTTTGCTTTGGCGGAGTACTCCATCGGCTACCGTGATTCGGGCAGCGCCGAGCGGGTTTTGAGTTTGCAATTGGGAGAAAGAAAAAAATGAATTTTCGCCATATAGCAACATGTGCACTCGTCGGCGCGCTCTCATGCACGACCGTCTCAGCCGAAGAAAACAGCTGCGCGACGTTGGCAGGAACGACGAATTCAACCTCGCTCCAGCCGTTCCGGGTGCGCGACGGCGAACCCGTCGACCTGATCAGCGGCGCAAAAACAGTGCACGGCAAGCTGCTCGTATTCGGCGAAAACGGCGTGTTTCGCGCTTATTGGCAAGCGGAAAACGGCGCCGAAAAATATGTGCTGGCGAATGCCGGCGACAATGCAGTGCGCCTCATATCCACTCCTCCGCAAGGTAGTCCGGCCGCGCAAGGCGAACCGGGCATCACCCTCGGACCATTGCAAGTACTGTCCTGTCCCAAGCTTTGAAGCCCGCCTCAAGGTCAAAGTTACCCGCCATGAACCCGAAGCGCCTGCCGCCTAAGGTCGCGCAGGTCTTAATTACCGGACCACGGCGAATGCTGGACGACGCATCCGATGCATCCAGCGCACTCACGCGCACTCAAGGTCTGATCAGTATGTGCCGATATACCAGGCTGCGTATGCGGCGCAAACGTTAAGGGACAGGAATGGTTGGACTAGCCACTTTGAGGCAGGCATTTTCCGGGGCGGACACAGACCCCGATCTCGTGCGTTCGCAGCTCCAGGCGGTCGGCCGCCAGATTCCGCTTCTTTACTTCATCCTGTTCGTCAATACGCTGGCAGTCACGGTCACGCACGTGCATAGTGCGCCGGCATGGCTTTCGATCTACGCGCCGGGCGCGCTGTGCACGTTGTGCGTCGTGCGATGCATACGGTGGTGGCGCGCGCGGCATCGCGTGCGGACGCATGAAAAAGCCGTGCCCGAGGTACGCAAGCTCGTCTGGCTCTCGAGCTCATTCGGCATTGCCTTTACCACCTGGTCGCTGTTGCTGCTGCCGTACGGCACTGCGTACGAGCAGGCGCAGGTTGCGTTCTACATGGCGACTACCGTGGTCGGCTGCGTGTTCTGCCTGATGCACTTGCGCGTGGCCGCCCTGCTGCTTCTGTCCATAGTGATCCTAAGTTTTTCGACGTTTCTCGTCTTCACGGGATCGCCGGTGTTCATCGCGATGGCGATCGATATGACGCTCGTCGGACTTGCACTCGCTTTTATCATCGAGCTGTATCACCGGACATTCTCCGGCGTCGTATATGCGCAGCGCGAATTGCAGGCGAGCCAGGAGAAAACTCAAAGGCTCAGCGACGAGAACTTTCGCCTTGCGAGCATCGACAGCCTGACCGACCTGCCCAACCGCCGCAGCTTCTTCGCTTCGCTGCGGGCGTTGTCCGAGCAGGCGCTTGCCACTGGCGACGGCTTCAATGTCGGCCTCATCGATCTGGACGGCTTCAAGCAGGTCAACGACATCTACGGTCACGCAAGCGGCGACCTCGTGTTGCAGGAAGTCGGCTTGCGACTGCTCGCGCTGGCCGAGCCCGGCATCTTCTTCGCACGGCTTGGCGGCGACGAATTCGGCGTGCTCGCCCAACACACGCAGTCGAATGAAACGCTATTCGAACTGGGCCAGCGCATTTGCGACTCGCTGAGTCAACCGTATCGTGTGGCAGGCAATATTGCGGAACTGTCGGGCACGATCGGCTGGGCCGCGTTCCCGGATGCGGGCAAAACCGTTACCCAGGTATTCGAGCGCGCGGACGCGGCGCTTTATGTCGGCAAGGAAAGCCGGCGCGGCACGGCGGTGATCTTCTCGACCGAGCACGAAACACGTATCCGGCGTTCGAGCCTCGTTACGCAGGAGCTGCGTCACGCTGAACTGGAGTCGGAACTCTTTCTGGAGTTTCAGCCGATTTCCGATGTCGTCACGATGCGAACCATCGGTCTCGAAGCACTGGGGCGGTGGCACAACCCAAGACTCGGCGCGGTCAAGCCGGAAGAGTTCATCCGGATCGCGGAACGAACCGAGATCATTCTGCGCATCACTGAGGTGCTGCTACACAAGGCGCTCGCCGAGGTGCCGCATTGGCCGAGCGAGCTCTATCTGTCGTTCAATCTCTCTGCAATCGACATTTCGACGTCCGCACGCGCGCGCCGCCTGATCGACATTGTCGCGGCAAGCGGCGTGCCGCCACATCGCGTGTCGTTCGAGATCACCGAAACTGCGCTCACTCGCGATTTCGAGCAAGCGCGCTCCGCCCTCACGATGATCAAGCAGGCCGGTTGCCGCGTTTCTCTCGACGACTTCGGCACCGGCTATTCGAGTCTCAGTTACGTGCACCGTCTGCCCTTCGATTCGATCAAGATCGACCGCAGTTTCATGACCGACGTGGATTCGAACAGCGCATCGAAGAAGATCGTCAAATCGGTGCTCGACCTGTGCAAGAACCTTGGACTCGAATGCGTGGTTGAAGGACTCGAAACTTCGTCACAGGCGGAAGTAGTCAAGGCACTGGGCGCTCGCGCAGTGCAAGGCTACCTGTTCAGCCGGCCCATGCGTTCGGGCGCGGTCTCGGGCTATTTGCAGGCAGCACGGGAGCAACGCCACGTGGAAGACGGGGCCGCGTAATCGCAATGGCCGCAAAAGGACGCCGCGCGGCGCAGCGCAACCCGAGCTAACGCAGCGCGGTGTTGTACTCGAGTTTCGGGTACCAGTCGCTGCCCCGACCGCCGGGCGTCATGTCGAGCACGGTCCAAAGAGGCATCACGTCGGGTGCGCCGCGCGGGTCCTGCCCGGGGTCGGCCGTCCACGGACCCATCTCCGCTGCCCAGAAGTGCCGTACCGTACCGCCGGACCGCGTGAATACGTTGAACGCGGGAACGTCGTCGCCATCCGGATCTTCGCCCGCATAGTCGCGATTGAATGTATTGCCTGCCGACGAATACAACCGCAAATGACGCCAGCCTCGCTCTTTCGCGAAGGCGACGAGCTTCTCTACCGGCGAGCGGCCGATCACCGCGAACGCGACACGTTGCAGCATGTCGGGCATTTCGCCGTCGTAGGCGCTCAGAAGCGACGTACACATCGGGCAAGGCCGCTCGCGCCTGGGACCGAACATCCAGTTATATGTGACGAGCGTATCGTGCCTGCCGAACATGTCGGAAAGCGTAACTGGGCCGCTCTCGCCTTCAAAACGATAGTCTTCCGGTACGATGCCGCCCGGCGGCAACGAGCGACGCTGCGCGGCAACACGTTCGATATGACGGCGCAGTTCTATTTCTTCGGCGAGCAGATCGTTGCGCGCGCGGCGATATTCCGCGCTTTCGCCAGGAAAGCGCCGCGGCGAGTCCGCCAGTTCGCGGGCCGGCTTGAGGGCCGGTGCTGCTTGGTTCAATTCGGTCATGTGCAATCTCCCTGTCGAGGAAAAGGACCAATGGGGAGCGTGCGTTCAGCGCCCCCATCCATATACACGACGATGGAGGCCACGGCGAATCGACAGCCGGCGAGAACATTTCCACATTGCATTTTCCACACCGCATTTGCGCAAGCCTTTGCGCACCGCAACGAAACCGTACGCGTTGTGACCGGCGCGACGCGGTATGCTGTCGCGAAACAGCAGCCACGTGGCCCTGCCCGCGCTGCGCCGCCAGGGGAGATGCAAAACATGCCGCTTCGTCTACCGCCTTTGCCAGCGCTTCGCTTTTTCGAAGCGGCCGGCAGGCATCAAAGTTTCAAGCTCGCCGCCGCGGAACTGAATGTCACGCCGAGTGCGGTCAGTCACGGAATCGTCGGTCTGGAGCAAACGCTAGGCGTTGAACTCTTCGTGCGCGAGCCTCGTGGCATTTCGCTCACTGCCAGCGGCGCGGACTATCTGTCATACGTTTCAGAAGCGTTTTCGCTGATTGCTATCGGCACGCAGCGTCTGCCGAACTACCGCGCGAACCGCCCCATCGCCCTGAGTTGCGCCCCGACCTTTGCGTCCCGCTGGTTGCTGCCGCGCCTGCAGAATTTCAGGGCACGCTGGCCACACGTGAATGTGACTGTCGATACATCGCACCGCCAGGTCGGCTTTCCTGTGGACGGATTCGATTTCGCGGTCCGCATGAGCCGGGCGCCTGTCGCAGGCACGGCGTGGACCCGGCTCTTTGGAGAGCAACTCGTTCCTGTATGCAGCCCCGCGTATCTGGAGTCGCTTCGCGACGCGCACGGCACGCCGCTGTTGGGCAAG
This sequence comes from Paraburkholderia strydomiana, assembly GCF_031456815.1. Lineage (NCBI taxonomy): Bacteria > Pseudomonadati > Pseudomonadota > Betaproteobacteria > Burkholderiales > Burkholderiaceae > Paraburkholderia > Paraburkholderia strydomiana. The sequence goes on from NZ_JAVDVL010000001.1 coordinate 675,495, forward strand.
GCCACGTTGATTCACGTGAACGCCGCGAGCGAAGACTGGCAGACGTGGCTCGAAACCACCGGCATGGAAGGCGTCGATCCCAGCGACGGCTTGCATGTCGACACGATCCAGCTCGCCTTTGAAGCTGCAAGCATGGGGCTAGGCGTTGCGCTCGGCCGCAGGCCGTTGGTGGATCGCGACCTCGTAAGCGGCGCGCTCGTCGAGGCGGCGTCCAGTACGATCGCTTCGTCCACCGCCTACTGGCTCGTCAGCGCGGAGGACGCGCAACGTCGGCCGGAACTACTCGACTTCAGGCAATGGATGCTCGCAGAAGCCGGGCAGTCTTCGTGCGACTTAAGCGTTAGCGCGCCCACTCAATCACACAGGTGAACGGCGCTCACCTGTCGTCAAAAACTTTTCTTTTGCTGCTTGCGACGCTCGCTGCGACCATTGTGTCGAAGGAGATCAGAACCATGTCGACCGCCAACAGCAAACACATCGCGCCCGCGTTCAATCACACGACATTCGTCATTCTCGCCGCCGCGCTCATTCTCAGCGCGGCAATGGGGATCCGGCAAACGTTCGGGCTATTCATAGGGCCGTTTTCTTTCGATCGAGGTTTGCCCGTCACGCTGATCGCGTTCGCAATTGCGCTGCACAACCTCGTGTGGGGCTTCGCGCAACCGTTCGCGGGCGCGGCAGCGGACCGCTATGGTTCCGCGCCGGTGGTCGCATTCGGCGCGACGACTTTCGCGGCGGGCCTCGGCCTCGCGGCCGTCGCGCCGAGCGGGCCGATGTTGATCGTCGGCATGGGCTTGCTGGTGGGCATTGGCGTGAGCTGCACCACGTTCGGCGTCGTGTTGCCGGCGATCGGCCGGGTGGCATCGGCGGAAAAGCGCAGCATGGCGATGGGCCTTGTCAGCGCAGGAGGGTCCGCCGGGCAGGTACTGATGGTCCCGCTCGTTCAGGGGATCAGGCTCAACGCGGGCATTGCCACGTCGCTATTCGTACTGGCTTTCCTGATGCTGATGGTGGCTCCGCTCGGCATCGTACTGGACCGGCGTGCACGAACCGGGGCACCGCTTTCTGAGCCGCCGCTGGCGCCGCTGCGCAGCGTGCTTGCTCAAGCCGCGCAGCATCGCGGATACCGGTTGCTCACACTCGGGTTCTTTACCTGTGGATTTCAGCTTGCGTTCATCGCGACGCATTTGCCCGGCTATCTGTCGCTATGCCACATGCCCATCGGACTCGGCGCGACCGCCCTTGCATTGATCGGCTTGTTCAACATGATCGGCAGTTGGGCTTGCGGCTGGTTAGGGGGCCGGTTCCGGCAGCATTACGTGCTTGGCTGGCTCTACCTGATTCGCAGCGTGACGATCGGCGCATTCTTTCTGCTACCGAAAAGTGCGCTGACCGTAGTCGTATTTGCGGCCGTCATGGGCCTCACCTGGCTCGGCACTGTTCCGCTGACGAGCGGCCTCGTTGCGAAAGTATTCGGTACACGCCATCTCGGGAGCCTGTTCGGCCTTTGCTTTCTGAGCCATCAGATCGGATCGTTTCTCGGCGCGTGGCTGGGCGGCGTGGTCTTCGACCTGACAGGCTCGTACTCGCTGCTGTGGCAAGCGACCGTAGCAAGCGGTCTTGTCGCCGCACTGCTGCACTTTCCGATCGACGACACCGCGCTGCACACGCCCGCACTGCGTTCAGAACCGGCGAGCGCATGAGCACTGCATAAGCAGTTATCGGTCTATTTCTGCGGTGAATTCTGCGGTGAATCGGAAGCGGCTTTCGGCACGCGCCCCATCAGGTAGAACTCGTCGTTGGGACGCATTGAAATGACATTGGCCATGCGGTTCGACAAGCCAAAAAACGCGGTAATCGCGGCAATGTCCCAGATGTCTTCGTCCGTGAATCCATGTTCTCGCAACGTCTGGAAATCGGCATCGTCGACGCTACCCGATTCGCGGCACACCTTCAACGCAAAGTCGAGCATGGCTTTCTGCCGCGCGGTAATGTCCGCCTTGCGGTGGTTCACGGCAACCTGATCCGCGAGCAGCGGCGCCTTTTCATAAATGCGCAAGATCGCGCCGTGTGCAACCACGCAATAGAGGCAATCGTTCACTGCGCTGGTGGCGACCACGATCATCTCGCGTTCGCCTTTGGTAAGGCCGCCCTCTTTCAGCATCAATGCATCGTGATACGCAAAGAACGCACGAAACTCATCGGGCCGATGCGCAAGCGTCAGAAATACATTGGGCACGAACCCGGCTTTTTGCTGTACTTCGAGAATGCGTGCGCTGATGTCGTCGGGCCATTCGCTCGGATCGGGCACCGGGTAGCGGCTGATTGGCTGAAGATTGGCCATGCTATGTCTCCGTTATAGTGCTTTATGTCATGACGATTGTAGCGCTCGCGCGCATCAGCATGGGCGCAGCGCGAGCAGCCCGTTTCGCATAACCGCGCCCACGCTCTTCCAGAAGTAGCTGCAATCCGGTATTTTCCATCGATTCATATTCGATGAGCGCGCGGATTCATGGACCGTCTTGAAGCAATGTCGATTCTGGTAGCCGCGGCTGAGACCGGCAGTTTCTCCGCGGCGAGCCGCAAGCTGCTTATGCCGCTGCCCACCGTCAGCCGCAAAGTCGCTGAGCTGGAGGCGCATCTGAACGCGCGTCTCCTTGTACGCTCCACGCGCAAGCTCACACTGACCGAAGCGGGCGTCGCCTACCTCGCCGCGTGCAAGCAGATTCTCGAGCAGGTCAGCGAAGCGGAAAGCGCCGCAGCGGGCGAGTACAGCACGCCGCGCGGCGAACTCGTCGTGACGGCGCCCATCGTATTTGGGCGGCTGCATATGCTGCCCATCGTCAGTGATTTTCTCGCGACGTTTGCGGAGATAACAGTGCGGCTCGTGCTCGCCGACCGCAACCTGCATCTGTTGGACGACCATATCGACGTTGCGTTGCGCATCGGCAAGCTTCCCGACAGCAGCATGGTCGCTACGCAGATCGGCACGGTGACCCGCGTGGCTTGCGCGAGTCCGCACTACCTCGCGCAGGCGGGCGAGCCTGAAACACCCGCCGATCTGATGCGCTTTTCGTGCGTGAATTTCGATTCGCTGCCTTCAGGCGACGTGTGGGACTTCGCCACGAGCAGCGGCCCGCACGAAGCCGTTCCGATTCACGCGCGGCTCTCGGTGAATACAGCGGAGGCGGCCATCGACGCCGCCATTGCCGGTGTCGGTGTGACCAACGTGCTGTCGTATCAGGCGGCGCGAGCTGTCGACGAAGGCAAGCTGAAACTGGTGCTGCGCAGCTTCGAACCGGAGCCCATACCCGTGAGCATCATGCATGCGGGGCAAGGAAAATTGCCGCTGAAGACGCGCAGTTTCATTGATTTCGCGGTGCCGCGTTTGCGCGCGGCTTTGGCGCGAGACAGAGACATGTTGAGCGCGAAAGCCGTGCCGCGCAGCAGGCAGAAACGCGCATCGCGAACCTGATCAGCGCTCAGCTTCAGGTTCGAAAGCAACGCATCTATCGCGTAGACTTCACTTCACAACGCGGACCACGACGAACCTTCCCGCTGTTGCCAAGGAGCCGCCATGTCAAACGTTTTGCACGACGCACAGCAAACCGTCGTCAGGGTTCGCCCGGACGAGGCGATCACGACAAGCCAGCGCTTGCCGTACTTTGTCGGCATTTCTCGAGGCACGGCTGGGGCAGCGGGTTTGTCGATGTACATGGTCGTCGTGCCGCCCGGCGGCCATGCGGAACCGCATTGTCACGCCGACTATGAAACGGCGATTTACATGCTCGAAGGACGAGTCGAAACACGGTACGGTCCCGGTTTGCGCGAGTCGGTCATTACCGAAGCCGGCGATTTCCTTTTTATTCCTCCGGGCATGCCGCATCAGCCGTTCAATCTTGACGACACAGTCGCAGCAAGAGCGATAGTCGCCCGCAATCAGCCGGACGAGCACGAACGCGTCGTGCCGTATGACCCTGCCGGCGATGCAGAGCGCGCGCCGCTTCTGCCAGACGCATGACCGCGTGGCATCGGAGCCATGCAATGCGCGACGGGCCACACGCCGGCCCCATTGCGAAGGGTCGCGCGAAAATGCCGCGATATCGCGAAGCGAACGCTTGCGGTGCGGACTTACTGGCTCGCGGCCGATGCACCGCCCATGGGTGCCGCCGTGCCGCTGCTCATGGCCGCCGGCCCGCCTGTGCCCGCGGTTCCGGCCGTATCGTTCGAGCCCGAGCGCTTGCACCCCACGGTGCCGCCTGCCAGCGCCGCGATCAACACGGCGGTCATTACCTTTCTCAGCACTGGTTCCATCATCCTCTCCTCACGAGTCGGGCGCGTCGCGCGTTTCATCGTCGGCAAAAAGCGCAACCACTTTGATGAAATGTGCGGGCGTCGGTCACTGCAAGCGCGAACGCAAAAGAACCTGACCACGATCCGCATGCGAACGCGACACGGTGATAAAACGCGACCGTTTGCTGCCCTGGTACAACTTGCAATCACATGTAAAAAACGGGCAGCGTTCAAGTGCCATGCGCGTCGCCGCATCCATTGGTTTCACTGCACGACTGCCCGCGCATGCTCGCACAGGCCGTCACATTGCTTAGGAGTTCGCAGTTCGGGGAAGAGACGGCCGCGCATATTAGTCACACATGCATGACTTGCGCCCGTTCTGAGAAGTTAAAGACGCTGTTTAAAGACGCACGAAACGCATTCCTCAACAGGATCGGCATTCACGCATAGCGCGCGAGGAACATATCGGCCGTTGAGTCCGCGATTGCCTGCTGTCCGGCACTGTCGAGCGGCGGCTGCCCCATTGTCACCTGCGGCCAGAAAGCGAATGCTTTCACGAGACCCTGCAGTTGGTGCGCGGCAAACACGGGATCTGAAATCCGCAGACGTTTGTCGGCGGCTGCCGCGCGGATCCACACAGTCAGGTCTTCCTCGCGCTCGCCGAGGCGCGCCACCATATCGCGCGCGCGTTCCGGAGAATGGATGCCGGCGGCAATGGCCACGCGCGCCAGCGCCACGAAGGCCTCGTCGTTCATCAGCCGGAGCTTGCGCATCAACAGTTCGATCAGCTGCTCGCGCAGAGGCGCGGCCGCCCGATAAGCGAACGCCTCACCCGAGTGGCTCGCGTCCCACAACTGCCGCAATATCTCCGCGAAGAGTGCTTCCTTGCTGGGGAAATGGTTGTAGACGGTCCGCTTCGAGACGTTTGCGCGCGCGGCGATGCGATCCATGCTGGTCGCGTCGAAGCCGGCCGCGAGGAATTCTTCGATAGCCGCGGAAACCACGGCGACGCGCTTGCGGTCGGTCAGGCGTTGATGAGTGAGGCTCGGGTCCATGCGGAAATTTTACACCGAGTGGTTTACTTTTCGAGATTATAAATTACACTACCCAGTCTACTTTCCACGTCAGGACGTCACACATGACAGCGCTCATCGATTCGATCGGCCGTGTTCTCGGCTTCACCGCTGCGAAGCGCGGGCGCGAGCTTTCCGGCTTGTCGCCGCAGCACGACGGCGAGCGCTTTCGCAACGTCAAGCCGCGTCCCGTCGAAGGATTCGGCAAAACCGTGCGCATTGCGTGGAATGTGCTGCTGAACAAGCCGCAGGGAACCGTTCCGGCCGGCGCATTGCCTGTCGACACGTTGACGCGGGAGCAACTCGATGCAGCGCCCGACCGTAGCCTGTACCGGCTCGGTCATTCAACGGTGCTGCTGAAGCTGCGCGGACGATTCTGGCTGACCGATCCGGTGTTCGCCGAACGTGCATCGCCGTTCCAGCGTCTCGGCCCGAAGCGTTTCCATGCGCCGCCCATCGCGCTTGCCGATTTGCCGCCGCTTGCCGGCGTGATTCTTTCGCACGATCACTACGATCACCTGGATCGGGAAACGGTGTGCGCGCTGGCCGCTACGACGAAGGTGTTCGTCACGCCGCTCGGCGTGGGCGACCGGCTGATCGACTGGGGCATTGACGCGAGCAAGGTGCGCCAACTCGACTGGTGGCAAAGCGTTGAAATTGACGGCATCGCATTCACGGCGACGCCGGCCCAGCATTTCTCGGGACGCAGCCTGTTCGACGGCAACAGCACGCTGTGGGCGTCGTGGGTCATCGTCGACGAAGATCTGCGCGTGTTTTTCAGCGGCGACACCGGCTACTTCGACGGCTTCAGGACCATCGGCGAACGCCTGGGCCCCTTCAACGTGACGCTAGTCGAAACGGGCGCGTACGACGCGCAATGGCCTTACGTCCACATGCAACCCGAAGACACCGTACAGGCGCATATCGACTTGCGCGGCCAGTTGCTTGTGCCGATTCATAACGGCACGTTCGATCTGGCGATGCACAAATGGTACGAGCCATTCGAACGGGTGCTCGGGCTTGCCGCCGCGCGTGGCATCGCACTTTCCACCCCGCGCATGGGCCAGCGGTTAGATCTCGCCGCGCCGCATCGAGGCGAGCGTTGGTGGCGCAATGTCGTTGAGCCGGTTAAGGCGCCGCAGCCATCGCAGGGCTTTCTCGCGCGTTCATTCGCACGCCTGTTCTCATGCAACCGCGCGGGCCGGGCGAACTCCTGAGGCAGCGCACGGAGGTCCATTCAACGGACTTCCGCAGCCTCTTCAGAAGGTATGCTGGATGCCCACGCCATACGTGCTACCGGAAGGATTGGCCGTGAGCTTGTCGTACGAATACACCGTGTACACGTAGGTGCGTTTAGAAAGAATATATTCGTAGGCGAGACTTCCCGTGTTGCGCACATCGCTGCGGTCTCTCGGCGCGCTGTGTTTGGTGCGCGCCCACTCGGCGAGAATCACGTTGGACGGCGTGAGCGGAACGGAAACACCCAGTTCATAAGTATGCGAGCCGGTTTCGACGTTGTTGTTGCTGGTCATTTGCGCGGCGCCGTAGACCTTCATGAACTTCGCGTCGTACGCGGCGCCGGCGAGATAAAGATACTGTCCCGTTGACGGCGCGACCGCCGCCGTCCGCACGCGCTGCGCAGAAAACACCGCAGTCAGCGGTCCATTCGCATACGTCAAATGCAGGCCGACGTTGTCGCGCCCCTGGTGGCCCGTCGTGCTGCTCACGCTATAAATCGCCGTGCCCGTCAATCCGCCGTAATTCGGCGATACGTACTCGATTGCGTTTTGCCAGACGGTGTCGCCGATCACCGTATTGTTGTAGCTCGCCGTATACGACTGCACGATCAATGGCGAGAAGACCACGGAAGAGCCGAACGGATTAACGAATTGCTGGTTGATGTACGTTGGGTTAGTTTGCTCGCCGAACTTGAACGTACCGTATGCGCCGGTGAGTCCAACGTAGGCGTTGCGCGAAAAGAGCCCGTCGGTCGTATTGCGTCCCATCTGCCCGGTGTTCGGCCGGAAAAAACTTTCGAGGCTGAAGATGACCGCGTTACCGCCGCCTATATCTTCACGGCCGCGGATGCCCCAGAACGATGTGGTCATTCCGCCACCGCCCATTTGCACCGTGCTTGCGCGGGCCGTACTGACTTTCGCGCTGTCGATATACATGCCGATCAAGCCGTACATCTGAACCGACGAAGTCGATAACGACGCAGCGCCCGCCGCCGCTTGCGAAGAATCGGCGTTCGCTGTGCCGCTCACTAGCGCGAGCAGCGCCGATGCAATGCATGTTGCTTTAAAGCGTGCCCCGTGGCGCATGCCGTTTGTTGTTGTGCACATGGTTACGTCTCCAGTCCAGTTTGTATTTTTTGAGCGCAAGCTGCCCCTGTTGCGTGCGCGTAGGCGCACGCAACCAGAACGATCTCTATTGTTTTGCAGCGGCTAGGTGGTCAAAGCATGCGGTCAATCCGCCCGTCGACGCGACATGCCTGCATTCAGCTTCGAACGGTCGAGTTCGTGCTCCCACGCGGACACGACTAGCGTCGCAACGCCGTTACCGATCGTGTTCGCAATCGCGAGACCTGTACCCATGAAACGGTGAATGCCGAGAATCAGCACCATGCCGGACACTGGAATAAGCGGGAAAACCAGCAGCGTGGAAGTGAGCATCACGAACGCGGCACCGGCCACACCACTTGCGCCTTTCGACGTCAGCATCGCCACGCCCACGAGCGTCAACTGTTGCGTCAAGCTGAGTTCGATATTGAACGCCTGGGCAATGAATAGCACAGCCATCGTCAGGTAGATGTTCGTGCCGTCGAGATTGAACGAATAGCCCGCCGGAATCACGAGTCCAACGACCGACTTCGAGCAGCCGAGGCGCTCGAGTTTTTCGAGCATTTGCGGAAGCGCGGCCTCAGAAGAACTCGTGCCGAGCACGATCAGAATCTCTTCGCGGATATAGCTCATGAAGCGAAAGATGCTGAAACCGAGCAGCCGCGAAATTGCACCGAGCACGACGATCACAAATACGGCGAGCGTCGCATAGAACGCGCCGATCAGCTTCAGCAGCGGCACAACCGCGCCGATTCCGTAGGTGCCGATCGTGAACGCAATGGAGCCGAATGCGCCGATTGCCGCCACCTTCATGATGATGTGAACGATGCCGAAAAACGTATGAGCAAAGTAGTCGATCATTGCAATCAGCGGGCGCCCGCGCTCTCCGGTCGCTGCAAGTGCCGCGCCGAACAGCACTGAGATCAGCAGGATCTGCAGCACGTTGCCCGACGCGAAGGCGCCCGTGACGGTGTCGGGGATGATGTGCATCAGAAACTCGACTGTATTCTGCTGATGTGCTGCAGTCGTGTAACCGGCCAGAGCTTTTGTGTCGATGGTGGCCGGATCCAGATTGAAGCCACTGCCCGGGTGAAAGATGTGCCCTGCTACAAGACCTATCACGAGCGAGAGCGTCGACACGATCTCGAAGTACAGCAGCGCCTTGCCGCCGACTCGCCCCACCTTCTTCATGTCGCCCATTCCGGCAATGCCGGTCACCACAGTACAGAAGATGATCGGGCCAATGACCATCTTGATGAGCTTGATGAATGCGTCGCCGAGCGGCTTCATCTTCACGGCGAGCGACGGCGCGAAATGCCCGAGCAGCACGCCGATAATGATCGCGGCAAACACGTGGAAATACAGCGTTCTGTAAAACGGCTTCTTCGCGCCCGGCGCGGACGAGGTCATGACGGCACTCTCGCTCATGAAGCCGCTCCGAATCGGCAAACCCGGGAATCAGTTCTAGTCATCTTCGTCTCCATCGAAATTGATGAGCGGAAAGTCGATAAATGTCGCTTTCCGCATGCCTGCCGTCTCACGCGGCAGTTCAGGACATGATTGCGGCTGCAACTACACGTCGAAGCCGTAAAGCCGCGCGGGATTCGTCACCAGCAGTTTTTCACGCAATGCCTCGTCCGGGCAGAAGCGTAATAGCAGATCGACCAGTTCGCCGTCGTTCGGCATGTCCTTGCTGATGTTCGGATGAGGCCAGTCCGTGCCCCACAGCACACGGTCCGGCGCGGCTTCGATCAGCGTCTGGGCGAACGGAATCGCATCGTCGAAAGGCCGGCGGCCTGCAGACACGCGCTCGGAACCGCAGACTTTGACCCATGCGAGCGGATTGCGCATCAGTTCGAGCAGTTGCCGGAACGGCTGTTGATCGAGGCCTGCTTCGGCGCGCACGCGACCCATGTGGTCGATCACGAACGGCACCTTGATACGCTCGATCCGCTCGGCGTACTGCAGGATATCCTGCGCATCCAGATGCAGCACGACATGCCAGCCCAGCCGCTCGATCCGCTGCAGTACCCGGTCGAACACGTCGAGATCCGGCGCGCCGCCAAGATGCGCGACGAAGTTGAAGCGCACGCCCCGCACGCCGCGTGCGTCGAGGTCGGCGAGTTGTGCGTCGGTCACATCGCCGTCGACTATCGCGACACCCCGATAACGGCCGTTGCCACGCGCTATTGCATCGAGCATCGCGGTGTTGTCGGTGCCGTGACAGCTCGCCTGCACGATCACACCGCGGCTCAGGCCGAGAAAATCATGCAACGCGACCAATTGATCGAAAGGCGCATCGGGCGGCGTGTAGCTGCGATCCGGCGCATACGGAAAAACTTCGGCGGGACCGAACACATGGCAATGCGCGTCGCAGGCGTTGGCGGGCAATTGCTGTGCGGGCCGGACAGGATGGGGATCGGGCGGCAAACAGGATTTCATGGAAGCGTCGTCTCTATCTGGATGGCCGCGCGGCGCGGCTCTCTATGTAAGCTGGTAGGTAACCTGCCAAATGAGTTGGCAAATGAGTTGGCAGATAAGCTGGCAAATGAGCTGCCAGGTAAGCTGAAGTAAGCCGATTGTCGCGGGGAGCGTCGCTCGATACAATCGCTATACCAAACTAGCTGATATGTGAATTTCACATACCTCCCGCCATGGACCTCAAGCAGCTGGAAGCGTTTGTGCATGTGGCCGAACTCGGCAGCTTCACCCGCGCCGCCATTACGCTCGACACCAACCAGCCTGCGCTGAGCAGGCTCGTGCGACAACTCGAAGTGGAATTGCGCCATACGCTGCTCGAGCGAAATGGCCGCGGCGTCGCGCTCACGCCCGCAGGTCAGCGAATGCTCGCTCATTCGAAAGGGATCCTTTCGCAGGTCCAGCGCGCGTCGCAAGATCTGGACGAGTTGCGCGGTACCGTCGGCGGGCATTTTTGCATTGGCATTACACCGAGCTTCGCGAAAGTGGCGACCAACGAACTGGTGCGCAGCTTTCGTACGTCGTTTCCCGGCGCGACCATTTCCGTTGCAGAAGGTCTGTCGACCTATCTGATCGAATGGCTGATGATGGGTCGTGTCGATGTGGCAGTTCTTTACGACACGTTCGATACACCGCTGATCGACAAACGCACCGTATTCACCGAAGAACTCTTTCTGATCGGTGCTGACAGCGAAGCGCAAGCCGAATCCGCACGCGAGCCGGTGGATGCAATCGCGTTGCGCGATATTCCGCGTTATCCGCTGGTGATTCCCGGGCGCATGCACGCAATCCGGCGCATGCTCGAATCAGTCGCTGCCGAGCAAGGGGTAAGGCTCAACATCGAACTGGAGGTAGATGCGGTGTCGTCGATTCTGGATCTTGTCAGCGAAGGCATCGGCTACGCAGTGCTGCCGCTCAACGCAACCGTGAGCGACGCGCTCAAACGGCGCTTTAGCGTCACACGGATTACCGAGCCGACTTTATTCAGCCGCCTTGCTATTGCGACGAGCAGCAAACATACGTTGTCGCAACTGGCGGTTCAGGCGATTGCAATGCTCGAAGAGCGGGCATTGCCCCTCTACAGTACGGTGCGCAGCAGGTAAGAAAAGAGGACGTCTTCGCCATAAGGCTTGCAGTACTTTAAATCGCTAATCCGTAATCACCACGGCAACCGCTTTTGCGTGGGTCAATTCAAATGTACCGAGCCGGCCCGCGCGAACGTCGAGTACCAGGCGCTCGAGAAACTCCACTTCGCGTTCGCGTTGCACGTCGTCGCTGGTTGCGGCCGCAATCTTGTCGAGGCACATCCGCCGGCGCGCCAGCAGGAAATTCACGGCACTAGTACGCCGCATAAAGAACTGCTCCATCTTCGTGTGATCAACGCATTGCTTGTTCTGGAAAGCGACCATAGCACGCGCATATGGAGCAAAAGAGCGGCGCAAAGAACTCGAAAGGAACACCGCTCGGCTGTCTTTTTCTGCTCTCGCCCCTCCCGATCAACGTTCGAAAATTTAAGCGCCGCTTTAACTGCAATTGCCTTCTGTTCGCGGCCGCAAACGCCAACATCGCGCCAATCCAGCCGTAGCGACGGAATTTCCCGGAGCGCATCTGGCAGCGCGCGACGCTTGCCGCTTTGCTATTGTCAGCCGCCAATACGATACTAGTAGCCTGTACGTATTCCGCCTTCGAGGAACTGCTAATGACTGCCCTGCTCACTCGCGAACTCGCTTCGAAATTCGCCAACCTTGCGCTCGCCCACCTCACGCGCGAATATCCGAACAAACTCACGCATTCGCTTGCCGGCCCCGAAGACGTCAAAAGCCCTCGTGCATTGCATCCGATCTTTTATGGCAGCTATGACTGGCACTCGTGCGTGCACGGCTACTGGCTGGTTCTTCATTTAATAGAGCGCTTTCCGGACCTGCCGGAAGCGGCACGTATCGTCGCAGTGGTCGACGAGCACTTCACCGCGGCAAACGTGGCCGGCGAGCGCGCTTATCTGGACTTGCCGCACAACCTTGGCTTCGAGCGGCCGTATGGCTGGGCATGGCTGCTCGCGCTCAGCGCGCAGTTGCATTCGTTGAAGCTGTCGGATGCTGCGCGGTGGGCGAAAACGTTCGCGCCGCTGACCGAAGTTTTCGTCGAACGCTTCCAGACGTTCCTTCCCAAGGCCACCTATCCGTTACGTGTCGGCACGCACTTCAACATGGCGTTCGCGCTTGCACTCACGCTGGATTTCGCGCGGCAAACGTCACACAGCCAGCTCGAAGCGCTGATCGTCAGTACCGCGGAGCGCTGGTTTTTGCACGACGTGGGTTGCCAGGCATGGGAGCCCGCAGGCGACGAGTTTCTGTCCCCTTCGCTGATGGAAGCCGAGTTGATGCGGCGTGTGTTGCCGCCCGCTCAGTTCGTCGACTGGTTCGGCCGCTTTCTTCCCGATCTGGGTGCGAAAAAGCCCGCGACGCTGTTTGAACCGGTTACCGTCACTGATCGCACCGACGGCAAGATTGCTCACCTCGACGGCCTCAATCTGAGCCGTGCATGGTGTCAACGCTCGCTGGCCCGCGCGCTACCGGCGCAAGACATACGGCGCGCAGTGCTGTTCGATTCGGCCGAGCGGCATTTGCAAAGCGCACTGCCTCACGTGGCGGGAGATTACATGGGCGAGCACTGGCTGGGCACGTTCGCTACGCTCGCACTGGAAGCATGAGTTGGGTGCAGGCCGGCTATGTCCGGCCTGCAAAACAGATCTGCGTGGGGCGACGGATCAACTCACAAATCGGGCGACAAATCGCGCGCCTCAAGCCGGACCTCTCGTAGAGCCCGCGAATCCGCCGCCACCTGCATCACTGTGTCGACAGCTTCTTCGGCTTCGCCGGCGCCTGGACCTTGTTGTACTGGAATTCCGGCGTTGCCTTCAAGGCTGCCTTCGTCGCGCCGGCCAGATAAAAATTGCCCGAGCGAATGTCGAGTGCTGCGATAGGCACCGCTACGTCATGCGACGCAACGCCAAGGAAACCGCCCGCAGCGACGATTGCTGCTGAAAGCGAGCCGTCCGGTGCCACCACCAGATCGCGGATCGAGCCGATCTTCTCGTTCTGGTCGTTGTACACAGCCTTGCCAAGAATGCTCTTCTTCACGCTCCAGCCGTTCAGCAGCGCATTGGACTGCTCGACGGTGACACTCAGGGGTTGCGTGCCGGCGACTTGCGCCTGCGCGCCAAAGCTCGTTGCAGCTACCGCGACAGCCACCAGAAGTTTGCCCAAAGTCATTCTATTTACTCCCTTTTTAGAAGATCTGACCGGCGCATAACCGCGCCGAACGAAACGCTGCGAAAGCATCATACCGGCTGCGACGCGCGGCTGCATGCTCGGTGACACAGGGGCGCAGCGCGCTGCATAGACAGGGCGGTAAAATCGCATCGGGCGATAACGCGCTGTTTCCGAGGTGGTGAGTTTGACTGAGCTTGAACACGGTTTCATCTTGACGCGGCACTGGCGGGACACACCCGCCGGCACCGAAGTCGATTTCTGGCTGGCAACGGACGGCGGGCCTCGTCATATCCGTCTGCGCCATCAAACATCGGTTGCATTCATTCCCGCTGAACAGCGCGAGCGCGCCGAAACCATCCTGCGTCGCGAAGCACCGCTCGATCTGCGTTCACTGGAACTGCGCGACTTTCATCATCGGCCCGTGATGGGACTGTATTGTCCGCAATATCGTCAGTTGACCGGCTTTGAAAAGCGCCTGAAGCAAGGCGGCGTCGACGTCTATGAAGCCGACATCTTTCCGCCCGAGCGCTACATGATGGAGCGTTTCATCACCGCGCCGGTCATGTTCAGCGGTGATCATGCACGCGACGGCGCGCTCGTGAATGGCGAGTTGAAACCGGCAGCGGACTATCGTCCTTCATTGAAACTCGTGTCGCTCGATATTGAAACGAGCGTCCACGCCGAACTCTATTCGATTGCACTCGAAGGTTGCGGGCAGCGTCAGGTGTATATGCTCGGGCCGCCGAACGGCGACGCGAGTGAACTCGACTTCGACCTCGAATACTGCGAAACGCGCGCACAGTTGCTCGAAAAGTTGAATACGTGGATGGAGCGACATGATCCCGATGCGATCATCGGGTGGAATCTCGTGCAGTTCGATTTGCGTGTACTTCAGCAGCATGCCGAACAATACCGCGTGCCGCTTCGGCTTGGACGTGGCGGCGCCGCGATGGAATGGCGCGAACATGGCCTCAAGCAGAACCATTATTTTGCGGGCGCGGCCGGGCGGCTAATCATTGACGGCATAGAGGCGTTACGCTCCGCGACGTGGAGCTTCCCGTCGTTTAGTCTCGAACACGTTTCACGCGCTGTGCTCGGCGAAGGCAAAGCTATCGACAATCCTTATCAGCGCATGGATGAGATCCAGCGCCGCTTCGACGAGGACAAGCCGGCACTCGCCCGGTACAACCTGAAGGATTGCGAACTCGTCACGCGCATTTTCGCCAGAACAGAACTGCTGCCGTTTCTGCTGGAACGCGCCACCGTAACCGGCCTGCCCGCCGATCGCAGCGGCGGTTCGGTTGCGGCGTTCACGCATTTGTATATGCCGCGAATGCACCGGCAAGGCTACGTCGCACCTAATCTCGGCGACGTGGCGGGCGCAGCAAGTCCCGGCGGATTCGTCATGGACTCACGCCCTGGACTTTACGATTCAGTGCTGGTGCTCGATTACAAGAGCCTGTACCCGTCGATCATTCGTACGTTTCTGATCGACCCGGTCGGATTGGTAGAAGGCATGCTGAATCCCGCCGACGATCAATCGGTGCCGGGCTTTCTCGGCGCCCGCTTCTCTCGCACGCGCCATTGCCTGCCGTCGATTGTGAGCCAGGTCTGGCAAGGCCGCGAAACAGCGAAGCGCGAGCAGAACAAACCGCTCTCGCAAGCATTGAAGATCATCATGAATGCGTTTTACGGCGTGCTCGGCTCGACCGGTTGCCGCTTTTTCGACCCGCGGCTTGCGTCGTCTATCACGATGCGCGGTCACGAGATAATGCACCGCACGCGCGAGCTGATTCAGGCCGAAGGTTATGAAGTCATTTACGGCGATACGGATTCGACCTTTGTCTGGCTCAAGCACGCGCACGGCGAAGAAGAAGCGAGCCGCATTGGACGAACGCTTGTCGACCATATCAACGCATGGTGGCGGCAGGATCTGCAACAGCGTTTCGGGCTGGAGAGCGCACTCGAACTGCAGTTCGAGCGGCATTACCGGCGGTTCTTCATGCCGACCATTCGGGGCGCCGAAGAAGGCAGCAAGAAGCGCTATGCGGGGCTTACTGTTTTGCCGGACGGCAGCGAAGAGATCGTCTACAAAGGACTCGAAACGGTGCGCACGGACTGGACTCCGCTCGCGCAGCAGTTTCAGCAGGAGCTCTATCGGCGCATCTTCACACAGCAGCCTTATCAGGACTACGTGCGCGACTATGTGCGCGATACACTCGCAGGCAAGCTCGACGATCAGCTCGTCTATCGCAAGCGCCTGCGCAGGCCGCTTGGCGACTATGAACGTAACGTGCCGCCTCACGTGCGCGCCGCGCGTGTCGCCGACGAATACAACCGCCGGCAAGGACGCCCGCTGCAATATCAGAACGGCGGCTGGATCAGCTACGTCATGACGATCGCCGGACCCGAGCCGCTCGAAACGCTACGCTCGGCCATCGACTACGAGCACTATTTGACGCGTCAATTGCAACCTGTTGCAGACGCAATCTTGCCGCTGCTGCGCGACGACTTTACGCGGCTGACGTCCGGGCAGAAACAGTTGTTCTGACGCGGTGCCAGCAGCGTAAAGTCGGGCAAGCCATATCATTCAGGCTTACTGCGGCGCCGGAAAGCCGAGCGCGTCCGCTTTGGTTCGCAACTCGGCAAAACGGCCACCTGGCGCGCTGATCGCCGTGTTGGGCACGGCCTGGCTCCTGTCGAGTTGCTCAATGCCGCTCGCGCCCGAAGTCGCCGTCGATACATTCGAGCAGGCGGAGCCAAAGGTGCCTTGCGTCACCGCGATCGCCGGCGCGTCGGTGCGCGCGGCGTCGGTGAAGTCGAGCGCATAGGCCAGGTTGAAGGTTGTCGAATCGCTCGCGCGCACGCCGAGCGGGTCCAGACCGAAGCGCCATGCGAGCAACTGGTGAATGGAACTCGGGTCGAACGGATAACGCGACACGTAGTTGGCGCGCACACGCGGTCCGAGCAGCATGCAGGGCACGCGGAAACCGAGCCGGCCGTCGTTGCCGAGTGCGGCCTCGGCGGCGGACACCGGCTTCACGGGCGGCGCGACATGCTCCATGAAGCCGCCCCACTCGTCATACACGATGATCATCAGCGTCCTGCTCCAGTTGGGGCTGGTGCGTAGCGCATCGTAGATCTGGCCGAGCAGCACCTGGCCGTTGCGCACGTCGGCGTGAGGATGGTCGTCGTTCGACGTGCCCTGCGCCTCGCCGCCAAAGCTCGGCTCGACCATGCAGAACGACGGCAACGTGCCCGCGGCTGCGTCGGAGAGAAAGTTGGCAAAGAGCTTCGAGCGGCCCACGTAACGCGTGCCGTAGAGCGCGGTAAACGGCACGTCATGGAAGTAGTAGGTGGACGAGACGTTTTTCGCGTCCAGGCGATCCCAGATCGTTGGTAGCGTCGACGTGGCGAGCGTGTCCGATAAGCGGTCTGTTTCGCCGCTGTGCAGATAGACGCGGTTCGGATAAGTGTCGGCCAGAATGCCGCTCATGTAATAGTCGCAGACGGTGTACTGCGGTACCGCGCCGCGATAGAAGTCGAGGTCTGCCGCCTGGAAATAACCGATCGGCAACAGGTCGCCACGCGCGAGGCTCGTGTTGGGCGTGAGCAGGAAGCCATTCATTGCGCCATTGGCAAGATGAACGCGTCCGGCGTCGTATGAGTGATTGGGGTCGGCGAACGAGCAGGCCTGGAAACCATAGGCGGCGTTCGAGGGGAGCGAGAACGGCGTGTGAGTTTCGCCAAATGCATCTTTGAAATTTCGACCGCTCTGTGCAGTTTCCGCATTGGGCACCCAGCCTAGCAGATGGTCGAACGAGCGATTTTCCATGGTGACGAGCACCACGTGGTCGATGCCCGAGGTGGCCGGATCGGGTAGCGCGGGACGCGGCAGATTCGCGCGGCCGGGAGGAATCGTGCCGACGGCTGGCGTTCCTCCGGAGCCGCCGCTGCTACCGCCTCCGCCGCCTCCTCCGCACGCCGACAGTGCTATCGAGCCTGCCAGCGCGGCAAGAACCTTGCGGCGGCCTGCATCGGGCGGATTGGTTGGCCTGGTCGTCATGATCGTCTCCCTTTGTTAGCTGCTTGCTGTTTTCGCGGAAGAATTCGCGTGGCGGATTTTTACCGCCGGGCGATTTCGTGCAACGAGGGAGCAATTACTGTTCCGCTAAAAAGAAAAGCCGGGCTGACAACGCAGCCCGGCTTCTTACACGGCAACAGGATTGGGCCAGCAATGGAAAACGGTAAGTGAGATGCCCACGCCGCGCCGGGCCTGAGCGATGCGGCACGGCCGGAAACAGCGACCTGCTGCAAGCCTTCGCAAAGCTCCAGGTTCAGGCCTTATGCGTCGGCAACCGGACTACTGATGAAGCGCAGCGCAAGCCGGTTCATCACGATTGCAACGGCCGCGATGATGGCGGGGACAGCCAGCACCGAGAACACTACCTGGAAGCTGAACCCGAGCGACAGCAGCGCACCGCCTACGAGCGAACCCAGAATCCCGCCGAGGCGCCCGAACCCGAGCATCCAGCTCACGCCCGTCGCCCGTGCCCGCGTCGGATAGCAGCTCGGCGCCAGTGCATTCAAGCCGGTCTGCGCGCCGCTCATGAAGAACCCCGCACACGTGACGAGAACCGGCAGCAGGCTCGACTTGAGCGTGCCCATGCCGAGCGCAAAGATGAATACGCCGCCCAGCAGGTAGGCCGCACCGATCACGCCGTTGCGGTCCAGACGGTCCATCGCGAAGCCCACCGCCACCGCGCCGACAGTGCCGCCCAACTGGAACATGCCGGTGATCGCGGCCGCGCGCTCGACGGGCAAACCGGCGTCCTTGATCAGCGTCGGCAGCCAGCCGGTCAGCAGATAAATGATCAGCAGTCCCATGAAATAGGTAAGCCACAGCATCAGCGTGCTGAATGCGTAGCCGTCGGCGAACAGCATCCGCACAGGCGCCTTGGCGGCGACCACCGGTTCAGGCGCCGTAAAGCGCACGTCGCTGCTGAATTCGTGGCCGCATACGCGCCCGAGCGTCGCCGCAATACGTTGAGTGGGCAGTTTGCGCACCAGCATCAGACGCGCGGATTCAGGCAGCAGCCACAGCAGCAGCGGCACGCTCACAATCGGCAGAATTCCGCCGAACATGAACACCGCGCGCCAGCCGTAGTGCGGGATCAGCGAAGCCGCGACGAAGCCGCCCGCGCCGGAGCCGAAATTAAAGCCCGTGAACATGATCGTGAGCAGCAGCGAACGATTGCGCGACGGCACATATTCGGAGAGCAGCGTGGTCGAATTCGGCATGGCGGCGCCAAGGCCGAGGCCCGTGAGAAATCGTAGCGCGACGAGTTGCACAGGCGTTTCGGCGAATGCGCAAATCAGGCTGAAAAAGCCGAAGCAGAACACCGAAGCAATGAGCACCTTCTTGCGTCCAATGCGATCGGCAACAGGACCCGCAGCCAAAGCGCCGACCGCGAGGCCGACCATGGCAGCGCTCATCACCGGACCGAACGCGGTGCGGCTCACATTCCAGTCATGCATGATGACGGGCGCAACGAAGCCCATCACGGCCGTGTCCAGGCCGTCCATCATGACGATCAGAAAACACAGAACGAGCACGAGCCATTGGTAGGGCGACACCTTTCGTGCGTCGATAAACGCCTTGATGTCGATTGAATCTGCAGATTTCATGCATGTCTCCGAAGAAAATAGTTTCCCGTCCCGGCTTTCCGTGGAAGCCGGGTTTTGTTCTTGCATCGAAATTGAAGGAGCCGCCAGCGCGCGGCTCAAGTGCTGCGCGCTAAACGGCGTCGGGCACGTTGCGCGTCTTTAAAAACGCTTCGAGGGTTTCGCCACGCATGCTTGCGTACATGCCCAGGTTGGTGATCTTCACCACGCGCGCGAATTTCTCGAGCACGAAGAAGCACACGCCGTAGCGGATCAGGCCGATCCAGTCGGCGTTGTCGACCAGCGTGCGTTCCTGCGGCGTGAGACCTGCCTTGTCATACGCCGCCTGACGATTTTCGAGCCACAGTGCGCGCGCCGCCGCTTCGCGCATCTGCCAGAAGAAGCGGTTCAGGCGCATCGCCTTGATGCTCTGGCGGATATCGAACGGATACGTGCCCGTCAGTTCTTCGACACCGATCAGTTGCGGATTCATTGCGCCACCTCGTCTTCGTAAATCGTCACGGCCATTGCGGTGCTCGTTGCAAGGTAGTAATTGCGATGCAGCTCGCGGACCTTTGAACCGAGCGCACCGCGCATGGCGAGCCACATGATCGTTTCGACGCTTTCCGCGCCGCCGAGGCGCACGTAATCGACATGCTTCATCGCGGCAAGACGTTGCGGTTCATGAACGATCAGGTCGAGGAACTCCATGTCCCACTCGGTGTTGTTAAAGCCGCTGCGCTCGCCGTGCACCTGGTGCGAAAGACCGCCCGTACCGACCACTACCACGTCGAGATCTTCTCCAAACGATTCGATCGCGCGGCGCAACGCCTGGCCGAGGCGATAGCAGCGGTTCGCGGTCGGTAGCGGATACTGCAGCACGTTGACCTGCACGGGCACCAGCGCAAGCGGCCAGCCGCCGGCATGAGGCAGCATCAACGAGAGAGGCGAATTGCAGCCGTGATCGAGCGGACGGTCCTGAAAGATTGTGAGGTCGAACTCGTCGTTGACCAGTTGCTCGGCAATGTGGATTGCAAGATCGGGATGGCCCGCGATATCCGGAAGAGGACGCTTGCCCGCACCCTCGTCCGCGAATTCATGATTGCCCGAGACGCCCAGAGCGAATGTCGGGTAACAGTCGAAGAAGAAGCTGTTCGCGTGGTCGTTGTAGAACATCACCATAGCGTCCGGCTTACGCTCGGCGAGCCAGTTCGCCACCGGCTCGTAGCCCTTGAAGAGCGGCGCCCATGCCGGGTCGTTCTGCTTACCCTTGTCGTACGCCATGCCGATAGTCGGCACATGCGAGGTGCCGATACCACCAATGATCCTTGCCATTTCGTTTGTCTTCCGTCGCTTCGTGCTGCGCAATTACTGCGGGCCAATCGGATACGTTGCAGGAAGGCTGAACACCTTCTCGCATTTCACTTGGGATACCAAGATAAGAGTTGCGCGGCTTTGTAGGAAGTACGGGTAAACCAATGTTACGGGGTCAATGAGTGCCTATATGAAGCCCCATTGCAGACTGTCTGAGCCTTGTATCAGTCCTGAAAGCCTTCTTCCGCTTGGAGCGTTTTGTATCCCAATTTCCCGTGCGCAGCATTTTCCAACGAGTTTTGGTGACAGGTAGCCATAAACAAAATAGATGCCTCTGAAACCAACTCGCAAGGTATGTCTCTACCGTGGTGCCGCGCGTTTTGCGTGGCTATACTGGACGACGTCCAATGAGCAGATGACGATGAACGAAACGACACAGCAGGCTATTGTTCAGACCTTACGCGAGAAGATCCTGGCAGGAGAACTGTCGCCGGGCCAACGCCTCGTCGAAGCGCAACTCGCGCAATCGCTCGGTGTATCACGTACGCCGCTGCGCTATGCACTCAGTGTGCTGTCTTCGGAAGGACTGCTCGACCGCTCGGGCGCGCGCGGCTATATAGTCCGCCGCTTCAGCGTACGCGACGTACTGAACGCAATCGATGTGCGCGGCGTACTGGAAGGTCTCGCCGCGCGTGCGGTCGCCGAGAGCGGCGTGGACGTCGCACTTGCCGCCGCACTCGACGATTGCCTGCGCGAAGGCGACGACATCTTTCGCAACGGCAACCTTCAACCCGGCGACGACGTGCGCTATGCGGCAATGAATGGGCGCTTTCATTCGCTCATCATCGCGGCAGCGCAGAACACGGCGGTTAGCGCCGCGTTGAGCCTGAACGACAAGATTCCGTTCGTCTCGCCCTTCACCATCGCATTCGACGAAGCCGCACGCGAGCGTCAATTCATGATGCTGATGTACGCGCACCGACAGCACCACGCGATTGCGGACGCGTTGAAGAAAGGCGAAGGCGCGCGCGTCGAGGCGTTGATGAAAGAGCACACGCACATATCGAAGGAAAGTCTGAATCTGTCGCTGCCGGCATTGCATCTGATCGCGGGCGCCGCATGACGCGCGACGCATCGCTCGTTGCCGTCAGAAACGACGCGCCCGGCAAAGCGCCTGCGAAGACCACGGCGCCCGCAAGCAGCAAGGACCTGCTCAATCTCGCGCAACTGCGCGCCTTCCGCCTTGTCGCGGACATGGGCAGTGCAACGCGTGCGGCCGCCGCGCTGTTTCGCGCTCAATCGGCGGTGACGCGCTCGGTTCAGGAACTCGAGTCGGCAGTTGGAGAACCGCTATTCGATCGCGGTCCTTCGGGCATGCTGCCCACCCCCGTTGGCCGGGCGGTGCTGCTTCGCTGCGAACGGATATTCGTAGAACTCGAAGAACTCGCACAATGGTGCGCTGCGCGGCAGGCACGCCGCCGCCCTGCTGCTGAAGGCGCACTGCCGGCCTATCTGCTGAACACACGGCGGCTGCAGATTTTCGTCGCGCTTGCACGGCACCGTCATATGCCGAGCGCGGCCAAAACGTTCGGTATCAGTCAGCCCGCCGTCAGCACCGCGGTTCGCGTGCTCGAAAGCGGCTCGGGACTGAGCCTCTTTCACCGGAGCCCCCGCGGCATTCTGCTCACCGCCGAAGGTGAAACGTTTCTGCTGCATGTGCGGCGCGCGTTGAACGAATTGCGCCACGTGCCCGACGATATCGCCGCCCTGCGCGGCAATATTCGGGGCGCGGTAACGGTCGGCGCGCTGCCGCTCGGGCGCACGCTGATCCTTCCCAAAGCGATTGCGAAATTGAGCGCGGACAATCCGGGCGTGCGGGTAGTCACCGACGAAAGCGCGTATGAAGCGCTGGTCGCGGGATTGAGAGCGGGTGACATCGACTTCATTCTCGGCGCGCTGCGCGACAACGACTCGACGAGCGGCCTGAAGAACGAGCGCTTGATGTCGGAAGACATGGTGCTTCTCGTGCGGCGCGATCATCCGCTTACGCGCGCTCATGAGCCGAACATCGCGGATCTGCGTGACGCGCAGTGGATCCTGCCGCGCAGTCACGCGCCCGCGCGAGCGCTGTTCGAAGCCCAGTTCAAACGGATGAAAATCAAACCGCCACTGCCCACGGTCGAAACCGCCGACCTCGCCGTGATTCGCGGCCTGCTGCTCGGCACCGACATGGTGGCGGCGCTGTCCGCACAGCAGTTGCACTACGAGGTGCAAGCGGGGCAACTCGCGGTACTCAAGGTGCCGCTGCACAACACGCGGCGCGAGATCGGGCTGACGATGCGCGCGGCCGGTACGCCCTCACCGGCGGCTCGGGCGCTGATCGACGCAATTCGTCTGTCGGTGGTCGAGCTCACGCGCACAGTCAGCGTCGCGGCTAGTTAGCGGCGGGTTGCGGCGACTGCCCGCTGATGGTCCGCTAGCGACCAGCAGCCAGGACCGCGGTCGTATCCGTCGCTAGACCTGCGGCTCCCATACCGAGGAAGGAATGCCGACCACACCGTCGAACAGCCAGCGCGCGGTGCGCAGCAACGCCGCGCTCAGCACTTCGGGCCGCTCGGGCTCGCCGCCGAGCGTGAGTTCGACGGTGAACTCGCCGGTCGGATGCTCGACGGAAACCCGCTTGCGTGCGCCTTCGAGTTCCACTTTCGCAATGCCGTCGCACACCGTACCGGGCAGCACCGCCGCCGTCGCCACACTGACTGCGCCGAGCACGCCAATCGATGCATGGCAGCGGTGCGGAATAAAACTGCGCGTGGAAATCGTGCCGCCGTTGCGCGGCTCCGCGACGAGGCACATCTTCGGTACCGTTCGGGCGCTGACGTCGCCAAGGTTCATCATCGGGCCCACGGCAAGCCGGATTTTTTCGATGCGCGCCTTGAGTTCGTCGTCTGCGTCGAGTTCTTCGCGCGTTTCATAACCGGTGCGTTGCAGGTCGCGCGCTCGCATCAGCACGAGCGGCATGCCGTTGTCGATGCACGTCAGTTCGACGCCTTCCACGGTGTCCTTGAGTCGTCCCGTCGGCAGCAGCGCGCCGCACGTCGACCCGGCCGTATCCCGGAACTCGAGCGGAATCGGCGCGGCGCCGCCCGGCACGCCGTCGATGCGCGCGTCGCCTTCATACGTCACGCGGAAGCCCGGCGTGCGGACCGTTGCAACCGCGATCTGCCCGGTGTTGACCATGTGAATCGCCACGCGCGTGATGCCGTCTTCAGCGTTGACGAGTCCGCGTTCAATCGCATACGGCCCGACGCCCGCGAGAATGTTGCCGCAGTTCTGGCCGAAATCGACGCGCGCCTCGTTGACGACGACCTGCGCGAACAGGTAGTCGACGTCGGCGTCCTCGCGCGACGATGGAGAGATGATCGCGACCTTGCTGGTCAGCGGGTCTGCACCGCCGATGCCGTCGATCTGCCGCGGATCGGGCGAGCCCATCACCGCGAGCAGCACACGGTCACGTTCGGCGGGCTCAGCGGGCAAGTCGGACGCCATGAAAAACGCGCCTTTGGACGTGCCGCCGCGAATCATCATGCAGGGAATGCGGGTCTGGGTGCGGCTTTGCATCGCGAGTCTCCATCGCTAATGGGCGGCTCTCATTGTAGTTTTCGATGCCACCGGCACAGCACCTAAAGCGGCCTGCAAGTCCATCCAATCTGTTTATCGACTATGCCTGATGGCGATCTGCAGCCTCGTTGCAAGCCGCCTGGAATGGCACGAATGCGAGCCTGCTGGCATGCGTTGACGCAACGTCCGCGTGAAACCGTTTTCTCCATACGAAATGCACGCGTTTGCCCATCGCCGGGGATTGGCTTCAAAACCGCCTTCTATTCGACCAATTGAAGCTCGGCCACCCAGCGCACACTGACATTGTGCCAATTGCGTCAGGAGCCTCAGATGTCTTCCCGTCATCGCCAGAATCGCCCGTTCGACGAAAACCTGCTCGAGCCGGCAACGGCCGAATGGACCAACCCTGCGCCCGACGCCGATGCGCAAACCATGCACGGCCTGCACATTGCTTCGCAGAATGTGTTGCACCTCGCGACGCAGACGTACAATGCTGCGGCGCGCGGCGACGATGCAGCGGCACAGGCAGCGCGCGCGTCGCTGGAACAGCAACTGGGTCTGACCACGCGTCTGATCGACGAGCTTGTTTCCGGCGGAGCCGACCAGCTCACGATGCACTGACCGGCCCCCAATAAAACAAGGCCGACAGCAATAACCGCGGTTTCCAATCTTCGAGACAAGAAATGAGCGCTTTGACGGTAATTCTCTGCATCTGGGCAATGGTTGCGTTCTGCGCGGTGCTGTTCATCCGCGGAGCCACGGCGCGCGTCGAGCGCCCCAGGAAGTCGACACAAAGCCGTCCGGCGCGCTTCTCAATCGCCGAATAAGGGCTCGGCGGGGCGCGATGCAGCGGGGCTCGCTGGATTGTGGTGAACGGTCGTTGCACGGCGCCGCTTGGGTGCCGTCATTCCCGCGCCGGCCAGGGCAAACCCTGCGCCGACCAGTCGAGTTCGACGCCGATCACCGAACGCTCGTCCGCGAACTGTGCAGCGAGCGTCACTGCGATGCACGGCCTGCCACTCGCTAGCGAAAGGTATGGATTGCTGGCGATCGCGACACCCGGCAACAGCACGGCATTGCGATAGTACGGCCGATGATCCCAGCGCGCGTCTCGCGGATTCGCCACCGGATGCAGCGAAGCGCCTTCCATGCTCCACGCCGGCCCCGGCACTTCGGGACCGAGCTGGCGTCCGGAAGCGTCGAGGATGAAGCAGCTTACGCAACGCTCGAACGTCGCCAGAGAAGAGAACGCGCGATCCATGGCTACGCCGGCATGCAACGCGTCCGCGGCCTCGCGCAACGCCACGCGGTACGGCTCGACCACGGATTCGAACAACGCATGCTGATGCGCGCGGCCCTGCGCGATCATGTCGAAAGCATCGTCAATTCGTAGATGCACGGAGCCAGGCGAAACGATCTGCGCTGCCGGCCGCCCAAGCAGATACCCTTGCGCGAAGTCCACGTTCGATTCGACGGCGAGAATCAGCTCCTCGGTCGTTTCCACACCTTCCACTACCACCAGCATGCCGGCCTGATGCAACAGCGACACGAGCTTCGGCAAGATCGGCTGTTCGGTGCCGTGGCTCGTCGCGCGTATCAGTTCGCCGTCGAGCTTGACGATATCCGGACGGATGCGCAGCAGCCGGTCGAGGTTCGACTGGCCGGCTCCGAAATCGTCGACGGCAATCAGGAAACCGTGTTCGCGATACAGCGCCGCCGCGCGCGACATCTCGCCGACACTGCCGCCGTGCGACTCGAGAATTTCCAGAATCACCTGTTGCGGCGCGAGTCCCACCCTTCGCACGATGGCGGCGAGGTCATCCGCATAACCGTCGGCGACGAACGTGGCCGGCAGAATGTTGAGAAACAGCCAGCCGTCGGCGGGCAGCGACGCGCGTGCGTTGGCAAGGTGCACGGCATGGCTCGCGCGGTCTAGCACGCCTTCGTCGTTGGAGGGCTTGGGCGCGAACAGCGCCGCGGGCGGCAGCAGCGTGCCGTCGTCCAGCTCGCCCCGCAGCAGCGCCTCGAAGCCCACCTGCTTCTGATGCGACAAGCTGAAAAGCGGCTGAAAATGGGAGGTGAGGTAATAGTCTTCCCATCGATGCCGCGAGTTCGACGCGCCCGCCGAGCCCGCCGCACCACAGGCGTCTTCGATCAGCGACTGCAGCGGTGCCTGCGGCAGCGGACGCTCCGAGCACACGCGATTCCTGCCCGAATGCTTGGCGCGCAGCAACGCTTCATCGGCGCGGTCGAGCAGCACCATGATGCTTTCGCCGCTGCGGTGTTCGGCCACGCCGAAACTGGCAGTCAGATTGCCGTCCGGGCGCTCAATCTCGGCAATTGCGCCGCGCAGCCGCTCGGCGAGGCGCAGCGCGCCGGCCAGTCCGTCGCATAGCAATATGGCAAATTCTTCGCCGCCGATCCGGCTCACGCTGTCCGTGCCCCCGGTTCCGTCGAGCAGCACCTGCGCGACCTCGCGCAACGCAAGGTCGCCCACCCCATGACCGAACCGGTCGTTCAACGACTTGAAGTTGTCGATGTCCAGAAAGATCGCGCTGACCTCTCCGCCCTGCGCCACGTCCGCGAGCCGCCGCTCCGCCTGGGCGACGAACGCGCGGCGGTTTTGCAGACCGGTCAGTGGATCGGTGGCCGCCAGTTGAGCCAACTGGTCCTCCAGCAGGAAGTGATTCCGCCGGAACCGGTAGAAGCCGAAATGAAATACGACCGAGGTCGGCAAGCCGATCGCCGCGATCCACATCCACATGACGACGTCGACGTCGGCCGTGCGCGGCGCGCCAGGCAGCAGCGGGATCGCTGCCGCATAGAAGAGCGCGCTGCCGACAAAGAAATGCGTCGGCGTGAGCCAGAGCGGCGCGGCGCAAACCGGTATCACGACCATCGCCGGCAGCGTCCACAGCAGCGGCTGTTGCAAGCCCACAACATTCAGCGCGAGTCCGCCGACGAGCGCGAGCGAAAACGCGACGCCGATTGCCCCGAAGGTCCACGTCGACTTCGCACGCGGGATGGCCAGCACCAGCAAAGCCAGCACTAGCGCACAGCCAAGGCGATACGCAAGCGGCGCCGCCGGTCCGCCGACAAACGCGCGCGCCGCGACGAGAGAGAGGAACGCAACGACGGTGAACGCCATTGTCACGGTCGACAGCGGACGCTGATGTTCAAGCGAGCGCCGGTGAAAGCGCTCGCGCAGACTGGCATCGGATGAGTGCTGCGTCGAAGTGAGGAGCATAAGGATGGGCTACAGGGCAGGTCCGGTCACTCTATCCATGTATATCGGCAAACATCTGACGAATGTTGAGCCTTTCCAAAAATATCCGGCAATAAATACGCGGGCGCTCGCTCGGATCAGGCGACGCAGCGACTGGGCCGCGCCCGCGCGCCGAATCCGCAATGCTCGGGGCTCGGCGATCATACTCCCGGCCGGAAATTAATTCCGACAAGATACAACCCTTGGCGGAAATGCACGTCGGTAGAAAAAGGAAGGCAAAGATCCTCAATGCCTTGAACAAAGTAGCCGTTAATACACCTGGAAGTTGTGAGCGCAACAGTCGTTTGCGAGCCACAGACTCATGGCAGAAGTTGCAATGCTTCGTGGTCCTTCTGTATGCAGCATAGGGTTCGCACGTATCGGCCAGGTGACCGAAAGTGGCTAAAAGTTAATGTCTTAAGTAGACTGCTTCAAAGTGTGCGGAAGCGCCTGGTGAAAGCGGTAAAACTAACCTACGCGGCCTTGCGCGAGTTATGCGAGCACTGTCCCTGCACCCGGTCGTCGCGGTCCTTTTTAGCCAGTTGGCATCGACGGCCATTTTCCAGAAAACATGGTTCCAATCCTCGATTACCTGCTCGGACGCCAGATGTCACCGCAATGGCGGGGCATGCTTTGCGCCTTGGCCTCGGAGTTCGAGGCGCAGATCGGCCGCGATGAATTGCGTCAACTGATGCACCGCGTGGGAAGTCGTTTTGCTGCGGCCCATCCGCTGCCTGCCTGCGACTCGACCACCGACCTCGAGCGGACCCTGAACGAGCGTTGGCAGGAAATCGATTGGGGATATGTCGAACTCGCCGACGACTCCGAGTCGCTACGCATCGTTCACTACTGCGCGCCGCTGCCGGCGTTCGGCAACGACGCGCTCGCGTGGACCCCGGCGTTCCTGGAAGGCGCGTATCAGACCTGGTTGAGCGCGCTTGGCGCGCAGGGCTTGTCAGTCGCACAAACCAGCGAGTATTCGCAAGACACGGCGCTCGAGTTCCGTCTCGGCCGTCATGCAGCGTGAAAGCCGTAACAGGCCAGGGCCGAGCTGCGCGCAGGACCGGTGCGCGATCAGCAACGGGCAGTCAGGTTGGGCACTGGTTTCGCGCCGCGACCGGAAGTAAGGACCGGGCAACGTAAAGCACTAATGAATGGCGGCAACATGAGTTCATCAAGCGACATCGAAAAATTATTCGATCACTTCGGCGGCGACGCCAACGCGTACCAGGAGATCGGGCGCGAGAACGAGGCGCATTCGGCGCGCACGCGCTGGCCGTTGCTGGTGACGCTCGATCTCAAGCAGCCGCTGATTCCCCCGATCGGGCAGCGCGCACAAGCAAGACCTCAACCGGTGGCCGATGAGGCCGCCGCGTTCGCCGTCGACCGTCAGGACCCGGCCACGCCGAAAGACGCGGCCTCGGTGACGCGCGCAAAGGCACCGCTTTTCACGCGCTCACATCGGCGCGACATTCCGCCGGTTGTCGTGGCTGCGGCAACGCCGGCCGCGCCGCGCGGCGCATCGCGCTTCGGTGCGCCCGAAACGCATGGCGAGCTCACGCAGGCAACGGCTTCGAAGGCGGCTGATGCTGCGTCGATGCCGGTTTCGTCTCCGGTTCCACCGGCAACGAGACAGGGCGAGCCGGTGGCTGTTGTCGCCCCTACCGCCAAGATCGCATCTATCGCCCCGCTCGCGCCAGTTTCCGCCGTGCCGCCGATCCCGCCGATTCCGCCCTTCATGCAGAGTGCGCCGGCCATCGCTGCTGCGAGCAATCCGCCCGCGGCATCGGCGCCAACATCTGCGGCCGCACCGGCATGGGCACAAGCGCCGGCGCCTGTCCGTTCCGGTCCGGGCGCCGCCCGCACGCCCCACGCCGCGCCCGCCCCCGCCTCGGCCCGCACGCAGCCCTTCATGTCTGCGCCAACGTCCATGGCAGCTTCGCAACCGACGTCGATCCTCGGCAAACTGTTTAGCTCGCAAGCGGAGACCGCGCCGCTCCACGCGGCCGCGCCCGCCACGCAAGCGGTGCCGCTGCAATCGCTGTTCGACCGCCTGCGCGGCACGCCGCGCGCAGCCGCGGCGTCGGCAGTCAGCGCCGAACCCGCCGAGTCCAACTCGTGGCTCGTCAACCGCCCGCGTCGCTCATGAAAGTCATTGCGGTAGTGTCCGCCAAGGGCGGCGTCGGCAAGACGACCCTCGCCGCGAACCTCGCTTCGGTGCTCGCCGCGAGCGGCCGCCGTGTGATCGCGCTCGACCTCGATCCGCAGAACGCGCTGCGTCTGCACTTCGGCGTGCCGCTCGACAGCATCGACGGCATCTCGCGTGCCACGCTGACCGGCGACGCATGGCAGTCGGTCATGTTCGACGGCGTGGACGGCGTCACCGTGCTGCCATACGGCGCGGTACTGGAAGACGACCGCCGCCGCTTCGAGGCGCATGTCGACCAGGACCCGCTGTGGCTCGCGCATGCGTTGCGCAGCTTGAGGCTCGAAGCATCCGACGTCGTAGTCGTGGACACACCGCCGGGTTCGTCCGCGTACGTGCGCGCCGCCTTGTGCGCGGCCACTTTCGCGCTGAACGTGGTGCTGGCGGACGCCGCTTCTTACGCGGCGATCCCGCAAATGGAGCGGCTGATCGACACCTACGCGGCGCCGCGCGCCGAGTTCGGCGGCGTGGGCTATGTCGTCAATCAGATCGACCAGTCGCGCCAGTTGACCAAAGACGTCCTCAAGGTTCTGCGCCAGATGCTCGGCGAGAAACTCTTTCCCGGCGTGATCCATCTCGACGAAGGCGTGAGCGAAGCACTCGCCTGCGACACCACGCTCATCCACTACGATCCGCTTAGCCAGGCCGCCGCCGACTTCCGCGCGTGCGGCACGTGGCTGATGTCGGCGGTCGACGCGATCGCTGTCTCGCCAAGGAATGTCGCATGAGCACGACTCATCCCGAAGGCATTGAAGCGAGCGAACCGTCGCGGTTCGAACGCTTTGTCGACGCACGCTTCTGGAATAGCCGCATCGTCACCGGTCTCGTCACGCTGTTCGCACTGGTGATGCTGTACTTCGTTTTCACGGTGCCGCTCGCTTTCTACGAGCAACTCACGTTCGCCACCTGCTGCTTCGTCACCGCGCTGCTGTTTCGCCGCCTGCAAGGCCGTTACGCGACGATGGTGATGATCATGCTCTCAGTGGTGACGTCGGGCCGCTACATGTACTGGCGGCTGACCTCGACAACTTATTGGGAGCATCCGCTCGACGCCGCGTGGGGTCTGCTGCTCGTGTCGGCGGAAGTCTATTCGACGCTCGTGCTGCTGCTCGGCTACTTTCAGACTGCATGGCCGCTCAAGCGCAAGCCGATGCCGCTGCCCGCCTCGCGCAGCGACTGGCCGACCGTCGACGTCTTCATTCCCACTTATAACGAGCCGCTTTCGGTGGTAAAGCCGACCATCTACGCAGCGCTCGCGCTCGACTATCCGGCCGAAAAACTGTCCATCCACGTGCTGGACGACGGCCGCCGTCCCGAGTTCAAGGCGTTCTGCGAGGAAGTCGGCGTCAACTGGACGATCCGCACGCACAACCGCCACGCGAAGGCGGGCAACATCAACGAAGCGTTGAAGATCACCAAGGGCGAATACCTCGCCATTTTCGATTGCGATCACATTCCGACGCGCTCGTTCCTGCAGATCGGCCTTGGCTGGTTCCTGCGCGACAAGCTGCTGTCGATGCTGCAAACGCCGCACCACTTTTTCTCCGCCGACCCGTTCGAGCGCAATCTCGGCACGTTCCGCAAAGTGCCGAACGAAGGCGAACTGTTCTATGGGCTCGTGCAGGACGGCAACGATCTGTGGAACGCCACCTTCTTCTGCGGTTCTTGCGCGCTGCTGCGCCGTACCATGGTCGAGGAGATCGGCGGCATTGCGGTAGAGACCGTCACTGAAGACGCTCACACCGCGCTGAAGCTGCATCGTCTCGGCTACACCACAGCGTATCTGGCGATTCCGCAAGCCGCGGGGCTCGCGACCGAAAGCCTGTCGGGTCACATCGGCCAGCGGATTCGCTGGGCGCGCGGCATGACGCAGATCTTCCGGATCGATAATCCGCTCACGGGCAAGGGCCTGAAGTTCGGCCAGCGGCTTTGCTATCTGAACGCGATGATGCACTTCTTCTACGGCATCCCGCGTCTCGTGTTTCTCACAGCGCCGCTGTCGTATCTGTTCTTCGGCGCGCATGTGATCGAAGCCGCCGCGAGCACCATCGCCATCTACGCATTGCCGCACATGATGCACGCGAGCATTACCAATTCGCGCATGCAGCGCTCGTTCCGCCATTCGTTCTGGGCCGAGGTCTATGAATCGGTGCTGGCGTCGTATATCACCGCGCCCACCTTGCTCGCGCTCATCAACCCGAAGCTCGGCAAGTTCAACGTGACGGCCAAGGGTGGCCAGATCGAGAAGAACTATTTCGACTGGGCGATCTCGCGGCCGTATCTGTTCCTGCTGTTGCTGAACCTGATCGGCTTCTGCGTGGGCATCGTGCATATCTATCTGAACTGGCATACCCGCAGCATCGTGCAGACCACCGTGCTGAACCTCGGCTGGACCACGTACAACATGCTGATTCTCGGCGCGAGCGTGGCTGCCGCGAGCGAGCGCCGGCAGATTCGCGCGGTGCATCGCGTGGCGATGGAAATGCCGGTCATGCTCAAGTTCTCCACGGGCCGCACGCTCGCCTGCAAGACCATTGACTACTCGGAAGGCGGCGTAGGTGTCGCGTTACCCGCGGCCATTCAGGTGCCGATGCACGAGCGTGTCACCGTGTCGCTTTTTCGCGGCGACGAGGAATACGCGTTCCCCGCCACGGTCGGCTTCACGGCGCCGGGCCGGGTCGGCCTGCGCTTTTCCGCGATGACGCGCGAGCAGGAATACGAGTTCGTCAAGACCACGTTTGCACGCGCCGACGCCTGGACCGGCTGGGCCGAGGGGCGCCAGCAGGACACGCCGCTGCGCGGGCTCTCGCACGTGCTGACGGTGGGCGTGCGCGGCATCGCAGGCCTCTTCGAGCATCTCTACAACGACCTGCGAAGCTCGATGAAAAGCCGTCCGGTGGACGTCAAGAAGCTAAAAACCAAAGACTGATCTATGCGCAACTGGATGGCGAAGGGAAGCATCGAACGCTCGAATCAGCAGCGTTACGAGTCGCACAGTGACACAAACTTGCAGCGCCGCGACGCGCAGCGCCCTCGCTCTTCACGGCTGACGCGCGGCGTCGCGTGCTGGCTCGCGTTGCAGACCGCATTGGCCGCGCCGCTCGCGTCGGTGGCCGAAGCGGCCGCTGCGGGGTCGGGCACCGTGGGAAAGGCAGACACGGCCAACTCAGCCAACGCAGCCGACACCGCCGCGCCGCGCACGCAAGCCGCGCTTCGAGCGCAGGCAACGCCGCCCGCAGCGGCGGCTGGGAACACGGCAACACATGCAACCGGCACGGGCAACGGCCCCGCGCCGAGTCCCGCCGTACCCTACGACCCGGCGATGATCGCGCAAGCGCCATTGGCTACGCCTACGCCGGCGCTCGCCGCGTCGGCGGTCAAAGCGCTGGGCGTCAAGACGCCGACCACCGCCGAACCGGGCACGCTGGTGCCGGGCGGCCGTCGCCAGACGCTCACGTTCGCCGACCTTGGCGCGCTCGATCCGCTGCAGTTGCGCGGCACCGACGGCCAGAACGGCGTCGCGTTCTCGGTGCGCGGCGACGAGGTCGTAACGGGCGCGATCCTGCATCTGATCTACAGCTACTCGCCCGCCCTGCTGCCGAACATCTCGCAACTCAAGGTGCTGGTAAACGGCGAAGTCGCGGCGACGCTGCCCGTGCCGCGCGACCAGGCCGGGATGCTGGTCGCGCGCGACGTGTCGCTCGACCCGCGCTTCGTCAGTGAATTCAATCACCTGAACGTGCAGTTGATCGGGCATTACACGGCGAGTTGCGAGGACCCGGCGAACTCGTCGCTATGGGCCACCGTCAGCAATGCAAGCTCGCTCGATCTGACGTACGCGTCGCTCGCCAGCAAGCCGGATCTCGCGGCCCTGCCGCAGCCGTTTTTCGACCGACGCGACGTACGACGCCTCGAACTACCGTTCGTATTCCCGCAGAAGCCGACAGCCGGCACGCTCGAGGCAGGCGGCATCGTGGCCTCGTGGTTCGGCGCGCTCGCCGGCTATCGCGGCGCGCTGTTCCCGGCGCAGCAGGACAACGTGCCGCTGTCGGGCAACGCCGTCGTGTTCGCCACCGACGACCAGCGCCCCGCCGGCGTCACGATTCCAGCCATCTCGGGCCCGACCATTGCCGTGGTCGACCGTGAAGCGCCGGCGCGCGGCAAGCTGCTGCTGGTGCTCGGACGCACCGACGCCGAACTGAAGATCGCCGCGCGCGCGCTCGGTATCGGACAGAACACGCTGACCGGCCAGAGCGTGACGATTACGCGGCTCACCGAACTCGCGAAGCGCGCGCCGTACGACGCGCCGAACTGGCTGCCCACGCATCGACCGGTGCGCTTCGGCGAGCTTGCCGACGCGCGCGACCTGACCGTGTCGGGCTACGACGCCGACACGGTCCACGTGAATCTGCGCGTACCGCCCGACCTGTTCATGTGGCATACCAAGGGCGCGCCGATCGACCTGCGCTACCGCTACACGGTACGTCCGCAGCGCGACCGCTCGTCACTGAACGTCAGCGTGAACAGCGGCTTCGTGCAGGCGCTGCCCATTCCGGCCGAGTCCAGTTCGGTATTCGACCTGAGCCATTATTTCGCGCGCGTGCTGCCCGACAAGACGGCCGAGGCGCGCCGTACCCTGCATATTCCGCCGCTGCTGCTGACCCCGCGCGCGCAACTGCGCCTGCACTTTTACTATGACATTCCGAATACCGGCGAATGTCATGGGCGGCTGCTTGAGAACGTGATCGGCGCGGTGGATCCGAATTCGACGATCGACCTGTCGTCGTTTCCCCACTACATGGCGTTGCCCGATCTCGCGGCGTTCGCGAACAGCGGCTTTCCGTTCACGCGCATGGCGGATCTGTCGGAAACGGCGGTGATCCTGCCGAACGACGCCGACTCGAGCGACTACAGCCTCTACCTGCTGACCATGGGACGCATGGGCGCATCGACCGGCTATCCGGTCGCGGGCGTGACAGTCGGCACCGCCGACGACGTCGACAAATACGCCGACAAGGACCTGCTGATTTTCGGCGCGCCCGGCAAGCAACCGCTACTTCAACGCTGGGCCAAGTCGATGCCGTTTTCGAGCGACGGCGACTCGCGCACGTTCCAGCTGTCCGACATCGTCTTCAAACTCGAGGACTGGTGGCACGGCGAGCGCGGCGTCGAGCGCCTGCCAGCGCGCGCCGACCTCACGCTTGTCAGCTCGAACGGCGACGCGCTCCTGACCGGCTTCGAATCGCCGCTGAAAAAGACCCGCAGCGCGGTGGCTCTCGTGAGCGCGGCCGGGCAGTCGGACGCCGATCTGTCGGCCGCCCTGCTCGACGCCGACGTGCTGCCGGAGATTCAAGGCGCGATGGCCGTGATCCACGGCCGCACGGTCACGATCACATCGAACGGCGACGCGTACTATGTCGGCCATTTGTCGCCACAGGAGTATCTGCGCTGGGCGCTGTCGTCGCATCCGTTGCTGCTGATGCTGGGCGGCGTGCTCGCGGCGCTGATCATCGCGGCGCTGTTCTACCGGATGCTGCGCTCGGTCGCGGCGCGCCGTTTGAAGGACTAACAGGACTGACATGCGGGTTCGAATCAACAGAAAACAAGGTGTGAAATTGGCGCTCTCGCTGGCGCTGGGCGTCGCGGCATCGGCGGCGTGCGCGAACGTGCTGAAGGTCGCGCAGAATGCAGCCGCGCCCGGCGCGTGCGGCGACTGGACTGGCTATCGAACTTTCGTCGAGCGCTTCGTGCAAGCCGACGGTCGCGTGATCGATTACTCCACGCCTACCCAGCAGACCACCTCCGAAGGCCAGTCGTATGGCCTCTTCTTCGCACTCGTTGCGAACGACCGCGCCACGTTCGACCGGCTGCTGAACTGGACGCGCACCAACCTCGCGGGCAATCAGTTCGATCCGCAAAATCTGCGCTTGCCGTCGTGGCAATGGGGCAGGAAATCGGACGGCTCTTACGGCGTGCTCGATCCGAATTCCGCATCGGACTCCGACTTGTGGATCGCCTACGATCTGCTGCAGGCCGGGCGCCTGTGGCATGACGCGAGCTACACGCAGCTCGGCCAGGCGCTCGCGGCGCGCATCGCGCGTGACGAGATGACGAACCTGCCTGGCGTCGGTCCGATGCTGCTGCCCGGGCCCGAAGGTTTCAAAAGCGGCGGCGTGACGCGCCTCAATCCGAGCTACCTGCCGTTGCCCGTGCTGCGCGCGCTTGCCCATGAAGTGCCGAACGGTCCGTGGGCGAAGCTCGCCGACAGCGCCTACAAGTTCGTCAAGACAACAGCGCCGCAAGGCTTCGCGCCCGACTGGGCGGCGTGGCAAAACGGCCAGTTCGTGGTCGACCCGAAAAACGGCGACACCGGCAGCTACGACGCGATCCGCGTCTATCTATGGGCGGGCATGGCGTCTCCTGCCGATCCGCTTGCGAAGCCATGGCTCGCCGCGCTCGGCGGCATGCGCGCAAAGGTCCAGCAAAACGGCTTCCCACCGGAGAAGGTGTCGTCGACCAACGGCTCGGCGAGCGGCGAAGGCCCGCTCAGCTACTGGGCCGCGCTCGCGCCGTACTTCAAGGCGCTCGGCGACGCGCACGGCCTTGGCCTCGCGCGCACGCATCTGGCCGCGCTCGACGCCAGCGTGCCTGGCCGCGAGCCCGTTTACTACGACAGGGTGCTGGGCCTGTTCGGCACGGGTTTCATCGACGGACGCTATCGCTTCGACGAAAGCGGACGCCTCGTGCCCAGCTGGAGAACCGCATGCGATTGAGCGCCCTCGCGTTGTCAATGCGCTTCGCGCTGAGCCTCCCGCTTGCCTGCTGCCTCGCGGCGGCCGCACCCGACGCGTTGGCTCAGGCGCCGGCACCAGGGTCGAAAGATCCAATGGGCGTGCTGATCGATCAGGGCAAGTACTGGCAATCGCATCAGCGCGGCGACCTCGCGGAGCAGGCCTGGCTGAAGGTGTTGCGCATCGACCCGAAACAGCCCGACGCGTTGTTCGGCATGGGCATGGTGCTCGCCGACCGCAAGGACGGCGCGGGTGCACAGCAGTATCTCTCGCGACTGAAGGCGGTGGCGCCGAACTACCCGAGCCTCGATGAACTCGGCCGGCGGCTCGGTGAATCGAGCCTGCGCGACCAGACCGTGAACGACGCGCGGCGGCTCGCGCAAAGCGGCCAGAGCGCGAGCGCGGTGCAGGAGTATCAGCGCGCGTTGAGCGGCAAGCCCGCCACGCCGGCGTTGCAGCTCGAGTACTACCAGGCGCTGTCGGCTACGCCGCAAGGCTGGGATCAGGCGCGTCGCGGACTCGAACAACTCGCGCGTGATAATCCGGACGATCCGCGTTACGCACTCGCCTACGCTCAGCATCTGACCTATCGCGACGTCACGCGCCGCGACGGTATCGCGCGGCTGCAAAAACTCGCCGGCGACAGCACGGTGGGCGCGTCGGCGAAAAAGAGCTGGCGGCAGGCACTGCTCTGGCTTGACGCGCGCCCCTCGGACGCCGCGCTGTACCAGGCGTATTTGCAAAGCGCGAACGACGACGCCGCAGTCAAGGCGCGCTTCGATTCGATGGTGCAGCAGGACAAGGCGGCACGTGAGCGCGCGCAGGAAAACGCCTCCGTCGACGCACGCGGGCGCACCGTCGCCGAGGGCTTCGCCGCACTCGATCGCAACGACGCGGCCACGGCGCGCGCGAAATTTTCGTCGGTGCTGGCTAATAGTCCGAACGACACCGACGCGCTTGGCGGCATGGGCATCGCCGCGCTCAAGCAGGAGCACTTCGCCGAAGCTCGCAACTATCTGGAGCGCGCGTCGCGCAACGGCAACCCGGCTCGCTGGAAAACCGCGCTGGATAGCGCGACGTACTGGACCTACACGAGCGACGCAATCGGCGCGCGCAGCAACGGCGAATTCGCGAAGGCGAAGTCGCTGTTCGAACGCGCCATCGCGATGAATCCTTCAGATGTCACCGCGCAAGTGCTGCTCGGTGAAATGCTGCTTGCGAACCGTGACGCGGCCGGCGCCGAACAGGCATACCGGATGGCGCTGCGCCGCCAGGCAGACAACCCCGACGCCATTCGCGGACTCGTCGGCGCGCTGGCCGCCCAAGGTCGCGGCGACGAAGCGTTGCAATTCGCCAATCGACTGAACACGGAACAGCAGTCGAAGGCGGGCGGCATCAATCGTCTGCGTGGAGAAGCGCAGGCGGCTCAGGCGCGCGCGGCCGAAGCGCACGGCGATCTGGGCAGCGCACGCAGTCTCTTCGAAGACGCGCTGCTCAACACGCCCGACGACCCGTGGCTGCGTCTGGACCTCGCGCGTATTTACGTGCGCCAGGGCGCGGTCGCGAACGCGCGCAGCATGATGGACGGCCTGCTCGCCGCGCATCCTGACATGACCGATGCGCTGTATGCGAGCGCGCTGCTGTCGGCGGAAACGCAGGACTGGTCAGCCGGTCTCGCCCAACTCGAACGCATTCCTGTCGCGCAACGCACCGACGCGATGGCGGCGTTGCAGCATCGGCTGTGGGTGCATCAGCAGGCCGATCTCGCCACACGCATGGCGCGCAGCGGTCAGACCCAACAGGCGCTCGCAACCTTGCGCGCAGCCGAGCCGGTGGCGGGGAACAGTCCCGAACTGATCGGCGTAATCGCCGCGGCCTACCAGCAGGCCGGCGATCCGAACCGCGCGCTGAGCCTGGTGCGCAGAGCGATGAACGCGGCACCCGGCAACACCGATCTGCTGCTGCAATACGCGGGCATTCTGTCGGCTACGCAGCAGCAAGCAGAGCTCGGCATGGTGATGCGCCGTCTGTCGTCGATGCAATTGACGCCGCAGCAGCGCACCGACTTCGCCAATCTGAATCTCGGCATCGTCATCAAACAATGCGACGCCGTGCGTCAGCGTGGCGACCTCGCCAGCGCCTACGACGTGATCGCGCCGTGGCTCGCGGCGATGCCCGACAATCCCGACCTGCAGGCCGCTTTGGGCCGCCTGTATGCGTCGGCCGGCGACGACCGCAACGCGCTCGAAAGCTATCGCGTTGCATTGCGGCGCAAGCCCGACGACCTCAATCTGCTGCAGGCGGCGATTTCCGCCGCGTCTGGTGCGAAGCAGTTCAGCTACGCCGAATCGCTGGCGTCGCAGGCCTTGAAAGCAGCGCCCAACGACCCGGGCGTGCTTGCCACCGTCGGCCGAATGTATCGCTCGGAAGGCAAGCTGTCGCTCGCGTCGACCTATCTGCAGCGCTCGCTGGTCGCCGCCAACACACCGCTGATGGCGAATGCGCCGCGCAATACCGCGGCGAGCAACGTGCCGCGCGGCTGGGAAGCAGCGATGCGCCGTATCGGCGCGACGCCGTTGCCCGGCACCAATCCTTTCGAGGGAAAAACCGCGACGCTCGCGCCGACCGAAGCCGATAACGCAGCGCCCGGCTTCAATGCTTCTTCGAACGCCGCGCGAGCTTCCCTTCCGTACTCGCAGTCTTCCTTGCCGACACAGACCGTGCCGAACTATCCGCCGCCCATGCAGCCCGCGCCATACGTCGCACCTTATGCGGCACCCGCGCAGCCCTACACGCCGAACAGCGCGCCCGCCGCGCTGCCGTACAACGCGCCTCGTCAGGGGGCCGACGCTGGCGGCTATGGCGAGGACAGCTACGGATCGAGCCAGTCCGGCGCACCGTTGCAGCCCTACCCTGGGCAGAACGGCCAGGCCGCCCAGCCGCAGATGCCGATGCAAGCTCCGATGCAGCCGGTGCAGCAGCAATACAACCCGGCTTACGCGCAGCAGGCGCCGTATCCGCAGCAGCAATACGGCACGCCCGATGGCTATGCGCCGACGCCCTGGCCCATGTCGCCCGCCGCGCGCGAGGCGCAGGCCAATGCCGGGACGATGCAGCCGCAGCCGTATGGCTCGACAACCGCAGCCGCAGCGAACGGCAAACGCACCGCGAGCAAAAAGCAAAGCGCGTCGAAGAACAGCCGCAACGCAGCCGGTTATGCACAGCAACAGCAACCGTATTACGGACAACAAGCTTATCCGCAACAGCAGCAACCGCAAGGCTACGCGCAACAGCCTTATCAGTCGTATCCGCAGCAGCAGGGTTATGGCCAGCAGCCGTATCAGCCCTATCCGCCGCAGCAGCAGGCCTATGGCAATCAGGACAATCAGGGCTATTACGGGCAGCAACAGCCTTACATTCCGCAGCCGCCGAGCGGCTATGCGCAAGCGTATTACCCGCAACAGCCGGGCATGAACGGCAGCGGCGGCAATGGCGCGAACTACGCGCAGCCAAACGTCGCCAATGCGCAGACCCTTGGCGTAGCCGAGGAACTGGCGCAGGTCAATCGCGAGCAGGCGAGCACGGTCTCGGGCGGCATTGTGTTTCGCAACCGCAGCGGCGAGGACGGCTTGTCCACGCTCACCGACATCGAAGCGCCGATACAAGGCCGCATCAAGGCAGGCAACGGCCATGTCGTGGTGACGGCAACTCCCGTCACGCTGGATGCCGGCACCGCGGCAGGCAACGTGTCGACGCTCGCGCGTTTCGGCGCGGGGCTGTCGAACAGCACGTCGGCAGCGGCGGCCGTTGCGGGCACCAACAATTACGGCAGCCAGACGGCGAGCGGCGTGGGCCTGTCAGTTGGTTACGAAAGCCGCAAGCTCAGCGGCGATATTGGCGTGACGCCCATCGGCTTTCGCGAGACGAACATAGTAGGCGGCGCGCAGTACAACGGCGGCATCACCGACAAGGTCTCCTATTCGCTCGCCGTCGCCCGGCGCGCGGTCACCGACAGTCTCTTGTCGTACGCCGGCACACGCGACGCTGCGTCCGGCCTCGAATGGGGCGGCGTCACATCGACCGGCGGCCTCGCGAGCCTTGCGTGGGACGACGGCACCAGCGGTCTGTACGTGAACGCGGCGTTCCAGTACTACGACGGACACAACGTCGTGACGAACACAGCCTGGAAGGGCGGCGGCGGCATCTACACGCGCCTCTTCAAGGACGCCGACCAGACGTTCACCATCGGTGTGAACACGACG
Organism: Paraburkholderia strydomiana; assembly: GCF_031456815.1. Lineage (NCBI taxonomy): Bacteria > Pseudomonadati > Pseudomonadota > Betaproteobacteria > Burkholderiales > Burkholderiaceae > Paraburkholderia > Paraburkholderia strydomiana. The sequence continues at coordinate 716,076 of NZ_JAVDVL010000001.1, forward strand.
CTGATGGGCTACGACAAGAACCTGTCGTACTTCACGTATGGCCAGGGCGGCTACTTCAGCCCCCAACAGTACGTGATCCTGAATCTGCCGATCGAATGGACTGGCCGCAACGGCGCCTTTACGTATGACCTGAAGGGATCAATCGGCGTGCAGCATTACCGGCAGGACGCATCGAACTACTTCCCGCTCGGCAACTCGGGCTCGTTGCAAGCGGCGGCTGCGGGTCAGGCGGCGCTAATCGGCAGCGGTGTCGATAGCGGCGCCCAGTACCCGGGGCAAAGCAAAACCGGCGTGTCGTATTCGCTGAGCGCTGTAGGCGAATACCAACTCGCGCCGCAACTGGCGTTCGGCGCAACGGCTTCGCTCGGCAATGCTTATCAATATCGCGAGTGGCTTGCCGCAGTCTACGTTCGCTACAGCTTTACGAGGCAGACAGGCCTGCAGCCGTTCCCGCCCACACCGCTCAGTTCGCCGTATTTGTCGCTGTCCAACTAGCGCACGTTTGATCGGGCTCGCGCGTCTGATTCCGCGGCGGCCCGATTTGCTGGACCGCCGTCACGGCGTTTTTCAGGCCGCGTCGGAGCCGGTTGCGTATTTGCGGCAATGCTCGAGGTATCCGGCGGCGTGACTGCTCACCAGTTGCACGATGCTTTTCCAGAGCCAGCCCGGTGCGTCGAGTGTCTTCGAACGGTTCTTGCGCAGCTCGGCGAGCCATGCCTTGCGTTCGGCAAGATGCATTTGCCGCGCGTGCGCCTTGCCCACTACCAGCGCAAGAAAACGCGCCGCCTTCGTCGCTTCGTCGCGAGTCAGTTGCTCGATCGTCAGCTTCATGTCCTGCGGCAGCAACTCGCGTATCACCACCGCGCGATCCGCAAGGCGCGCCGATCTCATCCGGTCGCCGAGCGAAGGCGACAGATGCCGCGCGCCCTCCACCACCCGCTCCGCGTTGTCGCGTGGCATTCTCACGCCCGCATAGCGAGGCGCCGCAGCGGGCGCTGCCTCCTTGATGTCGATCAGGCACAGATCGTCGCCGTCCACTGCAGCGCCGTCGATGTCGAGCAGCACCGCGTAGCGCAGCCGTCCGAGCGAACTGCAGCCCTTGACCCAGTAGGCGGCGTCGAGCACTTCGACGTCCGCCTCATCGCCTGCGCCACGCAATGCAGTCGCGAGTGCGGCAACTGACGTTTTACTGAACAGCTCGTCGATCTCGCGCCGCTCGTTTTTGGCAAGCGGCCAGAAACGGGAACCGAGCGGAATAGTCGGCTCGCTATCTTCGATACGCTCTTCGGCAAGATGGCGCCATGAACGCCGCACCGCTTCCTTCATCACGACGCGCACCGCCTCCGGTTTCTCCGCGTGAATGTCCGCCTCACCCGCGCTCTCGTCGAAGGCGCGTTCATAGCCGTCGGCCAGCGCCTCCATCATCTGAACGATCGTCACGCCTGGCAGGTCGGAACCGCGCGCTGCCGTCGCGAGCGAAAGCCCGAGCCGGATGAGGTCGTGCGCGGGATTGCCGATCACCGTCTGATCGAGATCGCGAATCTGGATCTCGACGCGGCCATTCGCATCGGCGACGGGCCCGAGATTGCCCGTATGGCAATCGCCGCAGATCCATACACCGGGACCTTCGGGTAGCGCGTGCCCTTCGATTCCGTCGAGCCACTCATAAAATCGGTTCGTGCTGCCTCGCACATACGCATGCGCGGAGCGCGCCATTCTCGCGTTGCGGCGCGCGGTCAGAAGCGGCTGGCGCGCTTCGGCTTCGGGGAGCTTCTTCGCCCGCTTGCTGAGCGGTTTGGACAGCTTGTTTGTTGTGACGGGCTTCTTCGCCATTTGTACGGTCCGCTCTTATCGATATTCGAAGCCGGCGCGGCACGTGTCCTCGCCAGCGCTTGTCGCGCGCATTGTCGCGTGCGCAAGCAACGACCTTCAGCAGGAATCGCGCCTATCGTGTGAAGCATTCTGTAAGGGCACATGAGGCTTCAACGGTTACTAGTGCGAGATATAAACCGCCGCCGGAGAATACGTTCTGAAGTTCTCTCCGACGTATGGGCATCGGCGCTTCTTTCCGCTTCCGGATGCGCTTGCGCACAGTGCGCAGGTAAAACTTGCGAGAGCATAGGGGCGACCGAAGGCTAAAGTGTGCCGGCGCCATACGAAGCCTTTACGCGCGCTATGTGAACCGGCAGACTGGAGGCCCACACATCCATGTGACCCTCTGTGGAGCGCAGCATGCCATTTCCGGCACAAGATCACGGCTGTCCTGGTTGGGGCGGCGAGATGGCGCGGCGCATCAGCGAATTCGACTGGTCCGCAACCGACGTCGGCGCGATCCCGAACTGGCCCCGCAGCCTGACCGCAACCGTGCAGCTGCTGCTTGCCTCGCCTGTGCCGCTCGTGCTGCTGTGGGGCAGAGCCGGCCACATGATTTACAACGACGCCTACGCGGTTTTCGCGGGCGGACGGCATCCGTATCTGTTGGGCTGTCCCGTCGAGACAGGCTGGCCCGAGGTCGCCGACTTCAATCGTCACGTCATGAATACGTGCCTTGCCGGCGGCACGCTGTCGTATCGCGACAAGGAACTCGTGCTGCTGCGCGAAGGCAAGCCCGAAGACGTGTGGATGGATCTGTACTACAGCCCCGTTGCAGACGACAGCGGCGCGCCTGCGGGCGTACTCGCCATCGTTGTCGAGACGACGGGGCGTGTGTTGACCGAGCGCTGGCGACAACGCGCCGAAGCCGAGCTGCATGAGACGAACGAACGCCTGCAACTCGCGCTGAATACGGGTGCCGTGCTCGGCACGTGCGTCGTGGATATGCGCACTCAAAAGATCACTGGCGACGAGCGCTTCGCCCGCACTTTTTCGTTGTCGGTGGACGAGGCCGCTCGGGGCGTCGATCACCGCGCGGCGACAAAAATGATCCATCCCGACGATCAATCGCTGCTCCAACATCTGACCTTCAAGGCGCTGTCCGGCGGAAAACCGTTTCGCGCCGAGTACCGGATTCGCCGCCCCAATGGCGATTACGTGTGGGTGCAAGCGAACGGCCAGTGCGAATTCGACGATAACGGCGTACCCACCCGGTTTCCCGCCGTGCTGATCGACATCCACGAACGTAAGATCGCCGAGCAGTCGCTGCGCCAGTTGACGGAGACGCTTGAACAGCGCGTTGCCGATGCGGTCGCCGCACGCGCCTTCGCAGAAGAACAGTTGCGCCAGGCGCAGAAGATGGAAGCGATCGGCAGCCTGACGGGCGGTGTCGCGCACGACTTCAATAACGTGTTGCAAGTGATCAACGGCAATCTGCAAATGATGGCCGCCGACACCGGGGATAATCCCGCAACGCTGCGCCGTTTGTCGGCGGCGACCGATGCCGTGAAGCGCGGCGCGAAACTGGCCGCGCATCTGCTGGCGTTCGCGCGCCGCCAGCCGCTTTCGCCGACGGTGCTCAATCCGCGCCGGCTGCTCGCGGGCATGAGCGAGATGCTGCACCGCGCGCTCGGCGAGACCATCACGATCAAAACGATATTGAGCGACGATCTGTGGAACGTGCAGGCCGATCGGAACCAACTAGAAAACGCGCTGCTCAATCTCGCGATCAACGGACGCGACGCGATGAAAGCCGACGGCACGCTCACTGTCCGTGCCGCGAACCGTGTGCTGGATGCCGCGTTTTGCAACGACCACGCGGAGCTGTCGCCGGGCGAATATGTCGTGTTCTCCATCACCGATACCGGCGCGGGCATGCGGCCAGAGGTGCTTGAACACGCGTTCGAACCGTTCTTCACGACCAAGCCGAACGGTCATGGAACGGGCCTCGGCCTCAGTATGGTGTTCGGCTTTGTCCGGCAAAGCGGCGGCCATACGCTGATTGAAAGCGAGGTGGGACAGGGTACGACCGTGTCGCTGTACTTCCCGCGCTGCTGCGAGCCCGAAACTCCCGAAACCGTCGATCAGACCGCCACGCCGGTAGGCGGCGGCGAAACGATCCTCGTTGTCGAAGACGATGCGGACGTGCGTCTGACCGCCGTCGAAATGCTCGCGCAACTTGGCTACAAGGTGCTGACTGCATCGAGTGGCGATGCGGCGCTCGAATTCATCCAGAGTGACATGCCGATCGACCTGTTGTTCACCGACGTGGTGATGCCGGGCAAGATCAAAAGCGTCGAACTGGCGCGCCGTGCCGCGGCGCGCTCGCCCGCGGTGCCGACCTTGTTCACGTCCGGTTATACGCGCGACGAGATCGTCCATCACGGCAAACTCGATGCCGGCATTACGTTGCTGTCGAAACCGTATCGACGCGACGATCTCGCGCGCAAGGTGCGAAGTGTGCTGCGTGCGTCGGCAGGGCCGGTTGCCGGTGCAACGCATGTCGGCAAGATGACCGACCGGGAGATCGCTGCGTGCGTGCCGCCCGTGGCCTACGATCCGTCGAGCGTCGAGACGCCGGGCGTTGAGATGCCGGACGGCGATGCGCCGGGCGTCGGCACGCCGGACGGCGCCGCGCGTGGGCCTGAAGCTCCTCAAGACGTCGCGCCCGAAGCTGCGCCGGCGCGCTCGCCGGCTCACGTGCTACTCGTCGAGGACGACGCCGATTCGCGCGAGGCGCTGAGCAGCCTGCTCGGCGCGCTGGGTCTCGACTGTACGTCGGTGGGGAGCGCGGAAGAAGCGCTGCCGCTCGTGCCGGCGCAACGCTACGACATTCTGTGCACCGACATCACGCTACCGGGCATGTCGGGCGACAATCTCGCGCGCGCGGTCCTGCGCGCACAGCCGGACGTGCAAGTGCTGCTGGTGTCCGGTTACGGCGCGCATGCGCCGATCGGCGACAGCATTCCCGGCGCGCGGATGCTCGGCAAACCGCTCGACCTCGCCCAGTTGCGGCGCGAGCTTGCGCAGTGGCTCGATCCCATCGAAGCCGCCTGGTGACGCCGGGCGCCTCCTGGCGCGGCGTGCGCTTTTCGCACCGCAAGCCGGAATGCGGCATATATTGGTTTATATCGATGAAGCCGCGCGCGGCGCGAAGCGCGCAGCGCATACGCGCCCTGGTATGATGCCGGGCGCGCGCCTGCTTTCCTGTCGCGTGGGCGCTTGACCTTCCGCCGCTTTTTGTCACGAGAGCCATCATGCCTTCCCAACACGACCCAGCCCCCGCTGCGAGCCCAAGCCCGACCAAGGCGAGGCGCAAAGAGCTGTCCATCACGGCGCGCAATCTTCTGATGGTAGCCGTCGGCGTGCTCGTCTTCGCGATAGTCTCGGGTGTGGTGCTGTATCAGCCGATCGCCTATGGCGATGCAATCCCCAACTTCGGCATCATTCTCATGCTGACGGTGCCAGTAATCGCGGGCGTCGCGTTCCGGGTGGGACTGGATGCGTGGCTCGACCGCGAGTAATAGAAGAGCGGGCAGCGGGTCGCTACCCCGCCCCACCCGGCACCACCACCCACACCTCCAGGCCGCCGCCCTCGCGCGCGTGAAACTCCACCCTGCCACCGTGCAGCCGCGCGATCCGCTCGACAATCGCGAGCCCAAGCCCCGTGCCGCCGCTATGCGCTCGCGCGTTCCTGCCGCGTTGGAAGGGTGCCTTCAACTCCTCGAGTTCTTCCGCCGATAACCCCTTGCCGCGGTCGCCCACTGCGACATACACCGTGTCGTCGGTCGCCCAGCTACGCACCGCCAGTCCACCGCCGCCGTACACGATCGCGTTCTGCATCAGATTCATCAGGAGCCGCATCATGCTCACCGGGCGATAGGGAATCAGCGGCAAGCGTGCGAGCGACAGTTCGAACTCATGCCCGAGTCCCGCGAAGTCGCCTGCAAGCCGCTCGATCAACGCGTTCAGATCGCCGGGTTCGGCTGGCTCCCGCTCGCCGCTGCCTGCGTAGTCCATGAACTGCTGCAAGATGGTTTCGATCTGGTCGAGGTAGGACTCCGCCGCCACCACGAAACTGCTGTCGCTGCTCTCCGGCATCGCCATGGCCATCGAAAGGCGGAGCTTGGTGAGCGGCGTGCGGATGTCGTGCGAGATGCCGGCTAACATCAGCGCGCGGGTCGCTTCCGCTTGTTGCAACGCGTGCGTCATCTGATTGAAAGCGCTGCTGACGGCGGCAATTTCCAAAGGGCCGGTGGTCGGCAACGGCGGCGGCGCGTCGCCGTCGCTCAGGCGCTGCGCCGCGCGCGTCAACTCCTGAAGCGGCCGGTTCAGGTGAAGCTGAATCGCGTAGCCTGTCAACGCCGCCAGCGCGGCAAGGCCGAGCGACAGCAGAATGGCCGCATCGAGCCCATTGCCCTGGGCGTCTTCGGGAATCGGCAGTGCAATCCAATACGGTGCAGCGGATGTGTTGGCCTCGGACGCGGCGGCGCCCGAGGCGACGGCTGCCGAAGCCGCGCCGCCCGGTCCATCGGCGGGCGCATGCATGCGAATCCAGAGGCGTTGGCCTCCTTCGGTCTGCCAGCGCGCCTCCATGTCGGCCGGAAGATGTTCCCGCAGACTTTCGAGAAACACCTTGCGCTGATAGTTGCGATACCCGCGCAAGACACTCGACGGCGGCTCCGCCAGCGCACTGCCGGGAAGCCGCGCACGCGCGTCAAGACGCGCAGCCAGCGCATCGCGCGCGGCGCGCGGCGTGCTTTGCAGCAGGTTGTCGAGCGTCGTCACATAGGTGGCGAACACAGCGGCCGCGCGCTCCACGCGAGGCCGCTGCACATAATGCAGCAGCACGCCGAGCGAGCACACCTGGCTCAATACGACGAGCGCGATCAGCAATGCAATATTGCGCGCGAGCAGTGTCCGCGGCAGCACCCGTTGCAATAGTGGACGGCTCATGAATCGACGTCCGCGATCAGCATGTAGCCGACGCCCCACACTGTCTTGATGAAGCGCGGCTTGGACGGATCGTTCTCGACGATCTGCCGCAGGCGCAGCACCTGCACGTCGATGCTGCGGTCGAGCGCATCGTGATCGCGCCCTCGCGCGCGAGCGAGCAGATTGTCGCGGCTTACCGGCCGGTTCGGCGACGACGCGAGCGCAACCAGCAGCAGCATCTGCGCCGAGTGGATTTCGAGCAGCGCGTCGCCGCGCATGAGTTGCTGTTTGCCGACATCGAGCACGAATTCGCCGAAGCGCACGCGTTGCGACGTGACCGTCACTTCGCCCGAAGCCATTTTCTGACGACGCAGCAGTGCATTGATTCGCGCCACCAGTTCGCGCGGAAGAAAAGGCTTCGCAAGATAATCGTCGGCGCCGGTTTCGAGACCCAGCACCCTGTCGAGCGGATCGCCCTTCGCGGTCAGCATCAGAATCGGCAACGTCTGCCCTTGCTCGCGCAAACGCGCACAGATCGCGAGCCCGTCCTCTTCGCCGATCATCAGATCCAATACCAGCAGATCGAACGGCTCGCGCTCGAGATAGCGGTCGAGCCGCTTACCGTCTTCCGCGACTCTGACGTCGAAGCCCTGCCCGCGCAAGAAACGCTGCAGCATGTTGCGCAGTTCGACTTCGTCGTCGAGCACGATGATTTTAGCGGGGCGATCCATGCGAAAGCTCCTCGTTTCAGGCGTCGTTTCGTGTTTTGCGCGCGGCCTGGCGTTCGGCAATGCGCTGCAATAACACGTAGAACGACGGAATGAACAGCACGGCAATGCACGTTGAAGCCAGCATACCGGAGAACACCGCGATACCGAGCGAGCGGCGCGCGCTCGCACTGGCGCCGGTAGCTACCACGAGCGGCACGACGCCGAGAATGAACGCGAACGACGTCATCATGATGGGCCGAAAACGCAGGCGCGCCGCTTCGACGGCGGCTTCTGCAATGCCCACGCCTTGCATACGCAAATGCCGGGCGAATTCGACAATCAGAATCGCGTTCTTCGCCGACAACGCGATCAACAGTACAAGGCCAATCTGCGTGTACAGGTTATTCGCGGCGCCGAGTAGTGCGAGCGTGCCGGCCGTGCCCAGCAGCGCGAGCGGCACGGCGAGCACGACCGCGATCGGTAACAGCCAGCTTTCATATTGCGCGGCGAGCACGCAAAACACGAGCAGCACACCGACTGCGAAGACCCAGTATGCGGAGTTGCCAACCAGCTTTTCCTGGTACGACATCGCGGTCCATTCATAGCCGATGCCGGCCGGCAGGATGCGCGCGGCTTCCTGCTCGAAGGCCCGGATCGCGTCCCCGGTGCTGTAGCCGCTAGCCGGGTTACCGTTGATGGCCGCCGCCGGTGCAAGGTTATACAGCGTCGCGACCGCCGGACCGACGCTCGTATGCGCGTCGATGAAAGTGCCCAACTCGACCATATGTCCGCTATTGCTGCGAATCTGCAAGCGGCGAATGTCGTCGGCCTCGCGGCGAAACGCGCCGTCCGCCTGCACGAATACGGGGAACGTGTGATTGAATGCAGTGAACTGATTGACGTAGGCCGAGCCCACGTAATCTTGCAGCAGATCGAACACATTGCCGACCGGCACTTGCAGCGATTCCGCCTTCGTGCGGTCGAGCGTCAGTTCGACGCTCGGCACCGAGGCGCGAAACGGACTGAACACGCGTTGCAGTTCCGGACGTTTCGACACGCTTGCGATCAGCGCATCGGTCGCGCTTTGCAGCCGCCGATAGTTCTGCGAGCCGTCGGTAAGCATCACCTGCATCTGCACGCCGCCGCTGTTGCCGAGCCCCTGGATCGGCGGCGGCACGATGACGACCGAGCGCACGTCGGGCAGCTTCGCCAGTTCCCTGTTCATGCGCAGATACAGCGAGCGGAGGTCCTCGCCCTTGCCGCGCTTGCTCCAGTCGTCGAGCGTGACGTAGATCAGCGCGGAATTCGGCAACGACGCGTTGTTATCGAGCGGCGAAATACCGCCGATCGACACCACGTGATTCACGCCGGGAATCGCGCCGATCCGCTTCTCGATCTGTGTGCTGGCCTCGCGCGTTCGTCCGAGCGATGCCGCGTCGGCGAGTTGCGCGGCAATGAGCATGTATCCCTGATCTTCGAGCGGAATGAAACTGGTCGGCACGCGCGTCAGCAGGAACGCCGATGCCGCGCCCAGCGCCAGCGCGATAACGAGCGCGAGCTTGCAGCGCGCGACGAACCACGAAACCGCCTTGACGTAGCCGTTCTCCACGCGCGCATAGGCCCTGTCGAACACGCGGTACACCACGTTCGGTTTGCCGGGCCGCTGGTGCCGCAACCAGCGCACGCTCTGCACCGGCTTGAGCGTCACCGCATTGATCGCGCTGATGATCGTGGTCGCAACCACCACGAGCGCAAACTGCCGGTACATCTGGCCGGTGACGCCGCCAAGAAACGCCGAAGGCAGGAACACCGACACCAGCACGAGCGTAATGCCGATGATCGGGCCGAGCAGTTCATGCATGGCGTCGATGGCGGCCTGCTTCGGCGTCTTGCCCTGCTCGATATGCTGCGTGATGCCTTCGACGACGACGATTGCATCGTCCACCACAATGCCTATCGCAAGAACGATCGCGAACAGCGTCAGCAGGTTGATGGAAAAACCCATCATGTAGATGGCGCCAAACGTGCCGACAATCGTGACGGGAATCGTCGTGGCAGGCACGAGCATCGCACGCCAGTTCTGCAGAAACAGCAGGATCACCGCGAGCACGAGCAACGCCGCCTCGAAGAGAGTCTTATAAACGTCGATCACGGATTGCCGCACGAAGGTCGTCGTATCGAAGGGCAATTGATAGGTGACGCCCTGCGGCATGTCTTTCGCGAGACGCGCCATGGTCTCCTTTACCGCATTGCCGACCTCCAGCGCATTTGCTTCGGGTAACTGATAGATCGCGATTCCGGCAGCGGGCTTGCCGTCGAGATTGAAGAACTGGCCGTAGCTCGACGAGCCGAGCTCGGTGCGTCCGACATCGCGAATGCGCACGAAATGGCCGCCGTCGTTCGAATCCGCCTTCACGATGATGTCGTCGAATTCATGCGGATCGGAAAGCACGCCACGCATCGTCACGGTAAGCTGGAACGCCCGGCCTCCCGCGTTGGGCTCCGAGCCGAGCTGGCCCGCGCTCACGTCCTTGCTCTGGCTCTGTATGGCCTGCATTACGTCGGCCGCGCTCAGATTGCGCTCGCTCAACTTCTGCGGATCGAGCCAGACCCGCATGCTGTACTGGCCGGTGCCGAACACGGTGACGTCGCCGACGCCCGGCAAACGCGCAAGCGTGTCGCGCAGATAAATGACCGCGTAGTTGCTGAGAAAAAGCGAATCGTATTTCGGGTTCGGCGATTGCAGCGTGTACAACTGCAAAATCGCCGTGGAGCGCTTCCTCACGGTCACGCCCTGCTGCTGAACTGCTTGCGGCAGTTGCGCGGTGGCCGCCGACACGCGGTTCTGCACGAGCACCTGCGCCTTGTCGACATCGGTGCCCACGGCGAACGTGACGGTGAGCGTGTAAGTGCCGTCGTTCGTACTCGTCGACTGCATGTACAGCGCGTTCTCCACGCCGTTGACCTGTGCTTCGATGGGCAACGCAACGCGGTCGATCACCGTCGTCGCGCTCGCGCCCGGAAAGTGCGCGACCACCTGCACGGTAGGCGGCGTGATCGGCGGATATTGCGCGACGGGCAGATTGATGAGCGCGACCGCGCCGAGCAGCATCGCGATCAACGCAATCACGTTGGCGAATACGGGGCGCTCGACAAAAAAGCGGATCATGAACGGCCCTGCGCTACGGCATCGACTGTCTGCACCTTGATGCCCGGCGCGACGGCGAGACCCCCGCCTGTCACGACCCTGTCTGCCGGACCGAGGCCGCTCTTGATCGCGCGCAGCGAACCGTACAGGCTGCCGGTCGTGACGCCGCGCTTCTCGGTCACGCCGCCGGCATTCACGACCAGCACCGATGCGCCGGCCTGCTCGCGCAGCAACGCGGTTTCCGGCACGAGCAGCACCTTCTGCGGCTCACTTACCGTAATATGCACCTCGACCGACATGCCCGGGATCAGATGCGTGTCGCGATTGGCGATATCAGCGCGCAACTTGATCGCGCCGCTCGCCGGATCGACTCGCGTATCGACGAATTCCAGCGCGGCGTCCTCACCTTGCTCCGGCTTGGCGCCGATCAGATTGACTCGCACGGTGCGCGGCGCTCGCGTAAAGAGGCCGATGCGGTTCGCGTCGCGCTCGTTCAACGTGAAGTTCACATATACCGGCTGGATGCGATCCAGCGTGGCGAGTTTCGTCGAATCCGATCCGCCCACCACATTGCCGACATCGAACGCGCGCGCGCCGATGCGGCCTGCGAACGGCGCGCGTATTTCCGTGTAGCCGAGATTGATGCGCGACATGTCCCGCTTCGCAAGCGCCTGGTCGCGGGTGGTCTGTGCCTTTTGCAGCGACGACTCCGAAGTCGCGTTGTCCGACGTGAGCTCCTTCTGGCGCTTCAGTTCCTGATCGGCGTTATCGAGCGAGGCCTGGTCGTAGACGAGTTGCGCGCGATACGTGTCCGGTTCGATGCGAAACAGCAGTTGCCCTTGCTTTACATTGGCGCCGTCTGTGAAGCCGATTTCCTTCAGTACGCCCTGAACGCGCGCGACTAGCGTGACGGTTGCCGACGGTGCGACGCTGCCGGTCAGATCGAGTTGCTCGCGCACTTCGCGCGACTCGGGATGCATGACGCTGACTTGCGGCAACTGCGCGGCCTGTGCGGCTGGGGCATTGCCGTCGTGGCAACCGCTGAATGCCGCGCTCAATGTCACGCTCAACGCCACGCTCAATGTCGTCAGCAGGGCAACGCGAGGCAAGGCGCGCAACGGACGGTACAACGCGGCGTGAAACGCTGGACGTCGCGGCTCTGCCGGCACGCGGGCATTCGCTGCGCCCTCGCCCACTGCTCTTCGATTGGCCATGTCGTTATTCCCCGCTTCGTTATTTACTGCCCGGCGGCGAGTTCGCGCTCGCACGCGCCAGCGCTGAATCGGCAGGCGGGTTCAACAGACGCCCCCAATCCGTGCGCCGCGCCATCTCTTCGGCGATCCGTTCGCTGACCACCTGCTGACCTTGCGCGACTTCCCATCCTCCGCCAAGCGCGCGATACAGCGACACCGCAGCAAGCGCCGCAATCCCCTGGTTCTGCGCGAGCGAATCGCCGTCGCGCAACGCCGAGCGTGAAGCGTCCAGCACCGAGTCGTAAGTCACGGAGCCGGAGCGATATTGAATGTTGGCAAGCCGCAATGCGCGCTGCGATGCGTCAGAAGCGCGCGACGACGCCGCCAGCGCATCGAGCGATGTGCGAAGCGCGGCAATCGCGTCTTCCACTTCTTTTTGCGCCTGCAGCACGGTGTTCTGATAGTCGAGCACCGCTTCCTGGAACGCCGCATCCTGGATTCGCACCGCGTTCTGAAGTTGCGCCCGGTCGAGAATGGGCAGCGAAATGCCCGCCGAGAAAAGACCGATCGTCTTGCCGCCCCATTGCGTTAGTCCAATGCCATGCTGTTCGCCGGATGACAAGCCGAACAGTCCCGTCAGCGATAACGACGGGTACAGCTTCGCCTTCGCCGCGCCGATCAGCGCCGACTGCGCCGCCGCGTTGAGTGCGGCCTGGCGCACGTCGGGACGGCGCCGTAATAGATCGGCGGGAATGCCTACGTCGATCTGCGTCGGCGGCACGGGGATCGCACTGCTGCCTTTCAGTTGCGCGTCGACGGCGTCCGGCGGATCGGCGAGCAGCACCGCGAGCGTGTCGCGATCCTGCACGCGCGCCTTGATGAGCGGCGGGATCTGCGCCTCGGTTTCGGCGACCAGCGTGGCGGCCTGCTCGACGTCGAGCTGACTCGACGCGCCGCGTTTGTAGCGCGCCTGGGTGAGCGTGAGGCTATCCTGGACGGACTTGAGGTTCTGCCGCGCTACGGCGATGCGTTGCTCCAACGCGCGCAGATCGATATATGCGTTGGCGACATCGGCGAACATCGACACCAGCGCGTTGTCGTACGCCGCCTCCGACACGCGCAATTGCGCGCGATCCGATTCGATCTGCCGGCGGTATTTCCCCCAGAAATCGATCTCCCAACCGGCGTTCACGTGCAGATGCTCGGCCCATAAATGAGCCGGCGGTATCGGCCCGACCCCGCTCGCGTTGATATGGCTCGCGCCAACCGACGCGCTGCCCGATTGCGGCAGGAGATTTTCCCCGCTGATCGCAAGCTGCGCCCGCGCCTTGAAGATATGCAGCCCCGCGACCTGCAGCGACAGGTTGCGCTCATAAGCGCGTTGTTCGAGCGCGCTCAGCACCGGGTCGTTGAACGCTTTCCACCACGCGGCCTCGCCGGCGGGCGTGCTCTGCGCGGCAGGCGGCAAGCTCTCCAGCCACTGGTTTTCCAGCGTGACGTCGGGCTCCCTGAAGTCCGGGCCAACGCTGATGCAACCGCTCAATGCCACGCCCATCGACACGACGATCGATGCGCTTACAAGACGCAAACGGCTTGACGGGGCAGGTTTCATCGCGTGAATCAGGCGTCAATGGTTGAGGGAGGGGTTCATGACGGTTGCGACAAGCGCGCGGCGCCAGCATCGTGTGGTTTCGCTGCAAGGCGCGCCGCTCAGTGCACCGCGCAGTGCCCCACTTAATGCGCTGCACCGCGTTCGCGCATATACGCCTCGATCTCCGGCAACGTGATGTAGCCGAGCTTCTGCGTGTCGATCTCGTCGAAGTGACTAGCGACCATCGGCATGCCGGCCGCGGCCTGCTCTTTCGTCAGCTTGCCGTCGTGCGTGGTATTGGCGTTCGCAAAACGCGTTTGCAACTGCGCAACCATGCGCTCCATGCGCTGCGGATTACCGCCTTGCGGCGCGGCCTGAGCGAACGTGACGGTGGACGCGCAGCACAGCAGGACGGCGGCGAGCAATTTTTTCATGACTGACTCCTTCGATAAGCCACCGAGCGTCGCCTGCCTGTGCCGCGATCCGTTCAATGACAGGCCGAATTCTTGTGGAACCCACGCCCCAAAGCAATTGCAGAGTTATGTCGATTAATGTCATGAAGCGCCGGGCGCCTTGGGAAGCGCCGGGGCGCATGGCGGAGTGCCGCCGTGTTGCCGCCGTTTATCGCTGCTCATTGCCGTTTATGGCCGTCAGTAGTGACGTATCGACGGCCACAGCTGTCCATTGCCTCGCGCGGCGACAGGCGCGGCGTGACATCGAATGAAATGAACGAGTGCTACCGTCAGGCGACGATTTGCGTAATTCTGATCTCGCGCCGCTCCGTGATGGAACGGGCCGATAGCGGCAGTGGCGCGTGCTTGAGCATACGACATGCGGACTGCAAGAACGCCTGGTGAATTCCCGTTGTCCTGAGGAATTGGGGAACACTACTTGCTCACCCACACAGGTAGTGCCGGAGCAGATTTACCGTTCACCTCTTTTTCCCGGACCACGTCGATGAACTACCCGAACCTGGACAGCGAGATCGCCCATCTCGAACTCGTGTTGGGGCGGATTTCGGTCAATGACCGCATTCCTCTTTCGTATTGGGAAAACCGCGTGCGCCTCCTGTCGCGTGCGGCGCTGGTGCCGGTGCAACGAGCCCGGCTGGCACGTCTCGAAGCCGTGCTCGGCGCATTGCGGGATTCCGAAGAAGCCGTCTGCGAAGCGCCTGGCATGCGCTCGAAGGACGTCCGTTCATGACCGAGGCGACCAGGGAACCGAAACACAAAGCACCCAATGCAGCAGCCGGCAGCGACGCGCCACGCGCGCAGGACGCCGGCGCAGACTCGCCTCATCTGAACGAGGGAGAGCAGGACCAGGCGGCGCATCACACCGCCCCGCACGCGCTCGTGCTGCATGAGATCGTCCGCGAAGAGGGCGAAGCCGCGCTCGAGCGGACCATCGGCGCGTTGATCTGGTCATCGCTCGCCGCCGGTCTGTCCATGGGATTTTCGTTTCTCACACAAGCCGTGCTCGATGCGGGCTTGCCGGACACGCCATGGCGCCATCTGGTGTCGAGCTTCGGTTATTCGATCGGTTTCGTGCTGGTCATCATGGGACGGCAGCAGCTTTTTACCGAGAGCACGCTGACCGTGGTGCTGCCGGTATTGACGCGGCGCGATCCACGCACATTGCTTAAAGCGATGCGTCTATGGGCCGTGGTGCTCGTCTTCAACCTCATCAGCACATGGATCTTCGCGGCGATGCTACGCATTCCCGATGTCTTTTCGCCCGCGGTGGTGGATGCACTCGGCGAGGTATCGCGTGCGGCGGTCGGCTCGGAACACATGCTGCCGACCATGGTGAAGGCGGTCTTCGCGGGCTGGCTGATCGCACTGATGGTGTGGCTGTTGCCGAGCGCGCGGTCCGGGCGTCTGTTGACCGTGCTGCTGATTACCTATGTGGTCGCCGTCAGCCATCTTTCGCACATCATCGCCGGATCGACGGAGGTTGCTTATGCGTTCCTGAGCGGCGACGCGAGCCTGCACGATTATTTCTTCCGTTTTCTCGTGCCGACGCTCGTGGGCAATACCGTGGGCGGGATGTCGCTGGTTGCGCTGCTCAATCACGCGGCCATCGCGCCTGAAATAAACGGCCATCGCTGAGCACGTTCAGTTGCGCGAGCGGCTCGGCGCCGCAAATGCGGCGGCACTCGTGGCTCGCCGCGGCGGCCTTCACAGGCCCTCGCGGCGAGCCGTGCGTCAGCCGATCAGAATCCGCGCGCCGAGCGCGAGCACCAGCGCGGGCAACATGACCACGACGCCGACCTTCAGGAACTTCCCGAAGCTGACGTCCTCGCCTTCGCGGCGGATTGCGTTGAGCCAGAGAATCGTCGCAAGCGAACCGGTGATCGACATGTTGGGTCCGAGGTCGACGCCGATCAGCAGTGCGTCGATCACGCGCTCCGGGCTATGCGCCTGCATCACCGTGGAACTGGCGATCAGCCCGGCCGGCAGATTGTTCATCAGATTGCTGCCGATCGCGATGGCGCTGCCGGCCCAGCCGGCGGTTGTCATTTCGTTGTGCGCGGCCGCCGAACGCGTTAGCTCTGCCAGCGTGCTGATCACACCGGTGTAATCGAGCATTTCGACGAGAACGAACAGCGCGGCCACGAGCGGCAGCACGCTCCACGATATCTCGCGGATCATCGGCAGCGGCGATTTGCGCTCCTGGATCAGCACGACGAGCGCGGTCGCCGCGCCGAGTATCGCAGTGGGCAGCCCCAACTGAATGTCGAACGCCGATACCGCCAGCAGCACGACGGCGGTCACAGCGATGCCGGCGAGCGCCACGCGTCCGCTCGACGAAAGCTGAAGCGGCTCGAGATTCGCCTCGCAGCTGCCTGCGAGCGCCTTGCGTTGGGTCCAGCGCAGCAGCGCATACGTGGCGACGATCGACAGCAGCGACGGCAACGCGAAGCGCATCAGCCACGGCACGAGCGCGGGCGTGTGATTGCCGTACAGCACGATATTGGCCGGATTGGAGATCGGCAGCACGAAGCTGGCTGCGTTTGCAATGAACGCGCACACGAACAGTAACGGCAGCGGGTCCGTCTTCGCCTTCTTCGCGGCGGCGAACACAGCCGGCGTGAGGACGACCGCGGTGGCGTCGTTCGACAGAAAGGCGGTAATCACCACGCCGACCAGATAGACCAGCATGAAAAGCTTGCGCGGCGAACCTTGCGCATGGTTGACGGCAAGCACCGCGACCCAGTCGAACAGCCCTTCCCGGCGTCCCACCTCGGAAAGCAGCATCATGCCGGACAGGAACAGATAGACGTCAGTGCCCTTGCCGACGGCTTCGACCGCGAGATGCAACGGCAACAGGCCGAGCGAGACCAGCAGCAGCGCGCCGGCCACCGCCCACACCGCTTCCGGCCATTTGAAAGGACGGGCGATCACGCCGGCCGTCGCAAAGGCGGCAATACCCCATGAAAGGAAAATCGAAGTCACAACGAAAGCCCTGAATGGATGGTTGTACGTGGGCAAGGCCCGGTGCGCAGGATACCCCAACTCGGCCCCGCCTCCGCTTGCCTCGCCCGACGTTGCAAGTCGCGAGCCAGCACGCATTACCGTTACCAGTACAACAATGTGTTCTCGCGCCCCCGCCTATTCAGGCTCTATTGACCTGCCTACTATTCGCACTCACTGCCACGACGCATGACCGACGCGAATGAACGACATATCCCGCCACACTGATACAGGCCGTTACCACAGCGCCGCAATCGCACTGCACTGGCTGATCGCCGTGCTGATCGTCGGCGGCTTTTATCTGGGCTGGATCATGACGGACATTCCCGGCTTCACGCCGACGAAGCTCAAGTATTTCTCATGGCACAAATGGATCGGCGTCACCGTATTGATGCTCGCCGTGGCGCGCGTTTTGTGGCGAGCGACGCATCGCGCACCGGCTCTGGATAGCGCGACACCCGCGTGGCAGAAGGCGGCGGCGCACGTCGTCCACGGCCTGCTGTATCTGCTGATGCTGGCGATTCCGGTGTCGGGCTACCTCTACAGTTCGGCGGCGGGCATTCAGGTGGTGTATCTCGGCATCGTGCCGCTGCCGACCTTCATTGGTCCGGATCCGGCGCTCAAGGCGACGCTGCGCACGGTGCATGTGCTGCTCAATTACACGCTGCTCGCGCTGGTCGCCATGCACGTGCTGGCGGCGCTGAAGCACCAGTTTGTCGACCGCGACGGCCTGCTCGCGCGGATGATTCCGTTCCTCAAATGACACTCATCGGCGCCCATTCGCTACAGCCTGTTGGCAATCAAATTCTTCACTGTGCGCAATGAACGCGCACGGGTTCGATAGGATGCGTATCACCATGAAAAACACACTCCATCACTCCATTCTCGCCGGCGTCGCCGCCCTTTCTCTCTTCGGTGCGGGCCTCGCGCATGCCGACGTCGACACGAGCAAAAGCACCGTCATTGCCACGACGAAGCAAATGAACGTGCCTGTCGACGGCAAGTTCAAAAAGTTCTCTGCGCAACTGTCGTTCGATCCGGCGAAGCCGACCGCGGGAAGCGCGAACGTGTCGATCGACACCGGCAGCTACGACCTCGGCGCGGACGACTACAACAAGCAGGCGCAAGGCAAGGAATGGTTCGACAGCGCCACGTATCCGGCCGCAACGTTTGTTTCCAGCGCGATCGCACCGGCGGGCGGCAATCAGTACAAGATCACCGGCAAGCTGACCATCAAGGGCAAATCGCAGACCGTGGTGGTGCCCGTCACGATTGCAAGCCAGGGCCCGACGCAGACGTTCGACGGCTCGCTGCCGATCAAACGCTCCCAGTTCGACGTCGGCACTGGCGAATGGAAGGACACGTCGGTCGTAGCCGACGAAGTCGTCATCAAATTTCACCTCGTCGCTTCGAAGAAGTGATTAAAAAAACCGAAGTAAAACCGCAAGCCTCATAGCACTTTTCGAAACCTGGAGAACATCTTGAAGAAACAATTTCTGATCGCCGCCGGCGCTCTCGCCGCCGCATTGTCGTTCAACGCAATGGCCGCCGACACTTACCAGCTCGATCCGACCCACACGGCCCCGAGCTTTGAAACCGATCACTTCGGCGGCGTGTCGATCTGGCGCGGCAAGTTCAAGAAGAGCAGCGGCACCGTTGTGCTCGACCGCGCGGCAAAGACGGGCACGGTCGACGTGACGATCGACATGAGCTCGGTGGATATCGGCAATGACAAGCTCGATTCCGAACTGGTCACCGACAAGTTCTTCGACGTTGCGAAGTACCCGACCGCAACCTACAAGGGCACGCAAATCCGCTTCGACGGCGACAAGCCGGTTGAAGTGATCGGCACGCTGACCATGCATGGCGTGACCAAGCCGGTCAACCTGAAGATCGAGTCGTTCAAGTGCTTCGTGAACCCGATGCTCAAGCGCGAAGTTTGCGGCACCGAATCGACCGCAACATTCAATCGCGATGACTTCGGCGTCGACTTCGGCAAGACCTACGGCTTCAAGATGCAGACCACGCTGCACATTCAGGCCGAAGGCATCAAGCAGTAAAGTCACGCCGGGCGCGGCCACGCGCCTGCCCCGCGCGCGCTCTCGCAGCGCGCGCATTCAGCCACGCTTTCGCTCAGGCGCCCGCGAGCGAGCGGAAGTCGTCCACGGTCTCAGTGTAAGTTCCGGTTTTTCCGTTCGACGTGACCGTGATGGTCACGCTCGACTCGTCTTTCGGCGTGATGGTCTCCACTGTGTCGCTCGTCGACAACTGGATCACGCCGCCAGTGACCTTGCCGCCGTTGACCTTGACGGGCGTGGGCGTGGACACGGCGAACGCGATCGTCGCGTCGGCGGCGTTCACGCTGATGTCGCCGCTGGTCGCGAGTGTATCGGTGACCGGATCGGCGCCATGCACACGCGAATACGTCAGCGACGTGATCGTGATCTTTCCGCTGATGCTGCCGGAGCCGGCCGTCTGGTTGCGATCGAGCGTCACCGTTGGGCTGCTCGCGATCGTCGTCGTGATGCCGGTGGCCGCGTTGTAGCTCATCGTGTAGCTGACCGTGCCGTTGACAACGGTCTTGCCGTTCGACGACACCAGTGTCAACGCATTGGCCGTTTCGATCGCGCTGTACGACCAGTCGTTCGATGCGTTGCCGACAATGCCGTGCACGTTCTGAATCTGCACGCTGACGGTGCCGGTAATCGACGCGCTGTCCGACACGCCGGGCGCCTTCACCTGCCCTACGCATTGATTGAAACCGACCGTCGCCGTCTCGCCGCTTTGCAGTCCGCTCACACCCGCACCCTGTGCGAGGACGCTGATCGAGCCGCTCGCCGGACACGAGGTCATGGTGTTGCCCGCGCCCGCCGTCACGCCCGTCAGCAGCGATTGCACGACCGACGTATAGATCGCCGCGACGCCAGGGCCCGACAACATGCCGAACGCGCCCGCATATCTTGCGACGTGCTCGCTCTGCACCGCCGACGACAACTTCAGCACGTTACTGCCGCCACTGCTGCCGCCCGAGCCGCCGCTGCATGCGCCGAGAACGGCGGCTGCGGCGACAGCGACCGCAACCGCGGCGCCAGATGAGCGGAACGTTTTCGAAACAGACATCACTACTCCAGATTTGAAAGGCTTCAATGAGTTGATTATCGAAGCGCGCCCGCTCGTTTCATTTGCCGAATAGCCCTTTAAAACGGGGTTAATCCGTCAAGGCAACGCGCTTTAATCGCCGGTTCGGAACAAGTTACGGGGCATTATTTCCGCTTCCGGCAAAGCGCCATACTTGAGCGCGAAGAGCCGCCACAATCCCCCGCTGTTCATTCATTTGAACCTCGCGATGAAATCGTAAAGTCCTCGCCATGCAATTGGTTCGTGTCGGGAGACAAGTGGTGGGACAGGTGAAACGGCAGGTAAAGAATACGGCTCTCGTCGCGATGGCCGCATTGGCGGTCTTCGGAAGCACGGCGCACGCGCAGGAGATTTATGTACACGGCGGCACGCTCGGCGCGGGCATCGGCGCGGCTTTGCCGCTCAATTCATGGGCGGGCGTGCATGCGGAATTCGAAGGTCTTGGCTTCTCGCATTCGGTCAACGTCGACCAGAACAAATACGACGGCCATCTCAAGCTGCTGCAAGGCGGTCTTTATCTCGACGTGTTCCCGTTCCAATCAAGCGGTTTTCGCCTGACGGCGGGCGCATTGATCAACGACAACGAGCTTTCGGCTCACGCCGTGCCCAATGCGGACGGCAACTACAAGATCGGCGACGACTACGTGCCGGCCGTGGGCGCCGCGCCTTCGGCCACGGTCACGCTGCCGCGGGTAATGCCGTATGTCGGGATCGGCTATGGACATAAGCCGGTTTCCAAGGGCTTCGGCCTGACGTTCGATCTGGGCGTTGCCTACGGCCGTCCGCGCACGCACTACAACGTGCCCGCCATTTACTCGATGTTCACGACTCAGGCAAACATCGACGAGCAGGAACAGAAAATCAGCAATACGGTGGAGCGCTACAAAATCTATCCGGTCCTGCAGATCGGCGTGACTTATCGCTTCTAGTCGATAGTCGCGGCCAGGCTTGAGTCGCGTCGCGATGCTGTCATCCAATGCGGCAGGCCCTTCGAAGCGTGGCAACGCGCACGCGTTCCCACGCCGCCGCTTGAACCGCGGTTTCTACGCTGTTCTCATTTGGAAGCATTGCAGTCGCCAGTGCCCCAACTGCCTGTGCCCTTGTGTTTGAGCGCAATGGTGAGCGTGCTTCCTCTGTTCGCCGTAATCATCTGTCCGTAACTGACGGTCGGAATGAACTGGATATCCGGCGCGACCGCGACAGGCGGATTGCGTGAACCATCGATCGTCAGGTCAAGCTGCACGGTGACGGTGTCGATATCGACGTCCCCGTCCCGCTTGCGCGCCGCCTCCTGCTTCCTGAAGTTGCACAATCCGTCGAGGACCTGTTCGAGGGCGGTCGGAATATCGACCGACTTGCCAGGAGGAATCGGCGGCGTATTGCAGCCGGCAAGCAGCAAGGGAAAAACGAACACAGGCAGACAGCGGTGGGCACGCATCAGCATCTCCTTTTCCGATCGGTATGACGAACGGCATATTGGGTCGCCACGAGTTAGATATTGTCCTTGCCGGCAATCAGCCGCACGCCGCCGCCGCACGCCGCAGGCGAACTAGAAGCTCACCGCAAATCCGAACGACACGCCATGCACATTGTGTCCGAACACATATCGCACTACCGCGCGCGTCCTGGTGATGATGACCGGATACCGGCTGCTGTCGAGTTCGAGGCCGACGCCCAACGAGGTGAGGTCGTTGAACCCCAGCACACCCGCGCTTTCGCCGAAATAATGTGAGTAAGCCGCTTCGAGCACATAGCGGACTGGCCGGTCCAACGCATGCCATCCGGTAGGCGCGCGCCAGCGAGTCCACAGGCTGACTTGCTGCGCCATGGCGGAACCCTGCACTGCCTGGGACGAACCGCCGAAGCTGCGCAAATAAATGTCCGTGGCCCGCAACTCAGCGTCGATTTCGTAGTTGTCACGGTAGCGCTCATAGTCGAGCATCAGCGACCCGCCGTAGCCATACGCGTCCAGCGAACCGTTGTCGAGAAACTGGAGGTTGGCATCGGTGGCGCGATTGAAGATCGTTTGCCCGACCTTCAGATCGCTGGAAACGCGGCCTAGCGTTCCGTTAAGGATCGGACGAAACACCAGTTCATTCGTGATCCGAAAATCCCAGCCGATGCCGACCGTGCCGCTGAACGTATTCCATTTTGTCGGCACCGGACGCTGTGCCGAGCCGTCGGACGCGACGAACACCGGATCGTAGCGACTGTAGGCGAGCGTGCCCTCCATGTACAAAGGAAACGACCGGCTTAACGTGAACCCGCCGCCAAGCTGTGTCTGGCCGAAGCTGGGATTGCCGGTAGTGCCGCTATTAACCGCCAGGTTACTGGTCGTGACGTCCGGAACAGTCGTATAACTCATGACGGCGAGCACGGCGTCCGCGTGCTGTTTCACGTTACCCCCGACCACAGCCGGTCCCGACGAGCGGCCCGGAAGGTCCTGCCCAAACGAAAGGCAAGGCAAAACGCTGAAGGCTATGGCTGCACATGCCAACGACGCCCGGCGTCGCCCATGGAGCCGCAGTACATGCATCGTCCGATCGACTGTAAGTCTGTCCGCGCCCAGTACGAACCAGCACACAGCGTACAGAACGCACATTGCACACTCCTGTATGTTGGGCCATTGCTTCCTGGTTCCGAAACACACGCCTCGTGCGGCGTATGACGTTTGCCTTGCTTATTCGAGCACCCAAAGTCGGCGGGGCACATGTCGAATTCAGAATAGACAAAATGCGCCGACGTGGCGGGAATATCGCCGCCGTACAGCGCCTACTTGTTCAGACGCTCCATCACGGCATCGTCGTGCCCGGCGGGCTGGCCGAAGCGGGAAAAGGCATCTGCGCGGGTCGCTGATCGTCGGGATCCGCCAGCGATGCCGCAGGCGGTCCGATGAATACTGGCAGTAGCATGACATCGCGCTCGGCAGCCGGCATTCTCGCGAGAGCATGCAGCGTCACTCTTGTCATCCAGCAGACATCGGCCGGGGTTGCAGTGGAAGGATTCGCTGTATATGCCATATACCGATCGACATTGGCCGGATCGCCGCCTAGTTCGATGACCACGGCACGAGACATTGCCTCGGACGCTGCCGCGTATTCTTCCCGCGTCGGCACGCGTACCGGCGCCGCCGAACCGCTGCTCACCATGATCTTGTAGACAAGATCGAGGTATAGCTCCGCTTGGGCGTCGGACATCTGCGCGATCGTGACGCGGTTCATTATCGTTACGATGTCGACGAGCCCAAAACAATTGACCGGGACCAGTTCGTCGAGCACACGGGTGAGCAGCACGAGGTAGCGCGATCGGTCGGCCGGCGTGAGACGTGCAAGGCCACTCGACATCATGGCTTCACGCTGTTCCGGATCGAGCAGCACATGAACGAGCGCCGGTGCGCCGCCTGGCACACGGGCACCGATAACGGGGTCGCGCGCTACCTTGTCGAACCACTCGAAGATGATGCGGGCTTTGGTCGAACCCTGGTTGATCCCGTACTGCCGCAGGATTTCATCGATATCGACAGCGCCGCGTTGGCGCGAAGCCGACCCGGCTGCAGCAGCATCCGGCGACTCATCGTGGAAGTCCAGATGAACCGCCGCATTCGCGCTCAACGAGATGAGGAGCGTGAACCATACAGTCAGCCGCAGCATCTCTCTCTCCGCAGTAGCGACAGGCGCAGGGCTCGCGATACGTTTCAAAATACATCCGGTCTTTTCTCCATGAACACGCAGAGCGGCATGAAGATCGACGCTGCGAAGCCCGCCGCCCAGTGACTCGATATACGGCCTCTTCTTCTCGTGCGCGTTTCTCTTGTGTGCTTCTCGTGTACTCAGTTGCCGATCAGGGCGCGAGTGTGACGGGCGATCATCAGTTCCTCGTTGGTCGGGACGATCCACACGCCGACCCGACTAGTGGGTGTACTGATGCACGAGTCGTTCGCCTGATTTGCGTCGGAGTCGATGTCGATACCGCACCACTGCGCGTATTCGCCGATACGCTGCCGAACCTGTGTCGCATGCTCTCCGATGCCTGCCGTGAACACCAATGCGTCGATGCCCTTGAGCGCCGCGATCAGCGAGCCAAGCTCGCGGCAGATCCGATACACATACAGTTCGACGGCGAAGCGGGCACGAGGATCGTCGCTCGCGAGCAGCACGCGCATGTCGCCGGAAATGCCGGAAACGCCGAGCAAACCAGACTGCGAGTACAGCAGGTTTTCCACTTCCCGCGTGGTCATGTTCAGTTCGTTGAGCAGATACAGGATCACGCCGGGGTCGAGGCTGCCTGAGCGCGTACCCATCATCAGGCCGTCGAGCGCCGTGAAACCCATCGTGGTCGCGACACTGCGGCATGCCGACAGCGCACACAGGCTCGCCCCATTGCCGAGATGCGCGACCACCGTGCGGCCGGCCGCGGCTGCCGGCGAGATCTCCGGCAGCCTGCTGGCGATGTACTCATACGACAGTCCGTGAAAGCCATATCGGCGTACGCCGCGTTCGGTAACTGCAGCGGGCAGCGCGAAGGCCTTCGCCTGTTCGGGTTGCGTTGCGTGAAAGGCCGTGTCGAAACAGGCGATTTGCGGCATCGCCGAATTGCGCTCCGCGATGATTGCGATCGGCTTCAGGTTATGTGGCTGATGCAGCGGCGCAAGCGGCGTCAGCGTGTGGAGTTCCGCGAGCACGCTTGCATCGACGAGCACCGGTGCGACGAAACGCGCGCCGCCGTGCACGACGCGATGCCCGACCGCCGTGAGGCGATGGCCTTCGCGGTGTCCGCGCAAGAAGTCGGCGATATGCGCGATCGCCCCGGCGTGGTCCAGGCTCGCGCCGTCGCCCCACGCGTGAGCGCCGGCCTGCGCGCCGGCCGCATCGAAGGCAGCGAAGTGCGGTGAACTGAAAAGCCCGTCAATCTGACCTCGCAGCACACAGGCGAGCTCGGCAGTTTGCGCATCGAAGGCGCTGAACTTGATGCTCGACGATCCAGCGTTGAGTACCAGGATGACGTCGGCCATGATCTACACCACGAGCCGATCTTCGCGGCCCTTGCTCGCCACCAGCGCCGCGACCGCGCACGACGCGAGCCGCGTGATAATCGAATCGGCGCGGCTCGTCAGGATGATCGGCACGCGCGCGCCGAGAACGATGCCCGCCGCGTCCGCGCCGGCTAGAAACGAAAGGCTTTTTGCCAGCATGTTGCCGGCTTCGAGATTGGGCACCATTAGAACATTGGCGCGCCCCGCAACCGGCGAATCGATCTTCTTCATGCGCGCCGCTTCGAGGTCGATTGCGTTGTCGAGCGCGAGCGGCCCGTCGACGAGCGCCCCTGTGATCTGATGACGATCAACCATCTTGCAGAGCGCCGCGGCTTCGATCGTCGACGGGACCTTCGGGTTCACGATCTCCATTGCCGAGAGAATCGCGACCCGCACTTCGTCCACGCGAAGCGCATGGCCGAGATCAATCGCGTTTTGCAGTATGTCGGCTTTTTCGGCGAGCGTCGGTGCTATGTTGATCGCGGCATCGGTGATGATCAGCGCGTTTGCGTGCCCCGGCACGTCCATCACGAAGCAGTGGCTCACACGCCGTTCGGTGCGCAAGCCGCCCTCGCGGTGGACGACGGCGGCCATCAGTTCGTCGGTGTGAAGGCTGCCCTTCATGATTGCCTCAGCCTTGCCTTCGCGCACCAGTTCGACGGCTTTCGCCGCCGCCGCGTGACTGTGCGGCACGTCGATCAGCGGATAGCCGGCTATCTGCAGCCCGCATTCTTCGGCGACGGCGCCAATGCGCTCGCGCGGACCTACGAGAAGCGGCGCAATCAGCCCCATCTGCGCCGCCTCCACGGCGCCTTCGAGCGATGCGCGATCGCATGGATGCGCCACGGCAGTCGTTAACGGCGGCTGGCTTTGGCAAAACGCGATAAGCCGTTGATACTTCTCGTGCGTACGCTCCACGATTCCTCCCGTGCATTGCGACAGTCGATGTGCCGCGCGCGGCGACACCGGCGACGCTGGTCATAGCCCGTTCAGAACGACTATCGCCGCCGCGCGCAGCCGCGGCAATAGGACTTTGGACCGATCTCCCCCAGCTTGACTTCGCGAGCCGCGAGTCGATCGACGCCTAAAACCGTCCGCGTCGCGTGTTGTCGTACATAGGATCGGGTGCCTTCTGCGTTTGCCGCAATATGCCTGCGTCGTCGAAATAGAAGTGGAAGATCATGTGATTAATATTGTTCTCCAGATAGCGATACGACCACACGTCGCGCTGCATTCTCTGAAAGCGCGCGGTTTCGAACGGGCGCCCGAAGTTGATGAGCACATCGTCGCGCGTCCACTTGCCGACCTCCGCGCGATAGAACTCGCTCTCCTGCAGCACCTGACGCATGCTCACCACTTTGCCGGACGCGTCGATATCCGCGACGGTCGTCGTGGTGCCCATCGGTTGCGTCGGCCACATCAGCCGCTGGCCGCCATCCGGCAGCTTGTAGGTCTCCTTGGGCGGGCCGAGCCGCGCAATCGCCGTCGACTGATCCGCGCCGGCTTCCACCTGCTGATGAGGTTGCACGCAGCCCATGAGCCCGGATATCAGCGCGCAAATCAACGCACATCTGATCTGACTATTCATGAACTTCTCCCATCGCTGATGAGTGCTCGCTGTCCCGTCTTTGCGCGGAGCCCTTCCTCAAATTGTTGCGAGCGAAGGCGGCGCGAGCATATCGGACGAAGGTCCTACGCTCGAAACTGTGGAGTGATGGCTAGAATCAGATTTTTGGCCGAGCAGGGATTGCCGCGAGTCAAGTGATCGTTCAGCGGCTCGCATTTGCGGCGTCTACTCAAAAACCGATGCACTAACGGGCGACTGGCTTGAGGCGTCAGTTGCGTGCCCGGAGGTCGAGGCGCCGCTGGAGGGCTCGTTGCCAGCTTCGTCCACGCCGCTTTTGCGCGAACGCGTTTGGATTCGGCGTCAGTACGATCGCCGTGATGGCACTCGAAATAATTAGAGTCGACGCAATGCCCGCTTACTGCACTAGCGGGCTCCTCGTTGACACGAAATACGGCGGCGGTCGGACCGCCGTCCGGCTTCGAAAGAATTCGGCGGACAGCGCATGATCCGCCGCAATCGTTAGTGCCTTTCGCGGCGATTAGTGCTTGCGGCAATGCGCGCGACAACCGGTACCAGGCGAGGATTGAACATGGGTATCGAACTGGCGCGACCGCTCGCCCGCGCGACGATTGCATCGATGGTGACTCGTGCGACCGCGCGTTGCGCCCGTCTCGCGAACTGCTTCAGTTGCCGGTTACTGACCGGATGCCTCGCCCATACCAACGCTGCGAACCAACCGATAACCGTCCATCCCAGCAGAATGTTCACCATGGTCACCGCGAACGCGTCCTCGCGTTCTCTGGCGTCGGCGATCATTGCGGGTACCAGGTACAGCATCAGCGCGCCGACAAACAATGCACCTTCGATAATTTTCAACATTTCGACACCTCGTGACAGCTTCGCTTAGCAGACGGCTTGCAGATTAATGGCCCGAGTACACATGGCCGACAGAGTCGGCAGTTTGACGGCCGCCGGATTCCGAAGAGGACGCAGCTACGCCGCCATACGAATCATTGACAGAACCAGCTGCACTGTTGCGTTCCGCTGCAACCGTCTGGGCACTTGGGCCCCGTTGCGAAGCAGGCGCCCCCACTGAAGGGCGGTAAGAAGGCGCAGGACCATAGCCGCTGGCAAACACAGGAGCGGCAAACGAAGTAGTGACGGCGACGAGCACAGCTGCAAGAAGTTTGCTTTTCATGATGACTCTCCGATGCGATTCTGAGGCAGCGCGAATCGGTGAGACACGCGCCGTTGACAAGAGTCAGTGTAGACGGCGCCTATCCTTTTTCTATACCCATAGGGTGAAATCACAATTGCTGCAGACCGAACAATGCCTCGCTACAAGGCCATGGCGGACTCGCGGGCCTGCTGCGGTTGGAATGGTTCGCATCGGGTAAGTCGAGAGACCTCCAATATCGGGGTCCCCAGAACATAGACGTGAAACAGGACTGAGCCATTGCGGCCAGCCTCGTCGGCCATGGTTTTGCGCGAGCACCTGGTGTTTCACCGTTTGCTCGCGCGCCGTCAGTGTATTGTCAGCTTCCGCCAAAGAAGATGTTGCATTGCGGGTTCACTCTGCACGGCCGGGCATGTTTCGAGCCGCTTTGTACCATCGTATCGGAGGTGCCACCGTACGCTTCCATCCCCGCACTTGGGTTGGAAACCTGCACCTGACCGCTGTCTTGCGGAGCGGCCTGAGGCGCTTTGGGCGTGCCTTGCGAATGCGCCAGCCCGGCGATCAAAAGCAGCCCAGCAACCGATCCAACCATCCGTCCTAGTTTCATATTGCCTCCTGATCCGCGTTGGATTATCCATTCATGCCGTTTCGTTATTCGCGCGGCGAAGTCGAAAACCAACACGCGATTTTCGGATTCAGGAAGCGCGCCTGCGGCCTGCGGGTCGAATCGCCCGAGACCGTGATCCAGGAAAGTTGGGAAGATACGAAGTGCAGTGCGCCCGGCCGAGACGGGGACGCAAGTTGGCGTGCGCATTGGCAATGCCGATAGATTTTGTGGACCCCTCGACACGAATAGTCGCCCTGCAACTACGTTATAGCGCGTGGGATGACGATTCGTTAGTGATTATTCGACCTCTCTCATGCGGGAAAACCGCAAAGCGATTCTTTGCCACGTTTTAGCCGGCGATGGTTGCTGGGGCGACCCGCTCGCCTCTGACCGAGCACAGTGAACGGTTGTGTTGGTTTTTGGCGCGCTACAACACCTCGCCGTGTTTGATCGAGTCCAACAACGGGCCGCTGCTGCGGAACCGCTCTGGTCGTTCGTTGCTTTACCAGCGGGCTTCGCAGGCGCGTCAGCGGTTTCGAAGCGTTGTCGGCACACTAGTTGCAAACGGTAGCTGCGCCACCAGGAGACAGTCATGATGCGGCTCTTTGCAAACTCAGTGCAATCGAAACCGACGTACGGCAACGCAATCGTCGTCATTGGCGCTATCGCATTCGTTGCGGTATGCGCGACCGGAATTGCTGCGTTCGCCGGGTTATTGCCCCAATCCGAAAGCGTCGCCGCCACAGTGACCGCGACACCGTTGGTGGACCTGCAGACTCAAATCAAACAAACAATCACGAGTCCATGATTCGGGAACCGCGAGAAGCGCTAGAAGCGCTAGAAGCGCGGATCGCATTTGCATGGAGTCGCGAATAGTCGCCGCCGCTCGGCCACGTTCTTCGCCTTTGCGTTTCGTTGTCCTACCATATCAACTACGGTAGGTTTGCACGCAACGGGCTGCGCCTCGTCTTCAAGCCTTGCTTCGTGTCCCGTCGCGTTTTGCGCATCTCCTCCGCGTTGCCGCGCCGCACATCGGGCAGATTGGCCGCGCACACGTCTCTGAACAGGAGCGGCCATGAAACGGATCGTCGTGATCGGCGGCGGCTTTGCTGGGTTGTGGAGTGCCATCGGCGCGGCCCGCAAGCTCGATGAGCAAGGCGCGAGCAATCAGGTCGAAGTCGTCATGATCAACCCGCACGCGCATCACAGCATCCGGGTGCGCAACTACGAAGCGGATCTCGCGGCCACGCTCGTACCGCTGAGCGATGTGCTCGGCCCCGTCGGCGTGCAATGGATCCAGGGCGCAGTTACGGACATCGATGTCGCCGGCAAACAGGTCACGTTGAGCGTCCGCGGACGCACTACGCCGCTGACTTTCGACAAGCTCGTGCTGGCCTCGGGAAGCCGCCTTGTCGACGCGCCGATTGGTGGGCTCGCGGACCATGCATTCAACGTCGATACATACGAAGGCGCCGAACGCCTCGAACGACGGCTTCTGAAAATGGTGCATTCACACGCTGCTGGAAGTCTGACCTTCGTTGTTATCGGCTCAGGCCTCACGGGCGTGGAAGTCGCCTCCGAGTTGCCGCATCGTGTGCGCGACCTCCTGGCCGCGAGCGGTGAGCGCCTGCGTGAGAGCGAGGTTCGCGTCATGCTGATCGAGCGTGCGCCACGGATCGCGATGGCGATGGGCGGTGCGCAACCGGTCATCGAGCAGGCATTGACGCAACTCGGCGTCGAGATGATGACCAATGTCGAGATCGAGCAGATTGACGACACTGGGATGACGCTGGCGGGCGGCAAGCGCGTCGACGCATCGACGATTATCTGGTGTGGCGGCATGCATGCGAGTCCGTTGACGCGCTGCATTCCTGTCGAGCGCGATGCGCTCGGGCGGGTGCCGGTCGACGAGAACCTGCGCGTAAAAGGTGTCTCCGACGTCTTCGCAGCCGGCGACGTGGCGCGCGCGCTGTTCGAAGACGGCAAGCATGAATCCGTCATGTCCTGCCAGCACAGCAGACCGATGGGGCGTTTCGCGGGGCACAACGTCGTCTGCGATCTGCTCGGTCTGCCGATGCTGCCGCTCGACATCGACTGGTACACGACCATTCTCGACCTTGGCGCTTGGGGCGCGGTCTATACGGAAGGCTGGGAGCGCAGGCTCGCCGCACAGGGTCAGCAGGCGAAGAACGTCAAACGGGTCATCAATACTGAGCGGATCTATCCGCCCCGCACCGGCAACCGCGCGGATCTTTTTGCGGCGGCGGCTCCGATTGTGCAGGCGCCGCCACCCATCCGCGGGTAACACGCCGTCAGCGCTTCGCGCGCTGGTGAATCGGTGTTCGGCAAACGGACTGCCGGCTTAGGTTCACGCGCGCTCCAAACCTGCGCGCGCGCCGCTTTGTCATCAGCGTCCGGGATGCTCTCCGAAGTACGTTCGAGCCCTTATGTGGTATTGCTCACAAATTGTTGCACTTTGTTTCAATCCGCCGAAGTCCCCGCCTGGCAACGGTTTTCACCCATCGGAACAGCTCGCGCGCGGCCGGGCTCGCCGTAGCAGGGTGAAGATTTCAAACGCCATACCGTTAAAGAACTTAACAAGTGAGGGACACACACCATGAAGATTGAACCCAGCAACTACCCGCTCGCGGCGCCGCGCAACACCACGCAGCGCGCAACGAACAACAGCGACACGAATGGCGCGATCGAATCCGTGAACCCCGCCGGCACTTCCGGTACGCAAAATACCGAGGTGAATCTCACGTCAATGTCCGCGCTACGCTCGTTCAGTGATCCGGATATCGATACCGCGAAGGTCGAGTCGATCAAAGCCGAGTTGCGTCAAGGCACCTACAAGATCGATTCGGGCAAGATCGCCGACGGCGCACTGAACTCCGTGCGCGAGTTGCTGCAAACGAGAACCCGGTAACCGGCGACCGAACCTGGCGACACTGCCGCGTAGGTAGCTCACGTCGCCGCGCAGCTCGCGACGCCCGCCCCAACAACAACGGCGCCCGCTCCTGCCGCTGCGACTGCTACTGTTTTCCCCTGATGGCTCGCGTCAAGCCTTGCTCGTCATAGGGTTTGGCCAGAACTACCGCCCCGGCAAGCCATTCGTTGCTCAACACGCTCGGGTCTGGATTGCCCGATGCAATCACGACATGCAGCTTCGGGTACTTCCTGCGCGCCTGAACTGCAAGCTCGCTGCCCGACATACCGGGCAAGCCCAGGTCCACGACCAGCACGTCTACGGGATGGGCGTCCAGAATCGGCAGCGCCTGTTCGCCACTTGCCGCGGTGAACACCCGGTGCCCCAGACTTTCGAGCATGTCTCCGGTGGACATCAGGATCAATTCCTCATCCTCGACCAGCAGCACCCGCAGCGCGGGGGACGCAATTTCGACGACAGGCCGTTCACGGGTAGGCCGCGCACGGACCGCCGGGGCCGGACGCTGGCTGTTCAGTTGCCGTTGATTTGCCAACACGTGACGGAGCCTTCGCGCCAAAGCCTCCCGGGTGTACGGCTTACTCAGCAACTCGATGCCTTCATCGAGGCGGCCGCCATGCACGATCGCGTTTTCCGTATAGCCCGACGTGAAAAGCACTGCAATGTCCGGCAACCGCTCCCTCGCCTTTCGAGCGAGTTCGGGACTGCGTAGCGGGCCAGGCATCACCACATCGGTGAAGAGCAGGTCGATCGGCACGCCGCTTTCTATGATGGCCCACCCGCTTTGCGCATCTCTCGCTTTCAGCACCCTGTATCCGAGGTCCGTGAGCATATCGACGACCGTATTGCGCACGTCTTCGTCATCCTCCACGACCAGGATAGTTTCCGTTCCCCCGACCGCCGGTGCAGTTTCAGCCTCTGGCGTGCGGTCCTCCTCCTGGCGGGACCGCGGCAAGTAGATACGGATGGTGGTGCCTTCGCCCACCTCACTGTAGATTTTTATGTGGCCTTCCGACTGCTTGACGACGCCCCACACCATGCTCAGGCCAAGGCCGGTTCCCTGCCCTTCCGGCTTCGTGGTGAAGAACGGTTCGAACGCGTGCTCCATGACTTCTCCCGACATTCCTGAGCCCGTGTCAGTGACGGCAAGCATCACGTACTGTCCTGGCCGGACGTCGGGGTGGGCAGCGGCATAGACGGCATCGAGCGACGCATTGCCGGCCTCGATCGTCAACTTGCCACGGCCTTTCATTGCGTCGCGCGCGTTGATGGCGAGATTGAGCAACGCGTTCTCCACCTGGCTCGGATCGACCATGGTGTTCCAAAGACCGCCGGAAATGACGGTTTCGATCTCTATCTCCTCGCCCAGAGCGCGACGCAGCATATCGTCCATGTCGCGGATGAACCGGCCAAGGTTGACCACCTTCGGCCGCATCGGCTGGCGTCGCCCGAAAGCGAGCAATTGCGAGGCAAGCTTCGAGCCGCGCGTGACCCCGGCCAGCGCGTTACGTAAGCGCCTTTCCCCGGCTTCATGACCATTGATATCTCTCGCCAGCAACTGGAGATTGCCCGCTATCACCTGCAGCAGGTTGTTGAAATCATGAGCGACGCCACCGGTCAGTTTGCCGATGGCTTCCATTTTCTGTGCGTGGCGCAGCGCCTCTTCGACGCGCTCACGCTCCTCGGCCGCGGTAAGTAGCTGTTCGTTCGCGGCCTGTAGTTCCAACGTCCTTTCGACGACCTTCGCTTCCAGCGTCTCGTTCAGGCGTAGCTGCCGTTCCTCGCTTTCACGCAAAGCCTGCTCGGTCAGCGTTCGTTGCGCGATTTCAGTCTGAGCCGCCTGATACAACCGTGCATTGTCGATGGCGATCGCCGCCTGGGCTGCGACGCCGAGCAGCAGGCGCTCGGCGCGCTCGGTAAATACATCCGGTTCGGGATGACCGAAGAAGAGCCCGCCCAGCACTTCGCCGGAGCGCGACACGACCGGAGCCGCCAGATAACTGCACACGGGCAGATGCCCTTCAGGCATGCCGAAATACGGCGCGCTATTGCCGTAGCGCGGGTCCCGCTTGATGTCGGCGGAGCGCACGATAGCCTCGCCGTTGAACGTCGGCGCGAACACCTTCGTGTTGCGCGGCATTGGAAATTTCGAAAATGCTTCGCGCGGCACGCCCGAGATCGAATAGAGCGTATAGCGCTCGCCACGCTCGTCGAGCACATTGTAGAAAAACGCTCCAAAAGCGGCGCCCGTGAGTTCTTTCGCGGCATCGGTGACGACCTGCACCGCCTGGTCCAGATCCAGTTCGGCCGCGATCGTCGCGCCGATTTTATTGAGGATCTCGAGCAGGTTGGCCTCGTCGCGCAGAGCGTGGCTCATCTGCCTGCGAAGGGTCGCCATGGCCAGCGCTGAGTCGACCCGCGCGACGAGTTCGCGCGCGGAAAATGGTTTGACGAGGTAGTCGTCGGCGCCGGCAGCCAAGCCATCGAGGCTCGCCTCCTCCCCCGCTCGCGCCGACAACGCGATGATGGGCAGGTCCTTCAGCGTCGCGTCGCCGCGGATGGAACGTATCAAGCCAAAGCCATCGAGCCTCGGCATCATGATGTCGGTGAGCAGAAGATCGGGACGGCGGCGGCGAATCGTCTCCAGTGCAGCCTGCCCATCCGCGACGACTTCCACGTGGTGAGAACCGCCCAGCAGACGTTGCACGTAGGCCCGCATGTCGGCGTTGTCGTCGGCCAGAAGAATGTGGGCGCCATCGGTAGCGGGCCGCGCCGCAGCCGTAACGGACTCGCCGCTTCTGTCTCTGCTCGAAGTCTCGTGAGGCGCCTCCGCGTCTGGCAACCAGCGCTCAGCCTCGCCGACGTAGGCCTCGACACGTAAGGCGCTCGAGCCGACCGGTCCTTCATGTTCGATCAGCGGAGTCGCCAGGTGCTTCGCGCCAAAAGGAATCGCAACGGTGAATACCGTCCCTTTGCCGATCTCGCTTTCTACGCGAACCGTGCCGCCATGCAGCCTGACAAGTTCCTCGACGAGCGCGAGACCAATGCCGCTGCCCTCGAATGAGCGACCGCGGGCTCCCTCGATACGGTGAAACCGCTCGAAGACCCGTGGCAGTTCCGCCTCGGGAATACCGGTCCCGGTATCGCGAACAACCAGTTCAGCCTTGTCGTGCTGCCTCAATTCGACCGATACCCCGCCTTCAAACGTGAACTTGAACGCGTTGGAGAGCAGGTTTAGAACGATTTTTTCCCACATGTCACGGTCGACATAGACCGGCTGTGTGAGCGTCTCGCAATCGACCGTCAAGGTCAGCCCCGCACGCTCCATGGCCGAGCGGAAATTGCTGGCGAGGTCCGTGGTCAGTTGCGCAAGATCCGTGGCTTGAAAGCTGGCCTTCAGGCGACCTGCCTCGATACGCGAAAAATCCAGCAGGGAATTGACGAGTTTCAGGAGCCGCAGGCCGTTGCGATAGGCGAGCTGAATTTGCCGAAGCCCTTCTTCGCCAAGTTGCTCCGGATCGGCGAGCAACTCTTCTATCGGCCCTAGCATCAGGGTCAAAGGCGTACGAAACTCATGACTGACATTGGAAAAAAACGTCGTCTTTGCTCGATCGATCTCGGCCAACGCTTCGGCACGTCGCCGTTCTTCCTCGTAGGCGCGAGCGCTCGCCAGGCTGGTCGCGATATGTGAGGCGGCTCGCTCAAGGAAGGCCTGGTAGTCGTCGTCGGCGGCGCCGCGTGGGCTTATCCCCGCGACAAGAATGGCGGCAACCGTTCCCGGGTGCGCCGTCGCCTGAATCGGAAGGATGAGCGCCTGAGTACACGGCTCGGGCCACGGACCGCCCGGGAGCGGCTTCGTGAAACGTTCGGCAAGATCTTCCACGAGGCGTTTCTGCCCTGTGCGCAGCACGCTGGCCAGAGGCCACGGCGTGTCGGCGTCGCCAAGGTCGATCACCGCCGGCGCAGCCGCACTGTCCCGGTCGACGCCGGTGAGTCCCATCAGGTGCGCCTGCTGTGCGTTGTCGTCGATCCGGTAAAGCAGACTGAATGGCACATCGACGCTTTTCGTGGCGAGCAGCGTCGCCGCGACTGCAAATACCTCTAGCTCATCGCGCCTCGCCGCCAGGGCCTCGGCAAGTTCGCGCAGCGCACGCTCACGCCGCTCTGCCAGAACCGAGGACGTCGTTTCGAGGACGGCATTGAAGATGCCCTCTACCTGTCCACCTTCACCCCGGATCGGGCTGAACGTGAAATTGAAATAGCACTCTTCGGTGTATCCGTGGCGGTGCATGGGCAGCAATTGGTCATGCTGCCAAACCCCGGCTCCGGTCTCCTGCACTTGATGAAATAGCGGACCGATCGTGTCCCAGATCTCGGGCCACACTTCCCTGCCCGGCCGACCCAAGGCACCAGGGTGCTTCTTGCCGGGAATGGAACTCCACGCATCGTTGTAGAGCAGCGCCAGTTCCGGTCCCCAGTAGATGGCGATGGGGAAGTTGGCTTCCAGACAAATGCTCAACGCGGACCGCAAGCTCTGTGGCCACGTTTCCGGTTCGCCTAGAGGCGTGGCGCTCCAGTTATGCGCGCGCAACAGCGCGCCCATTTCGCCGCCGCCATAAAGGAAATCATGAGCCACAGACACTGCTGCACGTTTTGCGTCGGATGATGTCTGGTCGCTCACGGCCACCTCAACGGGACAAAAAGGCAGACATTATCCTTCAAATAATGCGGTTCGTTGTGTGGTCATGTCGGACGATTGTCGTTGCCTCCGTGTTGACTCTTTGGCCCTTTCGCGGCCCTTGCATCGGGGTGGGCAAACAGTGCAAAAGACGCGCGTGAGAGCAAAATTTTCCGCTTGTAAGATCGCGACGTTTCGGGCGTCGGTCACTTGTCCCGTTGCTTGGATAGCTAGCGTCCCGCACGCGCAAAAATTGCGTACGCGCTTGTCACCGGCACGTGCGGTCGGGAATTCCGATGCAAGCATGCCGTTTCGTGGTTCAACTTGTGCAACACGTCGACCAACCTCGGCGACGGCAGGCGCGACAGACCGTTAGTTGCGTCAGAGAAGCCGCACGCCTGACGCAAAAACTGCACAGACGATGCGACGAGGACAAGGCCGCCCACCGCCTTCGGTCGCTGGCGCTTAGGAAGTTTTATACCGGGCGTGCGCCGCTAGCCACGCGACTTGCGCAGCGCCTCGCCTTTATGAACCGCGCGCTTGCCGCTCTTCTCGCTCTCCACTTCATACGACGGACTGGACGGCGATGCCGCAACAACGTGTCCATCGACTTTCGCGCGCTCGGTAATGACGCGTTTGACGTGTCCGTGCGTCTCGCCCTGCGGTGTGTTCCAGCTGACGCGATCCTTCGGTTTGAGATCCTTGCTCATTGCGACTCTCCGTTCATCAAGTGGTGGGACCTGGCTGCGCAGTCGACATGCCGCGCACGACATCAGTAGCAGTCACCAGCAATCACGTCGGCATCGCTCCATCGTTCGGACGATGGGGAGTCTCGCCTGCGATGGCCGCTCCTGTGCGGTCGTTGCGAACGTCGCCTTGCTGCCACGTCGACGCCTGGTCGTCCGGCAAGCAATCTCCCGTGCTGAGCGAGAGCAGCACGGGCACCGACTTGTACGACGGCGTCCCGCTACGCGCGTCGCAGTCGTGTAATGCGATGAGCCCGTTCGCCTCGGGATAGTAGGCGGCCATCGATCCGCGGGGAATGTCGTAAGCGACCGCCGTCAGCCCGCACAGACGACGCGATCCGCCGAGGCTCACGGTGTCTTCGATCGCTTCGACATCGACGAGATCGCCATGCTGCAGACCGCGCGAGTCGAGATCCTGCTCGTTGACGAAAATCACATCGCGACGACCCGATATGCCGCGATAGCGGTCGTTGTAGCCGTAAATGGTCGTGTTGTACTGATCGTGGCTGCGTATCGTGGCGAGCAGTAGCGCGTCGCTGCGATTCACGCGCGGATCTTCCATGACGCCGCTATGGGCGATGAAACGCGCGCGGCCGTCGGGCGTGTCCCAGCGGCGCGCAGACGCGGCGTTGTAAAGCCGGAAGCCGCCCGGTTCGCGTATGCGCTCGTTGTAGCGCTCGAATTGCGGAAAGACCGCTTCGATCAGGTCGCGAATGCGGCTGTAGTCCGCGACCCAGCCATCCCAGTCGAGCGTCGGATCGTCGAGCGATGCTTTGGCAATGCCTGCGACGATCGCCGGTTCCGAACGCAGATGCACCGACGCTGGCGGCAGCGATCCTTGCGACGCATGCACCATCGACATGGAATCTTCGACGGTGACAGACTGAGGCCCGCTTGCCCGGACATCCA
Organism: Paraburkholderia strydomiana; assembly: GCF_031456815.1. Classification (NCBI taxonomy): domain Bacteria; kingdom Pseudomonadati; phylum Pseudomonadota; class Betaproteobacteria; order Burkholderiales; family Burkholderiaceae; genus Paraburkholderia; species Paraburkholderia strydomiana. The sequence continues at coordinate 753,799 of NZ_JAVDVL010000001.1, forward strand.
GTTCGGTGCGCCCGAGACACGGCAGCAACAGCGTCTCTTTTGCGGCCAGCAGATGCGAGCGGTTCAGCTTCGTGGCGATATGCACAGCCAGGTCGAGCTTGCGGATCGCGTCGAAGCAGACGCCGGGGTCCGACATCGCGACGGGCAGATTGCCGCCCAGACAGATCAGCGCCCTCGCGCGGCCGTCGCGCATTGACTGCATCGCAGCAATCGCGCCGTGCCCGTGCTCGCGCGGAGGCTCGAAGCCGAACACGCGCTTGAGCGAATCGAGGAACGCAGGCGGCGGCACTTCGGTGATGCCCACCGTGCGATCGCCTTGCACGTTGGAATGGCCACGCAGCGGACAGATGCCTGCGCCATCGCGTCCAATGTTTCCTCGCATGAGCAACAGATTCGCAATCTGCTGGACGTTCGCGGTCCCGCTGCGATGCTGAGTGATGCCCATGCCATAACATACGATCACGGCGCGCGACTCCGCATAAATGCGCGCAAGCTTTTCGATCTCGTCGCGCGCAACGCCCGACGTCGACACGATCTGGTCCCACGGCGTGGCTTCCAGATCGCGCACCAGCTCGTCGAACCCGGTCGTGTGTTCGTCGATGAACGCGCGATCCACTACGCCCTCGCCTCCGTTACCGCGGTTCTCGCGGTCCATGTCGAGCAGCGTTTTCATCATCCCTTTCAGGACCGCGACGTCGCCGCCGATCTTGAGTTGCACATAGTCGGTGGCAATGGGCGTAGAGCGCCCGGTCGCCATTTCCATAGCGTCTTGTGGCGAAGTGAAACGCTCCAGTCCGCGTTCGCGCAACGGATTGAGCGCCACGATTTTCGCCCCGCGCCGCGCCGCGGCGCGCAGCGTCGCGAGCATGCGCGGATGGTTGGTGCCGGGATTGTGTCCGATGCAGAATATCGCGTCGCAATGATCGAAGTCGGCGAGAGTGACCGTACCCTTGCCGACGCCGATCGATTCGGGAAGACCCACGCTCGTGGGCTCGTGGCACATGTTCGAACAATCAGGGAAGTTATTCGTGCCGAACCGGCGCGCGAGCAGCTGGAACAGAAACGCCGCCTCGTTCGACGCCCTGCCGGACGTGTAAAACTCCGCCATGTTCGGATCGGGTAAGGCACGCAGCGCGGCGCCGATACGTGCGAACGCCTCGTCCCACTCGATCGGCACGTAACGGTCGGTGGCAGCGTCGTAGCGCATTGGATGAGTCAGCCGCCCCTCGTCCTCAAGCGCGAAGTCGCTCCAATGCCACAGTTCGCTGAGTGAATGCCGTGCGAAAAAATCGGGTGTCGTACGTTTGCTCGTTGCTTCCCAAGACACAGCCTTCGCCCCGTTTTCACAGAACTCGAACGACGACGTGCTGCGCGGGTCCGGCCATGCGCACCCTGGGCAATCGAAACCGGCCGGTTGATTAACCTTCAACAGCATCGTCGCCTCGCGCGCCACACCCATCTGCTGGCGCACGGCGCGAGCCACTGCCTGCAACGCTCCCCAGCCGCCAGCCGGGCCGCCATAGGGCCCGACGCCTGGTACATCCCGCTTGCTCATTTTCTGGTCCTCCGGTAAGCATCTGCGGGAGTGCGCAAGCGTTGTGCCCATGGGAGCGGCGGCGTTTTGGACTTCGCGCGGGCGGGATGTGGGGTGGATATCGCTGGCTGCAGGTGGCGGTGTGGATTAAAAGCTCGCGGATTAGTTTGGCTGCGCGTTTCCGAATTCGCGATCTTGCTAAATGAATGTGGTCAGGATTTGAGCGCTTCGCGAAGTTGGCTCATCCAGGCTTGAATAATCTTTTGGGACGCGGATTTGTCGGTTCGGCTGGATGCGGGCGTCGGCCTGCGTTGGGGTGTATGCCGAGGGCTCTGTGCGGCCACAAACAGTCACTCGACGCGAGCATCTGAATCGTCAACTATCGACGACGCCGGGCCTTGCGTTGTGCGCTAGGCTTCAAATGCAAAATAAGCGCCTGCACAATTCGGAAAACAGCGATGACGACGGTGTTCGTAGACACGACCGAAATTACAGACTGGCCCTCTCTTCATCGGGTCTTCTCGCGAAACTTTGGCTTCGCGCCGTTTTACGGCAATAACTTGGATGCGCTAATTGACTGTTTGGGTTACCTCGACGAGCCCGAAGCCGCGATGACGCAGGTGCACGTGAGCCCAGGATGCACACTAACGATATTACTTGGCGGTGTCGACAGTTTCAGAAAGCGCTGTCCGGACCAATTCGCGGGCTTGCAAGACGCATGCGCTTTTGTGAACTGGCGTCGTACGCGCGAGCACGGAGGTGCTCTGGTCGCACTCGCGTATCACGACTGATGCAACGGGCAACGGACGGCCAGATTGAGACGTTCGACAGAGCCGCATAGATCGTCAACAATGCAATGTCTGTCTGGACGCGACATATCGCATTCAATTTGAAGTAACCGATAGCGTCGTCGATTTGCTTCAGTGTCAATACCAGGATTCACGTATGTCCCGCTCCGAACGTCTCCTTCATCTCCTGCAAGTGTTACGTCGTTATCGACGTCCCGTGCGTGGCCAAGCCCTGGCCGAGGAGCTCGGCGTGAGCATCCGCACGCTATACCGGGACATCGCCAGTTTGCAAGCGCAAGGAGCAATGATCGAGGGGGCACCGGGCATCGGTTACGTTATGAAACCGGGCTTCATGCTGCCGCCGATCATGTTTCGCTCAGAGGAACTCGACGCCCTGGTTCTTGGCATGCGCTGGGTGGCCGATCGCTGCGACAACACGCTGTCGTCCGGTGCGCTGAGCACGCTTGCTAAGATAGCCGCCATACTGCCCACTGAACTGCGTCGCGAACTGGAGAAGTCTTCGCTGCTAGTCGGCGCGCCGTTGACGAGACCTGTCCACAAAATCTCGCCTGACCTTCTGCGTGCCGCAGTCCGGGAAGAGCAGAAGCTCAATATTACATACGTGGACGCCAGTGGTATTCACTCGCGGCGTGTCGTTTGGCCCTTTGCCTTGGTGTATTTCGACCAGGCGCGGGTCCTGATGTGTTGGTGCGAGCTTCGAGCTGATTTTCGGAATTTCCGTTCGGACCGCATCTCGAACGTCGAGCAGTTGGAAGAGCGCTACCCCAAAAGGCGGTCAACACTGCTTCGTGAGTGGCGTAGGCTCAATCACGTCGCCAGACGCACCATACTGCCAGAATCTGACAGTATCGACCATTAGACTGAGCTCCCTTTCTTGGCGAGGAGTTCAAAATGAAGTTCGCATCGGTTCGTGTTGTTACCCGGCATATCGATGGGCTGGTGGAGTTTTATCAAAGGCTTTCCGGTATCGAGGCTGTACGTCCGGCCGATGGATTTGCCGAAATGCGGTTCGAAGGAGCGACGCTTGCGATTTCGTCCGAGCATCTGATCGAGCTTTTCAATGTCGGTGCTGCCACTGCGGCTGCAAATCAATCGGCGATCCTGGAGTTCGAAGTGGAGAACGTCGACGCGGTGTTCGAACGGATGAAGGCGTCCGGGACAAACATCGTGATGCCGACGACGTTGATGCCGTGGGGCAATCGCTCGCTCTTGCTACGCGATCCGGATGGGAATCTTGTCAACATATTTTCCCGCTCCAAGCGTTGAGGAAAATCGCGGTCACGGCTGCCGGCCGCGTCGTTGTTCGTTCGTTGTGAGCGGCCGCTTCGGGCAGATGCGGCCGTCTCCAGTGGGTCGCGTGCGGCCAATCGCCGTCAGGCAGAAAACCGGCCATCAGCGTTCATTTGTCGACGGCAGTACATAGGCGTTTGAACCTCGACAAACCGGCTGTTGTCAGGCGCTTGAACGGTCTCGTATCCGACTTGACGTGCAGCTAATTGACATGCGCTGGGGTCCAATAATCCTGTTTCCGGGCACTACGGTTTCGGGAGTGTTTGCGCGGTGCTAATGAGGTTTTGCGGCACAATCCGAATGATGCCGTTCCGCGGACTATCGATATCTGCAATCAACAGAAACGAGAGAGACACTGTTAAAGGCATGATCACGAGGAAGCGGTTTTTGGCGTTTGCATTTTTGACGCCATAGCCCACTAGCAGATTGCTGAACAGGCCAATGACGATCATTAATATCCATGCGGCTACAGGGATTCGATTCCACCATGCCGCCTGCGTGTAGCCTTGTGTGTTGATTACATCGTTCATGCCCGCGATGGCTAGCGCGCTAAGTGGGCTCGGCTGTTTAACGGCGCCGGCCTTGGCTGCAGTCCACAGTTTGGCCTGCATGTCCGCGGTCGCGGCATCGATTTGCTGGACACGTTGAAGGTCTCGGGTCTGGTAAAACTCGACACGCAATGCGAGATACTGCACGAGGAGCGAGCGGACCACGGCCGCCTCGGCGTCGGCCAGCAGTTCAGCGCGGACGAACTCAGTTCCGATCGCGTTGGCTTCTTCCTCTTCGAGGTTTTTTCGCTGGTCATAGCGGCCCACTGCCATGGACAGACTAAATCCGATGACCAGCGCGAGCAAAGTCAGCGTTGCGGACTGAACGATCTTGAAGTCATCACGCGTGTCTTCGTCGATTTGTATCCGCGAGCGCAGAGTGCGGCTACCCAGCCGGGCCGCAATCGACATCAGCACGAAAGAGATGGCAAAGAGGACAAATGGGTGTCTCACCAGTTGCTGCATGATCGCTCCTTTGGATATGTAGTTCTCTTTCGAGGAGTTGGCCGCTTACGCCTCGGATGACGAATTCCGCTTCAATACGAACCGCAAGCTTCTGTGTACGACAATTGCCCGTGCACCAAATGGCATTCTAGGAGGTCAAGGGCGCGCGCTTCTCGAACTTTGATGTGTACTGAGAGCAGTCGGCCCGCGCCCCATGCGGGCGGCTGAGTTCGGTCGGGTCCGAAGGCTGGGGCCGAAGTCACTGGGCATGCGCGCCTTTCACGCGTGGTCTTTGGCATTCGGCCACTCTCCGTCAGTCGAGCATCTCGGGTAAATTGCCGACAATTACAAACAAGGAGCTGAATTCATGGACTGCAGGAGGCAAGTGAATCCGGAGCTTAACGGTTGGGACGGGTTTGTCAAAGCGTTGGCCCCAGAGCGGAAGGTGAACAGCACTACCGACGAACTGATGAGGTTGGTTGCGGACCACACCATTGCCACGGCTCTTTGGGGTTGCCTGAAGTCAGATGCGATCCGATGGCTGTATAGCGAAGTGCCGATGTTGGACAATCAACGTCCCATCGATCTGTTGACCAGTTCAGAGGGAACTCAGCGTGTGAAATGGATCTTGGTTTCTTCGCCTTGGTGGTGAGACCTCATAGATCCCTGATCTACTTAACCGGCAACTGCACGACAACGAGGAAAGGGACTCACAGGAAGACTCATGTCTGCCGAGAGCCTCGAATCGTGAATGCCCATGACGCCCGGTCAGCGGCCAGGCAACAAGCACACATCACAAACCGCCCGGTATCGGCCATTTCCACGCCTTCTTCGCGTCATAACCAAACCGCATTACCGACCTAAGTCAGCAAGCCCCCGTCGACCGTGAGAATTGTTCCAGTGACATGCCTTGCCGCCGGGCTTGCAAGAAAAGTGACGGCCGCGGAGATGTCAGCCGGTGCGGCGAAGCGTCCCAACGGCGTAAGGCTGCGCTGGAATTCCGCGCTCTCGCCGTTAGCCGGGTTCATTTCGGTATCAGTCGAGCCCGGTTGAACCAGATTGGCAGTGATGTCCTTCGAGCCCAACTCCTGAGCCAGCCCCCGTGTGAACGACTGCAGCGCGGACTTGGTCATGTAGTAGACCGTTCCCGGTGACCCCACGATGCGATCAGCTCCGGCGGAGCCGATCGTAATTATGCGACCGCCCGCTTTGAGATGAGGGATGGCTGCCTGCGTCGCGAGAATGGGACCGCGGACGTTGACCGCAAGGAGAGCGTCGATGTCCGCCAGGTCGAAGTCGGCGATCGTGTTGTAGCGAGCGATGGCCGCGTTGTTGACGAGAATGTCGAGTCCACCCAACGCGCCGACGGCCTCATCGACTGATCGCCTGATGGCGGACGGATCGGCACTGTCGGCTTTGATCGCGACACCGCGGCGGCCCAGTTTCTCGATCGAGGCCACAACTGCCTGCGCCCGCTCGGCTGAGTTCTGAAACGTTACCGCAACGTCCGCGCCCTCTTCTGCAAGCGCCAGTGCAATCGCGGCGCCGATGCCCCGCGAGCCGCCGGTGACCAATGCCCGTTTTCCGACAAGATTGTTGTTCATTGTCCGCCTTTTATGTAGTGATCGATGCACAAATGGTAGGATCGGTGGCACGGACAGTCAAGATATTTATGTAGTGATCGATGCAGAAAAAATCAGAGAAAACTTCCATGACCATTGCACGCCCACCTCGTGGCCGCGGCAGGCCACGCGCTTTCGATCGCGAAGCAGCACTGGCGCAAGCCATGAGGCTTTTCTGGATCAAGGGTTATGAGGCGACCTCAATTGCAGACCTGACCAACGCGCTCGGCGTCGGCTCGACCAGCCTCTATGCCGCTTTCGGATCGAAAGACGAGCTATATGCCGAAGCGATGCGGCTTTACTCGACGACCTACGAGCATCTGGTCCTGGGAAGGTTTCGCCAGGCTGTTACCGCACGCGAAGCGGCGTTCGCCTATCTGTGGGACTCAGCCATGGCGATGACTGGGGCAGATTGCGGTTTGCCACACGGCTGCATGGTCACACTGGCCACCGTCGGAAGCGATGGCCATGCCGAGCTTGACGACTTGATGCGGGCCACGCGAGGTGGAGCGTTTGATGTGCTCGTCTCGCGCCTGGAAAAGGCCGTTGCTGAGGGTGAGTTGCCGGAATCCCTTGATATAGCGCAACTCGCGAGGTTCCTGCAAACAGTTCAAAGCGGTATGGCGATCCGAGCGCGGGACGGCGCCGAAAGAGCAGAACTCCAAGCCGTCGCTGAGATGACGATGGCTGGATGGGAGGAACTGGTTCGCCACGCCGACACACGTGCAAAGTCCGATTAACACATTGATTTGGACAGCGAAGTATGTCGTTGAGCTTGATTGGTGCGGAATGCGCGCGCTGAGAGATCAAAGGCGAACGGCGAGGCTCTCCGACAGGATCGATCGAGGTTTCGCGCCACCGAATCTTTCCAGTTTCCCCTACCGGCTTCGCAACGAAGATCAACCATCAGTCAGTGAGACTCGCCCGAAATCACGCCGACACCAGTGGCGGCATGTCGTCGGGCGGCGACTGCACCGAATCGGAAGACAGCGCAGCGTGCAGCGTAGCGGGATCGAACCGCCAGGACTCCGGCATACCCAGCGCTGCCCCGATCGACTCCGAACAGTGCCAGCGACCTCGATGACGGCCGCCGCGCCGCAGGAAAGCGAAGACAGGTGCGAAGTCGTACGGTTCGCCGAAATGATCGTTGAACCACTCCACCGCAGCCCGCTCCGTCACCGGATCGGCCGCGAGTCCGACAACATCCCATCGCGCTGGATCGAGCTTCGTAGTGATGAAGCGCACGCTGCCATCCTCGAACGACGACGATGCGCACAAATGCGCGTCGATGATTGGAGCGACGACAAGTTCGCAATGCGAATAGGGACTGTTTGTCCACCACCGGATCAGGCGGTTTAATTTCCCGGCCAGGCCGGGACGCGTTCTCTTGTAAAAAGCAACCTTCATCGATTAGCTCCAAGTGTCAGCTCGCACGCGCGGCCGATCGTCGTCAATTAAACCGAAACACTAGCTGCTGATTCTTTCTTGCGCGAATGTGACATTCACCGCTGCGTGATCGATTTTCACTCTCCGATGCTCTGCCTTCTATGAAGCCCGTAGATCAATCCAGGTGGCTACCGTCGTGCCGCTGCCCGGCGCAGATCTAACGATTAGTCGTCTGACGTAACTGCCTTTGAGTATCGGTTAGCAATATCGGTGTCCGAATCTCAAGAAGCAAGTTGCAAATAGATACGAGATTCGCGTTATCGCGCGGCATGTGCAATTCGCGTTTTGCGATTGGAAAGCAGTACTTATCCTCTGCCGAAACCCCCGCCGTTTCAACTTTTTGCGCCTTTATCGCCCGATTTTAGGCCGCAATCGCATACTCCGAAACCTTTGTTCTTAAATAGTTGCATCCAGGGTGCCACACGCGGCACCGTTGGCCGCGCCATTTTTCCGGCGACATCAATCAGGTTGGCCCCTAGCGCTGGTCGGTGCGGCGCATCTCGCAGGTTCAGGACGCTTGATTCATTTGAGAAGCCGGAGGCAGTCGATGAACGCAGGACGGAGCGAATCTATGGCTAAAAAGGGCCTCTTTTTCTCGATCGTCATCGCCAACTACAACTATGGGCATTTTCTTCGACAGGCTATTGAAAGCGCCTTGACGCAAGATTGGGACCGGCTGGAAATCATCGTTGTGGACGACGGATCGACAGACAACTCGGCCGACGTCATTCACTCGTTTGGTGAAAAAATCACCGCGATCTTTAAAAAGAACGGCGGGCAGCGGGACGCCAACAACGTAGGCTTCGCGAGAAGTACAGGCGACGTCGTCATCTTCCTCGATGCGGACGACGTGCTAATGCCCGGTGCGTTGCGCGCCATTGCTTCAGTATGGCGGACCGGCCTGAGCAAGGTACAGGTACTGATGGAGCGCGTCGACGCGCAGGGCCGTCGCATACAGAACGAGAATGCGATTCCAAAGATTCGAAATGTGATCCCGAAGATCCCGCCCGGTCTATCGTCGGAAGCGATCCGTCACTGGGCTTATGAAACGTCCGAATACCCAACGCCGCCTGGATCGGGAAATGCCTACGCACGCAGTTTTCTGGAAAAGATCTTTCCACTGGATGCGAGTTACGATTCATTCACGGACTCAACGTGCATCGCCATGGCGCCCTACCTCGGCGATGTAGAAACGATTGCTGCGCCCTTAGTGCTCTATCGCATGCACGGCGCGAATGACAGCGCCATGAGCGCGAGCACGAGCAACTTCGGACGAGAGATCGCGCGTGCACTCAAGCGTCACAGCGCTGCCTGCAAGGCCTGCGCGATGACCGGCCGGCCTGCACCGCCGCTCAGCACCCTGTTTTGTGCACCTCACTTGTTGCAATTGCGCGTCGCCTCTCTACGGCTCACACCGCGACAGCATCCCTTGCCCGGCGACAGCAGAATTAGAGCCCTGCGCGACGCCCTTTCCATTCCTTTTCGCGCAAGTTTCGAGCGCCCTGCTTTCCGCTGTCTTATCGCCGGTTGGAGCATTGCCACGTTGCTCGCGCCGAAAAACATTGCCAGCACGCTCATCCGCCGACGGTTCATATGAAAGCGGTCGCAGGCCGTCAGATCCCTCCTTACCTTCGCGCGTGACACATCATGAAGGACATGACAGTCATCATATGCAATCACAATTACGAACAGTTCCTGGCGGAGGCAATCGATTCGGCGCTTGCACAGGACTACATGAGCACTTACGTCATAGTGATCGACGACGGATCAACAGACGGCTCGCGCGCAATCATCGAAGGCTATGGTGCTCGCGTTAGCTCCGTCTTCAAGGACAACGGCGGCCAGGTGTCTGCCTACAATTTAGGGCTGCATCTTGCCAGAACGGATTACGTGCTGTTCCTCGATGCTGACGACGTCCTTTATCAGGGCGCCGTGTCCGAAGTGATGCAGCGCTTCGAGAACGGAAATCTTGCAAAAGTGCAGTTTCAGCTAGACGTGATCGATCACACGAGCAAGCAGATGGGCGCGTATGTACCTCATTCTCGAATCGATGGCGATTGTCGAAAGCTTTTGCTCGATGGGTGGCTCTATCCGTCACCGCCGGCGTCTGGAAACGCCTACAGCGTCAGTGCTCTTAGAAAGATCTTTCCTGTACCCGAAACGATCAAGGACCGGTATGGCGCAGATTTCTATGCAATTTATGGGTCGGCTCTAGTTGGACCTGTATCGAGTATCCCGGTGTCGCTCGGCGGATACCGCGTATATGCAAGCGCAGGGAGAGACGCATTGTTTGCTAACTCTGATCAGCAGGAAAAGGCCCCGAAGGCATTCCCGTCCCGCTGGGTGACCCTTCGGGAACTGGCCTGGTGTCGCATGGGAATGCAACTGCCGGCCGACTTCCACGATTTCGCATACGAACGAGCTCATTTCTATTCAAGCGTCTACCATGCTCCGTTGACGACCCGTTGGCGTTGGATGCTAAGAGATTCGCACCGGTATCTGCATGCCATTGTGGCGAACCCTTTCTGGAGCCTGAAGAAGAAGTTGGGGACACTCGCGCTATCCAGTTTGTGTCTGTTTCCATACTCCCCTGTCGCAGACTACGCGGTTCGCTACATCTGCAATCCCCTGGCCCGGTGCAGCGCCGCCCGTTAGGAAGAAGGACGGTGTTCCCTCGTTATGCAAGATTCGCGCATGACGAAGGCTCGAACCCAAGCCCTCCTCTGACGTTCACTAAGCTTGTCTAACTTCGAACGGCGCTGATATGCCTCATCACCAGTCACAGTCAACCGTCGGCCTGTCCAGCAACGAATACATGGCGGGCGAAGACCTCTCCTTGGCGCGATCTGTGGACGATCGCGCGCAGACAGATAAACCCGTCACACGGATGACGGATGCAGCGGCTCCATCTGTCACTGTCGTCATGGCGAACTTCAACGGTGAACGCTGGATCGGCGAAGCCATTCAGTCGGTCCAGAGACAGAGCCTTGAAGACTGGGAACTGATCGTCGCGGATGACGCGTCAACTGACGCTAGCGTGGAAATCGTTCGCGCCTTTGCCGATAACGATTCCCGAATCAAGCTTCTGACCGCATCGTTCAACGCGGGGCCGTCCACTGTTCGTAATCGTGCGCTGGAATGCGCACGAGGACACTGGATTACGTTTTTGGACAGTGATGACGTCCTCGCGGAAGGACGCCTCGAATCGCTGCTGCAGCGCGCGGAGAGTTCTGGTGCAGGCATCGTAGCGGACGATTTACTTATCGTGGACGAGGAGGGCTCGCTCACCGGACATTCCCTGCTGGGCCTTGAAAGCTTCAAAAGTTTCGATGCCGTCTCTTTGATCAAAGCGCCACGCCTGGCGTATCTTAAGCCTATGATCAATGCCGAGCTCCTGACTGGACTTCGGTATGAAGAGCGGCTTCGTTCCGGAGAAGACTTCGATATCCTGTTGCGCTTACTGGCCAAGCACGATGCAAGAATAATTGTCTATCCGGCAATGGGTTACCGCTACCGGCGCCGTGGTGGTTCGCTCTCCTCTGACAAGTCAGCGGACCGGCAGACGCTACGAGGCATGCTTGACGCAAATGCACGTTTCCGCGCATCGCACACACTCTCTGCACGTTTGGCCGCCGCGTGTGCGCGCCGGCATTGGTCTCTCAAGGCGTCTCTTCACTGGGTCGATGTGACCGAAGCGATTCGTGAAAAGCGTTTCGTGACCGCCGTTAGACACGTGATCGATCACCCGGGAGTTCTCAGTTGCGTTATGCAGTTCTTCAACAAACGGCTTTCCCTCCTCATATCCCGGAGCAAGCGCCGCGCTAGAACATTTGGCCTATGAACCGAGCGACGCGACAACGGCAGTCGTGCACCGCGTAAGCTCTCCTTTGACGCTGCCTCCAACGTTTCAAGTTCCAGAAGACGACATCGAGTAGCCGACAGGAAAGCGGTGTTGGCGAAAACCATTTCCTTTCTGAAGGGTGGAAGACACTGATGAATGCTACGAACCTTGTGCTCGAACGGGTCATCAATCAACGATTCGTGTCAGCGGGCATCCATCGGCTCTTCTCGGCCAAGCCTCCCTTGGAGGAGGTCGATGCGCGGCGAATATGGACCGGGAATGGCCTGGTCTCTTTCGACGCCTTCGACACCCTGATAACGAGGCCTTTGCACAGGCCATCCGACATGTTCCTGCTAACGGGGTATCGACTGCAACGCGAATTTGGCTCGCTTATCGATCCCAGCGAATGGCTGAAAATCCGGCAAGCAGCGGAGTTCAGGGCCCGCAAGGCAGGAGTTGAACGTGAAGTGACGCTCGACGACATCTACGCGGCCATCGCAGCGTCGTCGGGCTTGTCGCACGATTTACTGGAAGCAGCGCAGGCCATTGAAGTCGAGCTCGAGAAGCGTTTGATGCGACCCATCGCCGGTATGGTTGAGACTCTCAATCGTTTTGCGTCACTCGGCAGAACGGCAATTATTTCGGACATCTACTTTTCCAATCGGGACCTGGAAACGATGTTGAGCAGTTGCGGCGTGTATATCAGCGAGGGTGAACTTTTTGTTTCATGCGAGAGGGGCCGCGCAAAAAGGACAGGGTCCCTCTTTCCGCTTGCAAAGGGCAGTAGCAAGAGCCATCTGCACGTTGGCGACAGCGTATTTTCCGATGTCTTCCAGGCGTGGCGTGCAGGCGCTCGCGTAGCACCGTTCTTCCGCGGGGCACCTAGTCGCCTGGAGCGCGAACTCGGCAAAGGCGCGATTGAGCCGCACCTGCTCGGATCTGCGCTGTCGGGCAGCGCGCGTACCGCCCGGCTGCGTTTTACGGCTATTACTAGCCACGATCAGTCGATTGCCGAAATATCGGCGGGCTTCATGGGCCCGTTGCTCCTCGCGTTCGTTGTGTGGATACTGAAACAGGCCCAAAGCAGGAAAGTCGACAAGCTGTTTTTTCTGGCGCGTGACGGCCAGATCCTTATGTCCATTGCAAAGAAGATCGTGGCGCTATATGGCATTCCGATCGAGCTGCACTATCTGCACGTATCGCGGCAATCGCTCCACTTACCCGCACTCGTCAACGTGTCCGACGGAGATCTGAGTCATTTCGGCTTTACGCCGGGAAGTTCTCTTTCTGACATATTGGAAAAGTTCGACGTGGATATCGGGCATCCGGCCATTTCCGGTTTGCGACAACGTCTTCACATTAGCTCCCCTGATGCGCCGCTGAGCGCCTCTGATCTGGAGCAACTAATGCAGCATATGCAGGCGGACGACGAGGTGGTGAATCTCATCAATGCGACCGCATCTTCTGCTCGGCAACTGCTTCTCGACTATCTGGAACAAAAGGGATTTCTCGCCGACGGGAACGTCGGTGTCGTGGATATTGGATGGCGGGGGAATCTACAGCGGTCGCTGGCAATGGTGGCGTCCACCCGCGAAGCAGGTTTCAGTCGGCGTCTATCGGGCTTTTACTTTGGGCTTCATCGTCGCCCGGAAAACTGCGGTAGTCTCGACGACTATCTGAGCGAACCCTTCGCGGCGCCTCTACGGCCCTTTGTCCGAGGACCAATATTTGAGGCCCTTTGCGCAGCGGACCACGGCACGACGACGGGTTATAAACGAGGAGACGATGGCATCGTTTACGCAGAGCTCCTTACTCAGGACAATCCGCAGGCCATGGCGTGGGGCTTGAGACTTCAACATAATGTGATCAATGCGTATGTCGATGACGTATTGGCCGTTCTCAGCGAGGCCGATATCGACATACTTGATTCTTTGCAAGGGATCACGCAGGGAGCCGCCATCGTAACCAGACTCGTCATAGGCTCACCCACCCGTAGTGAGGCGAGCGCATTAGGCTCCTTTCCTCATGCGAGCGATCAGTTGCACAGAGTGTTCGAGGAGGTCGCGCCACCCCTGCCGCTCAGCGCCCGCAAGTGGATGTCGAGGCTGGGCGCCAAAGATGGAAAACCCTTAATTTCAGAATGGCCCGAGGCCAGCGTAGTCCGGGCGGTGCCCGCTCTCGGAGCCGGGTTAATGCTGGGAAGTCTTGGCGTGGCAAGATGGTTGCGCACCCGGGCGATGGCCCGATAGTGCCGCCCCACGCTGCATTCAAGTATGCGGTAATAATGCCGAGACACAGCCAGGCTGTCGTGGGCATGCACCGTGCAGAGAAGGGACATCTGGAGGCGGTTGCGCGCGTTCAGACAGCCTTCGCGTGGTTTTAGCGCGGCACTTCCGGGCCCATCAACATCTAGCTCACAAAGCCGGACCAACGGAGTACATGCGGCGCATGCAGTACTTCCGCGATTCAACGATGTCAACAACGCGGACCAAGACAAGCAGACGTGCGGCCCGTTGTTAGCTTCCTGCCACAGGCAGTAACCCGTCAGATCCGCCGTCGCGCCGTATTGCGCTGAGAAGGCACCCTCCAGCCGGAGAAGCAGAATGGATAGACGAAACAGCATCCGTACCGTTGGGTTCGTGTACGGCGGCTATGTGTTGCGGTATCTGTACCTCATCATCGTCGTACCTTTTTACAGCAGGACGCTTGGTGTTGACGGATACAGCCGCGTGCTGGCGTCCATGTCGCTGATGAGCGTGATCTGGATGCTGGTCGCCTATGGCTTCGAGCCCGTCGGCATGCGGGACATATCGAAAGCCCAAACGACCGAAGAATGTAATGAGATTCTGTCTTTGCACTTGAGCGCGCGTCTGGTGCATGCAATCGTGGGTGGCTGCGCGGGGCTCGTCGCCACCATGTGCTCTCCTGTACTGTCCCAAACACCTCTGATCGGTGTGATGGCCACGCTGTTGGGAATTGTGTCCGGGGCCAACCTCGGTTGGCTTTTTCAGGGCCGTCACCAGTTTCGAACGCCCATCATCATCGAAGTCTTCGGTTTCGCGTTGAGCCTGGTTCTGGTGCTGACGATCGTACGAGGCCCCCGCGACGCAGTATGGGTCGTCGCGAGTCTACTCATCTCAGGTGTAGCGTCATCGGTTATTTCTTATGGGCTCGCAATCTCACAACTGGGGTGGCCACGCCTCCGATGGACAGGCACCATTTCCCTGATACGGAAATCAACGATGCTGTTCATCTACTCTTCCGCGTCGAGGGTTCTGACAGCTTCATCTACTTATCTTTTGACGCTGCTATCTACGCCCGCCCAGGTGGGCTATTTCGGCGCGGCAGAACGTTTTGCAGCATTAAGCCTTGGATTGATGGGGCCGGCGGCCCAAGTGTTCATTCCTACCATCACGCGCCAACTCGCCCACGGCGACAAGGAAGGCGCGAACCAGACGACCCGGCGCGGCGCAATGCTGCTTATCGGATACGGATTGCTAGTATGTTGCGCCGCGCTTACCCTGTCCCCTCTTGTATTGCCTCTCATACTGGGTGATTCTTTCGCCCACAGCGCTCACATACTTCAAATCTTTGCCTTGATGTTCCCGTTTGCTGCATTCAACGAGTTCATCGCCGGTTACGTGTTTTTGCCGCGGAAAAAGGATCGCCTGCTTGCCACGGTCGGAATCGCATCCGCGTTCGTGAACATAATCCTCGCGCTCGTGCTTGCTCCTCACTACGGCGCCGTTGGACTCGCTTTCGCCCGGGTGATTGGCGAGACAACGCTATCTGCAATGCTAATGGTGATCATGATTCGACTCCGACTGGTTCTCTTGATACCCGGTTGCGAGCGAGCTCTGATATTCATCAGGAACGCGTGTGGGATCCGTGATCCGTTGACTGCGCCGAAGGACAAGTAATCAGGTTGCCGCCATCCCGCCGTTCAAGCGACGCCTTGATTACTGGTATCGGTGATGGAACCTCGTACAATTGGGGAATGATTCCAATGTGAGGGGTCCGTATCGCCATGCAGCCCGGTGCCAATCTGAACCTGATCGAAGTCGCAACTACAGAGTCAGGAAGGCGCAGTCATTTTCCGTCTGGCGAATGACATGATCGAGCATTTCAACGAGGTGGCAAGGCTGTCTCGTGCCATCGTCAGAGCCAGTCGATCATTGAACCACGTGCAGATGCCTGGTTGCGTAGTATCGGATCAGCGCTCCGTTTCGAAAGCGTGAACGGATTGGTGCGCAGTGATACGGTCGCATCTGTGGCACGCGGCCGATACTCAGACTGGGCACATTGAAAGCCAAAGAGATTCCCCCTAAAGCCCACATATTCACCGATAGCAAACAGCCATGGTTTTCTAATTCCAGATGGCATTCAAGCGTCAGGTATGCACAGATAAAATATCAAACCTTATGGGAATCTTAAGCACAGTACCGCCTACCTGGGAAAACGATAAGGACAACTGCTTACGGGAATGCATAAGCTATAGCAACGTCTACTATCTCTTCCGGCGCGCCGTTGAGATAGGTCCACTCCAACGACGATGATGGGAGGTGTACGATGCCGAAGCACCTGTTGGCGAATGCATTGGTGGCGTGTGCGGCTATTGCGATTGCGGGTTGTGGCGGGGACGAACTCAGCATTAGCGGCCCGCACCATGTATCGGACATCGCGGTCCCCAACATCAAGGCAGGCGTAAACTTCTCATTCGACATCGGCGTCGTCTCGGGTAGCCGATACTATTTCACCGACAGGAATAACGCATCTCTGGATCAGATCGACATACCGTCGAAGACCTTCGTCAAAGCCATTCAGGGAAGTGGGCCTCTCGCGTTCACCGGGCTTGGCCCCGGGCCGAATTCGCAGGCGGGTCCGGACGGCGCGACGGCTGTCGGCAACTTTATCTACGTGGGCGACGTGAACTCTGTGAAGGTGGTCGATCCCGCTGTTGGCGCCGTGACGAACAAAATCACGGTTAGCACGACGGGCGTTCGCGCAGATGAAGGTTGTCTGGATCCCACGCATGGCATCTTCATGATCTCCAGCCCGGAAGAGACGCCCCCGTTCGCAACATTCATCAACACGTCCACGCAGACCGTCGTCGCCAAGGTGACGTTCACGGATCTCTCGGGCAAGCCCACCGCGGGCCTCGAAGCGTGCCGGTACGACGCCGCCAGCGACAACTTCTATGTG
Organism: Paraburkholderia strydomiana; assembly: GCF_031456815.1. Lineage (NCBI taxonomy): Bacteria > Pseudomonadati > Pseudomonadota > Betaproteobacteria > Burkholderiales > Burkholderiaceae > Paraburkholderia > Paraburkholderia strydomiana. The sequence goes on from NZ_JAVDVL010000001.1 coordinate 770,535, forward strand.
AACGTTGACGGCAGCACAGCGAATCCTCATGGCGAACTGGTGAAATTGCCGGGAGCGTCCATTCGAGCAATTCCGACCGGTGGCAGTCAAAACTACACGTCGCTTGCGGGCGTAGCGATGTACCCGGAAGGCAATTGCGATCCCACAGGGCTGGCACTGGGCCCCGGCAACGATATTGCGGTCGGGTGTCGCGAAGGTACGACTGGCGCTCCGTTGCTCATGCAGATCTTCAACCGTTCGAACGGTGCACTGGTGGCGTCCCTGAACGCTGGCGGCGGCGATCAGCTTGAATATGATGCGCCCACCAATCGCTACTACAACGCGGCGAGCCGGTGGACGTCTTCTGGCAATGCGTCGACGAACGGCACCTGCTCGGCCGCGTCGCCATGCACGCCCGTGTTGACGATCGTCGACGCGGGCAATCGCAGTGTCGTCGCCCGTCTTAACACGGGCAATAACGCGCATTCGGTTGCAATCGACCCGGCGACCGGGCTCATTTTTGTTCCATATTCTTCCGCGACATCGCCGGCGGGATGTCCGGGTTGCGCGGCGAACGGGTTCGTCAATGGCGGCGTGTCGGTATTCGCCGCCAGATGAGGCGCGGCAGTGCTGCGGGCTTCCCTTGCGCGGCATCTGAAGGCGGGGTAGCGTGCTCAAGGTGGTCGCGGGTCGTCGCAATCGCCCTTCTGGATGTGCGCAGCGACCCTGACGGGCTTGGCGTCAGGGTGGCTCGCGAAGGCCGGAGCGAGTAAACAAACGATACTGTGTCGCCCCCGCGCCAACTACACGTTGGCGGTCACGTCGTACTCGAAGAAATTGGCGCGCAATACGGCTCTATTCGAGTAATCTCGGCAGACGTACACGCAATGAAAACGCTGGCGCCACTATTAGGATCAAGTTCAAAAAGCAATAGGTTGTCGTCTGTCCTCGTGAAGCAAACGTCACCTACGGAGTTATCTTGAACGAAAGCGTCCATAGATACGTCTGCGATCTTTACCTCAAGTAGGGTCAGCGTAATGACGCAGTCTGGTCCACGTGCAACCCAGTTTGGGTCATCCTGGCCCCAATGTCGCAATTCGATTGCGACATCTACCTCTCGGGCATCACGTTTTCCGTACCCCATCTTGATAGACAGCACATGTGCATCGTGGAAAGCCGGCCAGTATCCGAATAGCTTCTTGAGCAAGATGGAGTTGCCTACCTCGCCCCACCCATAGTCATCTACTTCACACATTATTTGGCCCCATTCCGCAACGGTGTTTGCACCCGTCGAATCATCAAGATTGCGATCGGTCATGACGACCTTCTGACAAGGGCGGCGACAGCATTGATCGCGCGCCAACGCCCAAATCAAAATCCATTTTCAAGGGATCGGACAAAGCGGAAGCCCTTCGTCGCGGTCAAAATTCGGCCCGGCGTTATGACCGTGCGGCCTCATCCCATCGTGAGAATGGTCACCGTGATACTGAGCCGACAAATCACCATTTGAATCGTAGTAGTTTACTTTGGGCTTAAACGGATGAACGATAAACCCGCCCGGTGGCCCGCCGTAATCGGCATGAGTTTAGACTCGCCAAACGGATCGTTGAATTGCACCGGATTGCCGTTGACGTAAGCATACGCATTCGTCTGCCCACTCGCGTAACCGATCGGGTCTTCACTGATGAATCGCGCTGCGCCTGGACTGTAATACCGATTCCGGTAGTAATACAACCCGGTCCCGTCATTCTCCCGTCCTGTGTACTGCTGCGTGTTCGGATCGGCCAGCCCCGTCTGCATCGTCGCACCATACGGCTCATACCAATATTGCGTCTGAGTTCGCTGTTGCGCATCCGCCAACGCGAGCACATTGTCGGCGCCCCGGCTTCCTTCCCGACAAATCCGCAGACCGGATTCCACGAACCCTGACAAAAAATACTGTACAAACGTACAGTCCCGGTAAAATACCCGTCAAACGCACGTGCCCTTGCCGCACGCTCCTTTCTGAAGGTGCGGACGAGCGCCCCTTTGGCCGGGCGGCACCACCGAACGCCACTAACGAGCAAACACGGCATGCCAGATGAACGGCGCATAGCCCACATCGACATGGACGCATTCTTCGCGTCTTGTGAACTGTCGCAGTATCCAGAACTACGAGGCAAGGCCATGGTGGTTGCCGGTCGTCGCACGGACGCGCCGCGGACCAACCCGGACGGCACACGCGAATTTTCGCGCTTACGCGACTACGTAGGCAGAGGCGTCTTGACCACCGCCACCTACGAAGCGCGCGCGTTCGGAGTTCACTCCGGCATGCCCACCATGAAGGCCGCCCGGTTAGCGCCGGATGCGATCATCCTTCCGGTGAACTTCGACCTCTACCGAACGTATTCGCGACTGTTCAAAGATGCAGTGCGGTCAGTCACTTCGAGCATAGAAGACGTCGGTATCGACGAAGTGTACGCGGACGTCTCGCTCACGAGCGGCAGTTCAGAGGAAGTAGCGCGCAAGCTGAAGTCGGCGGTGTTGGAAGCAACGAACCTCACGTGCTCCGTGGGAATCGCACCCAACAAGCTGCTTGCAAAGCTGTGCTCCGACATGCAAAAACCCGACGGCATCACGATCCTGAAGTTCGAAGACGTGCAGTCCAGGATCTGGCCAATGGCCGCGAATAAGATCAACGGTATTGGCCCCAAGGCCAGCGCGAAACTTGCGTCGTTGGGAATAACGACCATCGGCGGAATCGCTGAGCGCGACGAGTCGTGGCTCATAGAGCACTTTGGCCGAAGCTACGGTGCATGGCTTCGCAGAGTGTCCCACGGTCTTGACGAGAGGCCCGTGGTGACATACAGCGAACCGGTCTCGATGAGCCGCGAGACCACATTCGAACGGGACCTTCATGCCGTACGGCATCGGCAGGAACTGGGCGCCGCATTCACCCGTCTGTGCGAACAGGTGGCAGCCGATCTGCAGAGAAAAGGCTATCTGGCGAAGAAGATCGGCATCAAGCTTCGCTTCAACGACTTCAAAACAGTCACGCGCGACATCACGCTTCCCGAACCCATTGCCAATGCAGAAGCGTTGCGTCGCGCCGCGACCGACTGCCTGAAAAGAGTGGAGCTCGTTAAATCCATCAGGCTGCTCGGAGTCAAGGCCGGCAACCTGCAACCCGCCGGACAGGTTCCGCGTGACGAGCCGGCTCAGTTCACGCTTGATTTCTAGTTCGTGCGCCCGGTTCCATGCAGCGTGACACGGAGCGCCGAAGCGGTGGCTACCCGTTCAGGCGGACTTTCCCTTTACCAGTGACGAATATGAAGCCGGTGCCGGTGGCGTGTTTGCGTTCGCCCCAGCATTGCCCACACCGTTTCCGACACCATTCCCCGGCAGTTTCGCCGCATTCGAACGTACCGACAGCGCGACGCTGTCCGCAAGCGAAGCAGCAATCGAAAATGCAAACGTATTGACGCCGTTCGCGCTTTGCACCGACACGCTGCCGCGATGCATCTCCGCAATCGCCTTAACGATTGCGAGACCCAGGCCGTGGTTTTCTCTGCTATTGGTGCGCGACGCTTCAGCACGATAAAACCGGTCGAACAGATGTTCGAGCACGCTGGGCTCGATCGGCTCTCCGGGATTTGCAACTTCAATGCGCACCTGTTGCCCGTCCCGCACAATGCGCACGTTGATCTGCGCACCCGGCTGGCAATGCTGGATCGCGTTCATCAACAGATTCGTGCAGGCGCGACCGAACAGCGAGCGGTTCACATGCGCTGCGGCGTCACCATGCAAGCGCGCATGCACGCGAGCTTCTTCGAGGGGAATCTCCAGAAACTCCAGCGTGTGCGCAACTTCAGCCGCGAGCGATACTTCAACGAGGCCCGTTGCACGCTCGCCCTGATCGGCTCGCGCGAGGAACAGCATGTCGTTGATGATCGCGCGCATGCGTTCGAATTCCTCGAGATTCGACTGCAGCGTATGACGCAAATCGTCCACGGAGCGGTTGCGTGTCAACGCCACTTCCGTCTGCCCGATCAGGATCGTGACAGGTGTACGCAATTCGTGCGCGACGTCCGCATTGAACGATTCGAGGCGGCAGTACGCACCGTCGAGGCGTTCAAGCGCGCCGTTAAAAGAATTAGCAAGGTCATTCAATTCATGCGGCAACGACGTGGTATTCAGCCGTTGCGAGCGATTGTTCGGACTGACGGCGGATGCGTCGCGGGTGAGACGCGTCAACGGTGCGAGGCCGATGCGCGTCACCGAATAACTGAGCAGCAGCACCGCGAGGCTGCCGAGCGCCGACAGCGCCGCAAGCGCGAAGCCGAACACGCGCATCGTGCGAATGTTCGGCGAATAGCTCGATGCGACCTGCAACTGCATGGGGGGCCGCGTCGAATAGCCGGGAATGGACACCGTGGTGGTGAGCATGTCTTCACCGCCGCCCGCCGGCCTCACGCGCGCGTAGCCGCCGGGCCAGGTCTTCACGGTCGAACCCTCGATGGGCTTGCCATAGTTGTAGGACGGCTCGATGCTCGTTACCGCATATACGGTGCTGCGGTCATGAGGCGTCATGTCGGTGAGCTTCTCGCGCGACATGCGCCATTTTTCAGGTGTCAGCCCGTGATTGCAGATGAGCCGCGCGATCTGGGCACGGTCGTCGAGCGACTCGCGCAAGTGGTTCTCGAGCTGCGAGCGCAACACCGCAAAAAGCCCCGCGCCGACGAGCGTAAATACGAACAGCGCGACGAGCGCGAACATCAGTGCGAGGCGCCGTGCTATTGAACGGTTCATGGCTGTTCCGCCTCTTCGCGCACTTCGAGCACATAGCCCATGCCGCGCACGGTATGCAGCAGTTTGGAAGAAAACGGGCCGTCGAGCTTCGCGCGCAATCGCTTGATCGCCGTTTCCACGACGTTAGTATGACTATCGAAGTTGACATCCCAGACGAGTTCAGTGATCGCGGTCTTTGACAGAATATCGCCTTGCCTGCGGGCCAAAACGCTCAGCAGCTGGAATTCTTTCGCGGTGAGATCGAGACGCACGCCCTCTCGCGTCGCGCGCCTTCCGATCAGGTCGACGAACAGATCGCCGACTGAAATGAGCGTGGATTCCTGCGAGCGCGTACGGCGCGCCAACGCGTGCAGACGCTCGACGAGCTCGAGAAATGAGAATGGCTTGGTCAGATAGTCGTCGGCGCCTTCGCGCAGACCGCGCACGCGGTCGTTCACATGATCGCGTGCCGTCAGCATGATGACGGGCGTCGACTTGCGCATGCGCAGCGCCTTCAGCACGCTGAAGCCGTCGCGTTTCGGCAGCATGACGTCGAGCACGATCACGTCGTAATCGAACTCGGTGGCCAGATGCATGCCCTCTTCGCCATCGAGCGCGACGTCCACGACCCAGCCCTGCTCTGTCAAGCCGGAGCGCAGGTAGTCCACCACCTTGTGCTCGTCTTCAACAATCAGCAATTTCATGCGCGTCCCCTAGTGTCTGCATTATACGAAACGCCTCGTATTGCTTCCGTGCACTATGCCGCCTCACTGCGCAGCGGCACGCGTCTGGACGGGCCCGGCGCCCTCCGGCTGCACGTCCTGTTGTCCAACCCTTGATTCGCCGCTCGCCGGTCCCGTGCTCGCGTCCCAGCCGCCGCCCAGCGCCTTGACGAGCGAGACCGAAAGCGTCATCTGCTGGCCGCGAATCTGCGCGTCCTGACGCTTGCTGTTGAGCAACGACTGCTGTGCGGTGATGACATCCAGATACGCAACGAGGCCGCCCGAATAACGGTCGTTGGCAAGCGCAAGCAGACGTTGCGAATCCGCGACCGCTTGCTCCGATTGCTTCGCCGCGCCGTCGAGCACGGCGAGACCCGTGATGCCGTCCTGCACCTGCTGGAATGCGTTGAGCACCGTTTGCCGATAGTCGGCCTCGGTCGCTTTATAACCTTCGCTTGCGAACTGCACGTTGGCCGCGCGGCGCCCGCCGTCGAACAGAACCTGGCTCGCTGCCGCCCCGAGCGTCCACATCAGCGTGGGCGCGCTCAGCAAGCTCGCGAACTGCGTGCTTTCCCAGCCGATGCCGGGCGTCAGCGTGAGGCTCGGAAAAAACGCCGCCTTGGCAACGCCGATCTGCGCATTGGCCGCTGCCATTGCGCGCTCCGCCGAGGCAATGTCGGGCCGCCGTTGCAACACGTCGCTCGGTACGCCGAGCGCAATCGCGGGCACCTGGAAGTTCAGTACCTTCGGCTCGATTGCGAATTGAGGTGCGGGCACGCCGACGAGCGCCGCGAGCGCGTGCTCGAATTGCGCGCGCTGGTTCAGCAGCAACTGCGCCTGCACACGCGTCGTGTCGAGCAGCGACTTTTGCTGCAAGACGTCGAGCCCCGACACGGCGCCGAGCTCATGTTCGGAGTTCACATAATCGAGTGCTTTCTGCTGCAGCGTGACCGATTGGTTCAACACGTCGATTTCGGTGTCGAGCTCGCGCAATGAGAAGTAGTCGCTCGCCACCTCGGTAGTAAGCACGAGCCGCGCGTTGGCGAGGTCGTCTGCAGATTGCTCGGCGGACGCCGTCGCGCCTTCCACCTGACGGCGTATGCGGCCAAAGAGATCGGTGTCGTAGCTGATCGTGGGACCGATCTGCAGATTGTTCTGCACCGTCGACGTGGTCGGCACGCCGTAGTTCGTGCGCGGTCTGTCGCGAGAGATCCGGAAGCGTGACGCCGTTGCGGCGAGGTCCACTTCGGGAACCTGCTGAGCACGCGTATTCGCAAGCGTCGCCTTCGCCTGAGCGTAGTGTGCGCTCGCGGCCACGAGCGTCTGATTCTGTGCGAGTGCCTGCGTTTCCAGCGTGGCGAGCGTGGAGTCGCGATAGACGTTCCACCAGTCAGGGTCCATCGGCGCATGCGACGGAGCCGCGACACGCCAGTACGAATCGGTCTTCCATTCGGGCGGCACCTCTGCCTGCGGCCGCTTGTAGTCGGGGCCGACCGTACACGCCGCAAGCATGGCCGCACTGGCAGCCGCACCGACCGCCGCGGCAGCCCTGACGACGCCCCTGCCGCCGCGCGTGGGTTTCACGACGCCCCCTTCGTGTTCTTCTGCGGTTGCGCGATCTGGACATGATCGCCGTCCGCGATCGAATCACTCGGGTTGATGATCACTCTGTCGTTTCCGTCAATCCCGCTTTCTATTTCGAGCGTCTGTCCGAGATCCTGCGCAATCACGATCTTGCGCAACTGCACAATGCCTTTCGCGTCGACGACTGCAACCCGCGGACCTTCGGCGCGAAACAGCAATGCGTTACCAGGCACCATCCATTGCGCGCGGGCAGCCGACGGCAGCGCCACTTGCACATAAGCGCCCGGGCGCAGCTTGCTATCGGGATTCGGCAATGTCACCTCGACTTGCAGCGAGCGAGTCGGCACGTCGATCGCGCCCGAGATATGCGTGACGGTCCCATGAAACTGCTGGCCGGGAAGTTCAGCCTGCGTGACCACCACGTTCTGCCCGACCGCGACGTTCTGCGCATACGCCTGCGGCAGTTGCACATAAACCCGCAGCGGGTCCGACTGCGCAAGCGCGAACAGCGCCCGGCTCGTACCGCTACCGGCATCGATCAGATCGCCTACGTCGACGTTGCGTTGCGTGACCACGCCGGCAAACGGCGCGACGATCCGCTTGAACGATTCGAGCTGGCGCAAGCGCTGCACGTTGGCGTCGGCGGCGGCCAGGTTCGCCACGTCCTGCGTATACGTGCTCTGCCGTTCGTCCAGCTCCTGTTGCGAGACCGCATCGCGCTGACGCAATTGCTGCCAGCGTTCGAGCGAGCTCTTCGCAAGCGCAAGACTCGAACTGGTTTGCTGGCGCTGCGCGAGTGCCTGCGCGAGTTCCTGATCGATTTCCGGCGTATCGAGTTCGGCGAGCAACTGCCCCTGCTTGACGCGCGTGCCGATGTCGGCGTACCAGCGCAGCAAATAGCCGGTCGAGCGCGCAAAGATCGGCGATTCGACACTGCCGCGCAGCGTGCCCGGCAACGTGGTGCTGCCACCGCCTTCGGCCCGCGTTGGGCTCGTCACGGTCACGTATTGCGTGGCGTTCTGCTTCGTCGTTTGCTCGACGGTGCGGTTTTGCATGAGGTTTGCAATTACGGTGCGCAAGGCTCCCAATGCGAGCAATGCCAGCACGATCCAGATGGCAATCTTCGCGCGCTTCCATTCGCGATTGCGCGGCGGCAGTGCATGGCCGCTTTCGGTCTCTCGCGACGGAATCGCCAGCGATGCATGAGTTTTTTCGGTCATCTCAGTTAGCCATCTCGGTTAGCTAGCTCCGTTAGCCTGGGTAGCCGTTTTCTTCACGTTTCGGCAATGTGTCTGTTCGTGCCTGTTCGACTTCAGGCCGGTTGTCCGGCGCCGTCGTTGCCACTCTCTTCGTGATCGTTGCGATGGCGACGCGCGAGGCGCGTATGAATGCCAGCGAACACCAGCGGCACGAAAAACAGCGTGGACACCGTCGCAAACAGCAATCCGCCGATCACCGCGCGGCCGAGCGGCGCGTTCTGCTCGGCGCCTTCGCCGAGACCGAGCGCCATCGGAATCATGCCGATGATCATTGCGAACGCGGTCATCAGCACCGGGCGGATGCGGCTCGCTCCCGCTTCGAGTGCCGCGGTCAGCGGTGGCGCGCCGGCGGAAAGCCGCTGACGCGCGAACGCAACCATCAGAATACTGTTGGCAGTGGCGACGCCCATCGTCATGATCGCGCCCGTGAGCGCCGGCACGCTCAGATGCGTGCCGGTCAGGAACAGCATCCACACGATGCCGGCGAGAGCCGCAGGCAAAGCGCTCACGATAATGAGAGGATCGACCCACGACTGAAAATTCACGACGATCAGCAGGTACACGAGCACGATCGCCATCGCCACGCCGAGGCCGAGCCCGAAATAGGAACTGCGCATCGTCTGTACCTGGCCGCGCACGGTGATCTGACTGCCGCGCGGCAGTGACGCGCGCGCCTGTTCGACGAGCTTGTCGACCTGATCCGCGACGCTGCCCAGGTCGCGTTTATCGACGCTCACGTAAAGGTCGATGACCGGCCTGATGTTGTAGTGTGTGACTACCGCGAACTGGTTTTGCGGCTGCACGCGCACAAGGTTGCCGAGCAGTTGCGTCGGCCCCGTTGCGGAGGCCGACACTGGCGTGCGCAACAGGTCGTCGATCGAGGAAATGCTGTACTGCGGCGTTTGCACTGCAACGTTGTACTCGACCCCGTTGCGGTCGTTGTACCAGAAGCCCGGCGACGTCTGCGAACTTCCCGATAGAGAAATCAGCACGTTTTGCGCGACATTGCTGGCCGTCAGATTGAGTTGCTGCAAACGGGTGCGGTCCATTTGCAGGTTGATGGCGGGCTCGTCGAGTTTCTGCTGAATGTGCGTGTCAACAGTGCCTGGAATCATGCGCACCTGTTTGAGCAGCTTGCGCGCGACGTCGAAGTTGCCCTGTTGATCCGCGCCGGCGATCTGTATATCCACGGCCGCCGGAAGCCCGAAGTTGAGAATCTGGGTGACGATGTCCGCCGGCTGGAAGAAAAATTCCACGCCCGGAAAACGTTGCGGCAGCAGGGCGCGCAGCTTGTCCACATAGAGTTGCGTCGGCTCGTGACCTTCTTTCAACGCGATCTGTATTTCGCCGTCGAGCGTGCCGATCGTCCCCGCATTGCTGTACGACAGGTTGATACCGCTGTACGGCAAACCAAGGTTGTCGAGGATCGTGCCGAGTTCTTTCTCGGGCACGACTTCGCGGATCACCTTTTCGACTTCGTCGGCAAGACGCGCGGTTTCCTCGATCCGTGTGCCCGTCGGCGCGCGCATATGCAAGCGGATATTGCCCGCGTCGACACTCGGGAAGAAGTCTTCGCCCAGCACGAACGCGAGCCCCATCGACACCACGCAAAAGCCGAGAAAAATGCTGCCGAAGCGGGCGCGGCGCACGAGCAGACTGCTGAGAATCACAATGTAGGCGGCCCGCATGCGCTCGAAGCCGTTATCGAAGCGGCGATAAAGACGTGCGAACAAACTCGGCTTCGCATCGGACCTCGGCTTGTGCGCGTGGCCCATCAGCAGCATGGCCAGCGTGGGCACGAGCGTGCGCGACAGAACGTACGACGCAAGCATCGCGAAGACCACCGCTTCGGCGAGCGGCACGAACAGATAGCGCGCCACGCCTGTCAGAAAGAACATGGGCACGAAGACGATGCAGATACATAGCGTCGAGACGAGTGCCGGAATGGCGATTTCACCTGCGCCTTCCAGAATCGCATCATGCAGGTTGGTGCCCATATGCAGATGCCGTTCGATGTTCTCGATCGTTACGGTCGCATCGTCGACGAGGATACCCACCGCGAGCGCGAGGCCGCCGAGCGTCATGATGTTGATGGTCTGCCCGAGCGCATGCAAGGCGATCAGCGACGACAGGATCGACAACGGAATCGAAATTGCGATGATGCAGGTGCTGCGCCAGTTGCCGAGAAACAGCAGAATCATCGCGGCGGTCAGCGCCGCGGCTACCACCGCCTCGCGGACCACGCCCTGCACTGCCGCCTTCACGAACACGGACTGGTCGAACAGCGCGGTAATCTTCAGATCCGGCGGAAGCGCCGCGCGCGCGGCCGGCAGCAAGCCATGCAGCGTGTTGACGATCGAGAGCGTCGACGCACTGCCGTTTTTCAGCACCGACATCAACACGCCGCGATGGCCGTTCTCGCGAACAATATTGGTTTGCGGCGAAAAACCGTCGCGCACGTGAGCGACTTCGCGCAGATAGGTCGTCGCGCCGTTGACCGTGCGCACCGGAATATCGTTGAGCCCTTCGAGCGTGGCCGGCGAGCCGTTCATGTTGATCGTGTATTCCTTCGGTCCGATCTTCGCCGTGCCGGTGGGCAGAATCAGGTTTTGCGCGTTGAACGCGCTGACCACGTCCAGCGGCGTGAGACCTTTGGAGAGCAACGCGCGTGTATTGAGGTCGACGGAGATCAGCCGCGATTTGCCGCCATACGGATAAGGCACGGCCGCGCCGGGGATCGTCACCAGTTGCGGCCGCAGGAAGTTCAGCGCGGTATCGTTGAGCTGTTGCTCGGAGAGCTTGGTGCTCGACAGGCCCAGCTGAATCACCGGAATGCTGGAGGCCGAATAACTGATCACCAGCGGCGGCGTGGCGCCCGGCGGCATCTGCTTGAGCTGCGCCTGTTCAACGGCCACCGTCTGCGCAATCGCGGTCTGTATGTTCGCGGTCGGCTGCAGAAACACCTTCAGGATCGTGATACCCGCGAGCGATTGCGACTCGATATGCTCGATGTCGTTGACGGTGGTGGTCAGGCTGCGTTCATTGACCGAGGCGATCCGGTGGGCCATGTCCTCGGCGGACAAGCCGTTGTATGTCCAGATGATGCTGACTACCGGAATGTTGATTTCCGGGAGCACGTCGACCGGCGTGGTGAACAACACGAAAGGCGTCGCCAGCACGATCAGAATGGCCATCACGATGAACGTGTACGGCCGCTTAAGCGCAACGTTGACAATCCACATGAAACGCGCCTGAGTAAAGTGCAGGTGACTGCCGGGAGCAGGTAAGGATGGGGAACTGGCGCTTATGCTAGATCGCTAGCACCAACACCTGCATGACGCGAAAATGGCGAGAATGTCAGGAAGCTAATCGTAAGGAAAAGCCAAGGACGGACGGCCGTCCGTTAGGGCCGGCCGCCGTCATATTTCAGTCAGCCTACGCTTTTTTCATACCTTCACTTCGCGAACAGCGACGACATGTCGGCGAACGCCTTGAATTCGAGCGCGTTGCCCGACGGATCGAGAAAGAACATGGTCGCCTGTTCGCCGACCTCGCCCTTGAAACGCACATGCGGCTCGATGATGAAGTCGATGCCCGCTTTCTGCAGCTTGTCCGCGGCGGCCTGCCATTGCTCCATTGAAAGCACGGCGCCGAAGTGGCGCACCGGCACGGCGTCGCCGTCCACCTTGCTGGTCTGGCGGTGTCCCACTTCCTCCGGCGCGAGATGCGCGACTATCTGATGCCCGTAAAAATTGAAATCGACCCATTGCTCGGAACTGCGTCCTTCGGGGCAGCCGAGCAACTCGCCATAAAACTCGCGTGCAGCGGCGAGACTATGAACAGGAAACGCCAGGTGAAACGGCGGCAAAACGGTGTCGGCAACGCTCATGATGTGAGGCTCGCTGGTTGAGTGGGTATTACGGTTGATGATTTCGACGGCAACGTGCCTGAGCAACCTGCCTGAGTCGCCATTAGCTTAACCACAATTAAAATTGGTGAAAAACGATATATATTTGATCTGACCAACACCAGAATCGATCAATCGAAGCATGCTTTCCGAACTCAAGACTTTCATTGCCGTGAGCCAGTACGGCACCTTTTCCGGCGCGGGGGCTCGCATCGGGCTCACGCAGTCGGCCGTCAGCGCGCAGATGCAGCGGCTCGAAGAAGAGCTTGGCTTCGCGCTGTTCGATCGCACGGGCCGCTCGGCCACGCTTAACGATGCGGGACGCGAAACGCTCGCGCTCGCCGAAGAACTGATGACGCTCTACGCGCGTCTGTCTGAACGGGGCGCGGTCGCAGCGGAGAGCGGCATGCTGCGGATAGGCGCCATTGCGTCGGCGCAAGTGTCATTTCTCGCGGATGCACTGTCGCACTTCAGGGTGGACCGCCCCGGCTGGCGAATTCGCGTCGTGCCCGGCGTATCGCTCAATCTGCTCGGGCAGGTGGACTCGGGCGAACTGGATCTGGCCGTCATCATCAAGCCGCCGTTTGCACTGCCATCGGAACTGGAATGGCGCACGCTCGTCACTGAACCGTTCGTGCTGCTCGTACCGAAAGCGCTTGCGCGCGGCAAGCGATCGTGGCGCGAGTTGTTGAAAAGCGAGCCGTTTATCCGCTACGACCGCACCTCGTTCGGCGGGCGCCTGGTCGACCGCTTTCTGCGGCGCTCGCGGCTGAATGTACAAGACGTGCTGGAACTCGACGAATTGCAGGCTATCGTGCAACTGGTCGCACGCGGCATCGGCGTCGCATTGATCCCTGACACTGCGGGCCTCGGCAAGTGGCCCGCCGGCGTGGTCGCCCTATCGCTCGAAGAATCTACGTTTCACCGCGAGATCGGCCTCGTACAGCGTCCGCGGCATAGCCGGCAGGCGGTGGCCGGCGCGCTTGCCGAGTGCATCGGCACGGCGGCGAACAAATAAAAACGCGGCGTAGATGAAGAGTTGCGCACGAGTGTGCCGATCGACGCGCGTTCAACTGTATCTGTGCGCTGCATGCTTCGACGCGCAGAATCGTCGTTCCCACTGTCCGCCCCTGAGCCGCAGCCCATGACGCCTACTGCTTTTCTCACCGCCGATGTCCTGATCGCCTATAGCGCCTACTTCGTCGGCACGGCAAGCCCCGGCCCGAGCAATCTGGCGATCATGTCTCTCGCTATGAGCGCTGGGCGCCGCTCGGCGCTCACCTTCGCGTTGGGCGTGGTGTCGGGATCGTTCTTCTGGGCGCTGCTGGCTTCGCTCGGTTTGTCGGCGGTACTTGCCACATGCTCGGAATGCCTCGCCGCGATCAAGGTCGCCGGTGGCATTTATCTGCTGTGGTTAGGCGTTAAATCGGCGCGCTCGGCCTTCGCTCCCCGTGCAATGCCCGCGAGCGAGGCTCGCCGCAACGAGCCGCTCACGCGGCTCTATCTGCGTGGCCTGCTGCTGCATCTGACCAATCCGAAGGCCGTTCTCGTGTGGATGTCTATCGTGTCGCTCGCCATGTCGCCAGCGGGCGGTACGTCGCACATCGCGCCAATCGTGCTCGGCTGCATGTGCATTGGCGCGTCCGTGTTCAGCAGTTATGCGCTGCTGTTTTCAACGGCATCCGCGCGGCGCGTCTACGTTGCAATCCGGCGCTGGCTGGACGGCTCTCTCGCGATCATGTTCGGCATTGCGGGCCTGAAGATGCTGACGTCGAAAAGCTAACGCGTTCATTTCGCCACGGGCTGGTCCACGCCTGCCGCGCGCAGTGCTTCGTGCAACGTGCCGAAAATACAGCTTCCGTCGATGATCGGCGTGATACCGTGCCGGTCCATATCCGAGCGCAAATAAGGGTTCACACGAGCGAAAATCACGTTGATGCCACTTCGTTTCAGCAGCGCGCATAGCTCGCCCACGGAGCGCGACGCCGAATAATCGAGGTCGGTGATCGCGCTCGCATCCACCACGAACCAGCGCACCGTGCTCGGCGCGTGGTCGATCAGACGCCGGGCGTCGTCGACGAAAAAGTGGTCATTCGCATAGAACAGGTCGGCGCCGAAGCGATAAACGATCAAACCCGGCGCAGTCTGTGAGCCCGGAATCGCGGGCACCGGTACCCAGACGCCGTCGTCGCCGGGCGCGAGAATCATCGTATGCGGACGGTAGCTGTGGCGCACATGGCGCAATAACGACAACGCGACCGCCACCAGAATGCCGTGTTCTACGCCGATCAGCACCACGGCTGCGGCCGTGAACACCGCGAGCGCGAACTCACCCGGACTCTCGCGGCGAATCGCGAGCAAGGTCTTCAGGTCGATCAACCCGACCGCGATCGTAAATACGATGCTTGCCAGAATGCAGCGCGGCAGATACTGCAAGAACCGGCTGAAAAACAGCAGAACGACTACCACGACCGCTGCGAATACGATCTGCGCGAACTGGCTGCGCGTGCCTGCCCGATCGGCCATCGCGGTCTGCGTCGGACTGCCGTTCACCACGAACGCTCCGGAAAATGCAGCGGCTGCGTTGGCCGCGGCGATGCCGAGCAGGTCGGCATTCGTGTCAGTCGCTTCGTGGTGACGTTCGGCGAACACGCGGCTCGCCGCGGCGCTTTGCGCGACGATCATCACGAAACACGATGCGGCGACCGGCACGAGATCAAGCATCTGCTCCCACGTCACCGACGGCATGCGCAGCGGCGGCAAGCCTCCGGCAACCGGGCCGAGCACTGCGATGCCACGCGCGGCGAAGCCGTACATATCGCTCGCGGCGATTCCGGCCACGACCGCAATCAAGGGCACTGGCAAACGCGGCCACACACGTTTGAAGAGTAGAACCGCCACGACGACCAGCACGGAAATCGCAAACGTCGGGACATCGAGTCGCGCCCAGTCACGCGCGACGAGAACAAGCTGATCCACACTGCGCGCCGCGTGTCCTGTCAGGCCGAGCATGTCGCCCAGCATCGCAATGCCCACTTGAACGCCGACTCCGGCAAGAAAGCCTACGAGCACAGTGCGCGACAGGAAGTCGGCTAGAAAGCCCAGTTTGAAGATGCGCGCCACGAACAACAAGGCAGCGGTGAGCAATGCGACCATTGCGGCGAGCGACGCGTATTCCGGGCTCGAAACCGGCGCCATGGTCGACAGGCGGCTCGCGAAGATGGTGGCGGTGGCTGAATCCGCCGCGACGACGAGGTGCCGCGATGCACCGAAGAAGGCAAACGCGATAAGCGGCAGAAAGACGGTGTAAAGGCCGGTAACAGCAGGCATGCCCGCAATGCGCGCGTAGCCGAGCACCTGTGGGATGTCCATCGACGCGAGTTGCACGCCCGCCAGCGCATCGCGCAACGCCGCCGCGCGGCTCAATGGAAGCACGCCCTTGAGCACGCCTGCGCGTGTCGCCAGATTCCCCAGAAAGTCTTGCATACGCGATGCCGCCCCAAACTCAGGTTATCGCGCATCGTGCCGCGATTCGGTACCTGAAGGCAAGGCCCGCAGACAGGAGCGGCCACAACTAAAGGCCGGCAACGGCATTTACCTGCCGGTGTCGGCGAAAATCGCAGCGTTGAGAATCAACGTTTGAAGTGACCCGTGCGCGGATCGACATGCCGCGCGAAACCGAACAGCGCCGCAATGCAGATCGGACAGGCGATAAAGAAAACCGCCAACATCTCACACCCCGTAACCAGTTTTCGTTGCTCACGAGTCTACGCGATAAGCTCGCGGAGACAATGCGCGAAAACCGCACAGCACTGTTGCGGACTATTACACCAGTGCCAGGCCCCGGCGCATTTTAGCCCGTGAAATAGCGGCTAAAGGTGCAAAGCGTTTCGTCGGAGCAGATGCCGGTGGTGTTAGTGGGCTCGCGCAAACGTTGTCGCGACTACCGCGTCGCAAGGAGCGCCGACATTCCTGCTCAGTGCGCGAGGAAGGTGTTTTTGACGCGGGCATCCGCGAATCGTGTTGAAACGTGTGGCAGCAGCGGCTCGGGTCAATAAAGAGCCGCGCGGGCGCAGCGTTTATAATCCGGCATGACTCGAATCCCGCACCACTTCTCCCCGCCTCCCGCCGCGCACGGCTGCCACGCTTGCCGCCACATCCGGGCGGTCGCATGAAAACGCCGAAACGTTTGCTCCCGCTAGTCGAAGAAGGCCTGATCGACGAAGTCATATCCCAATTGATGAGCGGTAAGGAAGCCACCGTGTACGTGGTGCGCAGCGGCGACTCCACGCGCTGCGCGAAGGTCTATAAGGATGTCAAACAGCGCAGTTTTCGTCAGGCTGCCTCGTATCGCGAAGGTCGCAAGGTCAAGAACAGCCGTCAGCAACGCGCGATGGAAAAAGGCAGCCGCTACGGCCGCGAAGTGCAGGAACAGGCCTGGCAGAACGCCGAGGTCAGTGCGCTTTTCCAGTTGGCGAACGCCGGCGTGCGCGTGCCGCAACCCTTCATTTGCAGCGACGGCGTATTGCTGATGGAACTCGTGACCGACGCGGATGGCAATGTGGCGCCGCGTCTGAACGATGTCGATATGAGCGAGGCGCGCGCGCTCGAACTGCATGCACTGCTCGTCAATCAGGTCGTGCGTATGCTGTGTGCCGGCATGATTCACGGCGATCTGTCCGAATACAACATTCTGCTTGCCGCCGACGGCCCCGTGATCATCGACCTGCCGCAAGCGGTAGACGCCGCCGGCAACCTGGAAGCGCCCGCGATGCTGGAACGCGACGTGAACAACCTCGCCACGTATTTCGGCCAGTTCGCGCCGGCGTTGCTGAAAACGAACTACGGCAAGGAAATCTGGTCGCTTTATGAAGCCGGCGCGTTGCACGTGGATGCACAGTTGACGGGTCACGTCGAAGCCGATACGACGCCGGTCGATCTGGAAGCGGTGCTGCAGGAACTCGAGGACACGCGGCTCGAAGAAGAGGCGCGCCAGCGCCATGAAGAAGCGCTGCGCAGCGGCGCCTAACGCTCAACAAGGGCTGCCGGCGGTCTCCGGGAAGAGACGATCAAGCGCCGCCGAAGCACGACGCACTAATCGAAGCGGGCTTGGCGCCCGGCGCCGGCCCCACCGACTCGCGCATTGTGACGCTCACCGGAAACTCGCGGAATATCTCCCACGTCGTTCGATAACACTGGTTGAGAAGCCAGCGCACCGCGTTTTGCGTCAGTTCGGCGGTTGGAATGTGCACCGACGTGAGGCCGGGCGCCGTGTAAGCGGCGGAATAGTCGTCGTCGTAACCGATCACCGATAATTCGTCCGGCACCGAAATGCCGGCTTCGTGGAAACGCGCGAGCGCGCTGACCGCCATTGTGTCGTTCGCGCAGAATAGACCCGTGTAGCGCCGCTTCGAATCGAGCAGTTTCTGCGCGGCAGCGTAGCCGCCTTCCGGCGAGAAGTCTGATTCGATCAAGGTCACGTCGCTGCGCGAAATGCCCGCGCGTTCGAGTTCCGCGAAGAAGCCTTCGAGCCGCGTCAGGTTGTCCGAAGCCGTAAAAGGCCCGGAAATCAAGGCGATATCGCGGTGCCCGTGCTCAAGCAGCGTGCGCGCCGCCAGTTCCCCGCCGTACCGATGATCCGCGCAAAACGACGCCTCCGGGACCTGGTCGAACGCTCGATTGAGGAACACCATTTTCGGATGCATTCGATGCAGCATGATCAGGTCTTCATCGTGCAGATCATGGCTGATCACCACAACGCCGTCGCAATCGCGGCCAATCAGAAAACGCACCGCCTCGATAGCCTGCTCGCGCGGCGACACTTCTCCGCAGCCGGTTGCGACCACCACATGCCGGCGCACGGCGCGCAACTCAGTGTCGGTCTGTTTCAGGATGGTGCCGTAATAGGAGCCGAAAAACGTCGGCACGAAAATACCGATCATGCCGAGCGACTGCGTGGCCATCGCGCGGCCGATGGACGACGGACGGAAGTTCAACTGCTCGATTGCAGCCCGCACGCGCGACGCGGCGTCGGCTGAGACCGGGCCCTTACCGGATATAACGCGGGACGCGGTCGACATGCCCACACCAGCCAGCGCCGCGACATCTTTCAGTGTTGCCACACGGTTCTCCGTCACACCTTGCCGTTTTCAACGACCCTCACACCGGCGCGCTACAACCGCGCGCCGCTCGCCGCGTCGAAGAGCGAGACATGTGTGCTGTCGAGCGAGAACGCCAGCGTATCGCCGGGCATTACCGGCGTCTTGCTTTGATCGATCGACGCGATCTGCACACCATGATAGTCGAGCCAGACGACGCGGTGGTTGCCCATCGGCTCCACGAGCGAAATTTTCGCGCGCTCGCCAGCGCCTTCGCCCTGCGTCGGACCAATGCGCACGTCTTCTGCGCGAACACCTAGCACGCATGGGCGGGGTGGCGATTGCGGTTGTGATTGCGGCTGTGACTCGCCGAATCGATCGGCGAACGCATAGTTCGACACGTCGAGCCGCCACTGCTCCGTGCAGAAATGCAGCGCGCCGTCGCGCTGCTCCAGCGTGCCGTTGACCAGGTTCATCGCAGGCGTGCCGAGAAACGTCGCGACAAAGAGATTGGCTGGCCGCGCATAGACCTCGGCAGGTGTGCCGAACTGCTGGATCGCGCCGCCTCGCATCACGGCCATGCGCGTGGCGAGCGTCATCGCTTCGACCTGGTCGTGCGTCACGTAGATCATCGTTGCGCCGAGACGCTGGTGCAATTGCTTCAACTCGCGGCGCAGTTCGGTCCGCAGCTTGGCGTCGAGATTCGACAGCGGCTCGTCGAATAAAAACACGTCGGCTTCGCGCACGATCGCGCGGCCGATCGCCACGCGTTGCCGTTGGCCGCCCGACAGTTGCGCCGGCTTGCGTTTGAGCAGCGGGCCGAGTTGCAGCATCTCGGCGGCACGCCCCACACGCCGCGCGATCTCTGCCTTCGGCGTACCGTTGATGCGCAACGCAAACGACAGATTGCGCTCCACGCTCATCGTCGGATACAACGCGTATGACTGGAATACGAGTGCAATGCGCCGATCTTTCGGATCGGCCCACGTCATGTCTTCGCCGGCGATTTCAATGCTGCCGTCGGTCACGTCGATCAGCCCGGCGATACTGTGCAGCAACGTAGACTTGCCGCAGCCCGAAGGTCCGAGAAGCACGACGAATTCGCCGGGTTGCACGTCGAGATCGAGATTTTCGATCACTGTGTTGCCACCGAGCCGGATGGTCAGATTGCGCACCGCAACGTTCGCCGCGTGCGCGGTGTCGGCGGCGTCTGCGACGCCAGGCATGTTGTCTGTTCGTGCCGTGTCCGCGGATTCTGTCATGTCAGCCGCGCCTGTCAGTGGACTCGCGAGGGTGTTCGCCTGTTTAACCACGTAGGTCATCGCTTTATCCTTTGACCGCACCGGACGCAATGCCGCGGACAAACCAGCGGCCCGAATTGAAGTACACAGCAAGCGGCACCAGCGAGGTGAGGATCGTCGCCGCCATGTTGACGTTATAAAGCCGCTCGCCGGTCGTCGTATTGATGATGTTGTTCAGTTGCACGGTCATCGGCAGATTCTTCGTGCCGGCGAACACGAGGCCGAGAATGAAGTCGTTCCAGATGCCCGTCACCTGCATGATGACCGCCACCACAATGATCGGTGTCGACATAGGCAGCATCAGCTGAACAAAGATACGCCAGAAACCGCCGCCATCGATGCGCGCCGCCTTGAAAAGTTCTTGCGGAATCGACGCGTAGTAGTTTCGGAACAGCAACGTCATCACGGGCATGCCGAAGATCGTATGAATCACGACGATACCCGGCAGCGAACTGAACAGATGCACGCTCGCGAGCACTCGCACGAGCGGATAGACCATCACTTGCACAGGGATGAACGCGCCCATCAACAACACGCCGAACAGCACGCCTGCGCCGCGCGGACGCCAGAAAGACAGCGCGTAACCGTTCACCGCACCAATCGCAATAGAGAACACAGTGCTCGGCACGACGATACGCACGGAGTTCCAGAAGCCGACCTGAATGCCATTGCAATCGAGCCCCGTACACGCGGACTCCCACGCGGCGCTCCACGCATGTAGCGTGAAATGCGCTGGGAGAGCGAGCAGATTGCCGAGGCGGATCTCGCTCATCGGTTTGAAGGACGTGACTAGCATCACGTAGAGCGGCAGCAGAAAAAATAGTGCCGCACTGAGTAGAAACAGATAAACGCCGACGCGCGCCGGGGTGAATGCCGTACGGCGGCGCCGCTTTGACGCACTATGCGGCGCGGCGCTTTTCAGCGGAGAACTGAGGGTGTTCATCACACTTCCTTGCGCAACGCCGCGCGGCTGCGGGCATAGAAGAACGGCGTGAGAATCGCGAGCACGGTTGCGAGCAGAACGATCGAAGCCGCCGACGCGAGGCCGATGTTCGCGCGGCCAAACAGATAGTCCATGATGAACTTCGCCGGCACCTCGCTCGCGGTGCCGGGGCCGCCTTGCGTCATCGCCACGACGGCGTCGTAGAGCTTGACGACCATCACGAAGAGCAGCACGAACGCGGTGGAGATCGACGGTCCGAGCATGGGCACGACGATGCTCGCATAGACCCGCCAGCGCGGAATGCCGTCGATACGCGCGGCCTTCCACAGTTCATCGTCTATTCCGCGCAAGCCCGCCAGCAGCAACGCCATCACGAGACCCGACGCCTGCCATACGGTGGCAATGACGATTGTGTAGATCGCCCAGTCCTGATCGACGATCCAGTCGAAGCGCGCATGAACGAAACCGAGCTTGTGCAGCACTGCCTGCGCGCCGAGTTCCGGATTCAGAATCCACTGCCAGACGAGGCCCGTAGCCACGAACGACATCGCATACGGATACAGAAACACCGTGCGCAATGCACCTTCAGCGACGACACGCTGATCGATGAAGATGGCGAGCAGCAAACCGATCACCATGCACGCGACGATGAAACATGCACCGTAAATCACGATGTTTTGCAGCGACAGCAACCACCGGGCGTTGTTGAAGAGCCTCACGTATTGCGTCAACCCCGCGAAGTCGCCCGATGGAAACGTGCGCGAATTGCTAAGCGAAACACGCGCGGTCCAGACCATCGTGCCTAGATAGGCGAACACGACGGTCAGGATCATCGGCAGCAATGCGAGCCATGCCGCAATCGAAAAACGCTTCTTCAGCTGCTTTTTCAAGGGCTTTTTCGGCGACCCGGACCCGGACCCGGCTCCGGGCCGCGACGCATGCAGCTTGAGCGCGTGCATATTGCGCCTAGCTCTTCAACGCGCCGGCAAACGCTTTCTGCGCGTCGTCGACCGACTGGTTCTTGTTCCAGAAGTTGGTGACGACGTCGATCAATGCGCCTTGCGTATCGGGTGAAAGCAGCATTTCCGGATTCGGCAACTGGCGCGACTTGTCCTTCATGATAGCAATGCCCTCCTTCGCGCAAATGTCGAGACTGCCCGCATCCACATCGGGGCGAATCGGAATTGAGCCTTTCTTCGCGCTGAATGCGACTTGCGCGGGCGGCGAGGTCATCACTGTGGCAAGAAGGTTCTGTGCTTTCACAGTGCTGGCGTTATCGCTCTTTGGAAACACGAATACGTCGCCCGCGACGAGGTATGGCGAATGCGGGCCGAAGCCAGGGAAGCAGCCAAATTCCTTGCCCGCGCTCTGCTTCGCCGCCGAGAATTCGCCCTTCGCCCAGTCGCCCATGATCTGCACACCGGCCTTGCCGGAAATGACGAGTGCAGTCGCATCGTTCCAGTTGCGGCCCGGAGAACCGGCGTCCACAAAATCGTGCAAGCGCTTGAATGCAATCAACACCTTTTTGAACGCGTCGGATTTCACCGCATTCGCGTCGTGGTCGCGATACACCTTCAGATATAGATCAGGGCCGCCGACATCGGCGAGCACGGCATCGAAGGTGATTTTTTCCTGCCACGGCTGACCGCCGAATGCGAGCGGAATCACGCCTGCGGCTTTCAGCTTGCCGAGATCGGCGATGAACTCGTCGTAGCTTTGCGGCTCAGCGGTAATGCCGGCTTTCTGAAACGCGGGTTTCGAGTAGAAAAACCAGGCCGGCATGTGAATGTCGACGGGCGCCGCATAGTAGTGCCCTTTCACCTTGATACTGTCGAGTATCGACTGCGGGAACACCCCGCTCCAGTTCTCTTTCGCGGCGACGTCGTCCACATTGTTGAGCAGCCCCTGATCGATCAGATCATGAAACTGTTTCGACGTATTGAACTGCGCTGCCGTGGGCGGATCGCCGCCGACGATACGGTTGATCGCGGTGGAGCGCGCCTGATCCGCGCCTGCAACTGCGTTGTCGATCCACTGACCGCCGGCCTTGTTATAGGCATCGGCGAACTGGCGGATCGCGGCGGACTCGCCGCCCGACGTCCACCAGTGAATGACGTTGGCTTTCAAAGGCTCAGCATACGCGAGCACTCCATGCATCGCCAATGCCGCAACCATGGCTCGCAAGACCGTTTTTCTGCTGTTCATCCCGTCTCCTCCAAAGGCTCGCGCCCGTGTTTCAGGTCGACATGCAAATCGGCTTCTGTTTCTTCTTCGTTGCTCTATCGTTGCTCTTTCCTTTGCTTTTTCGTTCACTCTTACGCGCGTTGGCTTCTCTCTTTGCGCTCCTCGAGGAATTGCGACACCAGTTCGGCGCTGCGCTTCATCGTGCGTTTTTGCGTGACGTAATCGACATGTACGATACCGAAACGGCGCTCATAGCCGAATGCCCACTCGAAGTTGTCCATCAGCGACCATAGGAAATAGCCGCGTATATCGACGCCGGCCTTGATCGCTTCGTCCACCGCCGCGAGATGACGCTTCAGAAACGAAATGCGTTGCGTGTCGTTCACGCGTCCGTCGATCACCGTGTCGTCGGAGGCCATGCCGTTCTCGGTGATGTACACCGGTGGCAGGTTCGCATACTCGCGGTTAAAGCCAATCAGCAGATCGCGCAAGCCGTCCGGATACACTTCCCATCCCATCTGCGTGCGCTCGACGCCTTCGAGCGGCACTTCCGTGAAGCCATGTGCGCCGTCGCTCGCGACATTGGTGCGGAAGTAATAGTTGATG
The DNA here is from genome assembly GCF_031456815.1 of Paraburkholderia strydomiana. Taxonomy (NCBI): domain Bacteria; kingdom Pseudomonadati; phylum Pseudomonadota; class Betaproteobacteria; order Burkholderiales; family Burkholderiaceae; genus Paraburkholderia; species Paraburkholderia strydomiana. The sequence continues at coordinate 793,885 of NZ_JAVDVL010000001.1, forward strand.
CCGAGAAAATCGAGCGGTGCGGAAATGATCTGCATGTCACCGCCGAGTATCAACGGCTCGGTGCGCGGCCACAATTCGAAAAGCGCCTCAGGATAAGCACCTTTCAGCAGCGGATCCAGAATCCACGCATTGTGCTGGATCTCGAACAGTTGCGCGGCGCGCTGGTCTTCGGCACTGCCGCTGTTGGGCGTGCCGCGCCCGATATTCGCGACGATGCCCTTTTGCGAAGAGGGATCGTTCTCGCGCAGCACAGGCAACGCGAGCCCATGCGCAAGCAGCAGGTGGTGCATTGCCTGCGTGGCGAAGCGTCCGTTGGCGAGACCGGGCGCATGATGGCCGTTGCCATAGCCGAGATATGCGGAACACCACGGCTCGTTGAGCGTCGCCCATGCATCGACGGTGCCGGCCAGCTCGCGGCTCATTAGATCCGCGTAATCCGCGAAACGGTATGCGGTTTCGCGGTTGAGCCAGCCGCCGCGATCTTCCAGATGCTGCGGTAAATCCCAGTGATAAAGCGTCACGAAGGTGGTGATGCCCTTCTCTTTCAGACGCGTCAGCAGGCGCTTGTAGAAGTCGAGTCCCTTGCGATTCGGCGCGCCGTTGGCGTCCATCACGCGTGGCCACGCAATCGACAAGCGGTAGCCTTCGAGGCCAAGGCCAACGAGCATATCGACGTCGGATTCCCAGCGATGATAGTGATCGCATGCCACGGCGCCGCTGTCGCCGGCGAGCACTTTGCCGGGCGTCGCGCAGAAGGTGTCCCAAATGGATGGCAGGCGGCCGTCTTCGTCGACCGCGCCTTCGATCTGATACGAAGCGGTGGCTGCACCCAACAAAAAGTTCTTGCGCCACAGTGCCGAGTCGGCGGCAGGCGTGAACGGATCGGCGGACGAATGAGAGGAAAGTGCGTCGTGTGCCACGGATTCTCCATGCAAGCAAATGCTCGGCTGAGTTGAGTGAACCGGGTACGGCGAGATACGAGGAGCGACTGCGTTGACATCCGCGCAGGGGGAAGTGGAAGCGCTTCCACACAACGCTCGCGAACAATATCAGTGGCCTCTTTGACGCAGCAATCAGGGTTTGTCTGGAGCGGTGCTGGCATGCCGTTTCAACGCATGCCCGATGCATTGTTCAGTCGCGCGTTAGCGGAAATGCGACGCGATGGTGGAGCCTTGCAATGTGCTAATCGACTGCCAAGACCTGCCTTTCCCATTACGTTGCTTGCGAGTCAGCAGAGCACGGCTTCTGACCGCAGAGGTCACCGCTATGTCTGGAGCAGGATTTTACGGGCCACGCCCGCTTCTAATGTGACGGCTCAATTCAACGGGCAGTAAGCGCCACCCCCGCCACCTCCGCGCGCTTCGCGACAAAATTCCAACGCAGCGCAGTGGATGTCTCCACGGGCGCCGGCAGAAGCCCCGCTCGGTAGAACGTGTCGGCGATCTTTTGCTGTTCACCGAAGTTTTGCGCCTCCACTGCCCGTACCGCGTAACTGCGGCGTGCGTTCGCGCGCTCGATCGTCGCAGCATCCAATCCCCAGATGGGCGCGAGCAGCTTTGCTGCATCGTCGGGATGGCTGCGCACCCAGGCTCCCGCCGACGACAACTGCGCGAACACAGTGCTGATCACCTCCGGGTGGGCTGCGGCAAAGCTACTCGACGCGAGGTAGTACCGCTGATACGAGGCAAGGCCGGCGCCGTTGGCGAGGATGCGTACGTCCGGTGCCTGATCGACAGACGCGACATACGGATCCCAGGTGACCCACGCGTCCACGCTGCCGCGCTCGAATGCGGCGCGTCCGTCGGCGGGCGTGAGATAGCTGATGCGCACGTCGGCGGGTGCGAGGCCCGCCTTGGCGAGCGCGGCGAGAAGCAGGTAATGACTGCCGGCGGCCTTGGTCACCGCGATGCGCCGGCCTTTCAGGTCGACGAGCGTGCGCACGGGGCCGTTGCGCTTCACGATGATCGCCTGCGCGCCTGGCGACGGCGCTTCTTGTGCAACATATACGAAGCGCGCGTGAGCCGCCTGCGCGAACACGGGAACCGTGTCGGCAACGTCGGCGCTGAAGTCGACCGCGTCGGCGTTGAGCGCCTCCGTCAACGGCAGGCCGCTCGCAAACTCGTTCCAGCTAATGCTCACGCCCAACGGCGCCAGTGCCTGCTCGAGCGAGCCGCGCGCTTTCAGGATGGTAATGAGCGTCGAAGACTTCTGATAGCCGATCCGCAACTTCAACGGAGCCGGAACATTACCTGTGGTTTGCGCCTGGGCTGCGCCGACAGCGAGCAGCGTGCTCAACGCCACGCGGGCGAGCAATCGAAAGATAGAAAGTGTCACGGCTCGAAATTCCGATGAGGTCGATACGATCAGACTGCGATCGTAGCAACGACGGATCGCACGGATAAGCGAGCGTTTTAACTATGCTTAGCAGGGGAACGCATAACGCCTGGTGTCGTCGCGACCTCCTGCACAGCAAGCTCTGACACGCCCGCGATAAACACCGCGCATCCGGAGCGGAGGTCTGACCGTATATCCGTCATGGGGCCGCGTTGCCGGCCGGCCTCGTCGATACAGTCCTAAAGCCGGAAGACAAGGCGTTGCTCGTCGACGCGCACCTGGTTGCACCTCGCCGCGTGGCAACCGGGCGTTTTGCAGCGGCACAAAAGGCTCAGACGCTGGCACCGCCCGCGCCGGGTTTCAATGGAGAGAAATCATGGAAAAGTTGAGGCAAAACCTGGTCTGGGCCAGCATCACTGTCGCCACGGTCTGCGCGTGCAACGCCGCTTTTGCTCAGGCGGGTGGCAATGGCAATGGCGGCAACGGCAGCGGTGGATCTCATGGAGCAGCGACTGCAGGCATGACTTATCACAGCGAGCCCGTCTCCAGTCCATGGAACCGCGTTCCCGGTGACACGGCAAATCAGCCGAGAAGGTCCGATAAGGACAAGCAGAACATGTCGCCTGACGCCAATGGAGAGTCGGTCAAGACCGGACAGTGAGTAGGCGTGGAACGTCGTCGCTTGTCACGCATCGGCGGCCTTCCCGCTTTCTGGGAAATACAGGGCTCCTCGCACGCAAGTGTCTGGTCTTACGCATCAGAGACCGTCAGCGAGAGGGGTAAGGACGATAGTTAAACATCGTCGTGCTAACAACTCTTGCAGCAGCGACGCGGCATCTGGCAGGCTCGCGACCCCCAAGAGTTATCGTCGGCATCAACTGCCCTACTCCAGTGCTCATGGACGCGCGTTCTAGCGCCTTCCTGAGCCACTCGGCGAGCGACGATCCGCCTCTGCCCCACACCAGAACTCTTCGATGTGCGAACCGTCGTCACGCGTCAGCGCAATGTGCTCAGGCGAGCGGTCCGACGGATGCGAGCCTATCGAAGATATCTTGACGCCTTCGTCTCTCATCAAAGGCATTAAACGCCGAGCCGCGAGCGGCGTTCGAACCACATTCCCCGATGAAATATGCCACGCGCATATGTACCGCCCCTATTTAATCCTCGTCTGATAGTCGCGGTCCGCCACTACGTCCAACATTATTGCGGCATGAGCCGACGATCGCGGCTGCGCGTGTCTTAAACGGGCTCTGTCCAGTAAGACAACCACCTCGACACGGCAGGACACGCCGCTTTCGACTGTCGGTCACTTGATAAAAACAGGAATCGCGGATGAAGGATGCAACAACCGGTAGAGAAATGGGCCGCCTTGGGGACTCGACGAACCACGGCGGCGAAGTCATCGAGGCAGCGTCAAACCTCACACATCTCGGCGTGGGCGTCGCACTGGACGGACACCTTGTGAAGTGCCCGGACTGCGGCGGCGCCTGGCCAATTATCGCTACCGGCAGAACCACGCATGCAGGTCGTCGCGTCGCGCTCATTGGCGACAGGACTGCATGCGGAGCCACACTCATCCGGGCGTGACGAACTTATGATCTGGCATGTCAACACGCGAAGTATCACGTTCAGCGGACGCGCCCTTCCTGAAATAGTCGGCATTGCCAGCGCCCGCAATGAGGTGCGCGAGCCGATGCTCGCCGTGCGTAGTGTGCGCGGGCGTGAAGCGGTGGGAGAACTGTTTGAGTATGTGGTCGTCGCGGAAAGCCAAGTTGCTCTTCTGTTAAACGCCACTGATGCGACGCAGATCGATCTGACGCAGATTGTCGGCACTGACGGCACTGTTGCAATCGAAATTTCAGGCATTGGCACTTTTATAGCGGGCCAGCCGGGCGACATCGGGCGTTCGAACATCGGTGCCGATGTCCGTTACATCAACGGTGAAATCGTCTCGGCGCGCATCCAGTGCGTGGAAGATCGCGCGGCCGTCTATGAGTTCGTATTGCGCCCTTTCATATGGCGGGCTACGCAGAATTCCGACTCTCGAATTTTTAGCGGTACTGTCGTGGATATTCTGCAAAAGGTGTTCGCGCGATATCTGGGCTCGGTCGACTGGCGGATTGGCGGCCCGTGGAACGGCATGCGTCGCTACCCGATGCGCGATATGGTGCGGCAGGCGTGGGAGTCGGACTGGACTTTCGCACTCCGACTCATGGAAGAGTGGGGTCTGGTGTTCTGGTTCGAACACGCGAAGGACCGGCATACTCTCGTCGTTTCCGACACGTCAGGCGGGTTCCACCGGCACGGCATTGCCTATGAGGCACTGCGTTTTCACACGGGTGGCCGGATTGACGAGGAACACATCAGCAGCCTGGCCGTAACGCATACCGTGACGGCGGGGAAGGCGTGCGTCAATGACCATGACTACATGCAGCCACGTCTGCGCCGGTCCAATGCGCCGAACCGGCAGACATACGAAGCGGCTGGCGGCACAGCCGACCCGAACATCGAAATTTACGCGCCGGCCGAGTTCGCGCAGCCCGATACGTTCCCATCGTCCTACCCCCACGACGCGAGGGAGGAAGGCCAGTATCTGGCGCGCGTGAAGGTGGAAGCAGCGCGCTGCAAGGGATTGCGTGCGAAGGGCACGGGTCGTCTGCGGGGGCTGCAGCCGGGTCGCACATTCAGGCTTGTCAATTATCCGCAGGACAGCGCAAACCGCGAGTATCTGGTGCTCGCCTGCGAACTGGATATAAGCGAAGTCGGCACGTCAACGAGCGCGTGGCGCACCTATGCGGTAAAGGCAGAGTTCGAACTCCATCCGGTTGGCGAGTATTACCGCCTGCCGCAACTGACGCCGAAACCGCGCGTCGAGGGTTACGAGTATGCGGTGATCGTCGCGCCCCAAGACCGGGAGATGTGGATCGACAGCCGGAACCGGCTGCTAATACAGTTTGACTGGGACCGCGAGGGCCGATTCGACGGCGCAACGTCGATCTGGGTTCGGGTCGTCACGCAATGGCAAGGGGGCGAACTCGGCGTTGTGACGCCGGGACGCGCCGGGCAGATGGTCGTGGTTTCACACGTTCACGGCGACCCGGACCGGCCCGTTGTGGCGGGCTTCGTCGCTGACCGTTTCAATACGCCACCGTGGGAACTGCCCGCGAACGCTGCCTTAAGCGGCATACGAAGCAAGAGCCTTGACCACGGCGCGCAGTCGAACCACCTGGCGCTAGACGATACAGCAGGAAAACTTCAGGCTCAACTTGCGAGCGACCACGCCAAGTCGAGTCTTAGCCTGGGGCATATCACGCGGATCGACGGTAACAAGGGACGACAGGACGCGCGCGGCGAAGGCTTCGAATTGCGTAGTGACCGCTGGGGCGTTCTGCGCGCTTCGATGGGATTGCTATTCACTTCATGGGGGCGCTCGGGGGCAGCGGGCAAGGTCAAGGACATGGACGAGACACATGCCCGGCTGACCGAGGCGCGCAGCATCCACGAAGAACTTGCGCTGTCCGCACAGCAGCACGGCGCCCAGCAAGCCACAGGGGCGCAACGGGATGTTGTGAAGGCGCTCAGCGATGCAAACGCCGCGCTACGTGGCAGGGCGTCGGACAGTGCCCGCGACTTTCCCGAGTTCGGGCAACCTGACATTGCAGTGTCCAGCGCGGCGAATCTGCATGCGGCGGCGCAGGACAATACGCATATCGTCAGCGGGAAACATACGGCATTGACGGCGGGCGGTAACGTCGCGATTGCCGCGCTTAAATCGCTGTTTGCTTCCGTGCGCGAAGCGATTGCATTTTATGCCGGCAAGTCGATAACAATGATCGCCGCGACCGGGCGCATACACCTCGAAGCGCGTACCGATGCACTCCAGGCAATCGCGCGGGAGGACGTGACGGTGACCAGCCAGAACGGATGGCTGCGGCTGGCCGCGCTGAAGGGTATTGAAATCAACGCGGGCGGAACCCTGCTGCGGTTGACGCCGCAAGGCGTCACAGTTCACACAAACGGGCATTACCTCGTTCACGCAGCGAGCCACGCGACAGACGATCCGCAGGCTGCGCCGGTCATGTTACCAGTGACGCAGGAGAACCCGGGGCGGCTGGCTGCGCATCATGTTCTGGTTGAGGACGGCGGCGGGTTCATCCTCGGTGGCCAGCCATACCGGATCACGCTGGATGACGGTCAGGTGATCGAGGGCGTGACGAACGGGCGCGGCGAGATGCAGGTGGCGACGAGCAACGCTGTCTCGTTCGGCCTTGTGGAACTCATGTCGCAAAGCGAACCGGATAAGGTCATATCGGCGAGCACGACAACGGTGTGGCGCGATGACAGTCTGCCCACACCTGAAACGGTCGAGATGCCGGAAAAGCGCACGACGAAGGTGGGCGGCAAGTCAGCCGAAACGCCGGGAGAAGGGCTGACGGGGGATGGCAAGCCGCCTGTGTTCGTTGGGTGTGATCCGATGAACTGGGGATTGCGGACCTGTCACCTGCTCAGGAATGCGAAGGGCGCAGATACGCCGCCAGCGTTCCAGTACCGGAGTGATATCGAGTATCCGGTTGCAAAGAGCTACACGGCCGCTGTGAAGGAAAGTCTTTGCAGGATCGAGTGGGCGAGTCTCGCGGGAAAGACGGATAAGGAGCTGGCGGCAGTCATCGTGCCTGCGGTCCAGGGGCCGATCTGGAATGCGTTGCAAGCGGGGCCGTTTGGATTGCCGGAGAGGGTCGCGAAGCAAGGCGGTGCAATGCCCGACATCGTGATTGTGTCCGCGAAAAACGCACCGCAATATAACTTTCCAAATGCTGCGCGTGGGGTTTTTACAGCCGGGTTGTGGACGCTCTGCCTGTCGAGATGGGACATTGATGAAATTATCAGGAGCGTTAAGGGCGATCTAGAAACGAACGTCACGCTGATTGGTTTCGCTGACACGATTTATCACGAAGCGCGGCACTGCCAGCAGCTATTCTGGCAGATGGCGCTGCTCAGCGCATTCCCCGACGATTACAGGGAATTCTCCGGTATGCGGGAGTGTTTCCGGCAACTCGCCGGCGAAGAAATGTTCAGGCTAGCCTGTGCCACACCATTCCCGAATGACAGTCTCGCCCGCGCAGGCATTCACGCGATGCTGATGTTCTATTACTACTGGGTTATTACCCAGATGAAGGGAGTTGGGTACTGGAAATTCATTGAGGTTGATCTAGACAAGGTTGAAGCTGAGGTCTGCAAGGTGAGAAACGTCACACCTGAGCAGGCCCGAGTAATGGCAGTCACGTATGCGAGTTATCTACATGAACAGGATGCATTCTTGTGTGGTGAAGTGGTTTAGTATTGCTGGACTGGCCGTTCTCAGTTGCGTAACCCAGGCACATGCACAAGTGTCTACGCCCACGTCATCCAGTCAATTGGAGCGCGCTGAAATGAGTGACGACATTACGCCGTCGCAGGAACGGGCGCTACTCCGACTGCTTGATAAGGTCATGGAAGTTATGCGGGATGACAGGCCGCTCGAACCGGACGACCCTGCTTTTGGGGAGCTTGAATCGGCCGCATTTTTCAAGCTTGCGGAGGCGGGAAAAACTTACACGTTCCGAAACAATGCCTTTCCTGACGCAACAGTGGATTTGACTACATGGACTGATCCGCTTGATTATTCCGACGACAGGACGCGCGTGCAAGCGGTGCCCGCCTACTTCAATCTATGGTTCCAACACCCTCCTGCAGGCATCAATCGCCGCCTGCTTGAACAGCGTCTCGATTTGGCCAACTACCGGGTAGACGCGGACGGGCGGAGGGAGGAAGGAAACGACCTCGGCCATAGTGTGCCGCCCGCTACCCTGTTGCACACTTACCGCTACCGGGCGAATGATGGCGAGCACGGCCGGTTTCCCGTCGATGTCGAATTCTTCTTCTTGGACGCTTTGCCCAATGATCTCTCCAGTAAGGTCCTGCTTATAAAGATCACTATCGTTCGTGCCTACCCCTATCTCACGCCCGCGATGCGCAAGAAAAAGCGCGAGGAACAGAACCAGAAAAAGCGGCAGACGTACGGGTACATGAACCTGTGTACTGACGCGCCATGCCCGGAATCCGGCGTATGGGAAGGCTGGACAAAGGACGGCCCGACTGACGTGATGCGGTTCGAACGCGGGCAGAAGTTTGACGCTGTGCGCACCGTGTCGCTGGAACAGGGGGGCTCATGTCCGATGGTTCCCGGCCAGTGGTTCTGGCTATGCAGTATCAATGAGGAAACCGGCACCGTCTGGAAGGGCATTGCGCTGAAGGGATAAGAGAAGGCGACTCGTCTTCCACGTATACGGGTTTTCTACATGAACAGGATGCATTCTTGTGTGGTGAAGTGGTCCAGTATTGCTGGATTGGCCGTTCTCAGTTGCGTAACCCAGGCACATGCACAAGCGCCTACGCCCACGTCATCCAGTCAATCGGAGCGCACTGAAATGAGTGACGACATTGCGCCGTCGCAGGAACGGGCGCTACTCCGACTGCTTGATAAGGTCATGGAAGTGATGCGGGATGACAGGCCGATCAATCCCGACGATCCCGATCTGGGGAACCTCAAATCGGCGGAACACTTTGTCCCTGGGGAAGCTGGAATAGGGTACTCCTTCCGGAACCGCGCTTTTCCTGATGCGACGGTGGAACTGACAACCTGGACCGACCCGCTCGACAATTCTGACGACAGGACGCGCGTGCAAGCGGTGCCCGCCTACTTTGAACTGGCATTCCATAACGCCCTTGCCGGAGTTAGTCGCCGCCTGCTGGAACAGCGCCTTGATCTTGCAAACTACTGGGTAGACGCGGACGGGCTGAGGAAGGAAAGCAACGACATCGGCCACAGTCTGCCGCCCTTTGCGCGGGAGCATCGTTATCGCTACCGGGCGAATGCGGGCGAACACGGCCGGTTTCCCGTTGATGTCGAATTCTTCTTCATAGACCCCGCGCCCGATGATCTGTCGAGGAAGGCACGGCTCGATCAAATTACCATCACTCGCGACTACCCCTATCTCACGCCCGCGATGCGCAAGAAAAAGCGCGAGGAACAGAACCAGAAAAAGCGGCAGACCTACGGCTACATGGAGCTGTGCACGGGCGCGACGTGCCCGGAATCCGGCACAGTCTGGAAAAGCATTGCGCTAAAAGGATGAAGCTCCTTCACCCCTCTTACGCAGCACATAATGCGCGACGCCCCATTCCTGTCCGTGCGCATAGCCGAACAGTTCGGCGACGGCCATATAGAACATGCGCCAGCGCTGGAAAGCCAGGCGAGCATTGCCGCTTGCCGCGAGAAGCGGCAACACTCGCTCTCGCGCAGAGTCGAGAGAAGCCAGCCACTGATTGGCGGTCCGTTCGTAATGCGTCCCGTCAATCCACCACTGACGCGTCACGCAGAGATCGTCCTGAAAACGCAGCAACAGGTTTGCGGAAGGCATCGTGCCGCCGGTGAAGAAATGGCGCGACATCCAGTCGCTGCCGTCGCGCACATCGAAAGAATATGCGAGCAGCCGGTGCGCGAACATGTGAACGAAAAGCCGCCCGTCGTCACGCAGCCATCGCGCGATCTTCGCGAGCAGCAAGCCATAGTGCTTCATGTGCTCGAACATCTCGACGGAAACGACGCGGTCAAAGCCCGCGTCGCCCGGCGCGAATTCGAAGGTCGTGACGTCGCCCGTCACCACGCGCAAATTGGAAAGTCCGCGCTCGGTCGCGCGGTGCTCGATAAACGCGCGCTGCCCATGCGAATTCGAAAGCCCGACGATCCGTGCACGCGGATACCGCTGTGCGAGCCACAGCGATAACGCGCCCCATCCGCACCCAAGGTCGAGAATGGACTGCCCGTCCTCGATACCTGCACGCTGAGCGTACAGCGCCAGCATAGAATCTTCGGCCTCGGATAGCGTTTCATCGCCCCTTGGATAATAGCCGCAGGAGTACTTGAGACGCGGACCCAGATGCGCCTCGAAGAACTCGCCGGGGATCTCGTAGTGCTGCGCGTTGGCCGCCTGCGTTTCAATCGCGATCGGCTTTGCGCGCAGATCGTCGATGAGCAGTTCGAGCGCCTCGCCACGGCGCTCTCCGTCGTTTGCATGTTCATCGGCGAGCCGCCTCGCCATCAGCGCCCGCATGCCGGCGCGAATCGCGAAGTCCGGCAGCCAGCCGCGCTCGCACCAGCGAATCGTCCAGTTCGGGTCATAGGCGCTCGCGGCCGGTCTGCCGGATGCCGGTTCGACGCGTCGGGACGCAGGCGTGGACGTGACGGTAAAGGTCATGATCTCAGTTCCTCTTCGAGTGTCGGTCGTCCGAATCCAGATCGTTACCGTGTACGCGGGCGCCCGCGCGTGGCGGCCACGGGATCAACGCGCTTGTCGTCGTCATGTATTCGCGGTAGCCGGTGCGGGTCTGGACGAGTCGCGCTTCGAGCATCGGCACACCCGATACCTTCATGAGCAGCCAGGCCATCGCGCAGGGCGGCACGAGCGTCGCCCAACCCCACGGCAGGCTGATCGACCACGCCGCACAGGCGCACCAATGCAGGCATTCGAAGAAGTAGTTCGGATGTCGCGAGTAGCGCCACCAGCCGACAGTGCAGACGCGGCCGCGATTGCCCGGATCGGCGACGAAGCGGCGAAGTTGGCGGTCGGCGGCAGCCTCGCCTGCGAGCGCCGTCAAGCCGATTACAAGTGCCGCGACGATAAACCCGAACGAGGGTATCGCCTCGCTGTACGCAGGCACCAGGAATGCAATGGACAGCACCATCGACATCAGCGCTTGCAGCAGGAAGAACGCCAGCATGTTGCGCGGCGCGGCGGCGCCCCAGCGCTCGCGTAGCGCCGCGTAACGGGCGTCTTCGGCCTGTCCGCTGTTACGGCGCCAAAGATGCACCGCAAGCCGAAGTCCCCACACGCCTCCGCTAACTGCAACCGCGGCGCGGTTCAGCGACGCGCCGGGCCCGGCCGCCGCGACAAAAACCGCGACACCGCCAAGCGTGCCTGCCCAGACCGGATCGATCATCCCCGCATTGCGCGTACGCAACTGAACGACCCAGACACCGACAAACGTTATGACGAGGCCCGCGAATGCGAGCGCAAGGGTGGCGGCAACTGGCATGCAGAATTCCGAAGCGACGAATAACGGAATCTACGGATGCCGCGGTCAAACGGATGCAACGCGCCGCTCTCTTCTTATCAGACGCCTGAGCGGACCTGACCCGTGGCAACGACCGGCCCGGTAGGCTGCCCCGTCTGCGACCCGCCCAGCGGTTCGAGCGAGACGGCCAGCACCGCGCGTGCGCTCAGTTGCGCAACGACGGCGTCGGCAAGCGTCATGCGCGCCGGTGCATCAGCCGGAAACACACCGAGCGAGATTGGTTTGTCGCCTGGCGGAATGAGCCACAGTTCGGTTGCGCGGTCTGCGGCGAACGTCGGCTTGACGGCCGGCACCACAACCATCTCGCGACGCAGCAGATCGACCGTCGCTGTCCAGTGGGCGACACCATCTGGGCGTGCGATCGTCGCGACCATATAGCCCTGCACTGGATTGACGGCGACGTTCGCGGGACGCGGCGCCTCGCGCAGCGAGACCAGGTTCACCGCGACGAGCGCGAGTGTCGCGAGGCTCGCTCCGATACCGACGAAGCGCCACAGGCCCAGGTTATTCCACCAGCCCTGCCCGCGCGCGGTGTCCAAGGCCGACGACCGCGCCGGCAGGAAGCCGAGATCGCGCTGGATGCGAGTCCACACGCGCTCAGGTACGGCCACGGGGCGCAGGTGTTCGGCAAGCGGCGCAAACCGGTTCTGCCATCGCGCAAGGGTCGACGCAAGCACGGGGTCAGTGGCCACGGCGTCTTCGAGCGCGCGGCGTTCGTCTGCGTCGAGGACGCCCAACGCATATTCTGCGCAGCGCAGTTCGGATTCGTTTTCTGCGGGCGTATTCATCGCTCGAGGCAGGTCTTGAGCTGCATCAGGCTGCGCCTGATCCAGCTTTTTAATGTGCCGAGCGGCACGCTCAGATGAGCAGCCAGCTCGCTATAAGTAATGCCGCTGAAGAACGCCTCGCGGACCGCGCCCCGCTGCTGCGGTCCAAGCTGCTCCATGCAGCGCTCGAGTCGCACGCGCTCTTCGCTCGCCTCGGCAAGCGCCACCGGCGTGAGTCCTTCGTCGACGATTTCCTCCGCGGACTCGTTATCGAGCGGCGTCTCGCGGTGCTGGCGCAAGCGGTCGATCGTGCGGTTGCGCGCCAGCGTCACCAGCCACGTCATCGCGCCGCCGCGCGCGGGATCGAACACATCGGCGCGTCGCCAGGCGGCAGTAAAAACGTCCTGTAAGAGATCTTCGGCTTCGGCGCGGTCGTGTGTCATGCGCAAGATGACCGCGAACACCCGGCTTGACGCGAGACGGTACAGCTCGGCGAATGCGACTTGATTGCCGTGCGCCGTGGCCTGCAGCAATCCGTTCAGGTGCGCCCGCCGCTGCGCGTCATTGCCGCGTCCGTCCGGGTCTGCCTGCGTAGGCGAGACCGGTTCGTCGTTGTCTGCGCTATTCGACTTATCATTCATGCGCGGGTAGTGGCGTGCATCGCCCTCACGGATTAACCTCACGCAATATAGCATCGACAGCCGCGGTCGCGGTGGACTGGCGGTTGGACGAGCAGTTGGCCTGACGGTCGACCTGACAGTCGGCCCGCCACCTGGCCTGCCAGTCGACGAAGGCCGCGTATCAAGCATGAAGGGTCCTCCTGCTCTCGTGTCGTGAATCCCTATCTACGACTGAGCGGGTCGGTTGGACGCCTTGCATGACGCAAATCCCGACTCACCGCGTGCTTTCATCGAATCCGGCACACATGCTGCATCCGGTTTCGCCTGTCGTTCGTAACTCTGCCCGAGGACGCGCACTCCCCTTTAACTTCCAATAGCCACGCGCGTCCCATGATCGGGAGATGCGCACATGAGTCAGGCCAGCAGGACCGTCCCATTGACGCGAGGCTCACGCGTGGCGGTCATAGGTGCGGGTATTGCCGGCCTTGCGAGCGCCTATCTGCTCGCGCGCAACCATCGGGTGACGCTGTTCGAATCCGCAGGCTACCTTGGCGGTCACACCAATACCGTCGATGTCAGGCTCGATGGGCACAGTCATCCCGTCGATACCGGCTTTCTCGTCTTCAACGATCGCACCTATCCGAACCTGATCGCGCTGTTTGCGGAACTGGGCGTGAAGTCGCACGCGAGCGACATGAGCTTTTCCGTTTCGCTCGACAAGGGCCGCCTCGAATGGGCGGGCACCAATCTGAATACGCTATTCGCTCAGCGGCGCAACATGTTCTCGCCGACCTTTATCGGCATGCTGCGCGATGTATTTCGCTTCAACGGCAGCGCGGAGCGCAACCTGGGAATCGCCACAGCAACACGCGTGTCGATGGGCGAACTGCTGACAATGGGCGGCTACGGCCATGCCTTTCAGCGTCACTATTTACTGCCGATGGCCGCGGCGATCTGGTCGAGCGCAACGGCCGACATACTTACTTTCCCCGCCAGCACGTTCCTGCGCTTCTGTCTGAACCACGCGCTGCTTCAGGTGAACCGCAGGCCGCAGTGGAAGTCGGTGATCGGTGGAGGCCGAAGTTACGTGCAACGGATTGCCGCAACGCTCGACGACGTGCGGCTCAGAACCTCGGTGCGAGGAATCCGGCGCGGCGACCAGGGCGTCGACGTATTCACCGACGATGGCACGCAGCACTTCGACGCAGCGGTGCTTGCAACGCACGCGCCGGCCACGCTGCACATGCTGGAAGACGCCGATGCCGACGAGCGACGCGTGCTCGGTGCAATCGCTTACCGGCCCAACGTGGCGGTGTTGCACACGGACACGAGTCTGCTGCCGCGGCGTCAGCGCGTCTGGTCGGCGTGGAATTACCTGGGCAGCCGCTGCCACGACGGTACGCAGCCAGTGTGTGTGAGTTACCTCGTCAACCAGCTCCAGCGCTTGCCTTTTACGACGCCGCTCATCGTGACGCTGAACCCGCTGACCGCGCCTGAGCCGGGTACCGAATTGCGGCGCTTTGTCTACGATCACCCGCTTCTCGATCTCGGCGCGATCGACGCGCAGCAACGTCTGCCGATGCTGCAGGGCAAGCGACGCACGTGGTTCGCCGGTGCATGGACCGGTTATGGATTTCACGAGGACGGTCTCAAATCCGCGCTGCGCGTGGCCGCCGATTTCGACTCGTTTCCTGCATGGGCAAAGCTGTGAAGCCCGGCACCGCCGATGGCAGCGCAAGCGCCACCGCTATTCAGGAGCCATCCGCCTGGCTGCTCAACTGCCGGATCATGCATGAGCGTCTGCGGCCGAAGCGTCATCGCTTCGTTTATCCAGCGTTCTATGTACGCGTCGACCTCGATCGGCTCCACTCGATCGGCAATGCGTGGTTCGGTGTCGATCGTTACCGGCCGCTCAGCTTGCGCCGCCGTGACCACGGTCCATGCGACGGCAGCGATCTCGCAACTTGGATGCGGGCGCAACTACGTGCCGCCGGCCTCCACGAAGCCGACGGCCGTATCTGGCTGCAAGCATTCCCGCGCGTGTTCGGCTATGCGTTCAACCCGATCGCATTCTGGTTTTGCCACGACCGCGATGGAGGCCTGCGAGCATTGCTCGCCGAGGTGCGCAACACGTTTGGCGAGCGCCACTGTTATCTGCTGCACGCGCCTGATCGCGAGGCGATCACCCGCTCCACCGTTCTGCGCTGTAAGAAGGTGCTGCACGTGTCGCCGTTTTGCCGTGCCGAGGGCGGTTACGTGTTCCGTGTCGGCGAGACGCGCGGCAACACATCGATCTCGATCGATTACCACGACGCGCAGGGACTCCTGATTCGCACGGCGCTGCATGGAGCGCTCGTTCCGCTAACAAGCACAAGCGCGCTAACCGCGCTCGCGCGTCAGCCGTTCCTGTGCCTCGGCGTGGTCTTCCGCATTCATTGGCAGGCGCTGGGTCTGGCGATGAAGAAAGTGCCGTTTCATGGCAAGCGTCCTGTGCCTGATCCCGTCACTGACAAGTCATCGACGCAGTCGTGACTGCGGAACCGTCTTGCGCTGCACAGTCCATTTCGCTGAATGAGGAGTTTCATTTATGGCGCTTTCGAGAACCGTTTGCGGTGACGAGGCTACGCCGCCGTCGGCGCGTCTATTCCTGTCCTTGCTCGAACGGATTCAGGCCGGACATCTGGTCGTCGTTACGCCCGATGGCCAGCAGCGCACCTTCGGCGATCCCCATGGCACGCCGCGCGCCCGGCTCGAACTTCGCGATTGGCGGGCATGCGGCGCGATACTGCGCAAGGGCGACATCGGCTTCGCGGACGCCTGGCGCGCGCGCTGGGTGGATACGCCCGATCTCGTCACGCTACTGCGAATAGCGATCCGCAATCAGAATGCTTTGCAGCGCACTGTGTATGGCAACTGGCTTGCCCAAATCTGGTATGGACTCAGGCATCGGCTGAGGCGCAACACCCGCGCGGGAAGCCAGCGCAATATTCACGCGCATTACGACCTCGGCAATGCGTTCTACGCGCGCTGGCTCGACCCGACCTTCACCTACTCCAGTGCTCTATTCGACGGCCATTTCGAGCGGACGCTCGAAGCGGCGCAGCAGGCCAAATATCAGCGCATCGTCGATACGCTCGAATTGCGCGCCGGCATGCATGTTCTGGAAATCGGCTGCGGCTGGGGCGGTTTTGCGATGTTTGCAGCACGCCAGGGAATTCATGTTCATGGCGTGACAATCTCGTCGGCGCAACTGCAGTTCGCAAAACAGCGTGTAAGCGAGGCGGGTTTGAGCGAGCGCGTGCACCTTGAACTGCGCGACTACCGCACGCTGAGCGGCCAGTACGATGGCATTGTGTCGATTGAGATGTTCGAGGCGGTCGGCGAAAAATTCTGGGCCATGTACTTCCGCACTTTGCATGACTGTTTGCGGCCGGCGGCTCGCGCGCTGGTGCAAACCATCACGATCGGCGACGAGCACTTTGCCGCGTATCGCTCAAGCAGCGATTTCATTCGCGAGTTCGTTTTTCCGGGCGGAATGTTGCCGAGCCCGCAGCGTTTCATCGACACGGCGCAGCGCAACCATTTCTCAGCGCACGCATCGTTGTCATTCGGTCGCGACTACGCGGAGACTTTGCGCCGCTGGCGTCTTGCGTTCGAAGCGGAGGTCGACACCATCCGCACCTTGGGCTTCGACGAAGTTTTCATGCGCACATGGCGGCTGTATCTGGCCTACTGCGAAGCGGGTTTCGACGAGGGCCGCACCGACGTCATGCAGTTCGTGCTCAGCAAGGCGGGCTGACCGGCTGTGCTGAAAATGGCATCACCGGACCAAACGGCGGGCGGCGGCAGGTGAAAACCGCGCTCCCCACGTCTGAAGTTTCACAACCACTGCGCGCAAACAAACGCGCCCGGTTTTCTTGCGTGCGCGACCGCTCACACAACCGCCCTGCGGGTATGCTTACTGCTTCCTCGCAAGCACGGACCGCAAAACGTCACGGCTTGTCGCGCGACACAATGGAGAAAGCACATGCGCCTCGATGATGAAGTAGAAAGCCAGAACGTCGAAGACCGGCGAGGCGGAGGCATGCGGATGGGCGGCGGCATCGGCATTGGGACGATTGTGATCGCACTGGCCGCGTCGTACTTCTTCGGCATCAATCCGATGACCATAATCAACGGTGCGCAAGTGCTGCAAGGCAACGCGCCGCAGCGCAGTGCGACGACAAACGCACCGCCCGCCGAAGATGCCGGCAGTCACTTCGTGCGCCGTGTGCTCGGCAACACCGAGCGTACCTGGCAGCATATCTTTCGCACGCAGTTGAATCAGGACTATCCGGCGCCGAAGCTCGTGCTCTTCAGCGACGCCACGCCCACGGCATGCGGCACAGGACAGTCCGCGATGGGGCCGTTCTACTGTCCGCCAGACCGCACCGTTTATATCGACTTGTCGTTTTACCGCGAGCTGCGCGAGCGCTTCGGCGCGGGCGGCGACTTCGCGCAGGCGTACGTCATCGCGCACGAGGTCGGGCATCACATACAGAACGTGGTGGGTATCTCGGACAAGTACGAAGCGGCGCGTGCGCGCATGTCGCCGACGCGCGCCAATGCGCTGTCCGTGCGGCTCGAATTGCAGGCGGATTGTTTTGCCGGCGTGTGGGCAGCGGTCGCACAGCAGTTGAATGCGAAGCTGATGGAACCGGGCGACTTCGAGCAGGGGCTGACCGCAGCAGGCGCGATCGGCGACGACCGGTTGCAGCGGCAATCGCAGGGACGCGTCGTGCCCGAGGCGTTCACGCACGGCACCAGTGAGCAGCGGCAGCGGTGGCTGCGACGCGGCCTCACGACGGGCGATGTCCGCCAGTGCGATACGTTCTCGGCGCAGTCGTTGTGATGTCGGGGTGGCGTCGGGCGTAGCGCGGTGAAAGGCTACATGAGCGGCCCCATGAGCGGCTACAGTGTCATGCCAGCAGCGCGCGCGCTTTGTCGCCGCGCGGCGTCAACACAGCGAGCACTGCGGCGACAATGAACAGCGCGGGGACATCGCCCGCCAGATGGCCGAGATGGCGCGCTCCGTCCATCTCGACGCCAAAAGACTGCACGGCCATGATCGCGCCGTGCACGACGCTCGACCATACCGTGAACCAGATCAGGCTCAGATGCTTGAGCGGATCGCGCGACGCCCTCAGCAGGAACACGCCGAGCGTCGCGTAGATGCCGACCATCATCAGCGGATAGTCGGAGTGACCGCTGTGCCAAGCCCAACCGGACGGCCACAGGATCATGAGCGGCCCGAACGCGAACAGGGCGATCAGACCTACGACGATCAGGACGATACGCAAGGCGGCGAGTCGTTGAGCTTCGTTCATTGCGGGTCTCCGGAGTGCGGCGCGTGCATCGACCACGATACTCCGCGCGCGTGGTGAGCGTAGTGCCTCGCGCCTCGTACATGGACGCGTTTGCACCGAGCTTTCTACCGCGTCCAGCGAGCGTCGCGCATTATCGAAATCCCTACAAACAAAAAACTAACATTACAGAACACTTTCATCTATAAAAGCAGGAGTGCGGCGAACAGCCTTGTCTTGCCGCATACCCTCTGCCCGCCGGCCTTGCCGGCGGGCTTTTTTTGACTCATACGCATGAGTCGCCACAATTCCTTCATTTGCCTTTCATATCAGGAAAGTCCCGTTACGAGACTAGTGTTTCTTTCGCTTGACTTACTTGATATATCACATACTGTATGGGTTCGACCAACGCTTTCACGACGTCTAAAGGTCGGTCGCGGTGCGAGCTACCGCAATCAAAAGACAAGGCATGCCAAAGGAGACAGTGATGAAAACGGATCATCAGGAAGGAGCGTCGTCGTGGATAGCGTCACCGTGGGTGCAACTCGTATTCGGTGTGATCTGCATGGCAATGATCGCCAACATGCAGTACGGCTGGACCTTGTTCGTCAATCCGATCAACGAAAAATACCAATGGGGTCGCGCGGCGATTCAGGTCGCGTTCACGATCTTCGTGGTAACCGAAACGTGGCTGGTGCCCGTTGAAGGTTATCTGGTCGACAAGTACGGGCCGCGTCCGGTCGTAGTCGGGGGCGGTCTGCTATGCGGAATTGCGTGGGTGCTTAACTCGATGGCGTCGTCGCTGCCCTTGCTCTACATCGCGGCGGCGATAGGCGGCGTCGGCGCGGGCGCGGTCTACGGCACTTGCGTGGGCAATGCGCTCAAGTGGTTTCCCACTCGTCGCGGACTTGCAGCGGGGATCACGGCAGCCGGTTTCGGTGCGGGGTCCGCGGCCACCGTCATTCCGATCTCCAACATGATCAAGAGCAGCGGGTACGAAGCGACGTTCCTGTCGTTCGGCCTCGGCCAGGGCATCATCGTCGTCCTGCTCGGGCTTGCCTTGCTCGCGCCGCCGGCCAGTCTGCTCGCCACCGCAAAAAGCACGATCAAACGCGTGGTCTACAACGCCACGCCGCGCGAAGTGGTCAGCTCGCCGGTGTTCTGGGTCATGTACCTGATGTTCGTGATGATGGCTGCGGGCGGCCTGATGGCCACCGCGCAGCTCGGACCGATCGCAAAGGACTTCGGCCTGCACGACTCTCCAGTTTCGTTGCTCGGATTGACGTTGCCGGCGCTGACGTTCGCATTGACGATCGATCGCGTGCTGAACGGTTTGACGCGGCCGTTCTTCGGCTGGATCTCGGATCGCATCGGCCGGGAAAATACGATGTTCATCGCATTCGCGATCGAAGCGGTCGGCATTCTGGCACTGTCGAAATACGGCCAGAGCCCGGTGGCGTTCGTCGTGCTGACCGGTATCGTGTTCTTCGCGTGGGGCGAGATCTACAGCCTGTTCCCCGCCACGTGCGGCGATACGTATGGACCAAAATTCGCGGCTACGAATGCGGGCCTGCTCTATACGGCAAAAGGCACGGCTGCGCTGCTCGTGCCGTTCACCAGCGTCATTACGGCGGCAACCGGCAGCTGGCATGCCGTCTTCATGCTTGCGTCCGGCATGGCAGCAGCCTCCGCGCTGCTCGCGCTCCTGGTGCTGAAGCCAATGCGCCGCGCGCATGCGGCTCGTCACGCGAGTCCGGCGAGCGAGAACACCTATAGCGGCGCATTGATAAGCGAATCGGCGCGCGTCTCGGCCGACGGTGGTTGATCAGCCTTAATCGAATCGGCCGCATCGCCGCATAGCGGCGACTGCGTGCCCTCGAATCCGGGAGTGCGATCTCCCAATCCGCACCACCGACCGAATGGTTGAACATGAGCGGGAATAAATGACGGGCTGCAGGTGTTCAAAGGACGAGGCGCGCTGTAGCCTGAGGTTCGACGAACAGGCGAAGCGCAACTTGTAGTCGCCTCTATCGTCATTCCACATTACCGTGAGCCACACATGAACGTATCCGAACGCCTCGCGCAGTTGGGGCTCCAGTTGCCGCCGCCGATCAACCCCCTCGGCTCCTATCGAACGGTATCCGTTTCAGGCAATCAGCTCTACGTGTCCGGTCTCGGTCCGTTCGAGGATGGCAAGCCGTTGGTCGGCATTGTCGGCGCCGACATGTCTGTCGAAAGAGCACAGCACGCGGCGCGTCTGACCATGCTGATGATCCTCGCCTGCGTCGATCAGGCGTGCGGGCTCGACAACGTAGACAGATGCAGCCGGCTGACTGTCTACGTGCGTGCTGAACAATCGTTCACGCAGCATCCCCAAGTGGCCAATGGCGCGAGCGACCTTCTGCTGTCGTTGTTCGGCCAGAGCAAGCTTCCAGCGCGAAGCGCCCTTGGCATGCACACGTTGCCAATGGGCATCCCCGTCGAGATCGACAGCATCTTCGAGTTGAAGGGCTCAACATGAGCCGGCAAGCCCAAGAAACTACTCCCCATATCCCACGCCGTTGCGGCGCCTCAACTGCACGACATCGCGAAGCGGAGGCGCCCCGAACAGCCGGCTATATTCGCGGCTGAACTGCGAAGGGCTGTCATACCCTACCCGGACAGCCACCGACCCGACATCTCCCTTCTGTCCAAGCAGCAGCTTTCGGGCTTCGTGAAGCCGCAGTTGCTTCTGATACTGCAGCGGACTCAGCGTCGTGACGTTCTTGAAGTGATGATGGAACGACGACACGCTCATGTTCACCTCTTGCGCCAGCATCTCGACCCGCAAGATCTCGGTGTAGTGATTCTGAATCCACTCGATCGCGCGCGCGATCCGGTAGGTCTGACTCCCATTCACGGCAATGTGCCTGAGCCGCTTGCCCTGCTCGCTCGTCATCAACCGGTAGAGCAGTTCCTTTTCGATGAGCGGCGCGAGAACCGGAATGTCATCCGGAGTATCGAGCAATCGCACGAGCCGCAGCGCCGCGTCGAAAACCGGTGCCGACAGCGAGCCCACCGCGATGCCCTCGCCCGCCGACACGGCCCCCGGTTCCGGCAGACACAACTGCGTCGCCAGTTCCGCGATGGCCTGCGGATCGAGCGTGAGCTTCACGCATAAATAAGGCGCTTCGGACGACGCTCGCGTGACCTGCGATGTCATCGGCAGATCGACGGACGTCACGAGGCAATGCAGATGATCGTAGTCGTAAGCCTGCCCCGCGACCACGACCCGCTTGGCCCCTTGGGCCGCGAACACGAACGCGGAGTTCGTCACGCCGCAGCCGAGATCGGCGGGCGCCGAGTACCGGTAAAAAGCGAGCGAGGGAATCGCCGTCTGATGCGCGCCGTCGACTGGGGCGAACCGGCTGACGAGCGCAGCCAGTTCGCGGCGTGCCGCTTCGCGCGACACCGAGGGATCCATCCCGGAAGAAGCCAGATTCATGTGCATTGAACTCCGTTGACGGAAGCGAGCATACTCAACCGCTGCCGGACTGCCACCTCCGGCTCGTTGGATTTGCAGAATTGTTCAATATTTTTGCAGGATTGTGTAAGCAGAACGCGCAGCCGTCGTTCACACTGCCGCGTACACCCGGCGCCAAGTTCGGGCTTTCCCCACGGAGAGGTTCCATGTCCACATCGTTTGTCCTGAACGGCAAGAACGTCACGCTCGACGCCGATCCCACCACGCCGCTCCTCTGGGCCATTCGCGAGAACGCCGGCCTGCACGGCACCAAGTTCGGCTGCGGCATGGCGCAATGCGGCGCCTGCACGGTTCATCTCGAAGGCGAGGCCACGCGTTCGTGCGTGCTGCCGCTCGCCGCCGTGGCGGGCAAGCGCATCACGACCATTGAAGGTATCGAAAGCCGGCCTGCGAAGGCGATCCAGGCCGCATGGGTCAAGTTGCAGGTGCCGCAGTGCGGATACTGTCAGTCAGGACAGATCATGTCGGCCACATCCTTGCTCGAACACAATGCCACGCCCACCGACGCGGACATCGACGCTGCAATGAACGGCAATCTGTGCCGCTGCGCAACTTACTCCCGCATACGCGCGGCCATCCACGAAGCCGCCGCTACCCTGAAGGCCTGACCATGACGACCGGATCTGATCTCACCGACGCAGTGCGCCCGTCGCGCCGGACTTTCCTCAAAGCAGCCGGCGCCGTGGCTGCCGTCGGCGCGAACATCGGCCTCACTATCGGCTTCGAGTGGGCCGGCATGGGCCGCCGCGCGCTCGCGGCCACCATGCCCGACGCGACGTTTGCACCCAACGCCTTTCTGCGGGTCGCGCCGGACAACAGCGTGACCGTCATCGCGAAGCACGTCGAGATGGGCCAGGGCGCGTACACCGGTATCGCGACGATCGTCGCCGAGGAACTGGACGCGAACTGGCAGGACGTACGTGTCGAAAGCGCACCCGCCGACGCCAAACGCTACGCGAATCTGGCCTTCGGCACGATGCAGGGCACGGGCGGCAGCTCGGCAATGGCGAACTCGTGGATGCAACTGCGCGAAGCGGGAGCGAAAGCGCGCGCAATGCTGGTCTCGGCCGCCGCGGCGCAATGGCAGGTGCCCGCAACGGAACTCGAGACGCGCGACGGCAGCGTGCATCACGCGGCCACGAACCGCAGCGCAACGTATGGCTCGCTCGCGTCGGCCGCTGCACGGCTGCCGGTGCCGCAGAAGGTCGCGCTCAAATCGCCGAAAGATTTCCGTTTGATCGGCCATCAGTTGCCGCGCGTCGACGTGCCGCCGAAAACCGACGGCACCGCGCAGTTCACGCTCGACGTCACGTTTCCCGGCATGCTGGTCGCGCTGCTGCAGCGTCCGCCGCTCTTCGGCGCAACGGTCAAGTCGTTCGATGCGTCGGCGGCCAAGGCAGTGCCCGGCGTCGTGTCGGTCGTGCAGGTGCCGGGCGGTGTCGCGGTGGTCGCAAAGGGCTTCTGGGCGGCGAAACAGGGCCGTGATGCACTGAAGGTCGAATGGGACGATTCGAAAGCGGAAAAGCGCAGCTCGGACGCCATCATGGCCGAATACCGGCGGCTCGCCGAGCAGCCGGGCGCAACCGCCCGCAAGGACGGCAACGCGGAACAGGCGCTCTCAGGCGCGGCGAAGAAAATCTCCGCATCGTACTCGTTCCCGTATCTCGCTCACGCGCCGATGGAACCGCTCGACGCCGTCGTCAAGCTCACGGCCAACAGCTGTGAGATCTGGGCCGGCGATCAGTTCCAGACCGTCGACCAGGCGAATGCCGCGCGCACGGCCGGGCTCGATCCGCAGCAGGTGAAGATTCACACGCTGTATGCGGGCGGCAGCTTCGGCCGGCGTGCGAATACGCGCTCGGACTATATCGTCGAGGCTGTCTCGATCGCTCGGGCGCTGGGCGCGAACGGCACGCCGGTCAAGCTGCAATGGACCCGCGAAGACGACATCCACGGCGGCCTGTATCGGCCCATGTATTTCCACAAACTCGACGCAGGGCTGACAGCGGACGGCAAGCTCGTCGGCTGGCGGCATCGGATCGTCGGCCAGTCGATCCTCGGCGACACGCCGTTCGCGAGCGTCATGGTGAAAAACGGGATCGACGCGACCTCGGTCGAGGGCGCCGCCAACCTGGCCTACGCGATCCCGAACATCTCGGTCGAACTGACGACCACCCAGACCGGTGTGCCGGTGCTGTGGTGGCGCGTGGTCGGCAGCTCGCATACGGCATTTGCGGTCGAGGCTTTCATCGACGAAGCCGCGCACGCCGCAGGCAAGGACCCGTTCGCTTTCCGCCGCGATCTGCTCGCGCACGAACCGCGCATGCGTGCCGTGCTCGAACTCGCCGCGCAGAAAGCCGGCTGGGACCCCGCCAAACCGTTGCCTAAGGGCCGCGGGCGCGGCATCGCCGTCGCCGAAGCGTTCAAGACGTTCGTCGCGCAAGTGGCCGAGGTTTCCGTCGATCAGGACGGCAACGTGAAAGTGGAGCGCGTTGTCTGTGCGGTGGATTGCGGCACGCCGATCAATCCGGACGTGATCGCGGCGCAGATGGAAGGCGGGATCGGTTTTGGCCTCGGCGCGGCGTTGCACAGCGCGATTACGTTGAAAGACGGCAAGGTCGAGCAGAACAATTTCGACTCTTATCAGGTGCTGCGAATCGCCGAAATGCCGAAGGTCGAGGTGCATATCGTGCAGTCGGGCGAAGCACCGACGGGCGTCGGCGAGCCCGGTGTCGCGCCGGTCGGGCCGGCAGTTGCCAACGCGATTTTTGCAGCCACGGGCAAACGGCTTTACGACTTGCCGTTCCCGGCCGCTGCGGGGAAAACCGTCTGACAGGCACTCGCGAGGCGACTGGCTTTCCGGCCGGAAGCCTCGCGGCCAGAGCACGACACCGTGACTAACACATTGAAAATAATTAAATAAACGTCCCGATGTGTCGATAACAGGTTCAGCCGCTTTTCCGTTGCGGTTGGACTTTACATGCAGAGCTCATACAACCCTTGGCTAGTGGCAATGTCGTTTGTCGTGGCGACGCTCGCGTCGTACACGGCACTCGATCTCACGGGACGCATCTTCGTGCTGGCGTCGCCGCGGTTGCGGCACGTCTGGCGCATGGGCGGCGCGGCGGCGCTCGGCGTCGGCATCTGGTCGATGCACTTCGTGGCCATGCTGGCATTTTCGCTGCCCATTCCGCTCGGCTACGATTTCGCGGACACGGCCTATTCACTCGCACTGGCTATGGGCGCGTCGTATCTCGCGCTGTGCCTCACCACTCAGGCTCGAATTACAGCCACGCGACTGCTGGCAGGTGGCGCCTTCATGGGCGCAGGCATCGCAGGCATGCACTACAGCGGTATGGCTGCTTTGCGCATGTCGCCCGGCATCGGCTATCGACCGGCGTGGTTCGCTGCTTCGCTCGCGATTGCAGTGGGTGCTTCAACGGCCGCGCTGTGGATGGCGCGCGCGCTCAGTAACGACGACGCACGACACGTGCTGCGCAAGCGCTTCGGCGCGGCCCTCGTAATGGGCATCGCGATCAGCGGCATGCATTACGCCGGCATGGCCGCCGCCGAGTTCGCGCCAGACGCGATCTGCGGCGCGGCGGCCGGCGTGAATGCCGCATGGCTCGCCACTTCGGTGATCCTGTTCACGTTCGCGATACTGATCGTCACGTTGCTGCTGTCGCGGTTCGATGCGCGCACGAGCTTTCTCGTCGGCGCGGTGTCGAAACTGAACGGGCAGATTCTGCGTCTCGCCACGCTCGACACGCTGACCGGACTGCCGAACCGCGCCACGCTCACCGATCGCATCGAGCGCGCGATTCATGCGTCGCGCCGGCAACGTTCGCTCTTCGCGATCCTCTTCATGGATCTGGACGGTTTCAAGACGATCAACGACTCGCTCGGCCACTCGGCCGGCGACCAGGTACTGTCCGCGTTCGCGCAACGCCTGCTGGTTTGCGTGCGCGCCGGCGACACCGTCGCGCGCCTCGGCGGCGACGAATTCGTGGTGTTGTCGGAGAACCTGGCTTCGCGCAACGACGCGGCCGCGCTCGCCGAAGGCGTGCTCGAGCGCATGCGGCGCGATACATGGGCCGACTCACAACCGCTTCAGGTGATGCCGAGCATCGGCATTGCGTTGTTTCCCGAGGACGGCGACACGGTCGACACGCTGCTCAAGCATGCGGACGCCGCAATGTACGAAGCGAAGCGCGCCGGCCGCAGCACCTACCGCTTCTTCGAACGCAGCATGAACGAAGCCGCGACTCGCACGCTGCAGATCCAGAACGCGTTGCGCGAGGCGTTGGCGGAGCGTCATTTCACACTGCACTTCCAGCCCAAATTCGACGGCAAGAGCGAGTCGCTTGCCGGTGCTGAAGCGCTGATCCGTTTGCACCATCCGCAACTGGGCACGCTTGCTCCGCTCGAATTCATTCCGATTGCGGAGCGCTCCGGGCAGATCGTGCAGATCGGCTACTGGGTATTGCGCGAGGCCTGCCGGCAGATTCGCCGCTGGGCCGCGCAAGGCCTGCCGCAGGTCAAGGTGGCGATCAATCTGTCGCCGCGCCAGCTATTGCAGGCGGATCTCGTGCCGACCATGCTCGATATCGTGAAGGCAGAGGGCGTTAGATGCGAACAGATCATGTTCGAGATCACCGAAACGGTGGCAATGCATGACGCGCCGCGAACCATCGACATGCTTCGGGAATTCCAGGCAAGCGGCTTCGAAATCGCAATCGACGATTTCGGCACCGGCTATTCCAGCCTCGCGTATCTGCAACGGTTTCGCGTGAAGCAACTGAAGATCGACCGCTTCTTCACCAACGGTCTCGATGCGCACGGCGCCGAAGGCAGCGCGATTGTCTCGGCGATCATCGCACTCGCACATTCGCTCGAAATGGATGTGGTGGCCGAAGGCGTCGAAACCGAGACGCAACTGCACATGCTCAAGGCGATGCGGTGCGACGAGATGCAAGGCTTCCTGCTGGGCAAGCCGCTGACCGCGGACGACTTCGGCGATTTCCTGCGGGGAACCGCGGTGACGGAGGAGGTCTGCTAAACGGCGCAATCGGCGAACGCCTGTTGCTGCTTTGATGAGATCAGATTCAGTCGCGCGCGACGTCGGCTATCGAGGTAAGCGATGCCGGCGCGTGAGCGACGTCGTGCCGAGTGAGCTTGCCGTCCACCGTCGCGCCGCAATCCATGCGCAATTGCTGATAGTAGATGTTGCCCGTCACATGCGCATTGACCTGCAACTCGACGAAATGGTCGGCAATCACGTCGCCGACTATCTTGCCGTTGATCATCACGTCGTAACCGTGCACGTTGCCTTCAATCGATCCCCGGTCGCTCAGCACGAGCAGCGTCTGGCCGCCGGGCTCGCCGCTGACGTTGCCCTTCACGTGACCGTCGAGGCGCAGTCCGTCGGTGAATTGAAGATCGCCCGCGATGCGCACGTCGTGCGCGATCAGTGTGGCGAGCTTCGTTTGCTGGATGCCCGCGGTTTTTTTCTTGCTGAACATAAGTACTCCGGAAATGTAGAGGTGTGTCGCGTGGATCAGGGCGATGCCGCGCCGGCTTCTAGTGGCGGCTAGTGGCGCCTAACGACGAGACGTGGCGGTCTGCCCGAGCGTCTGCATGGGCGGCGCGCTTCTCTTCTGGCCGCGCAGGAACTGCAATTCTTCGTTGAGCCGCGCGACGTCGGCCGCGGCGCTATCGGCCGTTTTCTGCACTGCTGCGCGCGCCGCCGACTCCTGCGCTAAAGCAAGGCGCGCGCGGGCCAGCTCGATCTGCTCTGCGCGCTGATCGTCGGAAGCCGGGGGGCATTGCGTGAGCGGCCTACCGCTGCCGCGCGTCTCGCCGATGACCACGCCCGCTCCGCCGGCGAGCGCACTGAGCGCACAAACCAGCGCCCATACGGCGATGCGAAAACGCACAGAGCGCGCCGGCGCAAGCGTGTAAGCGCGACGCGTCAGAGCGTCGGCATGGCGGGAAAGAATGGGATCAGCCATGAGATGCAGGGGCGAAGAGCGCGAGGTAGGCCGCGGGATCGACGGGCGCGCCGTTGACCAGCACCTCGAAGTGCAGATGCGGACCCGTCGAGCGTCCCGTCGATCCGACGTCGGCAATATATTGGCGCGGCAGCACCAGATCGCCGACATGCACGGCGATGCGCGACGCGTGGCCATAGCGCGTCATGAGTCCGTTGCCATGATCTATTTCGACCGCGTTGCCATAGCCGGATTTTTCGCCCGCGAGCACCACGCGGCCGCCTGCCGCGGCCAGTATCGGCACGCCGGTTCTGGCGACCAGGTCGAGACCCGGGTGAAAACTCAGCCGATGCGTGAAGGGATCGACGCGGTTGCCGAACGGCGAACCGAAACGCGCGCCGTCGGCGGGCATGCGGCCGGGAAACGCAGCATAGGCCATCGCGTGCGCGGCGGTCTGCCGTTCGAGTGCATGCAGCGTGGCGGCCATGCAATCGATCTGCTCGCCGGTGTCTTTTGCATCCGCGCGCGCACCCAGATGCCGCATGACGCTGCTACACCGACGCGGCGGCAGAGACGGACCGCCCTCGCCTTCGCTATCGGTTGCGTCGCCATCGCCGCCCGAAGCGGGCGATGCAGGGACCGGCGCGCCCTGCGCAACCGGCGCCGAGCGCGGTGTATTCAGACGCGCTTCGAAGTCTCGCAACGCACCGACTTGCGCGCTGAGACGCGCAATGCGCGGCTCGATTTGCGCCATTGACGCATTGAGCTTACCGAGCTGGTCGATCGCATAATCGCGCTCGATGCGGTTTGCGGTCTGCATTCCAGACGCATCGCGCGCGGACCAGCGCACGCCGATCGCAATACCCGCAACCAGCGCAACAACCGCGGCCGCACTGGCGGCGCCGAGCGCGCGCGTCAACGCAAACCGGCGGGTGACGAGGCCGACGGAACCGCTAGCGAGCCGAGTGCGTGCGCGATACACGGACGACATCAGCGCGTGCCCCGCCGCGAACCAAGCACAATGCGCGCATGGCGCAGCGCAGCGCGCGCTGGCGTCGTATGTGAAGCGGACATGAAACGGGCTAACTCAACTGACTGCATTCGGCATCGACCGGGCAGATGCCGGCGGCGGTAATCGATAGAGGGCGCCGATTATCGCCTTGCCGCCGCAAGAAGCATCTCAAATACGCGGTGCGCAGCGGCTCGCTTCGCTCAAGCCGTTTCCAATGCGGCGAGGCGCTCCACCAGTTTTTCGCTCGCGCGCGTCATCGGCAGGCGAAGTTCGTCGCGTATCAGGCCTTGCGAAGCGAGCATCGCTTTGACCGGCGCGGGATTCGGTTCCGCGAACAGCGTGTCGATCAGCGGCGCGAGCGCGTGGAAAATGTGACGCGCTTCCTCCAGCGCGCCGGCCGCAAGCGCGCGATACAGCGCGACGAACCGCTCGGGCTGCACATGCGCGGATGCGGCAATCGCTCCGCTGCCGCCAAGGCACATTGTGTTGAACATCTGCATGTCTTCGCCTGCAAGCACTTGCAAACGACCGTCGCGAATCAGCGCGAGTGTGGTGTCGAGCGAGCCCGCGCAATCTTTTACCGCCTGAATGCGCGGATGCGCGGCGAGCGTCATCAGCGTGTCCAGTTCTAGCCGCACACCAGTTCGATACGGAATGTCGTAGAGCACGACTGGCTTTTCGCTCGCATCGGCAAGCGCCATGAAGTGTCCGACGATGCCTGCCTGCGACGGCCTGATGTAATAAGGCGCGGCCATCAGCACGCCGGCAATCGGCAGCGAATTCAGCTGCGCGATGCGCTCGCGCATGCTCTGCGTGTTATTGCCGGATACGCCGACGACTACCGGCAATGCCGGCTTGGCATCGGCGCTTGCGTCGGCACGCGCGCCGCCCGCTTGCGCCGCGTCGAGGATCGTTGCGAGCACGGCGTCCTGCTCGGCTGCGCTGAGCGCAGCCGGCTCTCCGGTCGTGCCTAACGCGACAATCCCGGCTATGCCCGCGCCGGCATAGCGGCGCACGAGCGCACGCAGCGCGGCATGATCGACCGCGGCGTCGGCGAAAGGCGTGATGAGTGGAACCCAGATACCCGAAAAAATGGACATGTCTTTCCTCTTACGTCGATGAGCGACCGTATCGATTCCGGCAGCATGCGAAGGAGAAAGACAGGAAGAACACTTGAAGCGCTTGATCCGCCGTTCCGTCGCATCTGACGGAACAGCGTGCTCCGGTCAGATGAGCGGCTGTTTTTTGGCTTTAACGTTGAACTCACGGCTCAACTGCTCGCCGTTCTGCGAGGCAACGAGCGAATGGCGCGCGTGCGCATTCGCAACGCTTGCGAAAGCGGACCGGGTTGCGGTCGACGAGCAGAGTCGGAGTGTTTGGCGAAGGCGCATGAAGCAGAGTGTAACCGGGGCCGCGGCGGATTGGGAAAGCGCGGCTCAAAATTGCAGGGAAACGGGATAGGTTGCGCTACGCCTTATTGCAAATCAAGGTCTTAGTAAGGAATCCGATTACGCGCCAGATGACTCAGAACCCGTAAACTGGACTCGCCGGATTTGTGATGCGAATTCATTGGATTTGCCGGAGTTTGAGAGGGCCCTGCGTTGCGCCGGTTGGCGAAAGCTGTGTGCGGCCAACAAGCGTCGTTCGCTGCGCTCGAGTAACGGACGGTGGAGCGACTGCCTCGCACCGGAAAGCGGCCGGTCAGATTCGATGGGACGACGCCTGCCGCGTAAACACGCATGGAGCAGATCCTCGAACGGGTCGAGTAACGTTTTCGTCCGCGCGACCTGAGAAAGCGTACGCGGCTCGTGCGCACTTAGATCAAACACCAACGGACGCGAGGAGCTAGGGTACGTCGTCGCCGCGTATCGACTCAAGGCCACGGACTAGCCTATGCGGACTCGCACTTCGCTTGTTCGGTGCTAGTCCCATTGGCGTCGCTCTACGCGTTGATCTTCACGCTCGGCGTCCGCCGCATAATTGCGAGCGAGTTCATCGAGTACCCCGGCTGTCCGAGGCCATTCGCTAAGGGCGGCATATAGGCGTCGATACTTCGCTTCCAGCGCGCGTTCCTGTTCTCCTCCGTCGTACATTCCGCGCGTGGTCACACCCCGGCGGTTCACGACGCCCAAGACGATTCCGTGTTCGAGCTCTTTGCTCCGCGTAGCTTCGATAAGCTCTCTTACTGCCTTTGGCGGCCACATTCCGTCTGAGTCTGACTTCGACGCGGCCAATATGTTGCCTATGCGTTCGTCACCGACTTCCCGTCGACCGCTCTCCGAACAAAGCGTTCGAACCGTCTTGACCCAAGATTGCAGCGCTGCACCATCTATGTCGCCGGCATCGTTGGCGCCTGGAACGTAATCCCAGTCGTGCAGAACGTTCCATGCGTGAGACGCTATATCCGACGCCTGCTCCGCATCCTCGGATTCCAACTCTTTTATGCCACTTTCAGGAGAAGGCGCGTAAATCGCCTTCAATAGCATCATGAAGAAACTGGGATCGGTGGCTAGCGCTTTCTGCAACTCTTTAGGGCGACGCTCGGAGTACTGGAGTAGAGCAAAGTAGGCCCACTCGATACGAGCAATGGTGGAGCGATCCGTGCAATCTATCGAATCCAACCAACTGAGCAACTGCGTAACGTGGTAGCCAAACATCGTCGCTTCATTTGGGTCTGCTGCATCGGCACCCTTGCTTTCCTCGACCGCTGCGAACAATGCCCGAACGACCAAAGCTGGAGAGAAACCAATTTCTAGATGCTGAGCAAAGAAATGTACTGCATCCCTCGCACGATGCTCGTTGATCAGTTGCTCAGCGGCGAACGCGATGTCTTCGGGAGGACCAGAAATTCTCCACGTTGCTACACCTTGCCAGTAACGTCGCGCCATCTCCGGGCCGGCGGCGCTTGCGACTTCCCAAGTGCGCCGAACGCCTGGTAACGCATGCAATATCCGCAAGATCGCATCCGCCCCCCAACCCTCTACCGTTGCCATCTCGAGTAGAGCGTCACACCAGCTATCACCAATATGGCCGCTGCGCCCGGCAATCAAGGTCTGCGCAAGCCTGCGTTCGCCGTCGTCCTCACTCCGTAGTCCCACTCTGACCAAATCCAGTTGGAACTTGTCGGGTAACGCAGCGATCACGACAGCCTCCGCCACCCAGCCGGGCGATCCGGAACGACGTGCGAGCGTCATAACTGCAACGACTCCATCCTGGTCGACCAATTGTGTTAATGCCCGTACCCGGTAGCCCTTGATGGCTTGTTCCGTGGCCTGCCAATCTCCGCCCGCCGGCGGCTGAGGCAACCCGCAGCCTGGGGAGAACGCCCAAACGACGCGATCGATCGGATCTGTTGGTTCCAAGCACTCGTATGCTTCTTGAAGCTCCTTCAACTCCGGCTCCGGCAATGACCAGTCCGCGCTGGGGAAGCTGCGATGGTGATGCAGGAATTTGCGAATGACGTCGCGCAAGTGAGTGCGATCTTCTGCATTGTCGATATTGGGCAATGACGCAAGCAATAGCCGGCGCATATCGGCGCGGCGATGCTCTGGAAAGCTAGCCATATGTTCAATGAGTTGCATCCAGCGCTGTGCGCTGTGCCGGACCTCTTCAAGCAAACGGATCGCGATCTCGTCTGCGCCGCGAGCTACCAGTTCATGTGTGATTGCTTCCTTGCTTTCAACGCCAAAGTCCCGCCACTGAGGTAGTGAAGTCGGGAAGGACGTGTCGTACGACCGGGGCGCGATAGATAGCATCAGTTTCCAAGCCACAGCAGGCCTGGAGGTACGGAGACGATCCAATATACGCAGGCGCTCGTTCAGCGACGCGAAAGTTTGCGGTGACCACAGCAAGAAAATCGCGCGCAGGCTCCTGTCCGGCCTGTTGCCTTGACGACCACCTGGATCAAGCGCGGCTAGGTCTGACAGTGCGTAGGACACGGCGCCGAGCAATGCCGGAGACCATGCAAGTTGTTCGAGTGCCCAAAGCAGCCCATTTAGATGATGACTTGAGAATAAAGGATTATCGTCCTCGTCGAACAGTTCGACTATGGGTGACGGTGACTCGACTAAAGCATCGTCCAGAGCTTGCAAGAAGGCTCTGGGAGCCGCCTCCGCCAATCTCGGCGATTCGGCATCCAGCGTCCACCACAGGGCGGCGTCTGACTTTTGGAACAGAGTCTCGATCGCGAAGCTAACCTTAGACTCGCACCGTGTCACGTTCTTCGCACTGTTCGCTAGCGTCGCCATCAGAATGAGGGTTTCCGCCATGCTCTGCCGTAGGAGCCGCGAATGAGCCAGCCTAGTCCCCTGCGATGACGCGAAGAATCGCTCCCTGTTACTGAGCGCGAACTGAGGGTCGCGCTCAGTAAAGACTTTTGCGAAAAGATCAAGAAAACGATCAATGTCGCCGTCTGTGAGGAACGGGGCCAGCAACAGCCAGGCATCGCGGCGCGATGCTACTCGCCAGGCATTGTCCGACTTGCGCAAAGGACCGTCGAGGACATTGGTCAAGGGTACCAGGCCCCTTGCCATATCGCTGTAAGCGTGTCCGGACAGGCTCTCCAGCACTGCGCAATCTCCCGTTATGCCTTCATCCCAGCCTCCGGCAAGTATGGCCGCAACCAATGCGCGGTTGGGTACGTTCTGAGCCCAACTCGGTAGTCGACCAGGTGCGGAGGGTATCAACCGGCGGATGACGGCGAGGCTTCGCGCCGAGTCCCCGGCGAGTCGGTCAGCTTCTGCCCGTTCGAAGCCCATACTACATAGCGCCTCACTGATGAAATCGCGGCGAGGACGTGGTAGCACGAGTCCGGTTGCTGTGCGCCCTGCGTCAGGACCAAGAGCGAGGAATACGTGATGTCCTCTCGCAGCAAGAAGTTGAGCCAGTCCAGCGTCGGCGGTGCGAAGGGCAATGATCAAAGGAGACGCCGCGTCTCCGAGGATGCGAGCGACATCTTCGTTTGCTGCTACGAGAGCACGAGAGAGATAGATCGCCGCGTATTGAGGCGGCAACTCCATGATCGCAGAGTGGAAGAACGCG
The DNA here is from genome assembly GCF_031456815.1 of Paraburkholderia strydomiana. Classification (NCBI taxonomy): domain Bacteria; kingdom Pseudomonadati; phylum Pseudomonadota; class Betaproteobacteria; order Burkholderiales; family Burkholderiaceae; genus Paraburkholderia; species Paraburkholderia strydomiana. The sequence continues at coordinate 827,687 of NZ_JAVDVL010000001.1, forward strand.
AGGGCTTCTTCCGTGGACTCGGCCTGAACGGACAACACGGAAGGGGTGGCCCGCAACCAACGCAGCGCGTGGGCAGCCTCCTCGTCACGACCAGCGAGCACTAGGTCGGCAGTGAGCGGGGGGATGGTCGCCAATGACCATTCGACCCATACGTCAGCCAATGCACCGATGCCTTCCGGGCGCCTGCGAAGCCGGGTCGCTAACCAATAGGCGACGGCTGGGTAACTGTCGATCCAATGGACGAGGTCGTCTGCATCCAAAGCTTTTACGTCCGCCCATGTACCCTCAGCCTTGCGTTTGACCGCCCATTGATCCTTGCCTGGCCAACGCCGCGGAGTAACGAACACGTACGTCGCGTCCTTCGGAGAGACGGCGCCTGGATCATTCGTTCTTTTCTCATAGTCTTCGTCGGCCTTTGCCTTGATGCCGTTTCTCTGCGAGCCGACTTCCCAGGCTGACGTACCGCGCGGAACCGGATCAACGGCGACCGCCGCGTCGCAGGTGCCATCCCAGCCCGAGTACTGGACACTATCTCCCGCAGGAAATCGGAGTTGTGCGGCGTTGCTGCACGTTGCAGAGATCAGTCTACTAAGCAGTTCCGGCATTGCGGCTTGACCATCCCGCCGGTCCGCCCAGTCTGCAAGATCAGATGCTTCGATCCAGCGTATCGGCTGGCCTGAAGGTATGAGTGCCGGCGCGGCGTGCGGCAGATCGAAGAGTGCCCCCCCTCCGTAGAAGGCCACACCGGCTGACTCCAGCGCCGATCGGATTGCATCCGAGTTGTTCGCCATCGGCGTGCGCTGGCCGCGCTCGAAATCAGCGACGGTTGAGGCCGCAACCCGAGCTTGCTTAGCTAAATCCTGCTGCGACCAGCCCAAGAGAGCACGTCCGGCGCGTACTTGCACGGGGGAAATGGTTTGACTCATAGATTTACATCAATGTCATATTAAATAACTGACATCAGGTTATTTTCTAGCGATACTTTCGTCAAGCGGAGGCGTTCGAGACACAGTCAACAGATAGAACATAGGGTTTCTACCGTTAAAGGCGAACGTTAAATTACGATTTATCGTCGGTTTTTACGAACGACACGTTTTCGAGTGCCCAGCAATCTGTTCTTTATAAAGTCGGGCCCAAGAAAATGGGTCGCACGGATCATGGTCTCGTGGGGCCTCGCCATTGCCTGCATGGTGTTCGTCCGTTCAGAGACAACGTCCTAGGTTGCACGTTTCATAATCGGCGCTATCGAAGCGGGATTTACTCCGGGCGTGGTGTACTACCCGTCGACGTGGTTTCCAGCGAAATACCGAGGCCGCGTGACCAAGCTTCTTTTTCTTGCACTCGTCGCCTCGGGCGTACTCAGCGCCCCTCTATCCGGCTTCATTCTTGGCCACTTTGACGGGGTTGCAGGACTCCCGGCGTGGCACTAGATATTTTCACAAGCGGATGCCTTGCGTCCTGCTCGGCATCATTGTGCTGTTCCGATTCGATGACCGGGTCGAACGCGGTCGGGCTGACGCTGAAGAGAACACGCTGCTGCGTTCGACTCTCGACGCTGACGCGAACAAAGTCGTGAGCCATTCGTTTCTAGCGGCATTGAAGCCGTCGGCCTTTGTGGTACTGGCGCTCGCGTACTTCCTCATGCACTCATACGGGATGAACTTCTTGATGCCCCAACTCGTGCGCACTTCGGGAGTACGCGACGCGACGACGATCGGCATGTTGACCGTGCTTCCCTAGACACCGCGACGCCGTTCGAGCAGACCGAGTTATAGATTCGTGTCTTGCAGTTGCCGCTGCATTGTTGACTTGCAGAGACGATAGTATCTGCAAATGTATTGCATCAACCGGTTGATTCTGCGCGCTACTGTCACTAAGAAGCCGACTTGGATGACCGGACTACTCCGCTACCGGCCGTCGAAACTCTGACAGCGCGACCGGCAGCAACGGGTATGAACTGCCGGCCACCTACCCAACGATCAAGCCACAGCGGCTGGTGTTGCTAGCTGTCGCTGCCGTTCCAGATAGTCCACGCAATCCCATCCCTTCCTGGCCAAACAAACCGCGCGCTAAACCAAGCCAACCTCCGCTCACCGACAAAATGCCTTGACTTCTACAATAGGCGAACTAATATACGCACCGCGTATATCCGGCGCAGCCATTTTCCGACAGGTGCCTTCATGAGCGTCCCGCAACAAGCCTTTCTCCGCGACGCCATGCGCCGCCTGAACATGACCCGCGAGACCTTCGCGGGCCGCATCGGTGTGTCCCGCCGGGCGCTGGATACGTGGTTGTTGCCCGACGACTCCCAGGAATCGCGGGCCATGCCGGAGATCGTCGAGCGCTTCGTGTCGGAAATCGTCGTGCATGGCGAGCCGGGCGAAAGATATACGCAAAGCGTAGATTCGCAGTCGCTCGCGAGCCAGATGCTGTGGGAAGGCAAGCCGCAGTTGCTGTCGGTCGACCAGTTCTCGCGCGACTCGGTGGAGGCGTTGTTTCGCGTCGCGGACATCATGCAGCCCATCGCACGGCGCCGCAAAATCTCGCGGGTGCTCGAAGGCGCGGTACTCGGCAATCTGTTCTTCGAGGCAAGTACGCGGACTCGCGTGAGTTTCGGCGCGGCATTCTGCCGGCTCGGCGGTTCGGTGTGCGACACCACCGGCTTCACGTTCTCTTCCATGGCCAAGGGCGAGTCGATCTACGACACGAGCCGCGTGATGAGCGGCTACGTCGACGCACTCGTCATCCGTCACCCCGAGCAAGGCTCGGTGGCCGAATTTGCGCGCGCGACCAATGTGCCTGTGATCAACGGCGGCGACGGCCCCGGCGAACATCCGAGCCAGGCGTTGCTCGACCTTTACACCATTCAGCGCGAGTTCTCGCGGCTCGGCAAGATCGTCGACGGGGCGCACATCGCGCTCGTCGGCGACCTCAAATACGGGCGCACCGTGCATTCGCTGGTCAAGCTGCTGGCTCTATATCGCGGCATCAAGTTCACGCTGATTTCGCCGCCCATGCTGGAAATGCCGGGCTACATCATCGAGCAGATTTCGCGTAATGGGCATGTGATCGAGCAGACTCACGATCTGCCAACCGGACTGCGCGGCGCCGACGTCGTGTACGCCACGCGCATTCAGAAAGAGCGCTTTACCGACGAATCGTTCGAAGGCTACACGCCCGACTTCCAGATCAACCAGGCCTTGGTAGACAGCGTGTGCGGCAGCGATACGCTCATCATGCACCCGCTTCCGCGCGACAGCCGGCCGGGCGCGAACGATCTGAGCGTCGATCTCAATCACGACTCGCGGCTCGCCATTTTCCGGCAAACCGATAACGGCATTCCAGTGCGGATGGCGATCTTTGCGGTGCTGCTCGGCGTCGAAAAACTGGTGCAGCATTCCATGCGCGACGCTGCATGGCGTCCGCCCGCATACCTCGGCCCCGATGATGCAGTGTTTCACGGCATCGACTGACGCCACGAAAAGATTAGTTCGGTTACCGAATCAAAATCGAATCAGAGCAAACACGCGGCACGAAGCATGAGCGTCAGGCTATCGTGCTACCGCCGTTGCGCCTGAAGGTATTTGCAAAGAACTGCACCTGATACTGCACCGCGTTGGCCCAGTACTTCCACGTGTGGCCGCCCGGCCGCTCCGCATAATGATGCGGCACGCCCAGTTCGATGAGCCGCGCATGCAGCATCCGGTTCGACTGCACGAGTGAATCGTTCATTCCGCAGTCGATCATCAGCGCAATATGCGCGCTCGCAAAGCTGCGCGCATGCTCGACGATAGGCTCGTCGTTCCAGAAGTCCGCATGCCTCGCAGGATCGCCGAACACCTGGTCGATGCCCGGTTCATCTTCGCAACCGCGCGGATCCACCGCGCCGCTCATGCTTCCCGCCGCCCCGAACTCGTCTGGCCGATCCAGCGCAATGTGAAGCGCGCCGAACCCGCCCATGCTCAAGCCGGTGATCGCGCGCCCTTCTTTCGTCGCAATGGTGCGGAAATGCATGTCGATGTACGCCACGACCTCGGTACCGACGTAAGTCGTGTAACGGCTGCGCGAGTCGACCGGACTGTCGATATACCAGCTTTCGCGGCCGCCATCGGGCATCACGAGTATCACGTGGTAACGGTCGGCGAGTCTACCGATGGGCGAATTGGCGGCCCAGTCGGTGTAGTCGCCGCCCGAGCCGTGCAACAGATAGACGACCGGAAAGCGGTCAGCCGCGTTGCCGCGCCCATAGCTGTCGGGCAGTACGACTGTCGCTTCCAGCGACTTGTGCATGGCCGCGCTCGGAATCGTCACGACACGGGACTGAAAGGCCCATGCCGGAGCGGCGACAAGCATCATTACGATCAGCCAGCAAAGACGCGCCTTACTCATGTTGTCGCTCTCCCTTTCTACGTGTCCGGGAACCCAGCGGGCATACCAACGACGCAAGCCATACGGGGCGGCAATATCCAGCGACGACTCTAGCAACGGCGACTTACAGCCAAATTTCAGTAAACCCTAAGATTGGTATCACGCGATGCGCAGCGCATGCTTTCGAGCATGCGTGGGCAATGCAACTATTTGACGTGGACACCGAAGCCCTCGCGACCGGGTGCAATGTCGTCCTTCAACGTAAGCTCGGGAATCCGATAATCGCCGCCGTTCTGCGCGCGGAAGGGTAACGGCGCCGTGTTCCAGAGATTGTCGAGGCGCTCGCCGAGCGCGTTGCGCACTTCGGCATATTTCTGTTCGTCGATGCGGCTCGTGCGATGCACCACGAACGGCGGCAGTACATCGAAGCCGGGGTAATACAGTATGCCGTGCTGGATCGGGAACAACAGGTCGTCGATCGGACCGTTGATTCCGCGCGGACTATAGTGCGATTCCCATCCGCCCGTCGTGACTACGAGCATCGCGCGTTTCCCGGCGAAGTTTCCCTCGCCGTAACGGTCGCCCCAGCGCGCGTCCGAGTGCTCGCCCACGCCGTATGCCAAGCCGTATGCGTAGACCCGCTCTACCCAGCCCTTCATGATCGCTGGCATTGAAAACCACCACAGCGGAAATTGCAGAATCACCGCGTCCGCCCATTTGAGCTTTGCCTGCTCCGCTGCGATGTCCGCGCTTTGCAGTCCGTTTTCGAACGCATATTTCGACGCGCGTGAAGGATCGAAGCGATCGCCGGTCGTGTGAGCGACGCTATCGCCTGCATCCAGCGCCGCCTTCCAGTTCATCGCATACAGATCGGAAACCTGAACAGCGTGCCCCGCGTCGCGCAGGCGCTTGACGGAAAACTCCTTCAGCGATCCATTCAACGACCGTGGCTCAGGATGAGCATAAACAATGAGAACGTTCATTTGCGCTTGCCTCTTTCATGTCTGGAAGAACACACGATAGGCGTCGCCGCGGTATATTAGAAATGAATTGCTGATATGACAGGTATTACCGTGAATAATCTCCGCAAGCTGGACCTGAACCTTCTCGTTACGCTTGACGTTTTGCTGGCCGAGCTGAACGTGACGCGCGCGGCTGAGCGGCTGAATTTTTCGCAACCTTCCGTGAGCGTGCATCTGGCCAAGCTTCGCGATCTGCTGGGCGATCCCCTGCTGCTGCCCGGCCCGCGCGGCATGCGTGCGACGGCCCGTGCCGAGGCGCTGCGCGAGCCGTTGCGGCAAGCGCTGGAGGCATTAGAGCAAGCCGTGGCGCCCGCGCGTCCGTTCGACCCGGCACAGGCTGCCCACACCTGGCGCGTTGCCGCGACGGACTACGCTGAATCGACCATCGTCTTGCCGGCGTTGCCGGGCCTGCGCGCGGCGGCGCCCGGCACCCGCCTCGCCATAGTCGAAGCGGCGCCGCCCCGCATCGCAAGGCAGGCCGAACAGGGCGAGATCGACCTCGGCTTTCACACGAGCGAAGGAGCGCCCGCCGGTTTGCGACGAAGAGTGCTGTTCGCCGAGCGCTACGTGCTCGCCGGCCGCGCCGGTCACCCGCGCCTGAAACGGCGGCCGACGCTCGCGCAATTCTCGAAGTTCGAGCACGTGATCGTGTCGCCCGACGGCGGCGGATTCGCCGGCGCGACCGACGAAGCGCTCGCCAAAGCCGGCCTCTCGCGCAAAGTCGTGCTCTCGGTGCCGCACTTTCTCTTCATGATTTCCGCGCTTGCCAAGACCGACCTCGTGGCGATGGTGCCCGAGCGGCTGGTCCGCGACAACGCCGCACTATGCGTGGTCCAGCCGCCCGTCGAGGTGCCGGGCTACGAAATGGCGATGCTGTGGCACGAACGGTCGCATCGGGACCCGGCTCACCAGTGGCTGCGAGCGCATATTGCGGATTCCGTTTGAAGCGACGTGGCCTTAACACGTGGCCTTAACACGTGGCATTAACACGTTGCGTTAGCCGTTGGCGCGGCCAATGGCATCCAGTTTCGCGAGTATTTCATCGTTCAACTCGATCTGTGCGGCGTGCAGGTTCTCGCGCAAATGCCCGACGGACGACGTGCCCGGAATCAGCAGGATATTGGGCGCGCGCTGCAGCAGCCATGCAAGCGCCACTTGCATCGGCGTTGCGCCGATCGTTGCCGCGATGTCGGTCAGCGCTGACGACTGGATCGGCGTAAAGCCGCCCAACGGAAAGAACGGTACATAAGCAATGCCCTTGGCCGCCAGTTCGTCGATCAGCGCGTCGTCGGCGCGGTGCACCAGGTTGTAGTGGTTCTGCACGCAGACGATCTTTACGATGCGCTGTGCTTCGGCAATCTGCGCCGGCGTGGCGTTGCTCAGGCCGATATGGCGAATCAGCCCGCGCTGTTGAAGTTCGGCGAGCGCGGTGATCTGCTTTTCGACCGATCCTTCGCTCGGCGCGTGCACGTCGCCCATCATCCGCATATTCACCACTTCGAGCGCGTCGAGCCCGAGGTTGCGCAGATTGTCGTGTACGCCGCGCTCGAGATCCTCGGGCGCCTGCGCCGGCAGCCAACCGCCGTCGCTGTCCCGTACCGCGCCGAGCTTCGTGACGATCACGAGATCGTCGGCATACGGATGCAGCGCCTCGCGAATCAGCTGGTTGGTGATATGCGGGCCGTAAAAATCGCTGGTGTCGATGTGATTGACGCCGCTAGCCACCGCTTCACGCAGCACGGCGATCGCTGCGTCGCGGTCTTTCGGCGGCCCGAACACGCCGGGTCCCGCGAGCTGCATCGCGCCATAGCCCATGCGTCGCACCTCGCGGCCGCCGAGCAAAAATGTCTTTGTCATATCGAGGTTTGTCATGGTGCTCTCCTGTCTTTGTAGGTGAGCCCAGTATGGCGGGGATTGCACCGTTTAATAAAGCGGGCTAACGTGCACGGGTTGTTCAATTTTGTGAACAGTGACATGGAACTAAACGACCTGACCGCTTTCATTTCAGTCGCGCGCGCGGGCGGCTTTCGCGACGCTGCGCGCACGAGCGGCGTTTCCGCGTCGAGCTTGAGCATTGCCGTGCGCCGCCTCGAAACGAAGCTCGGTCTGCGCCTGTTGAACCGTACGACGCGCAGTGTCGCGCCGACCGAAGCCGGCCTGCGTCTGCTCGAAAAACTGACGCCGCTCTTCAGCGAAATGGAAGCGGCGCTCGACGTGCTCAACGTGTTTCGCGACCGGCCAAGCGGCACGCTCAAATTGAACGTGCCGGCGAGCGCCGCGCGCATGGGACTGCCTGGTGTGATAGCGCCGTTTCTGAAAGCCTATCCGGACATACGGGTGGAAGTGGTCGTCGAAGACGGCTTTGTCGACGTGCTTTCCATTGGCTGCGACGCGGGCATCCGTTACGACGAGCGGCTCGACCAGGACATGATCGCGGTGCCGATCGGCCCGCGCGTGGAACGCGTCGCCACCGCCGCCGCGCCGGAGTATTTGGAGGCACGCGGACGCCCGCAGCACCCGCGCGACCTCCTTACGCATGCTTGCCTGCGCGTCCAGTTTGCCGGCGGCGCGACGCCGACGTGGATCTTCGAGCGCGACGACGAAGTGGTGCAACTGAATCCGTCGGGACCGTTGCTCGTGCGTCCCGGCGCAGCGCTCGACCTCGTGATCAGCGCAGCGCTCGCGGGCGTGGGCGTAATTCACCTGTTCGAAGACATGCTGAAGCCGCACCTCGACAGCGGCGCATTGCAGCCTGTTCTCGAACCTTGGTGGCAAAGCTTCTCGGGACCCTTTCTCTACTATCCCGGACACCGTCACGTGCCCGCGCCCTTACGTGCGTTCGTCGATTTTTTGAAGGACCGCAACGGTTAAGTGGACGGGGCCGCAAATTCGACGCCGCGCGGGCGATTTGCTGTGATAATGGGCTGCCGCCACCGCAGCGCACGCACATTTTCGAACTCAAATCCACCGCACCATGAAGAACGACACACGCGTTAGCCCCCTGCGCAACTTCGCCGAATTCGTTCGCGCCGAGCGGGTTCGTTTGACCGAACAATGGATGAACGCAGTTTTTGGCGACGTCGATCTGGTGGAAGCCGATAAGCTCACGTATCAGCAACTCGCCGATCACCTGCCCGAAATTCTCGACGGCCTGTGCGCGGCGCTGGAGGTCGACGATCTGGAACACGTCGAAACGGAGATCGAACGCGACGCGCGCAAGCACGGCATAGTGCGCTGGCGTCAAGGCTACCGGATCGAAGAACTGGTGCGCGAACTGGATCTGTTCCACCTGGTTCTCGCCGATGTACTCGACGAGTACGCGACGCGGGACAACGGATTCACCCGCAGCCACGAAAAGCGCGCGCGCCGCCTGATTGCAGAAGCGCTGAGCATGGTCACGCTTGCGTCGATCAAGGAAGTGGTCAGCGAACGCGACCGCAAGATCGACGAATACACCGGTCGGCTGGAGCGCGCCAATCACGAATTGACGCTGAAACAGCGGCTCGTCAGCGAGTTGTACGAGTCGCGCATGCACATCACGCGCAGTGTCGTGCACGATTTGCGCAACTTCCTGAATTCGTTCTCAATGGCGCTGCAACTGATCGCTCGCGTACCCGCCAAGGCCGACACCGCGTTGCAGCTAGCGAACCGGCAGGCGGCGGACATGAAGGCGCTTGTCGAACAGATGGTGGAGTACTCGGTCATCCTCGGCGACGGTACGCCGCTCACGCTCGAACAGGTCGATCTACACGAACTCTACGAGGAGCTTGTGGCGTCGTCGCGGCCGTCCATCGAAGAGAAGGGGCTGACGCTGCGCGCGGCGTTCGATCCGGCGCTGCCCGCCGTCACGTCGAACCGCCTGAAGATCAAGCAGATCGCCGTCAACCTGCTCACCAATGCGACCAAATACACCAAGTCGGGTCAGGTCGAGCTGTACTTCCTGACGGCCGGTCCGCAGCACTGGTCGATCCGCGTGTCGGACACCGGCGTGGGCATCGCGCCCGCCGATGCCGACCGGGTGTTTGCCGAATTCGAACGCGCCGCCGGCGAGGAAATTCCCGGCACCGGGTTGGGTCTCGCCATCGTCAAGGAACTGTGCCGCGTGCTCGACGGGCACATCGACTTCGCGTCACGCGAAGGCGTGGGCACCACCTTCACAATCCGCTTTCCGTTGACGCTCGCGGAACCGGAAGAAGAGGCGTAACAGCAGACGCGGCAGACTGCCGATCACGGTGTCGCTGCGCTGCTGGTCATGCGCGGGCATGCGCTCATTGCGCCATCGCCGTTGTTCAACCCGTGCATCACAACCTCTGAAGATGTCCCGTCGCGGCGCGCGAGTTCCGCAAGATCGAGCAAGGCGGCGTAGCGCGCGGGGCAATCCGCAGACGGAACGAGTTCAGGAAGTTCGCGCGGCAACTCCGGATTTGCCATGAACCTCTGCACGGCGATCACCAGCGCGGTCGCCACGATGATCGTCGCCCATACGCTTGCTTTGCGAACCGTGGATGCATCCGAGGCCCGCAAGCGCCGCCGGCGTGACGCGGCAACACTTTGCTCGTCTGCGTTCGCGCTGCCCGGCGGCATCCCTCGTGTGACTTTGACGCGGCTCGGCCGACGGGCGCGGCCGGCTAGAGTAAAGCGCATTCTTAATGACATGGCGTTCGCTCTTCACGCCCAGTGCGCCGGTACATACACATTGCCGACCCAATGGCCCGGCACCCAGACTGCCGGACGCGGCGCGGGCGCAAGATAAACGCGGCGCGGCGCTACGTAGACAACCGGCGGCGGCGCATAGACCACTGGCGGAGCGACATAAGCAACGGGCTTCGGCGCGATCACGACAGCCGGCGGGGGCGGCGGCGGTGCATACACCACGGGCTTCGGCGTCACGACGACAGCCGGCGCGGGCGGCGGCGCATAAACCACGGGCGGCGGCGCCACTACGACAGCGGGCGCGGGCGGCGGCGCGACATAGACAACCGGCTTGGGTGCAACGACGACGGCCGGCGGCGGATACACCACCGGTTTCGGCGCGACGACGACGGTCGTGCCGCCCGTCGCCACAACGCCCGTGCTCACCACGGTTCCACTCGAACTCACCGTATTGCCATGCGTGCCGGTCACGCTGGTGGACGTCGTCACTACGCCGGGCGCTACCCTCGTCGCCGTGCCGGAATGTGCGACCGTGTTTCCATCCGATCCAGTGACCGTTCCCGAACGCGAGCATGAAGCGCCGGCGCAGCTGGTCGACGCCGAGTGATCGACCGTATCGCCGTTGGAGCGCGTCACCGATCCCGACGACGAGTACTGCCCAGCGCCCGTCTTCGTTACTTCGCCGGAGGTGGTCGCCGTCTTGCCATCCGGTCCGGTGAGCGCGCCCGTATGCGAACACGTGCCGCCCGCGCAACTGGTGTCGCCAGAGTGCTGCACCGAGTTTCCGTAGCGGCCCGTCGCAGTGCCCGAATTCGAAAACTGACCGGGCGAATTGCGAGTGACCGTGCCGGTGTTGGTCGCGGCACCGCCATAAGGTCCGACGACGCCACCAGCATGCGAGCAGCTGCCGCCGCCGCACGAGCCATAGTGGCCTTCGTTATAGACGCCGCGCGACGTGTAGGCGGTTCCGTGCTGCGACCACGCGAATGCCGACGCGCTGCCCAGTGCGAGCATTGCCGTTGTTGCAGTCAGCGCGAGCTTGCGCAGTGTGCGGCGAGCGGAAGGCGAAAAAGAAGTGACGGCCGCAGATGAAGCGCCGCTGACCGGGACTGCGAACGAATGAGTTTTCACGGGTATGTCCTTCGTGGAATCAGGCCACGTCGTGCGACTGCTGCTGCTGCGCTGTGTGGCGATGAACGGACTATAGGAGGACGCGCCGTGACAGTCAGCAGTGAAGATATGTCACGCTGTTTCATCGTGAAAGAAGCCCTCTGGGCAAGGCTCCGCGAGCATTTTGCAGAGGCGGTGACATACGCCGACATACTTTGCATCGGTGAAAACGCATCGTGCCGCATGGCTATCCGGGCGATGAGGCGACGAGGCGCTGCACTGCGGCTACGGGAAATAGCGGCCGATTTCCGTTGACAACGTGTGCGGCAAAACGGCACACTCAATTCATGTTGACGCACATCTCCATCGCCGTAGCGATTAATCACCCGAAGCGAGCCATCATCGGCTGGCCTATGGGAGCATGTTTGCGTTAGCAGTCTGAATCTGCAAAGCAAGACCCCAAGGCCCCGCCGGTAACGGAAGGGGCCTTTTGTTTTGTGGGCGCCTCTGTCGGCCGGCTCCAAACCGGAGAGCAAGATGGATCAGGCAAGCCCGCAGTGCATGGAAGACGACGCACATCGTTATGCTTATTACCAGGACGAGCGTCTACCGAAGGTGGTCGTGCATTTCCCGGTCGTGCCGGGCGCGACGCTGACATGGCGTGTCGAAGCGGACAGCACGCTTACGGTGAAGGGGGCGCGCCTTTGGCTGACCCGCATCAGTTCTCCGTATGATCACTGGATCGCGCCGGGTCAAACGTTCAGCCTGCAGCGCGGCGAACGCATATGGCTCAGCGCTGACGGCGAACGAACAGCGCATGTCTCGCTGAGCTCCGCGCTGCCCGCGAAAGGCATTCTCGCGCGCTGGCTCGGCCGGCTCGCCGGTTTGAGCCTGGGGCCGCCGAGCCCGCGCTGACATGCGTTGTCAGGCTCCGCGCATGTCGCGTGAACTCGCAGCATGCGCAGCACGAGCCTGAAAAAACAACGGCGCGATGGCCGGCAAGTCCATCGCGCCGAGCAACGACATACGCTTCATTGAGGCGTGCTTTGCGCTGCGTCTTGCGGCGTGACTTGTACAGCTGCGGCCGAAACGAATACCGCGTGAATCGTGTCGCCCACCTTCACGTCTGCAAGATCGACTTGCGGACCGACTTCGAGCGTTTGGGTCTGATACGCGCCGCGCAGAGTGACAAGGCGCCGCTTGCGATCGATCTTTTGCACGGTGGCAAGCACTTCGACCTGACGCGCCGATTCGAAGCCGCCCGACGCAGGTGTGTAGACCTGCGTATCGACGCGTTCACGAATGCCCTTGCCTTTTCCTGTCACTCGCTCGGCCTTGACCAGCAGCGCGTTTTTATACAGCGCATCCACGTGGTCGCCCACCTTCAGTTTTTCGAAACCGGCGACTTGCTGGCCCACGAGCACGATCACAACGTTGCCGTTCGCCCCCTGCAGCGTGAGCGAGCGGCTGCCGGGATCGATGCCCACGATGGTGGCCTTCATATGCACAGGCTGCACGGCACTGACGACACCTTGCGCGGCGCTCGCCAAGGGCTCTTGCGCCCACGCCGGCTGAGCCGCGGCGAGCACCGCTGCCGTCAATGCTGCTCCTATCGTCGCTGCATTCATTTACGCTCTCCTTGAAAAATCGTCCCGGTCACGTTGCCCATTTCGCATAATGTCCAATGGGAAATATTCAGGACGCTTGACTAAAGATGTAGCGCAACGATTGTACATGCCTTACAGAAAGCTTCAATTGCGAGCCGGTACGACGCTTGCCGACGCGCGACGCAAAAAGAAACAGCCTCTTCGCGGCAGCGAAGAGGCTGTTCAGAAACGCAAAGCGCGGCACGCGCGCTAGACCATCACACGCGTTCGATTGCGATTGCGATGCCCTGCCCCACGCCGATACACATCGTGCACAGTGCGAAGCGTCCCTGCGTGCGTTGCAGCTGGTACATCGCGGTCGTCACGAGGCGCGCGCCGCTCATACCGAGCGGATGACCCAGCGCGATTGCGCCGCCGTTCGGGTTCACGCGTGCGTCGTCGTCGGCCACGCCGAGCGTGCGCAGCACCGCAATACCTTGAGAAGCAAACGCCTCGTTCAACTCGATCACGTCGAACTGATCGATGGTCATGTTCAGGCGCGCCATCAATTTTTGTGCGGCGGGCGCCGGGCCCATGCCCATTATGCGCGGTGCGACACCCGCCGTCGCGATGCCGAGCACGCGGGCTCGCGGCGTGAGGCCGAACCGCTTGGCCGTCTCTTCGTTGGCCAGCAGCAGCGCCGCTGCGCCGTCGTTCACGCCCGACGCGTTGCCTGCCGTCACGGTGCCGTCCGGGCGCACGACGCCCTTCAGTTTCGCGAGCGTTTCCAGGCTCGTCTCACGCGGATGCTCGTCTTGCGACACGGTGATCGGATCACCCTTCTTCTGCGCGATCGTCACGCCGACGATTTCCTGCGCGAGCGTGCCGTCCTTCTGCGCGCGCGCGGCTTTCTGCTGACTGCGAAGTGCGAACGCGTCCTGATCGGCGCGGCTGATGTTGTAGTCGGTCGCGACGTTTTCGCCGGTCTCCGGCATCGAGTCGACGCCGTACATCTGCTTCATCAACGGATTGACGAAACGCCAGCCGATGGTCGTGTCGTAGATGTCTGCCTGGCGCGAAAACGCGCTCGTTGCCTTGCCCATGACAAACGGCGCGCGGCTCATGCTCTCGACGCCGCCCGCCACCATCAACGCGGCCTCGCCTGACTTGATTGCGCGCGCGGCGATGCCGACCGCGTCCATGCCCGAGCCGCACAAGCGGTTCACGGTCGAACCCGGCACGTCTTTAGGCAGCCCTGCGAGCAGCAACGACATGCGCGCGACGTTGCGGTTGTCTTCGCCAGCCTGATTCGCGCAGCCGTAGATGACGTCGTCGATGACGCTCCAGTCGACGTTCTTGTTGCGCTCCATCAGCGCCTTCAGCGGCACCGCGCCCAGATCGTCTGCGCGAACCGACGACAGCGAGCCTGCATAGCGGCCGATGGGGGTGCGAATCGCGTCGCACAGGAATGCTTCGGTCATGTCATGTCTCCAGTGATGTGCTGCGCGCGCCGCGCCGTCAGCATGAATGCGTGGCACGGGCGGATGCGTCGAGCATCGGCCGGGCGGCTGCCGGGCAGCCGTCACGTGAATTCAGCTTAGCGCAGGATGGTGAACGATGCGTTCGAGTTGACGGCCGTTTTGTTCTTTGTGCGAACATACGGTCATATATCGAACAACAAGGCTCGATAATAGGCGCGTGGCGGAAACGCTGTCAAGCGCGCTCCGCCCGTCATCAGGGAATACGTGAGAGGCGTCAGCCGCGCCGGGCAAGCGTCTGACAATTGATGCGCCCGCGCCGCCGCCGCGCTGCGGGGCCGCAACGCGAGGTCTGGCGGGCGCTTTAGTGACCTTCTAATGGACCTTCAGCGAAACTTCAGCGAACCTTCACGCCCTCGTCTGCGATATAGGCGCGGATCACGTCGGCAAAGGTCTGCTCGCCGCGCAGGCCCAGTTGTTCGGCGCGCGATGTGTCCCAACGTCCTGGCCAGCTACCGACGATTTTTTCGATGCGCGCGTCCGGCTGCCAGACGATCCGCTTCGCGACCTCGTCGCCAGCCACTTCGCGCAGCGCCGCCACCATCTCGTCGACGCTCACGGAGATGCCCGGCAGATTCAGCACGCGTTGGTTGCCCAGCGCGGCGGCATCGAGTTCGAGCCCGGCGATCAGGCACTCGATCGCTTTGCGCGGCGACAGCAGCCACAGCCGCGTGGCGCCGTTGACGGGGCACACAGCCTCTTCGCCGTTCAACGGCTCGCGGATGATGCCGCTTGCAAACGACGACGCCGCCGCATTCGGCTTGCCGGGCCGCACGCTGATCGTGGGCAGCCGCAGCACGCGTCCGTCGACGAAACCGCGCCGCGAATAGTCGTTGAGCAGCAACTCGGCAATCGCCTTTTGCGCGCCGTACGACGATTGGGGATTCAGCGCAGTATCGTTCTGCACGATGTCGGGCAAGTCGCCGCCGTACACCGCGACCGAACTCGTGAACACCACGCGCGGCCGGTGTCCGCGTTCGCGGCAAACGTCGAGTAGCAGGCGCGACGCGTCGAGATTGATGCGCATGCCGAGATCGAAGTCGGCTTCCGCCTGACCGCTCACGATCGCGGCAAGGTGAAAGATCGCCGCGGTGTTGCCGTCGATTGCACGCTCGAGCACGCTGCGCTCGGCGATATCGCCCACTTCGGTGCGCACGCGGCTGTCGCCGAAATTGTTCGCTTGCACGACGTCGAGCAAGACGAGTTCGGTGATGGCTTGCGGCGCACCCTGCGCGTCGTTCAACGAACCGCGCGAGAGCAGTTCGCGCGCAAGGCGTTGGCCGAGAAATCCCGCGCCGCCGGTTATCAGTACTTTCATGATTGGCTAGTGTCCTCGTTATATCCTGATCAAGCAGCGTTCAGATAGGGTTTGAGCCAGCCGAGCCCCGCGGAAGTCGCGGCGCGCGGGCGGTATTCGCAGCCGATGTAGCCGTCGTAGCCGAGTGAGTCGATGACATCGAAGAGATACGGATAGTTGATCTCGCCCGTATCCGGCTCGTGCCGCTCGGGTACGCCTGCAACCTGAATGTGACCGATGCCCGCCTGATCGCGCTTGAGCTTCACCGCGAGATCGCCTTCCACGATCTGACAGTGGTAACAGTCGAACTGCACCTTGAGATTCGGCTCGCCGACTTCCGCGCAGATTGCTTGCGCCTCGTCCTGCCGGTTCAGAAAAAAGCCCGGCATGTCGCGTGTATTGATCGGTTCGATCACAATCATGATGCCCTCGGCTTGCGCGGCCTTCGCGGCATACGCGAGGTTTTGCAGATACACCTCGCGATGCCGCTCGCGCGGCTGATCCGCGCCGATCAGGCCCGCCATCACATGCAGCTTGCGATTGCCGATCACACGCGCGTATTCGAGAGCGGTTTCGATGCTGCGGCGGAACTCGTCCTCACGTCCGGGCAGCGTTGCGATGCCGCGCTCTCCGCTCGCCCAGTCGCCTGGCGGCGCGTTGAAGAGCGCTTGTGTCAGACCGTTGGCGTCGAGCCGCGCCTTGATTTCCGCGGCGCGAAAATCATACGGAAACAGAAACTCGACCGCTTTGAAACCGTCTTTTGCGGCAGCAGCGAAACGGTCCAGAAAAGCGTGCTCGTTGTACATCATCGACAGATTGGCGGCGAAGCGAGGCATGGCGGCAACTCCTTTGAAGCTGTGTTCAGCGCGCGGCAACCGAAGCTGTGCAGCAACGTATGCGCCGCGCGGCGCTTTTAGCGATTGACCAGTCTGGCCGGCGTGAGCCACGTAGCAATCGCGCCGATCACCAGCATGCCGGCCAGCACATACATGCCGGTCTGCGTGCTATGCGTGAGATCCTTCAGGTAGCCGATCATGTAGGGACTCGCGAAACCCGCGAGATTGCCGAT
This sequence comes from Paraburkholderia strydomiana, assembly GCF_031456815.1. Classification (NCBI taxonomy): domain Bacteria; kingdom Pseudomonadati; phylum Pseudomonadota; class Betaproteobacteria; order Burkholderiales; family Burkholderiaceae; genus Paraburkholderia; species Paraburkholderia strydomiana. Next base: position 844,330 of record NZ_JAVDVL010000001.1, read on the forward strand.
CGAATTGATGATCGCGATGCCGGCCGCTGCGGTCGCGCCCGACATGAACGCCGTCGGCAGCGACCAGAAGAGCGGCGCGCAAGTCAGCACGCCGGCAGCGGCGAGCGACAGAAAGGCGATGGACACCACCGTGTTGCTCGCGAACGAAGCCGCGACCGTGAAGCCCACGGCGCCGAACAACGCCGGCACGATCAGATGCCAGCGGCGCTCACGGCGCTTGTCCGCGCTATGTCCCATCAGATTCATCACGACGATCGCGCAGACAAACGGAATCGCGCTCAGCAGACCGATGTTGAATGCGCCGCTCACGCCCGTGGATTTGACGAGCGTCGGCATCCAGAACGTCAGGCCGTATTGCCCGGTGACGAACGCGAAGTAGATGAGCGACATCCACCATGTACGCGGATCGCGGAACACCGCGCGCAGCGAATGAGCGTTTGCTTTTTCCTTCGGCTGCGATGCGGCGATTTCATCGGTCAACAGGCGCTTTTCGCTTTCGCTCAGCCACTTTGCGCTCGCAATTCCATTGTCGAGATACAGGATCGTGGCGATACCGATCGCCACCGCCGGAATTGCTTCGATCAGGAACATCCATTGCCAGCCCTGGAGACCGGAGCTGTGATGGAACGCCTGCATGATCCAGCCGGACAGCGGATTGCCGAAGATGCCCGACACCGGAATGGCCGACATGAACACCGCAATGATCTTGGCACGCCGATGCGACGGAAACCAGTAAGTCAGATACAGGATCACGCCCGGATAAAAACCTGCTTCGGCGAGACCAAGCAGAAAGCGCAGGATGTAGAACTGAGTCGGCGTCTTTACGAACACGAATAGCGCTGACATGACACCCCAGGTAATCATGATCCGTGCGATCCAGATGCGCGCGCCGAGCTTATGCATCAGAATGTTGCTCGGCAACTCAAACAGGAAGTAGCCGATAAAGAACACGCCTGCACCGAGGCCGAACACCGTTTCGCTGAACGCGAGGTCTTGCGACATTTGCAGCTTTGCAAAGCCGACGTTCACGCGATCCAGATACGCGACCACGTAGCAAAGCATCAGAAATGGCACGATGCGCCAGAACACTTTCTTGTATGTGCGCTCGACTTCCGCGGCGCCGGGTTGACCCGCGGCCGCCGCGAACGGCTGGCTGGATACGGCCTGATACGAACTCATGCAATGTCTCCTGGGATGGTTGTATAACGCGTCGCCTTGGGCGATCTGATTGATGTGAGCGGTTGCTACCAGCGCGCGCCGAACGCGCTGCGCAGTTCTTCGAGCGACGCTTCGTCGAGCGGCGCCGGTCGAGGATTGGTCATGAGCCACAAACGCGCGGTCTCTTCGAGTTCTTCAAGTGCATACGACGCATGCGCGACGGAACGTTCCCAGACCACTGGGCCTAGGCGCTCGAGCAGCACCGCGCGAACGCTATCGGCGAGCGCGGCGATCTGCGCGGCCACTTGCGGATCGCCGGGCCGGCGGTAACGAATCAGCGGCACGTGGCCCACTTTCATCACGTAGTACGGCGTGATCGGCGGCAGTACGTCGGTCTCACTCCACACGCCCGCCAGTGTCAGTGCGACCAGATGCGTCGAATGCGTATGCACGATGCCGCGCGTTTCGCCGTTGCGCGCATAGATGCCGCGATGCAGCGCGAGCGTTTTCGAGGGCTTGCCGCCCGACACCGCATTGCCATCGAAGTCGACCTTGGCGATATCGGCCGGATCGAGCCGACCGAGGCACGCATCGGTCGGCGTGATCAGCCAGCCGTCATCGAGCCGCGCGCTGATGTTGCCAGCGCTGCCGACTGTATAGCCTCGTTGATAAAGACTCGCGCCAGTCACGCATATTTCCTCGCGTACGCGCGCTTCGTTCGTGGCGTGGACTGCGGGCGCGTTGCTCATTGCGCGGCTCCGTTCAGATGACGCAGCGCTTTTTCGAAGAAATCCGTCGTGCCGAAGTTGCCGGATTTCAGTGCCAGCGCGAGCGGTTGCGCGCCCACGGTTGCCGTCGCCGGAACGCCGGGATCGATCTGCGCGCCGATGCGCAACGTGCGGACATTCAGCGCCTGCACGACCGCGCCCGAGGTCTCGCCGCCCGCCACGACGAACTTGCGCACGCCGCGTTCATGCAAGCCGCGGGCAATCGCCGCCAACGTCGATTCGACCAGATGTCCTGCCCGATCCACACCGAGTTCGCGCTGCACCGCTTTCACTTCGTCGGGCGTGGCGGTCGCGTAAATGAGCATGGGTTCGGCTTTGTCGAGATATGTTTGCGCGAAGGCCAGCGCCTGTTCGACAACCGCTTCGCCGCGCGCTGCCGCAAGCGGGTCGATGCGAAACGCAGGCCGTGTTTCGCGCCAGGCGGCGACTTGGGCATTGGTCGCTTTCGACGCGCTGCCGGCGAGCACTGCGGACATTCCTTCGACGTGGGGCAGTTGCGCGGCATCAGCTTGCGAATCGAGCAGGCCCGCGCGACGGAAGTTACCCGGCAAGCCCAACGCAATACCCGAGCCGCCCGTGATCAATGTCAGATCGGCGCACGCTTCGCCAAGCACGTGGAGGTCTGCGTCGGAGACCGCGTCGGCAATTGCCATGCGCACGCCCTGGTTACGCAATGCGTCGAACGATTCGCGCACGGCCGATACACCTTGGGCCACCGCGTCGTAACGCACGAGCCCGACTTTCGATTGCGTCTGACGTTGCAACACGCGCACGAGGTTGGCGTCGCGCATCGGCGTGAGCGGATGGTTCTCCATGCCCGACTCGTTGAGCAACGTATCGCCCACAAGGAGATGACCGCGAAAAATGGTGCGGCCGTTCTCGGGGAACGCGGGGCAGGCAATCGTGAAAGCACTGGCAGAACCTTGCGCGGATAGCGCATCCAGTAACGCATCCGTCACCGGCCCGATGTTGCCCGCGTCAGTCGAATCGAAGGTCGAGCAATATTTGAAAACGAACTGGCGGCACCCTTGGGCGCGCAGCCAGTCGAGGGCGGCAAGCGATTGCGCGACTGCGTCGGCTGCGGGGATCGTGCGCGACTTCAGCGCGACCACGAGCGCGTCGGCTTCGATCGTTTCTCCCTTCTCCGGCACGCCGATGGTTTGCACCGTGCGCATTCCGCCGCGCACCAGCATGTTGGCGAGGTCGGTTGCACCGGTGAAATCGTCGGCGATACAGCCGAGCAGCGCGCGTTGTGTCGTAGCGGTCATGACGCGCTCCTGTTCACTTTGCCGCCGGCACGTCGATGCCGGGGAAAATCTTGATAACCGCGGAGTCGTCTTCGCCGCCGTGACCGGCTGTGGACGCCATCATGAACATCTGATGCGCCGCCGCCGATAGCGGCAGCGGAAATTTCGAACGGCGCGCGGTATCGAGCACGAGGCCGAGATCCTTGACGAAGATGTCGACGGCCGACAGCGGCGTGTAATCGCCGTTGAGTATGTGCGGTACGCGGTTCTCGAACATCCACGAATTGCCGGCGCTGTGCGTGATCACGTCGTAAAGTGCGTCCGGATCGACGCCTTCGCGCAAGCCGAGCGCCATCGCCTCCGCGGCCACGGCGATATGCACGCCGGCCAGCAACTGGTTGATGATCTTGACCTTCGATCCCGCGCCATGCGCGGAGCCCAGGCGATACACCTTGCCCGCCATCGCGGCAAGCACGTCCTCACAGGCCGCGTAAGCGGCGGCGGGACCGGACGTCATCATCGTCATCTCGCCCGATGCGGCGCGCGCCGCCCCGCCCGAGACCGGCGCATCGAGCATCTGCAAACCTGCTGCCTCAATCCGCTTGCCAAGTTCGATTGCGAAGTCGGGCGCGACCGTCGCGCTCGCGATCACGACGCCGCCCGGCTTCATCGCCGCGACCGCGCCTTGCTCGCCAAACAACACCGCCTCGGTTTGCGCGGCGTTCACGACCAACGTGATGACCACGTCGCATTGCGCACCGAGTTCGGCGGGCGACGCGCAACCCACGCCGCCTTCTTTTACGAACGCCTGCAGGACTTCGCTGCGCAGATCGCACGCGTGGACCCGCAAGCCCGCACGCAGCAACGAACGCGCGACGCCCAAACCCATTGCACCGAGACCGATGACACCGACATTTCTGGACATGCTGCACCTCTATGGAATCTGTTACGCGCTTGTGGGAATTGCATCGCGTGCGCCGAGCCCACGGCACTCGCCGGCGTGCCACGGCATCAGCGAATGCCCGCTTCCGCGAGCCGCCTTGCCGCGTTGTACATGTGCGTTTGCGCCGCGTTGCGCGCGGCCATGGGATCGCCGGCACGAATTGCGGCTGCAATGGCCGCGTGCTCTTCGCGCACCTGACGCGAGAAGTCTTCGCGCAGTGCCTCGTTGCGGCGCGTGACAACCGTCCCGGCTTCGAGATACTGATTCAGGAACGTCAGCGTCTTGAGGAAATACGGATTGCCGGTTGCTCCCGCAATCGCGCGATGAAACGCGACGTCTTCGGTCACGCCGTCCTCGCCTTCCGCGACGGCTTCGTCGATCTTCGCGAGAGCCGCGTCGATGGACATCATGTCGGCGTCGGTGCGGCGCATCGCGGCCTCGGATGCGACTTCCGCTTCAATCGCCCGCCGCAGCGCGAGAATCTGCACGACCGACCCCGGCTCGACCGCTTCGGCGTAGTCGATACGCAGCGGCCGGATCGCGCCGTGCGCCGCGATGAAGACGCCGCTGCCCTGGCGCGGCTCGACCACACCTTCGTTCTTCAGCCGCGAAATCGCCTCGCGGATCACCGTGCGGCTCACGCCAAATTGCTGCGCGAGCACGGCCTCGGTGGGCAGCTTGCCGCCACGTGCGAAGGTGCCCTTGTCGATCTGCTTGAGAAGCTGCTGCGCGACGGTGTCGCTCAGTGCGCGGGCTGGAATCTTGTCGAACATCGATCTCTCGATTGTCATGTCATCGGGTCATCATACAAATTTTCGATGCCGGTTACATCCACGCAAACCCTGGGTTTTTTGTCCGAAGACCCGTGAAGTTGGCGAAACAGAAGGCTTAAGCTATCGTCACGCCTTTGCGCACCGTCGCGACGATCGAGTCACCGCGGACGGTATCCAAGCCTTACGAACGCACGTTTCGCACACATTTCCAGGTCCATGAGCAAAGCCCCGCCGCCGTCCCCCGACGTTTCCGCCAGCGCCGAACCGGCCCCGGACAAACCGGGCGACTCGTACGTGCAATCGTTCGCGCGCGGCCTCGCGGTGATTCGCGCGTTCGACGCGACGCGCCCCGAGCAGACGCTTACCGACGTCGCCGCTGCCACGGGCCTCACGCGCGCGGGCGCGCGGCGCATCCTGCTGACATTGCAGACGCTCGGCTACGTCGAAGCCGAGGGCCGCCTGTTTCGGCTGACGCCGAAAATTCTCGACCTCGGGTTCGCGTACCTGACGTCGATGCCGTTCTGGAATCTGGCTGAGCCAGTTATGGAAGAACTGTCCGCACAGGTGCACGAAAGCTGCTCGGCGGCCGTGCTAGACCGCACGGAGATCGTCTACGTGTTGCGCGTGCCGACTCACAAGATCATGACGATCAACCTGTCCATCGGCAGCCGCCTGCCGGCGTATTGCACGTCGATGGGCCGCGTGCTGCTCTCCGCACTCGACGACGAGACGCTCGAAACCACGCTGAATTCGTCGCCGCTCTACGCTCACACGCCGCGCACGGTAACGGACAAAGAAGAACTGAAGAAACTGATCGCGCAGGTGCGCCGCCAAGGATGGGCGATTGTCGATCAGGAACTGGAAGGCGGTTTGATTTCGCTGTCGGCGCCTATCCGCAATCGTCAGGGACGCGTGATCGCGGCAATGAATATCAGCGGCAACGCGCAACGCAATTCGGCCAGGCAGATGGTCAAGGCGTTTCTCGAGCCGCTGCAGCAGGCTGCGCAAACCGTATCGGAGATGGTGGCAAGGCGTGGTTGAATCAGCGGCAGTTTTGCCACCGCTGTTCGAATGTTCACGCCCCGCGCCCGCAACTGTGGTCAGCGGCTGAGGTACCGCTCCACCAGCCGCGTCCAGAATGCTGCACCAACCGGCAGGTTCTGGTCGTTGAAGTCGTAATGCGGGTTGTGCACCATGCAGCCGTCCTCGCCCACTCCGTTGCCGATGCGTAGAAACGTGCCCGGCCGCTTCTGCAGCATGAATGCGAAGTCCTCGCTACCCATCAGTATGTCGGTCTGCGCAACGACCTTGTCGTCGCCTACCAGTTCGCGCGCCACTTCTACCACGAAATCTGTTTCGTCATCCGAATTAACGACGACCGGATAACCTTCGATATATTCGACCACGGCCTTGCCGCCATAACTCGCGGCCTGCGTTTGCGCGAGTTCGGTAATGCGCTTTTTAAGCAACGCACGCACTTCGGGGCTGAACGAACGCACGCTCAGTTCGAGTCTCGCCGTGCTCGCGATCACGTTGTTTGCTGTACCCGCATGCATCGAACCGACCGTCACGACCGCAGGCTGCGACGGATCGACGTTACGCGCGACGATGGTCTGCAACGCCATGACGATGCTTGCCGCCACCACCACCGGATCGACCGTCAGATGCGGGCGCGCCGCGTGGCCGCCCACGCCTTCTACCGTGATGATCGCCTTGTCGCCCGCCGACATGAACGGCCCCTTGCGGAACAGCAGCACGCCCGGCTCCGCGCCTGGATGATTGTGCAGACCGAACACGGCGTCGCATGGAAAGCGCTCGAACAGGCCGTCTTCGATCATTTTCTTCGCGCCGCTGTCGATGCCGCTTTCTTCGGCCGGCTGAAAGTACAAGTGCACCGTACCTGAGAAATTGCGCGTGGCGGCGAGACGTTGCGCGGCACCGAGCAGAATTGTCGTGTGGCCGTCGTGGCCGCACGCATGCATCTTGCCGTGCGTGCCGCTCGCGTAAGGCAGACCCGTTTGCTCGATGATCGGCAGCGCGTCCATGTCGGCGCGAATGCCGATGCTGCGCTTGCCGTCGCCTACTTTGAGCGTGCCGACCACACCGGTTTGACCGACACCGCGCGTGACCTGCCAGCCCCATTCCTCGAGCTTCCCGGCGACGAGCGCACCGGTTTGCAACTCCTCGTAGGCAAGTTCCGGATGGTGATGAATGTGATGGCGAATTTCGCGCAGGCTTTCGGCGGCAGGGATCAGATCGGCTACTTCGGTGTAACGCGCGCTTTCGCTCATTTGCAAGAGACTCCGTGAAGTGAAGCTGCATGAAAGCGGATGCCAAGGCAGCAGTAAGGCTGCCGCCTGCTTACCGCTGACGCAGAGAAGGCGAGAACTATAGCCCGGCTTTAGCCTCGAGAAATCCGATCAGCGCATGGCCCGCCTCTTCCAGTTCGCCTGAATTGTCGATTAATTTGCAGCGGACGCCATCGGGCAAAGAAAAAGGCGCGTGCCGTGCGAGCCGCGCGGCTACTTGTTCCGCCGATTCCCGCGCCCGCGCGCCGAGTCGCGCTTCGAGAATATGCGGCGCAGCGTCCACGTGCACGACTTCGGTACGAGGATAGCGCGCAAGCGCATGATGCAAGTACTGGCGCGAGCCATTGACGACTACCGTGCAACCGCGCGCGAGCCATGCGTCGAGTTCGATACCCACGCCATAGCGCAGCGAATGACTGGACCATTCGAGCGCGAAGAGACCCAGCAACGAACGAGCGGCGAATTCCTCGACGCTTAACGCGATATGTTCTTCGCCGTTCCCGCTTGGCCGCGTAATGTAACGATGCGCGAAGAGAATCGGCTCGCCCGCAAGGCGTTTGCGAGCGAAACCCAGCAACGCGTCTTTACCCGCGCCGGACGGCCCCATCACATAGACCAGGCGACCTGTCATTGGCCCCTCACCTCGTGGCATTGAAACGGCACACTTTGCCATAACGCGACGCTTTGCGGGACCCGCTCAGCGCGACGTTTTCAAGTGGACAGCGGCACGCGCTCCGGTTCGTCTGTTTCGAACCAGGCGGGGTTACGCGCGGCGATGGGACCGAGTGACACGAGGATTTCACGCAGATGGCTGCGCATGGCGTCTTCGGCGGCGATGGGATCGTGCGCGCGCAAGCCGGCCAGGATCTTCGCGTGTTGCTTGATCAGCAGATCGAGGGGCGACACGTCCGGCAAACTCAAGTAGCGCACGCGATCCATTTGCGCCTTGATGTCCTGAATGGTTTCCCACGCGGCAGTGCAGTCTATCGCCTGCGAAATCGCGTAGTGGAATGCTTCGTCGAGCGCGAGGAACGCGGCCGTGTCATTCGATTTTGCCGCGAGCTTCTGTTCGCGCAGATTGTCGGCGAGCGCCTGCAATTGCTCATCGGTAATCGACACTGCTGCTTTGCGCACTACCGCCGTCTCGATCGCTTCGCGAATAAAGCGCCCTTCGCGCACCTGGCGCGGAGAGATGCGCTTCACGAAGGTGCCGCGTTGCGGCAAGACCTGCAGCACGCCCGCTTCGACCAGTTTGATGAATGCCTCGCGCACCGGTTGCCGCGACACCTGAAACATGTCCGACACTTCCTTCTCCGAGAGCGGCGTGCCGGGTACCATCTGGCCGACAAAAATGGCCTGTCGCAATGCGCGGAAGATCTGCTTGCCGATGGGCTCGTGCGAATCGAACGATACGTTCTCAGTCAGATCGGGCAGCGGGACATGCACGCCCGCCTGCGCGCCCGCACGACGCCGCGCACGAGGTTCGGCGAGCGTGGCGTTCGCTCCAATGGGCGGCTTGCTGGCGGAGAGATTCCTGGTCGACATTTTGCAAACTACGAAAGAGCATCGAGTGGATAGCTGCCTCGGCGCATCGGTGCGTAGCCGTTACTAAATGCACGGTGATGCACCCTGCGAAGCTGTGCACCATACTACCATGCACGTTCCACCGCCAGCGTGCTTGCGCGCGGCTCGCGAATCCACACGAGGGAGCACACCGCGCCGAGTACCGCGATCCCTCCCGCAAGCACGAATGCGCTGCCATACGCGCCGTGGGTCGCCTGAACGATGAAGCCAGTCACAGCCGGCCCGATCACGCCCGCAAGATTCGCCAGCAGATGCACGAAGCCGCCGACGCCGCCCACGTGTTCACGCGGAACCGTGTCCTGAATGACGGCCCAATAAACGGCGCCCGTCACATACAGGAAGAAGATCGACACCGACATCAGCGCAACCGCGCTCTCCGTGCTGGCCACGCGGCCCGCCAGTGCAACGCACACCGCCGCCGCGCCGAGACATGTCCCCAGTACGATCTTGCGCGACAACAGCGGCTTGCCAGTCAAACGCAGAATCAGGTCGGAGATAAAGCCGCCGGCCGCGAGGCCGATGCTGCCGAGCACCCATGGAATCACCGTGGCGATGCTCATGTCATGCAGGCTCAGGTGGTGCGCCTCGGTCAGATAGGTCGGAAACCACGAGAGAAAGAAAAACAGCACGTAGTTGTACGAGAAGAACGCAAAGGCAGTTGCGAGAATAATCGGCTTGCGCAGAAAGTGACCGAGGCCGAGCTTCGAGCCGTCGGCGGAATGCGCGAGTGCATGTTCATCGGCCTGGCCTGCGAGAATTAATTGCATCTCATCGCTTGTGACGCGCGAATTCTGTTGCGGATGCTCGGTCGTGGTCGCGGCCCAAAAGACGAGCCATAGCAGCCCGAGCAACATGATCGCGACGAACGCCCAACGCCAGCCGAACTGCACCGCCATGAAACCCACCACCGGGCCCGCCAGCGCGCCGCCGAGCGGCGTGCCCGAACTGATCACGCCGATCGCGCTCGCTACCTCCTTGCGAGGAAACCAGTTGTTGACCATCTTGCTGTTCGACGAGCTGAACGGCCCCTCGCCCATGCCGAACAGCACACGCAACACGATCAGCGAACCGATGCCGGTCGCGAGCGCCGTGGCGCCGCAGAACAAAGACCAGACGCCCATCGCAGTGCCGAACACGCGTTTCGCGCCGACCTTGTCCGACAGCACGCCGCCAACGAAATTGAACAACGCATAGCCCACGAAGAAACTGCTGAACACAACGCCCATTTGCGCGTGCGAAAAGTTCAGGTCTTTCTGGATGAGCGGCGCGGCGATGGATAGTGCCGAGCGGTCGAGATAATTGATGACGCCCGCCAGAAAGAGCAGTGCGACAACAAACCAGCGTTGACTCTTTATCATGCGATGTCTCCTTCATTGCGCCTCTTGCCGGGCGTTGGAACGGCTTGTGAATGTGTTGCGCCCATCGAGGAACGTGTCTGCAACGCGCCTGCGGGCGTGCGGGTTCAGTCGAAATTCAGATGTACCTTCATGGACTGCGAGCGGTCCAGAGCGACCTCGAATGCCTGGTTTGCATCGCTCATCGCAAATGCGTGCGTCATTAGCGGACGCAGGTCGACCTTGCCCGATGCGATTTCATCGGCGGCAATCGCATATTCGTCGGCAAAGCGAAACGAACCTTGATAGCGAAGCTCTTTCGACATCACAAGATTGGCCGCAACCGGCGACTGTCCCGCAGGCAAATTGCCGACCTGGATTACCGTGCCGCCTGCACGCGCTGACCGCAAAGCCGTTTCGAGTCCCGCGGGACTGCCGGACGCTTCGATCACCACATCGAACGTGCCGCGCTGTGCGGACCATTGCTCGATCGTCGCGCTGTCGGCGGCATTGACCGTCTGGTCCGCGCCGAGTTGAGCGGCAACCTGCAAAGCCCGGCTCGACAGATCGACGGCGACGACCCGATGTGCGCCTGCACGCCGCGCCACCGAAAGCAGGATGCAGCCGATTGGGCCGCAGCCGATCAACAGCACGCTTGCGCCGACCAGCGAGCCTGCCCGTTTCACCGCGTGCAGCGCGACGGCGAGCGGCTCGGCCATCGACGCCTGCGCAAAGTCGACGCTGTTCGCGACCGGAATGCACTGGCGCGCAGCCACGACAATGTACTGGCGGAACATGCCTTGCGTGTGAGGAAACGTGGACGCGCTGCCCATGAAGCGCATGTTCAGACAATGATTAGGCATCCCTACCGTACAGTACTTGCATGTTCCGCATGCGAGCCCTGGGTTCACGGCGACGCGCTGACCCGGCACAAGGCGCGCATCGACGCTCACGCCTTCACCCAGCGAATCGATTTCGCCCGCCACTTCGTGCCCGAGCACGAACGGCTCGCGCACCGCGAAATCGCCGCTTTTGCCCTTGAAGTAATACGAGAGGTCGGAACCGCAAATACCGCCGGCGCGCACGCGCACTCGCACCTGACCGGGGCCCGGCTCCGGCGGAGCGACCTCGTCGATGCGAATCAGTTTGGGTTCGTGAAGCACGGCTGCAAGCATGGTGGACTCCGGTATGACAGATGCGCGAATTCGATTGATTCGATCAAGCGCGGCAAAAGGCGGGGTAAATAAGACTTCAGCGACGGCGCTGCATCACTCGTCGGTCACCAGTTCCATAGCGTGCCGTCCTCGAGACGTGCAACGGGCAAATAAGCCGGGTCGTAGGGGAAACGCGCAGCGGCGGCTTCGTCGATGTCGACCCCATGGCCCGGTGCATCGCCCGGATGCATCATGCCTTGGTTGAAACGCCATGCATGAGGGAACACTTCAAGCGCCTCTTTGGGAAAGCCCATATATTCCTGCACGCCGAAGTTCGGCACCCACAGGTCGAAATGCAGCGCCGCACCCATGCAGACCGGCGAGAGATCCGACGGCCCATGACAGCCCGTGCGCACCTGGTAGAGCGAAGCAAAATCAGCAATGCGCCGAAGATGCGTAATGCCGCCCGCGTGCGTCAACGTCGCGCGGATATAGTCGATCAGTTGCTCCTCGATCAACTGCTTGCAGTCCCAGATACTGTTGAACACTTCGCCGACCGCAATGGGCGTGACCGTATGCTCACGTATCAGCCGGAAGCCAGCCTGGTTCTCGGCGGGTGTGGGGTCTTCCATCCAGAACAGACGATACGGCTCAACCGATTTACCAAGGCGCGCCGCCTCGATCGGCGTCAGGCGATGGTGTACATCGTGCAGCAAATGCGTATCGAAACCGAACTTCTCGCGCACCGCTTCGAAGAGTTTCGGCACGAAGTCGAGATACTTTTCCGACGACCAGCTTTGCTCTTCAACAGCGCCCTTCGTCGCCGGCTCGTACATGCCGCTGCCTTTCGATACGCCATATACCGAGCGCATGTTCGGCACACCGCATTGGATGCGAATCGCCTGATAGCCTGCCTCGATGTGCTCGGCGTAACGGTCGAGCGCTTCTGGAATATCCCGGCCCGTGGCGTGTCCGTACACCATCACGCCTTCGCGCGACGCCCCGCCGAGCAGCTTGTACAGCGGCATTCCCGTGACCTTGCCGAGGATGTCCCATAGCGCCATGTCGACCGCGGCGATGGCCGTCATCGTGACTGGACCGCGACGCCAGTACGCGCCTTTGTACAGATACTGCCAGGTGTCTTCGATACGGCCCGGGTCGCGGCCGATCAGTAGCGGACAAACGTGGTCTTTCAGATACGAGGCAACCGCCAGTTCGCGACCGTTGAGCGTGGCGTCGCCGATACCGTGCACGCCTTCATCGGTGACGATCTTGAGCGTGACGAAGTTGCGGCCGGGGCACGTGACGATCACATCGGCGCGAACGATTTTCATGTTTCCTTCCTTGCTTCAATCAGGTCTGGCGTGACACCGAACGCGAGCTTGACGCTGAATTCACGGCTGCGGTGTCATGGCGCTTTCAACGAAGCATGCGACTGCATATCCGGCTTCAGCCTGCTTGCCTCGAATCGTTTGAACGATGCTACCATACAAGTATATTGACACGTCAAATCAGGGTTTTCCCGCTGATTCACGGCGTTTCAAGCCTGTCACGTCATCTGGACTTCACACCATGAGCACGCCAGCTTCATTGCCTCGCCTTACCCGTCATGCGTTGTCCGCCCTGAGTCAGCATGTGTTGTCACCGGGGCATGCTGCGTGGCGCGAGCCGTCCATCGGCATCGTGCATCTCGGCATCGGCAATTTTCATCGCGCGCATCAGGCGCTTTATACGGAAGAAGCCATGCTCGCCGAAGGCGGCGACTGGGGCATCTGCGGCGTCACGCTGCAAGGCGACGTGGCGAAGCGCAATGCGCTGATGGAGCAGGAAGGTGTGTACAGCGTCGTCGAACGTGGACCCGAGGGTGCAAAGGTCACGGTTGTGCGCGCATTGCGCGAAGTGCTTGCAATGCCGCACGACCACGACGCATTGTTCGCGCGGCTCGCTGATCCGTCCGTGCGGATCGTTTCGTTGACGGTCACGGAAAAAGGCTATTGCCGCAATGCGAAGACCGGCGACGTCGCACTCGACAATCCCGCCGTCGTACACGATCTATCGCATCCGCATGCACCGCGCAGCGTGCCTGGCATTCTGGTTGCCGCGTTGCGCCAGCGCCGCGATGCCGCGAGAGAACCCTTCACCGTGCTGTCGTGCGACAACCTCGCGCACAACGGCGCCGCTCTGCGCCAGGTGGTATGTTCTTTTGCACGCGAGTTCGATCCGGCACTCGCTGACTGGATCGCAGTGGAAGTTGCGTTCCCGTCGACCATGGTCGATCGCATCGTGCCGGCCACAACCGACTCCGAGCACGCCACCGTGGCAGCGGCGCTCGGCTATCGTGACGCCGCGCCCGTGCCGTGCGAACCGTTCCGGCAATGGGTGATCGAAGATCGTTTTCCGGCGGGACGTCCGGCGTGGCATGCGGTGGGCGCACAACTCGTCGACGACGTCACGCCGTTCGAACTGGCGAAGCTGCGCATGCTCAACGGCACGCATTCCACCCTCGCCTATCTGTCGATGCTTGGCGGCTTCGCCACGATCGACGAGGCGATCGCCGACCCCGCCATGCGCAATCTCATCCACGCGATGATGACCGAAGAAATCGCGCCGACGCTGAACATGCCAGCGTCGTTCGACGTCGCCGACTATCGCGATGCACTGCTCGCGCGCTATGCGAACCCGGCGCTCAAGCACCGCTGCGCGCAGATTGCGATGGACGGCAGCCAGAAGATTCCGCCGCGCCTCCTTGGAACCATCGCCGCGAGAATCGACGCGGGGCAGCCGTTCACGCGCCTCGCACTAGCGGTCGCGGGATGGATGACATTTTTGCGCGGTTATGCAGACGACGGTTCGCGCTATGACATCAGCGACCCGCTCGCCGAAAATTTGAAGGCGCTCGCGGCATCGGCGAATGGCGATCCTGAGGCGCTGATGGATGCGCTGCTCGGCGTGCGCGAAATATTCACCGCGGAGTTGGCCGCGCAGCCCGCGTTCAGAGCGGCGTTGCTTCATGCGTTGCAGTTGCTGCAAGACAATGGCGCACGCGCAGCGGTAGCGGCATTGCAATAACGCGCCGCATTTCATATGTCAGCCAGGCCGTGGGCTCGGCCTCGTGTCACTCGGTCGCACTTTCGCCGGCTTGCAAGTGCACGGCTTCGGTCTGGTCCGCCTGCTTGCGCCGGCGTGCCTCGAGCACGTCGCGATAACGCAGATATGCGCAACGTCCTCCCGATTTCGCCGCATACATCGCGGCGTCAGCGTTCAGCAGCAGTTCCTCCGCCGTGCCGCTGTCGTCGGGGAACTGGCTGATGCCGATGCTCGCGCCCACCGTCATGCCCTGGCCGTCCATCACGATCTCTTCGTTGAGCGTAATCATGATGCGTGAGGCGATGCCCGGCGCCGCCTCCGCCGAGCGCGGTCCCTCGATCAGCACGATGAATTCGTCGCCGCCGAGACGCGCGACGACATCCGCCGAATGAAGCACTTGCTTGAGCCTCAGCGCCACCGCAACAAGCACCTTGTCGCCGACCGAATGGCCGAACTGGTCGTTGATCTGCTTGAAGCGGTCGAGGTCCACGAACAACACCGCGAGTCCTTCGCGGCGGCGCGTCGCATCGTCGATTGCACGCTCGAGCTTCTCCATGAACAGCATGCGGTTCGGCAGTCCGGTGAGCACGTCGTGCGTGGCGAGATGCACGAGTTCGCGCTGTTTGACATGCAGCGCGTCCATCTGCGATCTGATCTCGCGGCGCAAACGATCGAAACAACGCGCGAGTATGCCGATTTCGTCCGTGCGTTTGACCGGCAATGTCTCCATCGCGTGTTCGGCGAAAAGATGCGTGGCCGCATACGCGAGGATATGCAACGGCTTGGTTAGCGCACGCGCAAAAAGAATTGCGAGAAGCAGTGCGAGCGCGCTGAAAATCAACACCATGCGAATGATGCTGCCGCCCAGCAGTTGCGCGCCCGACAACACGTCTTCGAGCGGCTTGCCGAGCCCGATCACGATGAAGCGATTGCCCTCGGACGCGCCGAACGGCCTGCGCACGAACGCGAGTACTTGCCCCTCCGCCTGACGCGGTCGCGCGAGACCATTCACGAGTACTTCGCTTTCCTTCTGCTCGAAAAGCGGCTTGGTAACGGCAAAGCTATCCTGCATCAGCACGCGGCGGCCGCTATCGAAGCCGAACGTTTTCGACGCATCGGGATGAACCAGAAAGTCGCCCCATTCGTTGGCGAGATAGACCTCATAGTCGCTTGGCAAATCGCTTTGCAGGCGCTTGAGCAGATCGGCGAGATTGATATCGATCACGACGACGCCGACCACCGAGCCTTGCGCGTTCGCGACGGGCGTGCCGACCCGCAACGTCGGTTTGCCCTGCGCCGCGTGAGCGCCGTACTCATGATTGACGGCAATCGGCGACGTGTAAATGCGTCCGGGCGAAAATGTGAGTGGCTCGAACACATACGGGAACTGCCCTTTCTCCTGAAGATCGCCGCCGTCCACGCGCATCAGTCCGTCGGCGTCGCGGTCAAAGCGAATGATTTCGAGGCCGTGATGCGCGCGGCTGATAAGCCGTATCTGCAGGTACTCGGCGTGATGGATCATGAAGCTCGAGTACACCTGCGCGAGCCGTTCGCGCGACGCGCTCGCCGCCGATCCGTCGCCGGTCGCCAGGACCTCGGCCGACGAAGGCAAGCTCGCGAGCACGAGTGCGTCGGCGCCCACGTCGTCGATGGAGGCGGAAAAACGCTGACCCAGCAATTCCGTGGACGTCAGCAAGCTGTGGCCGGCTTCCTTCACGAGCATTGCGCGGTTCGCGTGATACGCGTAATAACCGGTCGCGCCCGATGCCAGCACGCCAATGCAGGCGAGCAGAAGGGACAGCTTGAAGGTGAGGCCGGGGCGGATCATCAGAAGCGCTCCGAGCGGTCACCGGAGACGATTCTGATCCACAGGTCCTCGCGCCGTTGAATGTTTTCGACCGGACCAATCCACACGATGCGAGCGCTGTCGCTATGCGCAGCCGGATCGGTCAATGTGTTCGCGAGTCCTTGCCGCTGTGTCAGTAACCGGCTGACTTCCGGTTCGAGCATGTAATTGATCCATGCGAGCGCGAGCGCCGGATCAGCGGCTGCACGCGTCATCGACCAGCAATCGAGCCAGGCCAGCACGCCTTCGTCGGGAATCACGTAGCCCACGTCGGCGCCGGCGCGGCGCAGTAATTCCAGTTGCTGCGTGCCGTAGTTCCCGAACATCAGCGCGACGTTATGCTGGATGAAAAACGCGGTCGCCTCTTCAGGCAGCGTGTAATAGGTCAGCAGGTTGCGGCGCAGATCGACGAGCTTGTGCGCAATCGCGCGCATCTGCGTGGCGTTCAGATTGAACGGATCGGGATAACCCAACGCGAGCGCCGTGAACGAGAAATTGTGCTGCGCACTATTGAAGTCCAGCACCTTGCCGCGGTATCGCGGGTTCCACAGTTCGCGCATCGAGCGCGGCGCGACTGCGACCTGCTTGCGGTCATAGATGAGGCCCATCGACGAATAGGTGAACGGAATCGCATACACCTTGCCGTCCGACATGATTCCTTCAATCGCCGAGCGCGCCTGAAAACGCGGCAGTTGTCTTGCCGTATTGGGCAGACTTTGCAGATCGAGCGGCGCCAGCAGATTCGCGTGCGTATAGCGCTGGATTTCCGCGGTGTTCGCCGCGAGCACGTCGAAGCGCGGCGCGTTTCTGGCATGCAGCTGGGCCCATAGCGCTTCGTCGGAATCCACGAGCGTCACTTCCACTTTTACGTCGTAACGCAACTCGAAGTTCCTCACGACGTCGGCATCGGCGTACCCGGGCCACGCAAGCACATGCAAGACTTTTTTCGCGACCTCGGCCGACGCGCTCGATAGCAGCCCGAAACTGAGAAACGCGCCCACAACGAGTCGCAAGAAAACCGCGCACCCGCTACGCGCTAATGGCCCGCGCGAGGACGCAAGCGCAATTCGCTGCTGACCGGGCTGCGTAAAACAGCGCACTCCATCTGCCGTCGAAATCATGTGCATATGCAACACCGTTTTGCAGAAGGCAGTTCCCGCGAGCAAAAGCCCGCGTAAATGACTCGCGAATCAATACAGGAGACGTTTCCTCTGACCAGAACTGCTCTGTGCGCTGCGTGGAAGCGCGAGGAGCAACGATGATAGCCCCAAGCAATATGTTTTTGGTCTCATTACCGCGTCAATGCCTGGAAATAACTGACCCTCGGCGGGACACGACGGGCATTCATCACGTGATAACGGCAGGCGCTTAACGTTCTTTAATTAATTCGACGAATTAAATGAACGCGTGATTGCTAAATCTATTTAACGATTCGCATTACGACCGGGTTACTACGTTATTACGACATGCGCCGACAGCCGGCCATTCGATGCCGCCCGCATCGTCGCGCGACAATGCGCTCCTCCGGGCGCCTCTACTGCCAACGCATCGCTCATGCGCCATCCGGTATTTCACTAACTACCCAACATTTTTGAACTGATAAGCTTGGCGCGCGCTGCTGGCCGCCCCGGCTGGCGGCTTCAACCCAGGCCCGGTCGTGAGTCGCGCCGGGTTTCCCGCAGCGGCACAACCGCGTGCGGGAGTATTTGAACTACACCGAGGAGTAAAACAGTGAAAAAACTGCTAGCGGCTTTGACGGTTGCTCTGCTTGCCACCGTCTCGATTGGCGCACACGCTAAAGATTGGTCCACCATCCGTTTTGGCGTCGATGCCAGCTACCCCCCGTTCGAGTCCAAAGGCTCCGACGGCAAGCTCGTTGGCTTCGACATCGACCTCGGCAATGAAATCTGCGCGCGCCTGAAAGCCAAATGCGTGTGGGTCGAAAACGACTTCGACGGCATGATTCCGGCCCTGAAGGCGAAGAAGTTCGACGGCGTGCTGTCGTCGATGTCCATGACGCCGCAACGCGCCGAACAGGTCGCGTTCTCGTCGAAGCTGTTCAATACGCCGACGCGCCTCGTCGCAAAGAAGGGTTCGGGCATCCTGCCGACGGCTGAGTCGCTGAAGGGCAAGACGGTCGGCGTCGAACAGGGCACGATCCAGGAAACCTACGCGAAGACCTACTGGGAACCGAAGGGTGCGAAGGTCGTGCCGTATCAGAACCAGGACCAGGTGTATGCCGACTTGCTGTCGGGCCGTCTGGACGCAGCGTTGCAAGATGCGGTGCAAGCTGAAATCGGCTTCCTGAAGACGCCGCGCGGCGCCGGCTTTGACTTCGTCGGCAAGAACCTCGACGATCCGAAGATCCTCGGCAACGGCGCGGGCATCGGCATGCGCAAGGAAGACACGGATCTGAAGGCGAAGGTCGACAAGGCGATCGCCGACATCATCAAGGACGGCACGTACAAGAAGCTCGAGAAGAAGTACTTCGACTTCGACGTGTACGGCAGCTAATAGGCCGGCTTGTGTCAGCCAGGGCCGCCACGCGCGTCTAGCGGCGCGCTGAACGGCTCGAAAAAACGGGCCCCGCCATGCGCGGGGCCCGTTTCGTTTTTGAAGCCGCCACGACCACGCCCCGCGCCGTATCGGCTAAGATCGTGCGATCGATATGGCGCCGGGCAGTTGTGAACAACTGGCGTCATCCAGGCTTTTCCCCTCAAATCAACGAGATAGCGGCGCGCCGCACTTTCCCGCGAATTCGACAACCATGCAAACCCAATCCCATCCGCTGATCGCCCCGACGCTCGGTACCGCCCGCAACCTGACCAGTTTCCATTACGGTCCCGGCGGCGGACAGAAGATCTACATCCAGTCGTCGCTGCATGCCGACGAACTGCCGGGCATGCTTGTCTCGTGGGAACTTCGTCGCAAGCTTGCCGCACTCGAAGCAGCCGGCAAGCTGCGCGGCGAAGTGGTCATCGTGCCGGTGGCCAATCCCATCGGCCTGAACCAGCACTTTCTCGGCCACCTGACCGGACGCTTCGAAACCAACACCGCGCAGAACTTCAACCGTAACTTCCATGATCTGTCGGCACTCGTCGCACCGGTAATCGAAGGGCGCCTCACGGATAACATCGACGCCAATCGCACGGCGATCCGCACCGCGATGCGCGAGGCGCTCGACGCGCAGACGCCGGCCACCGAGCTCGAATCGCAACGTCTCGCGCTGCAAAAGCTTTCATACGACGCCGACGTCGTGCTCGATCTGCATTGCGACTGGGAAGCCGCCATGCACCTGTACACGAACCCCGACCTGTGGCCCGAAGTCGAGCCGCTCGCGCGCTATCTCGACGCAAAGGCGTCGCTGCTTGCGCTCAATTCGGTGGGCAATCCGTTCGACGAAATTCACAGCTTCTGCTGGTCGGATTTGCGTGGCCGTTTCGGCGAGCGTTTCCCGATTCCGAACGGCTCGATTTCGGTCACGATCGAATTGCGCGGGCAGCGAGAAGTGTCTTACGAGTATGCGGAGCGCGACGCGCAGGCGATCGTCGAATATCTGACCTCGCGTGGCGTCATCGAAGGCACGGCCGCGCCGCTGCCGCCGCTCGAGTTCGCTGCGACGCCGCTCGCAGGCGCCGAGCCGATTGTCGCGCCGATCAGCGGCGTGCTGGTGTATCGCTGCGAAGTGGGCACCTGGGTCGACGTGGGCCATGAAATCGCGGACATCGTCGATCCGTTGACTGACCGCGTCGTGACGCTCAAAAGCAACGTTGCCGGCGTGCTCTATGCGCGGCATCTGACGCGTTTCGCCACGGCCGGCCTCGAATTCGCGCGCATTGCCGGCGCGACCGCGTTTCGAAGCGGCTCGCTGTTGAGCAACTGATTCGCGGCTTGACGTTAAAGCGAGGGCGCCGTGAAGGCGCCCTCGCTTGTTATTGCTACTGCTCCTGTTCCAGCCGCCGCCCGCTAGGCACGCGACACCGAAAAGTGCTTTAAAACGCGGGGATGATCGCGCCTTTGAACTGCGTGTCGATGTACTTGCGTACTTCATCGGACTCGTAAGCCGCGACCAGTTTCTTCACCCAAGGCTGATTGCGGTCCTTCTCGCGCACCGCGATGAGGTTTGCGTAAGGCCCCTTGAGGTCTTCGATTGCAATCGCGTCTTTGGTGGGCTGCAAGCCCGCCTTCACTGCATAGTCGGTATTGATCGACGCCGCGTCGAGGTCATCGAGCGCGCGCGGCAATTGCGCGGCGTCGAGTTCCACGATCCGGATTTTCTTGTAATTCTCAGCCACGTCGAGCGGAGTCGCATTGACGCCGTTCGTGCCGACGCCCGGCTTCAGTTTGATGACACCGTACTTCTGGAGCAGGAGCAACGCGCGGTTGCCATTGGACGGATCGTTCTGGATGCCCACTTTCGCTCCTTCGGGCAAGTCCTTCAGCGACTTGAACTTCTTCGAATAAAAGCCCATTGGCGACACATACGTCAGGCCGACATTAGCGATCTTGTAGCCGCGCTGTTTGATCTGGCTATCGAGAAACGGCTGGTGTTGAAAACCGTTAGCGTCGAGATCTCCGGCGTCTAGCGCAGCATTCGGCTGCACGTAGTCGTTGAACTCGATCACCTTGACGTTGAGCCCCTCGCGCGCCGCCACTTTCGTCACGACCGACCAGATCTGTGCATCGGGGCCGCTCATCGTGCCGACCTTGAGTTGCGGGCCGTCTGCATGCGCAAACGTTGTCGTGAGCGAGAGAGCGGCGACACCGGCCAGCGCGAGCACATTTCTGATGATATTGCGGCGTTGCATGCGTTTCCCCATAAGCGGTTTGATTGACAGGCGCGCATCGTCGCATGCAGCGGCGACCGCCTGAAACCAATCGTTTTTCACACGCTTATATGAACGGGCGCGAAGAAGCTTATGCGCGAGATCGCCATTAACTGTCGCTTGCGCGCGACAGATTTCAAAATCAATGCGCCTGTCACATACCTTACTCAGCGTTCCCTTAAATTTCAGCCCGTCGCACGACCTTGCCGAAGAGCATCGCATTGCGATCGCTTAATTTTTAATCGGAGAACGTTTTGAACAAAAAACTATTGACCGCCGCTACCCTCGCAGTCTTCGCCAGCGCCGCACACGCACAAAGCAGCGTCACGCTGTATGGCGTGATCGATGCCGGTATCAGCTATGTGAACAACTCGAAGACCGCCACCGGTCACGACAATCTCTTCAAGTACGACGACGGCGTGGCGCAAGGCAGCCGTTGGGGCCTGCGCGGCACCGAAGATCTGGGTGGCGGCCTGAAGGCGCTGTTCGTGCTGGAAAACGGCTTCAACAGCGGTAACGGCACGCTCGGCCAGGGCGGCGCGTTGTTCGGCCGTCAGGCGTATGTCGGTCTGTCGCAGAACAATGTCGGCTCGCTGACGTTCGGCCGCCAGTACTCGTTCTCGACCGACTATCTCGGCGGCAGCTACTCGACCGGCGGTCAAACGGTCGCGGGCAACTACGCTTACCACATCAACGACGTCGACCAGTTGACGTCGAGCCGTATCAACAACTCGGTCAAGTTCAGCAGCGCGAATTTCTCGGGCCTGACCTTCGGCGCGATGTATGGCTTCTCGAACCAGGCTGGCGCATTCGCCGGCGCGCCCGCAACGGGCACGGCCGCAGCACCGGTCGCAGGTTCGTCGCGCGCTTACAGCTTCGGCCTGAACTACGCTAACGGTCCGTTCGGCGTGGGCGCGGCATACACGGATATCCGCTACCCGAGCCAGGCAACGCCGGCATTCTCGACGACCATCGCAAACGTGACGACGGGCAACATCCGCGATCTGCGCACGTTCGGCGTGGGCGGACGCTACACGATCGCCGCAGCGACGCTGTGGGCGTTGTACACGAACACGCGCCTCGAGACGGTCACGGGCGGTGCGACGACTTTCGCCGCGTATGAAGCGGGCGCGAAGTACGCGTTCACGCCGGCACTGACGGCAGGCGCGGGCTACACGTACATGCACCTGAGCAACGCGAATCGCGGCCACTGGAACCAGGTCGACCTGAGCGTCGACTATGCGTTGAGCAAGCGCACCGACGTGTACGCACTGGGCATCTATCAGATCGCAGCGGGCCGCAACGGCACGCAGGACCTGCAGGCGCAGATCGGTTCGAGCACGAGCTACTTCAACACGTCGGGCACGGGTGCGGACAACCAGCTGGCATTCCGCGTGGGCGTGCGTCACAAGTTCTAAAGCGCAATCGGGCCGGCGCAGGCCTCAGCGCCTCGCCGGCGCTCTGTGTTGAAACGCCGCTGCTTTCGAACCAGTTCCACAAGTTGTAGCGGAGTCGATTGCCCGGCGTTGCAACTGGACATTACGCAATCACGCAGTTATTCCTATCGGTAAGACGCCGGCGCCGCTGGCGTCTTACTGCTTTCGCTTCCCCCTCGCAGTTCAAAGCCAACCAATATCGATTCGCTCAGCCGCGTCCGCACGCCTGTCATTTCAAGAATACTTGAATTATCGAATCGACAGCCCTATCATGCTGCGATGGACTCGAACCTCGTTGTACGCGCGCTCGGCGCGCTGGCTCATGAATCGCGACTCGCCATTTTCCGGGCGCTGGTGGTAGCTGGTCCCGAAGGCATGGCGGCAGGGGACATCGCGCAGCAGGTCGGACTGTCACCGTCGAGCCTGTCATTCCATCTGAAAGACCTTTCGCACGCCGGGCTGGTTACAGGTCAGCAGGAAGGGCGCTTTATCTATTACTCGGCCAACTTCGAAGCGATGAGCGGACTCGTCGGTTTCCTCACCGAGAACTGTTGTGCGGGTGCGGGCTGTGCAGTTGGAGCCGCGCCGCAGTGTAAAGGAGCGGCGACATGAACTTTGCCAACGTCGCCATCTTGCAGCGCATCTCAGCAGCCGCCACTATTCCATTACGGATTCACCCATGAGCAGTCTCGAGCAAACGGCACGTCATTCAAAGTCGCCTTGTATCGGTTTCTTCGAGCGGTATCTGACGGTGTGGGTCGCGCTTTGCATCGTTACAGGCATCGCGCTCGGGCATTGGCTACCGCTGGTGTTCCAGGCAATTGCACGCATGGAAGTGGCGCACGTCAACATTCCGGTCGGCGTGCTGATCTGGGTCATGATCGTGCCGATGCTCATCAAGATCGACTTCGGTGCGATGGCGCAGGTGAAGGAGCACTGGCGCGGCATCGGTGTCACGCTGTTCGTCAACTGGCTTGTGAAACCGTTGTCGATGGCGCTGCTCGGCTGGATCTTCGTGCGCCATGTCTTTGCCGCATGGTTGCCGTCGGGCCAGCTGGACAGCTACGTCGCAGGACTTATCCTGCTCGCCGCCGCGCCGTGCACGGCAATGGTGTTTGTCTGGTCGCAGCTTTGCAAGGGCGATCCGTACTTCACGCTCTCGCAGGTCGCGCTGAACGACGCCATCATGATCGTCGCTTTTGCACCGATCGTTGCACTGCTGCTCGGCCTGTCCGCGATTGCAGTCCCGTGGGACACGCTTATCGCTTCAGTGGGGCTTTACATCATCATCCCTGTTGTCATTGCGCAGATCGTGCGCCGCCGGCTGCTTCGGCATGGCGATGCGCGCTTTCAACACATGGTCGCCCGACTAGGCCCCTATTCGATCTGCGCGCTGCTCGCAACGCTCGTGCTGTTATTCGCGTTCCAGGGGCGGGCCATTGTCAGCGAGCCGCTGGTGATCGCGATGCTGGCCGTACCGATCCTGATCCAGGTGTTGCTGAACTCGGGCCTCGCCTATCTGCTCAACCGCAAGCTCAGTGTCGCGCACTGCGTGGCCGGTCCGTCGAGCCTGATCGGTGCGAGCAACTTCTTCGAATTGGCAGTGGCAACCGCCATCAGCGTGTTTGGATTCCAGTCGGGCGCAGCACTCGCCACCGTAGTCGGTGTACTCATTGAAGTGCCCGTCATGCTGCTGGTCGTCGGCGTCGTGAACCGGACGCAACATTGGTACGAAACCCGAACATATTGAGGACAAACGATGCGCGTGACCATCTATCACAACCCCGACTGCGGCACGTCACGCAACGTGCTCGCGCTGCTGCGCGAAGCCGGTGAAAACCCGCTCGTGATCGAGTATCTGCAAAATCCGCCTGATCGCGCAACGCTCGAACGCCTGATAGCCGACAGCGGAATGGCGGTCCGGGACATGCTGCGCACGAAGGGCACACCATACAAGGAACTCGGACTCGACGATCCGGCAGTGAGCGACGCAGAACTGATCGACGCAATGCTCGCCCATCCGATACTGATCAACCGGCCGATAGTCGTGACGCCGCAAGGCACACGCCTGTGCCGCCCTTCCGATGCAGCGGCCGGCCTCCTTGCAAGCATGCCCGACCGCGAAATCCTGAAGGAAGAAGGCGCGCCTTTTATCGTGGCCCGGCGCATCGCACGTGACAACGCTGAGTTTGTGCAGGCACTGCGCGATGCGGAACTTCCCGTCAACGATCTTAGCGAGTCTGGCCGCTCGTTCTTCACGTTCTCGACGCTGGCAGGTGTCCATCTTGGTTATGGCGGATTCGAGCAATACGGACGCGATGTACTGATCCGGTCGCTTGTCGTGGCGCCCGAGCAGCGGCGCAAAGGCATCGGCCGTAACGTGCTCGCCGTTCTTTTGCGCGAAGCTTTCGATGCGGGCGCCCGCACCGGGTGGCTGCTCACCACGAATGAATCGGCGTTCTTCGAGAAGTCCGGCTTCAAGCCGGTCAGCCGCGACGCGGCCCCCGCATCGATCCTCGCCACACGTCAGGCTACCGACTTGTGTCCGTCGAGCGCCGTCCTGCTTTCGCGTGCCATCACCCTTTAAGCGCCATAGCCCATGCCGACCGATCTGCCGAACATCAGCCCTCTTCATCTCGACATACCCGATCTCACGAAGCTCGAGCCACGCGCGCTATCGCAACACCCGCCGCGCATTCTTCTTCTATACGGCTCACTCAGGCCAACGTCGTACAGCAGGTTGCTGACGCTGGAAGCAGAGCGGATTCTTCAGCAGTTCGGCGCGGAGACAAAGGTGTTCGATCCGCACGGCCTTCCGCTTGCCGATAGTGTCCCGCCGGACCACCCGAAGGTCGCGGAACTGCGCGCGCTATCGATATGGTCCGAGGGTCAGGTGTGGTGCAGCCCGGAGCGTCACGGCGCGCTCACAGGCGTTTTCAAGAATCAGATCGACTGGTTGCCGCTCGATTCCGGCAGCGTCCGTCCCACGCAGGGGCGCACGCTGGCAGTCATGCAAGTGTCCGGCGGCTCGCAGTCGTTCAATGCAGTCAACGCGCTGCGCGTACTAGGCCGCTGGATGCGCATGGTGACGATCCCGAACCAGAGCTCGGTGGCCAAGGCATTTCAGGAGTTCGACGAGAACGGACGGATGAAGCCGTCGCCGTACTACGATCGGGTGGTCGATGTCATGGAAGAGCTCTTCAAATTCACGCTGCTCGTACGCGACCGTTCCGATTACCTGACCGACCGCTACAGCGAGCGCAAGGAGCGGGCACCGGCAGCCGTAACGGCGCTTGCGAGTGCCGCCATGAGTCATGAACAGAGTGCTCAAATTGCCGACACGGACGACAGCGAGGTTGAGTAGCGCTCGCTGCCATCCGAGTGAACGGCCATGAGGCGTTCCAGTTCGCCTCGCATCGACGCATCGTTATACAGCAGGTGCACGTCTCGCGGGGCGCTGCGGCAGAAGCACGATACAGGCGACGATAAACACAAGCAGAATCACCGACGCGTATAAGCGACTCACGTGCAACCCGCCCTCCGCGACAGGCTTGTCGAGCAGATCTCCAAGCGTCGCGCCGAGGGGACGCGTCAGAATGAACGCTGCCCAGAAAAGCGCCGTGCGAGACACGCGCGACCAGAAATACAGGGCGGCCACCACGAGCAAGCCCGCGCCGAAGATCATTGCTCCGTATTCGTAACCCACGCCGAGCCCGCCGCGATCTTCGCCCGCGACCCAGTCTCCGAGAGCGGTGCCGAGCGTTTGCGAGAACAGGATGGTGACCCAGTAAAACCACTCCGCTTTAGCCGTGACGATACTTTCCACTGACACCGTGCCTTGCGAGCGATACCAGGCCGCGAGACTCGCCGCTAGCAATGCGACGACTAACGCGACGCCTCCGGGGTAACCGATGCCGAGCGATCTATCCGCGAAGTCGGCCATTGTCGTGCCAAGCGTCGTGGTCGCGATGATGGTCGCCCAATAAAGGAACGGATGGAAGTCGCGCGCCTTGATCTGCGCGGAGACGAGCGCGACGAAGAACACGAAGAAGATCGCCGAGCCAATCAGGTAACCGAGCTTCAGCGACATCGACACCCAGTCTCCGCCCGTTTCACCCAGCGTGGTGGCCGCGACCTTGATCACCCAGAAGCCCAACGTCACTTGCGGCACTTTGCTGACGGCCTGGTCTGCAAAGTTCATGGCGCTGTCTTTCATCAGTCACTCCTTTTTTCGTAGCTGCATTAAGCACGCCAATTTAAACGCCCGAGGTTAACGCTTGCTTAAGCTGGCGGAGTTATTGGCGTTCGCAGCCGGGAATAAGTTACCCGCTACACCGGTTAACCGATGCAGAGCACGTCAAAACGAACTCAAACCGGGTTCGGTCGATACGCTCTTAATCCAGGAGCACTGCCATGAAACGCACGTATGCAGACCGCGCAGTATCGCGCTCATTCATCACGATGGTGGCGAGCACCGCGTTGATGATCACATCGACATGGGCGCACGCACAAGCATCGCCCTCCCCCGGCTCGCATCAACTTACGCGTGCTGAAGTCATGCATGAACTCGAAGAACTCGAAGCCGCCGGATATAACCCGTCTGTCGGCGACGACCCCAACTATCCGGCCGACATTCAGGAAGCAGAACGAAAAGTTGCCGCGATGCATGCGGCCCAGCAGAACGCGTCCGTCGACGGCCAACCGGCAATGCAGTCAATGCCGGCAATGCCGATGCAGTGAGAAGAACAGTCGCCGATCTAACCCACGCTACGAGAGAACCTATGCGCCAACCTTGTAAGGCCGCGTCATCAACTCGAGAAAGTGACCATCGAGGTCGTCGAAATAGAGTCCGCGGCCACCGTTGTGCGTGTACGTTTCTCCAGCGCGCCGTTTGCCGGGATCGGCCCAGTATTCGAGGCCTCGCTCGCGTATACGCGCGAACGCGCGCTCGAATTCTTCTTCGCTGATTAGAAATGCGTAGTGCTGCATGGAGATCGGATCATCGCTTTCATAGAAATCTAGCGACACGTCATTGGCCATTTGCACGACCAGCATTTCCCCAAACGGAATCGGAGCCGGAAGGCCGAGAATGTCCCCCAGAAACTGTGTCGACGCCTGCTTGTCCCGGCACCAGACAATAGTATGGTTTAGCTGCACGCTCATGCTGCGCCTCCATCCGGTAGCTACGCATTGAATCAATATACTCGAAGCCTAATTAGCCAACCGCTCCGTCCTGCAAGTCGTGGGCTATGAAGTCGACAAACGCGCGAATGCGGTTCGACATCTGATGCCGCTGCGAGTACACGGCGAAGATATCCGCGTTCGGCGTCTCGTGATCGGGCAGCACCACAACGAGCGAGCCATCGGCCAGATACTGTTTGATGTCCCACTCCGCGCGCAGCAGAATGCCGTGCCCTTCGAGCGCCCATTTCACCGCGATCTCGCCGTCGTTGGTGGTCAGCGTGCCCTTGATCCGCACCGCTTCCGTCTTGCGCGACGCACCCTTGCCCGACGTCAGTCGCCACACGCCATACGCTTCGTCGCCCTGGCGAATGCCGATACAGTTGTGCCGCGTCAGATCGTGCGGCGTCATCGGCAGGCCGTGCGAGGCGATATACGAAGGCGCCGCGCACAGCAGACGCCGGTTGCCTGCGAGGCGGCGCGCGACCACCCGCGTATCGGGCGGCTCGCCAAAACGGATACAGACGTCGAATGTATCGTCAGTGAGCGGCGGCGGCGTGACCGATAGCTGAAGCTGCACCGACACCTGCGGATACTTCGCGACAAAACGCGAGATAGCAGGCGCCACGTGGCTGCGCCCGAACCCGAGCGTCGCGTTGACGCGCAGCAGCCCTTTCGGACTCTTCTTCGCCGAACCGAGCAACTCCGCAAGTTCGTCGATCTCGTCGAGAATCCTGCGCGCATGCTGCAAATACAGCTCGCCTTCGGGCGTGAGCATCATCCGGCGAGTGGTGCGATTGACGAGCGCCACGCCGGCGCGGCTCTCCATCTGCGTGAGCCGCTTGCTCACGGCCGCTGCGGTCAGCCCCAGCTCACGTGCCGCCGCGCTCAGGCTGCCGGACGCGGCGAGCGTGGAGAAAAAGCTCAAATCGGCCGGCTGGACGGTGTCGCGCATCGGCGTCACTTGTGAATTAGAGTTAAAGATGCTTTGAGTCTAGCACCGGTTTTTGCGTCCAGATATCGATAGAGTCACTCACATCTACAACATCTGAAGGACCGGAGACATGCAAACCTATCGCATCGCAACCATTCCCGGCGACGGCATCGGCAAGGAAGTCGTGCCGGCGGGCGCGCAAGTCCTCGAAGCGCTCGCCAGAACCACGAAGTCGTTCGCGTTCGAATTCGAGAACTTCGACTGGGGCGGCGACTATTACCGCAAGCATGGCGTGATGATGCCGGCAGACGGACTCGACGCGATTCGCGGCAAGGACGCTATCCTGTTCGGCTCGGCGGGCGACCCGGACATTGCGGACCACATAACGCTGTGGGGACTTCGTCTGAAGATCTGCCAGGGCTTCGACCAGTACGCGAACGTGCGCCCGACCCGCATCCTGCCCGGCATCGACGCACCGTTGAAACGCTGCAAGCCCGAAGACCTGAACTGGGTAATCGTGCGCGAGAACTCGGAAGGCGAATATTCCGGCGTGGGCGGCCGGGTTCATCAGGGCCACCCGATTGAAGCTGCCACCGACGTGTCGATCATGACGCGTGCCGGCGTCGAGCGCATCATGCGTTTCGCCTTCCGCCTCGCACAGTCGCGTCCGCGCAAACTGCTGACGGTGATTACGAAAAGCAATGCGCAACGTCACGCAATGGTGATGTGGGACGAGATCGCGCTACAGGTCTCGAAGGAATTCCCCGACGTCACATGGGACAAGGAACTGGTGGATGCGTCCACGGCCCGCATGATCAATCGTCCGGCGAGCCTCGATACGATCGTCGCCACCAATCTGCACGCGGACATTCTCAGCGATCTCGCCGCCGCGCTCGCCGGCAGCCTCGGCATTGCGCCGACCGGCAACATCGACCCGGAACGCCGCTTTCCGTCGATGTTCGAACCCATCCACGGCTCCGCGTTCGACATCATGGGCAAGGGTCTCGCCAATCCGGTCGGCACCTTCTGGTCGGTCGTGATGCTGCTGGAACATCTCGGCGAACTCGATGCCGCAAACCGCGTGATGCAGGCAGTGGAAGCCGTGACCGCCGACAAGTCGCTGCATACCGGCGACCTCGGCGGAACGGCGACTACCGCGCAGGTGACCGCTGCCGTCTGCGCGTTCATCGAGCGGGCCGCAGCGCCCGCTGCCAACGCCGCGTAAGTCTGGATCACGCGACCACAGTTCGCGCCGTGTAACGCGCGCCGGAACAAGCGCTTCATAAGCGCCCCAGAAGCGCTTCACGAGCGCCTAACGACAGCCGCCCGACAGCCGCCCAACAGCCGCATCCGACGGCTGCGGCGCGCGCGGCGCTGCGCTGCGTTTGCAAGCGAGCACAGCCCACGCCTCCAAGGAGGAGACAATGATGACTGACCTCGAAAGCCGGGTGTCCCGCAAGCTCATGCTGCGGATTATCCCGTTTGTAATGCTGCTGTACTTCGTGAGTTTTCTGGACCGCGTCAACGTGGGTTTTGCCGCGCTGACCATGAACAAGGCCATCGGTCTTTCACCGACTGCATTCGGATTCGGCGGCGGCCTCTTCTTCATCGGCTACTTTCTGTTCGAGGTTCCGTCGAACCTGATTCTTCACAAGGTCGGCGCGCGCCGCTGGATTGCGCGCGTCATGGTGTCCTGGGGCATCGTCTCGCTGGCTTCCGCGTTCGTCGTCGGGCCCAACAGCTTCTATGCGCTGCGCTTTCTGCTGGGCGTGGCCGAAGCGGGCTTCTTTCCCGGCATCATCCTGTATCTGAGCTTGTGGTTTCCGACTCGTCAGCGCGCGGTCGCCGCCGCATGGTTCATGGCGGCCGCGCCGATTTCCACCGCTATCGGCTCGCCGATTTCCGGCGCGATCATGAAGCTTCCATCGATAGCCGGTTTCGCGGACTGGCAGATGCTCTACATCCTGGAAGCGCTGCCGGCTGTCGTCCTCGGCTTCTTCGTGCTGAAGTATCTGACCGACACGCCGTCGAAGGCGCAATGGCTTGCGCCGGAAGAGCGCGACTGGCTGATCGCGAAACTGAAGGCGGAAGCCGACGCACGCCAGTCGCACGCAGGCCACACGGCCGGTGCAATGAGGGCACTGCGCGATCCACGCGTTCTCGCTCTGGCGCTGATCTACTTCGGGACCTCCGCGGGCTTGTACACGCTCGGCTTATGGGCGCCGCTGATCATCAAGCAGTACGGCTTCGGCTCGTTCGAAACGGGCCTGCTCGCCGGCATCCCCAGCATCGCCGCCGTGGTCGCAATGATCCTGTGGGCGAGGCATTCGGATCGTACCGAAGAGCGTACATGGCACGTCGTCATTCCGTGCGCGCTGGCCTGCCTTGGCTTTGTGTTCGCAGGTAACGCCTCAACAGCGCTGATGATCGTGCTCGCCCTCGTCATCGTGAACGTCGGCATCAGCGCGGCGAAGGCGCCGCTGTGGGCAATGCCGAGCATGTTCCTGTCGGGCGCCGGCGCGGCCGCGGGAATCGCCATGATCAACTCGATCGGCAATCTCGGCGGATTCGTCGGTCCGTTCGCCATCGGGTGGCTCAAGAACGTGACGGGCGGCTATTCGGCGGGCCTCTATGTGGTCGGCGCGACGCTGGCTCTGTCCGCTGTCGTCACGCTGATGCTGAGCCGGCAGTCGAAGCAGACACCGGTGGCGGCCGGCGAGGGCCACGGCCACTGACGGCATACGCTCGTCCGGGAACTGGGAACAGGATTCTCCGTCGTGACATCCAACGTCGTATGCAACGAAACGTTGGTCGAACGGGAGAATCCGCATGAAACTCACCCACCCTCACTGGCTAGGCGCGCTGGCGCTCGTCAGTCTCGCTAGCTGGGCTCAAAGCGCCGGTCCGACCGATCCGCAGATCGCGGCGATCGTCGTCACGGCCAATCAGGTCGATATCGACGCCGGCAAGCTCGCCGAGTCGCGCTCGAAGTCGAGCGACGTCAAGGCGTTCGCGCAACAGATGGTCACCGATCACGGCGCGGTCAATCAATCAGCCAGCGATCTCGTGCACAAGCTGAATGTGACGCCCGAGGACAACGGCACGAGCCAAAGCCTGAAGCAAGGCGGCGATGCAAACCTCGCGGCTCTCAAGAAGCTGAGAGGCTCGGCCTTCGATCGCGCGTACATCGATCATGAAGTGACCTACCATGAAAACGTGCTTGATGCGCTCGATAAAACGCTGATTCCGAGCGCAAAGAACGAAGAGCTGAAAGCGCTGCTCGTAAAGGTCCGGCCCGCCTTCGTCGCGCATCTCGAGCATGCGAAGCATCTGCAGGCGTCGCTGGAGAAAAGCAGTGGTTAAGCGGCGGTGTGCGCCCGGCGCCGCCGTTCGTGGATGTACGGCGCTCGCTTGTGCGACGCTGGCATTGCTTGCGGCAAACGCGATTGCGGCGCCGAAGACATATGTGGTCGCGATTGAGAACATGCAATTCAATCCGCCGGATTTGACCGTGAAGCGAGGAGACCGCGTTGTATGGATCAACAAGGACATCTTTCCCCATACCGCGACGGCCGAGACTCGTGCATTCGATTCGCGCAGCATTGCCGCGAGCGCATCATGGTCGTACGAGCCGGGCAAGGCCGGCACTTTTCCCTACGGATGCACGTTTCACCCGACCATGCACGGTGCACTGACCGTTCGATGAGAGCCCGCTCGCAATGACCGAGACAGCCACTGTGCCGTCGATATCCGACGCCGACGACGATCTCGCGATCGTACGGCGCATAGTCGCTGGGGATCGGCCCGCATTCGAGTTGTTGATGCGCCGCCATAATCGACGGCTTTACCGGCTCGCGCGCGCCACGCTGCGCGACGACGCTGAAGCCGAAGACGCCCTGCAGGACGCGTACCTCCGCGCGTATCGTTCGCTGAGCCAGTTTCGCGGCGACTCCGCGTTGTCGACCTGGCTTTCGCGCCTCGTGCTGAACGAGTGCTACGGCCGGCTGCGCCGTCATGCGCGCCGCGAAAATGTCTTTCCGATAATCAGTTCGAACACTGCCGACCTCGATCTCGAAGCCATGCATCCGTCCGACTCTGAATCCCCCGACCGCGCCGTGGCGCGCGCGGAAATGCGGGCGCTGATCGAGCGCAAACTCGACGAGCTGCCAGAATCGTTCCGCACGGTATTCGTCCTCCGTTCAGTGGAAGAGCTGAGCGTCGAGGAAACCGCGCAATGCCTCGACATTGCCGAAGCCACCGTGCGTAGCCGGCATTTCCGTGCGAAAAGCCTGCTGCGCGAATCACTGGCGCGAGACATCGACCTCGCAGGGAGCGAACTGTTCGGGTTCGCCGGCGCGCGCTGCGACAGGATCGTCGCGAATGTGATGTCGCGAATCGACACGCGCGGCGAAAGGAGTTAGACGTCTGAAGCGCCGCAAGCGACGCCGGCAGACATAACGCCATGTCATGGCCGCTCCAACAATTGCGGCGTTGCCCCGGTCAAATTGACTCACTATATTTCCAGTCAAGCCAGCGCTATTTGCCCCTCCGGCCGCAAGCCGCAGGCGCATTCGCGCCGACCTGGATGATGTCTTTCGCTTCAACCGTATCGAGGAGAAGTCGTGATAAGCATGCCAAGGTTGCGCCCGTTTGCCATGACTCTTGTGTTGAGCGCAATGAGCATGGCGCCTGCTCTCGCCGCAGGAAAAATCACCTTCGTGTCGCAAGGCGGCACGTATCAGGAAGCCCAGACCAAGGCGATTCTCGACCCCGCTGCGAAGGAACTGGGCATCACCATCAACCAGGACAGCATTCCCGACGCGTGGCCGCAGATCAAGGCTCAGGCCGTTACCGGCAAGCCGATCTGGGACGTGGTGGACACGCCCACCTCCAACTGTCTGCGCGGCGGCCGCGAGGGGTTGCTCGAGAAGCTCGACTTTTCGAAGATCCCCAACGCTGCCGCGATGCCGGAAAAGTACCGCACGCCGTACTCGGTCGCGTATGAGTTCTATTCGACTGTGATCGGCTACAACAAGAAAACGCTGAAAAAGGCACCGCAAAGCTGGGCCGATTTCTGGAACGTGAAGGCGTTCCCAGGCACCCGAGCCTTGCGCAACGATCCGCAAACGGTACTGGAAGCCGCCCTGCTCGCCGACGGTGTGCCGCGCGACAAGCTGTATCCGCTCGACGTCGACCGCGCGTTCAAGAAGCTGCAACAGATCAAGCCCGACATCACCGTGTGGTGGACTTCCGGTGGCCAGTCCGCGCAATTGCTGCACGACGGCGAGGTCGACATGACGATGATCTGGAACGGCCGCGCGAGCGCGGTGCGCAAGGACAATCCCGATGTCGATTTCACATTCAACGACGGCATTCTGCAAAACACGCAGTTGTGCGTGCTGAAGAACGCGCCGAATCTGACCGACGCGATGCGCTTCCTCAACGCTGCAATGTCACCCGAGTTGCAGGCCAACCTGCCGCTTTACATCGACTACGGTCCAGGGAACCCCGCGGCGTTCAAGACCGGCAAGATCACGGCCAAGCGCGCAAGCGAATTGCCAAGCTCGCCGGAGAACGCCGCGAAACAGGCACTGATGTCTGAAGATTGGTGGGCGTCGGATGCAGGCATCCAGGCAAAAGCGCGGTGGCTGAAGTTCATGCAGTAGCTTGCGCACTGCTCGCCATACGATTGAAGCGCCCGCGGGAACACGGTTCATCGCGGGCGTTTTGTACCTTGCGGCGCTCATTGCATCCAGCGCATTCATCGCATGGATCGCATTTACAGCCACGAGCCCCACAGTCTTTATCTATCCAACGTGATCGATTATCTGATTCTTGGCGGCGGATCGGCAGGCTGCGTGCTAGCTGCTCGTCTTTCCGAAGACGCCAGCAAGACCGTGTGCCTCGTCGAAGCGGGTCGCGACATCTCGCAGGCGACAATGCCAGCCGACATTCGCAGCCGCTATCCCGGTCGCGCCTACCTCGACAGCACGAACATCTGGCAGCAGTTGAAAGCGCGCATGAGCGCGCCTGCCGCATTGCGCCGCTATGAACAGGCGCGGTTGCTCGGTGGCGGCTCCGCGATCAACGCATTAATGGCCAACCGCGGCGCGCCCGCCGATTACGACGAATGGCAAGCACTCGGCGCGCAGAGCTGGAACTGGGAAGCGTGTCTACCCTACTTTCGCAAGCTCGAAACGGACCATGATTTCGGCAATTCCAGCGACGTCAGTATCAGCGCCCTGCACGGCGCGAGCGGCCCGCTGCGCATTCAGCGCACTGCGTGGACGCGCATCTCGCCGTTCGTGAAAGCCGTGCTCGATACGTTGAAACATGATTATCCATTGCGCGCCGATCAGAACGGCGCGTGGGAAGACGGCACCTTCATCGGGTCGATCGCAGTAAGCGCGGGCGGCGAACGCATACCCACGTCCGTTTGTTATCTGGACGAAGCCGTGCGCGCGCGATCCAACCTCGCCGTTTGCACCCACGAGACCGCCGAACGCATTCTGTTCGACGGACGGCGTGCGGTCGGCGCACGCATGATCCGGCCGGACGGTACGCATCACGACATTCGGGCCGGCTGCGTGATCGTGTGCTCCGGTGCTATTCACTCGCCGGCGCTGTTGCTGAGAAGCGGTATCGGTCCCGCTGACGAACTTGCCGCACTGGGCATCGACGTGCTCGCACATCGCGAAGGCGTGGGCCGCAATCTGATGGAGCATCCGTCTATTGCGGTGTCCGCCTATCTGCCTCGCGCGGCACGCACGCCCTTTCGCCACGAGCATCACGAACAGGCAATCGTGCGCTTTTCGTCGGGCTTGCCCGGCACCGTGCCGGGCGACATGCACGGCGCAATACTGTCGCGCTCGGGTTGGCACTCGGTCGGCTACCGTCTCGGCACGATGTTTTTCTGGGTCAACAAATCGTATTCGCGTGGACGACTGAAACTGAAATCGTCGAGCGCGTTCGATGAACCCGAGGTCGACTTCGCCATGCTGTCCGATGCGCGCGATCTCGAACGGCTGAAGCTCGCGCTGCGGTTAGGCGCACAGACTCTGTCCGCGCCAGCGATGGCCGCGCATCTCGGCACAGTATTCCCGTCGAGCTATTCGCCGCGGGTCGCAGCCGTTGCAGTGCCAGGCGCGTGGAACGCGTTGCAGCGCGGCGCGCTGAGCTTGTTGCTCGACATCGCCGGCCCGTTACGGGCGTCGCTCGTGCGGCGCGTCGTGACTCAAGGGGTGACGCTGAGCGAACTGCTCGCCGACGACACCGCGCTCACGCAGTTCGTCACGCGCTCCGTGGGCGGCACCTGGCATCCGTCGGGGACCTGCCGCATGGGCGCCGCCGACGATCCACTCGCTGTCACCGATGCGCGCGGCGCAGTCTACGGTGTCGAACATCTACACGTGTGTGACGCGTCGTTGATGCCGTCTATTCCGTGCGCCAACACGAACGTGCCGACCATCATGATCGCCGAGCGCATCGCCGATCTGCTGCGCGGCCGTTCGAGTGGCTCCTAATCGCCGTAGCCGACGATACCCTTCACTTCGAGAAACGCCTCGAGGCCCCACTCGCCGTACTCGCGGCCGTTGCCTGACTGCTTGTAGCCGCCGAACGGCGAGCCTGGGTCCCACGACGGATAATTCACATAGACGCTGCCCGCGCGCAGACGGAACGCCACACGCCGGGCGCGCGCCAGGTCCGCCGACTGCACGTAGGCAGCGAGGCCGAATGGCGTATCGTTCGCGATTGCAATGGCATCTTCGTCGTCGCGATACGGCATGATCGCGAGAACGGGACCGAAGATTTCCTCGCGCGCAATCGTCATCGACGGGTCCACGTTCGCGAACACCGTGGGCCGCACGTAGTAGCCGCGCGTCAAACCGTCGGGCCGCCCGGGGCCTCCCGCCGCCAGTTGCGCGCCCTCCTCGACGCCCTTTTCGATCAGCCGTTGCACGCGAGCATATTGCACGTCACTGACGACCGGGCCCATCGTCGTCGTTTCGTCGTCTGCACGACCCACGCGGTGTGCGGCCGCCGCGCGCTGTGCAATGCGCACGGCCTCTTCGTGCCGCGCTGCCGGCACGAGCATGCGCGTCGGCGCGTTGCACGACTGGCCGCTGTTGCTGAAGCACGAGTTCACGCCCGAGGTCACAGCCGCTTCCAAGTCGACATCGTCGAGAAGAATGTTCGCCGACTTGCCGCCCAGTTCCTGATGCACCCGCTTGACGGTCGGTGCGGCGAGCTTTGCGATTTCGACGCCCGCCCGCGTCGATCCTGTGAACGACACCATGTCGACGTCCGGATGGCTGCACAGCGCGGCGCCGACAGTCGGGCCATCGCCATTCACGAGATTGAACACGCCGGGCGGCACACCGGCTGCGTCGAGAATCTCGGCAAACAGCACGGCGTTGAGCGGCGACACTTCGCTCGGCTTGAGCACCATCGTGCAGCCGGCCGCGATCGCGGGAGCAACCTTGCAGACTATCTGATTGATCGGCCAGTTCCATGGCGTGATCAACGCGACCACGCCGACCGGCTCATGATTGACGAGCGTCGTCCCTTTCTTGCGCTGCCATGCGAACGTCTCGCACGTTCGGAGCAGTTCTTCGAGGTGACGCTTGCCGAGCGCGGCCTGCCACGCATGCGAAAGCGCTTTCGGCGCGCCAACCTCGCGCGAGATGATGTCGGCCATGTCGTCGTAGCGCGCCATATAGGCGTCGAGTATCCGGCGGATCAGCGCGATCCGCCCGGTAGGCCCGATCTGCGAGAACGACTCGAACGCGCGCTTCGCGGCGGCCACGGCGCGCTCGACATCGTCTGCATTGCCTAGCGCGATTTCAGCGAAGACTTCTTCCGTGCAAGGATCGACCACGGGCAGACGTGCGGTGCCCGACGGCTCGACCCAGGCGCCGTCGATATAAAACTTCAGTGCGTTCGACATCCGCTTCCCATAGAGAAAGTTCAAAGACATCACGCCCGCGCCGCCGAAGAACGGCGGCTCACGACGACGATCATCACGAGACACAACGTCAACGCGGTCAGCATCGTACTGATCGCGGCGATGGTGGGATCGATCTCGTCGCGCAGCGTGACGAACATGCGGCGCGTGAGCGTCTGGTTCGTGCCGCCCGAGATGAACAATGCAACCACCGTTTCGTCGAGCGCCTGAATGAAGACGAACACCGCACCCGAAATCACGCTCGCCTTGATCTGCGGAAGCGTCACCGCAAGAAAGCTGCGCAGGCGATTCATCCCGAGGCTGCGCGCGACCATCTCCTGCGTGCGGTCGAACGTGCGCAAATCGGCGCCCACAGAAATCAGCACATAGGGCAGGCCGAGCATCGTATCGGCGACGATCAGGCCGCCCAGCGTATTCACATAACCGGCCTGCGTGAATACGAAAAACACGCCCACCGCGACGATGATGATCGGCACCATCAGCGGCAACATGAGCAGCGTGCGCAGATAGCGCATCGACCAGTGCGTGCCGTGCTGGATCGCATAGGCCGCGGCGATGCCGAGCGGCGTCGCGAGCACCGCTGCGCATACGGACGCCACGAGCGTCGTGCGAGCCGCGTCGATCCACGCGGGGTTGTCGAAGAACGCGTGATACCAGCGCAATGAATAGGCGGGCGGCGGGAACGTCATGAAGCGCGTGTCGGAGAACGACAGCGGCACGACGATCAGCACCGGCAGCATCAGAAACACGAGAATCAGCACGACGAGCACGCCGAGCACGACTCTGCCGAACGGGATCTTGTTCATTTCGCGCCCAGGGTCTTTTCCAGGGGAATCACGCGGCTCGCGGCATAGAAAATCGCGAACACGCAGAGCAGCAGCACGACACTGACCGCGCTCGCAGCGCCCCAACTGTTATAAATCTCGACGTTGCGACTCACCACCATCGACACCATGATGGACTTGCCCCCGCCCATCAGTTCGGGCGTGATGTAAAAACCGAGGCACAGTACGAATACCAGCGTGGCGCCTGCCACGACGCCGCTCATCGATAGCGGCAGGAACACGCGCCAGAACACGTGCATTGGCGAGCCGCCGAGACTGGCGCCGGCCTGCGAAAGATTAGCGGGGATTTTCTGCATCGCCGAATACAGCGGCAACACCATGAAGGGCAACAGAATGTGCACCATCGCGAGAATGGTGCCGAACTGGTTATACGCAAGTTGCACCGGGCGATCGACAAGACCCGTCGCAAGCAGCGCCTTGTTGATGAGACCGGTGCGCTGCAGCAGCACGAGCCACGCATAGGTACGCACGAGCACGCTGGTCCAGAACGGCAGGATCACCATGCCGAGTATCAGCGCACTCCATCGCGGCGATACCGACGCCGCAAAGTACGCAACCGGATAGCCCAGCAGCAACGTCACGCCCGTCACGATGACGCTGAGCTTGAACGTCATGAGGAACGTGTCGAGATAGGTGCCCGTGAAAATGCGCCGGTAATTGACGAGCGTGAAGCCGCCGTCATGCCAGATGGACTGCCACGACAGCCATGCAAGCGGCACCACCAGGAGCACGACCACGACGAACAATGCGGGCGCGAGCAGCAGCAGCATCGCGCGGTCTTCGCGTTGCTGGTGGCGCACCGACGGGTCCGTGGCAAGTGTTTGCATCAGGGCGGGGTCCTGGAGAATCCGTTTGGCTGTCGTCATCATGCACCCACGGCGTCGAGAAACTGGTACCACGCGGCAACGACGCGAACGCCCGGCGCGCGCAACGAATGGAACGGCACGGGCCGCAAGCCTTGCTGGCCGAGCAACGCGAGCTCAGGCGTCTCGCCGAGTGCGAGCGCTGCGGCATGCTGGCCAAGCAGGCTCGCCATCGCGACACCCGCTCCGTTATACCCCAGACAAAAGGTCGTGGCGTCGTCGCTGCGGCCAACATGCGGCAACGCATTGAACGTCATGCCGACATAGCCGGACCACTGATATTCGATACGCAGATCCGCGAGATCGGGAAATAGCGCGACCATCGCGCGTCGCAGCGCGTCGAAGCCGGTCGCCTGGCCTTCCTTGCCGAACGCGTCGCGTCCGCCGAACAGCATACGGCCGTCGACCTTGCGAAACCACTTCATCATGCGCCGCGTTTCCGTATAGCTGCGGCGCTGCGTCATGAGCCGATTATCGAGTTCCGCGGGCAGGCGTTCCGTCGCAATCATTGCGCTGCGAAACGGCACGAGTTCACGCTGGTAGGCAGCGGTCGCGGACGTGAGATCGGAGTACGCGTTGGTCGCGACAATGACTTGTCTCGCGCGCACCGTGCCGCCGGGCGTTCGCAGCACGACGCCGGCGGGCCCGCCTTGCGAACGCGTCATTTCCACAACCGGCGTCGTTTCGTAAATCGGCACGCCGCGCGCAGTGAGGCCTCGCGCGAGCCCGTACACATATTCGAGCGGCAAAATCGTGCCTGCATCCCCGCTCAATACGCCGCCCACAAACTCGCTCGATCCTGTCTCGCGCCTCACTTCTTCGCGCGACTGCACTGTCATCGACGTGTCGCCCAACTGCGTCCGCACCCAGTCGGCTTCCGCACAGATCGCGGCGAACGCGCGCTCGGTGTGCGCGCAACGCAAGCTGCCTGTGTGCTCGAAGTGTGCTCGTTCGAGCTTGAACTCGTCGATGAACGATTCGACCACTCGCACGCCGTCGTGCGCGAGCCGGTGCATGCGCTTCGCGGTATCGAGTCCGTGCAGCTTGTCGATCTGCGGAAACGACAAACGGAACTTCGACGACACCACCCCGCCGTTGCGCCCGCTCGCGCCCCAACCGACCGGGTTCGCATCGAACACGGCGCAATCGACGCCGCGCTTTTGCAGCGCGTACGCGGCCGACAGGCCCGAATAACCCGCGCCGATCACGGCCACGTCGACCGCCAGATCGCGCGCGAGCGGCGCGCCCGTGCTCACGGGCGGCTGCCGTTGCGCCACGCGGGCGGCCATCGCACGCCATAGCGAGTCGGGCTGCGGCCGCTGCGAGTCGTTGTGGAGGGCGGGCGCGAGCATGGCTTAAGCAGCGCGCGCTTCGGCTTCGACCGCGTCAGCGAGCGCGCCGAGCGTTGCGAATTTGAACGTGGGCGCGGTGACGGCTTCGGGCACCGGCGTCGCGCCGAAACCCTTCATGCCCTGGCGTCGCTCGATCCAGCAGGTCGAGTAACCCAGCTTCGTCGCGATGCCGATGTCGTGATACTGGCTTTGCGCGGTGTGAAGGATCTCGTTGAACTTGAAGCCGAATGCCGCCTGACGTCCGCGGTTGTACGCAAAGAACTGCGGGTCCGGTTTCGCGACGCCCGTTTCGTCACAGCACACGGTGTCGTCGAAAGGGTCGCCCAGGGTATGTGCGTAGGCCGACAACGCGACGCGGTCCGCGTTGGTCATCGCGACGAGGCGATAATGTTTGCGCAGGCGCTTCAGGGCCTCGACCGAGTCTTCGAACGCGGGCCACTCCAGCACGTCGCGCTGGAAGGCCGCCGCGGATTGCGCGTCGTCGGGCAGGCCGAGCTCGCCGGCAAGATACAGATACACGTTCGCCATTTCGTGGCTCGAACGACCCGGATACTTCGCGCGTCCGCGCATATACGGCTCGAAGATCTGGTCGTCGGTGAGATCTTTCGCCGCCGCGCCGCCAAGGCTCCGCACGGACGCAAGCACGCCCTGTTCGAAGTTGATCAGCGTGCCGACGACGTCGAACGTCAGGACCTTGAAATCGGTGAGCTTCATTGCATCATCCTTTTGCGGGTTGCGTTAATTTCGTAAGACGTATGCCCGGGCGGGCGGGGAGAGTCAGGCGGGCACGACGATCGTGTCCTGCGGATCGAGCACAACGGTCATCTGTTCGCCCGGTGACGGAATGCGGCTACGTGCGTTGTGATTGCCGGGCTGGCGCAGACTGATCGAGGTGCCGTCAGCCAGTGTCGCGAACACGCGCAGGCTTTCTCCCTGGTACAGCACTTCGGTCACGCGGCACGAGAGCCGGTTGGCGGCAGGCTCTGCCGGACGGGCGTCGATCACGAGCTTTTCTGTCTGCACGGCAAGCAGCAAACGCTCGCCGCGCGGCAACGGGTGCGCGGTTCGCAACACCGCGTCGCCGAGGCGTACGGCGTCGTCGCCGGCGCGGCTCACATCGAGCAGCGTCGCCTCGCCGATAAAGCTCGCGACGAACGCGTCGCAAGGCCGGTCATAGAGACGCTCGGGCGTATCGATCTGCACGAGCTTG
This sequence comes from Paraburkholderia strydomiana, assembly GCF_031456815.1. NCBI lineage: Bacteria > Pseudomonadati > Pseudomonadota > Betaproteobacteria > Burkholderiales > Burkholderiaceae > Paraburkholderia > Paraburkholderia strydomiana. The sequence continues at coordinate 886,165 of NZ_JAVDVL010000001.1, forward strand.
CCGTTCTTCAATACGGCCACGCGATCGCTCATGGTCAGCGCCTCGCGCTGGTCATGCGTCACGTAGACAATCGTCGCGCCGAGCTTGCGATGCAGACGCCGCAACTCGATCTGCATCGTTTCGCGCAGCTGCTTGTCGAGCGCGGAAAGCGGCTCGTCCATCAGGATCAGTTGCGGCTCGAAGACCATTGCTCTTGCAAGCGCGACGCGTTGACGTTGACCGCCGGAAAGCTGACTGATGCCGCGGGACTCATAGCCGCTCAGTTCGACCATCGCGAGCGCGTCGGCCACTTTCGCCGCCCACCCCGCTTTCGGATCGCGGCGCGCGCGCAGCGGGAACGCGACGTTCTCGCCCACCGTCATGTGCGGAAAAAGTGCGTAGTTCTGGAACACGATGCCAATGTTGCGTTTGTGCGGCGGCGCAAATGTAATGTCCCGCTCGCCGACCCACACCGAGCCGGAACTCGGCTGAACAAAGCCGCCGAGGATGCCGAGCAGCGTCGTCTTGCCGGACCCGGACGGTCCGAGCAGCGACACGAACTCGCCTGGCTCGATGTCGAGCGAGACGTCGTCCAGCGCGATTACGGGTCCATAGCGCTTCGCTGCCGACCGGATGGAGACTCCTGTTTTCGCTCGTGCGTCCATTGCGTTTGCTCTCGCTGAAGGGCCTGCATTAGGGAAAATATAGGTGTCAAACTTTTTGGCGGCAATTCCCAAATTGTTGGATCGGGCATAACATCAAGTCATGCCGAATCTACGCAAAAAACTGCCGAGCGCGAATGCGCTGTTCGTCTTCGAGGCTGCCGCTCGTTGCGGCAACTTCACGCGTGCCGCGCAAGAACTCTATGTGAGCCAGCCTGCCGTGAGCCGTATGCTCGCCCGCATGGAAGATCACATCGGAGTGCGCCTCTTCGAGCGCGTGCGCGGCGGCATTGAACTCACCGAAAGCGGGCGGATTCTGTACACCAAGATCTCCGAAGGATTCAACGGCATAGAAAGCGCGATACGTGAAATAGAAGCGCGTGCTACGGGCGTGGAATCGGTCACGCTGTCGGTATCCACGGGATTTACGACGCACTGGCTGATGCCGCGCATGAGCCGCCTGAACGAGGCGTTCCCGTCAATCGATCTGCGGTTTCAGCTCATTTCCGGGCGCATTGGTGGACCGCTTGTCGATGTCGATCTGGGCATGCGCTTCATGCAGGCCGGCGACATCGACGAAAACAGCGTGCTGGTTATGCCCGAAACCCTGTTGCCCGTGTGCAATCCGCGCTATCAGGAAACGTCGCTCACAGACGCCGGCCGTGAGCACGGCGACACCGTCATCGTGATGGACGACGAAGAGCGCGGCTGGCACCATCGTTTTGGAGCGTTCGAGCAGCACGGCCGGCGCGTCGCGAGCATGCTCAGCTTCAACGACTACGCGATCGTCGTGCAGGCGGCGCTGCTCGGCCAGGGCATCGCGCTTGGCTGGCTGAACGTGGTGTCGCACTGGCTGTCGCAACGCGCACTCGTCCCCGCTGAAGAAGAAATCCTCGTGACCAATAGGCGCTGCTGTCTGGTGTCGCCCGCGAACCGGCCTTTGCGGCCCATCGTCGCGAACGTGCGCGACTGGATCGTCGAGGAAATGCGGGCCGATTTACGCACGTTGGAGAGCGCGTACCCGCAATTGGGATTGCGCGGGGCGTTCAAGGAATGCGGCGTCGCTATCGTTTGACGGCAGGTAATGCAGTGCCGCCGCCACGTCGCTGTGAGAGCGCGTGGTGCGCGGAAACTCCGGCCGCAGTGTGCGCGGGCCAATTCCGAAATCGCCTGCGAGCAGCGAGACAACGCGACGGACCAACGGCAGATCAAAGCCCGTTTTTCATCGTGTGCATCAAGTCGCCGAACGACTGACGCGTATTGACCGCATTGACGATGTCAGCGAGAAACCAGGGAAGAATCAATTGCGTGCCGGGATCGGTGACACCGACGCTCAGCGCCGGCGGCCTTGCGACCGGCGCGGCTGCCGTGGCTGGCTTTGCGCCCTGATAAGCGGACGAGGTGCGAGTTTCGGTGGTAGCCGAAACGTGTGAGGCGACTGGCTCGCCGGGCGGCGGCCACGCCGACGAACAGCCGGCCAACAGCATAGTGGCGACGGCAATAACGGCAGTAGCGGCAACGTAGAACGGCTTCATGATCGACTCCAGCCTACGTGATTTGGACAGAACTGCCTGGCAGGAAGTTCGTCGACTTAGGCACGCCGAATGGCGGCGTGGGCGTGCCAGTTCCTAGTGCCCCGCTGCAGCGGCCGCCGCAGCATTCGTCTTGCCCGGCTTCGTCACCCAGATCAACGGAATGATCAATACGAAGATCACAGCCGACAACCAGAAAATGTCGTTGAGTCCAAGCATGGCGGCTTGGGTGTTCATCGAGTGTTCGAAGAATGCCATTGCTTGAGACCGGCTTCCTCCCAAAGCAGCTTGCGCCGAATCCAGTGCCGTAGTGAAAACAGGGTTGGTGACGCCCGTCTGCTCAGCCAGTCTCGCGTGATGCAAGATGGTGCGATCGTTCCAGCCGGTTGCGGCAAGAGACGTTCCCACTGCGCCCGCAAACACCCGCACGAAATTCGACAAACCCGCGGCGGCGGGAATCTTCTCGGGCGCGAGGCCGGAAAGAATGATTGCGGTCAGCGGCACGAAGAACAATGCGGTTGGTATGCCCTGCAACAAGGTGGGCAATACGAGCGTCCAGGTATCCACGCCTGTCGTGTAGTGCGAACGCATGAAGAACACGCCCGCAAAGCCGACAAAGGCCAACGTTGCGAGAACGCGCGCATCCGAGCGCGGCATGATCTTCGCCATCACAGGGGCAAGGATCACGGCGAATATGCCGAGCGGCGCCGTCGCGAGACCTGCATCGACGGACCGGTAGTTCAGGTAACCCTGCATCCACTGCGGCAGCAAGACGAGGTTGGAGAAAAACACCGCATACGCAACCGAAATCGCAACCGTGCCGCCAAGAAAATTGCGGCCGCCGAACAGCCTCAAATCGATGACCGGGTTCTTCTCGGTCAGCTCCCAGATCACGAAGAATGCGAAGCTGATCCCTGCAAAGACAGTCAACGCCACGATTACCGGGGAATTGAACCAGTCGAGGTCCTTACCCTTGTCGAGCATGATCTGCAGGGAACCGACCCACGCGATCAACGAGATCAGCCCGATCTTGTCGATCGGCGAACGCTTCGTTGGGGACTCGCGCGTGCGGTAGATCGCCCATGTCACACCCGCAGCAAAAAGCCCAACCGGAATGTTGATGTAGAAGATCCACGACCACGAATAGCTGTCCGTAATCCAGCCACCGAGCGCAGGCCCCGCAATCGGGCCGACAGTCGCTGTCATTGCCCAGAGCGCCAACGCATGCGAACTCTTCTCCTTCGGATACGAGCCCAGCAGAATGGCTTGCGAAAGCGGAATCAACGGGCCCGCTACCGCGCCTTGCAAAATGCGCGCGGCGAGCAGAACCGGCAGATTCGGCGCTATTCCACATAGCCACGAAGACATGACGAACAACAATATCGCCCAGACGAACAGCTTGATCTGCCCGACACGCTGCGTGAGCCAACCTGTCAACGGAATCGAAATTGCATTGGCTGCGGCGAAGAGCGTGATCACCCATGTTCCTTCATCGACCGATACGCCGAGGTTGCCCGCGATAGTCGGGATAGCCACGTTCGCAATCGAGGAGTCGAGCACATTCATGAACGTGGCCAGCGCTACGGCAAGCGTTGCGAGCACAAGCTTGCCGCCCGTCAAAGGCGGAAGCGTTGCAGGTCGCGTCGATTGATTCATTTCATCACCTGTTGAAGGTTGCTAATATCTGGCTTGTCAGCTAATCGCAAAAAAAAATGTAGAACACTCGCCGCGTATTCAGCCTGCTTTGCGCGTCGCACTCTTTTGCACGCCAGCCGTTGCGGCTGTGCGTGCCATCGGCATGTTCTGCGCGATGATCCGGGCGATCTCCGCATCTGCATCCGCGCCGTACTGCGCAAATACATCGGTGCGATAGGTAGTATTCACCGCGGCACCGAGTTGGGTTCCCGACTGGTCGCGAGTTTCGACATCGACCTGCATCGACAATCCGATCCGCAGCGGATGTGCGTCCAGTTCCTTCTGATCGAGCTGAATGCGCGCGGGCAGACGCTGTACGACCTTGATCCAGTTGCCGGTCGCATTCTGAGCGGGCAGTACGGCGAACGCCGAGCCGGTTCCCGCAGAGAAGCCCACCACGCGGCCGTGGTATTTGACGCTCGAACCATAGACATCGGCGGAAAGCGTGACCGGCTGGCCGATACGCATGCGCCTGAGTTGGCTCTCCTTGAAGTTCGCATCGACCCACACCTCGTTGAGGGGGACGATCGCCATCAACGGCGTGCCGGGCGCGACTCGTTGACCGACCTGTACAGAACGGCGTGCCACATAGCCGGTCACCGGAGCAGGCAAGGTGTTGCGCGCGTAGTTCAGATAAGCGTCGCGTACTTTGGAAGACGCCGCCAGAACGTTCGGATGCTGTTCGATCGACGTGCGGTCGGTCAGTGCATGGTTTGCTTCGGCCTGCTGACGCGCGGCGTCGAGCGCGGCTTGCGCGGCGCTGACCGCATCGCGCGCGTGTGCTACGTCCTCACCGGACACCGCGCCGGTTTCCGCGACCGCCTGACGTCGCTTCAGATCACTGACGGCGCGCGCGAGATCGGACTCGCGCTGCGCGACCGTTGCCGCGTAGTAGTCGTTGTTCACGTAAAGACCGCTGACTTGCCGCACGGTCTGCCCCAGCGTTGCTTCGGCATTGGCAAGCGCGTCTCTGGCATCCGCGTTGTCGAGCGTCACGACCGGCGCGCCTTGCTTGACGATCTGCGTATCGTCGGCGTTCACTGCAACGACGGTGCCGCTGACCTGCGGCGTCAGTTGCACGAGATTGCCACTGACGTATGCATCGTCGGTAGCCTCGTGATACTGACCGGTCGTCACGTAATACACGCCGTACGCTGCGCCGGCTGCCACTATCGCGGCGGCCAGCAACGCGAGCAGCAACTTGCGACGCGTGTTGCCTTGCGTTTGTTGGGGTTGGTCTGCGTCCGCCTTCGCTCGGTCGGCGTTGATGCTATCGCTCATTTTGTGACTCCTGACAGGATCTGGAATACGTCGCGCTCAACGCACAGCGACGACTGGATTGGGTTTGACTGCAGGCGCGGCACCGGCACTCTGCCGAGCGGCGTCGGTATCGGCACCGGCATTGTCGGAATAGCCGCCGCCCAGCGCCGCTGCCAACGCGATCTGCTGATCGCGCCGGTTCATCTTCAGATTCGCGACCTGCTCGTCGGCTTGAAGCGCCGTGGTATCGGCGTTCAGTACCGTGAGCTGATTCGCGAGTCCCGCCTTGTATTGCACGAGCGCCAGTTGATCGGCGCTGCGGGCGGCTTCCTGCGCGGCTAGCGCGTCGACGAGCTGCTCGTCAGTGGAACGGATTTGCGCGAGTTGAGTGGCAACTTCGGACAGCGCGGTGACGAGCGTCTGGTTATATGCAGCGACGGCGTAGTCGAAATCGGCATAGCGGCCTTTAAGTTGCGCCCGCAACTGACCGCCGTCGAAAATCGGCAGATGGATCGCCGGACCCACCGATGCCGTGCGGCTCGCCGCATTGAGGAAGCGGCCGAAGCCGAATGCGTCGAGGCCAATAGCCGCACTGAGGTTGATGTCGGGATAGAACTCGGCCTTGGCCTCCTTTACGTCGTGCACGAGCGCGTCGACACGCCATTTAGCGGCGACCAGATCCGGGCGCCGGCTGACGAGGTCAGCGGGCAGATTGGCCGGCAGACGCACTTCATCGCCGATACCGAGCGACGGACGGGAAATCGCAAGACCTCGGTCAGGTCCTGCGCCGAGCAATGCGGCAAGCTGATATCGCGTGGTGAGAATGCTGCCGTCCAGCGACGCCAGCGCGGCCCGGCTGCTAGCGAGGTTCGCCTGCGCGGTCTTGCGCTCGACCTGCGTGTCGAGTCCAGTTGCAATCCGGCCGGCCGTAATGCGATCAATCTGTTCGCGCTGCGTCACTTCCTGCTGCGCGATGTCGCGCAGCGCAAAGAGACGAGCAAGCTGGTTATACGCGCGCGCCGTGGCGGATGTCAGCGAGAGTCTGACGACTTCCGCATCGGCCTTGCTTGCTTGCAACTGCGACAGCGAGGCTTTCAGGGCTTCGCGATTCTTGCCCCACAAATCCAGGTCATACGATGCGGACAGCAAACCCTTGTTCTCTGATTGCCATGACCCGCCGTACGGAGGCGGCACGAGTGCCGTGCTCGAATACTGCTGCCGCGTGAACGAGTAAGTCGCCCCGACTTGCGGCATCGTGCTCGCCTTCGCCGTCTCGCTGTAAGCAGCGGCGGCGGCAACGCGTGCGCGCGCCTGTTCGATCGACGGGTTGCCTTTCAATGCTTCCTCTAGCAGCGCCTTCAGTTGGGCGTCGCCGAACTGATCGGCCCAGTCGACGGCGGGCCACTGACCGCTGTCAGCAGGAATGCTTTGCTGCGTCGCATAGGTATCTGGCGTCGCAAGCTGCTTGTCGCTCGAGATACCTGCATAGTTTGCGCAGGCCGATAGCACTGCCGCGAAGATCACCGTCATGCCGGATTTCGCAATTCGCGTTCCGATCATTCGTCGATTTAACTGTCTATTCATTTTCTGACCTGTCAGATATATGGACAAAAAATTTTGTGCGAACGCTTCGCTCAATCTTCGAGAAACTTGAACAGCAGACGGCGCAGCTCATGGAATTCGGCCTTGGTGAATTTCTTCAGCCGCTTGTTCAGCACGACCGGCACCCTGTCGGGCAGGTGGTCTGCCACTGCTTCGCCCTTCTTTGTCAGCTTCAGGTTGACGACCCGGCGATCTTCAAGACTGCGGGAGCGCTGAAGCAAACCCTTCGTTTCGAGTTTGTCGAGCATGCGCGTCATCAGGCCGGTGTCTATACCGAGCAACGTGGACAGTTCGAACGGAGTGCTCGCAATGTCCTGGCGCATGGACAGAAGAATGCCCATTTGCTGAGCCGTGATGTCGAGATCCTTGAGTTCTGCGTCTATCTCCGTCACCAGAAGGTTGCGCGCCTTGTTGATGGCGAATCCCACGCTCTCGGTCACGGTGAAATTGTCGCTCGTGTAGTGGTTCATCTTTGCTCCTTGCCTGGAGAGCAATATATCTGCATTGTCAGATATATCCAAGCTCGATGCTGGACATCAATGTTTCAAATATTGCGCTAACCGGAGACTTCCGGTCCTGCCGCGAAGAGGAATTGCCGCGTGCCCGCGTCATTCGCGGGCGGGGTCGCGCTCAATTCAATGGGCCGGGCATCGTCGCCCTTCTTACACGCCTTCGACGAGAACGGCGCGATAGCGCGCGCCTTTGAACCGGTGCTGCGCGACTTCCTGATATTCGGGACCGTCGTACCAGGCACGCGCTTCCGCAGTGGACGGAAACTCAACGATCACGACACCCTCTGGCGCTTCGCCCTCCAGAACCTGTTGAGGTCCATAGGCAGCGAGAATCTTGACGGGATGGCCTTTGAAAGTGGCGCCGACCTTGCTCTGATAAATGTCGAGTTCCTGCTGGTCCTGCGTGCTTTCCTTCGTGAAGACGATATATGTGGCCATGACATACGCTCCTGCGTTGGTGGGAAGGTGCGTACGATGATGCCATGAAATCGCATCGTGCTTCGGCGTACAGCGTCGCTGCCAGGTTGTCCGTCACACTGGCACGTCGTGACCGCTGGCATTGCTTATCCGCGATGGTGGGCCTGGCGCAACCGCGTTGCGCGTCATCGCCTCGCTCGCCCGGGCGTGAATGACCGAGCGTCGGCAGTCGAGCGCTGTGTGAATTGGGCGCCGATGGTCTGCCGCGCGCGCGAAAGCCGGCTCATGACGGTTCCGATGGGCACGCCGACCACGTCGGCCGCTTGCGAACAGCTGAGCCCTTCAACCGCGACCAGGAGCATCACGATCCGTTGCGCTTGCGGCAAACGCTCGACGGCCGCGATAATCAGGTCGAGGCCGTCTCCCGGATCGCGCTCACGAGAATCGCGCACGGTAACTGGAAAGTCGTTATCGCACTCCGTGATCGAACGGCTTGGCAGCTTCCGCGTGCGCAGTTCGTCGGTCCATGTGGAATGAATGATCGAGAACATCCAGCTTAGCGGCGGAGTGCCGGGCTCTAACTGGTCGGCGCGCTCGAGTCCCCGCGCACAGGCGCGCTCAAGTACGCGTTCTGCGTCATGCCGGTTACGGCACAGTCGAATAGAGAACGCCCAAAGGCGCGGAAGCATGCCTGGCAGAAGACTGTGCAACTTCCCGGCATCTGCTGTTGACATGATCGACTGGGTGAAAACGGGTTACCGGACGACGCGCCCGCCGGGAACCGGCGATGATCAAGGGCCGACGGAAGTCGCGGTCGAACTGTGCCGCGACCACCGCGACTACCGCAACCAAACGCAACCAACGCAACGCAACAATGCGCCGGTCATTTCCCAGTAGCCCAATGCGAGTTGCGCATCAGCTTGCTGAAGTCTCTGCGGACGAAACCAGGGTCCTTGTAGGCCATGACATCGGCCAGACCTGTTCCCTGCGTGGTCTCCGGACGATGCTTGAGGCTATCGTAGAGGGCCTGCATGAAGTCCTCAGCGAATTGCGGCGGATGCGGATGAGCCGCCTCGACGGCGCTCCGCTGAGCGACTGTGAAGTCGTCATAGCCTGCGCCCACGAGATCCATGTTGGCGCCTTCGGCAACCAGTGCGGCCATGGGGAACAGATTTGCGGAAATTCCATTGGTCGTGTGCAATGCAATTGCAAGCCAGACCATCTGGCTATTGGCGTCGGAAACGCCGTGACTTCGCAAAAAGTCACGTGCCGCGTTCGCGCCATCCACTTCATAGCGCAAGTGGCTTTGCCCATAGCCGGCCGTCAGGCCGAAATCATGGAACATGGACGCAACGTAGAGAAGTTCCGGGTCGAACGCGAGACCTTTGCGCTTTCCTGCCAGGGCAGCCCAATAATAGACACGCGCGGAATGCTGAAACAGAAAATCGCCCTCTGAATCGCGAATGAGTTGCGCTGCGTCGCGCGCCAATTTGCTGTCGGGGATTTTTACGCCAGAAACCTGGTCGCCGGCATTCGCCGTGGATTGATTGAACGTGGGCTGCGCTTGCGCGTGCGCGTCGAGGGTCGGGACCATTCCCCCAACCGCAAGAGCAACAGCGGCGCAAATTGCAGCGACAGTACTGCGGGACTTCATGATGTTCTCCTTCTCGCAAAGAAATGCGCCCTTAGCGGGTAGTTCGCTGTTCCCAATTCGAGTTGAGAATGATGCTGCAAACGTTCGTTCGCACGAATTCCGGGTCCTTGTAGGCGAGGAAGTCGTCGTTGAATGTGCCGAACGTGCTGCCCGGGCGATGCTTCATACCGTGATAGAAAGCATCGATGATCCTGTTTGCAAAACCGGGGTCCCGGGGATACGCAGCAATCACCGCGTCGCGCTCTTCGTCGGTGAATTCGTCGAAGCCGCGCCCCGCTACGTCCATTCCTGCGCCTGCCTGCAACAGGGCAATTTCGCCGTGCATGTGTTCCGGGATGCCAGGCGTCGTGTGCAAGGCGACGGCATTCCAGACCTTGTCGATATCCGCCTTGGCGATGCGGTGGCTTCGCAGAAAATCCCGCGCGGCGTTCGCGCCGTCCACTTCGAAGCGAAGCTGGCTCTCGTGATAGATCGACGTCAGACCAATGTCGTGGAACATAGCCGCGACGTAAAGCAATTCCGGATCGAAGGTCACGCCTTTGCGTTCTCCGAGCAATGCGCCCCAGAGATACACGCGAGCGGAGTGCATAAACAGCAATTCATCTTCCGTGTCCCGAATAAGCTCGGTGACCTCACGCGCCAATTTACTGTCAGGTATCTTCACGCTGGATTTTCCGTTCGTCTGCATCGCTCTTCTCCATTCATCTGGTCCTGCATCTACGGGCACCTGGCAACGGCTGCTGCCTGTCGCTGGCTCGCGCACCGACTGCGTACTTCAATGAAATCGCCACTGTCGAGCCGCTGTATAGGGAGGAAGTTACGCTTCTATCGGGCCACAATACAGACCCAAGATTGACGATTCTGGATGTACCATTGAGGGCTATGACGACGCTCCCAATTGGCCTGGATCGCTCCGCGAGCACATCGCTGTCCACACAAATCTACGGCGCGGTTCGACACGCCATAGAGACGGGGCAGCTTGCCGCTGGCGCACGGCTGCCATCGTGGCTGGATCTGGCCGCGCAGATCGGCGTCTCGCGAGGCACAGTCCGTGTGGCCTATGAACGTCTGATCGATGAGCAGTTCGCGGTCGCTTGTGGAGCGGCCGGCACCCGGGTTGCCGAGCGGCCGCCTTTGCCTGCATCGCCCGCCCGGTCACCGGAAGCGCCGCCGTTCCCCGATCTGTTCCACGCATTCGGCGCGGCTCCTTTGGCGTTCCAAATGGGTGTGCCTTCCGAGGACGCCTTTCCTTTCAAGCTATGGTCGCGTGTACTCACGCGCGCGGCGCGGCGGGCTGCGGCTGCGCCGGTCGGCTACCCTGATCCGCGGGGCGATCCGGACTTCCGGAAGGAAATTGCAGCCTATCTGGGCGTAGCACGAGGATTGCGGTGCAGTCCGTCACAGGTTCTCGTCACTGCGGGATTCTCGGCAGCACTCGGCCTCGCTATCAGGGGACTCGGTGTTGAAGGCAAAGAAGCATGGTTAGAAGATCCGGGTTTTCCGCTCACGCGTACCGCGCTCGATCTGGCGGGAATGACGGTGAGAGCCATTCCAGTCGATGCAGACGGGCTCGACGTGGAAGCCGGCATCCGGAGTTCTGCTGAAGCCGCTCTGGCAGTCGTGACACCGGGCCAGCAGGCGCCCCTCGGAATGGCCATGTCGCTCCCCAGGCGGCTAGCGTTGCTCGCATGGGCTCGACGAAACGACGCATGGATCATCGAAGACGATTACCTCAGTGAGCTCCAGTTGAAGGGCCGCGCAGCGCCGGCCTTGGCATCGCTGGATCCAGACGGACGGGTGTTGCATATCGGCAGCTTCAGCAAGACTATTAGCCCGGCGCTCCGACTTGGCTTTCTGGTGGTCCCGGTTGAAATGGTTCGCCGTTTTGGCGACATCGCAGCGTGCCTGATGCCGGCACCGGGGTCGTTCGTGCAACACGCCGTGGCAGAGTTTCTGCGCGATGGGCACTATCTTCGGCACCTTCGGCATATGAAGCGTCTTTACGCCACGCGGCGCGATAGCCTGCTTCGTTGTCTCAATGAGTTGGCGCCGGACTCGATAAAAGTGCACGCGGCTGCGGGTACGGCCATCGTGACCACACTTCCCCGCTCTACATCTGACGTAGACATTGCCATGCGAGCATTGCAATCCCGCCTGGCGCCTGCGCCTTTGTCGCCTTGGTATCTGCAGTCTTCTGGCCCACAGGGCTTATTGCTGAGCGTGACCAACCTCGATGAACGCAAGATGGTCGAACACTGTCGCCGGCTGGTGGAAGTGGTTCGCAAGGGTGGCTAGGCGACAGGCAATGCGGGCTTGCTGCCCGCTGAATGGTACATAAAGAATGTTCATTCTTGGTGCTTTCTTGTGGTCCGGCCCGGACCCACAATGCGAGAACACCAAGGAGATGCAACATCATGAACATTCGATCTATCGCCGGTGCTGTCGCCGCAGGCATTGCTCTTTCCATTGCCGTACCGGCTACCGCGCATGACACGGCTGAGACCGTCACGCCGAACTTCCAGCACGCGATTCCCAACATCCCCGGCAAGTCGTTGATTGCGGTCGTTGTCGACTATGCGCCCGCCGCAGCGTCACACGCACACGAGCATGCGAAGTCGGCTTTTATCTATGCATACGTCGTGTCGGGCGCCATCGAGTCGCAAGTCGACGACGGCCCGAAGCGGATCTACCACGCCGGCGAAAGTTTCTTCGAGGAGCCGGGCGCGGTTCACCGTATTAGCCGCAATGCAAGCAAGACCAAGCCGGCAAAGTTGCTGGCGGTGTTCGTGGTGGACAGCAACGACAAGGCCCTGACCACCCCGGTCGAGTAATCAGTACATCAAGGAGTAAAAGTATGAGCATGCGTCTGGACTACAACCACATCGCACCTGCGGGCGCGAAAGCCCTCGGTGGTGTTTACGGCTATGTTGTGCAGAGCGGCCTCTCGCCTGTTCTCGTGGATCTGGTCTACCTTCGCGTTTCGCAGATCAACAACTGTGCGTACTGCCTCGACATGCATACACGCGATCTGCTGAAAAAAGGCGTGAAAGTCGAAAAGCTCGCGCTCCTGCAGGCCTGGGCGGAAGCCGGCAATCTGTTCGACGAACGTGAGCGCGCCGCACTTGCGTGGGCCGAATCAGTCACACGTGTTGCACAGACCGGCGTACCCGACGAAGCCTACGAGGCAGTCCGTGCAGTGTTCGACGAGCGCGAACTGGTCGACCTCACAATCGCCATCGGACTCATGAACACTTATAACCGCATGGCGATCAGCTTCCGGAACACACCTCAGGCCGCAGTAGGACGGTGATAACGCTTCGCATCGCTGCGGACACATCAATCGGGACACATCGCAACGGCGTCGTTACCCAACCAGTTCGACCATCACGATGTCGGTGTCGTCTCGCGCTGTCATCGTAAGCTGCGATTCGCCGGTAACCACGACTCCATCGCGTGGCGCGAGCCGAACCTCTCCCACGTCGAGGCGGCCATGATCGGTAACCAGATACGCGTGGCCTGGCGGACGCAACACGTGATGCAGCGTTGCGCCTTCGCGTATCGTCGCGATGCGCACGCGAGCGTCGGCATTGATAGGCAACGCGCCTGCACGCACGTCGTCCGGATCGCCGCTCGCCAGCGTGACGAAGCGGCCTTCGCGACACTCGCGCGAACAGACACGCGTCGCCCAACGCGGCGTACCACCCAGCGTGCGCGGGTGCAACCAGATCTGAAACAGCCGCGCCGGCGAACTCTCCTCGTTGCGCTCGGCGTGATGTACCGCGCAACCCGCGCTCATTGCCTGCACGGAGTCGGCGACCAGACGTGCCCGATTGCCGGCGTCGTCTTCGTGCGTAATTGCGCCTGAGCGCACCCACGTCACGATCTCGACTTCACGGTGAGCATGAAGGCCGAAGCCCGAGTGTGCCGCGAACTCATCGTCGTTCCATACGTAGAGCGCGCCGAGCGGCACATGACCGGCGCGTCCGCACCCGCCAAACTGGAAATGCAGCCGCGCTTCCAGCCAGTCGCGACTGATTACATCGAGCGACAGAAAAGGACGATGTTCGATCATGATGTGCCTGAGTTGGATCGCGCGCACGCGTGCGCGCGCCGGTGCAATCGTCGAAGACTGCACCATACGCGCCCTCGCGTGCTCAAGGAACGCTTAGACCTGCTGCTGGCCGCCGTCGACGAACAACTCGGCGCCGTTCACGAAGCTCGCGTCGTCGGAGGCGAGGAACAGTGCCGCGCTCGCGATCTCGCCAGGCTCGCCGAGGCGGCCCATCGGGATCTGGGCGGCCAGGTAATCGGCCAAGCCTTGTTGCTGCGCCGCGTCCGGACCGGCGAGGTCGAGCAGGCCAGGGGTGCGGGTTGCGCCAGGGCTGAGCGTATTGACGCGGATGCCGCGGTCCTTGAGATCAAGGATCCAGCTGCGTGCAAAGGCGCGCACTGCGGCCTTCGAAGCTGAATAGACGCTGAATGCAGCCGTGCCCGAACTGCCAGCCGTCGAACCCGTGAGGATCACCGACGCACCTTGTGTGAGCAGCGGCAGCGCTTTTTGCACGGTGAACAGCACGCCCTTCACGTTGCGGTCGAAGGTGTCGTCGAACTGTTCTTCGGTGATGCTGCCCAGCGGCAGCATGGAACCGCCACCAGCATTGGCGAACAGCACATCGAGACGCCCCTTCTCCTGCTTGATCTGCGCGTACAGCGCGTCGAGTTCATCGAGCTTTGCAGAATCGACGCGCACGCCGGTCACGTTGCCGCCGGCTTCGCGAATTCCCTTCACTGCGGCGTCGAGTTCGGCCTGACGGCGACCGGTGATATAGACATGCGCGCCTTCTGCTGCAAAGCGTTGAGCAGTGGCGAGGCCGATGCCGCTCGTTGCGCCGGTGACCAGTGCGATCTTGTTGTCGAGTTTGCGTGCCATGGTGTTTCTCCTTCAATTCGATAAGTGGATGACTACGTCGGAAAACTACGCCGGGTGTTTCGTGCTGCGATGTAAGGAGAATATCGACGCAGCCATCTTTTCGAAATAGAATTGATTGCAATCTAACGTTTCAAAAATGAAATGATGAGGCGAGATGGCGAAACTGCCTGATTTCGAGGGACTGGCGATGTTCGCGAAGGTCGCTGAGGAGGGATCGTTCGCGGCCGCCGCGCGCGCAGTGGGTGTGTCCGTTGCGACGGTGTCGCGCGGCGTCGCTCGCCTGGAAGACCGGCTGGGCGCGCGGCTTTTCAATCGCACATCGCGTCAACTGGCGCTCACCGAGTTCGGCCGGACGATCTGCGAGAAAGCGGGCCAGATTTACCGGCAGGCCGAGGAAGCAGAAAGTGCCGCCCGCGAGATGTCGGTGCAGCCGCGCGGGCTCGTGCGTCTGGCGGTGCCGATGTCGTTCGGGCTGCGCTGGGTCGCGCCGCTCCTGCCGGCATTTTTTCGCGCATATCCGGAGGTGTCGATCGACCTGCATCTGTCCGATGCGCCGGTCGACCTGGTTGCTGACGGCTTCGACGCCGCGCTTCGCATCGCCGCACTGCCCGATTCGTCGCTGGTGGCGCGACGGATATGCGCGGTAACGCAATACGTAGTCGCGTCACCGGACTATCTGAAGCGTGAGGGACGGCCTATGCATCCGCGCGAACTGGTGGACCGCCCCTGCCTTTCGTATGCGTATCGCGCACGCAGCGATGTGTGGCGCTTCACGAACGACGCGGGCGAGGAGGAACCGATCATGCCGATCGGTCCACTGCGCGTGACGAACTCCGACGCACTGTTGCCCACGCTGCTCGATGGTCTGGCGATTGCGGAGTTGCCCGAGTTCATCGCCGGCGAATATCTGGCCGATGGCCGCCTGGAAGCAATCCTCACCGACTGGTCTTTGACGAAAGGCGGCCTTTACTTCGTCACGCCGTCGGCGCGCGCCCGGCCCGCAAAAGTGAGCGCGCTGTCCGACTACTTCGCAGAACATCTTTCCGATCCGTCGTGGCGATGGCCAAAGTGATCTGCTGCAGTGTTTTCATGTGGGCTAACCGGAGAGACGTTCATCATTGAATGGGTGCAACGACGCATCCGGGCTGCGCCTAGCTTTCGCCGAATACAATGCAAGACGAAGAAGGGTCGCTTCGACCGACCCGTATAAAACACAGTGATCGATGAAAGTCCCCAAAACGTCTGCTAATGCTGAGCCCACGGCGGCCGACCGCGGCAAGACCGCACGCCCGGCCGCGGGCGCCATCGCACCGCACAATTCGCACAATCCGGACGAACAGAACGCTCCCCACGATTCGCGCGCTCGCAGCATCGCTCTCGCGGCGAGCCTCGCCTTGATCGCCTTTTCGCTGCGCACGCCGATCACGAGCGTAGGGCCGATCCTGCTCGAAGCAGTGCGGGCCACCAACCTTTCGCGCACGGGCGCGAGCGTGCTGACGACATTGCCGTCACTATGCTTCGGTCTTTTCGGACCGCTCGCGCCGCTACTCGCGCGGCGCCTCGGCAGTGAACGCGCATTGCTCGCGCTGCTGTTGCTGCTCACGCTGGGTACTGCGTTGCGCGTCTTTCCCGTGTGGGAGGCGTTGTATCTCGGCCAGATTGTGGCCTGCTTCGCCATCGGCTTGATGAATGTGTTGTTGCCGGGCGTAGTGAAGCGCGACTTCCCGCACCACGTCCCGCTGATGACTGGAGTCTACAGCGCGGCAATGTGCGTCGGCGCCGCCGCGGCGGCGGCCGGGACGGTCCCCGCGGCCCATGCGATCGAATACCTGCTGGGCGGCGCGAGCGGCAACTCCTGGGCATGGGCACTGGCGCTGTGGGCGTTGCCCGTCGCGTTGGCCACGCTGGTCTGGGGCGTGCGTCTGCCGAAGAAGTCGACCCACGCAGGAAGACACGCGCAAGTCGTTCGCGGATTGTGGCGAGATCCGCTCGCGTGGAAAGTCACGCTGTTCATGGGTTTGCAATCGTCGCTGGCGTACATCGTGTTCGGCTGGCTGCCGACGGTGCTTCGCACGCGTGGCATGAGTGCGGTCGATGCCGGTTTCATGCTGTCGCTCAGCGTGGTCACGCAGGCCGCGTCGTCGCTACTGCTGCCGTTTCTGCTGACGCGACTGCGTGATCAGCGCGCGGTGAATGTGGGCGCGTTACTGTCGACTGGCGTGGGTCTGATGGGCTGCTTCTTCGCGCCTGCGTCAACCATGTGGATCTGGGCGCTGCTTCTCGGCGCCTCGCAAGGCGCGGCGTTCACGCTCGCGCTCACCGTCATCGGCTTGCGCTCGTACGATTCGCACGTGGCCGCGCAACTCTCCAGCATGGCTCAGGGCATCGGCTATCTGATCGCGTCGTGTGGGCCGTTCATCGCCGGATCGCTGCTCCATGCAACCGGCTCGCTTTACAGTCTCGCTGCTTTGTGCGCGGGTATCTGCGTCGTGTCTGCGTGGTTCGGCTACGCAGCGGGACGACGGGAACACGTCAACGCGCATCTCGAGTCGACGCATTGAAGACGCAATAAATACGCTGCCGTCGTGGGCAACGGCCCGTTCGTAGCCGACGTGCGCCGTGACAACACGCGTCATGGCAACGTATCGGAAAGGCTCATTGCGGCGCGGTTAGCTGACCTGCTGCTCACCGGGTACGAGCCATTGCCTCGCCTTGCCCGCGCTCAATGCCTCGGCCAGTTCGGCGAGCGGCATGGGTCGGCCGATGTAGTAGCCTTGCGCCTCGGTTGCGCCGATGTCCCGCAATGCAGCCAGAGCGACCGCATCTTCGACACCTTCGGCCACCACGCCCAGACCCAACGATTCCGCCATCCGCACGATCGCCCGGACGATGGCGCGCGTGCGCGGACTCGACGTCAAGCCGACGATGAACGATTTGTCGACTTTCAGCGCACTGAAGTGATACTGATGCACATAGCTGAGCGACGAAAAGCCGGTGCCGAAGTCGTCGAGCACCACCGACACGCCGTTGTCGATCAGATGCTGCATCGTCTGCCGGGCGACTTCCGGCTCCGCGATCAACGCGCCTTCAGTCAGTTCCAGACGCACGCGCGACGGTGCGACGCCGTGCTGTTGCAGCAGCGCGAGCACGTCGCCGGCGAACTCCGCGCGCGTCATGCTGTAGCTCGAACAGTTGACATGGACGGGAGGCCAGCCGGCGTGCGCAGGCTGCGCGAGAATTGCCGCGACGCAATTGAGCATGTACAGATCGAGCCGGCCGATCAGCCGCAGTCCTTCCATCGCCGGCAGGAATTCTCCCGGCGCGAGCAGGCGGCCATCTTGCTGCCGCCAGCGTACCAATGCTTCGAGCGAGGTCAGACGGCCTGTGATCGTGCAGATGATCGGCTGGAAGAACGGGATCAGTTCGTCGTCGCGTTTAAGCGCATTTCGTAGCGCGCCTTCGCGCCGCATCCGGTCCGAGACCTCATGGCGCAACTCCTGATTGAACACCACGTAACTATCGCGGCCACCGTTTTTCGCGCGATACATCGCCGTGTCGGCGTCGCGCAAGAGGTCGGCCGGTTCCCTGTGAAATTCATGCTCGACGGTCACGATGCCGATGCTGCATGACGAGAAAACGACGTGATCGTCGATATGAAACGGCAGGTCGAACACCGACAATATCCGCTCGGCGATGGTGACTGCCGCTTCGAGCGACGCTTCGGGCGAGAGGATCGCAAACTCGTCTCCCCCGAGACGCGCGAGCATATCGGTTCTGCTCAGGCAGTCGCGCAGCCGTTTCGCCGCCGACACCAGCAGCTGATCGCCGAAATGATGGCCGAGACTGTCGTTGACTACCTTGAAGCGGTCCAGATCGAGGAACATCACGACCAACCGTCTTCCGGAATCCAGATGCCGGATCCATTCCGCGCCGAGCCGCTCGAGAAGATGGCTGCGATTGGGCAGCCCGGTCAACGAGTCGTGGAAGTTCTCGTGCAACAGTTGTGCGTTTGCCCTATCCAGTTCGCGAGTGCGCTCCTGCACGCGCGCTTCCAGTTCGAGGTTCGCGGCATACAGTGCATCGGCGGCGCTTCGTCGCGACAATGCCGTATCGATGTGACGCGAGACGAACGTCAGCAACTCCTGATCGCGGGGCGTGTACTGTACGTCGGTCGAATAGCTCTGCACCGCGAGCATGCCTCGCACCTTACCCGCTTCGAAAAGCGGCACACCTAGCCACGAACGCAGATTCAGGTGGTCGTGGTCGAGTTCGACCTTGCCGTCGCGGATCAGGCGCTCCGCATCGGTACGATTGAAAAGACACGGTCGACGCTGTGCAATAACGTATTCCGTGAAGCCGCGTTTATAGCGCCTCGGAGCCGGCTGCTCGTCAACCAGTTCATCGACGTAATAGGGGAAAGAAACCGTTGCTGTCGCCTCGTCATACAGTGCGATATAGAAGTTGTGCACGTACAGCAGTTCGCCCAGAATGCGATGCAGGCTGCGGAAGAACTCGACCATGTCCCCCGACGCGCTCGACAACTCGGCGATACTAAAAAGCGCACTTTGCAGATGTTCCGCGCGTTTTCGTTCGGCCACTTCCTGCCGGAGTGCGTCATTCAGTTCCGATAGTTCCGATGTCCGGCGCGCTACGATATTTTCGAGGTTCGCCCGGTGAAGAATGCGGTCGAGCGCCATTGCCACATGACGCGCGACCACGAGAAACAGCGCCCGGTCGTCGGCGCTGTATATGCGCGATACGTCATAGACCTGCATGGCGAGCATGCCAAACACCTCGTCCGATGCGTTCTTCAACGGCGCGCCCATCCAGAATTCGGGGCGATCTCCGACGCAAAAGAAGCGGCCTGCCGCTTCCGCCTCCTGAATTCCGGCGGCGTCGATCAATAACGGCTGTCCGGTCGTCAGGACCTGTGCGGTCAGCGACAAACGATCCGGATCGAGCATGTCATAGCTTTCGGATTCGAGCGCGTCTACGTCGATCACATCCACGTAATACGGATACGTGATACGTCTGCTTTCCGGTTCATACAGCGCGAGATAAAAGTTCTCTGCATCGATTATCGTGGCCAGCTGCTGGTGAACGGCATGCAGGAACGCGGAGCGCTCGCCGGTCGAACTGGCCAGGTACGCGATTTCGTGGAGCACGCGCTGCGTGTGTTGCGCGCGCACGAGCGCGTCGCCAAGCAGTTGCAGTCCCAATGTGTTGGCGAACGCCGCGAGTGCTTCGTCGTTCGCGTCTTTTAGCGGCGCGAGCAGCCAGCCGAGCGCTTTGTCGCCGGTTCCGGTCGGCCAGCAATGTAATGCTTGCGACTCGCAAAACGGGACTAACGCGTCGTTCGCGAGGGCCTCGGGCCAGACCGTTTCGGCCCCGGAATATGCCGCAAGGCGCAGCTTGTCTCCCGCGCGATACCATGCCCAGTCCCGCCCGCGCATTCGATCGCGGGAGGCTTGAAGCAGTGTATCGACCCGCGCTGCCGTCGTTACCGACGTAGTCAGCTCCGCCTCTGGATTTGCGACATCGGTGGTCTGGTTATCGCTCTGACCGTTCCCCCAGTCGCGTCGGTGTCCGGAAACAATATTCATCAACGCTCCATGCATCTCTCATTCTGCATGCATTAAATCAGGTAGCGACCGGCCCCGGTCCGCGTGCCTTTTGTAATTTGCCTACCCGCTATCTGATAACGGCATCAAGGCCTCGATACTTTATCCCATCCCGTTTCCGGCCCATTCGGATGGCTGTCATTCCCGTGCCCGATCAATGCGCGATACGTGATTTTTCGGAAAGCAAGCGTTCGGAATATGTCACTTGCCCATGCATTTGTGGCTACCTAGCATCAGTCCGACTAGTCGCAGTGGGAGCGCTCGGTACAGCCGGAGCGGGCCCGATCTTTCCTCTCAGACAGACTCTCACGATGATCGACCCCAATAAAAGCAGGCGCGCCAGTATCGTGGTATTCGCGCTGCTCTATCTCGGCTACTGCATTTCGTACATAGATCGCGCGGCGATTGCGCTGTCGCTCGTCGCCATCGGCAAGGAATTCAACGTTGGATCGGCGGCGCTCGGCGTCGTCATGAGCACCTTCTATATCAGCTACGCCGCGATGCAGATACCCGGCGGCTGGATCGCGGATCGCTGGGGCAGCAAAAAAGTCATCGTCGTATCGGTGGCATTCTGGTCGCTGTTCACGCTGATGACGGGTCTCGCATGGTCGCTGGCCTCGCTGATCGCGATCCGCTTTATCTTTGGTCTCGGCGAAGGCGGTTATCCCGGCGCCGCCGTGAAAGGCGTCACCGAATCGTGCGCGCGTGCCGATCGCCCGAAAATGTCCGCATTGCTGATGTCGTCGAACTACGTGGGCAGCTTTATTGCTCCGCTTGCGATCGCGCCTCTCATTCTGTACCTGGGATGGCGCCACGCGTTCGTCGTGGCGGGCATTGCCGGCGTCGCGTTCGCACTGTTCTACCTGTTCGCCGTCAAGGACACGCATCAGAAGCGCGATGCGTCGGGCCGTGCCACACGCATCGACGGTGCGGCGACGCGCGCGCTCCTCAAGATGCCGCTGATGTGGAAGATCCTGCTCACGTGGTTCGGCATGGGCATCGTCAACAAAGGTCTGGATGCATGGATGCCCGCGTATCTGCTGACCGAGCGTCATCTCGATCTGAAAGCGGTCGGCATGTTGACGCCGCTGCCCTTCGTCGCCGCGAGCATTTCGACGGCGCTCGGCGGCTGGATTCTTACGCGCTGGTTCGATGGCCGCGAGAAATGGCTGATGGCCGCGTGCTGCGTGATCTCCGGCTTTTTCCTCTACGAGATGTATACGGCTGAAACCGTGACGGGCGTGATTGCATTTCAATCGATCGTGTATTTTTTCAAGTCCTTCGTATTCGCGGGTGTCTTCGCGCTGCCCACGAAGTTCCTCCCACAGAAGTTGATCGGTACGGGCGCAGGCATGGTGAACTTCGGCGGACAGGTAGCAGGTTTCGTCGCGCCGGCTGTCATTGGGCTGCTCGTGTCCATGACGGGCAACTACAACGCCGTGTTCGGCTTCCTGATCGCGGCGACGGCGCTCGCGGCGGTCACGAGCCTGTCGATTGGGCTCGCAAGCGAAAACGATGCGCGCCGTCTGGGAGCCGCTGAAGAAGCCTGATTGCATGATCGCAGTGTGCGGGCGCTATGATGCGGACTACGCGTCACTACATCGATCCAGCATGAACGCCCGCATTCTTCAGGAAGCCGCCGTCCGTTACTTTCTCGAAGTCGTCAACACCGGGTCCATCGCCGACGCCGCGCATCGGCTGAACGTCGTGCCGTCGGCGGTGAGCCGGCAGATCACGCGGCTCGAAGGCGAACTCGGCATGCCGCTCTTTGTGCGGCAATCGCGCGGCATGGTGCCGAGCAAAGCAGGAGAAATGCTCGCAGCCTATGCGCGGCGCTCGCAACTGGACGCCGAACAGATTTCGCTCGAAATCGACGCGCTTCGCGGCGAGGCGGCCCGCAGGATTCGCATTGCATGCACCGAAGGTTTCGCGGCAGCTTTTCTGCCGCGCGCAATGGCCGATTTCCGCCGCACCGTCGCGCCCGCATCGTTCGAAGTCGTGGTGGATACCGCCGCGGGCGTCACCCAGCGTGTCCGCGAAGCCGGAGCCGATGTCGGACTGACCTTCAGCTTCGGTCCCGCGAAGGACATTCATGTCGCGTTCTCAGCGCCTTCGCCCATGTTCGCGATCGTTGCGGCGTCGCATCCGCTCGCGTCATCGCCGCAGGTTTCGTTTCGCGAATTGCTCGCCTACCCGCTCGCGTTGCCCGGCGCTCATTCGACGCTGCATACGCTCATCGATATCTATTGCAGCCGCGAAGGCGTAGCTTGCAAGAGCGTGCTCAGCAGCGCGACGCTAGAAACGCTGCTCGGCTTCACGCTCGCAAGCGACGCGGTCACATTCAGCGGCGAACTCTTCGTGCGTCCGCGTCTCGCGACCGGGGAACTGGTCGCGTTGCCTGTGCCCGAGTTCGCGACGAGCG
Organism: Paraburkholderia strydomiana; assembly: GCF_031456815.1. Lineage (NCBI taxonomy): Bacteria > Pseudomonadati > Pseudomonadota > Betaproteobacteria > Burkholderiales > Burkholderiaceae > Paraburkholderia > Paraburkholderia strydomiana. Next base: position 908,451 of record NZ_JAVDVL010000001.1, read on the forward strand.
AACGCGCCATCGAAATACAAACGCTCGCGCGGCGTGAATTGCCGCCGCTTCTGCAGTCGTTCGTCGAGCGCTTGAGCGATGAACTAACGCCGCCGGCGAGCGTTGTCCAAAAGTGAAGTCAGCGTTCGATAAACATCACTAGCCGCTCAATTTCTCGTCGTCTACATTGAGCGCACTCTTTGTATCATTGCCAAAGGATCGCTCGATGACCGACCGTCACGAACTCACGCGTCATAGCGCCGTCGCGCTGCGTGCGCTCTTGCAGGCGCGCGAAATCTCCGCCGTTGAATTGCTCGATGCCTGCATTGCGCGCATAGAAGCGCTCAATCCGTATGTGAACGCGATCACCGCAACGAGCTTCGAGCGCGCTCGCCTCGAAGCGCGCGCCGCCGATGCCGCGTTCGCGCGTAGCGCCACGCTGGGGCCGCTGCACGGCCTGCCGATCGCCATCAAGGATCTCGAAGAGACCGAAGGCATTCTGACGACGTACGGCTCGCCGCTGTATCGGGCGAACGTGCCCGCACGCGACAACACGCTCGTACGGCGTTTGCGCGCGGCGGGCGCGATCGTCGTCGGCAAGACGAATGTGCCCGAATTGGGCGCTGGCGCGAACAGTTTCAATCCCGTTTGGGGCGCAACAGGCAACCCGTTCGATCCGCGCCTGAACGCCGGCGGATCGTCGGGCGGATCGGCGGCTGCGCTTGCACTCGACATGGTGCCGCTTGCAAGCGGATCCGACACGGGCGGCTCGTTGCGCATTCCCGCTGCGAAGTGCGGTGTGGTCGGATTGCGCACATCGCCGGGACTCGTGCCGAGCGACCGCAAGCCGCTGGGCTGGACACCGATTGCCGTTGTCGGGCCGATGGGCCGCAACGTCGAAGACACGTGGCTGCAACTCGCGGCGACGGTCGGGCAATCGGACAGCGATCCGCTCGGCTATCCGTTCACAATGGCGCCCACGATGGACGGCCGCGCGCTCACCGACCTGTCGAAGCTGCGTATCGGCTACACCGAAGACTTCGGCGTCTGTGAGGTCGATGATGAGATCCGCGCCGTGTTCCGCCGCAAGATCGAATTCCTGCGCGGCCATGTCGCCGTTTGCGAGCCGGTCGAAGTCGATTTCGAAGGCGCACATCGCTGCTTCGACGTGCTGCGCGCGGAGGCTTTCGTCGCGGGCCTGCAAAAGGCCTACGAAACCAATCCTGAACTGCTCGGGCCGAATCCGCGTGCGAACTACGAAATGGGCATCGGCATGGGACTCGCCGATTGCGTGCGCGCGCACGCCGATCAAACGCGGCTGTTCCGCCAATTCCAGACGCTGTTCGACCGCTACGATCTGATCCTGTCGCCGACCACGCCCGTGTCGCCGTTCCCCTGGACGCAGCCGTATCTGAAGTCCGTGAACGGCGTCGAGCTGGAAAACTACTATCGTTGGCTCGCGTTGACCTATGTGGTGACGCTCGCGACAAACCCGGCCTTGTCGTTGCCATGCGGCGTCGATCATCGCGGCATGCCTTTCGGGCTTCAGATGATTGGTGCGTTCCGCGGCGATCTCACGTTGCTCGATGCAGCGCGCGCATTCGAAACGCTCTTCGCGTCGTCCGATGAAACGCGCCGTCCGATACCGGATGCCGCGAAACTGCGCACGTCCGATGTCGATCTCAAGTCCATCGTCACACATCCACCCGTGTTCGATGCCGTGGCTCCTTCGAACAATTCCGCTTCCTCTTCAACGTCCGCCGTCTGACCGAACATGATCGATTCCATTTATGGGAAGCCGCTCGACGCGTGGCTTCGCGACTATCCGCTCTTGCGACCTCTCATGGAGCTTCAGCCCGTCGAATGGTTCAACCCGGCTGTCGCGCCGCTGGTCGATGCGATTGACGACATTCCGCTCGATGCATCCGATGTCGCCGACGCGAGCGCACGCCTGCAACGGTTCGCACCGCTGCTCGCGCAAACCTTCGACGATGTCCGCGAAGCGGGCGGCATCATCGAATCGCCGTTGACCGAAGTGCCCTTGTTCGCGGACGCATTGAGCCGGCGTTACGACGTCGAGGCACCTCGTCGCCTGCTACTCAAGCAGGATAGTCATCTGCCCGTTTCCGGTTCGATCAAGGCGCGCGGCGGCATCTACGAAGTGCTCTTTCATGCTGAGCAACTCGCGATACGCCACGGCCTGCTGAATGAAGGCGACGATTACCGCATGCTGGCCACCGACGCGTGCCGCGCGCTCTTTCGCAAGCACAGCATCGCGGTAGGCTCGACGGGTAACCTGGGCATGTCGATCGGCATCGCGAGCGCGACGCTCGGCTTCACAACTACTGTGCACATGTCCGCCGATGCACGTCAATGGAAGAAAGACCGTCTGCGGGCGCACGGCGTGACAGTCATCGAATATGCGGGCGATTACGGCGAAGCGATCGAGAGCGGCCGGCGTCTCGCGTCGAACGATCCGCTGTGCCACTTTGTCGACGACGAGAATTCGACCACGCTGTTTCTGGGTTACGCAGTCGCGGGCGAACGCCTCAAACGCCAGCTCGATCTCGCGAACGTGCCTGTCGATGCCGGGCATCCGCTTTTCGTCTATTTGCCATGCGGCGTCGGCGGCGGTCCGGGCGGCGTCGCGTTCGGTCTGAAGCTTGCATTCGGCGATGCAGTGCATTGCGTCTTCGCGGAGCCGACGCACTCGCCATGCATGTTGATGGGCGTGCTTACCGGTTTGCACGAGAAGCTCGCAGTACAAGACTTCGGTATCGACAACCTGACGGCGGCCGACGGACTCGCGGTCGGTCGCCCGTCGGGCTTCGTCGGCCGCGCGATGCAGCGGATGATCGACGGCTACTACACGATCGACGACCACGAGTTGTACGCCCTTCTCGCACTGATGGCGGACACTCAGGCCATTCGGCTGGAGCCGTCCGCGCTTGCGGGCGCGCCGGGTTTCGCGCGGGTATCGAAAGAAGCGCAAGGCTATCGCGCGCGCATGGCTCTAGGCGACGCAGCCATGCGCAATGCGACACACGTCATCTGGGCGACGGGCGGCGGCATGGTGCCGGAGGTTGAGATGTCGGCTTATCTGCAAACCGGCCGCGCCGCGTTGTACGGCGCGTAGACATCTGGCGGCGCGGTTTCCGGCGCCGCCACCTCCATGCGCGTGCACAGTTGTTTCGAAATGCTGCTCACTCACGACCGCACGCGAAGCGTCGGCTAGACACCGTCGTGAACGACATCGTGCAGTGCTCCCGCGAAGACCGTCCCTCTTATCGGTTCAGTACTTCAGACGAGTCGCGATGAAGCAAGATTTCGACACGTTTTGACAGAAACTGGAAAGAAACGCCGGCCCTCTCCCCTTAGACTTAATCCCGTCGCCCGAAGGGTTGTGGTGCAAGTATTCGTGCAAAGCGTGACGTAAAGATAGCCAAAGCATTTTTTCGTAAGGCCGCAGATGAAGGCCGAGGGCCTGCTGCCTGAGGACACGAAGGGGAACGCGGTCACCACCGTAGCGGGCATTGAGTTGATGCACCGCATTCGCAAGGGGCAATTTTGCCCGAATTGCCCGTACCTCAAAGATGCCACCATGCCTACCGCCTGGAATTTGGTCCTCGCTGCTCGACAAGGTGTCCTGATCTGGTGGCGTTAGTTCGCCGAAATCGTCCATTTGCCAGAGCATGTTTACTCCGAATTCCATTCCCTATCAGCAACAACCTGGCTTTCAGCGCACCTACCGCCAAGGCCGCCTGAGCCTGGGTCTTTTCTTTCCCCTCGAAGCCTTCACCGGCGATACGCCGAGTATGTTGGACCAGGTGAGCTTGGCCCAACGTGCCGAAAAGCTGGGTTTCTCTGCCCTCTGGTTTCGCGACGTGCCGTTACGCGATCCCAGCTTCGGTGACTCGGGCCAGGTCTTCGATCCCTGGGTCTACCTGGGTTTTATGACGGCACACACTCGCTCGATTGCGCTGGGTACCGCGTCGGTCATCCTGCCAATCCGCAATCCCCTACACACAGCCAAGGCCGCAACCAGTGTCGATCAGCTCAGTGGTGGCCGCCTGCTGCTCGGCGTGGCTTCCGGTGACCGTCCAGTAGAGTTCCCTGCATTCGGTGTCGACCCGGAGCAACGCGGCAGCCTGTTCCGCGAATACCTCAAGGTGTTTCGCGAGGTTCAGCTCACCAGTTTCGTGCCTTTAACCTGGCCCGGCGGCAGGCTTGAGGGGGCAGACCTGATTCCCAAGCCGACCACGGCGGAAATTCCTTTCTTCGTCACTGGCCATAGCCGCCAGACACTTGAGTGGATCGCCCGCTACAGTCATGGCTGGATCACCTATCCGCGTGCACCGAAGGCACAGCAGCTGATTGTCGAGCGCTGGCGCACGGCGGTTCGTGCCGAATGTGGTGAACAGTTCAAACCCTTCACTCAGTCGCTATACATCGACCTGACAGATAACCCGCAGACACCACCACGGCCGATCCACCTGGGCTATCAACTGGGGCGATATCACCTGACCGCGCTGCTGCACAGCTTGCAGGAGGAGGTCGGCGTCAACCATGTCATCATCAATTTGAAATACGGCCAACGCTCCGCGGGTGAGGTCATTGAGGAACTCGGTCAGTTCGTTCTACCTGACTTCGTGATGTCGACATGAGCCGGCATGGTGCTGGAAAGCACCGCACGGGGAAGCCCACGCTCAGGTGGTCGAGACCTGACCGAAGAAGGCCAGGATGCGAACCGCGATACTCTCGCGCGGCATTCAATTGACGAATCTCTGGAGAGCAGACGAACATGAAAACAGTGGTCGTAGCAGGCGCGGTCGGAGTTATCGGACGCGGAGTGCTCGCACACTATGAACCCAGGGGCGTCGGCCTGGTCGCCGTTTCCCGACGCGCACCTGATTTCCCGACGCGCGCCAGGCATTTGGCGGTCGACCTGCTGGACAGGGAGTCCTGCGAGGCGCTACTTGCACAAGTACCGGAAGCGACGCATCTCGTGTTCGCAGCCTACCAGGAGAAGCCGACGCCTGCGGAACTGGTCGAGGTGAATCTGCGGATGCTGAAGAACATGGTTGAGGTTATGGAGAAGCACGCGCCGAACCTGCAGCACGTCACGCTGATGCAGGGAGGCAAGGCATACGGCGTGCATATTGGCCCGATTCCGTCGCCCGCGAAGGAGAGCGATCCGCGCCATATGCCACCGAACTTCTATTACGACCAGGAGGATTTCCTTCGGGAACGTTCAGTCGGCAAATCATGGTCCTGGACTGCATTGCGTCCCGAGGGTGTTGCAGGGGTTGCCGTGGGCAATCCCATGAATCTGCTGATGGTGATTGCAGTCTATGGAACGTTAGCGAAGGCCCTGGGCGTTCCAATGTGTTTTCCCGGCCCCCGCGCCGCTTTCGACGCGCTCTACCAGATTACCGATACTCGAATTCTCGCGAGCGCCGTCGATTGGGCGGGCGAGACCGACGCATGCCGAGGCGAGATTTACAACATCACGAATGGCGATTACTTCAGATGGTCTCGCGTCTGGTCGCGTCTGGCGGAGTTTTTCGATGTGTCGGCCGGTCAGCCGTTCCCCATGCTGTTACAACAGATGATGGCCGACAAGGCAGAGCTGTGGAACAGTCTGGTCGAGAAGCACAACCTTCGAGACTACCCGTACGACCAGATCGTGTCGTGGAAGTTTGGCGACATGATTTTCAAAACGACCTTTGACAACATCTCTAGCACGATAAAGGCGCGCAAACATGGCTTCCATGATTGCATCGATTCGGAGGAGATGTATATCGAGATGCTGACCGAACTCAGGGAGCAACGCTACATTCCCTGATTGTGCTGTGTGTCCGGTGGTACGTGGCCTGCTCTGCCGCGTGTCGATCAGGATGAGAGTGGTGGCGTGACAGTGCCGCAGACTTTCCCCATTCAACCGCCTCGCGCAGGCAAGACTCCCAACGTCCCGCCACTCAACGGAAGACGCGATCCCGGTCATGGAAGCGTTGCATCCAGTAGGGGAACGGCACTGATGGTTCAGATACTTCATCGAGCCGCGCGCACTGTTCGGAGGTTAATACGAGATTTTGTGCATCGAGATTAGCTGCGAGTTGCTCACACGTGCGGGCTCCGACGATGACAGAAGTGATCTGCTCGCGCGCAAGCAACCAGCCTAATGAGACTTGAGCCGGCGTGGCCCCTAGTTCGTCGGCGACTTCACGCAATACTGCGAGGATCGGCTCCGCCCTGACTGTATCGACCGGCGGAAAGTCGAGCTTCGCACGCCGCCCGGCGGCTTGGTCATTCTGCGAGTACTTGCCGCTCAGGTAGCCACCTGCGAGCGGACTCCAGACAAAAAGGCCGATTCTGTTTGTCGCTGCAACCGGCATGATTTCGTGTTCGATATCGCGGCTCGTCAGCGAATAGTGCACCTGATTGCTGACGACGTGAGCTCGATCGGTACGGGACGTTATGCCGATGGCCCGCTCCAGATCGCCTGCACTGAAATTGCACACACCAATATGGCGGACCTTGCCCTGGGTGACGAGGTCGTCCAGAACACGAAGCGTCTCGTCGAGCGGAACCAGCGCGTCACGGTCATGCAACTGGAACAGGTCGATGTGATCGCGACCCAGTCTCTTCAGGCTTGTCTCGACCGAGCGCACGATGTGTGAGCGGCCCAATCCTACTTCGTTCTGGCCGGTGCCGGTGCGTAGCCGAACCTTGGTCGCGACGAGCATTCGATCTTCGTCCAGCCCCAGCGCTTTCAGGACATGGCCCACGACCTCTTCTGAGCGACCCTGCGAGTAGGCGTCCGCCGTGTCGATCAGGTTGACGCCGCGTTCCACGGCCATTGCGACGAGCCGGGCGGCCTGATCGCTGTTCAAGCCGGCAATACTGCCCCAGATGCCCGAGCCAGCTCCAAAAGTCATTGCGCCCAGGCTCAGCCGCGAAACCCGTAGACCAGTTCTGCCAAGCGTGCTGTATTCCATCGTGTAATCCTGGTTTGAACGAAATCCCGATGTATCGGTAAAGTAAGACCCTGAGTCCACGCATCCCGCATCGGCTCTGGTCAGGTGCGACGCGACACAAGCTCGCCCAGAACGGTCTCCAGTTCGACGTGGCCTCGCAAGATTTCGTCAGAACTGCTTTCGAAATCGATCCAGCCTTCGTTGAAGCCGTCCAGCATGCGCATGCGAGGTAGAGGATGTTTCATGCACTGCGTGCGGAACAGCGCTTCCCACGTCTGCCTTTCGACGGCTTCCGCACGTACAGGACGACTCAACACAGTGGCGAAAGCCGCTGCGAGATCGTTAGGACTCGCTCGGCGCGGCCCCTCAAGCTCGACGACGCGCACACCGCGCCACGTCTGCTGGAGCAGTTCGGCAGCAACGCGGCCCACGTCCGCGGTGGCGACCATCGGCACAGGCTTGTCGAGCGGCTGCAGGTAACTGGCAATGACGCCATCGTCGCTTGCAGACGCAACATCCCACGCGGCGTTCTCCATGAACCAGCCAGGCCGCAGGAACGTCACGGGCATCGGCATCTCGCGCAGCGCCTGCTCCATCAGCGTGCGTTGAGTGAGCAGGTTGACCTCGTCGGCCTGTGCGCCGATCGTCGAGAGGCAAACGACCTTGTCCGGCCGCGCCTTCAGGAGTGCTGCGCACACAGCCTCTATCACTGCACGCGCTTCAGGAAACCCGGGCTCCGGATCGAACTCCGAAGGCGGCAGGATGAAAACGCCCGTCGCGCCCTCGAACGCGGCAGCGAGCGACGAAGGGTCTTCCATGAAAGCCGTCGCGATCCCGCAACCTCGCTCTGCCCACGCCTCTGCCCGCGTCGCATCGCGCACGACTGCGCGCACCGGCTGACCAGCAGCCAGCAGTTCGCGGGCCACTGCGCCACCCACCTTGCCGGTGATTCCTGTGATTGCATACATTGCTCGTTCTCCATGTGTGGATATATCGGTTGACGCAGGGTGAATGTGCCGACGGTCAATCGCTCAGGCGCGACGCAAACCGTCGTAAAACGCCTTCTCGAACTGTCCGTAGAGGTCCACTACGCGCGCATCGTAGAAGGGCAGCATTTGCGTAAAGAGCGATCCGGCGACACGCTTGACCGGATCCACCCAGAAGTAGGTGTTCAACAATCCGGCCCAGCTCACACTGCCTGCGCTTCGTCCGTGGGGTCCTCGCTCTGTATTGATGTCGAACGACAGCCCCCACTTGTGCGCGGTGCCAGGAAACTGATCGAAGCTGTTCGACCACGACGGCTGCGCCGTCCTCATTTCCGCGACCTGCAGATCGCCAATGTGATTGCGGAACATCGTCGCGACGGTGTCGGCGCGTAGCACGCGTTCGCCGCGATACGTGCCGCCGTTCAACAGCATCTGCAGGAACGCCATGTAGTCGCGCGGCGTGCTGAAGAGTCCGCCTCCGCCCATGAAAAATTCGGGGCGCTGGTTGGTTTCGAACGGCTCAGGCGCGAGTGAGCCGTCCGCCTGACGCCTGTGCATGGTGGCGACGCGCTGCTTCTGCTTGCTACCGATGAGAAATCCCGTGTTGCGCATGCTCAGCGGATCGAAGATGTGCTCACGGAAGTAGACTTCCAGCGACTGATCGGTCACGGCCTCGACCAGCTTGCCGACCCAGTCCATGCTGATGCCGTACTCCCAGCGCTCGCCCGGCTCGAACTCGAGCGGCGCCGCGAATGCACCGTTCATCGAATAGCCGATGTCCGGCATGCCCGTCACCGTCTCGTACCGGCTGAGCTTGTCGCTCCAGATGCTGTACGTAAATCCGGAGGTATGCGTGAGGAGATGGCGTACCGTGATCGCATTGCGCGCGGGACGCAGCTTGGGTTGCCCGGAGACGTCGAATCCGTCGAGGATTTGAGGCGACTTCAATTGCGGCAGGATTTCGCCCGCAGGTTGATCCAGCCGCAGTCTGCCCTGCTCGATGAGTTGCATGCACGCGGTTGCGGTAATCGCCTTTGTCATCGACAGGAGCCAGAAGACTGTGTCGGGACTAATGGCCTCGCCAGTGCGGGCGTTCGCCCGGCCACATGCTCCCTCGTACACCAGTCCGCGGTCGGTTGCGCCCATGGCGACAACACCGGCAACCGTGCCGTCGTCCACTGCCCTCTGCAGGCATTGATCGATCGAACGGTAGGCCGGGTGACGGGCCAGCGCGGCGTCGCCACTCGCGCGCGGCGATACTGCCCGCGCGTCGCGGCTTGCGACGCCACCAAGTGTCGCAAGAGCCAGCAGGCTCGACGCACCCTTCAGAAGACGACGACGATCTGTTTGAACTGCCATTTTCCGTTTCTTCCCGAATGAATGAATCGCGGCATTACAGTGCTTCAGTGATGGGCGAAAACGCGCGCCGCGAGCGGTTTCCGTTGAAGCGTCCAGCGGATGTTTCGGTGAGACGTATTCTGGCCAAGCACTTAAAGAAACAAAATGACAAGGATGTCATCAGATAAGTGACAGAGCGTCACCGATTTGGCATGATCAACGGACACGTCCACTGCTGCGCGGCGCAGCGTTCGATTTCACGCGGTCGATTGCGCTCCGCCAAACGTATTAACTCGAGCAACCATGAGATCCAGTAGCGAGAAGCTTTCCGGCAGCATTAGCGTGTTCGCCGCCGTAGTGGATGCGGGAACGTTTGTGGCCGCGTCGGAGGTAATAGGAATGACGCCGCCGGGCGTCAGTCGGGCGATTGCGCGGCTGGAAAAAAGGTTGAACATCCGGCTCTTCAGCCGGACAACGCGCTCCGTCTCCCTGACTGAAGAGGGCCGCCGCTTTTACGAGCAGGTCATGCCCCATCTCGCCGGACTTGAGGAAGCAGCGGCCGCTGCGGCAGGCGGCGCGTCCGCTGTGCGTGGAAAGCTGAGAATCAATCTGGATCCTGTCGTCTACCGGACCATTCTCGGGCAACAACTCGATGCGTTCATGGACGCACACCCCGAACTCGAAATCGAGTTCATCGCGCGAGACAGTCTTGGCGACCTCGTCATGGACGGCTTCGACCTCGCCGTGCGATTCGGCGAACCCAAAGCGTCTACCCTGATCGCGAGAAAGCTGCTCGACACCCGCATCGTGACGGTCGCAGCGCCCTCGTACGTTGCTCGCTGGGGACGGCCGGCAAAACCCGAGGACCTGCAAGGTCGAAGCCACAGATGCCTCGAATTCCGCAACCCGGAGACAGGCAAGCCGTTCCAGTGGGAATTTCATCGCAAGCGGAAACGCATTGTGGTCGACACTCAGGGACGACTCACGGTCAACGATCCGGGTGCCTTGCTCAACGCATGTCTCGCCGGCTCCGGGATTGCGCAGATGTTGCTGTTCGGTGCCGAGCCCCTGATTGCCGACGGCCGGTTGGTCAATCTCTTTCCCGAGTGGGTAGACGAACGGTATCCGTTATACGTCTACTACGCATCCCGGCACCACGTGCCGGCAAAGACCCGTGCTTTTCTTGACTTCGTGGTGGAACTGACAGGCAATCACGAGCGCGCCGGCACGCGCTAGTGCTGTTTCGGCGAACTGGCGAGGCAATATCGAATGGCCCAGTTCTGGCCGGAAGTAAATCGCGTCGTTTTTCCGTAGTCACGCGCGGTCCGAACAGTGCCTAGGCGTCTGTACCGGACACCATCTTTAAATCCGTACAGGTACTGTACCGGCAACGCTCGCTAGAATGCTCCAAAGTCCTCTGCCAGTCTTTGGAGTCCGCCATGTCTTACTTCACGCTCAGCGCGCTGCCAGCCGGCATCCTGTTCGCGCTCGTCACAACGATCACGCCAGGTCCGAACAACACCATGCTGCTGGCTTCGGGCGTCAACTTCGGTTTTCGCCGCACGTTGCCGCATCTGTCGGGCATTAGCGCCGGCGTGGTGCTGTTGATGCTGTCGGTGGGCATCGGTCTCGGCGAAGCCTTCATTCAGTTCCCGGTGCTCTACACGGTGCTCGAAGTCGCGAGCGTCGCGTACCTGCTTTACCTCGCGTGGAAAATCGGCACGTCCGGCGAATTGAAAGTGAAGCAGGGCGAGCGCAGGCCAATGAAATTTCATGAAGCCATCGCTTTCCAGTGGGTCAATCCGAAGGCATGGATGATGGTATTGACCGCCGCCACCACGATCCATTTGAGCGAGAGCTACAGCATGAACGCGATAGCAATGGCGGCGCTGTTCTATGTGATCGGCTTTCCGTGCATCTGCCTGTGGGCCGGTTTTGGCACCGCTATGCGCCGCGTGCTGTCCGACCCGAAGCGCCTGCGCGTCTTCAATATCGCAATGGCGCTGCTGCTGGTCTGCTCGCTCTATCCGATCGCACTGAAGCTGATCGACACCATCCGCGCGTGAGCGCGTGGGGCGCCCTGTCCATCCGGGCACCTGCGTGCGGCTAGATCACGCCACGCCCAACCTGCTCGATGAAGCGCCACAACGCGTCGTCGGTTGAATACGGGGCGTTGAAGCGGAACCAAGCGCTCGGCGCGTCGTCGGGACGGAAGTAGGAGCCGGGCGCAAGCCAGATGCCGTGCGTGAGCGCGGCGGTCGCCACGTCGCCGGCGCGCGCGGCGTCAATCGGCAAACGCGCCCATAAAAAAAGCCCTGCGCGCGGGCGATGAAACACTTCTAGCCCGAGCGAATCCAGCCGCTCCTCGACGGTTGCGTGCGCGAGCTTCAGCCGCTCGTTCACGGCTTCCACGTGACGCGCGTAGCGCCCTTCGAGCAGCACTTTGTCCACGATCCGCTCGATCGCTTCCGAAGACGTCAGCCCCACCGCCATCTTCGTGCGCGCCAGCTCACGCAACACCGCGCGCTCCGCGACCACATAGCCGCAGCGCAGTCCCGGCGTTACCGTCTTCGAAAAACCGCTGACATACAGCACCCGCTGCAAGCCTTCCATTGCGGCGAAAAGCGGCGCACCGGACGGCGCCAGCTCGCGGCTCACGTCGTCCTCGATCACCCACATGCGCTGACGCTCGGCGATCTGCAGCAAGCGAAACGCGGCCGACATGCCGAAGGTCGCGCCGGTCGGATTCTGCAGCGTCGTGTTGACGAAAATGGCCTTGGGCTTGTGCTGCGCGACGAGCGTTTCGAGTACATCGGTATCGACGCCCGCGGGGGTGCGCGGCACGCCATGCACGACCAGTCCCGCCAGCTTGAGAATCTGCAGCAGGTTGCAATAACCCGGATCTTCGACGATCACCGAATCTCCCGCGCGCAGCAAGGTACGCACGATCAGGTCGAGCCCCTGCGTCGCGCCTTGCGTGAGCAACACGTTCGACACGTCGACCGGCAAGCCGCGCCGGTCGAGCTGCTCCGCGATGCGCTCGCGCAACGGCGCGAACCCGTATGGATGCCCGTAATCGCCGAACCGCGCCGCAGGCACGCGGCTCATCGCACGCAGCGCGTGCTGCAGACCCGTTTCGTTGATCCACTCGTTCGGCAGCCAGCCGCCGCCCGCCTTGATCGGCACCGAATGATCGGCGAACACGTCGGACAGGAGCCAGGTCGCGGTGAGGCTCGGCGGCTGCCAGTCGGTCACCGCAGGCCGCGCGGACGACGGGCGCGCCGCCACGCGATACCCGGAGCCGCGCCGGGCGACCACGAGCCCCATCGACACGAGACGGTTGTACGCTTCCGTCACCGTGAACGTACTGAGTTCGTGACTCTGGGCCAGTTGCCGGACGGAGGGCAGCAACGCGCCCGCGCGTAACGATTGAGCCTCGATCGCCCGGGCGAAGCCTTGCACTACCTGCTCGACCAGGGTCGGAGCGGCGCGCCGGTCGCGCTCGAGGTTCAATTCGATCATGGTCAGGACGAAAAAGGCGGCCGGCGAACGGCCCTAAATGAATGTTGCGGAAACGGCGCGCGGCTGCCTGCCGTTCCACGCTAGATCCGCGCTCGATCCACGCGATACGGTCGACACAGTTGCCGCGAATCCACCAACACAGTTAGCGCGACACTGCGTCAACTGTTTATGCCGCCATTAAACCGCGAACGCTACAGTTTTGGCTATGCCCACGGGAAGTGCCCTCGGGGTGCCTCGACGGAAATGCTTCAGGGGCGCCCCAACGGAAGTCCCTATCGGGAAACCACTTCGAGGAGAACCCATGACTTCGCGCCCCGTCATCGACGATCTGTCGTCTTTCTGGATGCCCTTCACCGCCAACCGCCAGTTCAAGGCCGCGCCGCGCCTGCTGGAGTCGGCGAAAGGCATGTATTACCGCAGCACGGACGGCCGCGAAGTGCTCGACGGCTGCGCGGGTCTCTGGTGCGTCAACGCGGGACACAGCCGCGACGAGATCGTTGCCGCCATTACGCAGCAACTCTCCACGCTCGACTTCGCGCCGACTTTCCAGATGGGCCATCCGCTCGCGTTCGAAGCGGCCACGAAGGTCGCCGAGCTGATGCCCGAGGGCCTCGACCGCATCTTCTTCACGAACTCGGGTTCCGAATCGGTCGACACCGCGCTGAAGATCGCGCTCGCCTACCACCGCTCGCGCGGCGAAGGGCAGCGCACGCGCCTGATCGGCCGCGAGCGCGGGTATCACGGCGTGGGTTTCGGCGGCATTTCGGTCGGCGGCATCGCGCCTAATCGCAAGACTTTCTCCGGCGCGTTGCTACCGGCGGTGGATCACCTGCCGCACACGCACAACCTCGAACACAACGCTTTCTCGAAGGGCCAGCCGGCTTGGGGCGCGCACCTCGCAGAGGAACTGGAGCGCATCGTCACGCTGCACGACGCGTCGACGATTGCCGCGGTGATCGTGGAACCGGTCGCCGGATCGACGGGCGTGCTGATTCCGCCGCAAGGCTATCTGCAGAAGCTGCGCGAAATCTGCACGAAGCACGGCATCCTGCTGATTTTCGACGAAGTGATCACCGGCTTCGGCCGCGTCGGCAAGGCCACGGCAAGTGAATATTTCGGCGTGACGCCGGACCTCATCACGATGGCCAAGGCGATCAACAACGCGTCGATTCCGATGGGCGCGGTTGCGGCAAGCCGCACGGTGCACGACACGATCGTCAACGCGGGCGCGCAAGGCGCGATCGAGCTATTCCACGGCTACACGTATTCGGCGCACCCGGCGGCCGTCGCCGCGGCTATCGCGACGCTGGACCTCTATGGCCGCGAAGGACTCTTCGAGCGCGCCGCGTCGCTTGCGCCGACGTTCGAAGCCGCCGCTCACTCGCTGCGCGGCGCGAAGCACGTGAAAGACATCCGCAACCTTGGGATGATTGCGGGCATCGAACTCGAACCGCGCGACGGCGCGCCCGGCGCACGCGCTTACGAAGCATTTGTCAAATGCTTCGAAGCGGGCGTGCTGGTGCGCTTCACCGGCGACATTCTTGCGTTCTCGCCGCCGCTCATCATCAACGAAGAGCAGATCGCGCACATCTTCAAGACTGTCGGCGACGTATTGGCCACCGTGCAGTAAGGTCCACCCCGGCTCAATGATGCGCGCGAGCCGCGCGCGTCTGAGCCGCCTTCTTGGCCGCCGCCGAACGGCCGGCTGCACCCTTGGTCGCAGCAGCCTTCTTGGCGGCCGCCGAGCGGCTCGCCGCCGGACGCTTCGCTGCGGCGGTCTTTGCCTGCTTCGACATCGCCGAAGGCGATGCGCCGGCCTTGCTCTCGCGCTTCAGCGCATTGGTGGAGGCGCGTGAGCGCTTCGCCGTCGACTCCTTGCTGGCCGTCTTTTTAGCGGTGCTCTTCTTCTGCCCCGCAGCGCTGTCCTTCTCGGCTTTCTTGCGCGTGGCCTCGCTTGCGGCGCCTTTCTTCGGCGCCTTCAGATCCACGCCCGCGCGACGCGCTTCCGAGAGGCCAATGGCGATCGCCTGCTTCGGCGACCTCACGCCGTGCTTGCCGGCGCGCACCTTGTCCACCTGCTCCTTGACGAACTCTCCAGCTTGCGTGCTTGCTGACTTGCCGGCGCGTTTGTCGGCTTCGGCACGCTTCACGGTTTTCTTTTCGGGCATGACGGTTCTCCGGTTGAATGTGGCTCTCATCGCTGAGCAATGCGTGTGCCGGGGTGGTCATTCAAGCTGCCGGGACTCGCGCCGTTCACTTCGACGGCGTATGGTGTCATCAAGAGTTGGCACTTGACCGGCTCGAACGGGAGACATCCATGAAGATCCCCACCGTGCGCGCGGGTGCGCATATTGAAGGCGTGCATTGGATTGCCGAATACGCGGAAGACGTCCACGAGATTCGCATCTTCCGCGAGGGGCAGGAAATCGACGTGCACGACGCGCCTTCGTCGCTGTTCGGCGACGAAGAGAACGCCGGCTCAAAGAGTACCGCGGATCATCGCGCGGCCGAGGCAGCCGTGCTGGCGTATCTGAGGCGCTTTGTGGCCGAGCACGACGCCGAGGAATAGCGCCTTCGGCTCAAGCGAGCCGGCCGGAAGATCGGCCGGCGGCCCGGCGCCTCATCCACGCCTCGTCGGCGCCGGCATGGATGGACGCCTGCGGCATGGACCGCCGCAGGTGTGGCGGCACGCTCGCGCCGCCACAGGAAGCTTACTCGGCGGGCCGCAGCTTCTTCACCTCGGCGTCCGACGGCTGAACGCTCGCGCCGTCGACATAGCGATACGACGTCATCACGCCTTTGCCGTCCTTCAGACCGGTCACGCCGACGTAAGCACCCATCGTTGACTGATTGTCCTGCGCGCGATAGGTGATCGGCCCGAACGGCGTTTCCACGCCAAGGCCCTTGAAAGCCGCCGCGAGCTTGTCGGTATCGACGGAACCCGCCTTTTTGATGCCGGCCGCAATCGACATGAGCGCCGAATAACCGACCACCGAGCCGAGCCGCGGATAGTCGTGATACTTCGCCTGATACGCGTCGACGAATTTCTTGTTGGCCGGCGTGTCGATCGAATACCACGGGTAGCCCGTTACGATCCAGCCGGCCGGCGCTTCGGCACCCAGCGGATCGAGATAATCCGGCTCGCCCGTCAGCAAGGAAACGACGCTGCGGTCCTTGAACAGGCCGCGCGTATTGCCCTCACGCACGAACTTGCCGAGATCGGCGCCGAACAGCACGTTGAAAATAGCGTCGGGCTTGGCGTCGGCGATTGCCTGCGTGACCGCGCCCGCGTCCACGTTGCCAAGCGGCGTGGCCTGCTCGGCAACGAACTGCACGTCAGGTTGCGCGGCGCTCAACAGTTTCTTGAAAGTCGCGACCGCCGATTGTCCGTACTCGTAGTTCGGATACACCAGCGCCCAGCGCTTCTTTTTCAGCTTGGCCGCTTCGGGCACGAGCATCGCAACCTGCATGTACGTGGAAGGACGCAGGCGATACGTATATTTGTTGCCGTCCGCCCAAACGATCTTGTCGGTCAGCGGTTCGGCGGCAAGGAAAAAGATCTTCTTCTGCTTCGCGAAGTCGGTGAGCGCGAGCCCTGTGTTCGACAGAAAACCACCGAACAGCAGTTGCACCTGTTCCCGCGCGATCAGTTCCTGCGCGACGCGGATCGTGTCGCCGGGGTTGCCGTTGTCGTCGCGCGAAACGACTTCGAGCTTTTTGCCGAGCACGCCTCCGCCAGCGTTGATCTGTTCCAGTGCAAGATTCCAGCCGTTCTTGTAAGGACCGAGAAAGGCCGGCTGCGCCTTGTAGCTGTTGATTTCGCCGATCTTGATGGTCTGCTGTGCGTTCGCGGCGAAGGCGGCGAACGACAGCACCGTCGATAGCGTGAGGCGAGAGATCCATCTTGCGCGCGTGGTCATGCGTTTCTCCGTATCAAAGGGATTGCGGGAATGCGTTGGTTTTCTGTCCGGCATTGCAGCGGCGCTCGAACGAACGGTCGACCGTTCGCTGCGTGGCACGCTCACTCGGCGACCGGCGTTGCGCGAATCCGCGCGACGCTTGCGGCAACGTCCTGCCAGGCCGGCTTGCCGCCCGCGAACTGCTGCCGCAGATACGTCACGAGTTCGGCGACCTGGGCGTCGTTGAAACTGTCGCGGTAAGCCGGCATCGTACCGAGTTCGGGCCGCGCAGGCGAGCCGATGCCGTCGAGTATCACGCGGATCAGATTATCGGGCGTCGCGCTGTGCAGATTCGTATTGAGCGCCAGCGACGGATGCGCGCCGAACAGTTGCGGCCCGCTGCCCGTGTGGTGACAGGCGGCACATGCACCGTCGAAAAGCCGTGCGCCGACGCCGGACGGCGTCCCGGTGATCGCGCTTGCGTGTTCGTATTGACGCGCCATCGCGGCGGTATCGACATTCGCTTCAACGGGATTGAGCGACGCAAGGTAGTTTGCCATCGCGCGAATATCGCTGTCGGGCAACGCAGCGAGATCTGCGACGACCGGCGCCATCGGGCCAGCCGCAACGCCATGCAGCGGCGCGTGCCCGAAGCGCAGATAGCTGAACAGTTCGTCTTCGCTCCACGGCACAGGCGAGTTTGAGAGCGACGACAACGCGGGCGCTTCCCAGCCTTCCGCGCTGCCCCCGCCCATGAACGCCGCGCCGGTCTTCTCGGCGCCGAAAGCGTTGCGCGGCGTGTGGCATGCGCTGCAATGCCCGAGACCGTTGACGAGATACGCGCCGCGATTCCACTGCGCGCTTTGCGTCGCGCTCGCAACGAACGTATTGCGTCCGAGGAACAAGCCATTCCATGCGGCCATCAGCGGACGCGCGCTGAACGGAAACGGCAGCTTCGTTTCCGGCGGACGGAAGCGAACCGGCGTTTGCGACATCAGGTACGCGTAGAGCGCCTTGAGGTCGTCGTCGGAAGTGTTCCTGAACGACGTGTACGGAAACGCCGGATACAGCCGATGGCCGTCGCGGCTAACGCCTTCGCGCATCGCGCGAACGAACGCTTCGAGCGACCATGAGCCGATGCCCGTCCGCGCATCGGGCGTGATGTTCGTACTGTAGACCGTGCCGAACGGTGTCTCGAGCGGCTTGCCGCCGGCGTTCGGCACACCGTTGCGCGCCGTATGGCACACCGCACAATTGCCGAGCGAGGCCAGCAGCTTGCCGCGCGCGACGAGTTCCGGCGCGAACGCACTGGCAAGCGGCGGTGCGATCGGCGCAATGGGCGGCGGCGCCCACGCCGACGCACCGAGCCAGCCCGCAGCGCCCGCGGCAAATGCGCCGAGAAAACCCAAACGCCAGCGCTTTTTGCGGCGCGACGCGGCGTCTTGGGCCTGCGCATCGGCGAGCGCGGCGCGGATCGTTTCGGGCGTGAAAGGAGGCTTGCGAAAACGCACGCCGGTCGCGTCGTACAGCGCATTCGCAATCGCCGCCGCGCCGGGCAGCGACGCGGACTCGCCCGCGCCCATCGGCGGCTCGCCGTGGCGCGGCATCATCACAACGTCGATCACGGGCACTTCACGGAACGTGAGGATCGGGTACGCACCCCACTCCTGACTCGTCACCGCGTTCTGGTCGAACGTCACGCGCTCTTTCAGTGCGCGGCTCGTCGCCTGAATCACGTTGCCGTGAATCTGATGACGCACGCCGTCGGGATTGATCATGGTGCCCGTGTCCTGGCCGACCACCACGCGCGTTACCGCGAGTTCGCCGCTTCGGCGGTTCACTTCGACGTCGGCGACCCACGCGCACCACGCCGCGCCGAAGCCGGGAAACTTGCTGTGCACATAGCGTGCGTAAGCAATACCGCGGCCGCGCGCGATGTCGCCCTCCTCCCGCGGCTGGTCGGTCCGCGGCTCTCGCGGCTGCCAGTCCGCACGCTCGGCGACCGCCTTCACGAGGTCGACGGCACGGGGGTCGCTCAAATGCTTCAGGCGAAATTCGACCGGATCGACGCCCGCTTCGGCCGCGAGTTCGTCGATGAACGACTCGTGCGCGAACGTGTTCGGCAACGCGGACACGCCGCGCAGCCACGACGCACGCACGATGGGCGGCGTGTCGTCGCAGACCACGCGCATCGACCGATAATCGTATGGGGGCACCGCCGTTCGGTCGCCCATTTCGAAGACCTGCGGCTGCGCGGACAGCACGCCGGTCAGCAGCAGCGCCAACGTAGGTGCGTCATTCGACGGATAACGCGTCGCGAAGTCGTAAGCCGCCAGTTCGCCTTCGGCGCTCAACGCGCCGCGCACATCCATCAATTGCGCCGCGCCCTTCGGCTCCCACGCATGCTCGTCCTCGCGCGACAGTTGCACGCGCACCGGGGCGCCGGTCGCGCGCGAGAGCAGAGCGGCGTCGGCGGCGACATCATCCGCGCAATTGCGACCGTAGCAGCCGGCCGCATCCATCCGCACGATGTCGATGAGCGCCTCGTCCATCGACATCAGCAATGCAAGGTCGGCGCGCAGCGAATGCGGGTTCTGCGTACCCGACCACACTTTCAGCGCGCCCTCGCGATAATCGGCGACCGCGCACGAAGGGCCGATCGACGCGTGCATCTGAAACGGCCACACGTAAGTGCGATTCAGCGTGCGGCTCGCGTCCTGCGAAAGCGCCGCGTCGACATCGCCGTCGATCACGAGGTCGCGCCGTTTCGCCGGATTTGCACGCAATGCGGCTTCTACTTCTTCACTGGTTTCGAGCGGCGGCAACGGTTGGGCGGCTTTCCACTGCACATGGAGCCGCTTCGCGGCCTGCTGCGCGACTTCTTCACGTTCAGCCACGATGCCTACAAAGTCGCGTATGACGACTACTTTGACGATGCCGGGCAAGTCGCGAATCGATTCTTCGTCGACATGCAGCAGGCTGTTGCCGACAAAATCGCCCTGCGCAATCCCCGCATACGGCGGGCGCACTACGCGGCCGTGCAGCATGCCGGGCACACGCACGTCGTGCACGAAGCTCAATTCGCCCGTTGCCTTCGCGGGAATGTCGACGCGCGGCGCGCTCTTGCCGACAATCTTGTAGGCGTGCGGCGATTTCAAAGGCGCGTCGGTGGTCAGCTGCAATTCGACTCGCTGCCCTGCGATCAACTCGCCGTAGCCGATGCGTCTTGCTTTCTCTACCGCGTTGTCGCCGTCTTGTTCGAACACCATGCCGTCGCGTACAGCGAGCTTTTCCACATCCACGCCGAAGCGCGCCGCCGCCTGCGCGAGGAGCCATTGACGCGCCTGCGCCGCCGCATGCCGCAGCGGCACTGCGGTTATCTGCATCGTGGCGCTTGCGATAGTCGGCCCCTGATTCGGCGTTTCGTTCGTATGGCCAAGCACGATCGAAACGCGCGTCAAAGGCAGATCCAGTTCTTCTGCGACGATCTGCGCCAGCGCGGTGCCGATGCCGGTGCCGAGATCGACATGGCCGTTGAAAGCGATCGCGCTGCCGTCGTCGCGGACGGCGAGAAACATATCGGGCTCGCCTGGAACAAACGACGACCGCGAGCCGGGTTGCCCGACAGCCGGCTTGACCGGCGCTTGCGGCGCGCGCATGACGATCAGCACGCTCTGCGCGTCATACAACTGCTTGCGCGACGGCACAGTGGCCCGGCGGTCGACGCTGATATCCGGTCCTGTCATGCGCGCGCCCCTTCGGAAGCATTCTTTTGCGACGCGAGTAGTTCAGCGGCGCGCTGCACAGCACGCACGATCTCCACATGTGTGCCGCAGCGGCACAGGTTGCGCGACAACTCGCGCCGGATCGTTTCCACACTGGGATGCGGATCGCGATCGAGCAACGCCTTCGCCGTCATGATCATCCCGCTCAGGCAATAGCCGCATTGCGCAGCCTGCTCTTCGATAAAAGCCTGTTGCACTGGATGCAGCGCGGCGCGTGTACCCAATCCTTCGAGCGTGGTAATTTCGCGGCCTAATGCCACTTTGGCGGTCGTCACGCACGCACGCGTCGGCACGCCGTCGAGCAGCACCGTGCATGCGCCGCATTCGCCCAGTCCGCAGCCGAATTTTGGACCGTTGAGCGCGAGATCGTTGCGCAACAGATAAAGCAGCGGCGTGTCGGCGGCGGCGCTGACGAGATGCGTCGCGCCGTTCACTTTCAGCGCGAGCGGCGCCGGCCCGTTCACGAGCACACCGCGCGCGCTAAACGTTGCGTGCTCACAGCACGACCGGCACTTCGGTCGCGGGCGGCGTATTACGACTGCGCCTGCAACGGATCAAACCGTCGATCATCACCATGCCAACGCCCGGAATGTCGCCGAGCTGCACGCTTTCGAGCAGCGTGTCAGCCGCCGTATGTTGTGCGCGGTCCATGAAGACGAGGTCGGCGGGGCGTCCCACTTCGATCAAGCCCTGCCGCAAGTTCCGCTGACGCGCGGTATTGCCGGTCGCGAAGCAGAACGCGATTTCAGCGGGCACATCCGCGAGACTGGAAATGAGCGCGATCATCCGCAGAATGCCCAACGGTTGCACGCCGGAGCCAGCGGGACTGTCAGTGCCGAGAATAATGCGGTGCGGGCATTTCAGTTCGACCGCATGACGAGCCGTCAGCAATGCGATGCGTTCGTTGCCGTTGTGCACTATCTCGAGCGCACGGCTCGACTGCTCGCACAAATCGCATACATGCCGGTAAGACAGCGACGTATGCCCGCCGTTGATATGGCCGATCACGTCGGCATCGGCTTCCAGCACCACGTCGCGGTCGATCAGACCGGAGCCGGGAATCGAAGGGCCGCCCGTATGAATCGTGCTCTGAATGCCGTACTTACGCGCCCACGCAACCATCTGCGCGGCCTCCTCACCGGCCTTCACGCTGCCGAGACCGACTTCGCCGAGCAGCTTCACGCCCGCTTCGGACAGCTCCTTGAAATCCTCCTCGACCATGCCTTTCTCGATGACCGGCGCGCCCGCCATCACCTTGACGCCGCCGCCGACACCCGCGCCGCGCATGCCTTCGAACGAACGCTGCGCGGTGATCGCCAGCGCCTTCACGCCGAGCACATCTTTCGGACGACCAGGCAAATGCACTTCGCCGGCGGAGATCATCGTTGTCACGCCGCCGTTCAGATTCGATTCGATCCAGCCCATCTGGTTCTGGCGCGGCGTCCAGTCGCCGAATACCGGATGCACGTGCGAATCGATCAGGCCGGGCGCGACGGTCGTACCCTTGCAATCCACCGTGGTGCGCGCGCCTTCAAGGTCGCAGTCTTTCTCTTTGCCCACAGCAACGATCACGCCGTCGTCGATCACCAGCGTGTCGGCGTCGAGAATCGGCTGATCGATGTCGCCGGATAACAGCAGCCCGATGTTCGTTACCGCGACCTTGCCCGACAAGCCTGTCAACGTCTCTGCTGCCATCTGCCTCTCCTTTCGCAACGACTGTCCTAATCACGCGCGACTCAAACGCTCAGATAAGCGCGCCTCACTGTTTCGTTACTTGCCAGTTCGCCGATCGTGCCGCTAAAACGGATCTGCCCTTTTTCGAGCACATACGCGCGGTCGCTGACCAGCTCCGCGAAGTGCAGGTTCTGTTCGGATAACAGAATGGATAGCCCTTCGCGCTTGAGTTCGAGAATCATATTGGCCATCTGCTCGACGATCACAGGTGCCACGCCCTCGGACGGTTCATCGAGCAACACGAGATACGGGTTACCCATCAACGTGCGCGATACCGTGAGCATCTGCTGCTCGCCGCCGCTCATCTGGCCGCCGGGGCGTTTCGGCATTTCGCCGAGATTGGGAAACAGACGGAACAGCTTCTCCGGCGTCCATTGCGGCGCGCCTTCGCGCGGCGGCTGGCGGCCAGTGTCGAGGTTCTCCATCACTGTCAGATCGGCAAAGACACGCCGGTCTTCCGGGACGAAGCCCATGCCCATGCGAGCGATCTTGTAGGGCGCGAACGCAGCAATATTCTGGCCGCGAAAGATGACTTCTCCCTGGCGGCGCGGCAGCAGGCCCATTACCGCTTTCATGGTGGTCGATTTGCCTGCGCCGTTGCGGCCCATCAACGCGACAACTTCGCCGCGGCCCACTTCCAGGCCGACATCGAACAGAATGTGAGCGCGGCCATAAAACGCGTTGAGGCCCGCTACTTTCAGCATCGGCTCGCTCATTGCAGCGCTCCCCTTGCAGCATGGCCAGCCGCCATGTCGTGCAGCGCAGCGTGCGGCTGAAACGTCTTGCCGGTGCCGAAATACACTTCCTGCACGCGCGGGTCGTTACGGATCGTGTCACCGTCGCCCTCGGCGATCAGCTTGCCGCGCGCGAGCACGATCATCCGGTCGGCGTAAGCGAACACCACGTCCATGCTGTGCTCGGTGAACAGCACGCCGATTTTCTGCTCCGTGACGAGCCGCTTGGTCAGCGCCATCAGTTCGTTGCGCTCCTTCGGCGCCATGCCTGCAGTAGGCTCGTCCATCAACAGAAGCTTCGGCCGGTTCGCGAGTGCAATGGCCAGCTCGACACGCTTCACGTCGCCATACGCGAGAACGCCGCATGCGCGGTTCGCGTCGGCGGCCATGCCGACCTGTTCGAGCAGCGCGAACGCTTCATCTGCATAGCGCGAAGCCGCGGGCTTCCACACGCCGAAGGTTTTGCGTTCGCGTGAGACAAGGGCCATCTGCACGTTTTCGAGCACCGTCATTGAGTTGAAGGTCGCCGCGATCTGGAATGTCCGGCCCACGCCGAGCCGCCAGATGTCGCGCGGACGCATGCCGACGAGTTCGTGTCCGTCGAAACGGATAGAGCCTGACGAGGGCGATAATTGTCCGTTGACCATGTTGAAGCAAGTGGACTTGCCCGCGCCGTTAGGCCCGAGCAATGCGAGAAGCTGTCCGGCTTCGAGCGTGAACGAAACGTCGTCCACCGCTTTCAGGCCGCCGAACGATTTACAGAGGCCGGATACGTGCAGCAAGCTCATAGCCCCTCCTTGATCGCCGTGCGTTGCGACGGTTGCGGGCCGCTCTTCTCAGCGTTGTCGGCCGTGTCATCGCCAAAACGATCGCGGATAAAGCCGACGATGCCCTGCGGAAACGCGATAACCAGCAACAGAATCGTGAAGCCCAGCAGCGCTTGCCAGTAATCGGTCTGCCGCGCGACGGTGTCCTGCAGCCACGTGAAGACAGCCGCACCGACTATCGGCCCGGTGAGCGTTTGCAAGCCGCCGAGCAGCACCATCACGAGGCCGTCGACGGAACGGCTCACGCTGATCACCTCCGGCGAAATCGTGCCCTTGGAGAACGCATACAACGACCCTGCGAGACCGCAGAACAGCGACGCGATCACGAAAGCGGCCCATTGCACGCGCTTCACGTCGATGCCGATCGCCTCCGCGCGCAGCACCGAATCGCGCGACGCGCGCATTGCATAACCGAGCGGCGAGAACAACATGCGGCGCAGGAGCCATACGCCGATCACCGCACACGCAAGCGTCAGGTAATAAAACGCCACCGGCGACGACAGCCAGTTAGACGGCCACAAGCCGAGAATGCCGTTGCTGCCGCCCGTCACATCGTCCCATTGGAAAACGACCGACCACACGATCTGCGCGAACGCGAGTGTCAGCATCGCGAGGTACACGCCGGAAAGGCGCACGCAGAACCACCCGAACACCAGCGCGCCTGCAACGGCCAGAAGCGGTCCGAGCATCAAGGCGGCTTCCATCGGCAGATTCAACACCTTGAGGAAGAGCGCGGCGCCATATGCACCTAGCCCGAAATACGCAGCATGACCGAACGAATGCATGCCGCCGGGCCCCATGATGAAATGCAGACTCGTCGCGAACAGCACGGCGATGAGAATTTCCACGAGCAGCACCGGCATATACGGGAACGCATTCGCCGTGAGCGGCGCGAGCAACAGGACTAGCAGTGCAATCGCGGCAAGCCATTTGAGCCGCTTTCCCGCAGGACGCAGAGGCGCTTCGGGCGCAGCCATGCCCCGCACCGCGGCACTCGCGCGACCGAGCAAACCCCAGGGCCGCACCACGAGCACAACAGCCATCACGACGAATTCCGCAACCAGCGTAAAGCGGCTCAACGAGAGACCGACGCCGAATAACGTCACATGTCCGATGCCGATGCACAGCGCCTTGATCTCGGCGATGATCAGCGCCGCGACGAACGCGCCCGGAATCGACCCCATGCCGCCGACCACGACGACCACGAACGCATTGCCGATCGTCTCCAGATCGAGCGAGAGGTTCGCCGACATACGCGGCCCTTGCAGCGCACCGCCCAATCCGGCGAGAAATGCGCCGACGAAAAACACGCCTGTAAACAGCCAAGCCTGATTAATGCCGAGCGCGCCAAGCATCTCGCGATCGTGAGTGGCCGCGCGCACGAGCGTGCCCCAACGCGTACGGGTCAACGCATACCAGAGCAGGAGCAAAACCACCGGGCCGATGACGATCAATGCGATGTCATACGTCGGCAACGGATGGCCGAGAAAATCCACCGCGCCCGCAAGATGCGGCGCGCGCGGTCCGAACAGATCTTCGGGTCCCCATAGCCACAACGCGGCGTCGCGAAAGATCAGTACGAGTGCAAACGTGGCAAGAAGATGGAACAGCTCAGGCGCCTGATAAATGCGCCTGAGCACGATCACCTCGACGAGCGCGCCGAGCACCGCCACGACCAGCGCGGCGGCCAGCACCGAAAGCCAGAAGCCGCCCGCGGTGTGTCCGAAACGGCTGGCGATGCTGTAGGCCACGTAGATGCCGAACATGTAGAACGAGCCGTGCGCAAAGTTGACGATGCGCGTTACGCCAAAGATCAACGACAAGCCGGCGGCGACGAGAAATAGCGTCGACGCGTCGGCGAGTCCGTTGACCAGTTGTACCAGCAAATTCGAAAGCATCGAGACCCTCGGCAGCTTGCTGACGATCCACGCGCAAAACGGCAAGAGGCTCGAACAGCAGACGTTGCGGCGCGTACGGCACCGTGCTCGCACGCATCAACGGCAGCACACTACCTGAAAGAAAGCCCTTGCGGGAAGCCGTGAAAAAATCGCGTGCAAATCCCGGCGCAAGCATCAGCGCAAACCATCCTCGCCCTTGATTTGACTTGCCTGCAAACCGCCGACACGCGGCAACGGCCGGCCCGACGCGGTCACGGCCACCGCGACCACGATCTCGTTGGCGCGCGGCGCGTCCGACACGCGCGCCTCGATCGCGTCGAAATGACTGCGCACGAAAGCGGCGTCTTTATGGCCGAGCGGCACGTCGATCGCGGTGCCGAGCGTGCCCATTTTTTTCGCCGACGGCACGAGCGCCGCGCCCTTTTCGACCGCCGCGCGCAACGGCGCGCCGAGCTTCGGGTGCAGAATCGCGGCGGCGTGTTCGAGTTCGCCCGCCTCGCCGACAATCGCGGCCTTGCCGTAACTTTGCGCGTCGCCCGGTTCGATGCCGAGCGCTTCGACGCACCTCTTGCCGAGCAGCGCGCCCAGTTCCTCGCCGGCCTCGATCAGTGCGTCGAGCTTCGCTTCGAAGCGGCCCGCATACGGGTTGTCGATCACCGCGATCGCCACCGCGCGGCGTGCCGGCGGATCGACGTTCTGACCCATTTCAATGCGTGTTTCGTCCACTTGCACGACTAGCTTGCGAAGCCTGATTGCCATTTCGCTCTCCGTGTTTCCATGCCTGCGTTGCTCTGTGTTGCTCTGTATTGTTCGTGCGCCCGTTGCAACCTTCACCGTGGTTTAGCGCAGGCCGTCCTTGCCCACAATCGCCTCTTTCGCCAGTCCGCCGACGCGCGCATGCACGCGATGACCGGTGCTCATCGCGAGGATGTACACCACTTCGTCGGCGGACGGTGCGCCGGGCACGCGTACTTCGATCGCGTCGAAATGACTGCGCACGTAGCTCGCATTCACATGCGTAAGCGGTACGTCGAGCGCGGTGGACGGCGCGCCGATCTTTTTCGTCGACGGCACGATTGCGTTGGTGGGCACGCCGTTTTTCTCCAGCAACTCGCGCATCGCATAGCCGCCTGGCACATGCCACAACGCGCCGTGTTCGAGTTCGCCACGCGAGCCGACAATCGCGCCCTTGCCATAACCTTCGATCGACGCATGCGGGACCGCCATCGCCGCGAGCAGCCGTTGCGCCATGTCGACGCCGATGGGCTTGAGCGCTTCTATCGCGTGTTCGATGTTCGCTTCATAGCGGCCGGCGAACGGGTTCGTCATCACAGCGGCAATGGCACCGCGGCGCAACGGCTGTGCGGGCGCGGGGCCGAACTCGTGGAAGATGTCTTCGACGTGCGTCAGCACGCGGCGTATTTCGAACACGGAACCTCCGTTGTTGTTTGAGCGCGATGCGAAAGCAACCCGCTCGTGCCGTGCATACCGGCGACTCGCACTCGTCCTTGCAAGAACAATGCGGCGCCTTCAATGATCTCGCTATCGAGCAAACGCCGCGCGGCCTCAACGCCGCGTGCAAGTGCGAAATCGACGAGCGGCTGTGGCAGCGAAGGCACGTTGGCGGTAACAAGCCGGTCGCCCAGATCGGTGTCGTCCTTCAGCGACGAAGCCGGTACACGTACGATGCCTGCATGATCGAGATTCACGGCGTTGGCGATCATCGTCGCGGCAGCGTCGGCGCTTGCCGCATTGCGTGCGAGCACGGTCACACTGTCCGCGATGCCGAGACTGAAACTGCGGCCGCGCCAACCACTCGTGGCAATGCCGCGAACGGGCGCGTTCGCGTCGAGCGTGAGATTGGCGTCGAGCGCGTCGCCGCCTCGGCGCTGCACCTTCGCGAGCGCTTGCGAGACGTCCGCAAAAACACCGACGCGATATTGCCTGCCTTCCGTCAAATAAAACGCTATGTCGCCGCCATTGTTGATGAACGCGCGAGAGATGCCTTCACGCGCGAATGCAGCGATCAGTTCGTCGGCGACGCTGCCTGCAACGGCCGCCATTGGCGTGATAAAACGCGCGCGGTGCGGATGGCACGCGGACCACATGCGGCGCGCAACATGGCCTTGCAGCGCGCAATCATCAGGCGACGCGTCGGCGCTGATGGGCCGCCGAAGCATTTTTAATTCACCGACCAGTTCAGGCAATACGTCCACGAAACGCGTCCAGCACGCATCAAAAGCAGCTTGCAGCGCGGCGGGTTCTCCGTCGGCGCCGAGGATCAGATCGATCGGCCCGTGCTGCCAATGCCAGCGGGTTGCGTCGATGCGGATGCGGGTTGGGCTCATAGCGTTGTCGTGACAGTCCGGTTAGCCGAGCATTGGCGGCATGACGGGTGGCCACGGGTTGTCCGGATTGGCGGCCACCATGCGGCGCGCAAGCGGTGCGCCTTCGGTATGCTCCGGACCGTTGATCAACACGTTTTCCAATGAACGCACTGCATCCAGATGGCCGCCGAGATCGCGATAGGCGTCGTACGTCATGGTGAATTCGATCGGCGCGACAATCGCGGGCGTCGGTACAGTACCGAACGACCGGTCAGGCATGCGCGATACGTCGACCATCACGGTAATGCCGCCGCCCGGCCACACATAAGCCGGCGCGCCGCCGCATGTCACGTTGACGAGCTTCTGCTTGATCGCGCGCGTGAGCAAAACAGGGTTCTCGGTCGCACCCGCGCGCAGACTGCCGCCCGCGCCGCCGAGAAACAGCACCGTTGCAAGCGACGGCTCGCAGTTTTCGCCGATCCGCTC
The DNA here is from genome assembly GCF_031456815.1 of Paraburkholderia strydomiana. NCBI lineage: Bacteria > Pseudomonadati > Pseudomonadota > Betaproteobacteria > Burkholderiales > Burkholderiaceae > Paraburkholderia > Paraburkholderia strydomiana. Next base: position 936,943 of record NZ_JAVDVL010000001.1, read on the forward strand.
CACTGTTCTGCGCACCGCATCGGGCATCTCGGCCATGCGCGGAACGAGATCCTGATCGAGCTCATACCACTGCGCGTGTTCGCCGGTGGTCGACACCATCAGCAGGCGCATGCCGGGTTTCGCAAGTGCAGGATCGAAGCCTTCGATAATCGCAAGCGGGTCCTGAATGTCGGTGCCGCCCCAGCCAATGCCGGGATTCGCCACCTGAAAGTAGCGGCCGGGCGTCGACTTGCGTCCGCGAATCCTGATGCCGGAGCGTGTCATACCCAGACAGCGCCCCGCCTGATGTTCGGTCAGCACGCCGGTGATGTGATCGTCCACCACGACGACTTCGTCCGCGTGTCCGAACCATTGTTTAGCGAAGATACCGATAGTCGCCGACCCGCAACCCACGCGCATGCGCCGCTCTTCGACACCGTCGACAACCGGCGCGGCACCGGCGCGAATCGCGAGGCTCGCGCCGCCGTCGATGCTCAACTCCACCGCCTGTTTATTGCCGAGGGCGAGCATCATGTCGCAAGTCACGCGGCCTTCTTTCTTGCTGCCGCCGGTCAGATGATGCACGCCGCCGAGACTCAACATTTGCGAGCCGTATTCGGCCGTCGTCACATGCCCGACGATCTCACCTTGACAGCGCACGTTGGCCTGCTCTGGACCGAGAAAGCGGTCAGTGTCGATTTTTACCTTGAAGCTGCAATAGCTGAAAATGCCTTCGGTGACGACCGTGATCATGTCGACGTCGTCGCGCTTCGAGGCAACGATAAAAGGCGCGGGTTTGTAGTCGGGGTAAGTGGACGATGCGCCGACACCGGTCACGAAAAGCGCCTGTTCGGCAGGATCATTTTGAGCATCTGACGATGCACCGAATTCGACCGTGGAGTCCGCTTCGTTTGCGCGGGATAGAAACACCACCGGGTCGACGCGAATGAGCCGTCCGCTTGCATTCGCATAGCGATCGCATGCGCCGGTACGGCCTTCCGATATCTGACACAGCACCGGACAGGCATTGCATTCGATCTTGTTCGACGCCATTCGCTCGCTGCGCGGCGCCGCCTTCTCGAGCACGGTGGGGCCGGGCGTCGAGGCGGTTTCGCCGTCGACGCGCTCCGCACCGAAATCGACCTTCGTATGTTCTGTCATGGTGGGGTTCCCATACGACGACATTACAATCGGTCCTGCCCGGCTGACGAATAGCCCTTGTTTCAAGGGACGTTTCGTGTGACTCGCGAATTTCATGTTGCGGTCACTTACCGTTCGTGTAGTATCCGCTACACCAAAGTTCTTGCAAATCTACTCGATCAAAATAGACTGCGCAATGTGTTTCCCGTGCGTATGCGGATGGTGCAACGCGGCATTTAAAGAGCGCGCGTTGGATCGATCTTCCAGTTTGCGCCGAAGCAGTGGTACTCGCAGCATTCATAACACCCGGCAGCACTCGCACTATGCAAGGCCCGCTGTATGATAAGGACGCGTATCTGCCCTGGCGAACAGCAGCCGCAAGGTCGCAAGGTGCAAACCGTTTAACGACGCCAAAAGAGATATTGGACCGCCATGAGTTCCACTGCCGCTCGCAAACCGGGAGCCACCGGCATCCGTGCGAAACAGGCGCAAGACACGCGCGCCAAGATACTGAAAGCGGCAATCAAGGTCTTCGCGAAGCAAGGCTATGCAAGCGGGCGCGTGGAAAGTATTTCGAAGGCTGCGCGCTCGCACGACCGAATGATTTATTACTACTTCGGCAGCAAGGAACAGTTGTTTATCGAAGTACTGGAAACGATCTACACGCAGTTCAACGAAGCGGAGAGCAAGCTCGATCTCGACCTGGACGATCCGGTGCACGGCCTCGAACAGATGGTCGAGTTCGTCTGGCAGTACTACCTCGACCACCCCGAGTTCGTTACGCTGCTGTCGAGCGAAAATCTGCATCAAGGCAAGCACGCCAAGAAGTCTTCGAAGCTGAAGGAGATCTCGGGCTATGCGATCTCCGTGGTGCAAAAGCTGTTGGATGCAGGCAAGGCACAGCGCGTTTTCCGCGCCGACGTAGAGGCGCGCGACGTGTATCTGCTGATCGCATCGCTCGGCTATTTCTATAACGCGAACCAGTACACGTTGGGCGCGTTTCTCGGCGAGTCGCTAATGGACAAGGCGGCGCTCGCGCATTGGCGCGAAGTTATCAAGGACACCGTATTGCGCGCTGTCCGGATCGACTCGGTAGCTCAGGTGCGCCCGGATGCAGCTGCCGGGACTGACGTCGATGCCAATGCACGTCGCGGAACCGAGCCCGCACGGCGCGCAATGTAAAAACGCGCGCCGTATCGGGCGCGCGTCGTATCGTTAAAGCATGACTGCAGCCAGCCAACTTACTGCTTCGCTGCGGCGTCGTCCTCGCGGAACAGTTTGTCGGCGAGATGAAACGCGGAGTTGGCCGCCGGCACACCGCAATAAATGGCGGTTTGCAGCAACACCTCTTTGATCTGTTCACGCGTCACGCCGTTGTTTTTCGCCGCGCGCAAATGCAGCGCAAGTTCTTCGCTGCGATTCAACGCAACCATCATTGCAATGGTCAGCAGGCTGCGCGTGTGCCGCGGCAAGCCATCGCGCGTCCAGATTTCGCCCCACGCATAACGCGTAATGAAGTTCTGAAACTCTTCAGTCAGCTCAGTGCGATTCGCGAGCGAGCGGTCCACGTGCGCATCGCCCAACACTGCACGGCGCACGCCCATTCCTGCTTCGTATCGGTCTTCGTCGTTCATTTCGGCTCCGTCAAAAAGTCGATGACTGTCTTCGTGAAAGCATCGGCCTTCTCGATGTTGGAAATATGCGACGCGTCCAGCTCGACGTAACGCGCGCCTGGAATCGCCTGCGCGAGTTCGCGTCCTTGCGCAGGCGTCGCCGCGACGTCGTGCGTGCCGCTGATCACGAGCACCGGCAGCTTGATGCCGTGCGTTTCGGGGCGAAGATCGGTGGCGTCGATCGCATCGCAATTCGATGCATAACCTTCCTTGTCCGTGTGCACGAATACGTCGCGAATCATGGCGAGCACCACCGGCTCCCGCTCGATGTAATCGGCAGTGAACCAGCGCGGCAACACCGCGTCCGACAGCGCCAGCATGCCCTCCGTGCGCGCTCGCGCGGCGCGCGGCACCCACACTTCCGGCGAGCCGATTCGCGCCGCCGTATTGGCGAGCACGACGCGCTCAAAACGATTCGCATGACGAGCGGCCAGCGCGACGCCTGTCAGCCCGCCCATCGACACGCCGCAAAAATTCGCGCGCGCGATCTTCAGCGTGTCCATCAGGCCCAGTACGTCGCCACTCAGTTGTTCGATCGTGTACGGACCTTTCGGCGCTTCGGAATGGCCGTGGCCGCGCGTGTCGTAGCGCAACACGCGGAAGTGCTTCGACAGCGCCGCGACTTGCGGCGTCCACATGGACAGGTCGCTGCCGAGCGAATTCGACAGCAAGATCCACGGTGCATTGCCGTGACGGTCGCCGTCGATCCGATAGTGAAGCTCCGTGCCGTTGACTGCGGCGTAAGGCATGCCGGTTACTCCTTCGAAGGGGCGCGCTCTGAACGCGCGGTATGAAGCGCCAGCGCGGCGTCCACATATGCGTGCGCCTGGCCGACGTATTGAGCGGGGTCGAGCAGTTGTTTCAGGCGCTCGACCGAAAGATGCTGGGTCACGGCCGCATCTGCGGACAGCACATCGAAAAGCGTCTGGCCGTCGTGGATTGCGGCTTTCGACGCGCGCTCCACGAGATGATGCGCGTCCATGCGGCCGATGCTGTCGCCGAGCGCGAGCATGACCGCTTCGCCGAGAATCAGCCCGTGCGTGACGTCGAGATTCGCGGCAAGGCGCGGCACGTTCACGTTGAGTCCAGTCGCGATCTGTTCGATGTTGGCGAGCGCGCCGCCAGCAAGCCGTGCAAGATCGGGCAGCGCGTCCCATTCGGCCTGCCAGCCGCCGAGCGCGCGCTCGTGTTCCTGCACCATGCCCGCGAATACCGTGGCGACGAGTCCGGGCGCACGCGTGGCCGCCGTGAGAACCGCTGCGCAGCCAACCGGATTGCGCTTGTGCGGCATCGTCGACGATCCGCCTTTGCCCGCAGCGGCAGGCTCGGCGAGTTCGTCGATCTCGGTTTGCATTTGCAGCGAGATGTCGCGCGCGATCTTTCCGAGCGTGCCGATCAACATGCCGAAGAACGATGCGCTCTCCGCGATCCGGTCGCGCTGCGTATGCCACGGCAATGTGGGCACCGTGAGGCCGAGTTCTTGCGCGAGCGCTTGGGTGACTTGCGGCGCAGCATCGCGAAGGCTCGCCAGCGTGCCGGCCGCGCCACCGAATTGCAGCACGAGCGCGCGCGCACGCAGCGCATCGAGCCGCTCGCGGTGACGCAACAACGCATCGAGCCATTGCGCGAATTTCAGGCCGAGCGTGATCGGCAACGCCTGCTGCAACCATGTGCGGCCGATCATCGGCGTCGCGCGATGGGTGGCCGCAAGTTTCGCGATTGCGTCGCAAGTGGCTTGCAAACCGCTGTCGAGCAGATTGAAGGTGTCGCGTAGTTGCAGCACCGTTGCGGTGTCGATGATGTCCTGGCTCGTCGCGCCCCAATGCACGTATTTCGACGCTTCGGCGTCAGCCGCTTTCACGCGTGCGGTGAGTTGCTTGACGAGAGGAATCGCGAGGTTGCCGCCGAGCGCCGCGTCGCGCGCTAGCGCGTCCGCGTCGAGTTGATCGGCGTGGCACGCTGCTTCGATTGCCTGTACCGCCGTTTCAGGAATCACATGGTGCGCTGCCGAAGCCCGCGCAAGCGCCGCTTCTACGTCGAGCATGCGTTGCAGCGTGGCACGCGGCGACCAGATGTCGTTCATCGGCTGTGTGCCGCAAAGAAGGCCGGTGAGGCGACCGCTGGAGTCGAGCATGATGACGTGGATGGCCGGATGATTTTATTGAATGTAGCACTGCTCGGCGAAACGCGGGGCGCACGGCAGCATGCGTGCCGCCGCGCGCCCGCTCGCCATGCCGCGATTACGCGGCGCGCGCGTCCTGCGTACCGTCGATCAGCGGCACACCCGTGAGTTTGAGCAGCGCGTCGAAGTCGATATCCGAGAAAATCTCGCGCACCACGAGGCCCTGATCGGTGACGTCGATCATGGCCAGGTCCGTGTAAATGCGATCGACGCAACCGACGCCCGTCACCGGGTACGTGCATTCAGCGGCGATCTTGCTCTCGCCCTGCTTGGTCAGGTGCTCCATCATCACGTAGACCTGTTTCGCGCCGATGGCGAGATCCATCGCGCCGCCGACAGCAGGAATCGCGTCCGGTGCGCCCGTATGCCAGTTCGCGAGGTCGCCCTTCGCCGACACCTGGAACGCGCCGAGCACGCAAAAGTCGAGGTGGCCGCCGCGCATCATCGCAAACGAATCGGCGTGGTGGAAAAACGCGCCGCCCGTCAGCAGCGTGACATGCTGCTTGCCGGCGTTGATCAGTTCATCGTCTTCCTCGCCCTTCGCGGGCGCGGGGCCCATGCCGAGCAGGCCGTTTTCGCTGTGCAGGAAGATTTCCTTGTCGGCTGCGAGGTGGTTCGCCACCAGCGTCGGCACGCCGATACCGAGGTTCACATACGCGCCTTCCGGAATATCCAGTGCAACGCGCTTGGCCATTTCATCGCGGGTCAGTTTCTTCATGTCGGTCTCCGGTTCAGGCGGCAGCGTCGCGGGGATTGGGCAGCGGAGCATGTGCCGCTTGCGGCACTTCGATCACGCGTTGCACGAAAATGCCCGGCGTCACGATGTTTTCCGGATCGAGCGCGCCGAGCGGCACGACTTCCGACACCTGCACGATCGCGGTTTTCGCCGCACTTGCCATGATCGGCCCGAAGTTGCGAGCCGTCTTACGATAAACGAGGTTGCCCCAGCGGTCGCCCTTATACGCCTTGATAAGCGCGAAATCCGCATGCAGCGGCGACTCGAGCACATAGTGCCTGCCGTCGATCAGTCGCGTTTCCTTGCCTTCAGCGAGCTTCGTGCCGTAGCCGGTCGGCGTGAAAAATCCGCCGATGCCCGCGCCCGCCGCGCGGATGCGCTCGGCCAGATTGCCCTGCGGCACGAGTTCGAGTTCGATTTCGCCGGCGCGATACAGCGCGTCGAACACATACGAATCCGTCTGGCGCGGAAATGAGCAGATGATTTTGCGGACACGCTTTGCCTTGAGCAGCGCTGCAAGGCCAATGTCGCCGTTACCCGCGTTGTTGTTGACGATGGTGAGTTCGCGCGCGCCTTGCTCGATCAGCGCGTCGATCAGCTCCGACGGCATGCCGGCCGTGCCGAAGCCGCCGATCATGACAGTCGCGCCGTCGTGGACGTCGGCGACCGCCGACTGAAGTGACTCGAAAATCTTGTTGATCATGTCGAATTTCCTTGTGAGGCGCTACGCACGCCGGGCATCGCCGTGACGGCTGCCTACGCGGGCGGTCTCCAGACAGATGCGGGCCGTGCAAACCTTGGGGCTGCTTTCGCCCGTTCTCCACCGCCTGGTTCCATTGAGTCCGCGCGGCGATTCTGTGTGCGACGAATCATCTGCCAGCTCGCTCGGTTTGTTCGCAAAGTGAACAGTGATTCGTTTAGCGAACGATTCGGCGATTATGGTTGCGCTTTAACTGCATTGTCAAGGCGCGGACTTTCCCTTAATCATAGGTTGCCAACGTCCGGGGTGCGCGCCTGTTGGTCTCGCGTGCACTCTTCCGGCTCGGCAAGCAAAAGAAACTCCACTATCCCGCATGGCAATTATTCGGCTACCCTTTATCCATATATCGAATAGCACCTACGGCCGCCGGCCTAAAAGCATGTCGGACAACAACCTCGATCTGAATCTGATCCCGTACCTCGTCGCAATGGAGGACACCCGCAACGTCAGCCGCGCGGCCGAGCAACTCGGTGTAAGCCAGCCGCGCGTGAGCACGGCACTCGGGAGGTTGCGCGAGTATTTCGACGACCCGCTGTTCGTGCGCACTTCCAAAGGTATGGAGCCCACGCCTCGCGCGCTCGCCATTCTCCCGGCCGCGCGCGACGCGCTTCTGCGGATCGAGAAAGGCATGCTCGACGCGCAGGAGTTCGACCCGGACACGAGCACGCATACGTTCTCGATCGCACTTTCCGACGTCGGTGAGATCGTCTTTTTGCCACGGCTTTTGCAACTCTTCGCCGAGCGCGCGCCGCATGCGAACCTGCGTTCCGTATCGCTGTCGCCAGCGCATGTCGAACGCGGGCTCGAATCGGGCGACGTCGATCTGGCGGTCGGCTACTTTCCGGACCTGTCGGGTAATAACTTTTTCCAGCAGCGGCTCTTCACGCACCGCTTCATTTGCCTGATGCGCGCCGGTCATCCGCTTTCAAAGGCGCCGCTCACGCTCGCGCAATTCGTCGCGTCGGGGCACGCGGTGGTGCGCGCCGAAGGGCGCAGCCAGGAAGTCCTCGAACAATATCTGGTGAAAAAGCGCATCAAGCGGCGGGCGGTGCTGGAGACGCCGCACTTCATGAGCCTGCCGTTCATCCTCGCGCGCACGGATCTGATCGCGACCGTGCCGCATGCGATCGGCTTCGCGTATGTGTCGGAACATGCGTCGATCACGCTCGTCGAGCCGCCTCTGCCGCTGCCGCGTTTCGATTTGCGGCAGCACTGGCATCGCAAGTTTCATAACGATCCGCGCGGAAGCTGGCTGCGCGGCGTGGTCGCGCAGCTCTTCAACGACGCAATGGACGAGTGGCCGAAATGAAACCGTCAGCCCCGCGACGTCGGAAGGGGCATCGGCACGATCCGGCCTAAAACATGGAACAATGAGCCCACTCATGAACCCGCGCGCTCCATCCTGGCCCGACGCGCGATCCCGGAGGAGCGACGGATGACCAGCAGCAAGACAGAACAAACCACACCGGCGGCCACGAACGGCCGTCCGAGCCGTGAAGAAGCAGAAGCAGCCGTGCGCGTGCTGCTGCGTTGGGCCGGCGACGATCCGCAGCGCGAGGGCCTGCTCGACACACCGGCGCGCGTGGTGCGCTCTTACGAAGAGTTCTATGCGGGCTATCAGGTCGATCCGCGCGAAATCCTCGCTCGCACGTTTTCCGAGGTGGACGGCTACGACGAGATGATCGTGCTGAAGGACATCCGCTTCGAAAGCTATTGCGAACATCACATGGTGCCGATCATCGGCCGCGCGCATGTCGCGTATCTGCCGCAGCACCGCGTCGTCGGCATCTCAAAGCTCGCTCGTCTCGTCGACGCATTCGCGAAGCGCCTGCAGATCCAGGAAAAGATGACCGTGCAGATCGCCGATACGTTGAACGACGTACTGCAACCGGCGGGCGTGGGCGTCATTCTCGAAGCCGCGCATCAGTGCATGTCGACGCGCGGCGTGCACAAAGCCGGCGTGACAATGGTCACGTCGCGCATGCTCGGCACGTTCCGCACGGACCCGTCCACGCGCCGCGAGTTCCTGGCGATCGTCGGCAATCCTGGCGCCGTCGCGGTGCCCAACACGTAAGAGCACGTTTCCAGCCGAACGCGCAGCACCACGCGTGGCTCACGCCGCCTTGCGCGTGCTGCGCGGTTGCCCGAACGTCGCGAGCATCACGGCGCCGAGCACACAGGCAACGCCCGCGAGTTGCGCCGCGCTAACCGGCTCGTGCAATAGCAGCGCGGCCAACGCCAACGCACTGACCGGCACGAGCGCGGTCGTCGAGCCGGCCTCCGCGCCGCTCACGCGCGCGGCGCCTTCATACCAGAGAACGAAGCCGGCCACGGTCGGCACCAGCGCGTAATACAGCACGCCGCTCAGAGCGCCGGCGTCGAGCGGCAAGCTCCAGGGTCTTTCAAAGTACGCGGGCACGATCGATACCGCGAAGCCGATCCCGCACATCAACGCCGACAACGGCAGCGGCGCAACCGGCGTGCGCAGCTTGCGATTGAGCAGAATGAAGAGCGCCTCGCAGACAATTGCCGCGAACACCAGCGCGTTGCCCACGATAGAAGAACCGCCCGGATGGGACGCAACGCTTTCGCCGCGATGCACGGTGCAAGCAAGCACGCCCGCCGTGGCAAGACAGACTGCACCGAGCAGCGAAGGCGACGGCCGCTCGGCCAGCGCCAGCATCGCGACTATCGCCGACACCGCGGGCAACGTGCCGGCGATCACGCCCGCATCGCCGGCGGAGGCGAGTTTCATCCCGCTGATGAGCAACACCGTATAGCCGACGCTGCCCGCCGCGGCCTGCGCGACCACGAGCGCGGCGTCGCGCCGGTCCAGACGCGGCCAGCGCACGCCGCGCCAGCGCATGATCAGCACAAACAATGGGAACGCAATCGCGAAGCGCAGCGCGGTTGCGCTGAACGGCGGCAATCCCGCCGCGATCGACTTGCTCACCACCACGGTGCTGCCGACGCCGACCATCGCCAGCGCGCAGCACATATAACCGATGTACCGTGAGTTCATCCGGCATCTCCGAGGCAAAGGGACGAGCACGCAGCTTAGACATGCGTCGGCAGGCGGTCTTGAACGAAATTGCAGCGCGTCGCGCAGTGGCCCCGCGGGAGATCGATCGAGTATCCTGATCGAAGGGAGAAGCCACAGCGCGACGGGAACGGTCTTTGCATCGGCAGTCGAGCCAGGCAACAATAGGCGCGCTTTCAACTTCCCAACAAGAACCCAGGAGCCGCTCAATTGGTAGAGTTTCCGTCGTCGGCGGTATCCACTTGGGGCGGCGCGGTCGTCTTCGGCAACGTGCTGTTGACGCGACTCGGCGTGCCGATTCCCGCCGTCCCCGTGTTGCTGTTTGCCGGCTCCGCGATCGCGGCGGGCACGCTGTCGTTCTGGCCGGTGCTATGCGCCGCTGTGCTCGGCGCGTTGATCGGCGACGGCCTGTGGTTCACGGCCGGCCGCCTCTACGGCCGCAGGCTGATCGGCGTACTCGGTCAACTGCTGCCCGCTCTCGATGCCCGGGTCGAACAGGCGCGCTCGATGTTCGAGCGCTTCGGCGTGCCGCTGGTGTCCATCTCGAAGTTCGTCCCTGGCCTCGCGCTGATTACGCCCCCGCTGATGGGCACCACGGCCGTCGATGCCCGCATCTATGCGATCTGGGACCTGACTGGCGCAATGGCGTGGGCCGCTTTCTGGCTGCTCGGCGGAGCGGCAGCGGAACGGCAATTGCACATACTGTTCGAGTTCGTTAGAGCGCAAGGCGGCACGGTGATCGATTTGCTGCTGGGCGCCGCGTTGCTGTATCTCGCCTATCGACTTTTTCTGCAGCGGCGGGCACGCCGGCAAGCTGCGCTCGCCGATGGCGGCGCGCAACCGCAAGCGTCGAGCCGCGCGGCGGCCCGCAAGCCGACACCCAAGGTGCTCGACGCACGTCCGCCGGGCGCGGCGCCCGACGCAGAGTCGCCGATTCCGGGCGCGTTCGCACTCGACCCGCACTCGCCCGAACAGATCGACTTCGCGCTGCGCGCTTACGACATGGTGATTTACTGCGTGTGTCCGGACAGCGCGACGGCTGCGGAGATCAGTGTGCGGATGCGCAACTACGGCTATACGCGGATTCGTGCGCTTCGCGGAGGGCTGGATGCATGGCAGCGGCGCGGCTTCCCGGTGGGCCTGCTGCTGGCCGACGAGCCGAGCGCGAGCCGGCCAGCGCAGTCAGTTGGCGGATTGCGCGGCGGACTACATGGTGACGCAAGAAACGCCGTGACACTGCGCGGCTTCGCGCCGCGAAGCCGCGCAAGCGCATGAGTGCCGGCTGCGCCGTTCAGGTTAACCTCGCCTCGTGTGCTTCAAGCTAGTCAATAACGGCGCGTGCTAAGTCATCGAACGCATGGGCGACTGCGCGGCAGAGACGCGATTGCGGCCCGCCGCTTTTGCCACGTAAAGCTGCCGGTCGGCCGCGGCGAGCAGGTCGAATGCGTTCGCACCTTGCGCGGGCACGCAGGTCGCGCAACCGACGCTCACCGTGACCGCCACTGTGTCATCGCCGCCTTGCAGAATGTCTTGCGCCTGTACTCTTCGGCGAATCTTTTCGGCGACCGTGAGTGCTCCGTCGGCCGATGTGTCCGGCAGTATCACGGCGAACTCCTCGCCGCCATAGCGAGCGACCACGTCGACTGAACGGCGCACCGCGGTCGATATGCATTCGGCCACCGCGCTCAGTGCCTCGTCGCCGCTTGCATGCCCGTGTGTGTCGTTGAAGTGCTTGAAATGATCGATGTCGATAAAGAGTGCCGACAGCGGCTGGCCCGTGCGCCGCGCGCGACGCCACTCTTCGTCGAGCCGGTTATCGAGCACACGGCGGTTGCTAAGCCCGGTTAGCGGATCTGTAGCGGCGAGGCGCGTCAGCGCAGCCTGCGCCCGCAACTTGCCGCGCAGCGCAAACGCCAGCAGCCACGACACCGCCACGAAGACTGCGCCGAACGCGAGCGTCAATGCGCCGCTAATCGTCGCGCGACGACGCCACGGCGCCAGCACGTCGTCGACGGCGGGCGCAACAACCGCAATCAGCGAGGTGCCCGGCACGTGCGCGTAGGTGAACATGCGCTCGACACCGTCGACCGCGGAAGGCGCCACATAGGAACCGGCGTTGTGCGCGGCCATGCGGACGAAGCTCGGAGACCTTGCAATGCTCGCGCCGATATCTTGCGGCGAGTACGGCTTGCGCGCGATGAGCGTGCCGTCGTCCATCGCGATGAATACCGAGCCCTGCTTGCCAATGTTGATTCGTTCGAGCAGGCGCTGGAAGTACTCGATGCGAATCGCAAGCAATGCGACGCCGGCAAAGTTGCCATTGGCGTCGTTGACCCGCCGGGTGAGCCCGATCGACAACTTGCCATCGCGCAAGCGCGAGCGGAACGGATGCGACAGATAAAGACCCGCGGCCGCGTTGCGCCGATGGACCATGAAATAGTCGCGGTCAGTAAAGCGGGCATCCCGGTTGATGTCGCCGCTTTGCGAAGCGATCACCTCGCCCTGCGGGCCCAGAATATACGCGCCGCCGAGATACGCGGCCGTCGTAGCACGGTCGAACAGCACTGCTCGCTGCGCGTCGGGAGGCAGCCCGGCGCCCAGGTGACGCTGCGCGCCATCGGCCATTGCCTGCAACGAGAGGTTATAGATTTCGACGTTCCTCTCCAGATCGCTGGAAATGATCGACACAAGGTTCTGCGACGTTTCGCGCGCATGGTCGAGCGCGTCAGTGCGGCCGCTAAGGAGCGTCAGCAACGTGAGCGCCGCCATCGCCACCGCGACCAGCGTACCGGCCACACCCGCCAATACCGGACGATTGCCCACATAACGCGCGACGCTGCCTGCTCCATGCCGGAAGGTCCTGCGCCAGCGTCGCCCCTGCAAATGCGCTCGATTTGCCACCTGCGCGTTGCCTCCATTGCAGGCGGGCCGCATGAGCGTGCGGGCCGCCATTCGAAATTATGCGCGGGTGCATTGCCTGCCGCGTGTCAGGCCGCGTTCGCGCTATAGCTTGCGCAACAGTCCTGCCGCCGAACGCATGCGGCGTTTGCGCTCCTTGTGCAACCACTGCAGCACGGCGTCGGTGTCGCCCGATCCGGCAAACAAGGCCGCATTGTCGCGCAGCAACATTTCGCTCGCGACAATATCGTTTAGCGTTCCGAAACGTTTTTGCACCTGCTTGAGCCGCTTGAGCGTGCGCTTGTGGCTGCCGCTCAATACCGGCTGAAAAAATTCGAGCAGATAGCGAAGCTTCTTGCCGGCTTTCCTGACGTCGTGAAAAGCGGCGTAATTAGAAGGTTTCGCGCGGCGCGCGCGCCTCGCGCGCTTGAACAACGAACGCTCCGACGCTGCCACCCGTTTGCCCGCGAACTTGCTCAGCGGAACGCGTTCGTGCGTCGTATTGATCTCCGTGGATGCGCTCGTCAACGCCTCGCGCAGCAGATGCTTGACGTCCGCGTTCGACAGCGTTTCGCGGCTCGTCGCAAGCGAATCGCCGCGCGCCTGCTCCAGCTTCGGCGCGAGGCTGCGTGCACCGCTATCTTCCTGGCCGAGCAGTTCGATCAGGATGTCCCAGTCGCGGGTTTTGCCGGCTGCAGTGGCCAGATACTTGTACAGCGCGCGCTGCCGCGTGTTTTCGCCCTTCTCGAGGAGCGGCGCGAAGGCCCACCACAACGACCGCAAGCGGCGGAGCGAAACCCTCAGCTTGTGCAGCGCTTCCGGCGATGGATCTTCGCGTACTGCGGTCGCGAACGCTATCGCGTCGTTCACGAGCGGGGCCGCATACGACGCGAACGCCGCGTGCGCCGTGGGCTCTTGCACAACCGGATCGGCGACCGACGCGCCTTCGTCCGCCTTGCGGCTTTCCTTGCGACTGTCGCGCGTCATCGAACTTCCCCCGAAAGGTGTACCCCGCATCCTCAGCGTAGCAAAAACGATTCCTGTGCGCTATGCAGAGCTGGCTTCGGGCCGTGAGGCAAGGCGCCGCCCGCCAAATGTCGGTGGATGCCCGCTCATATGCGTCCGCCGATGCAGATGTCATCGTACAGACACATATGCCCCGCAGGATCGGCAATTCACCGACATTCCTCCAGGGGCACACCTCATGCCGGAACTTTCATACCCGCAACCCAGCGCGGCCAGTGGCAAGGGGCGCAATCTCGGTCTCGTGATCTTCCTCGCCGTAATCGTAGCCGGCGTGGGCTATTGCGGTGTGCAGCTCGCGGGCGATCTCCAACCCGTGCGAGAGGGTTCCATCCTGCCGTATCTGCTGCTCGGCGTCGCCCTGCTGATCGCACTTGGATTCGAATTCGTCAACGGCTTTCACGACACCGCGAACGCCGTGGCCACCGTTATCTACACGCATTCGCTTGCATCGAATCTCGCGGTCGTGTGGTCCGGCGCGTGGAATTTCCTGGGCGTGCTGACCTCGAGCGGCGCGGTCGCGTTCGGCATCCTCCAACTGCTGCCGGTCGAGCTGATCCTGCAAGTGGGCAGCAGCGCGGGCTTTGCGATGGTGTTCGCGCTGTTGATCGCGGCAATCATCTGGAACCTCGGGACCTGGTATTTCGGCTTGCCGTCGTCGAGTTCGCATACGCTCATCGGCTCGATCATAGGCGTCGGCCTGATGAATCAGTTGATGCACGGCGTGAACGGCACGAGTGGCGTGGACTGGACCCAGGCGCTTGGCGTGGGCAAGTCGTTGCTGTTCTCGCCGCTCATCGGTTTTCTCGCAGCCGGACTGCTGCTAATGATCCTGAAAGCAGTCGTGCGCATTCCCGCGCTGTATGCGGAACCGAAGGGCAAGGAGCCGCCGCCGTTCTGGATTCGCAGTCTGCTGATCCTCACCTGCACCGGCGTTTCGTTTGCGCACGGCTCGAACGACGGCCAGAAAGGCATGGGCCTCATCATGCTGATCCTGATCGGCACGGTGCCGACGGCATATGCGCTGAACAAGGCGGTGACGCCAGCTCAGACGCAGACGTTCGTCGCGGTCGCGGAGCAAACGTCGGGCGCTCTCGCGCGCTACACGAACGGCGCGCCGCCTTCCGCCAATCCGCGCGCCGATGTCGAAGCCTATGTGCGCACGCATCAACTGACGCCCGCGACGGTGCCTGCCTTGAAGCAACTCACGGATATCATCGCGCACCAGGTCGGCACATCCGGTTCGATGGCGGCTGTTCCGCAAGGCATCGTCGACAACGTGCGCAACAACATGTACGTGGCGTCGGAGGCGATTCGGCTGATGGACAAGGCGAAGCAACCCGCCTTTGCGCCGGAAGACGCCAAGGCGATCAACAACTTCAAGGGACAAACCGATCACGCCACGAAGTTCATCCCGACGTGGGTGAAGGTCGCGGTGGCTATCGCGCTGGGCCTGGGCACGATGGTCGGCTGGAAGCGGATCGTGGTGACCGTCGGCGAAAAAATCGGCAAGCAGCACCTGACGTATGGACAGGGCGCGTCGGCCGAACTCGTTGCGATGATGACGATCGGCGCGGCCGACATGTATGGCCTGCCCGTGTCCACGACACACGTTCTGTCTTCGGGCGTGGCCGGCACGATGGCAGCCAACGGCTCTGGCTTGCAATGGGCGACCGTGCGCAGCCTCGTGCTCGCGTGGGTGCTGACGCTGCCCGCCTCTATCGCGCTCGCGGCCGGCTTGTACTGGGTTTTCCGCGCCGTGTTTTAAGCAGTCCGTTCGCGGTCGTTCATGCATCTGCATGCATGGACCGGCATAACGAAAAAAGCGCGGCATATGCCGCGCTTTTTCGTTTCTTCTACTTCAGATATCGGCCCGGTCGAACCGCTCAATACACCTCGGGCACGATCATCGAAGCCGGCACGGGCTGACGGCTGTACTCGTCGTGATAAACGCGCGCCGGCAATTCGACACGCGGATGCTCGATCTCGTGATACGGCACCTGGCTCAGCAGATGGTGAATGCAGTTCAGGCGCGCCCGCTTCTTGTCCACTGCCTGTACGACCCACCACGGCGCCTCGGGAATATGCGAGCGTTGCAGCATCACCTCTTTCGCGAGCGTATAAGCCTCCCAGCGACGCCGGCTTTCCAGGTCCATTGGGCTGAGCTTCCACTGCTTCAGCGGATCGTGGATGCGGTTCTGGAAGCGGATTTCCTGCTCTTCGTCGGTGATGGAGAACCAGTATTTGACGATCTGCACGCCGCTGCGCACGAGCATCTTCTCGAACTCAGGCACCGAGCGAAAGAACTCTTCGTATTCTTCGTCGGTGCAAAAATTCATTACGCGCTCGACGCCCGCGCGGTTGTACCAACTGCGATCGAACAGCACCATCTCGCCACCGGCGGGCAGCTGCGACACGTAGCGCTGGAAATACCATTGCGTGCGCTCGCGGTTGTTCGGTGCGGGCAATGCCGCAACGCGGCATACGCGCGGATTGAGCCGCTGCGTAATGCGCTTGATCGCGCCACCCTTGCCCGCAGCATCGCGCCCTTCGAAAATCACCACGAGACGATGCCCCGTCTGCACGATCCAGTCCTGCAATTTGACCAGTTCGCCCTGCAAGCGGAACAGTTCGCGAAAATACATCTTGCGTGCTTCGCGGTGCTCAAGCGTGAAGCTCTCCGCACCGTCGAGGATGCGGTCGTCGACCTCCATCTCGAGTTCCTCGTCGTACGCGTCGATGAGGTCTTCCTCGAAACGGCGTTGCCGCTCCACGAGCAACTCGGCTTCAGGTCTCGGATCCTGCTCTTTCATTGCGGCTCTCCTGGCGACGAAAATGATCAGGCGCGCGGCGGCAAAAGCGACGCGGGCGCGCCCGATTATCGGTGCGTCCGGTGTCAGCCGTGTTACCGCAGCCTGTTAATGATAGCGAGTTTCACGCCGACGCCGCCCGCTAGCGCAACGGTTTTGCGAAGCTGAGCTCGTGGCCGTCCGGATCGGAGATGTGAAAATAGCGCTCGCCCCACGGCGCATCGGCGGGCTCGAGCGAGGGCTTGAATCCGGCGGCCAGCGCCTTGCGATAGATCGCATCGACGTCCGACACATAGACGATCACGCGGCCCCACCAGTTGACCGGCGCACGCGAATCGGCGATCAGGTTCAGATACGTACCGCCAAACGCGAACGACGTAAATTCGGCTTGCCCGCCGCCGAATTTGAGTGGGAAACCGAGGGCTTCGTAGAAGCGCACCGCTTCGCGCATGTCGCCGGTGGCGAGCGTGATAGCGCTGAGCGACTCGATCCGCGGTTCGGCCGGTTCGGCCCCGGACGATGAAGCTGACGAAGCCGAAGCATCGGTCTCGCCGGATGGATGAGCGGGCAGGTTCATGACGGCGGTCTCCTTGGCGTGCGGTCGCGGACGGCTCGCGGTGGCATCACAGTGTCTCACACGCCGAAAGCTTGCTCGACGTCGGCGATGGCCGCGCACGCCAGATTCCGGTGCATCTCTGCCCGGGAGAGCCACGCGGGCGTAGCCGGATTCGCACTTGAAAAGCTCAGCCGCGCCCCGCATCTGCAATTCCGTTTATCCGGAGCATCGCCATGGGAAGCC
Organism: Paraburkholderia strydomiana; assembly: GCF_031456815.1. Classification (NCBI taxonomy): domain Bacteria; kingdom Pseudomonadati; phylum Pseudomonadota; class Betaproteobacteria; order Burkholderiales; family Burkholderiaceae; genus Paraburkholderia; species Paraburkholderia strydomiana. The sequence continues at coordinate 953,983 of NZ_JAVDVL010000001.1, forward strand.
GTCCACGCTTCATCGATGACCTGTCGCGCGCCGCATCCGACGCCCCCGGGCCAAACCACCTCAATTCTCTATCCGACGACGCCCTGCTCGACGCCTATTCGCGCACCGTCATTGGCGCGCTGGAACGCGTGCAGCAGGCCGTCGCCTTCATTTCCGTCGAACGCCGGCTGGCGGGCGCCGCCATGCGCGACCGCGGCGCTCGCGGCGGCACGGGCTCGGGCTTCATCTTCACGCCCGACGGCTACCTGCTGACCAACAGCCACGTCGTGCATGGCGCGACGCACATCCAGGTCACGCTCGCCGACGGCTCCAGGTTCGACGCCGATCTGGTCGGCGACGACCCCGGCAGCGATCTGGCCGTGCTGCGAATCGGCTCGCCCGAGCCATTGCCGCATGTGGAACTCGGCGACTCGTCGAAGCTGCGCGTCGGGCAGATCGCCATTGCGGTCGGCAATCCGCTCGGCCTTGCGCAAACGGTGACGACGGGTGTCGTATCGGCGCTCGGCCGCTCGCTGCGCTCCAATTCCGGCCGCATGATTTACGACGTGATCCAGACGGACGCCGCGCTCAATCCCGGCAATTCCGGTGGCCCGCTCATCAATTCGGCGGGCCAGGTGATCGGTGTGAACACCGCGATCATTCCCGGCGCGCAGGCCATCTGCTTCGCCACCGCGATCGACACGGCGAAGTGGGTCATCATGCAGATTTTCGCGCATGGCCGCGTTCGGCGAGCGTATATCGGCGTGGCGGGAACGACGACGCCGATATCGCGACGCGTACAGCGCTACTTCGGTTTGAGCGCGCAAAGCGCCGTGCATGTGATGGAAATCGTGAAAGGCAGTCCTGCTGCGGCGGGCGGTCTGCGCACCGACGACACCATCGTCGCAATCGACTCGCTGCCGGTGCAGGACGTGGATGCGCTGCAACGCACACTCGACGCTTCGCGGATCGACAAGCCCGTCAACGTGACGGTGCTGCGTGGCGCGCAGCGGCTCGAACTGACGCTGACACCGGTGGAACAGGCAAGCTGATCGCGCGTGAAAAAACCTCGGGCTCTTTCGAGCGCGAGGTCTTGTGTTCGTGAACGGCGCATCGCGATCGACACGCCGTCCACACCGTTCGAAAAACGCTTACTGAATGATCCGCGTGACGCCACGGCCGCGAGGGTCGGCTGCGGGCTCCGGCGTGTCGTCATTGATCTTGATGGCCTGAATGTCACCGTTGAAGTTCTGGGCCTTCAGCGTATAGCCCTTTGCTTCGACCTGCTTGGCGAGTTCGCCATCGATCGGCTGGTACGGCTCCCAGAAAATCGTATTCGGCGGCAACAACTGGTGATGGAAACGCATCGCGCCGACCGCTGCCGGCAAGGGCATGTTGAAGTCGTAGATGTTGTTGATCACCTGGAAGATCGACGTGAAGATGCGCGAGCCGCCCGGCGTGCCGATGACGAGCGAGACTTTGCCGTCTTTCGTGAGAATCGTCGGGCTCATGGACGACAGCGGGCGCTTTTTGGGTTCGATCGAATTCGCGTCGCTGCCCACCACGCCGAACATGTTGGCCACGCCCGGCTTCGCGGAGAAGTCGTCCATCTCGTCGTTCAGCACGATGCCCGTGCGATCCGCGACCACGCCCGAACCGAAGTAACCGTTCACCGTGTAGGTGTTCGACACTGCGTTACCCCACTTGTCGACCACCGAGAAATGCGTGGTTTCCGCTTTCTCCGGCATCGACGTGCCGAGTCCGGGCTGCACGCTCTTGGTGTCGGACGGGGTTTCCGGGTTGACCTCAGAGGCGCGCTTCGCGAGGTACGCGTCGTCAGTCAATTGCGCGACGGGCACCTTGTAGAAGTCGGGGTCACCGAGATATTGCGCGCGGTCGGCGAACACGCGCTTTTCAATTTCCGCAATCAGATGGATGTATTGCGGCGAATTGAGCGGGACGTCCTTGAAGTCGGCTTCGCGGTCGGCCTTCATCTTCAACAATTGCACGAGGCCGATGCCGCCCGAGCTGGGAGGCGGTGCGGTGTACACGCGGTAGCCTTTCCAGTCCGCCTGGATCGGCTGGCGCCACACGGCTTTGTACTGCTGCAGATCCGCCTTCGTAATGAGGCCGTGGCCGCGCATGGATTCCGCGATCAGGTCGGCGGTTTTGCCCGAGTAGAAGTCTTTCGCGCCCTGGTCCGAAATGCGCTGCAAAACGGCGGCAAGATCGGGTTGCTTGAAGTTGACGCCTTGCTTCAGGTTGCCGAAGTAGGTGTCGAAGTTCGTCTTGCCGGCGAATTCTTTCGCTGCCGCGTCGCGACGCTCCTGCAGTTGCTCGCTGACCGTGAAGCCGTCGCGTGCATAGTGGATGGCCGGTGCGAGTACCTGTTTCCATTTCAGCTTGCCGAAGCGGCGCTGCGCCTGCCACATGCCGTCGACGGTACCGGGCACGCCCACGGCACGGTAGCCGTACAGGCTCATGCCCTTGATGACCTCGCCCTTGTCGTCCAGATACATGTTCTTCGTCGCCGCGAGCGGCGCGCGCTCACGATAGTCGAGGAAGTACGGCTTACCGCCCACGTACAGCGTCATGAAACCGCCGCCGCCGATGTTGCCCGCTTCCGGATAAGTCACGGCAAGCGTGAAGGCGATGGCGACCGCGGCGTCGACGGCGTTGCCGCCTTCCTTGAAGATCTGTTCGGCGGCGTCGGCGCTGTACTCGTCGGCAACCGCGATTGCGGACGCGGTCAGTACAGCGGGCTGGGCTTTCGCGGGCGGCTTCGCGACTGCCGGCGTGGCCTCGAGAAATCCGACCGAAACAGACAGCAGTGCAGCCAGCGCAAATCCGCTAGCAGACGATTTGGCGTTGCGGAACAACTTCATTGATATCCCCCAAGACGACTGTTTCACCAGACGATAACTTCCGTTCCCTTGGGGCTTATAACATGTGAACAGGCTCTTTGCGAAGCAGCGGTAGCCCGTAGGAACACTGCTGCGGCACACAAAACCGTAAGTCGCGTGTCTGCGTCAAGCCGTGCCGCGGCGGCCACGGGCGATTTCGTCGCCGGCGTCGTGCGGCAAGCGTGCCGTGACCGGAATGGACAGGAATGAGAACAGGCCGACTACGACAAAGGCCGGCCAGAAGTCCGAGAACACGATGCTCGAATGACCCTGCACGTTGTGCGAAATCTGCAGCACGATGCCTGCGATCGTCACGCCCAGCCCAAGTGAAAGCTGCTGGATCACGCTTGCGACGCTCGTCGCGCGGCCCACGTCGCGGCTTGGAATATCGGCGTAGGCCAACGTGTTCAACGACGTGAACTGCAGCGACGGAAAGAAGCCGCCGACCAGCACGACGCACCAGATCAACCAGTGCGGCGTGCCGGGAAAGAACAGTCCGTATATCGCGATGGCAATGCCCGCGCAGCCTGCGTTGACCATCAGCACCGTGCGAAAACCAAAGCGTCCAAGTATGCGCGAGGTCGCCGCCTTCATGAAGATCGAGCCGAATGCGGACGCGCATGTGATCGAACCCGACAGAAACGGAGTCATGCCGAGGCCTTCCTGCAACGCAAGCGGCAACAGGAACGGCACGGCGCCGAGACCGATGCGAAAGAGCGAGCCGCCCGCCACGCTTGCGTGAAAACTCGGAATACGCAAAAGGCGCAGATCGAGCACCGGCAACTCCACGCGATTCGCGTACAGCACGTAACCCACCAGCAACACGACACCCACAGCGCACATGCCGATCGATACGACGTTCGGCACCAGCTCGCCGCCCACCAGCGAAAGCCCCAGCATGAACAGCGACGCGCCGCTCGCGGACAACAGGAAGCCGGTCCAGTCGAGCCGGCCTGGATGCGCTTCTCGCACGTTGGCGATGTGCTTGTTGGCGAGCCAGATGCCGAGCAGACCAATCGGAATATTGACGAAGAAGATCAGGCGCCAATGCAGATACGTGGTGATGAAGCCTCCGAGCGGCGGCCCGACCACAGGCCCGAGCAGCGCGGGCACCGTCAGATAATTAACCGCGCGTATGAAGTCCGATTTCGGCACCGAACGGAAGATGATGATGCGCCCAACCGGCACCATCATCGCGCCGCCAATGCCTTGCACGAAGCGGGCGGCCACGAACATGCCGAGCGAGGTGGACGCCGCGCACATCAGCGAGCCTGCCATGAAGATGCCGATGGCCGTGCGAAACACGGTGCGCGAACCGAAACGGTCCGCGACCCAGCCGCAGATCGGAATGAAGACGCCGAGGCCGATCACATACGCGGTGACAGCCAGCTTGAGGGTGATGGGGTCCTGACCGAGATCGCGCGCCAGAACGGGCAGCGACGTCACGATGACCGTGCCGTCCACGTTTTCCATGAACATCGCACACGCGACGATCAGCGGAACAATGAAAGCGCCTAAAGCGAAAGGCATTGGCAGGGCGACGGTTGGCAAGGCCGTCGATATAAAGCGTCGATTATGGCATTGCAGCGGCAATGCAGGTTGCGATGCGCGCTGGTTAGCCCTTGAACGACAAAAAGCCGGCATTGAGCCGGCTTTTTGCTGAGTGTCTCGCGGTCAAGCGGATGTCAAGCGGATATCAACGCGACGCGCTGACGAGCGGCTGCAACTGCGGCAGGATCTCCGTGGTCGCACGGGCGACGTCGTTCGGGAAGTCGATTTCGATCCACGGCGCGCCGGTGACGTCGGCCGTGTCGAACACCTGGCTGCGTTCCAGCAGCAGGTCGCGCACAGCTTCTTCGTGCGGCAGATTCGCCCGGCCGCTGTCGATATAGCCCGCCACGATCTGCGCAAAGCGCTCGGCCGTTTCCTGACGGAAGCGGAAAAAGCCGACCGACTCGCCGATGGTGTCGTACTCCAGATTGACCGCCAGCTGCTTGCGCAACTCGACCGGCACGCCGTCTTTCAGGCACAGCTTCACGGGCTCGTCGCCGGCTTCGAAATCGCGGTCGATCAACAGACGGTTGACGGTCTCGCCCGCGACCAGCGCGCTCAGGATGCGCTCGTCGTACAGCACGTCGGCGTCCATCAGCAGCACGTCGCCGCCCCGCGTCAGCGCCTCGGCCACCGTGTGCACCGTCAACACGCTGCCCAGGTCGTAACGCGTGTTCAGCACCGTTTCAACTTCGTGCGGCCAGTTGATGCGCGCCAGTTCCGCCTGCACCGACTCGGGCTGGAAACCGAGCGCCAGCACGACTTCTGTTACGCCGGCGGTTTCGAGCATCTGCAGATGCCGTTCGAGCAGGCTCATACCGTCGAACTGCAACAGGCACTTCGGGAACTGGGCTTCCGGCGGTTGCTGGAGACGCAGGCCGAGGCCCGCAGCGAGGATGATGGCACGCATGCGCGGTCCTTTGAAAAGATACGGAGTTTAATCGACAGCGGGAACGCGCCCAAGGGCGCGCCGCCTTTGCCAGCTTCGTTCGCTGAAGTGCAAGACCAGCAGACCCGGCAAGCCTAGCAGGATTTCGCGCGCGCGCTTGGTCAGCGACAACGCGAGCGCCGCATCGGGCGGCAGACCCACCAGCGGCGCAAGCAGCAAGTAGCCGCCTTCCTGCACGCCGAGCGAGCCGGGAATCATGAAGGCCGCGCCACGAATCGCCTGACCGACGCTTTCGAGCAGCAGCGCGTCGACCCAGTCGACCGGATGGCCGAGAAAACGCAGCGCGAGCCAGACTTCCATGGTACCGACGATCCAGCCAGCAAGACTCAACGCAAAGCTCGCGGCCACGCGGGCCCGCTCGCGGTACATGGCCTGCACGGCGGCGTCGACGGCTTCGGCGCGTGTCATCAGCCCGGACCAGTCGCGTTTGCCGAACAGTTTCGATGCCACGCCGAGCAGCCGGCCGAACAGCCCGCGCCGTTGCGCATAATAAAAGCCGACGATCATGCCGCCAAGCACCGCCGTTGCAATGAGCGTGGCGGTTTGGAGGTCGTGCAGCGCGCCATGTGCCGCGTAAGCGCCGAACATCAGCAGCCCGAAGAGCGCGAAGATGATTTGTGCGAGTGCCTGGGCGGTCGTGCTCACGGTGATGGCCGCGGCCGCGTCGCGCATCGGCATGCCGCGCTGCGACAGCTGCCGCACCATCACCACCGGCCCGCCGATCTGGCCGGCCGGCAGCAGACTGTTCACAGATTCGCCGATCCAGCGAGCGAACAGCGCGTCACGCACCGACAGGTGGTGGCGCCCGCCGTCCCGGCCGCGCGGCAACAGCACCGAGATTGCGCCGGCGTCGAGCGCGAGCGGCACCACGTGAAACGCGGCGACGAGCGCGAGCCCCCAACCGGCGGCGAGCAGCGTCGACACCACCGAACCGAAACCCTGCCACGCGAGCAGGCCGACAAACAGCGCCGTCCCGATCGACAGCAGAATCAGGGCAGCGCGACTCATGCGCGGTCCTTGTCGCGAGGTTTCGCCTGAGTCATTTGACGAAACACCTGGCGGAAGCCGAAATACGCAATGGCGTCTTTCATGTTGGAAATCAGACGACGCCACGGACGCATGTTCGGATCGGTGACGTATTCAAAAGTGAGCGACACACGCATCTCGTTTGGCCCGGCCGGCGTGATGCGATGACGCAGCTTGTCGCCGTCGAAAAACACGAGGCCGCCAGGCGGAATCTGCACCGAGCCGGGCTGATCCGGCACATCCGGATTGCGCGTGTGCAATTCATAGTCGAGACGGCACGACGATTCGTCGATTACGCCAAGCAGAAGCGTGTAACGGCGGCCGTCATAGTACGAAGTGTCGTAGTGCCAGCCAATGTGATCGCCTGGCCGCGTGTAGTAATACAGCGCGTACGCGTGCGGATCGTCCGCTGGCGACACTTGCAGCTTGTCGCCGCTCAGCTGTTCAAGCCAGCCGATCAGTTCCTTCGAGCGATACAGTTCGGCGATGAACGGCGCAAGACGGTCGATCGTATGACGGCTCACGCTGCCGCCCTGCTTGTGGCCCGGCAGGTAGTTGCGGTTGACCTCGTCGAGCAGCGCACGCGCGCTGTGCACCAGTTGCGCAGTGACTTCCGGCGCGAGGAAATCTTCCAGATAGAGAAATGCGCCCTGCTCGGCGAAGTCCTTGCGCAAGCGCGGATTGTCGAACGTGCGCGTGCGGCTCGCGAGCGCACGGTCGGCGTCCGGCGCAGCGGGCGCCGCCTGCATCGCGGGCACGGCATGTTCTGTGTGAATCGATGCGGCCACGTCGTCTTCGGCGTGTGTACTCATTTGCCAGCCAATACTTGATGGGTTTCAGAAGCACCCGCGCCAGCTGCAGCCGGCTGCGCGGTACGGCGCGAGACGCGCCAATAGTCGATCATCACCCACACGGCGAAGAGCGGTGCGCCGATCGAGGCGGCCACGACGAACGGCATCACGACGCTCGTCAGCGTGACGATGGGCAGCAGGTACAACACGTCTTCTGTTTCGAAGCCGCCCACGGCGGCCTGCTTCGTGCCAGCCTTGCCGGCCATTTCCTCGATGCGCATGCGCAGGAAGAAAATCAGCGCGACGGCAATGCCGGCAATCGCGCCCAGCCAACCCGGTGCGACCGTAAGCCCGCCGATATTCGACGCGCTCATGCCCATACCCATGCCGATAAACAGCATGACGGTGACGAGTGCATCGCAAGCGAGGTCGTAAAAATGACCGATCCGGCTCGACTTGCCGCTGATGCGCGCGAGCTCGCCATCGGTATGGTCGACGAAGTTGGACAGAACGATCAGAACCGCGCCGGCATTGGACCACGCGAAACCGCCGCGCGCGAGGCACAGCGCGCCTGCGACGCCGATCAGCAGACGCAGCGTGGTCAGATGATTGGGCGCGACACGCGTGTTAACAAGCGGTGTCACGAGCCGGCGGGCTAACCGCGCGTCCCAGGTTCGGGGCGGCGGAACATTAATTGGAGTCTGGGGTCGCGAATTCATAACCCGGAAATATATACGGGATCGAGAAAGATTGCTTTCTTCGCGTTCGTTTCTTTGTGCCTGATCGGACTCGCGAACGGTTTGCCGACTGCCCATACATGAAGCAGGATTTGCCGAATCGCGATAAAGTGCGAATCCTGTTGCGCCTGCCTCCGCGAATAGCCTCGATGTCAGACCGTCTTCGCGTTTTGCGCGGGATTTGTTTTTATCCGTGCGACCCGTTGTGCACGCACTACAGCGCACCACATCGCAGTACTCGAATTCGCCGCCTTTCGCCTATGAAACGCTTTTTTCCATCTGCCGCTTCGCGCGTCTTCTGTATAGCCGCACTCGTTGCCGCCGCCCTCGCGATGCCGCTAGCCGCTTGCGCGACCGCGCTCGACGCGCCGCTTGCCTGCAATGAAAGCGGTCATCAATTCATCGCCGATCTTGCCGGCAATCAATTGATCGACCCGAAGCCGACCCGCGTCGAAAGCAACTCGATCAACGCATTTTCTCCCGCGCAAGGGGCGGACCTGACCGCGTTCGGCTTTCACATTTTCGCGGTGGTCGGGTATGAGAAGGACGATCCCATGTTCCGCGTTGGAGAAGGCGAGCCGGTTGCACGCTCGGCGTACGGCGTGGTCGTGTTCGGGAGCGAATCGAAGGTACGGGCCGCCGTGACGGCGACCGGCGGCACGGCAATCGTGCACCGCGTAGCGCCGCTCATCACGGCGATCTTCTGCAAGCGAAGTTGAGGCGGCGCTTCACTATCCGCGCCGCCTCTCACCAAATTACAACTTGATCGACGTCGGATCGGCCGTCAGATAGCCGACCGTCGCGCCGAAGCGGTCCTTATAGTTGGCCCGCACGAGCGGATCGAGCGCGGCCTTGACCTTGTCGTGCAACGGGCTTTCCCAATCGCCCACGTGCTGGAAGTTGCTCATCACGTAGGTCCAGCCGTTGATCTCGTCGACGGCGTGCAGGCCCGTCGACTCCGCGCCCGCCGGACACGACAGCACGCGCGAGAGCGTCTTCGTGTCGACGTTGTATGCCCACAGGAAGTTGTTCACGTGCATGCTGCTGTCTTCGCCGATGAAGAGCGTTCGCAACTTTTCCGAAAACTTGAGGTTGTCCGGGTTCGCGATACGGTCGGCGTTCGCCGTGTTGCCGAGCGCGTCGGCGGTTGACAGGTCTTCGCCGACGAGCGCCGCGGGCGCCGCCATATCGACCGGCACCCAGTTGCTATTGATCGCGCCGCCGCTGCGGTCGGTCTGGCCGCCTTTCATATTGAGCGCGTAGACCGCACCGGCGCTGATGGCTTTGTCGACTGCCACGTCCGTCGACGCGGCATTGCCCCGCACCATCGATTTCTCGACACGCGACATCGCCGAATACAGCACCTTGTCCTTGATATTGACGGTCGTGCCTTCGAGTTTTGTGAAGCCCATGCTGCCGCCGACGAGCGCCGCGTAGCGATGCGTCTCGAGGAAAGTCGCGGCTTTGGTCATGCCCGGCTTCACGCGGATCCAGTTGAACGTACCGTTGAAATTGATCTTCGTGTACGACGTGTCAAGCGGATCGGCGGTCTTGACGTCCATGATGTCGGCCGCGGTCAGCGTGTTTGCGAGCGACTCGATTTCGTCGCTGGTTGCATGGCCCAGGTTGATCCACGAAAGCGTTGCCGCGCCCGCACCGCTTGACGACACCTGCGTCCACTTCGCCACATAGAGCGTGCCCGCCGACAGGTCGGCCTCACGGTCGGCAACAAACATGAAGAGCCCGCCGTTGGTGGCGTCGTCGCCCATCAGCACCGTGCGCTTGTCCGGCATCACCTGAACCAGTTCGTGCGAAATGCGGCCAAGGCAGTAGTGCTTTTTGATCGTGCCGGTGCCGTCCGGGTTGACGGTGACCTCGGGCAAATGGCCATAGTGATACGGATTCGCCGTCGTCTCGCTGCCGAACAGGTTGCGGCTAAAGCCCTTGAACTGGCTATTTGAGGAGATAGTCGCAGCGTCCGGCTCGTACTCTTCGCTCGACAAATGCGTATTCCACGGCGACAGGCTTGCGCCGCAGGTGATCCACAAGCCATGCACTTTCGACGTATCGACGTTGTGATAGCCGACGAGCGTGAGCTTGCCGGTGGCCGGGTCCTGGTCGAGCGTCAGCACGGCGATCGGCGACGGCAACTGACCGTACATCGACACGAGGCTCTGGTCGCGCGTCGCGTACTCGAACTGCACGACTGCGAACACGGCGTTGCCTTTGATTCCCTTCACGGCCGGATTGTCGAGACGAATCAGCGAACTGCCGTCCGGGCAATCGGAGTAGAACTGACGCTCCTTGCCCGCAACCGATTTGTCGATGATCGGCTGATTGTTGATGTCCACGTAGCCGCCGGCAAGAATCGTCCCGCCCTTGATGTTCGGCACCATGTCGCCGGTAACGAAGAACGGCTGGTATGAGAGCTTGAACGTGCGGCTGCTGCCGTCGCTCAACTGCACGGTCAGCGAAGAGCCCACCGTGGTTTTCGCCATTGCGGCGGGATCGGCCAGCGTCGGCGCCGCCATTGCGCTGAAAGCCGCCGACACGAAACTGGCGACCGGCTTGGCCGGCGTCGCGAGGTCGTCGCTGCCGCCGCACCCGCTCAGCATGGAAGCCGTGGCGAGACCGCCCAACGGGAACATCGGCAACATCGGCACGCCGGAGAACAGTTTCAGGGCCTTGCGGCGGGAAGGGTCGAACGGCTCAGCCATGTTGTCGTAATCCTGGTTGTGGGTGGCGTGGATAGCTCACAGCCGGCACGACTGGGATTCAGACCGCAGGGTTCGCGCTCGCGCCGCTATGACGCGAGGATTCTATGAAGCGAATGTGAAAGTATATTGACAGCCGTTGGTAATGTTAGCCGCGACAACAACCGACGTTAACAACTGGTGTTAGCCGGGACGCCGGAAGTCATTCTCGACCCACGCCGAAGCGCTCGCCTTGCTGAGCTTGAAATTAGGCGCGACCTGCACTTGCGCGAGTTGCTCGCCGAATGTGTCGAGCGCTGTCAGCAGCGCGTAGGGTTCGTCTTCATCGGGCACGATGTCGAGCGTGATGTCGAGTTCGTTGTTGCCGTCCGCGCTCGACACGCGTACTTCCTTGTGAAGTTGCGCGCGCAGTTGCTGCTCATGACGGCGCAGCACTTCAGACGCGGTTTTCACGAGCGTGTTGAACGCGCCCGTGTCGAGCGGCTTCGGGTCTTTCTTGTTACGACCCATTGTCCATGGGCCGACAAGCGCGGGCTCGGCTTCGCCGTCCTTGATCATTTCGACGGCCCAGCCTTCGTCGTCTTCATTCTTGATGACGCGAGCGGTCCAGCCGTCGTCGCGCCAAAGACGCGCTTCGTGCAGCGTTTCGGGCTCGCCTTCGATCTGCGTGGTATCGGGTTCGGACGCGCCTTCCGTCGTGGGATCAGCAGCTTGGTCGGACGAGGGAAGGGTCGGGTCGGTCATTACAGGTTCACTCACTATCGCTGGACTAGAAACACATATCGAGCATGCGATTCTACCCGCCTCCGGCGCGCCGGCCGCCACGCTCTGACGAACGGACAAGTCATGGCAGTTGTTTCGCCGGTCGAAATACTGCATTTCGCCATTTGAACGGAACTAATAAGCCCATTATAAAAATAGAAAAAATTTTGCGTCTTGCCGCGTATAAAAATTGATAAAACGTTGGCCTTTAATGGAAGGCAATGGGAAGGCAATGCAGATATCAGAACCTGCAACGAGTCGAATAGAGCTTCGGACAAAGAAGACTTTATTGCGTGAAATGCCGGCAATTCGGCCTCACGCCAGCAGCTTCAGCAAGAGTTCTGGCAGTAATGCACTTTGAAAGCCGTCGCGCGCCAGCAACAATAAAATAAGCTTGAATGCGGAGCCATAATCACGTGCATTGTTATTTTCCTTTATTTTTGCGCACTTACGTCATTCGCATATGTTCATTACGGATTCTGGAAATGAGTGTTGCGCTATTTGTGCAATTGGATAAGCGAATAGCGGGAATACACTTCACAGCGGATCGGCACGTGGCCGACGCGATCAGCGCGATCCACGGTCCCACCCCGAATGCGATTCTCGATGCATTGTCCCTGGAGTCATGAAATGAAAAGAACCCTCATCGCAGCAGGTCTCATGGGCGCATTCGCGCTCAACGCACACGCACAAAGCAGCGTCACCTTGTACGGCACACTCGACGCCGGCCTCGTGTATTCGAACAACCAGGGCGGCCACAGCAACTGGCAGCAAGGTAGCGGTTCGGTGTCGAACACCTACTTCGGCCTGCGCGGCAGCGAAGACCTGGGCGGCGGTCTGCACGCCATCTTCACGTTGGAGAGCGGCTTCAATCTGAACAACGGCCAGTTCTCGGAAGGCAACACGCTCTTCAACCGCCAGGCATTCGTCGGCTTGAAGAGCGACCAGTACGGCACGCTCACGCTCGGCCGTCAATACGACTCGGTGGTCGACTATCTCGCGCCGCTGTCGGAAGCGGGCGCAGGCTACGGCAACAATCTCGCGGCCCACCCGTTCGACAACGACAACCTGGACAACTCGTTCTCGATCAAGAACGCGGTCAAATACACGAGCGCGAATTATGCGGGTCTGAAATTCGGCGGCCTGTACGGCTTCAGCAATTCGGCTGGCCAGTTCTCGAACAATCGCGCATGGAGCGCGGGCGCTTCGTATGACAATGGTCCGCTGAGCGTCGCGGCGGCTTATCTGCAACTGAACAAGTCGGGCAGCTCGAATCTGGGCGGCGCGGTTTCGCAAGGCGACGGCACCGCGCAGATCGCGGCAAACCTGCAGCGCACGTATGGTGCGGGCATCAACTACACATATGGTCCGGCAACCGCGGGCTTCGTGTACACGCATACGCAACTGGACGGCATCACCGGCATCGACGTCGGCGGTGCAACGCTGCCAGGCATTGCCGGTACCAACCTGCACATGGACAACTACGAAGTGAACGGCCGCTACGCGCTGACGCCGGCAATGAGCCTCGCGGCTTCGTACACGTTCACGGACGGCAAAGTGTCGGGCTCCAACGGCTCGGGCGATCCGAAGTGGCATACGGTCTCGCTGCAAGGCGACTACTCGCTGAGCAAGCGTACCGACGTCTACGTTGAAGGCGTGTATCAGCATGCATCGGGCGAACTCGGCAACTTTGGTTCGAACGTAGCGGCGATCAATACGCTCGCGCCGTCGTCGACGGGTAACCAGGTTGCCGCCGCTGTCGGCCTGCGTCACCGCTTCTAACTCTCCACGCAGTGCTTGCAGCGCGAGCCTACCGTTTCGCGCTGCTTCCGAACCCGCCCGTGACACGATCACGTCGCGGGTTTTTTTGTGGGCGCGACGTTTCAGCTTGTAACGAAAGTGACGGCGCGAGCGCGTGCTCGGTATACTCGGGCGTCCGCATTTCTCTTCGTGATCGGGCGTGTTCGCTGCGTGTGGTTTCAGCGAGGTTTCAGCGAGCGCCCAATGCAAGTGAAAGGCGGCTTTGTCGCGAAGCATCGCATTGCATTGATTGCTGTATGACTCGGTGCATTGACCGCGCTATGCTTCGCCCGCACAAGGTTCCCGAAAAAATGTTCGGGGACGCCGACGACCTCACCATGAAACGAATTTTTCTGCTTGCTCCCGCCGCCGTGGCGATCGCCACTCTCGCGGCTTGCGGTTCCTCTAACGGGCCTTCCGCACGCGACGCGTCGCAGCCCATGATCTACGTGTCGTCGCAACGTGCTCCCGCGTACATTGCCAGTTGCCTGGAAAGCCGCTTGTCGAGAGTTCGTCTGTCGCGCGTGGGCAGCGCGACAGAGATCGCGGTCGGCTCAGATTCGAACAATTCATATTTCGTCACGTTGACGCCGTCGAACGCGGGCTCCGTGATCAAGGTCATGCATCCGGCCAACGCGCCCGACGATCCACCGGAACCGGAAATGCGCTTCAATATCGCACGTTGTGCGACCTGAGTATTGCAGCCGGCGCGCGTGGTCCATGTTGAATGCGCCGTTGTTTAATGCGTGACACGCGATGCCGCGACACGTTTTTACCGGCGTCCCGGCTATTCTTCTGCGCGTCTATCTGCGACCGTAGCCGCCCCTCTTCTTCACGCGACGCGCTGCGTCGTGAATTCCGATGGCATCCAGCAAAGCACATCACGCAACCGGTTTCGCGGCGGGCGTCATTGCCGCGGCGGTCGTGGCGCGCATCGGCGGCGGTCACGACGGCGCGTTTTATATCGGCGTACTGATGAGCTTTATCGCGGGCGTAGCGGGAAGCACCGCGCCGGACTGGCTCGAAGTCGCGTGGTGGTCGCGCGCACGCCGGCTGTGGATCGCGCATCGCACGTTGACGCATTGGGGCATCGGCTGGATCGCGCTACTCGCCGTTTCGTACCGTGGACTCGGGCATTCGATTTATGCGGCGCCCGCGTTCGGCTTCGCATGCGGCGGCCTGATGCATCTGCTCGCCGACTGGCCCAACCCGCTCGGCGTACCGTGGATCGCCGGACGGCATTCGCTGAATCTATGGAATAGCGGACATTGCGACCTGATCGTAGTCGCGGCTTCGTGGGCGGCGGCCTGGTTTGTCGGTCGGCATGTTGGACTGCCCGGCATGCACGGACTAGACCTCTGGCAGCACCTGCGCTTGTGAATCCCGCGTTCGTATGGTCGCAGCGTGAGTCCGCATTAACGCATCGCCGCAGCGTAGTTCGCGGGCGTGACACCGAGCAGGCGCACAAAAGCCCTCGTCATGTGACTCTGATCGGCAAAGCCCGCAGCGGCAGCCGCGTCGGCGAGCGACACACCGCGCGCTATCCATTGCCGCGCCAGCACCACGCGCCGTTGCATCCGGTATGCATGCGGCGGCAAGCCGATTTCATGCGCAAATGCTCGCAGCAACTGGAAGCGGCTCATGCCGGCTTCGCCGGCGAGATCGGCAAGTGTGAGCGGCGCTGACGGATCGTCGTCGATGCGCGCTTTCGCGCGTGCAATCGGCCCCGCGCGACGCAACGATAAAACATGCGTTTCACTGCTCGCCTGCGCGGTTGCGTGAGCGCCAAGCAGATGCGCAAGCAGTTCGAGCAACGCCTGTTCCCGCGCCAACGCATCGGGTGTGCCCGGCACCTCTACCGCCACCGCGAATAATCGTTCGAAAAGATGTTTCAGCAGCGGGTCGTGCACCACGGGCTGCGTGAGTTCAATCTCGCGCGCCGCCGCGCCGCTCAATTCCGCCGCCGCGCTCACCAGCATCGACGGCTCGAAATAGAGCATGCGCCACGCGCGGCCGCGTTCATCGAGCGGACTGCCGTCATGCACTTCGCCGGGGTTCACCATGATCGCGTCGTTGGCGCGCGCTTCGACGGGGCCGCGACCGCTCGCCGATTTATGCCCGCCACTGACAATCACACCGACCCCAAAGCGGTCGTGCGAATGGCGCGGAAACGCATGCGCGGTTTGCGCCACCGTTGCCTCGACGCCTGCAATCGCGCAACGAGGCATGTGGACGCGGCCACGCGACGCGTCGCGCCCGCGCATCAACGCCGCCCTTCTTCGCCCCGCTCCCCTTCGCGGACCTTGCCTTGCGACACGCTGCTGCCCGGCGGGACGCTATGCGTGAGCCACACATTGCCGCCGATCACCGAGCCGCGGCCAATTGTTACCCGTCCGAGGATCGTCGCGCCGGCGTAGATCACCACGTCGTCTTCGACAATTGGATGCCGCGCATTGCCCTTGATCAGCGCGCCGTCGATATCCGCCGCGAAGCTCTTCGCGCCCAGTGTCACCGCCTGATAAACGCGCACATGCTCACCGATGATCGCCGTTTCACCGATCACGACGCCCGTGCCGTGGTCGATGAAAAAGCTCGGGCCGATCGTCGCGCCAGGGTGAATGTCGATGCCGGTCGCCGAGTGCGCGATCTCGTTGATGAAGCGCGCGAGCAACGGCACGCCGAGACGATGCAGCGCATGTGCAAGGCGGTGATGCGTCATCGCCCATACGCCGGGATAGCAGAGCAGGATTTCGGTGATGTGCTGCGCGGCCGGGTCGCCTGTGAACGCCGCCTGAATGTCGCTGACGAGCAGCGCGCGAATGCCAGGCAACTGCGTGCCGAACTGGCGCGCAACCTCGAAGGCACGCTCGCGCAGTTCGGTGTCGGGCGTTTGCGCGTGTTCCGGCAGAAACCGCAGCGCGCGGCGGATCTGCTCCGCGAGCAAACGCAGCGTGCTTTCGAGCGTGTGTCCGACGTAGTAGTCGACGGTTTCGTCAGTCAGATCCGGCGCGCCGTAGTGCGTGGGAAATAGCGCCGCGCGCAGGCCCGCGACGATGTTGACCACCGCTTCGCGCGACGGCAGTTCGCGAATGCCGAGCGGATGCCGCGTACGATGCAACTCTTCGCGTGACGCACGGAGGTCCGCGACGATCTGTTCAAGGCCCCAGTTGTGGGTAGGCGCGTTAGGCATGAGGGACAGCGCCGTGCGGGGAGCACGGTACGGAGTGAGTGTCCCGAGAGATTACCGCGTTTTGCCACGGCTCGCGCAGCGTTGCGCGCAAGGCAAAGGCGAAGGTGCGCTTAGATGGTCAGACTGCTCGCGTCGATCCAGCGCACCGCCCAGTCGCGCGCATGAGCAATTGCGGCGGCCTCGTCGCGAAAGCACAGGTCCGTCGGGAAAAAACGGTTGGCGACGAGTTCACCGTCGCTCGACCGCGAGATGACGACGTAAGGTTGCCAAGTGCCGTCGCCGGCGCGCGCCGGTGCGCAATTTAACAAATAGCCGCGATGTGTGAATGCAGCATCGAAGTGCATGTGTCACCCGCCCTGACGGCCCCGTAGAATGTTTTGAGTAAGCCCGCGCTCGTTGCACCGGTGTTGATAAACAGCGATGTGAATCTCGCGAGAACCCGATTAAGCGCTGTTGCAGAACACGCCCCGCTCGCCGGAGTATGATCATACTCTGTAGAAAATGCGCGTTCATTAAAAAAAACGAAAGACGCGCGCACGCAATCGCCTTGGTGAGGGAACGGACCTTGCAGTTCTGAACCCAACTTCTTGAAAGGAGAATGCATATGAACACCCATTTCGACAAGGCAGCAGACGCCGGCAAGCCAACTGTCCCGAACGGCCCGCGTACGGCCGAATCGCACAATGACCGGACACACGACAGCACGGTCGACACCGACGGCAAGAATCACGAAGCCGCGCGCATTGCGGGCCAGAGCCCGATAGCAGTCGACGAAATTACGACCAGCAACGCGACGCTCGTCAACAGCGTGCCGGAAGCGCACGACGGCATGGCCGGGTTCGACAGCCGCGTGGGCGGCAATCATCTGCTGCTCGCGCTCGAGCCGGGCTATACGGTCATCGACAAAGGCATGTTCGAGCCGCAGGCGCTCCATTCGACCGATGATCTGTTCGACTATTCGCGCCCAGGCGAAAACCGCCATGAACGCGGCCGCATCCATTACGCCCTTAATCATTTGCGACCAACACGGGTGATCGAAATACAGCGGGTGAAATAATCTGCCGATTTGCACTCGCGTTTGAATCTGGACGAAGAGGCCGATTTGTCGGCGGATATCAACGCGCGCATTGTTTAAATAACGATGCGCGTTTTTTATCGCCTTGCGTGGATTAGAAACCGACGGTTCGAAGACCTCCTCCCAGTCGCGGCTTTTTGTACGACCCGGCGCGGCGCACAATCGTGGCACATCAAACTCAACGGAGCGGTAGATGAAAAAGATCGTCGTGATTGGCGCCACGGGCACGCTGGGCCAGGCTGTTACTGCGGAGCTGAAGGCTCGCCATGAAGTTATCGAAGTGGGCGCGACGCGCGGCCAGTATCAGGTGGACAGCACCGATCCGGCGAGCGTCGAGCGGCTCTTCCGCGAACTCGGCAAGGTGGATGGCGTCGTCACCACAACGGGCAAACTGCATTTCGGCCCGCTCCAGCAAATGAGCGTCGAACAGTTCTGGGTCGGGCTGCGCGACAAGCTCATGGGACAGATCAATGCCGTGCTGGCGGCGCAGAATTACGTGAACGACGGCGGCTCTTTCACGCTGACGAGCGGCATCGTGGGCGATGAGCCGATTCGCGAGGGCGCGAATGCGACGACCGTCAATCTCGCGCTCGAAGGTTTCGTGCGCGGCGCGGCGATCGAACTGCCGCGCGGTATCCGCATCAACGTCGTAAGTCCGACAGTGCTGACCGAATCGATGGGCGCGTATGCGCCGTACTTTCGCGGCTTCGAACCGGTCACCGCGCAACGCGCCGCACAAGCGTACCTACGCAGCGTGGAAGGCGCGCAGACGGGCCGTGTGTATCGCGTCGGCTACTGAGCGCCAGCTTGTGATACGCGTAACGCCGCTCAATGCTTCTGTTCCTTCACGCGCGAGACGATCTGGGTGGGGCTCACGAACTGCAGCGCGATCAACACCCAGACCAGCGTGATCGCCATGTAGATCATCGCCATGGCGTCGATGGATTGCGGCGCGCGCACACCGGTTGAGAACACCGCGTAGTACAGGGCGACCACGAGCGTTTGCGTCCCGGGCCCCGCCGTGAAGAACGTGAGTTCGAACATACCGATGGTGCGCACCAGCACCAGAAGCGCCGCCGCCAGCATGCCGGGCACGAGCAGGGGCAGCAGCACGTAGCGGAAATAGCGGAACGTGTTCGCGCCGAAAATCCGCGCGGCCGCTTCGAGGTTCGGATCGATCTGTTCGATGAACGGCGTCATCACGAGAATCACGAACGGCAGCGCGGGCACGAGATTCGCAAGTATCACGCCGCTCAGCGTGCCGGCCAGACCGATCTTGTACATCGCGGTCGCCATCGGAATGCCGTAAGTGACCGGCGGCACCATCAACGGCAAGAGGAAAATCAGCATTGCAATGCGCTTGCCGCGAAACTGCACGCGCGCGAGCGCATATGCTGCCGGCACGCCGAGCAGCACCGACAGCAGCACGACCGCGCCGACTACTTCGACCGTCACCCACAGCACGCTCGCCAGCTGGAAATCGCTCCACGCCTGCGCATACCAATGCAGCGTGAAGCCCTGCGGAAGCAACGTGCCGAACCAGCGCGTCGCGATCGAATTGACCGCTACGGTCGCGATCAGCAGCACGACGTTGGCAAGGAAAAACACCATCGCGCCCCACACGATCACGCGCCATACGCGGCCTGGCACGCTCGCACGCTGCTTTACGCGCCTCGGCTCGCGTGCGTCGTCGCCCTGCTGTTTGGATTCGGACGCGGACCATGAAGCCGGCGCGCCGCCACGCTCGGTCGTCATCAGCCTTTGCCTCCGGTTGCAGGGCCGCTGTAAAAGAAGCGGCGCGCGCCTAGCATCGCGGCCACTACCAGCAACTGCACGAAACCCATCACCATCGCAATCGCGGACGCGAGCGAATAGTCATAACTTTCGAACGCGGCCTCCGCTGCCGCAATCGACATCACGCGAGTCGGCCCCGCGGGTGCGCCAAGCAGCACCGCCGATGGAAACACCGAAAACGCCTGCACGAACGAGAGGCAGGCGGCCATCGTCAAACCGGGAACCAGCAGCGGCAAATAAATGCGGCGAAACTGCTCCCACGGACTCGCGCCGAGCGTCGCGGCGGCGCTCGCGAGCGTCGGGTCGATGCCGGTCACGTACGACAGCGTCAACAGAAACGCGAATGGAAATCCGGACACGATCAGCGAGATCAGCACGCCCCAAAAGTTATGTGTGAGCCGAACTTCGCTCGAATAGAGATGCATGCCGTGCAGCGCCTGCGGAAACCAGCCGTTGGGTCCGAAGTAAGTGAGCATGCCGTCGGCGATCAGCACCGTGCCGAGCGTGACGGGAATCACCAGTAACGTGGTCACGAACTTTTGATACCGCGAATGCCGGCGCAACGCGAATGCGACGGGCACCGACACGCCGACGTTGATCAGCGTGGCCGGCACGGCCAGCTTCAGCGTGACGATGATGGTGGGCCACATCGACGTGTCGGTGAAGAACGTCAGATAGTTGGCCCATGCACTGCCGCCGTTCATCGGCCGGAACGACAGCGCGAGACCGTATGCAAACGGATAGATAAACAGCGCGACGATGACGAGCAACGCCGGCGTGACGAGCCACGCCTTGCTATCGCGCTGCGCGGCGGGCGCGACAGGCGCCGACGGCATGGGCGTGCTCATGCCGCCTCGCCGTCATAAACAAGCGTGCGCGAAGGCGGCACACGCAAGCTGATATGTTGTCCTTCGACGAACTCTCCCGCGACGCGTGCCCACAAATCGCCGAACGCGGTCTTCACGCGCAGCAGAGAACTGTTTCCGCCGTATTCGACGACGGTCACCAACGCGTCGAACGCATTCTCGGTTCCGGGCGCCGTGCGCTCCATGTCCTCCGGGCGCAGCGCCACACTTACGCGCTTGCCGTTGAAGCCCGCCATCGGCGTGCCGATCAGACGGACACCGTTTGCGCTCACCGCGACGCCTTCGCCTTGCATGCCTTCGAGCGTGAATTCAGCGACGTTGCGATAGCCCATGAAACGCGCGACATGCAGATTCTGCGGGCGCGTATAGACCTCTTTCGGCGTGGCGACCTGCTGCACGACGCCCTCTCTCATCACGACGATGCGGTCGGCCATCGAAAGCGCTTCGTCCTGATCGTGCGTGACGTACAGCGTCGCGCGTTCGAGTTGGCTATGAATGCGGCGGATTTCGGCGCGCATCTCGATGCGCAATTTGGTGTCGAGATTCGACAGCGGCTCGTCCATCAGGATCAGCGGCGGCTCGATGACGATCGCACGCGCGATCGCCACGCGCTGTTGCTGGCCGCCCGACAGTTGCCCGGGCAGCTTGCGCTCGTGGCCGACCAGTTGCACGAGTTGCAATGCCTCGCGCGCGCGCCGCATGATTTCGCTTTTGCCAACGCCGCGCATCTTCAGCCCGAAGCCGACGTTGTCGAGCACGCTCATGTGCGGAAACAGCGCGTAGTTCTGAAACACCATGCCGAAGCCGCGTTTTTCCGGCGGCAATACATCGATGCGCTTGTCGTCCAGCCAGATGCCGCCGCCGCTCAGCGGCTGCAAACCCGCGATGCAGTTCAGCGCCGTCGACTTGCCGCAGCCCGAAGGCCCGAGCAACGCAATGAATTCGCCGCGCCGGATGTTCAAATCGAGCCCCTGGAGCGCGGCGATCGACTGGCCTTCCGCATTCGTGAAACTGCGGCTCACCGAGTCGAGCCGCAACTGTTCGAAGTGATGCTTCATGGCGGTTCCCTGATGCGCGTGACGCGTCACGCGCGAATCGCACTCGCACGAGTGGGCGCGGCTATCCGGCTTCGGTTATTTGGTCTTTTGAGCGCCGACTTCCGTGTCCCATTTCCTGAAGGCGGCCACCATCGCAGCCGCATTGAGCGGCAACACGTGCGGGCGTTCCGCCAGCAGCTTCGCGTACTCGGGCCGCCCGTACTTCTTCAGGACTTCCTGGCTATGCGCGGGGGCCTGCTCGACAGTGACGCCTTTGATCGCCGGACCCGGATAGAAGTAACCGTCGTCGTAAGTCATGGCTTGCTGCGCAGGCTCGAGCATGAAGTTCATCAGCTTGTAGAGCACGTCCAGCTTTTCTTTCGGTACGCCCTTGGGCACGACCATGTAGTGCGCGTCGTTCACCCACGTCATGTTGTCGAACGCCTGCACGCGGAAATCG
Organism: Paraburkholderia strydomiana; assembly: GCF_031456815.1. NCBI lineage: Bacteria > Pseudomonadati > Pseudomonadota > Betaproteobacteria > Burkholderiales > Burkholderiaceae > Paraburkholderia > Paraburkholderia strydomiana. The sequence continues at coordinate 975,617 of NZ_JAVDVL010000001.1, forward strand.
GCGGGCACGATGCCGAGCGCGCGCGGATTGATGTCCCAGCCCGTTACCGTCACGGTCATGTCGCGCGTGCCTTCGCCCAGCTCTTTCATCACCGCGGACGTGCCGCCCGGATAGTAAGGAATGCATTCGTTCAGCTGCTTGAGGAACGCCCAGGTCTTATCCCAGCCGTTGATGGGGTCTTGCGGATTCTTGTCGCCGAGCACATAGGGCAAGCCCATCAGAAACGTGCGGCCCGGTCCCGAGTTCGCGGGCCGCGCGTAGATCAGCTTGTCCGGATGCGCCTTGCACCATTGCAGCAGTTGCTCGGGCGTTTTCGGCGGATCGCTGACCTTGGCGGGGTTGTATTCGAGTAGCGGCCCGGCCGGCATATACGCGACCTCAAGACCATAGCCTTGCGCCAGATCCTGCATCTTGCGCGGGCCGGGCGCGTATTTGTCGAGCACGCCGGGGAATTGCGCCGCGTTGTCGGGCAGCAGCTTGGTCCAGAGGTTCTGCTCGATGCCGGCTGCGAGGGCGTCGGTGCCCGTCAGTACCAGGTCTATGTCCGAGCGGCCCGCGCCCTGCATAGCCTTGATCTTGCCGGGCAATTGCGGGGCGGGCGCGTTGGTGTAGGTGATATTCGCGACGAGGTTCGGGTACTTCGCTTTGAACGCCTCGAACCCGGCGCGCGTAAGTTGGAGATCGCCGGCGACGTCGACGATATTGAGTGTGACTGGATCAGCCGCGTGAGCAGCCGACCCGAACGCGGCGCTCGCCGCGAGACATACCGACACCAGCCTGAGCGACAACCTGTGCGGAACAGTCATTGCGTCTCCTCGCTTCTTGGTATGAAGTCCGCCGGACGACTGCGCCGGGCGTCTTGTTCAACCACTGCAACATAGCGAAGCGCCACATCCGATGTCAAGCAAATACTATTGCTCGCGTTTTCCCCGACATTCCGCGCATTTTCGCCCGAAGGCCTTTGGTCTCAATGATTTGGCGCGCTTGTATAGGAGGGCAAACCCCGAGCCGCGCGACCGCGTAAAGAGGCTTGTCAGGCAACTATCACGGACCGCTCGTAGGCGAAGCACGCGATCAGCCGCCGCGTACGCCTTGCGTGTTCACATAGAGCGAGTACAGGCCGTGGCTCGCCGCCATGAAAAGCCGGTTGCGATGACGTCCGCCGAAGCACACGTTCGCACAGCGCTCCGGCAGCGCAATATGGCCGATCGCCTCGCCTTGTGGTGTAAAGACGCGCACGCCGTCGAGTTCGTCTGTGCCCATGCCCCAACCGCACCATAAATTCCCGTGGACGTCGACGCGAAAGCCGTCCGGCGTGCCGGGGCCCGCGTCGATCAACACTCGGTTGTTCGACAGCGCCGCGCCGCTTCCGTCTAAATCGACGTCGAAAGCGCGAATCTTGCGGGGCTCGCCTCGCGATTCGACGATATAGAGCACGGACTCGTCCGGCGAAAACGCAAGGCCATTCGGTCCGAGAATGTCGTCGGCGACTACGCTCACCTCGCCCGTCTGGCCGTCGATGCGGTACACGCAGGCGGGCAGCTCCGATTCCTGCCGCTCGCCTTCGTAGAAGCCGTCTATCCCGAACGTCGGATCGCTGAACCAGATCGAACCGTCGGATTTGACGACGACGTCGTTCGGCGAATTGAAACGCTTGCCGCGATAGCGATCGGCGAGCACGGTAATCGAGCCGTCGTATTCGGTGCGGGTGACACGGCGCGTCAGATGTTCGCAACTCACGAGGCGGCCTTGCCGGTCACGCGTATGGCCGTTGGCATTGTTTGACGACTGACGGAACGTGCTGACCGTGCCGCTCGCCTCGTCCCAACGCAAGACACGGTCGTTGGGGATATCGCTCCACAGCAGATAGCGGCCGTCGCCGAACCAGACCGGCCCTTCCGACCAGCGCGCGCCTTGATACAGACACTCGACGGACGCTGACGCAAGGGTCAGCGACTTGAAGCGCGGATCGAGCACGCGTACGGAAGGATCGGGATAGCGTCGGCTGTGGTCGGTCATGCTGCCTCTGTCTGATTGGATCAATGGGCCCGGACGCGCGCGTGCTCTCTTTCGAGCGCGAGCAACGCATGCGCCGCGCCGGCGATCTTCGCATGATGTTCGGGCGGCGTCGAACTGAGCAGCGGCAGGATCGGCCCCATGTCGGCGATCTTCGAGAACGTCACCGCGTCGTGCAGCACGCGGATCAGCGAGATGTCGTCGCGCAAGGTTTCGAGCGGCAGGAACGCGTCGTAAAGACGTTGTGCGGCGTCGTTGTCGCCGGTTTTCACTGCGTGCAGCAGGGCCGTCACCATGTGAGGCGCGATACAGCCCGAGCCGGTTGTCCATGCCGCGAGGCCGAACTCGCGCAGATGCACGAGCGCAGGCCGCTCGCCCATGCCCGACACGATCTTGGCCGCCGGCACATGTTGCAGCAGGCGGCGCAGGTAGGGATCGTCGGCGGGATTCTGGCGCACGATCGCATACTTCACGGCGAGCAGCGTGCCCCGCTCAACGAGGCGCGCGAGCGTCTCCACGTCCACATAGTCTTCGCTTTTGATGTACAGCGTGAGCGGGACGCCCGCCGCGTCGACAATCCGCGTCAGGCCTGCTTCGACGCCCTCTGACGTCGTAAAGCCGGCGAGCGGCAGCACCATTGCCGTTCGATAGCGGGTCTGCGCGAGGATGCGCGCCTGATCGAGCATCTTTCCGTAGTCCGGCCCGATGGCGGGGATCACGCGCGTGTCGGCGCCCGCCACATCGGCCAGCAGGTCGAGCAGATCGCGATATTCGCTCACGGCTGTGTGATAGAGGTTCGCGTTGCCGCCATAGAGCAGTGTGCGCACGCCGCCTGCCTCGATATGGCGGATCAGCGTGGCATTCTGGTCGGCGTCGAGTGGCAGGTCTGCGCGGCGTGCCAGCGGCGGCACGGCCATAACCGAGGCCGCGAGTTCGCGGTCGTCAAACGGAGATTCGTTCATAAGGCGGACACCCGAAAAGTCGTAGCGTCTACGGTAGCATCTGCCTCGAAAAGTTGTCAAACAACTTTGTCCGCAACGATTCCACGATCGTCGCGTGCGGCAAAATGTTAAGACGCTTCACCACGCTTTCGTATGACAATAGAGGGGAATGAGCTGCATAGTGCGAAACGGTGATTTACGCAGCAGAAGCGGCCGGGCCAAGCAAAGACGTGGCATGGCGAATGGAGCGGTTTTGCCCGTTTATTTGGCATTCGCGAAACGCGATATGAAAGGAATGGATCGACAAAAGCTCAACACCCTGCTGCTTGGGGATTGCAGCGAAATTCGCGGTACACGCAAATCTACGTCGGGCGAATGCGCATGCAGGTTTATTCGCGTTCCGTTAAACGTGAGTTAAAGGCCGCGTATAGAGCGGACGGCTCCAGGTTGCAAAACATTTTTTAGTGATAAATTGTCCGCACTAAAGCAGTCGCACATAAAAACCTGCGCAAATAACCATACAGGCTATTTGCGAGTCTGAGAGAGTGGAAATTGGCGCTACATTTTATCGAGCAGATGGCACCGCTACTGGAGGCCGCCGACGAAGCGGAATGGTTCAGCGCGGTGACCGGTCTTGCGGAGAGCTGGGGATTCGACCGGCTTCTGATCGCAATGCTTCCGCGCCCGACCATTCGGCTTGAAGACGCTTACATTCGCAGCACCTATGCGCCCGCGTGGCGCCGCACCTACGACGAGCAAGGCCTGGTTCATATAGACCCAACGGTCGCACATTGCGCGACACGTTCGTCGCCACTAGTGTGGTCGCCGGAAATCTTCACGACGGCGCCGCAGCAGTCCATGTACGAAGAAGCGCGCGCCCACGGCTTGCGCGCGGGCGTGACACTGCCGATTCACGGCCCGAATCAGGAGGCCGGCATGATGTGCTTCGTGAACGACGCCAATCCGACGGACACCTTCTGGCGTCATATCGACGTGGTATTGCCGAATCTCGTGCTATTGCGCGACCTGGTGATCGACACCAGTCAGCGCCATTTGCATGCGCACACGCAAAGTTTGTTGCCCAAGCTGACGCCGCGCGAACGCGAGTGCCTTCAATGGACCGCGCGCGGCAAATCCACGTGGGAAATTTCCCATATCCTGAACTGTTCGGAAGCCGTGGTGAACTTCCACATGAAGAACATCAGGACCAAACTCGGCGTGAATTCGCGGCGCGCAGCAGCCGTGATTGCGACACAACTGGGGCTTATTGACCCGGGTTGAGCAACGCCGCCGCGTCGCGGCTGTGAAGCACCCGCTCGGCCCGGCCGAGGTCGGCGTCGGAAACGGTTTTCGTGAAGTACAGGCCCAGCAGGATCGAGACGGGCGCGGGGATTTCCGCACCGGACTCGAAGCGGCTGCCGCGCGATTGCGTGACGCCGAAGCGAGCCCAGAAGCGACGCTGGCTTTCTTTCTTCTTTTTGCGGTACGCAATGATCAACACCCGATCTACCGCTGTGGACGGCTCCGCCGAACGCGTTTGTAGACCGGTTTGCGGTTGCCAGTGATTGTCGAGATGTTCCATTTTTGTGTCCCGTCGGTTGAGTGCTGTTTCCTGTCTCAAATTCTCCGATATCCGATAAGCATGCACACCTATCCAGGTAGATAGGTAGCGGAACGATTCAGAATGCATAAGTTTTCCTGCGTATTGGTTTCCCCAACACGTTCAGGAGAACGTCATGCAAACAGCGATCCGGATTGGAATGCGTCAAGAGTTCGACAACGAAGACATCAACGAGATGTATCGCCTGCGGGCACGGGTGTTTCACGGACGGCTCGGATGGGATATTCCGACCATAGCGGGCATGGAAATCGACGGCTACGATGCGCTGGGACCGCATTACATGCTGATCCAGGCCGACGACCGGCGCGTGCGTGGCTGTTGGCGCCTGATGCCGACCGAGGGACCGAACATGCTCAAGGACACCTTTCCTCAGTTGCTGCATGGCGCTGCGGCGCCGGTCGGGCGGCATATCTGGGAATTGAGCCGCTTCGCGATCGACACGAGCGGCGAGGAAAAGTCGTTCGGCTTTGCCGACGTGACGATGCAAGCAATTCATGAGCTGGTCGCCTTCGCCGACCGCATGGGCATCACGCGCTATGTGACGGTGACCACAACCCCCATCGAGCGGCTGTTGCGCAAGACCGGAATCGAGATAAGCCGTCTCGGCTCACCGCTGCAGATCGGCGTGGAACGCGCGGTGGCGCTGGATATCGCCGTGAGTCCGAAGACCCGCACGGCGTTGTTCGGGCCGATCGCCGCAGCCGCTTAGCTACACCTCGGTGGTCCGCTGCTCGCCGCCGGCCGCGCTTCGCCGTGTTGGCAACGGCCGGTTAGACGGCGCGCAGCGGGCCATGCGACGCTTGCCTCACGAACCAAACATCCGTTCGAGCGCGTTCTCCAGGTGCGCTCGCATTGCCTGCCCCGCCGCCTGCGGGTCCTTGCGGCGGATCGCATCGAGCACCGCGCGGTGTTCCGCCTGCACGAGACGCTGCCGCTCCACCGTTTTTACGAGCGACAGGTTGCGTGACAAATTCATGCTGAAAACTATCTGTTCCTCGATGAACGACATGACCGTGATGAAAAACGGGTTCTTCGACGCGCGCGCCACCGCAAGATGAAACAGGAAGTCGTCCGACGCGCCAATGCCGCGCGTCTCGATGATCCGTTCGAGTTGATCCCATGCGTGCTCGATCGCCGCAATGTCGTCGGCGTCGGCTTTGAGCGCCGCGTGCTCGGCCGCGCCGGCCTCCGTGACAATGCGAAACTCGTAGCAGCGGCGGATGTCGGACAGCGTCTCGAGCGGCGCGAAACGCCGCACGTCCGGGTCGGGTCGCCGCGCGACTGTCGTACCCGAGCCATGACGCGTCACGATGATGCCGTCAGCCCGCAGCCGCGCCAATGCCTCGCGCACCGTGGGTCGCGAGGTCGAGAAGCGTTCGGCGAGCGCATGCTCGGTAGGCAGCCGCTGGCCTTCCTTGTATTCGCCTTCAAGAATGCGATTCAGGATGTCGCCGTAGATCTTGTCGGGCAAGCCCGTCGTTTTTCGCTCATTCATCGGCCGGGCGCAGCAGCTTGTCAGAGTAGATCCCGATTGTAAGGCAAACCGCGGCGGCAATCGCCGCGCTTCGGGGTCGCTGCATCGGGCAAAGAGCGCCCACGCGCCTTGAAACGGCGGCCGTCTAGCGGAAGCAACGTCAAAATTTGTGAACCGGTTGATTTACATCCTGGCTGAAGCGGCGTTTCTGAACGATTATTAAAGCTCGCAACCTGATCTGGAGCGGAAATGTACACACGCATTCTTGTGGCGGTAGACGGCAGCCAGACTTCCCGCCGTGCTTTCGAAGCAGCGCTCGCGCTCGCCCGAACCAACGGCGCTGTTTTGCAGCCCTTGTACGTCGTCGAAAATACGCCAATGTATTTCGAAGCGCCGGGCTATGACCCTTCAGTGCTTCGCAATAGTCTCATCGAACAAGGGAAGGAACTCGGCGTGGAGCTCGCGCGCGAAATGGACGCGCAAGGCGTGAAGGGAGAGATCGTCGTGACCGAAGCGCCGTCGCTCGACGACGTTTCCACGGCCGTGCTGAAAGCCGCCGCCGACTTCAACGCCGACTTGCTCGTCATGGGCACACACGGCCGGCGCGGATTTCAGCGCCTGATTCTCGGCAGCGTCGCGGAGCGTTGTGTGCGCCAGGCTCGCTTGCCGGTGCTGCTGATCCCGTCCGCGGCGAGTAAATCGTCCGGCGATGCGCAAACGCCAGACTGACGCCGCGAGCGTCACGCCAGAGAGTAGGTGGCAAGTAAGTGAGGCAAGCCGCGCCGCGTGCACGATCGATCCTACGTCGGTCCGCCTCGCTGCAATGCGCGATGCGTGACGTGGTCGTCGAGAAGGCGCCGCATCGTGGCCAGCAACGCGGGCCCATCCACCGGCTTGCGCAGAAACCCGTCGAAGCTGACGAAGGCGGGAGGGCTCGGCTCTCCCGAAACGAGTATGAAAGCGACGTCGGCCAGCCCGGGCAGTGTGCGCAAGCGGTGACATAGTTCACTGCCCGACATGGTCGGCATGCGCCAGTCGGCAACCACGACATCGACGGGCGAAGCCATGAACTGAGCTAGCGCCGACTTACCGTCCAGCGCAGTTTTTACTTCGTAGCCCTCGGCGGAGCAAATCGCGCTCCACGCGTCCAACGCCTCGGCGTCGTCATCTACCAGCAGTACGGTTGCCATGTGCAATTGTCCTATCGCTTCGACAACCTGCGTCGCAACGCGCATGCCAACGCGCTCCTCAATTCGCGCCAATCGGCCTACGCGCCGCAACATGCATGCGAAGCGGGAAATGGCGAAGCGGTCGCGTCGCAGCATACTGATTGCCGCGCGCGAGCACCTCGCCTGTTGCTGTTAACAATAGCAACTCAATTGCAACCCGGTGGGCAAACTGCTTGACGGCGCAACTTTAGGCGCGCGCCAATGCGGCTGCCACCAGGCGCTGCTGTTCTACGCGATGCGCGCGTATCGACGAATCCGCGCCCGACGGACTCTCGCGCCGGCACACGTCGAACACGCGGCAGTTCGCCGGAACCGCTCCTTCTATGTCATCGCGCACGAAGTGCCATGCGCCATGCTTCTTTTCCTCTTCCTGGGCCCACACCACCTCCGCAAGGTTCGGGTAAGCGGCGAGCGCAAGCGCAAGCTCGCTCGTCGGAAACGGGTACAGCTGTTCTATCCGGACGAGCGCAGTCTGCGTGTCGCCAGAAGCATCGCGCGCCGCCTGCAAGTCGTAGAAGAACTTGCCGCTGCACAGCACGACGCGCGTCACGTCTGCAGGCAACGCAGCACCACTGTCCTGCAGCACCGGAGCAAACGCACCGTCGATCAATTTGCCGAGCGGCGCATGCGAACGCTCATTGGCATGAAGCTGCCCCTTCGGCGACATCACGACAAGCGGCTTCGGCTCGACGCTCAGCGCCTGTTCGCGCAGCATATGGAACCACTGCGACGACGTCGACGGCATCACGACCTTCATGTTCCCGCCTGCGCACAGTTGCAGGAAGCGGCTGAGATACGCACTGGAGTGCTCCGGACCGACGCCTTCATGGCCATGCGGCAGCAGCATCGTCAGACCGGACGGTTGATCCCACTTGTACTCGCCCGCGGCGATATATTGATCGATGATCACTTGCGCGCCGTTCACGAAATCGCCGAACTGCGCTTCCCAAATGGCAAGGTGGGAGGTGGACTGAACGCTGTAGCCGTACTCGAAACCCAGCACGGCCTCCTCGGTCAGCGGTGAATTGATGATGTCGAACTCGCCCTGATGCACGCCCAGATTTTGCAGCGGCACATAAGGCTCAGTTGCGCCGGAAGCCGCGCCAGAAGTTGCGCCTTGCGAGTGCCACACTGCATGCCGATGCATGAAGGTGCCGCGGCCCACGTCCATGCCGGAGATGCGCACACTGTGCCCGTCGTCGAGAAGACTTGCATACGCGAGGTTTTCCGCGAAACACCAGTCGACCGTCGCGGTTTCCGCTTCCACGCTCCGCTGCCACTTCGCCGTGATGTCGCGCACGAAGTCATGTAGACGCAACCCGGGCGGCGTGCGAGTCAACGCTGCAGTCAGCGACTGCAAGCGGGCGAGCGACAACGGCCGCGTGCGCTTCGTGCGCCTGGCAGGTTTCGCGGGGTTCGCGGGTCCGGCACCGCTCGTCCGGTCGGCGCGTTGCTGCGACAACGTTTGCGGAGGCGGCGTCAGAAGATCCTTCAATACATCGGCGCGCAACATCTCGAGTGGTGTCTCCTCACCGATGGCCGCGTGATAAAGCTCGGTGACGGTCTGATGCGCCGAGATTGCCGCCTGCTGCGACGGTTGCGTCAGAGCCGGAATATCGTGTTCCGAATGACCGAGGCGCCGATATCCGATCAGATCGATGACGACGTCGGCTTCATACTCCATCCGGTACTGCAATGCGAGCTTCGCGGCGCGCAGGACCTCGTCGGGACGGTCTGCGTTCACGCGGATCACGGGCGCGTCGATCATTCGCGCGACGTCCGTGCAATAGGAATGGCCTTCGGTGTCCATCCGGTTCGGCGTCGTGAAACCGATCTGATTGTTCACGATAACGTGGACCGTGCCGCCCAACGCGTAACCGTCCTTACGCGTCATGTTCAACGTTTCCATTACGATGCCCTGGCCCGCGAATGCCGCGTCGCCATGCACGACCACCGGCAGGCATCCAAAGCCGCGATGTTCGTCCTGGTATGCACGCGCCATTCCGCTCACAACCGGATACACGCTTTGCAGATGCGACGGATTGTGCGCAAGGAAAATCGCGGCGTCGCCATGGGGCGTCTGTCTGACGGTGCTGCCGCCGAGGTGATAAGGCAGATCGCGCTGCGTGGCCGCGACATCGGAATTCGGATCGAGGCAATCGACGAGCTTCGCCGGATCGAAGCCCATCAAGTTGACGAGCACATTGAGGCGCCCCCGATGCGGCATGCCCGCGAATACCTGCTGAACGCCTTGAGCGGCAGCCTCATCGACAATTGCTTCGAGAAGCGGCACGAGACTTTCGCAACCTTCGAGTGAGAAGCGCTTCGCATGCTCGAAAACCGCCGCCACATGACGCTCCCACATTTCGGCGGCGATCAGGCGGCGCAACAGAGCGCGACGCTGCTCGCGGGCTGGCAACGGCGCAAGCTGTTCCGACTTGAGCATTGCGGATAAACGCGCGCGACGCTGCGGATCGCGAATGCCGGTCAGATCGAGGCCGATCGCGCCGCAATACACGCGCCTCAGTTGGCGCTCCAGTTCATGCACCGCCGCCGACGGCGGCAGCAGCGGGTTTTCTGCGCCAATCGGCTGCGCCGGGTCCAGCCCATGAAACACTGGGTCGAGCTCGGGCACGTCGGGCAAGGGCGTGAGGCGCAGCGGATCGAGCGACGCCTGACGATGACCGTGTTGACGGAACGCGTCGATGAAGCGCCGGACCTGCAACGTCCGCGCTACCGGCGACAGGTCGCCTGCCGGTTCGATAACCGCGCTGGCCGGCGAGCGTGAAAGAACAATCGATTCGGAAGAGACGTGTGACATGTTTTGATAGCGTGCGGAAGAAACCGTTAGTCGGATTTCGCTGTCCGCATTGCGATGCTCAGGGCGCAAGCCCTCCACGGCAACATGACAGTTGGCCGCGATCTTCGGCAGACAGCGAAACGGAAAGGAACGCGTTGCGGATGCAGGCTTGCAGAGCGCTCGGACTTCTATTTGTTATCGAGCCGGTCCGCGCGACCGGCTCGTGTCTCCGTCCGTTGTCCGCCTCGACTTCTACTGCGCAGACATGCGCGCGTTGAGCCACGCGCCTGACGCGCCTGCTTCGCTCATGCCGTCCGTGCGAGGCGCGTGCAGTTCGTTCGCGGCGCGCCATTGCTTCGCCGTGTCGCCGTTCAGCTTGAACGTGCTGACCGTATCGGTGAGCTGTTGCGCCTGGTCCTGCAAGGCTTGCGCGGCAGCGGCGCTTTGCTCGACGAGCGCGGCGTTTTCCTGCGTCACCTTGTCCATTTGCGTGACCGCATGGTTGATCTGCTCGATGCCTTCGCTTTGTTCCTTGCTGGAGGAGCTGATCTCCGCAACGATCTCGGTCACGTGGCGAATGCTCTTGACGACTTCGCTGATGATCTGCCCCGCGTCCTCGACCATCTTTCCGCCGGTACCCACCTGATTCACCGAGTCCGCGATCAGCTCCTTGATTTCCTTTGCCGCGACGGCGCTGCGTTGCGCAAGTCCGCGCACTTCGCTCGCGACCACCGCGAAACCGCGGCCGTGCTCGCCTGCACGCGCCGCTTCGACGGCAGCGTTGAGCGCAAGAATGTTCGTCTGGAATGCGATACCGTCGATCACGCCGATGATCTCGACGATCCTGCGCGACGATTCGTTGATCGCGCTCATCGTGCTCACGACCTGATTCACCGCGTTGCCGCCCTTCACTGCCACGTCCGAAGCGCTCGAAGCAAGCTGGTTCGCTTCACGGGCGTTGTCGGCGTTCTGCTTGACCGTCGACGTAAGTTGCTCCATGGCAGCCGCGGTTTCTTCGAGCGAACTCGCCTGATGCTCCGTGCGGCTCGACAGGTCCATGTTGCCGCTCGCCACTTCGCGCGTCGCCTGGCTGATCGTGTCCGTGCCCTGACGCACTTGCGCGACGATGCCGTGCAAATTGCGCGTCATGCGTTCGAGCGCGGTCAGCAGGCGCCCCACTTCGTCGGTCGTATCCACATGCAGGTGATGCGTGAGGTCGCCCGCCGCGACCGCTTCCGCGAGGCTGACCGCGCGATTGATCGGCCGCGTAATGGTGCGCGTGATGAAGATGCCCGTTGCGATTGCGATCAGCGTCGCGACCAGTGCGAGCAGGATCATCTGGATTTTCGCGCGATGCGCTTCGGAAACCGCATCGGCCACGTCGTGCGCCATCCGCTCCGCCTGCACGTCGACCATTTTGTCGACAAGCAGGTAGTACGCGTCCTGAAGCCGCGCCATGTCGCCCTGATAGACGTCGCGCGCTTCCTGCTGCTGGTTCTTGCTCACCAGATCGAAGAAAGCTTTGACGCTCACCCCGTAGGCCGAGCGCGCGTCGAACTGCTGCTTGAACAACGCCTTCGTGTCATCGCTCGTGAGAAACTTTTCGAGCTGCCCGTAGGCTTGCGCATTGGCTTTGCGGATGGCCGCATAGTCGTCCATATACTGCTTGGCCTTGTCCGGCGAGGTAGTCAGCAGCAGATTGCTGAGAATGCCGTTCGCCTTGTAGCCGTTGCTCTTGATCTGATTGCTGAGCGCAATCAGCGTGTAGCGATGACTGACGATCTCGTCCATCTTCGTGTTCGTGGACTCGAGATGCTCGATACCCACGATAGCCGTGCCGACGAGCAGCGCGACCATCAGCGCGAAGGCGGAGCCGAGCCTAACCCCGATTTTCAAATTCGAAATCTTCATGTGTCTAATTCCTTGCCCTACCGCACGATAAAAGTTGTCGCGAAACAGCCGTTGCTTAAGCCTGAAAGGTGCGCCCTGTCTCAAGGCGGTTCATTTCGATGACGTTTGAACCGCCGGCGCGCGCCGACGCGGGCGCGTGTAATCCGCCCCTTCTCATTGCCGCCGCTTTCTTCAGACAATATGACGACACATTCTGGGAAACCTTGAGAGCTGGTCGCGCTAGAAAGTGAAAATTTCGCCAAACGTTTGCGTCGGCGCGGGAAAGGCCCCTGTTGGAGCGACAAGATGAGAAGGCGTAAATGCGGTTTGCGGAACGCGGGGGGACGGTTTTATGCGCCGGTCGGCTCTGACAACGCTCAAACGGCATAAGCGGGAACGCGCGTCATTTTGCCGCGAAACAGGGGACAGAGCCGGTGGGACAATTGGTGCATTACCCCTGACATTGGCTCAGACATGCTTACCTCTACCGCTGCACAATCCGCCCTCGCCGCCGACTCCGCTGCTTCGCCGGGCCCGGCCGTCAGTTCGCCGCCGCAGCAGCGCAGCCGCCGCGCCACGCCGCGGGCCGCCGCTGGACGCACCGGCACCCGCAGCGCCGCGCGCTGCTCCAGCTGTGCGATGCGCCAGCTATGCATGCCACAAGGGTTGGCACCCGACGAGTTGTCCAAGCTCGAAACGCTCATCTGCTCCGCGCGGTCGGTGCATCGCGGGGACACGCTGTACCGCAGCGGCGACAGTTTCGACAACATCTATGCGGTGCGTTCGGGCTCGATGAAAACCGTCATGGCGCATCGGGACGGGCGCGAACAGGTCACCGGCTTGCGGCTTGCGGGCGAGGCGCTCGGCCTCGACGGCATCAGCGACGACCGGCACGCATGCAGCGCGCTGGCGCTCGAAGACAGCACGGTGTGCATCGTTCCCTACACGGCGCTCAAGTCACTGTGCCGCGAAATCGGCTCGATGCAGGAACGCCTGCACAAACTGTTGGGCGAGCAGATCGTGCGCGAAGCGGCCCAGATGATGGTGCTCGGCTCGCTTTCAGCCGACGAACGAGTCGCGGCCTTTTTGCTCGACGTGTCGGAGCGCAACGCTCAACGCGGTTATTCGTCGGCAGAGTTCAACCTGCGAATGACCCGTGAAGACATGGGCAGCTACCTCGGCATGACGCTCGAAACCGTGAGCCGCACCCTGTCAAGATTTCAAAAGCGCGGCCTGATCGACACACAAGGCAAGCACATTCGGATCGTCGATCTGGACGGATTGCGCCACGTTTAGGCTCGGCGCGAGGGCGCGGACCGTGCGGCCGCGTCGTTTGCCACGATTTTCCGGTGGAGTTCGTGCCTTGGCATGGCATCTGCAAGCGGGTACAGTCTTTGTTTAGTCCGTCCCCCCGCAAGGAGACCCGGCGAAATGAACCGCGACCCCGGTCCACATCATCCGCTCGTTCAACGTTTGAGCGACGCGCGTCAAGTTACCGACGCCCTCTTTTCCATCGTCAAGCCCGAGTTCCTGTACGAGAGACCGATCCGTGAACGGCACCGGATTGTGTTCTATATCGGGCACCTCGAAGCTTTCGATCGTAATCTGTTCGACAAGCGCCTGTTCGATCTCCCCGCGTTCGATGAGCAACTCGATCAGCTTTTCGCATTCGGTATCGACCCGGTAGACGGCGGTTTTCCGACCGATCAGCCTGGCGACTGGCCTTCGCTCGATACCGTGCGGCAATACGGGTTGAACACCCGCCGACAGATCGACCGCGAACTGCAGGCGCTTACCGATTCCGCGCGAGTCGAGGCTTCCGGGCAATTGCTCAACGTGGCCATCGAGCATCGATTGATGCACGCCGAGACGCTTGCCTACATGCTTCACCAATTGCCGATCGAGCAGAAGGTGACGGATTTGCGCGAGCCTGTCGTGCACGGTCCGGGGCGCGTGAACAGCCTGTCGCCGATGGTCAGCGTGCCGGCCGGTCCGGCTGTGATCGGCATGCCGCGCGACAGCGGCCGCTTCGGCTGGGACAACGAGTTCGGTGAATTGCACGTGGACGTGCCTGCGTTCGAGATCGACCGCTATATGGTCACGAACGCCGCGTTTTGCGAGTTCATCGAAGCCGGCGGTTATCGCGAGCGGAAATGGTGGACGGAAGAAGACTGGGCCTGGAAGGAAGCCGAGCGCATACAGCATCCCGCGTGCTGGTCGCGACGCGAGGCGAGCGGCGAACGTGGTGAATGGATGCTGCGTACCATGTTTGACGAAGTACCGCTTCCACCCGACTGGCCGGCATACGTGAGCCACGCGGAAGCGAGCGCCTACGCGCGCTGGGCGGGGAAGGCGCTGCCGACAGAAGCGCAATGGCAGCGCGCGGCGCACGGTGCGCCGCATGCGGGCTCCGGCAACTTCGACTTTCGCAGTTGGGATCCGCGTCCGGTCGACGCTTATCCGGACAATGTCAGCGAGTTCGGCGTTGAAGGCCAGTACGGCAACGGCTGGGAGTGGACTTCCACTTTGTTCGACGGATTGCCGGGGTTCGAACCGTTTCCGTTCTATCTGGGTTATTCGGCCAACTTCTTCGACGGCAAGCATTACGTGCTGAAGGGCGGATCGGCGCGCACCGCACAGTGCATGTTACGACCGACATTCCGAAACTGGTTTCAACCACATTACCAGTACGTTTATGCGGGATTTCGGTGCGTGAGGTGATTGGCAAATAAAGCATAAAGCGATTGGTTTGGGCTGACTGCAGCGGCCCCGTCGACAACTGCATCAGTTCCCAACACAGCGTGAGGAAGTGCCATGCGCCGCCCTTTTTCCGCAGTTGTGACGTGTCTCGCCGCAGCAGCGACGCTCCTCGTCGATCCGGCTGCATCGCTAGCCTGCACTCGCGTCGTCTATCTCGGTGACAACGACGACGTTATCACCGCCCGGTCGATGGACTGGAAGCTCGACGTCGCCACTAACCTCTACATCCTGCCGCGTGGCATCGCCCGCACCGGTGAATCCGGTCCGAACTCTCTTAAATGGACGGCAAAATACGGTAGCGTCGTGGCTACCGGTTATGACGTCTCCACCACCGACGGCATGAACGAAAAGGGGCTAGCCGCTCAACTGCTCTGGCTCGTCGAGTCGCAATATCCTCCCTTCGACAAAAACTCGAAACCGGGACTCACTATCGCCGCATGGGCGCAGTACGTGCTGGACAACTTTGCGACCGTCTCGGAAGCCGTAGCTGCGCTTGAGAAAGAGCCGTTCACAATCGTCACCGACAACGTCCCCGGAGAACAGCGCCTCACCACACTGCACCTCGCCATGTCGGACGCGACTGGCGACAGCGCCATCGTCGAGTACATCGGCGGTAAGCAGATCATCCATCATGGTCGGCAGTATCAGGTGATGACCAACTCGCCGACCTTCGACGAGCAGCTTGCACTCAACGAATACTGGAAACAGATCGGAGGCACCGTCTGGCTGCCTGGCACCAATCGCTCTGCTGACCGGTTCGCGCGCGCCTCGTTCTACGTCAACGCGATCCCTAAGAGTGAAGACCCTGCCATTGCACTTGCCAGCGTTTTTAGCGTGATCCGTAACGCGTCGGTGCCGTTCGGGATCACTACCCCCGGCGAGCCCAATATATCGTCCACACGATGGCGCACCGTCGCGGATCACAAACGCATGCTTTACTTCTTCGAATCGGCCCTCACCCCGAGTACTTTCTGGGTCGATCTCAAGAAGGTCGACTTCTCCGCCGGCGCACCTGTCAAACGTCTCGACCTCGGCAAGGATCAGCGCAATACATTCGGCGGCGAAGTCTCCAAGGACTTTCAACGCGCACCCGCGTTTCCCTTCCTCGGCATCGACGCCAGCAAGTCCCGCTGAGGCGTCGCGTTACGGCGTCCATGATTGCCTACGCGCCTTGCTGTGAAGTTACCCGCACTATTGGTCAGCTTGGCCTCCGGCTCGAGATTTAAACGCACGGACTGACCGCCTCGGAAATGACAGGCGAAGCGACGGCTGACTGGAACGTCTGACAGGACGTAGCAGCACGAGCGCATGCGGCCCGGCTATTCAGCCGTCGCCCTGTAAGGCGAAAAACTCCCGATCACGCAGCGGCCGCAGTGCGGAGGCGATTGACGAGAGCTGCCGGAGTGGTATGAAGGACTCAACGGCGTGCCCGTGTTGCGCGGCGCGCTCGCGAGCTTGCAGGGAAGAATTGTCGAAGCGAAGGATGTCGGCTCGCATGCGGTGCTGTTCGTGGAGACGACTGAGATCGGAGTGCGTAGCGACGGTGACAGCCTGATTTATTTCGACCGCAACTTCCACCGCGTGCCGCGCGCGTGGAAAGGCGCGACCGGTCGATGAACGGACCTTGCGCCAGCTGCGATTTGTCATGCGGGCAGCGAGACGCTTACTGCGTCACCAGGGCCAACAGCCGCCGATGCGACTGCCGGTTGACGAGCCCAAGCGGTCCGTCAAAACCCCGTACTTTCGAAGGCCGCTTGCATCCTGAACCATCGGACGGACTCACGCGGAGATGCAGTTCCTTTCCCCAGTCTCGATGCCGGATAGACATGGGCAAACTTGCGGATGATCGTGCTTCGTCGAGGTATTGCCCTGCCGACCGGACGCTTGCCCGACCTCCCGGCATCACTCGCGGCCGCCGCTCAAAGCTGGGCACGAACGCGGTGGATTCGCGAAGTCTGTATCAACTTTAAAAAGGCTTGCAGGATTGGGGAGTTGTCCCCGCGACGATAAAGACAGGACAACTCGATTTCCCGCAACTGTGTCGATCTGAGCGGGCGGTACACAACGCCAGGCAGCCGAAGATTGACTGCCGATTC
Source organism: Paraburkholderia strydomiana (assembly GCF_031456815.1). NCBI lineage: Bacteria > Pseudomonadati > Pseudomonadota > Betaproteobacteria > Burkholderiales > Burkholderiaceae > Paraburkholderia > Paraburkholderia strydomiana. The sequence goes on from NZ_JAVDVL010000001.1 coordinate 992,444, forward strand.
CGTGGTCACGCAAATGCCGAAACGGCTCGCAACCAATGCGATGCACGTCACCACGTCCTCCACTTCCTGCTCAACACGCAGTTGCACATTCTCGGCGCGAAAAGCAGCGGCCACCTCCTGCGCGAGGCCATGCACGGGTGCGTTGGGATAAAGAATCATTCGCTCGTTGTCGAGATCCCGCAGCGTCACCGACTTCTTCGCGCACAGCCGATGTCCTTCGTACAGCGCAACCAGAAACGGTTCTCTTAGAACCCAATCAACCGCGATATCGGGTTCGTTGGGCACGAGACGATTGAAACCGATCGTGATGCGCCGCTCACGCAGCGCATTAATCTGCTCAGCCTTGGACATATTGTGCAAGCCGATCTTGACCTCTGGCCGTTCGGTATGAAACGCGGCGAGCAGCCGGGGAATGACGTTCAGAATCCCCGAACTGAAAATGCCGACGTCGAGCCGTCCCAGGTAGCCCTGGCCAGCTAATTGAGTCTGTTCCTGCGCACGCCGCGCAAGAGCCAGGATGTTGGGCACCTCTTCCATTAACGCGCGCCCCGCCTCGGTCAGCTCGGCGCCCTTCGTGGTTCGGACGAACAGTTGCGTACCTAGTTCCTGTTCGAGTGCACGGATGTTACGTGTGAGCGGCGGTTGCGCCATGTGCAGACGTTCCGCCGCCCGTCCGAAGTTCGCCTCCTCTGCCAGCGCCATGAAATAGCGCATCTGCTTCAGGTCCATGTTTCCTCCACGTACTGCGCAGGCTCCGATACCCATTCGGTATCAATATGGGTCCAAACGGTATTGGACCGTCATGGCTTGCATCGTACATCATGACCTCGCTCATATCACGTCAGGAAACGAGTCATGCCAATCATCCACATCTCGCTCGTCGAGGGCCGCGACGCGCAAGCCGTCAAGGCGTGCCTTAAGGCAATCGCCCGCACCGTGCACGAAACCCTCGGCGTGCCCCTGGAAAGCATTCGGGTCTTTGCAAACGAGGTGCCCTCGACACACTGGGCAATAGGCGAGCGTACCAAGGACGAACTGGGCTCCCCTGCTCTGGAGAACGGCAAATGACGCCCCTCCTTATCGAGGAAGCCGCTGCTGCGCTTGCAACTGCTCAGCGCAGCGGCAAATACCTCGCGCCGTTGCGCGAAACGTACGATCAACTGAGTATCGACGACGCATACGCGATCCAGCGAGTGAACACCGAGCGTCGACTGGCCGAAGGCCGCCGCGTCGTCGGATGCAAAATCGGCCTCACATCGGTCGCCGTGCAGAGGCAGCTCGGTGTGGACCAGCCCGACTTCGGCATGCTCTTCGACGATATGGGGTATGGCGATGGAGAGCCGATTCCATCATCGATACTCACGCAGCCCAAGGTCGAATCCGAAGTCGCATTTGTCATCGGACGTGACATGACGATGGACAACCCCACTCAGGTCGACGTGCTCAACGCTATCGAGTACGCGCTGCCTGCGCTGGAGATTGTCGGCAGCCGGATCGCGGACTGGAATATTCGCATCACCGACACGATTGCGGATAACGCGTCCTCGTCGGCGTATGTGCTCGGCACCATCCCACGCAAATTGTCTGAATTCGACCTGCGCTTGTGCGGCATGGTGATGGAGCGACGCGGCGAACCAGTATCGGTCGGCGCAGGAGCCGCCTGTCTGGGAAATCCCGTCAATGCGGTTGTCTGGCTGGCCCGGACGATGGCATCGCTAGGCCAACCCTTGAAAGCCGGAGACCTGGTGCTGTCAGGCGCCCTCGGACCCATGGTCCCCGTCGTTCCCGGAGACGTGTTCGAAACTCGCATCCACGGACTGGGGTCCCTGCGTGCCGTATTCGAACCGCTATCAAAAAACGAGGTGCGCTCATGAGCAACATTGCAGAACTCGCCAAGCTGCTCGACGATGCGGCGCTAAACGCAACGGAGGTCACGCGGTTCGATCGCGAGGGCCGTCTGTCACTTGATGAGGCATACCGTATTCAAGCCGAATCGATCCGCCGTCGACTCGACCGCGGTGAACGCCGCGTCGGTGTGAAGATGGGTTTTACCAGCCGGGCCAAGATGGTCCAGATGGGCCTGTCCGATGTGATCTGGGGACGACTGACCGATGCAATGCAGATCGAGGAAGGGACAGCGATTGATCTTTCGCGCTTCATTCATGCCCGCTGCGAACCGGAGATCGCTTTCATACTGAAGCGGCCGCTCGAAGGGAATGTCACGGGACCACAAGCCCTCGCGGCGGTGGAAGCGATCGCTCCGGCGATCGAAATCATCGACTCGCGCTACAAGGATTTCAAGTTCTCGCTGCCAGAAGTGATTGCCGACAACGCGTCCTCTAGCGGTTTTGTTATCGGCGCCTGGTGCGATCCGAAGATCGACTTTTCTAACCTCGGGCTGACAGTGAGCATCGACGGGCGGGTCGTCCAGGTAGGATCCACCGCCGCACTGCTGGGTCATCCTTTACGTTCGCTCGTAGCCGCCGCCCGTTTATCAGCGGAGGCTGGCGAGCCCCTTCAGGCCGGATGGATTGTCATGGCGGGCGGTGCTACGCCGGCGGAGTGGATCAAGCTGGGGCAGTACACGTCAGTCGATATGGAGCAGCTCGGCAGTGTTGGATTTCACGTCGCGGCGTGACCCCAAATCTCGGAGTGGATATGAACGAAAAGGTAAAAGTTGCGATCATCGGTCCCGGCAACATCGGGACCGACCTGATGATAAAGGTGATGCGCAACAGCCAGCACCTCGAAATGGCTGCGATGGTGGGTGTTGACCCGAAATCGGATGGGCTCGCGCGCGCTGAACGGATGGGCGTGGCGACGACAGCGGAGGGGATCGACGGGCTGCTGAAACTCGATGTGTTCAAGAACATCGATATCGTTTTCGACGCCACATCGGCCAGTGCGCACAAGCATCACAACGATGTGCTGCAAAAGCACGGCGTGCAGGTTATCGATCTGACACCGGCTGCGGTTGGTCCATATGTGATTCCGGCGATCAATCTCGAGGCCGAAAATGCGTCCAACATGAACATGGTCACGTGCGGCGGTCAGGCGACGATTCCGATCGTTGCAGCCGTGTCGCGTGTCGCGAAGGTCCACTACGCGGAAATCGTCGCCTCTATCTCGAGCAGATCTGCGGGGCCGGGCACGCGGGCAAACATCGACGAATTCACTGAGACCACGCGTAGCGCAATCGAGACGCTGGGTGGGGCAACTCGCGGCAAGGCAATCATCGTGCTCAATCCAGCGGAGCCGCCATTGATCATGCGCGATACGGTGTTTGTATTGTCCGATCTGGTAGACGTGAACGCGGTTGAGGACAGCGTCGCACAGATGATTACCAGCGTGCAGGCTTATGTTCCCGGATATCGCCTGAAACAGAAGATTCAGTTCGACATCGTCTCGCCGGAAGAGCCGCTGAACGTGCCGGGTCTCGGTGTAAAGCACGGGTTGAAGACGTCGGTATTCCTTGAAGTAGAAGGCGCCGCCCATTACCTGCCCTCGTACGCGGGCAATCTCGACATCATGACGTCGGCGGCGCTCGCGTGCGGCGACATGATGGCGCGCCGACGCCTCGCTGCCGGCGTGGTCCGAGGCCAGAAGGAGCCTATTCAATGACATCGTTCGACAAGAAACTCTATATCTCCGACGTAACGTTGCGTGATGGCAGCCACGCAGTCCGTCATCAATACAGCATTGCCAACGTCCGGGCAATCGCGAGGGCGCTTGATGAGGCCGGTGTCGACAGCATTGAGGTCGCGCACGGCGATGGCATCGAAGGCTCGAGTTTCAACTATGGTTTTGGTGCGCACAGTGATGTCGAATGGATTGCTGCAGCGGCGGAGAGCGTCAAAACCGCGAAGATAGCGACGCTGCTGATTCCCGGCATTGGCACCATCCATGATCTTCGCAACGCATACGATGCGGGCGCACGCGTCGTGCGCGTCGCCACGCACTGCACCGAAGCCGACGTGTCCCGCCAACATCTCGAATTTGCTCGCGAACTCGGCATGGATTCCGTCGGATTCCTGATGATGAGCCACATGACCACGCCGCAGAAACTTGCGATGCAGGCGAAACTGATGGAGCGGTACGGCGCGACCTGCGTCTACGTCGTGGATTCGGGCGGCGCACTTGGCATGGCGGACATCCGGGACCGTTTCCGCGCTTTCAAGGACATATTGGACCCGCAGACCCAGACCGGTATGCATGCACACCATAACCTGAGCCTTGGTGTCGCGAACTCGCTGGTCGCCGTCGAAGAGGGTTGCGATCGCATCGACGCGAGTCTTGCCGGGATGGGTGCAGGCGCAGGAAACGCACCGCTTGAAGTGTTTATCGCCGCAGCTCAACGTCAGGGCTGGAATCACGGCTGCGACCTGTACCGCCTGATGGACGCGGCCGACGATCTGGTGCGTCCGTTGCAGGATCGTCCAGTGCGCGTTGACCGTGAGACGCTGGCGCTCGGCTATGCCGGCGTGTACTCCAGCTTTCTGCGGCACGCCGAACTTGCTGCAAGCAAGTATGGTTTAAAAACAGTCGATATCCTCGTGGAACTCGGCCGGCGCAAGATGGTTGGCGGACAGGAAGACATGATCGTCGACGTGGCTCTGGATCTTTTGAGCCAAGGCGCACACGAGCGTAATAGAAGCGCATTACATCGTGCATAGATATCGGGCCGTAGCAACAGCGCTTGCGATCGGATTATTCGGTCCAATGCCTGCTACGCGGAAATGCTGCAATTGACCGGCGACGAGCCAACGACGATATGTACGAGTTTACAGCCCCTTTTCAAGACCCGTCCGGTTCACCGATTCGTGAGCTGTTCAAGTATCTTGCCGAACCCGGGATGATTTCATTCGCAGGCGGTTATCCAGCTAGCGATCTTTTTGACGTCGACGGTTTGGCATCTGCCCAAAAGCGCGCTTACCGGAATTCGAACCGCTGTCTGCAGTACGGACCGACGGACGGACTGCCTGAGCTAAAGAGTGAGCTGGTAAATCTGATGGCCCGTCGCGGCGTAACCTGCGGTCCGGGCGAACTGCTCGTGACGACGGGTTCCCAGCAAGGACTGGATCTACTGTTGCGCGTTCTCGTCGCACCAGGCGATGTCGTACTCACCGAACAACCAGCTTATCCCGCGACGTTGCAGGCTCTGAAGCTTCAACAAGCCAAGATCGTTACGGCGCAAGTAGATGGCCATGGCCTCGATGTAGACAACCTCGCTGCGCTTCTTGAATCGGGAGCAGTGCCGCGACCGAAGCTGCTGTACACGGTGCCAACTTTCGCGAACCCGACCGGCGCGACCATCACGCGAGAACGACGCATCGCGTTGCTCAAGCTTGCTGTCAAGTACCGGTTCGTTATCGTTGAAGACGACCCATACGGCGATCTGCGTTTTTCGGGAGACACCGTCCCATCAATTCTTGCGTTGACGGCGGAAGTCGAGGGTTCGCGCGACTGGGTGGTTCATTTTGCAAGCCTCTCAAAGATTGTCGCGCCGGGGCTGAGAGTGGGCTGGTCAATTGCGCCGGCTGAAATCACGCGACGTTGTGTCATCGCGAAACAGACGGTGGACCTATGTAGCGCTCCATGGACCCAAGCGATCGCGGCGGAATATCTGGCGGACGGCGCTTTGGAGCGCCATCTGCCGCGCATCACCACGATGTATCGACGCAAGTGTGACGCGCTGTGCAATGAACTGCGCTGGCAACTGGACGATGCCATTCAGTTTCATCAACCCGAAGGCGGGATGTTCGTGTGGGCGCGAATCGAAGGGATCGATTCATCAGAACTCCTCTGGCACGCAATCGAAAACAAGGTCATCTTCGTCCCAGGTAAGGCGTTCTTCGCCGATAAGCTGGACGTAGCATCACTGCGTCTTTCATTCGCTGCCCCCGGCGTTGAGGAGATTCAGGAAGGCGCAAGGCGGCTGAAGCGTGCGTATGAAGCAGCACTCGCAGCGGGCACATCATCGGTCCAATCCTCCGGGTCGTAAAAGAACGGCCGAAGAAGGTTTGATGCGGTGAAGCGGATCTCCGCCCACACGTCGTCGCTCGTTAACATCCGGCCCATCTCGGCCCGCTAGCACAAAAAAACAAGGTGTAAACACGTTTCACCAATAATCCAGATCAACTGTGGAGGTAGACATGCAGGATTACTCATTAAAAAAGAGCCTCAAGCAACGACACATCACGATGATCGCGCTAGGCGGCGTCATCGGCGCAGGCCTGTTCGTCGGCTCCGGCTCCATTATTGCAACCGCCGGCCCCGCGGCGATTCTGTCGTACCTGATCGGGGGCGTGATGGTGACGCTGGTCATGTTCATGCTCGGCGAAATGGCGTCCCGCAATCCTGACAGCGGCTCGTTCTCCACGTATGCGAACAGCTATCTCGGCGAATGGGCCGGCTTCGCGGTCGGCTGGCTTTACTGGTTCAAGTCGATGATTACGATCACCGTGGAGGCGATCCTGCTCGGCGCGATCCTCCACGACTTCCTGCCATGGCTACCGGTCCCGGCTGGCGCGCTGTTCATGCTGATCGCGCTGATGGCGACCAACGCGTATTCGGTGCGCGCGTTCGGCGAAGCCGAATACTGGCTGTCGTTCGCGAAGGTCGCAACGATCATCGTGTTCATGGTGCTTGGCGCGTCGATCCTGTTCGGCCTCCAGCCGGGCATCCCCGCGCCGGGGTTCGTGAACCTGACTGACCACGGCGGCTTCATGCCCAACGGCATTTCGCCTGTGATCTCCGGCGTGATGGTCGTGATCTTCTCGCTTGGCGGCAGCGAAATCGCGGCAGTGGCCGCAGGTGAATCCGAGAACCCGGGCAAGAACGTGGTCCGCGCCATCAAGAGCGTGATCTTACGCGTGATGGTGTTCTACGTCGGCTCGGTGTCGATCCTGATCCTGTGTATGCCTTGGACCGACAAGGCCAATCTGAAATCGCCGTATGTCTCGCTGTTCAGCATGGCGGGCTTCACCGGCGCGGCTGTCGCAATGAAGATCGTGCTCTTCGTGTCGTTCATGTCGGTGATGAACTCGTTCCTGTTCTCCAATTCGCGCATGCTGTTCTCGCTGAGCCAGCGCGGCCATGCGCCCGCGATGTTCGGCCGCACCAACGCAAAGGGCGTCCCGATGAACGCGCTCGTGCTGTGCCTTGCGGTTTGCGTGTCGATCCTCGGCATTCACTTCCTGAGCGGCGGCGACCTGTTCCTGATGCTCGCGAAGAGTAGCGGCGCGTTCGTTATGATCGTGTGGATCTTCATTATCGTCGCGCACTTCGCGATGCGCCGCCAGACGAAGCACGAGCAACGCGACCCGGCTGAGTTCCGTGCGTGGTGTTATCCAGTGTCGAACTGGGTCGCGCTGCTTGCGCTGGTCGCCGTACTCGGGTCGCAGGCATTCAACCCGGAATCGCGCTTCCAGTTCTGGTTCGCGGTATCGACGGCGCTCGCGATCGTCGCGTGGTACTACGTGCGGCGCAGGCATCCGTCGTTCGGGCAGACGTCCGGCGCGAAGGTGCGCTGACATTGCGGCCCCCGGGCGGGCATTCAGCCGAATAGAACGACCTCGTGCGCCATGCCGTTCATGAGCAGGTGTGCGACGGTCGTTCGGACGACCTCGAACGAGTGTTTACCGGCATCTCCAGGTGGGTCGACATGCCTCAAGGAGCCTCTCTCAACGAGCCGACCCTGCCACGCGGATTCAGTCCGTGAAAATTCCACGAGCAAAAGGCCGCAGAGTAAGGCACTGCGTTTCCCGGACTTTAAATAGCCCAATGCGATTTTTGAACTGATTCGTGCCGAACTCAACTCAGCGCTTTCTTTGCAAACTCCTCATTCCAAAGGACGAAAAACGTCATCGAACTTCGAGAGATCGGGCATCTTCATAAGCGGCTGCTGATCGAGCGTGGCGATATACGCTCTCCAGTCCGACATGATGCGGTCCCGCTCGGCGTCCGGGCAATATGGAACGTGGTAACCCACAAACGGCTCGACGACATCGAATCCGACATATCCAAGGGTGCCTTGAAAGAAGTGACGCATCATGCCGCGCACGAGTTCGCCGTGCAATGCGCGTGGACCGAACATATGATCGCGGCCGCCCAGTGTAATCGCAGTCACAGCCCTCTTTCCAACCATGCTGCCGCGCTCATAGATTCGCTTTCCGCCATAAAACGCACCGGATAAGAACACCCGGTCGATCCAGCCTTTCAGTATGGCGGGAGTCGAGAACCAGTAGACAGGAAAAACGAATACCACTGTATCAGCCGCGAGAACCCGGTCCACTTCGCGCACGATCTCGGCATTCAAACTGCCCTGTTTCAGCCCGTGGCGCTGTTCCAGCGAGTAGACCAGGTAGTCGGGATCGGATCGCGACTCGAAGTCGTTCGCTGAAGCGACCGGATTGAAACGTTGTGCATAGAGGTCAGATAGCGTCACCGAGCAAGACCGGCCTTCGAACTCTTCGATAGCCGCGTGAGCCAGTGCCGTGCAGAAAGATTTCGGCTCCGGGTGAGCATGGACGATCAGGACATTATTCATTCGACCTCTCCAGATTGCTTACCGGAATAGCGAACACGATTGGCCGCTTCTGGAATCAGAACGTTCAGCGCCTCGAGTTCGAACAACGCTGCCTGTTTTGCGCTCCGATGCGCACCGTCATCAATCAGTCGCCGTATTTGCCGCATGACGTGAGGCTGTTTGTTCGCGATTTCTGCGGCGTATTCCTGCGCCAGGACGTCGACCTCGGAAGAGTCCGCCAGCCGCGATATAAATCCTGCTGAAAGTGCTTCCTCTGCACCGATCACTCTTGCGGACATAAGCCAGTCGCGCGCACGAATATCTCCCACCCGTCGCGCAAGCAGTGCGCTCGCGCCAGCCTCGGGGACGATACCCAGTCGTGCGAAGGGAAAACAGAATGTCGCGGAATGAGATGCGACGACGTAGTCGGCACTCAGAAGCAAGGTCGCGCCAAACCCTACCGCAGCGCCGCGCACGGCCGCGGTGAACGGCTTATCGAGCCCGAGAAGCGCTGTTATACACCGTATGATCGCGCCATTTTCGGGCTGAGGCCAAAGCGTCGCGAAAGCTCCGATATCATGTCCAGCACAAAAACAGTCGGACGTTCCTTTAATCAGCACGGAGGCAACACGGTCGTCGGACCGGGCCTCGACGAATGCGTCGGCCAGCGCGCTGAACATTGACTCGTCCAACGCATTGCGCTTCTCAGGTCGGTTCAAGCTAATGGACATGACACCGTCGAGCCACTGCACGGAAACATGCTGGTTCATTCGTTTCCTCCTCCTGGTTTATTCATGCGGACGCTCGCCATTGATGCGCAGGAGCCGACAAAGCGGCCAACAACGTATCCCGCTTTGCCATCGCTTCATCAATCGCTCTTTCTTTGACATGCCCGTAACCGCGAATCGAGTCGGGAAGCTTTGCCAATTCGATGCACACGTCCGGCTTATCGGCGAGATGCGTTAGCGCGGTTCTGATCCACAAGCGGTACTCACGGATCAGTGCGCGCTCCCGTCTCCTTTCTGCGGTGTGGCCGAACGGGTCGAATGGTGTTCCCCGCAAGATCTTCAGTCGTGCCAGCAATGGAAAAACGTGGCCGAGCCAAGGCCCAAACTCTTTCTTGATGAGTTCGCCCTTCTCGTTCTTGCGCGATAGCAACGGCGGAGCAAGGTAGTAGCGAATCTTGAAGTCTCCCTCGAACTGGTTTTCAAGGGATTTTTTGAATCCGGGCAACGAGTACAACCGTGCTACCTCATACTCGTCTTTATAGGCCATCAGCTTATACAGGCCCTCGGCAACAGCCAAGATAAACGCCTCTCGCTTGCCGTGCGATCCGACTTGCGCCGCAATCTCACTGACAAAGGTCTCATACTCGCGCGCATAGCGTTCGCTTTGATATGCAGCGAGCAACGACACTCTCGACTGGATCAGTTCGTCCAGCACGACCTTTTTCTTCTGGCGCCAGACAATCACCGATTCGACTTCCTGACCGGCGGCAAAGCGGGCGGGATTCACCGCGAGCCAGCGTCCAATCTGGAATGCCAGCTTGTTCTTCTTGACGGCTTGACCGTTGAGTTCGATCGCGCGCTCAATCGACTCGCGAGCCAATGGGATCAAACCCTGCTGCCACACGAAACCCAGCATGATCGCGTTGGAAAATACTGTGTCTCCCAAATGTCGTCTGGCAATATCCTGCGCGTCGACCCAGTCGACGAAGTCGTCACCGCACACTGACTCCACATGCGATTTCAGTTCCGCCTCAGGCAATTGCCAATCGCGGTTGGCGACAAACGCTGAGGTGGGGGAAGTCTGTCCATTGATAACGACGCGCGTTTTGCCTTTTCTTATTCTCGAGAGCGTGTCGGGCGCCGCCGTCACGACAAGATCGCAGCCAATGATGAGATCCGCTGCGCCCGATGGAATTCGCGACGCGTACATGCGCTCCCGCTTCGATGCTAGTCGCACGTGACTCCACACCGCGCCACCTTTCTGAGCCAGGCCTGCCATGTCGAGAACGGTACATCCATGTCCTTCCAGGTGCGCCGCCATACCGAGCAGATTGCCGATCGTCACGACACCTGTTCCGCCGACACCGTTGATCAAAATGTCCACGGTGTCGGTCATTGGCGGTGAAGCGGGATATGGTAGTTCAGGCCAGTCTGCCATCATGGCTTCAGGCGATTTCTTCGTTTGGCTCGATCGAAGCTTCCCACCCTCGACTGAGACGAAACTCGGGCAGAAACCTTGCACGCATGAGAAGTCTTTATTACAGCTCGACTGATTGATCTGGCGCTTTCGCCCCAACGGCGTGTCGAGCGGCTCGACCGACAGGCAATTGCTTTGGACAGAGCAATCGCCGCAGCCCTCGCAAACATCGCTATTGATCGCAACGCGCTTCGCCGGATCGGGATAAGTGCCTTTCTTCCGGCGACGCCTTTTCTCGCTAGCACAGGTTTGATCGTAGACGAGCACTGACACCCCCTCGTAATCACGAAGGTTGCGCTGCACGGCGTCGAGTTCTGTACGGTCGTGAACGGTGGTCCCCGCTGCGAAAGTAACCCCTTGTATGCGATATTTTTCGATATCGTCGCTGACCACGGCAATTCGTCGCACGCCCTCTGCGGCAACCTGGCGCGTGATGCCGTCGACGGTTAATTCGCCATCGACTGGCTGACCGCCTGTCATCGCAGCGGCGTCGTTATAGAGAATCTTGAAGGTCATCGATACATGCGCCGCGACCGCCTGACGAATTGCGAGCGAACCGGAATGGAAGTAAGTTCCGTCGCCAATGTTCGCGAAGATATGTTTGCGCGTAGAGAACTGCGCCTGGGCGACCCAAGGAACACCTTCACCGCCCATATGCGTATAAGACTCGGTACGACGATCCATCGAGCTCGCCATATAGTGGCAGCCGATACCAGCCGTTGCGCGCGACCCCTCTGGGACGCGAGTAGAAGTATTGTGCGGACAACCGGAACAGAAAAAAGGTTTTCTGATCGCGCCCGCGACGCCCTGTACCCGCCCAACGGCCTCGAGCGCAGCTAAGCGCGCCTCGATCTCCCGCTTCCGCGTTTCAGTCCAGCCCGCTTGCGCTCGCAACCTGGCGACGATCGCGCCGGCAACTTCCACGGGCGTCAACTCATAGTCGCTTCTCAACAGGCAGGCTTCTCCAGAGCGATTCCATTCGCCACCACTCGCTCCACTGCCCTTACCGGAGACGCGAACCAGCGGAAGCCCATTCAATGCATCGGAATAAAGCTCGTCCTTGATTTGCTGTTCGATGATCGGACGCTTTTCCTCGACGACGAGAAGTTCATCGAGGCCTGCCGCGAAGTCTCGGAGAATCGTCGGCTCCAGAGGCCACACCATGCCGATTTTGAGCACAGCCAGGCCATTCTTCTCCACATCGTCGTCACTCAATCCCAGTAACCTGAGCGCCTCCATGACATCGTTGTATGCCTTGCCGGCGCACACGATCCCCAGCTTCGATTTCGGCCCTTTGATCCGAATGGAATTGAGACGATTCGCCCGGCAGAACGCCAACGCCGCAGGCAGCCTTTTGCGTACGATTCGCGGCTCCTGTTCGGCCCATACATCGGGCGAACGGATGTGAAGATCATCGTCGGCGGCAAATTCTTTGTCGGGCAACCGAATGTCGATGCGATGAGGATCGACGTCGGCAACGGCGGACGTTTCGATCACGTCGGACACACATTTCAATCCGACCCACAGTCCAGAATATCGCCCCATTGCGATGCCGAGCACACCAAAGTCGAGATAGTCCTGCACACTCGCCGGATAGAGAACCGGAATGAACGCAGCAATCAATGCCTGTTCGCTCTGATGTCCAAAAGTGGATGACTTGGCAGTGTGATCGTCCGCTGCCGCAACCAGCACACCGCCGAGAGCCGATGTGCCGGCACCGTTGCCATGCTTCAAGGCGTCGCCGCTGCGATCTACGCCCGGCCCTTTGCCGTACCACATCGAAAAGACACCCTCGACCGTGGACTCCTGCGGAAAGAGCGCTAGTTGCTGGGTGCCCCACACCGCGGTCGCCGCGAGATCTTCGTTGATAGCGGGAAGGAACTTGATCTGATGCTGCTTGAGCACAGCTTCGGCTGACCAGAGTGCGGTGTCGAAGCCCGCCAACGGCGAGCCGCGATAGCCGGAAACGAATCCGGCAGTACTCAGTCCGGCGTCATTGTCGCGAATGCGCTGATTGATCATCACGCGAATGAGCGCATGCGAGCCGCTCATGTACGCGTAGCCCCGCTCCTTTCGATACTTGTCATCGAGGCTGACCTCAGAAGTTGGCGCTGTCTCGACTTCGATCACCGGATTGTTCACTGCCGTCTCCTTCCGTATTTTTTCATCGACCGAAGTCGAGCCGGGTTCGAGTATAGGACTCGACTTTCTTCAGGAAAACAGCACCGCATGTCTACGGCGGTCGGAAAGCGCTAAACGGTCTTCAACACCTGCTACTCAAAACTAATCGCTTTAAGCTGGAAGTGATCTGTAGCTCCGTACGGAAGTAAAAAGTGCTCGGCGGCCGGCGAGAATCGATTCTTTTTCGAATGCCATTCGTTTTTTCGCTCATGGCAGATATGGTCGACCCTCTTCACGCGAGAGGACACCTTGTCAAAGCGGGAATAAGAACTTCCGAACGGCGTTCCACCAGATACCGTTAATTGAATTGGTCGAGAGACAGCATAGCCGCGGGCGCGCCGCCGAACAGCTTATGGATATTCATCGATTGGACCGACAAGCCGCATCGCGCGTAAAAACGGTGGCACATAATTGAGCCGATCTCGTCGCAAACTTAACTGAGCGATATGCTGCTCGCGCTACAGGCGTTTATGCCGGAAGGTGTGAAATAGACTCGGCCGGAAGGCGGAATGTTCGTCTGGCTACAACTGACGAATGGCATGGATAGCAGCAGGCTTCTGCAGGACGCATTGGACAGTCATGTCGCATTTGTGCCAGGCGGCACGCGCACGAAGTTACTCGACAGGGCTCGGCCCGCGCTCGAGATAGGTAGACAACGCAATGTAGCTTCGTGTGCCGGTGAAACCCTCAATAGAGTGAATCCGCTCCAATAGATCCTCGAGGGTTTGCGTATCCCGCGTACGGACCTTTAGCAGCATGGCACTATCGCCCGTCACGGTGTGGATCTCTTCAACATCGGGGAGTTCTTTCAACTTGAGGAGATGGCGCGTGACGAGATAACTCGGCGTGTCGACGTGCACGAAGGCAAGCAATGGCCTGCCCAGCTTAGAGCCGTCGAGCGAACAAGCTGTCTTCTTGATGACGCCTTCGCGCTTAAGTCGTTTGACACGCTCATGCACCGCCGGCGCGGACAGATACAGCAGGGCTCCCAAGTCGGCGTAGCTTCGGGTGGAATCGTCTGCGAGCAGGTTGAGCAGTTTGCGATCCGTTGCATCGAGTTTTGCCGGTGCGGAGGTGATCTGCCGCATACCCAGCCCTTCTGCAGCCTCTCGCGCCGTAGCTTCCTTACCTGTGGCCATCTTGATCTCACACGGATTGTCGGTGTCTGGTCGCTCAAGCATAGACCATTACCTGAATGCCATACAAGGAAATATGGCTTTCCTCTAAGCATATCAAGCTCACTCGATGAATGGGCTCGACTTTATCAAGCAACTCACTGGAGCGCCGCATAGTGCGGGCTGGATTGGGAGCACGGTGAAAGGACAATCCGACAAAGTACCGCCGCGTATGTCTTCGGTAAGCTGAAGTACTGGACGGACCTCGCCGTCCCGCGGACAAAAGCGACCATGCATGCAGTTATTTCGCACCCCTTGGCATCACGCGCTAAGACGGCCACCCGGAGGCGTGAATTTCGCTGCATTGGCCTTAACCGCGCATGACGATCTCTCTGCACGACCGGCGCGATTGCAGCGAGCTTTACGCGGCTTCTGCCAACTCTGGCCAGGCTGCGGTTTCGGCTACATGCTCGCGCAGATGTCGCCGCGCGACGTCCTCAAACTGTTCGTGCCACCGCGCAACGTCGCCCTCATCGTGGACGTCTTCCAGTTCTTGCAGAAGCGCGATAACGCGTGGTTCGTAAGCGTTGACGCCTGACATTGCCAACGCGCGAAGCAATGGACCACCCTCGCCCGCCTGGTAATATCCAATACCGAACTCTTCCAATGCGGGCGAGTAGTGCTCGTCGTGAATCAGCGCGCCGATCGCGCAGCGGCGGCCATCGCGCCCACGCAGCCGACAACTACCGCTGTCGTCTTCCGACACTGCCATTTGCGCGAGAAGATGCGAGCGAACCGTCGTGAAGATCTGCTGGAGACTTGTCATGAAACTGCTCCGCATCTTCACGCAGCGCGCTGCAAGCTATTCGCCGACAGTCCGAATCTGCGCGCGATAGAGCGCAGCCGCTCGTCCCATTCCCAGATGCCGAAGACGTCATGAACGTTCTGCAGACAGCTCAACAATTCGACGGTCTGTGGCGAATAGATATTGAGGCGTGCGCGCAACAGTGCGCGCTTCAGTGCAGCGACCCCTGCGTCCATGTAGGTGGGAATCTGCAGCGCGTCGGCGAGGACATAGCGAACCGGCACTCCTTCCATCGACGTGCGGTAATCAATCGGACGGATCATTGCGCCGATCGGGCATCCGCCGCAACGGCCGCGGTACGCGCCGCCGCCCTGCGGAAGCAGCGCGGCGTTGCCTTGGTTCATAAGATGCGCCACGCTCGAATCGAAGATCTGTTGATGAGTAAGAAATCCCGCTGCCACGGTTTGCTCCGACGAATTAAACATATACACACTATCGTCCGCTGACGCGTTACCTTGTATCCAGAAAAACCCTGTTTTTACCTAAATGGAACAAAAGGACGCGTAATTTGTACCGAAAAAAGTGCGACGTGAGCGTTCGCTGATCCATGTTCGACGTCGCTGGCAGTGTGCCGTTAAGATGAGAGCGCGAGTGCATGAATTGGCGCGGTCCCCAAGCGCGGCAACCACTGCATCGGTAACCCTCAACAAGATCCAAACTCAGCACCAAGCGGCCGGGCAATAGACAGCAATATTTTCGCTATGGAAAACCGGCAAGTTGCCTATCAACATCGATTTCGCTTTTTCTCCCATTGTCGATACCTTGTGCAAGAAAGCGTGCTCGCCTACAAGGCGCTTGTGCGCGCGTTCCTGTCTTTCAACGTCATTCACAGTGCGCTCGACAAATCCGATTTACGTATCAGGAGTACTTAGGAGAGTGCGGATCGTCATGTTTTCCCGAACTTCCAGGACCATGCAAGGAATCGCGCGGCCGACTTGCCAACAAAGTGGTCCGCTACTATTGTCCCTTAGTCCACACATGGACATGTCACGACATGCCTTTAGCATAATTGCGGCTCGGCTCATACCTTGCTCGTGCAAACGTGTATAAATATTTCAGATCGCCTGTGTTTTACTCTGCCACGCGAGCGACACTCGCATGGAGTTATTGAAGATGACCACAAGTCAAGATCCGCAAGTCGAAAGCGATATCGCCGTACAACTCGCAGCCGAGCGTTCTACCAACGCCCGGCTACTCAAACTTATTAACGCCCACTCGAAGATCGCGGCGACCAAGCTGAATCTGGATACCTTCTTTTCCGTAGTCACCGACGCGCTGCTCGATCTGGTGCCCGCGGCCCACGCATCGGTAGTGGAATGGGTCGACGGCGACGACATGGTGTACCGCGCATGCAGCGGGTCGATAGCGCGGCACGTCGGTTTGCGCCTGAAGCGTGAGGGAAGTCTCTCGGGTCTGTGCTCTGTCGAGAACAAGCTGCTCTATTGCCGCAACACTTCCAACGATCCACGCGTCGACAGGCAGGCGTGCGAGCGAGTGGGAGCCGCTTCGATGATCGTCGCGCCACTTGCCTACCACGCGGAAGTGGCAGGCGTCGTCAAGCTGATGGCCGACACGCACGATGCGTTCTCTGCCGAAGACATTCAAACCCTCGAGCGGATCACTTCGCTCGTCGCGTCCGGTATGGCGCATCAGCGCGTATTTGCCGAGAACCAGACGCTGATCGAAGAAAACGCGATCACCATCGCAAAGCTGCGTACCGAAATCGGTTTGCGCGAAGCCGCGGACAAGAGACTCGCCTCCTCCCTGCGCCGCCGCAGACTCGTGCTCGACACTACGCATGACGCTTTCATTTGTACGGACTCGAACGGCATCATCATCGACTGGAACGATGCGGCGAACCGCACGTTCGGCTATTCACGCGACGCCGTGATCGGCCAGCCCATGCTGTCACTGCTATTCCCCGAGCGCTGCAAGGCCGAGTACGCTCAGTTGGACATCTTCGAGTTCGACCGGAAGCAGCCCGGACACAGTCCGCGCACGGAACTGACCGCCGCGCGAAGCGACGGCAGCGAATTCCCGGCAGAACTTTCCGTGGCCGCTGTGCAATACGACGGCAGTAAAGAACTCGCGTACTTCGTGCGCGACATCACGGAGCGCTTCAACGCGCGCGATCTCGACAAGCGCTTTCGCGTGCTTGTCGATGCGATCAGCGATTACGCCATCACGTTGCTCGACGCCGACGGGCTCATCACCACCTGGAGTGCCGGGTCCGTGCATGTAATGGGCTACCATGCCGACGAAGTAATCGGCAAGCCACACTCGCTTTTCTACACGCCCGAAGACGTGTCAGTGGGCAGGCCGCAGAAAGACCTCGACCAGGCCGCGCGCGAAGGCCGCAGCGAAATGGAAGAGTGGCGTGTGCGCAAGAACGGCACGAACTTCTGGGCCAACACCATCGTCACGGCGCTGCGCGATCCCAACGGCGCGCTGCAAGGCTTTGCGAAGATCACGCGCGACATGTCGCGGCGGCGGCGCATGGAAGAACTCGAAGCATCAAGCCAGCGTATGAGCCAGTTCCTCGGCCTGCTGGGGCATGAATTGCGTAATCCTCTCGCTCCACTGCGCAACGCCGTTAGCATGCTGCAACTCAAATCGAAGGGCCACGAAGCATTTCTGCCAGAACACGAGCTTATAGACCGTCAGCTGTCGCACCTCACCCGTCTGGTCGACGATCTGCTCGACGCCGGGCGCGTGACGCTCGGCCGCGTACACATCACGCCTACGCCGTGCACGTTGCAGGCAGTCGTTGAGCTCAGCATAGAAGGCAGTGCGCCGCTTCTGGCAGCGCGCAACCAGACATTGAACGTGTCGATGCCCGAAGAGCCGATGCGCGTCAACGGCGACCTCACGCGTCTGGTGCAGGTCGTGCAGAACCTGCTAAACAACGCATCGAAGTTCAGTCCCATTGGTGCGTCAATCGACTTGACGGTATTTGGATCCGCACGGCTGCTCGCCATTCGTATTGACGACCCCGGCCGCGGCATCGAGCCCGATGCGATCGATGCGATGTTCAATCTGTTCGTGCAGGAAACGCCAACCGAAGAACAGGCCGATAAAAGCGGCCTTGGCATTGGACTCACGCTCGCGCGTGCAATTGTGGATCTGCACGGCGGGCATATCGACGCGCGTAGTGCAGGACGCGGCAAAGGCAGTTCGTTCACAGTATGGCTGCCGGGGTACGAAAGCGAAGTTGCCGACGAAGAGACACGCGAAAATCCGCCCGTCGCGCCGCCGCAAGCAAACCTGCGCGTACTCGTTGTCGACGACAACAACGACTCTGCGGACAGCATGGCCGCGCTCGTCGAAGTGCTCGGCCATGAATCGCGCGCAGTGTACGACGGCGCCGCTGCCGTCGAGCTCGCGAAACAGTGGCAGCCGGCGCTTGTCCTTCTCGATCTTTCGATGCCGAAGATCACCGGCTTCGATGCGTTACCGCAGATCCGCGCAGCCCTGCAGGAGCCCGGCGCGGTGATCGCGGCAATGACAGGACTCGGCACCAGCGAAGACCGCGCGCGGACCGCGGCAGCAGGCTTCGATTTGCATCTGACCAAACCGGTCGGTCTCGACGATCTGGAAGATGTGCTGCGTCTTGCAGGCAAAAGTTCTGTGACGTGAGAGCGCGATGGGTGTCGGCTCGGACGGCGCTCAGGTCATTTCATATCGGCCGGCTCACACGAGCCTAACTCCTGCTCGAAAACAGGTCGGCCACAACGGAGCGCAACCAGCGATTGCCCGCCTCGTGATGGTACTTCGCATGCCAATGCTGCCGGACCGCAAATTTATCGACCTGGAACGGACAGGAGTGAACTGCAATGTCGTTCACTCTTGCCAATGTCTCCCCGATGTTTCGTGGCAACGTGGCGATCAGATCGGTCGACTTGATGATCGAGCCGAGCCCGAGCATGCCCGGAAGCTCGAGCACAACATCGCGTTCTATGTTCTCGCGCAACAGCGCCTGCTCGAGCAGTTGTGCGCCCGTCCCGGCAGCAATGGTCACGTGCCCCTCGCGACAGTACTGCTTGATGCTGAGCCTGGTGCGCACACGTGGATGGTCAGGATTGGCAAGACAGACCCAATCCTGCATATAGAGCTGTTGCTGATACATGCCGCTGCCGAGCCACGGTATATGCCCGATCGCCAGATCGGCCTCGCCGGATTCGAGCGCGCGCTCCGTGTTTCCATCGATTCTCGCGGCTTCCAGCCGGATACCCGGCGCGTGGGCGCGCACGTGTGCCAGCATCCTGGGAAGCAGCGTGATGTGACTCGCATCCGTCATGCAGATGCGAAACCGGCGCTTTGCCGTGTTTGGATCGAACGATATCTCCCACGCCGAAAACCGCCGAAGCGACTCAAGGATCTGCCTGCACGGTCCGATCAGCGCATCCGCCTGCGGTGTCGGCGTCATCCCGCCTGGTGTACGGACGAACAGGGGGTCCTGCAGGTGTTCCCGCAGACGCCCCAGCCAGATGCTGACCGTGGGCTGACTCTGCCCAAGTTGCTCGGCAGCGCGTGTGACGCTCCGCACGTCGTACAGCAGGTCGAAGAGCTGCAGTAGCTTGAGATCAGGTAGCTCGGGGCTATTCATGGCGATATTGTCGAATGTAATGTCGCCATTGTATTCATTGAATTATCCTTAAGCGCGCACTCCTGTATCTTGCACCCCGCGCCTCGCCCGACGCATCAGCTATCAGGCGGTAGCCGACACTGCCGCCCGCAGTCCGAGCGAGTAGCTGTCTATACCAAATCCGCAAATCTGTCCCTTCACGATCTCGGCGAACACCGAATGATGGCGAAAGGCTTCGCGCGCGTGAATGTTCGACATATGAATCTCGACGATGGGTACGGTCAGGATGGCGAGCGCGTCCCGAATGCCATAGCTATAGTGCGTCCATGCGCCGGCATTGATCAGCACGCCATCGACTTTATCGACGAAAGCCTGATGGATCCGCGCACACATGTCCCCTTCGCTGTTGGTCTGGTAACTCTCCACCGTCACGCCAAGCTCCGTGGCCAGCGCCTGAAGTTGAGCATCGATGTCGGCGAGCGTGGCAGTTCCGTATTGAACCGGATCGCGCTTGCCGAACATGTTGTGATTAATGCCGTGCAGCATGAGGAAAGTTTTCATGAGTTATCCATACGATGTTTAGACTGGCGTCGTTTCGACAACGGCGCCGGTTTTCGCTGCCATCACGACCGCTTCGGTAATGCGCAGATTTTGCAGGCCGTCGCGCGCGGTGACGATCGGTTCCGCTTCGCCTCGCACGACTTGCCCGAAGTGTTCCATCTGATACTTGAGAGGATCGCCGCGCATCACGGCCTCCACGCCGACATCGAACGGCTTCCACCAGGATCGATCCTCAGCCTTCCCGTAGGTCTTGAGGCGCATGGTCGGAATCGACAATGATCCGAATGTGCCGGCGATCACATAACAGTCTTCGTCAGCGTAGGACGCGTAGGCCTTGTTCTCTTGCGACGTCTGTTCCCAACTCCGCGCGCTGGCGGCCGTATCCGATAAAAGGAACGTGCCGAGTGCGCCGCTCGCGAAACGCAGATTGACGGCGACGGTATCCTCGACTGCATAGCCGCGCGTCGCATTTGACGAAAACGCCTGGACCGCCACGATGTCGCCGCATAGCATTCGCAGGTTGTGGATGTCGTGAATCATGTTGAGCAGAATCGGGCCTGCGCCCGGTTCCTTGCGCCACGGCGCGTCCTCGAAATACTGATCGGGCTTGAAGAACATTGCGCTGCCCATAACCGCAACTATCGAGCCGAGCCTGCCTTCGTCGATGATCGCCTTTGCGCGCGCCATGATCGGACTGTGCGCGCGGTGATGACCGATCAGCACGCTTGCGCCATAGCGGTCGGCATCGGCGACGAGTGCTTCGGCCTGCTCCACCGTGGACGCTATCGGCTTCTCCAGCAGCATCGGCACACCTGCCTGCATGCTCAAGCGCCCGTGTTCCAGGTGAAGCGTGTTCGGCGTTGCAAGAACCACACCGTCCGGACGATCTTGTCTGAAGAGTTCATCGAGCGAGCGGTAATGCGGCACATGTCCTTTCGCGGCAATGTCGGCCGCCGCGTCTGACGGATCGACCACCGCCGACAGGACACAAGTCGCGTTTTCCCGGACGACACGAATATGCTCGAGACCGATATAGCCGGCACCCGCTACGGCGATACGCGTTTTCTTCATATCACTCTCCGTGTCTTCCGAGCCGGCGTGAATCGCCCACATCGAGATCAGATTGAACACGATGGCGAACGCGACGACCGGTTATAAGCCACAGCCTACTCGCGATAACGAAATTCCGTCATATGTCTCGCTTTGCACGCGGCGTTTTCTCGTCGCGTCAATCCAGCGGAACGGTCAGTTGGTCGATAATCGCGTGCGTGCGCGGACGCACGCCTCGCCACCATGCGAACGCTTCCGCGGCCTGTTCGACCAGCATGCCGACGCCATCCGCGACACCTTGCACGCCCGCGTGACGCGCTAGCCGCAGGAACGGCGTGAGACCCTTTCCGTACGCGAGTTCATACGCCGTGCCGCTCGCGCTGAAAACGCTCGGCGGAACAGGCGGCCGTTGCCCGGTCAGGCTCGCGGACGTCGCGTTGACGACGAGGTCGAACTGTCCCATCGATTCAAGCTCCGCATAGCCGCACGCGACGAGTGTTGCGTCAGCCGCAACCTGTTCGACGAGCGCCTTCGCCTTGTCCACGTGCCGGTTAGCAATGACGAGTCGTGCAGGCCGCGCCGCGATGAACGGCAGCAACGCGCCGCGCACCGCTCCGCCCGCGCCAAGGACCAGCACGCGCTTGCCCGCCATCGGCTGATGCAGGTTGATTTCAATGTCACGCACGAGTCCGACGCCGTCGAAGTTCTCCGCCACGATGCGCCCGTTCTCGAACTTCATCGCGTTGACGGCCCCCGCGAGCGCAGCCCTTTCGCTGCGCTCGTCGGCCATGGCGAATGCCTGTAGCTTGAACGGCGCAGTGACGTTCATGCCCTTGCCGCCCGCAGCGATGAAAGTTCTCACCGTATCGTCGAAGGCATTGGCCGGTTCCAGCGGCCCTTCGATGGCGTCATACGTCATGTCCTGTCCGGTCTCTTCTGCGAAAAGACCGTGGATCAGCGGCGATTTCGTATGTCCGATCGGATTGCCGATTACCGCGTATCGATCGCTCATTGCGCACCCGGCTTCGAGAAGAGCACGCCATCGGTCTGCATCGCGTCGATCTCGGCCGCGCTAAAGCCCAGCGATTGAGCCACTTCCTCGTTGTGCTGTCCGAGGTCGGGGCCGACTTCGCGTATCGACGTATCGCAGTCGGAGAAGCGGAACGGCAGGTTCGGCAGACGCAGTTTTCCGAAGCGCGGATGGTCCTGCTCGATCACCATGCCACGGGCGACGATCTGCGGATCGGCGACAACTTCATCGATGCGCTGAACCTTCGCGCTCGGCACATCGACGCTGTCGAGCAAGGCCAGCACTTCCGCGACAGGCCGCGCAGCTACCCACGGTTGAACGACTGCGAGAATGGCTTCACGATTCGCATTCCGTCCGTTCAGACTATGGAAGCGCTCGTCGTTGCCGAAGCCGACCGGACCACCGTGTTGCTCGACGAGTGTCGCGAAGCGCTTCCACGAATCGTCCACTTGTGCCGCGATGACGAGATCGCCGTCGGCCGCGCGAAACACGCCGTACAACGTCGATGTCGGCATGTCGTGGCCCGTTTGCTCCGGCACCACGCCTTGCATCGTGTAGCACTGCACCGCATATTCATGCATCGAAAAGAGCGCGTCATACAGCGCCATGTCGATGTGCTGGCCGCGTCCGCTCTTCACCCGGCCGAGCAGCGCGGCGTTGACAGCCGCGACCGCATGAATGCCGGTGTACATGTCGCCGAGCGAAATGCGCATGAGCGGCGGCGGCTCACCGGGGTTGCCGATCATCTGCATGATGCCGCTCTTCGCTTCCGCAATCAGGCCAAAGCCCGCGCGATGCGCATCCGGTCCGGTATGTCCATACGCGGAAATCGAGCAGTAGACGAGGCCCGGATTACGCTCGGACAACGCGGCGTATCCGAGCCCGAGCTTGTCCAGCGCGCCCGGCCGGTAGTTCTCGATGAATACGTCGGCGGAATCGCACAGACGCTGCATGAACGCCTTGCCGCGCGGATCTTTCATGTTGACGCTCACGCCGCGCTTGCCCATGTTGAGCTGCAGGAAGTAGGCGCTTTGCTGGTCGTCGAGGACGGTGGCGTGCTGACGGCCTGCGTCGCCGCTGCCGGGACGCTCGACCTTGATGACTTCCGCGCCGAGCGCCGCAAGGCATCGGCCGACATAGGGACCGGCGAGAAAGTGGCTGTAATCGACAACGCGGATACCTTCGAGTGGACGCGCCTGCATCATTTCGCTCCCGGACGGCGCGGGATCATCAGACGATGTTCGCCGCGTTGAACGACTTCGCCGTTCTGGTTGATCAATTCCGACGGCAGCACGACGATGCCCCAGTCCGGACGGCTCTTGCTCGCGCGCATCGAGCCGACGCGGAACTTCACATGCAGCACGTCGTTAGCCTTGATCGGCAGCAAAAAGTCCCACGTCCAGCCGAGAGACATGCCAGGCAGAAAGCGATAGTCACTTTGCGTCTTCAGGCCGTCGGCAATCGACAATCCGAAGAGACCATGCGCGACGATCGAACCGAAATGGCTCGCATTGGCGTATTCGTCGTCGACATGTACCGGCGTGTGATCGCCTGTGAGATCGGCGTAGGCGAGGATGCGTTCTTTCGTGACGGTATAGCTGGGGCTCACGCACTCGTCGCCTTCCCGCGCATCGTCCCAGTATTTTTCGGTGATGGTAGTGGTGCTCATGCTCACGCCTCCGCGCGTGGGTTGATCGCCAGCGCCTGCGCGACGCACGTAGCAGGTTTAGCCTGAATGAGTTCGACAGCGAGGCCGTCGGGCAGACGCAGCCAGTTGCGGCCTTGCGGCATTTCTGTGACGCCGAACGCTTGCGCGGCGGCAAGCGCGGCTTCGAGGTCTTCGCACATGACGCCGAGATGCGCGAGCCGACCCTCGGGGCCCTCATGCTGTGGCGCGCTGATGAACTGCAGACCACCCAGCGTCCAGTACTGACGCGGCTCTTCGCGCGTGCCGTCGACTTCTCGCATCGTCATGCCGAGCACATTTTCGAAGAAGCCGATGTGCCACTGAATGTCCTTCACCCAGATGGCGACGTGTTCCAGATAGGCTCTCGTCGCGCTCATGCTGCGGCCCCTACTTTCTGGCGGTCCGTCATCGCCCGTTCGATGCCCTTGATGCAAGCGACGAGCGTCGAGTTCACCGGAGTCGGCACGTTGAGGCGCTCGCCCCAGCGCACGACCGCGCCGTTGATAAAGTCGATTTCGGTGATGGAAGACTTTTCGAGGCTTTGCAGCATCGATGTCTTGAATGCGGGCGGAAGACCTTCGGCGGCCATGTTCCAGGCGTCTTCGGCATTCGTGATGGAAAGCGTGATGCCGGCGGCCCGGGCCGCTGCCATTGCTTCTTCGACGGCTGCGAGCGACGTCGCTTTCAGAACAGGTTCATCGTAGAGCTGGCCATAGGTGAGCTGCGTGATGCCCGTGATCGCGCCCGTCGCGACGTTGATGAGCAGCTTGTCCCACATCGTGCCGAGAATGTTGTCGCTGACCGTGGTCGTCAGACCGGCGGCGTTGAACGCATCCGCGATTTCTTGCGCACGGCTCGTGATGCGGCCGTCGAGTTCTCCGATGATCGTGAGTTTGCCCGTCACGCCGGCCTGGATATGGCCAGGCCCTCTCAGGACGCCGCCGACATACGTCTTGCCGGCGAGCACGCGCTCGCGTCCGACGATCTCGCTCAACACGTCTTCGTGGCCGAGACCGTTCTGCAACGACAGCACGACCGTTTCCGGACCGACGAGAGCGAGCGCGCCGCGCATCGCCTGATCGGTGTGAAAGGACTTGACCAGCACGATAACGAGGTCGACGGGGCCGACTTCTGCCGGATTCATCGTCGCGCGGACCTTGACCTGGCGCGTGCCGCGCTCGTCGTCGACTTGCAGACCGTCGCGGGACATGGCTTCGACGTGCGCGGCGGACCGGTCGACGAGCCACGTCTCATGGCCGCCTTCGGTCAGTGCGGA
Organism: Paraburkholderia strydomiana; assembly: GCF_031456815.1. Taxonomy (NCBI): domain Bacteria; kingdom Pseudomonadati; phylum Pseudomonadota; class Betaproteobacteria; order Burkholderiales; family Burkholderiaceae; genus Paraburkholderia; species Paraburkholderia strydomiana. The sequence goes on from NZ_JAVDVL010000001.1 coordinate 1,017,526, forward strand.
GCCGATTGCGCAACCCAGCGCTCCAGCCCCCAAAAATGCGATCTTCATATGCGTCTCCTTGAACGCAAACGAAGATACGGCTCCGCGCACATGCTGGCAATGCAATGGCTTTAATAGCCGCATTGCGTACGGCAATAATGGGGTAGGTCCTCAGGCGACGTTACGGCACGGAAATGCAGACGCCGATCGCGCCCGGCAGCCTGCATTCCGCCATTGGGGTCTAGACGCGCCGAGGTAAAGCGTCAGCCCGGCAACAACCCGGCCTGCCTATAACTATCCATGAGCGTGTCGAACAGCGCGATGTCCGCGCGACCACGTGCCATGAGCTGCGCACCGGCGACTGCGGCATAGATGGCGCAGGCGCGTTGGCGGGCCCGCTGTGCGTCGACGATCTTCGCCTCTCGAAGATTTTTTTCCAGCCATGCGACATTCACGTCTGCAAAGGCCTGAACCTCTTTTTTCACTCCTTCGGGGAGATCGTCATACTCTGCGGCCATGAAGCTGCTCAGGCACATGCGGTTGTCGCTCTCGAGCGACTTGCGAAACGTCTCCGGATATCGACGCAGGCTAACAAGCGGATCCGCCGACTCGGTCGCAAGCGCTTCCAGCACCGCCGCGGAATCTTCCCAGTAGCGCCTGGCAACGGCCGCAGCGAGGTCTGCCTTGCTTGCGAAGTGATGGTAGATGCTTGCAGCCTTGATCCCCACGTCCTGCGCAAGGTCGCGAATATTCAGTCCGCCGTACCCGTGGGCCTGCGCCATTCTTGTAGCCGCGACGACAATTCTGTCGCTCGAACTTCCGGCGGCCTGATTCTTCATGGCAAGTCTCCGCAAAAAACTGTTGACTGCGCGGATTGTAGCGCCTAAAGTCCAACCTAACAAACGTTAGGTATAACGACTCGGGGCCGACTAGCCGTCGGCTTTTTTAACGCGGCGTCCACCTATCGAACGTTAGGTAGGACGCTGTCTATATCATCGAATCAGCCACTGATAGAGGAAGTTATGAGCTCGGAAATCTTTTTTCAGGATGCAACGCGACTGGCAGAACTGATCCGCAAGCGCGAAATCTCCCCGGTTGAAGTCATGCAGGCGCACCTTGACCGGATTGAAGCGATCGATCCCAAGGTCAACGCCATTGTTACGGTCGCGGACGATGCAATGAAAGCCGCGCAAGCCGCCGAAGCGGCTGTGCTCGCCGGACAGACGCTCGGGCCGCTTCACGGTGTGCCCTTCACTGCCAAAGACTCGATCGACACAGCCGGTGTGCCGACGCAGCGCGGCTCGCCTATTTTCAAAGGGCGCGTGCCTGACGCCGACGCAGTGAGCGTTGCTCGGCTGAAAAAGGCAGGCGGCATTCTCCTCGCAAAAACCAATCTGCCCGAATTCTCTTATTGGATTGAGAGCGACAACCTGCTTAGCGGTCGGTCGAACAATCCGTGGGACCTTGACCGGACACCCGGTGGATCAAGCGGCGGCGAATCGGCGGCCATTGCAGCAGGTATGTCGCCGTTGGGACTCGGCACTGATCTCGCCATCTCGGTGCGTGGGCCGGCCGCGCAGACCGGCATCGTCTCGCTTAAGGCAACCCACGGGCGAGTACCAATGACCGGCATCTGGCCGCGGGCACCGCGCCGCTTCTGGCATGTAGGTCCCATGGCGCGTAGCATCCGCGACCTTGCACTCGCCTTCTCGCAGTTGGCGGGCCCCGACGGGCAGGACGCTTTTGCGAGCAGCACCGTGCAATTCGATGCCGGAGTCGTGCGTTCGCATGATCGACCGTTGAGAGTGGGCTGGATGGTTGGGCCGGGCTTCGGACCGGTCGATCCCGAAGTCGCCGCGACTGTGCAGTCGGCGGCGGAAGCGCTCAGGAGCGTGGGCTGCATCGTCGAGCCCGTCAGTATTCCCGCGCTGGAACGTGACTTCGCTCTGGATGTGTTCAACCGCCTGCACGTTATGGAGATGAAGCCCGCGTTCGCGGAAGCCACGGCGGGCCACGGTCAGGACGAACTGTACAAGATGGCGAGAACAATGCTCGCGTTGCCTGACACGTCCATGAAGGACTATATCGACGCCGAACAGGCCGCCGAGCGTCTGCGGGACGGCTACGCCGAATACTTCACGAGATACGACGCGTTGATTACCCACGTCCTGCCGATCCCCGCACACAAACATGGCGTCGACACGTTCACGATCAACGGTGAAACCGTCGACGCCAGGTATCTGCAGGGCGCCACGGTTCCGCTCAACGTGACCGGTTTGCCCGGCATTTCGATGCGATTCGGCACGAGCAAGGACGCACTGCCTATCAATGTGCAGATCGTCGGCAGCTGGCAGGCGGAGTCCACCATCCTCCATATCGCGTCATTGCTCGAATCCGTGAGCCCCGTGCGCGATCAGCATCCGAAGCTCTGATGCGGTTGGCCGTTTGGTTCGGTTTCGTTGCGCCGGACTCGTCCGCGAGTCTGGCGCACACGGGCGCCTTAACCGCGGCGACCGTCGAACGAACATCTCAGCGGCGCTTAACGTTGCGTTCCCGGCTGGAAAGCCTCACGGTTAGCAATGACGTAATCGTGGACGGAAATCGGCTTTTGGCCCGTTATCTGTTCGACCAGATCGTTAGTGCCGGCGAACTCGCCCGCCTGATAGCCGCTATACACCGACGTAATGTGCTGGATGAAATACGGCGGCAACCCAAACTGGTTGAGACGCGCCTCGAACGATTCGACGCTCTCTGCTTCATAACGCATTGGGCGGTCGAGCGCATCGCCGACTATTCTCGCCATTTGATCGTGATCCAGTTCCTCCGCGCCGAACAACGGATATGTCTTGCCCGCGTGAGACTCAGGGTTCAGCAGGATGCGAGCAATCACACGTCCCTGATCGGCGGCGGCGATCGGTGCGTGACGGCCGCTACCGGCGGGAACGCGCAGCACGTTATGGTTCGCGATCTCCGAGCGCTGAAATCCGTAACTCAGCCATTCCATGAAGAGTGTCGGCCGCAGATGAGTAACGGGAACTCCGGACCAATCGAAGACGCGCTCGCCATACCAGTGCGCAAGCGATGCATGGCTCCTTGCGTCGGCGTTCGCGGAAATCTGCGACATATTGACGATCGAGCGAACACCTGCAAGTTTCGCCGCGTGAGCAAAATACGCAGTCGCATCGACGAGTTGCGGTTGCATGATCGGGTACACGAAATAGGCACCTGTCACGTCGCGTAGCGCTGCCTGAACCGCGTGACTGTCGAGCAGATCGCCCACAACAACTTCAACGTCGCTCGTGCGTAACGATGCGGCGCGCTCGTCGTCGCGATGGACCAGAGCGCGCACGCTTGCACCGCTCGACAAAAGCTCCTCGATAGCGGCACCGCCCGTTGCACCGGTCGCGCCCGTAATCAGATAAACATCATGCTTCATCTCATACTCCAGATTGGAATGTGAACACGTGCGCGACGCGCTTCGCTCGGCGAAGTGCCGGCTCTTTCGTCCAGGCGGCTCTCAGCCTGCCGTCTCACGCAGAGGTGCAGGCGGAACCACGACCTTGACGAGGCCTGTCTTGACGTCGTAAACCAGTCCCGACACGATCAGGTTATCGGGAAGGTTTCTGTTCGCGCGCAGTGCGGCGACATCGAGCGCCACCGCCTCGTATGGCTCCGTGACAGCGAGCTTATCGAGCGCGTCCGTCTCGACATCGAGATGCTTCGCGAGCAAGGAGGGCGCGTGCTTGTAGCAGCCGATAATTCCGCAATCGGTGTGTTGCAGCAGGACGAGATTGCGCGCACCGTCCGGGCGTCCTGCAGCTTTCGCGACGACGCTCAGCACTGCAAGCGTTTCAAGCAACGGTTTGTTCACCCGGCCACCGACATTGCGAATGACGGCCGCCTCACCCTGCTTCAAGCCCAGCACATTCGCGGGATCGACGCGAGGGTCGACACAGCCGACCACCACCGTTCCCGTCGACGGCATCATCTTCAGATCGGGCGCAAACGTGGTGTTTGCGAAGCCGGCGTTGCGCTCCAGCATGACATCGTTGAAGTCCATTTTGCTTACTCCTGCGTTGATGGCTCGAAGTGGCCAGGTTGACTCTCAAGCGTCTCGCGCATCGCACTCGCGAGATGCGCATTCGACGACGGTATTGCGCGATTGCACACGCGGTTCACGCGATCTCTTCCAGGTCGCTGGCTGGCTCTTCTCCCGCTGCACGCACCGAGCGCTCGATAACATGAAGCTTCGGTGTCCGATCGATTACGAGCCCAAGCACGTCGGGACGGCTGTAATGACCGCGCGAGTCCATCATCCGTTTGCGCTTGTCGATCTGCCAGAAATCCAGATCGGCGATGATCTCGCCCTCTCCTTCACGCAGCGGCGCGCCACCCATGTACTCGCCCTCCGGTGAAACGATGGCGGTGAAACAGCCGCTCGAGATCGGGCCGATCTGGGTTGTATTGGTATCGTGCAGAATCTGCTGTTGCTGTTCGGGCGTCAGCCAGGCGGTCGCATTGACCACAAAGGCTCCCGCCTCCAGCGCGTGCTGGCGGATGTTCACGGAGATCTGCTCTGAGAAAAGATCGCCGGCGAACGAACCCGGATACATCGCCGAATGGATTTGCTCTCCGTCGGCCATCAGCGCATAACGCGCGAGCGGGTTGTAGTGCTCCCAGCACGCCAGCTGACCGACCCGGCCCACAGCGGTATCGACTGCACGCAGGCCTGAGCCGTCGCCCATTCCCCATACCATTCGCTCGTGGTAGGTCGGCGAGAGCTTGCGACGCCGCTGCACGAGCGTGCCGTCGGCGTCGAACAATAGTTGCGTGTTGTAGATCGTGCCGCCGTCGCGTTCGTTGACGCCAATCGATACGACCATTCCGGCCTGGCGTGCCGCTTCGCCTATTGCGCGAGTCGTATCCGACGGAACGGTCACCGCCTGTTCGAGCAGCTTGTAATGCTCGGCGCCCATTGCAAAAGGCGATTCGATGAACGAGAAGTACGGATAATAGGGAACGACGGTTTCGGGAAACGTCGCGAACTGGACGCCCTGCTTGCCGAGTTCGAGAATCTTTTTGACGACTTTGTCGACAGTGCCTTCCCGGCTATACAGGACAGGCGCGATCTGGACTGCTGCGGCGCGGACGATTTTCGACATGATGATGTTCCTTTGGCTAGCTGCGATGCGATTAAGAGAAGTGCTTGAACCTTAACGTCGCGAGCCATTACGATCCATGTCGTTGTTGCCACCATTCAAGACATTCGTGGCCCGACCGCAGTAAGCTGGCTATCTGGATTCACAAGTCCGCCATCGGAGAATTCGATCCAGACGGCGTTCGTTCACACCACGTTCATACTGCGTACGGCGGAATCAGATATGCACCGGATTGGCTTTGTAGTGCCAAGAAGATTTCAGATGTTGAGCCTCGCGGCTCTTACGGTGTTCGAGATCGCGAACATGCCGCCGAGAGGCCCGTGCTATGAAGTCCATCTGTTGTCCGAACACGGTGGTCCGGTTGTATCTTCGGGCGGTATGACGTTGGAAACCGAAGCGTTCGGCGATCCGGCATTCGACACGGTCATCGTGGGCTCTATTACTGAAATGAAAATGCCCGCTGCCGATGCTCCCGTGGTTGCGTTCGTGAAAGAGGCAGCGAGAGCATCGAGACGAGTAGCTTCGATCTGCAGTGGCGCATTTGTCCTCGGCGAGGCAGGACTTCTGGATGGCAGACGCGCAACCATGCATTGGGCACACGCGTCCGAATTCAGGGCGCGCTTCCCGAATGTCCGCACGGAAGAAGACCGGATATTTGTGAACGACGGTCCACTGTGGACTTCGGCGGGAATGACGGCGGGGATCGACCTCGCCCTGGCCTTGCTCGACAACGACCTCGGCCCGGACGCCGCAAAAATGGTTGCCAGACTTCTCGTCATGAATCAGCGACGATTGGGTGGCCAGATGCAGCATTCAGCACTGCTCGACATGACGCCGAAATCCGATCGGATCGAACTGGTCCTCGCGCATATTCGCCGCAACCTGCGCAATCCACTCACCATCGAGGAACTTGCGAATGTCGCAAACCTCAGCCCGCGCCAGTTTAGCCGCGCCTTTGCCACCGAGACCGGTCAGTCGCCCGCCAAAGCTGTCGAACAATTACGCCTCGAAGCAGCCAGATTCATGATCGAGCAAGGCCGCCACACCATTAACGTGGTGGCGCAGGAAACAGGTTTCGCGGACCGCGAACGTATGCGCCGCGCGTTCGTGCGGACGTATGGTGTACCCGCCGATATTCTGCGCAGGAGCGCCCGGCGCGAACCGGCCGCTGACAATTGAAGGCGCTTTATGGCGGGGGCATGGTTGTCGCGTGCCGAATGCCGACTTCCGGTCGAACGTTGATTCGCTCCGCCATTAGCGATACCTTTACGTCTATCCTGGTCGTCGAGTGCTGGTCAACGAGGGAGGATCGTTTCGTGAAAAGCGCGTGGGCTTTCTCATGCATCGTCGCCATGAGCGCGATCCTCGGCGGATGCGGCAAGGGCGGTTCGCAAAACGTCACTGAGGCATCGGGCGCATCCGCGAGCCAGTCGCCGGCTCAGCCAGCGCAGGGTGCGAGCGGCACACTCACCGCATCAGGCGCGCAAGCGACGGGCGCACTGGGCACCGTCACCAAGGCGCAGTTGCCGGGGGAAGCAGCCGAGACACTGCGGCTGATCGCAGCGGGCGGTCCCTTCCCTTTTGCGGACGACGGTGTGCTGTTTCGTAACAGCGCGCTTTTGCTGCCCAAGCATCCGCGCGGTTACTACCACACATACACGGTTCGCACCCCGGGCTCGACGGATCGCGGGCAGCGCCGGATCGTATGCGGGGGACCGCGCAAGCAGACCAGCGACTGCTATTACACCGACGATTACTACGCCAGTTTCAAGCGCATTGCAGGATGACGAGCGGCGCTGATCCGTTAAATGTCGATCCCGCTCACACGTCCGGATTGTTTTTTATAAAGCCGGTGAACGCGCTATACGACGGAGTGATGGGCGTACCGTCGAGCATGATGCCGTACGTATCGTTTCCGCTATCGAGCACATACAACATGACCGACTGGATGCTGTGAGTCTTTCTCGCGGAATAGAACTCGCTCAACTGGCTCGTGATGTAATTTGCCCGATAGGCCTGCGTCCGCTCCGGACCCGTGTTCCACTCGCTGATGATGAACGGCACGCCATAACGCGCTTTGCAGTACGTCGGCAGATCGAACCCCGGACTCTGGCCGTCGGCGGGAATCGCGAAGATGTCGCCGTAAACTTCGTAGTTATGCCAGGTGGTGATGTCCCAACGAACCTTGGGGTAACCCGTGCTGCTGTCGGGCTGATTGCCTTCCCACAATGCATCGGATGCGCCGATATCGTTCACGCAGAAATTGACGCCGCATTTCGCCGATGGCTGTACTGACTTCACGCCGTCTATCATGCCGCGCAAGACGCCGCGCAGAAGCGGCCAGTTGGTGTTGTTGAAGTCGGCAGCCTTGGTGCCGGCGTTGGTGTCGTCGAGAATGATCGCTCTGTCACGGGTCAGTTCGTTGCCGCATTCGTACATCGTCACGCCGTATGGCATGAGTGCGCGAGCTACCGTCGCGCCGGAACTGAAGCCCGCGTTGTAAGCCGCCGACTCGCTTGCATAGAGAGTGCCGTCGTTGGCGTAGATCCCTTGCTGGATCAACGCGAACACCTGAAGCCCTGCCGTCTGGAATGTCCGCGCGATGTCGGTCACCGGGCCGAGTTGCGATGAGTCCGCCGTGCAGCCGACACGATAGATTGTGCAGCCCATCGTCTTCAGAACAGTGACGAGTTGCGTGGGCGTGTACAGGTAGTCGTGGTGACCGTTCATGCCGTAGAACGAACCCGCGGCCGGTGCCGTAGTAACGCGCGGGTCCGAGCAGGCGAGCCATTGAGCCTTGACCTCAGCGTTGACATAGAACTGACCGCTGGTATTGCGCAGGTAGATTTTGCCGCCGTACCACAGCGCGATCGATACGTTGTAGTTCGTGCCCGCCACCACGCCGTTCTTATACGCGACGCCATTCACCAGGGTCCACTTTGCGCCCGTGCTGTCGATGATGTAAGGCGCAGACGGCATCGTGGTGCCGTCTGCCGAAGTGCCGCCGGTCAGCCGAGGATCGGCGCACCTGATCCAGCCCGTACCGTTCCATTGGTAAAACTCGCCGGATGTGTTTTCGGCGTAGACGGCTCCGGTGTAGTACATGGCGAGCGCAACGTTATAGTTGTTCCCCGCTACTACACCGTTCTTATAAAGCACGCCGCCCGTAATGGTCCAGACCGCGCCCGCGCTGTCGATGATGGAGCTGGCGGGCGGCATGGCCGTGCCGTTTGCCGAAGGCGAGGCGGTGGTGCGCGCCGTGGCACGCGCGGCGGAATTGCCGCTCGCAGTGCGCGCGGCAACCTCGCTGTCCTCACCTCCACCTCCGCCGCAGGCGCTAAGAACACAACTTCCGCCAAGGGCAACGAGCCCTCCAATAAATTGACGCCGCTTAACCATGGTGATTTTCTCAATCGATAAATAGCTTTGAATTTCGTTCGGGCTGCTAACGATCAAGAACATCGCTTCCCAAACTCCACCGCGGATTTGGCCCGCTTCAGCGCGTAAGACCTGGCGATGCCGACATTACCCTTCGTTGCGCCACGCACTAGGCGCAGACCTCAAGAAGGGAGGGAATCAGCAATTATTTCCGGTCACTGTGCTGCAGGCTGCAATTCCTACTTGCTATATCGGCCTGAGATGTGAGAACTGCTGCGTTTGCGGCGAATAGTATGAATTTTGCTGTGAGGGGGACGAGAGACGAAGAATCGCCTTTCTTCCGAGGAAAGGCGGGAGAGCGTTGTCTGTGCGGTTTTTGGGGCCGGAGGTTGGCCCTCGTGTCGAACGGCCGTTCTGGCCGATCATTGGCAATCAGTGTGCGATCGGCAGGAGTGTCGCGCGAGCGCCAGCACAGGGCGGGTGGCGATATCAGATGGCGTAGTGCCGCGTGCCGGTCGCTCACGGATTGCCCGCCATCTCTAGATCAATTGATACGGCTCAAGATGACTTCACCTGCTTGGCGCCGGGTATGTCTTTCGCCGCGCCAAGCGCGCCGACGAAGTCACCACTCACAAAACTTGCTCGGGGTGGCAGCGTCGGCCGTAGTTCGCCGCGCCGCCGGCCTTCCTCTTACGCACTAGACGAGCGCAGCGAACTGCGGTGCATGGTTCGTGCGGAACACCGCGACGGCGTCGCGCAGAGATCGCGCCTGCTCCGACATCGCCTGAGCCGCCGCCGACGCCTGTTCGACCAGTGCAGCGTTCTGTTGGGTCACCTGGTCCATCTGTACGACGGCGTGGTTGACCTGTTCGATACCGGTACTCTGCTCGCTCGACGCGGCCGAGATGTCAGCAATGACTGTCTTTACCTGATGCACTGACTGCACGATATCCTCGATGATTCCACCAGCGTTGTGCACAAGCTCAGCGCCCGCCGCCACGCGCTGCGATGACTGGCTGATCAATGCTTTTACTTCCTTCGCGGCAGCCGCGCTTCGCTGTGCAAGCGCACGCACTTCGCCAGCGACAACTGCGAAACCTCGCCCTTGTTCGCCGGCGCGGGCCGCCTCAACGGCCGCGTTGAGTGCCAGAATGTTTGTCTGAAAAGCAATACCCTCGATGACCGCGATGATCTCGCTCACTTCCGACGAGCTCTCGCTAATACCTTCCATGGTCCTGACCACGCTCTGCATCACGGTGCCGCCGGAGCTCGCAGTGTCAGATGCCTTTTCAGCAAGCGACGACGCGAGTCCCGCGTTCCCTGCATTCTGGCGCACCGTGCTTGTCAGTTCTTCCATACTGGCCGCCGTTTGCTCCAATGAGGCGGCCTGCTCTTCCGTACGTGCGGACAAACTCAGATTGCCTGCCGCGATTTCCGAACTCGCCATCGCAACGCCATCCGCGTTGTGACGCACCGTACTCACGACGCTTAGCAAACTGGATTGCATGTCGGCGAGTGCTCTCAGCAAAGCGCCGAGTTCGTCCGAGCGATCTACATGTATCTTCGAAGTGAGGTCGCCCTGCGCAACGGTACGCGCTACCTCTACCGCAGTGGCAAGCGGTCGCGTGATTGAGCGGCTGAACAGCATCGCACCGCTCAATCCCGCGGCGAAGGCCCCCATCATCAACACCAGACTGATTGCGCCGGCCCGACGCGCGTCTTGGTCGGCTTGCGCCGACATCGCCGCTGTCTTCGTCGCGATTTGCTCGACCACTTCACCGAGCAAATGCGCCGGTTCGCGATCGACGCCGGCGACGGCCCGGTCGCCGACTGTCGGCTCGAAATCGTTCGCCTTGAACGCTTCCAGTCCTTTGCGATAGCCGTTGCCCATGCTTGTATGCGCGTTGCCAAACCGCTCGACCAACGCACGCGTTCCAGGTTCATCAAGCGTTGAAAGCAACACTTTCGTTTCTTCGTCGACAAGGCGTTCCTGTTTTTCGAAGGCGGCCCAGCCTTTGTCGAGTTTCGCGGGGTCCTTGCCACGCAACAGCACGTCTTTCCATTCCTGAACTTGCAGTTTGAAGTTCACAAGGATATTCGCGGCCATTCGCTCATTCGCGACGTGTATGCGCACAAGCTCGTCGTACTCGCCAAGCGAGCGATGCATCGAGTACAGGCCGTACATCGCGCCGGCGAACATCAGGAAGAGTGCCGCGGCAAAACCGAGGGGGAGCTTGAATGCGAGTTTCATGCAAGTCTGAGAGAAGGAGTGGGTACCGTACCGTGCGCATCGTGTCGGGCACTATTGCGGTCTGCGGTCGGGCGCTTACTCTCAGGGTTTACGGCAGTGCGTAGATGGATCTGAATAGTGAAAAACAGATTGTGGCGGGAACGCACAGAGACACTGTTCTGGCACCGCTAATCCAAACACACTACAAAAAATGCTTAGGCATGGCCGCGCGAATGCGCAGTCATGCTCCTCGCGCGGATCGCGGGTCGCGCTGCGATCGACCTGCGCAAACCGGGCCCGTTGGATCTTCGCCGAACCCGGCCTGCATGCAGGTCTCCGCCATGCACTCACTGATGAGAGAACGCCCTCATCCCGCTGGCTTCAGGACTACTTTCGTCCAACCGTGATCGCGCGAGTCGAAGTGCTGGTAGGCCTCAGCCGCCCTGCTCAGTTCGAGCTCATGTGAAACGATAAAAGAGGGTTTCGCCCTACCCGCATGAATCAAATCGCGCAACTGGCGGTTGTAGGCTTTGACGTTGCACTGCCCGGTGGCGATATGCTGGCCCTTGAACCAGCACATTCCCCAGTCGAACGCAATCTGCCCCTTCTTGGCCAGGTCGTCGGGTGCGCCGGGATCCTGTGGTGTGAATACCCCGACCACACCGATACCGCCGGTGAACTTCACCGATTGGACGAGATTGTTCATGGTCAGATTCGGAACCTCCTTTCCGGCAGGATCATGGCATTGATAGCCGACGCACTCGCAGCCGACATCGGCACCCAGCCCATGAGTGAGCTCCTTGATCCGCTCGACTGGATTGCACTTCGAATCGTCGATGGCGACTGCACCGATTGATTCCGCCAAACGGAGCCGGTCGGGATGACGATCGACCACCATCACATTGCAGGCGCCCTTGACCATAGCTGCATGCGCGGCCATCAGCCCGACTGGACCCGAGCCGTAGATGACGACTGCATCGCCCGGCCGCATTCCGGCGAGCTCGGTGCAATGCCATCCGGTCGGGAAGATATCGGCCACCATCACATAGTCGTTCTGCTTTTCCTCGGCATCAGGAGGCAGCTTCAGGCAGTTGAAATCGGCCCAAGGAACGCGCAGGTATTCCGCCTGTCCGCCCTGATAGGGTCCCATGTCGGCGAAGCCGAAGGCAGCGCCTGCCATGCCGGGCTCAGGATTGGCAGCAAGGCAGAATGCGGTCAATCCCTTTTCGCAATTCCTGCAATGCCCACAGCTGATATTGAACGGCATGCACACCCAGTCACCGACTTTCAAACGTTCAACGGCCTGCCCCACTTCGGTGACCTGGCCGAGATTCTCATGCCCGAAAACCCTCCCCTTTTCAAAGTCGGTCCTGCCTTCGAACATATGCAGATCCGAACCGCAGATATTGGTGCTTCTGATCTGCACGATCACATCAGTCGGACGCTCGATTTTTGGATCGGGCACGTTCTCCACGCTGACATCGCGCGGCCCTCGATAGACAACAGCTTTCATCAGGTTGCTCCGGTTACGCGCAAGCCTGCCTGACCCTGCTCCCTCGATTGATGGAAGTCGTGAGTCGGAGCGGGCAGCGCTACCACATGACCCTCCGCTTATGCCCCCGGGCGTCGTACCGGTTTCGAATACCTGTGCGTTGCCAGGCCGTTCGACCGCGTGGTTCCCAGCGTCTTTGACGTCGTCCCAATGCTACGCAACCAGCCGCGGAGGGTTTTCTCCATCGGATCAGCTGGTCGATTCGCACAGACGTCGTTTGGGGCAGCAATGGATATTCCAGACGAAAGCGATGCGAGCCGGACGCGACGTGCATTTTCGTGCCATCTCTCGCTTCCCATGCCAATCGCAGCGTACCCTTACGCAGCAGTTCGCTGGCATCGAACGTCGACGCCAAAGTTGCGCGCCGGGCCGGTGCTTTCTCTTGTACTTGCGGGGACCGATGTCGCCGAGACGGTGTGTGCGTAATTACAAAGGACGGATCAAACTGTCCACGTTGAATGCGTCGCAATGGGTCGTGTGTCCAGTTGATGACGTGTGTATGACGCATACGCCAGCCAGATCTACGTTCGTCGAAGCGCCGGGAAGGTCTCGTCGATCAGTGCACCTTACATGTGCGGCGGGTCGGTTTTCGTCATCACGTGTCGCGTCATTGCGCGTGCCGCAATCCAATGCCTGACACGCGCATCGTCTGTGAAGAACCCGAGAATTCTTCCGGTAAGTGCCACAATAAACATGGCGTGCATGTGCAAGCCAACTCTGGTTACGGAGGCAAACGTGATTCACATCGCAAACGCATCGGCGCGAGTACCGGCAAAGAAAATCTACGCGCTCCGTTTCTCGCAATACTTTGCGTCGGTTCTCGCTGGCGCGATGTTAGTCACAGCTTCGGTACAGGCTCAGTCCCCTTCGTTCGACTCGTTTGCCGTGCCGTCCGGTAGCGCACCGCACGATGTCGCGCCAGAGCCTGGCGGTGCCGTCTGGTACACCGCGCAGGGGCAAGGCGCGGTCGGAAGGCTGGACCCGCGCAACGGCAAGACGGAGCGGATTGCGCTCGGCAACGGATCGGCGCCGCATGGCGTGATCGTCGGTCCGGACGGAGCCGCATGGATTACCGATGGCGGGTTGAACGCGATCGTACGTGTCGATTCGAAGACACTCGCTGTCACGCGCTTCCCGTTGCCCAAAGACAGGCAGAACGCCAACCTGAACACCGCCGTTTTCGACAAACGCGGGCATCTGTGGTTTACAGGACAAGGCGGAATCTACGGTGAGCTAGACCCGGCAAACGGCAAAATGCGCGTGTTCGATGCACCGCGCGGGCCGGGTGCCTATGGAATCTGTGTCACCCCTGACGGCAGCGTGTACTTCGCTTCACTGGCTGGCAACTACCTCGGCCGCATCGACCCGGTGAGCGGCACGGCTCAAGTCATCGAGCCGCCGACACCGGAACAGGGAGCGCGCCGCGTATGGTCCGATTCGAAAGGTCGCGTCTGGATCAGCGAGTGGAACGCGGGAAAGGTGGGAGTGTTCGACCCGGCAGCGCATCGGTGGCGCGAATGGAAACTGCCGGGCGCCGATCCGCATGTGTATGCAATATTCGTCGACGACAAGGACATCGTCTGGCTCAGCGAATGGAGCGCTAACGCGCTCGTGCGCTTCGACCCACAAACGGAACGATTCGAGACGTTTGCGCTGCCTCGCTCACATGCGAACGTACGCCAGATGATGGGCCGGCCGGGAGAAGTCTGGCTGTCCGAGTCTGGCACGGATCACTTGCTGCGCTACCGGTCGAGCACAACGGTTGCCGGCAGCAAGTAACAGCCCGCGCGCCTCAGCCCAGGCTTTAACTTTCCTTTTCCCCTGCATACACTAGATTCGAGCCACGTGACCCGTCGCGGGGCACAAGGAGGACGACCATGACTCCCTGGGAAATTCAAGGCACCGAACTCGTCAATTGCAATTGCTCATACGGCTGCCCCTGCCAATTCAACGCCCTGCCAAACAACGGTTTCTGCGAAGCAATGGGCGCCATCTCGATCAGCAACGGTTATTACGGCGACGTGCCGCTAGACGGCGTCAAGCTTGCGGTCGTGTTTCAGTGGCCCGGGCCGATCCACGAAGGCAAGGGCAAGTGCCAGCCGATCGTCGACGAACGAGCTAGCCCCGCGCAACGAGAAGCCATTCTGAAAATCATGACGGGGCAGGACACCGAGCCGTTCGCAACGATGTTCGCCGTTTTTGCATCGACGGTCGAGCATGCATTCGACCCGGTCTTTACGAAAATCGACTTCGACGTCGATGTCGACGCCAGGCGCGGCCGGGTTCATGTCGAGGGCGTATTCGACGTCGTCGGCGAACCGATTCGCAATCCAGTAACGGGCGACGAGCACCGCGTCCGGATCGACCTGCCTCACGGGTTCGAATACGAACTTGCCGAGATCGGCTCCGGCACGAGCCGCTCGCAGGGAAACATCGCACTGGATCTCAAGGGGACTTATGCGCAGTTCGCGCAACTGCACCTGAATAACAAAGGACCGATCCGGCATCGCGCTGCGGCATGAGCAGCTTCGAGATTGTCGTGGGGCGTGAGCGCGTGATTACCGCGCTCGGCATTGTCGCCGTTGTCGCGTTTTCGTGGGCCTACGTGTGGACAGGCGCGGGAATCGGCATGTCCGCGCTGGAGATGACAGCCGTCGCGCTGTTCCCTCATCGACTGGCAGATGGCGGCGGGGGAATGGATCTGTCGTTGCCCACCGTGATCCTGATGTGGTGGGTGATGATGATCGCAATGATGACACCCAGCGCAGCGCCGCTGATACTGTTATATCGACGCGTGTTGCGGCACCACGCGTCCACCGAATCCAGTTCGGCCGTCCCGTCGATGTTTCTGCTGGCCGGTTACCTGACCGCATGGCTGGCCTTCTCAATCTGCGCGGCATCGCTCCAGGAACTGCTGCAACCGACCGGCCTCATTTCGGAAATGATGCTGTGGTCGAGGAGCGCTCCGCTTTCCGCGATTGTTCTGGCCTCGGCGGGCCTCTACCAGTTCTCGCCGCTTAAGCGCGCCTGCCTCGCGCAGTGCCGTTCACCTGTCAACTTTCTCACTTCGCACTGGCGCCCTGGCGTTGCAGGCAGCTTCCTGCTCGGAATGCGTCATGGAATTTACTGCGTGGGCTGTTGTTGGCTGCTGATGGCATTGCTGTTCGTCGGCGGCATCATGAATCTCATCTGGATCGCCGCGCTGGCGCTGATCGTTTTCGTGGAAAAAATCCTGCCCGGCGGGGAGCGAGTCGGCCGGGTGCTGGGCGTCGTGCTGATTGTTTGGGCAGGCGTTACTTTGCTGGTGTGATCCGCTTTTCTCTTCGCAGTCGATCGTGTGAATGACCCGACAACTCCGTCCGTCAGTAATCAGCTCCCCTTAGCAAAGAAACTCCGTTGTGAATGCGCTTGCGTGACAAGCGCATTCACGAGCCCGGCCTGAGACGTCCGAAACTGACGACACCCGGCGGCATAATGACCGGCCCTGAGTGTCGTCGGGCGCATTGAAGGGCGTCATGCAGATCGGCCTGCGCGTCGCCGCATCAGTTGGCGCAGCGACAGCGCATGAAGCAGGATGGACCCTGGTACTACGAATGCAGGAGTCAGCACATCTGGATAAGCGCCGGCGCCGATGCTTGGCACGGCTGGAACGATCAACTGGAATGGGCCGGGCGAAGTGATCATCCCCAAGGTAATCGCGACGGCGAAATCGGCGAGGCCGAACACGTTCCAGGCGATCGCCGCCTTCCGCCCTTGTTCTGCACCGCTCGCCACGGCAATTGCCACCGGCACGGCGAGCAGGCCGGTCAGCACATCGCCGATTCCCGCCGGCAAGGCGAACACGCCTGGCAGCAACCCGTGCAGCCACGCAGCGAGCGCCCAACTGCCGAATATCCGGTAAAGCTGCAGAGCGACAAGCCAGCTTGCCGGCATCGCATCGAGCACCCGTCCCACCCGCGTTGACAACAGCAGCAGCGGAGCGCCGATCATCACCGGCACGAAGATCGCCAACGGCAACATCGGCAAGGGCGAGGCATCCGTGCGGAAGGCGCCATTGATCGCCGCGCTCCAGACAACAGCGAACCAAAGCGTGTCTGGGATCATGACCGCGAGCCAGGTCGTACGCCGTTCGCCCGGCGTCAGGTCCGTGCTTTCAAGGCCGAGCCACAAACCCACCGCGATCAACGCATGAGCCGTCAACTGATGAGCAGTGGTCGGTACACCGCTGGTCGGGATAATCGGCTGCCAATAGATCAATACGATCCACAGCGCCACCAACGGGATGAGCCAAAACAGGCTGCGCCACGCGGGAGCGCGCGGGACGATATCGACGGGGACGCGGACGGCGGTCATCAGCGGTTCTCCAGGTGATTTGCAGTCTTCGCGGATGCTTTCTCGAACACCGCTGTCAAGATGCCGAGTCGGCCTTCCATGAGATTTCGGCCCAGGTTGGTGGTGAGCTGGGCGAAGTCCAACCCCATCACCACGCCGAGATTGGGCGAGGACGGCGGCCCTGACTCACGCAACTGCACAAACCACGCCTTCGCTGTCCCGGTGTCGTCTTGCGATGCCAGCGTGCTGAAACCTGCCTGTTCGATCGCCGCGTGCGTTTCATCGGCCGTGAGGAGAAAGCTCGTTGCCGGCGTCCGCGCCCAGGGAACGGGATAGTGCGGCTCGCCGCCGTTTGCGACGACGTCGAACGTTGCAAATCTGCCGCCCGGCTTCAGCACGCGCCGGATCTCCTGGTACAGCCGTGGGCGGTCCGCAATGTTCATTGCGACGTGCTGCAGCAATACGGCGTCGAAACAGTTGCCGTCGAAGGGAAGATCCAGCGCGCTGCCGGCATGGAACGACACCTGTTCACTCTGCCCTGTGCGCCGGCTGAGATAGCGTGCGGCATCCACGAACGGCTCGCTGAGATCGATACCCGTCACGCGGCAGCCGTACGTTGCAGCCAGGAAACGGGCCGGCCCGCCAACACCCGACCCGACGTCCAGCACCGACATGTCAGAGGTGATGCCGGCCAGCGCGGCAAGCTCGGCGGTGGCAGCAATACCACGGGTGTGAAACTGGTCGAGAGCGGCCAGTTGCTCGGGTGTGAGCGGCTGATCTTCCGGTCCGAAAGCCGCGAGCGCGACCTTCAGCCGCTCGGTCAGTCCGGTCGCTCGATAGTGATCACGCACGCCATCAAGTGCATCGTCCATTGCAAGGTTCCTCCACGGTCCTGACGCATTGTCGAGAGCTTGCGAGTCCCCATCGGTACGACTCCTTGCCCACAGGCATAGGTGTACCATCGTCTCTCGCGAGCGACTATTCATCACAATGTTGACGGGCTATGAAGCAGATCTTCACAGTCAGGCAGGGCGCGCTCGATGGCGTGGAGGCGTTCTTGTGCGTTGCCCGGCATCGCAGTTTTCGCAGGGCAGCCGCGGAACTCGGCGTGACGCCGTCGGCGATAAGTCAGGCGGTGCGTGTGCTGGAAGAGCGCATTGGCGCAGTGCTCTTCATACGCACCACGCGTAGCGTCGGCCTGACCGAAGCAGGCGAACAGTTTCTTTCGCGCGCAAAGCCTGCGTTCGAGGAACTCGTCGCCGCCAGCGACGTTGCGCGTGGTCTCGGCCAGCGGCCCAGCGGACTGCTGCGTCTTTCGGTGCCGCGCGCAGTGGTGCCACTGCTGCTCGATCCCCTGATCGCATCGTTCCACCAGTCTTATCCCGAGGTCGAAGTGGAGATCGCCGCAAGCAGCGAACTGGTCGACCTTGCAACTGAAGGGTTCGATGCCGGTATCCGGCTGGGTCAGTTCGTCGACGCGGACATGGTCGCCGTGCCGTTGACGCCGCCGCTTCGTTTTGTCGTTGTCGGCAGCCCGGCCTACTTCGCGGCGCGCAGCCGGCCGGAGCACACCGACGATCTGCGGCAACACGCATGCTTGCGATGGCGCAAATCCAGCGGCGCGCTCGCGCTATGGTCATTCACCAACGGCGGCAACGCGATCGAGATCGCCGTAAGCGGCCCTTTTATCGCCCATGATTTCCCCACCATGCTGGGTGCGGCAATGGAAGGTATAGGCCTTGCCCAGTTACCCGAGCCGATGGTCGCCGAAGGACTGCGAACCGGAAAACTGGTAGAAGTGCTGAAGCCGTTAGCGCCGGTGATACCAGGCGTGTTTCTGTACTATCCAAGCCGCCGGCAAGTCATGCCGAAACTGCGCGCCTTCATCGATCATGTGAAGAGCCGCCAGGCAGAGCAAGGCAAAGTCCCACATACAAGATGACGATGGCGATCATATGCCGGATGCGTTTGCTGGCAGCTCACCGTCGCGAGCGGGACAAACCCGCGGTGCCCGAAATTCCTAAACTAAGGTAGCCGGGCTGACGCGCGCATCAACAGCTAGTTCGCAAGTAACACCGCGTCATGGTTGCGCGAGCCGGTTCAGCGACGGCCCAAAATAGCCTGCCACCCAGGTGCCGTTTGCACCGAAGTCCCATGTCGGTCCGAAGCTTGCAGGATCCCGCAATTCCAGGTCGGTGAGTCCGCTCGAACTGGCCACCGCCGTGCCCGAACCGACGCCGGCTTGCGCGCCCGACGACTCACTGTTCCAGAAAACGTCGTTGGCGATGCTGCCGCTATTGTTGCCCGCGATGCCGCCCACTGTCGCGTTGGCATCCGGCGTGAGCTTCGCATACGCGTACGACTGCTCAATGCGGCCAGTATTGTTGCCAACCAGTCCGCCGACCGTCGTGCCTCCGCTCATCTGGAACGCGAAGGCGTAAGAACGCACGATGTCGCCATTGTTCGTGCCGACCAGTCCGCCAAAAGTGCTCGGCGCGCCGGCTGTCATCGAGTTGAGCGAATAGGAACGATCGATGTGTCCGTCGTTGCGCCCGACCAGCCCGCCCAGTTCACCCGTGCCGGTGATGTTCACACCCGCCCACGACCGCTCGATGTTGCCGAAATTCTCGCCGACCAGCCCGCCGATCACCGAGTTCGCGTTGCCCGTCGACGTGATGATGCCTGTCGCGCCGACATTGATCAGCGTCCCGTAATTGACCGCCGCGAGCAAACCTACAGGGCCCGAGGACGACGTCCCCGTGCCGTCTGCCAGCGTGAAGTTGCGCACCACCCCATCTTTGCCGATCACGTTGAACATTCCGGCATTAGCGTCGAGATGAAGATCGGCCGGCAGATGGCCCATGCCGTCGAACTGGCCGGTGAATGGATGGTCGGCGGAGCCAATCCCGCCGAACTCGCCCGCATCGACGAATTCGATTCCGCGCGGAGCCAGCGCATAGTTGCCCGCGAGGTTGTTGTTCACCGCGCGCAGGTCGTCCAGCGACGCGATTAGCTGATAAGCCGTGAATTGCGTGAGCAGCCCACTGAACGGCGCGGCCTGCCAGGACGGATTCGTGACGACCGTGCCGCGTGTGAAAGTGCCGTTGATGTCGTAAAGCGCCGTGATGATGCCGGTGCTTCGCGACCAGTCGAGCGTGCCCTGATTGATCACGCTCCCGCCGTTGTCGAAGCCATAGTTGTCGGCGGAAAGCGTCAGCGGGCCTGCGCCGATGTTGGCGATTGTGACGCGCGGCGCGATGGTCAGCGAGTGCGCGGCATTGAGATTAAGCGACGCGTCACCGCGCCAGCGCAGACTCGCTTCCACGTCGATGTTGCCTTTGCCGTTCGCGCCCAGCTTGCCGTCGGCGCCATTCGCCAGCACGTTGACCGACGCGCCGCGGCTCAGGCTGGCGCCGAGCGTGTCGGCGGTACGCGCATCGACGGTGAAATCTCCGGTTGTGATGTTCCACTGTCTGGCCTGGACGTCTGCGCCGCCCACCTTGACGCTGCCGCCGGACATCTCGACTACGCCGCGGCTGCCGTCCGCGTTGCGGGCGCTGATCTGAGCGCCGCGTGCATCGATGTTGCCTGTGTTGACGCGGTAGTTTGTGGTGGTGTCCGCGACGAGCCAGACGTGTCCGTCGCGCGTCGCCGTGCCCGTCGCGCGCAGCGCACCCGAGTGACCGGCCAGCGCGAAGATGTTGCCGTCCGCCGCCTGGAGGTTGATGGTCGCCGCTTCGACGGTGCCCGTGTTCCTGATCGTGCCGCCGCTTCCCACATCGACGGAAAGCTGCTGATAAGCGCTATCGTACAAGCGCACCTGACGCCCCACGGCAGATTCCGCGTTGCCGTTGGGCGCATCTATCTTTCCTGCATTGACGACCTTGCTGGCCGATATAAGCAGAACGTCGCCGCCAGACGACGAGATCCTGCCGAGGTTGACGACATTCGCCGTGGAATTCCCGGTGTAGGCCGTTCCGCCGATCGCGCGCGGATTGAGGAAGCTGTCGTCGGAAACATCGAGGGTCGATGCCAGAAAGCGGCCACCCGTCGAAATCACGCCGGTTCGACCGATCAGCACGCCATTTGGGTTGATGAGATACACACTGCCCGTCGCGTTGAGCGCGCCGTAGATCGCGGACACATCGCTGCCGGTCACGCGGTTGAGCGTCGCGCCCGTGCCGTTGTTGATCGACACGGTGTTCCCCACACCGATCGAAAAACTGTCCCAATTGATGATGCCGCGCCCGCCCGCTTGCGTGATTTTCAGGTTCCGGCCGTTCTGCGCGATGCTGCCCGTGGTGCCGACGAAACTGCCGCCCTGGGGCAGAGGTCCTGCCGCGACACTCGCCTGACCGTGGAGAAGCGCCGCCGCGGTAAGCCCTAACCCGGCCCACCGTTTTGCTAACGACCGCCGACGATCATGGAGTGGGCGCGTGCCACGCGCTAGCGCTGCAACGGTCATAGAACCCCCTTTTTCCGGCATCAATGTTTCGCCATCCTGAGCGAGTGCGCTCGACATCAGGCCAGTGGCGCACGTTCATTGATCTGAAGGTTAGCAGGGGGAACAGCCGTAGTCAGTCAAAAGTTAGTAGTTTGCGCCCTGCCTTTTCGCGCGCGTCATTTGCAGCAAAAGACGAACCCGACCGAAAAGACGGCACGCTTATTTGATGACCTTGCGCCAGAACACCAGGTATGCAGCCGTGCCGGATGCGACAAGAAGGATTCCCCACATAGGGATCATGCTGATGAGAACAGAGGTGGCAGACATTTCATACTCCCGGTTAGCGCGATTACGTTTACAACACCACTGCTTCGTTCTTGCGTGCACGACGCGATCAGCAGGTGTTGTGTTCAACGACGTATTGATGCTAACGCTCCGTCAGGTCGTTTCCCTGCGGTCCCCTGTCGCACCAGTTTGCGCCCGATCAACGAATATCACGTTGTCGATTGCGGTGTACCGGTGCATGCGTTGTTACTCATTTACTGCGCGAATGCCTTAACCGCCGCTTTCAGGATCTTCGCCAAGGCTGCTGGATTGCCAATGCGAGCCGTTGGGCCAGCAACGGATAGCGCGCCGCGAACCTGCCCTCCACTCACCATCGGCACCGCGACGCAAGTCAAGCCGGCGATCAATTCTTCCGCATCCAACGCGTATCGCAAATCGCGCTATGGCAACAGTTCAGGATCGCCGCGGAGCCCGGAGGCGCAACCGCTTTCGCCGCGCTGACCTCGGGCGCCTGTGTGCGCTCGCCCGGTGAAAAGATCGCCGTCGTGATTTGCGGTGGCAACGCCGAACCGGCGTCGTTCGCGTAGTGCGTCGCAAGCCGCCGCTCTCTCAGACAGCGCGCGGTTGCCGCGGACAGCATGCACGCCAAGCGTTTCAGGTACGCAAGGACCGCAATCCTGTGCGTACTTCACTGGCCAGGATCGTCGGCACCTCCCATGCCGGAAAATGGCCGCCCGTTTCGGGCTTATTGAAGTAGATCAGATTGTGATACGCCTTTTCGGTCCAGCTCTTCGGTGCCTGGTAGTTTTCTCCCGGAAACGCGCTGATCGCGGCAGGCACGTTGACGTCGGCCGCCAGAAAGAAGTTGGCGCGCGACTCCCAGTAGAAGCGCGCCGCCGACACGCCAGTATTGGTCAACCAGTAGAGCGTGATGTCGTCGAGCAGGTCGTCGCGCGTCAGCGCCCCCGAAGAGTGACCGTTGACTGGATGACCGAGCACGGCCGCACTCAACGCCGCAGCGGGCTGACCGTAGCCGTCGCCATGGTCGAGCATCCAGGAAGCCAGCGCGACGGGCGAGTCGGCCAATCCGTATAACGTCTGCGGGCGGGTACCCATTTCGAAAGCGTAGCCGCGCTTTTTCTTCGCGTTGACGCTCAATTGTTCATATGCGTGTCTCTCTTCGTCGGAAAGACCCGTTGGCATCGGATCGCCCGATGCGATTGACTTCAGGATATCGGCTGGCACTGATGCGGGGAAATTCACGTGAATGCCGATCAGTTCGGGTGGTGCCTGCTTAGCCATGATGTTCGAGACAATTCCGCCGAGGTCACCGCCTTGCGAAGCAAAGCGCTGATAGCCGAGGCGCTTCATCAAGACGACCCACGCGCGCGCGGTGCGCTCCGGTCCCCAGCCCGTGGTCTGAGGCCGCGCCGAAAAACCATAGCCCGGCAACGACGGAATGACGAGGTGAAACGCGTCCGACGCCGGTGCGCCATATGCGGTCGGATTGACGAGCGGATCGATGATCTTGAACTGTTCAATCACCGAGCCGGGCCAACCGTGCGTCACGATCAACGGCATTGCGTTTTCATGCTTTGATCGCACGTGGATGAAATGGATATCGAGTCCGTCGATCTCGGTCATGAATTGTGGATACGAATTGAGCCGCGCCTCGCACTTGCGCCAGTCATAGCCCGTCGCCCAATAATGCGCGAGCCCCTGAATGGTCGCGAGTTGAACGCCCTGCGACTCGTCGGGCACCGTCTCACGATCCGGCCAGCGCGTCGCGTTGATGCGACGCCGCAGGTCGACGAGTTGCGACTCGGGGACGTGAACACGGAACGGGCGGATTGCTGTCTTGTCGCCATTCGCGGGTTCCGTGATCTTGCCTATGGCCTGATTCGTGTCGGCGAAAGCGAACTGGCTTAGCGAGCCTGCGGCGAGCGCCGCAGCCGTCATGCCGACAAAGTGCCGGCGAGATGTGGATTGAGGGATGTCGTTCGACATGGTATCGGTCTCCGGTTCCGTTCAGATTGTCGCGCCGCGCGTGAAGTCCGCGACATACAGCTTGACGAAGTCATACATGCTCGTGGGCTTAAGAATGGGCCGTTCATCGCTCGCATTCGTCGTCATAGCACTTACCTCAGAATGTTGAAACGTGTCTCACCATCGATAGAACGGTCAGTCAGAATGGTGGCGGTCATGCAACCGGTGTGTGAACGTCATCTGCACTTTTCGTATCGATCGCCACCGGATGCACAGTGCGCTCGTGAACGTGAGCCGTAGGCGTACGGTCGATCATCAGACTCAGAAGTTCAGGGCGGTTGTAGTGGCCGGCGGAATCCATCAGCATCTTGCGGCGGTCGATCAACGTGAAGTCCAGATCGACGATCACTTCGCCTTCACCCGAACGCAGCGGCTCTGCCATCAGAGTGCCGTCTGGCGATACGATGGCGGTGAAACAGCCGCCTGATATCGGTCCAATTCCACAGCCGGTGTCCTTCATGATCTGCGCCTGCTGCCCGGCATCGAGCCACGCCGTTGCGTTGACAACAAATGCGCCGGACTCGAGCGCATGCTGGCGAATGTTGATTTCCATTCGTTGCGCAAAGCCGTCGCCGAATGCCGAACCGGGGTACATCGCCGAGTGGATTTGCTCGCCGTCGGCAATCAGCGCGTAGCGCGCGAGCGGGTTGTTGTGTTCGAAGCACGCAAGCTGGCCGATACGCCCCACTGCACTATCCACGGCGCGCAAGCCTGACCCGTCCCCCTGGCCCCAAATCATGCGCTCGAAATGCGTCGGCGTAATCTTGCGCCGCCGCTGAATCAGCGTACCGTCTGCATCGAAGAGCAACTGCGTGTTGTACAGCGTGCCGCCGTCGCGCTCATTCACACCAATCGACACCACCATACCGGCCTTCCGCGCGGCATCGCCAATTGCGTCGGTTGCGGCAGAGGGTACGGTCACGGCCTGTTCGAGCAGTCGCAAATGTTCGGTGCCGGACAGGAGTTCGATGCCCGTCTGCACCGCTGAAAAGTACGGGTAATACGGCACGACCGTTTCGGGAAAAGTGGCGAACTGCACACCCTTCTCACCGAGTTCATGGATCTTCTGCACGACTTTTGCAACGGTACCCTCACGGCTATAGAGCACGGGGCTAATCTGGACTGCGGCGGCTTTGACGACTTTCATGACAGACTCCTTGACTAGAACATTAGGACGGGCTTTGAACGATGTTGCGTATGCAACATTCACAGAACAATTTCACGCGGCGCGCAGCGCCAATTCGCGAGCGATATTCATGAGGTCGTCGACGCCCTCGTTTCCGAGAGCATGCGTCGCGTGGCTCTGTGCTGATGACCACGCACTCGCGGCGCGCCTGAGCAGTGCGTCGCCTTCGACGGTGAGCGAAAGCGGACGGCTCCGCCCGTCGCCCGCTGGCGCGCCTTCAGCCACCCAGCCCTGAACGATCAGCGGTCGCAGGTTTCTGGTCAGCGTGGACCGGTCGTGACGGCTCCGTCGGCCGAGCTCGGATCGGCTGATCGGCGCCCACTCTGCGATTAGCACGAGCAACGAGAACTGCGGCGCGACGATGCCGAACGGCCGCAGCGCGTCGTCATAAATCGCGGTCAATACGCGGGAAATCTGGCGAGCGCGCGTAAGTAAACAGTTAGTCGCGATATGACTGCTCAGCGATTGGCTAATAGCGCTGTTCAGTTCATTCGTTGGGCTTGGATGGTGCTGCATATGCAATACCTCAAATGGTCCTGCGCGGCTGTGTCATGCTCCGCATGCGATGGAGGTATTTGAGCGTATGGACGTATCTCAATCGTGTCGAAAAGCCGTCTGTGTGTATGCACATGTACCCTTGTGCCTTCCAGATACGTTGGGATACAAAAAAGTGTTTAACGTGGCTTCGTGCGGTTCTTGTACGAATATCGAGGGCTGACCGATCTCTGAGCCACCACTGCTGGTTGGCGAATTTTGCTGGCGCAGGCGGTCGAGGGGTGCAACGCTTATCGGTAAGTAATCCGATACAACTCCGGCCCGCGCGCTAGCACTTTGCTAGAGAATCGCACGATTCCGGTTGTAAGTGCCGCCAACGTCGGAGCGGTCAGTTACGTACTGAGACCTCATAACCGAGCAGATGACAATGCGGGAGCAAGCGCGCCTCGCTGACGAGACCGTCAGAGAGACGCGCCGCATAACGCCCGATTGCTGCACCTGCGAGACAGTGGCCGACTCAGTTACGGGCTGTCGCCGACCGAATGGCGGTTCGCAAAGTACATCGGCCTTCCAATTGATCGGTGTCAGCGGATCGTTGGCCGGATTTGCTTCGCCAACGAACCTTCGCGATTCCCGGCCATGCGTACGGGTAGCAAGGCGCACGCATAGGACTTCGCGATCGAAGTCCTGCCGCCCGTGAACGCCAGCGCCGCAGCGGGAGTCGTATGGGAGGAGAACGAACTCATCCTATCAACGCAAACCGTCGCAGCGATCCGTATTCACGTTTTGGGTTTCTGGCGTACATCAGTCTGCGAACATTATTGCGGGCTGTACGATCATCTGGAAAGGCTTCGTCGCTGCAGGCGTCGCGCGAGCATTTCGGGTACCAGGAAAGACTTCGAAGTCCGGCGTAAATTGAACCAGGGTGCTGCGCAGTTGTTCGAACGGGCGACGGTCGCCGCCGAATTGGGCCTTACCTTCCGCCTCCAACGCTTCGAAGCTTTTGGAGCCCATCATCACCTGGTTCAGATCTGTACGATTCAATGTGATTGTCAGATTGGCATTGGGATCCTGGAAGCCTTTGATATTTGTGAGCGTGGAATTGCTCATCTCGATCAAGAACTTTTCACCGGTGTCCGGTGTAACCAGATTGATGGTGAACTTCATTCCCTCGGCCTTGCGGCTATCCATGCTGATGGCAAGGTAGTCGAGCCATTGCTCTGTGGTCATCGCACGAATAACATCTGGGCCTGTCGAGGAAGCCGCCACTCCGCTCGGTATCCCGCTGCGCAGTTCATAGGCAGTGTTTAAAAAAGCGTTGCGTACGCTCGACGATTCCCGCTGATAGCCAATTTGCTCGAACGCGTCGGCGAGAAGGTTGCGTGCCACCTGATTGCTCGGCTCAGCCAACACTAGCCGGTTGAGTATTTCGCTGGCTTGCAGGTACTTGCCCTGCCCGATCAATTCGCGTCCTTTGGGAATGATCTTCGCAGCGCCGCCCATCATTTCGACATAGAGGGGGGCGCTATCGCGGGGCGATAGCGGAATGAGTGTAGTGGGATTGCCGTCCCAGTAGCCGATAAAGCGGTTGATGATAGCGCGGGCATTGACCTCAACCGAGCCGTGATAGCTGCGTGCCGCCCACTGACGTTGCAGGCTCGGCGGCACGCGGTAGACATTCTGAACTTCGTTGATCGTTACACCCTCGTTGGCCAGATGCAATACCTGATTGTTCATGTTGGCGTAGAGATCGCGCTGCGCGCGTAGCACTTCCTGAATCCGGGCGTTACCCCAACGTGGCCAGCTGTGCGAGGCGAACATCACTTCCATGTCGGGAAAATTGTATAGCGCTTTGTTGATTTCCTTCGACCAATTGAGCGCATTGCGGACCGGGGCGCCGCGCAGCGTGTAGATGTTGTGGATTGTCGCGGTGACATTTTCTGCGCCCCAGAAAGCTTTCCACTGAGGGAAGTAGGTGTTCATCTCGACGGGGGCTTCTGTGTCGGGCGTGTTCTGAAAAATCATCTTCACGCCATCTACGGTGAGGCTCTCGAAGTCCTTCGAAATGGAGACATTGGGCGGGATAAGGCCGACGCTACCCGACGCGACATTCTTGCCGATCGCCTGGTCCACATGGCCGAATGGACTACGCTCCAATAGCGTACCGTACTGAATGCGGCTACGGCGCGTCATCGCGTTCCCCGCAAAGATGTTCTCGGAAATTGCTTCTTGGAGGAACCCCTCTGGCGCAATGATTTTGACCTTGCCCGATTGCACGTCGGCCTCGTTTACCACACCTCGCACACCGCCGAAGTGATCGATATGTGAATGCGAGTAAATCACTGCCACCACTGGACGACTACCCAGTTTCTCATTGGCGAACTTCAACGCGGCCCGTGCGGTTTCAGCCGCGGTCAGTGGGTCAAAAACGATCCATCCGGTGTCGCCTTTAATGAAGGTGATGTTTGCAAGGTCAAAGCCCCGCACCTGATAGATTCGTCCCGGGACTACTTCATAGAGGCCATAAGCCATATTGAGGATGGCCTGGCGCTGCAGCGAAGGGTTGATACTGTCAAAGTCCTTGCCTTCCAGCAGAAAGCTATAACTTTGCATATCCCACGCGACGTTGCCGGCGTCAGCCATGATCTTCTGGACCGGCGGCACGGCGATGAGGCCTCGCTTGTTTTCTTCAAAGTCCCGTTGATCTTCGAAGGGTAATTGTCTCTTGACTCCGTTGCGCAATTCGACGGTGAACCGGGAGGGCACTTTTCCCTCGCGATGAAAATGCTGGCTTGCATCGGCGCCAACCGCCGTATCGCTTTCACCCGCAGCTGCCTGGGCAAAGAATGCCGCGACGCTTACAACCGCGGCACCGATGGTCCGAATCAACGATTTTTCGAGGAGATACATATGTCCTCCAAAGTATGGTGATGTCCGCTGTCATACTTATTGACAGCGCGCCGATTGAAGAAATCGAGGTCAACCAGCCTGCAGCGCAATGGGAGCGCGGCCATTGGCGCAAGTAACAAGCGGGCCCGCCAATTTCAGTTTGCGGAAATCGAACACACTCCTGGTTATGTTCGTCGGGGCCCCCTCTCGAAAGCACCCGAAAGCGAATTCGACGCTAAACGTTGCATACGCTCCTCAATTTTCTCGACAGCCATGGCAGTCGCCGGATACGGCATGAAGCACTGAACCGGACCGGTTAATGTAAGCGCGGTAGGCGTGCCGCCGCGCCCGAAGCCGGCCGACGATCAACCACTGACTGTCACTTCGGGAAAAGCAGGGTCACGACGAGGCGCGCGCCCCAGCCGTGAGGGCCGGTATCCGGGCTTGCGGCCCAGTAACGCACTCCTGCGCCGATGTTCACAGGCAGTTCCCCGATCTTGAGCAGCTTGCTGACAGTTGCGTTGATTGGAGTCGACCACTGATGCCGGTTCCAGTTGTATGTCGATTCCGTGTTCAGAACGAATGTCCAAGCGTCCTTTGTCGTGTAGTTAAGGAAAGGCTGCATGAACGTCGAGCTCACGCCTGCGCGGTTGCCATCGCCGGCAAATGACCACAGGTGGTTGGCTAGAAAGCCATACGTCCAGCCGTTAGCCTGCCAGAGCAGCACAGCGGTTGGCCCGGCGCCCCACTTCTCGGCACCCAGCAGCCGGTCGGTAGATACCGGCAGAAGAAACACTGGACCCACACCCCAGATCAGTCCGCC
Source organism: Paraburkholderia strydomiana (assembly GCF_031456815.1). Classification (NCBI taxonomy): domain Bacteria; kingdom Pseudomonadati; phylum Pseudomonadota; class Betaproteobacteria; order Burkholderiales; family Burkholderiaceae; genus Paraburkholderia; species Paraburkholderia strydomiana. The sequence goes on from NZ_JAVDVL010000001.1 coordinate 1,046,324, forward strand.
TTGCGTGGGCTTTGCTGGCGAAAAAAAGAAGCTCTGGACGACATCGCCTAGACCGGTCTGCGATCCGGAACCGGGCGCAACGTTGTTTTGCGAAACAATCGGCGCGATGGTGCGCGAAATGAGATTCCAGTTGCCATTTAGACGAAAGGGAATCACTGGCTGGAAGTTCAGAAGATATCGGTCTCCGTCCCTGTTGGCTCCGATGTTTGCATCGTAATTGAACTGGAACGGGACACTGATCAATGCGGCGACCGGGTTGCTCAGTTGCTGCGCGAGGTCTGCATCACTCTCCGCGACCGCGGGCATCGGTATCAACATCAGAGCGACGATTCGAATAGCTTTGCGGAAAAGCAAGCAGACGTCAGTCATGCTTCGCTCCTCAAATCGCGCAACTCTGCTCGAACCGCGCAGGGACGCTCGAGGTATTTGCATATGATCCACTTTCGCGGTCAGCCAAGCCCTTCTGCCCGCCTCCGAGTCTTGACACCTCAGCGGGTCCAGGAGATCCGTTGCGAAGAACTGCCTTGAAGAGCTATACGAGGTAATGGCCAATGAAGATAAGTCGGCGCCATACATCCGACCTCAATTTGACCAGTATAGTCACGGATCTTGAGGCGACGGTCACTAATTATGGCGAGAGATCTCCCGGCGAAACCTTCCGTGCCAACCGACTCTAGCTGCTTGCATTACACCTATTTCCGATTCGAGCTGTCGCGCCTGTTCTCCGTACGGCCGGACCTCTTGTTCTTCGCGCGACACCTTCAGACGAAGAACTCTGCCGTACCACCGGATAGGTGGTACATGGATCGAAGAACTTTTACGTTCCCATCCTGTTGCATCGCAGCCAATTAGTGCCTCGGCGTATCGCGTCGATCGTACCTCGGACATTCGCTTTCGCCACCGCGTCCACAAATTCATCATTCTTATCCGAGCTGAACGCGGTCGCTCTCTTCTGCTCCAGATAGTAAATCGCGATCGGGGTGACGGCGGGCTGTCAGACGCGGCGGTTCGCATGGCGGACTTGGCCCGGCGTTAGTTGCGTGTCACGCGTTGGCCCACGTGGCATGGAGTCAGGAAATGTTTTGTCCGTGATGGCAGCCATTTATGACGCCGGTTCAGATCTCGCAGTTCGAACGTCGGCGCCGAGCCATTTTCCGAGCAAGGGTTCAACCCACGTCAGCACCAGAAGAAAGCCAATTGCGACGCTAAGATTGAAAATCAGATGCGCCCATGCCACCGCCATGCCCGGATTGGCGGTCAGTTCCACCATCGCTCGCGAGAAGGATCTCAGGAATGGGAAGTAACACAGCACGCCGGCTGCGTTGAACAGAAAGTTGGTAATTGCCGTGGCCCTGGCGACAGAACTCATCCCGAGGCCTGCAATCAACGCAGTCGATGTCGAACCTACGTTAGAGCCGATGACGATCGGTATCGCTGCCTGGGGCGGCAGCACACCTTGCTGGACAAGGAGAATTGCCAGACCAGTGGTGACACTGCTGGACTGGACCAGAGCGGTAAACACCAGGCCGGCGAGCACGCCTGCCCAAGGAGCCTCTGCAAGTGCGAGCCATTCCTTGAACTGTGGGCGCTCTTGCAGAGGCTTCAGCTCCGCGGATATCAGATCCAGCGCGAAGAAGATCAATCCAAAATAGAAGACAGCTTTCCCAATGTACCTTGCGCGGACCGGCAACACTGAAATCAGGGCCCCGAGCACGATGAATACAGGACCGATGCCCGTAAGCTTGAAGGAGACGAGCCAGGCGGTTGCCGTTGTTCCCACATTGCTACCGAGCAGGATCCCAAGACTGGCCCGGAAGGAAATGACGGATGCGTCGACCAGGGTGACTGCAAGCGCTGTGATTGCACTGCTTGACTGCACAATCGCTGTCGCGAGCGCACCGACCAGAAACCCAAGCCAGCGGCTCGCCGTGACGCGCCCTAGCCACGACTGCAGCGCCGTGCCCCCCACGTCCTGGAGTTCGCGACTGAAGCCCTGAAGGCCGTACAGGAAGAGGAGAACTGCGGAGACCGCGGCAAACAGTCCCTGGATTGGTGTCATGGCGACCTCCCTATCCGTTCCCCGCTATGCGGGAAAGACGTTCAAGTGCCGAAACCACGTCGATGGAAGACAATGCTTTGGCGAAAGGCAGTATGTACTCGCTCCGGGGTTCTGACCAGCCGTTTACGCCCGCAGTCGTCAGGCAATGCACCGGCCGAGACAGTCGGCCAGTTGTGCCGACGTCAGACGCTTCACATCGGCACACACCGCGTTGGCCACCGCGTTGGCCACCGCGTTGCGACGCATCGCGGTGGGCAAGTTATCCGCGGATCTCCGGAACAAATCTGAATGGGTAGTCGGGCTCTTTGTACCCTCCGGGCTTCTGTCGTTTGGGTAGCGTGACCTTTTCGCGCGCCACTTCCTCATAGGGAATCCTGCTTAGTAAGTGGCTAATGAGATTTAGGCGTGCCCGCTTTTTGTCATCCGACTTCACCACGTACCAGGGCGCGAACTCCGTGTCTGTCGCCCTGAACATTTCGTCGCGTGCGCGGGAGTAGTCGTACCACCGCTGGTACGACTCAAGATCCATCGGCGACAGCTTCCAGATCTTGCGCTGATCGTGAATACGCGCTTCCAGTCGACGCGTCTGTTCTTCCATACCGACTTCGAGCCAGTACTTGAGTAAAATGATGCCGGAATCAGTCACTGCCCGCTCGACCAATGGCGCGTCTTTCAGAAATGTCTTCGCCTGTTCTTCCGTGCAGAACCCCATGACCCGTTCCACCCCGGCGCGGTTGTACCAGCTGCGATCGAACAAGACGATCTCACCGCTCGCGGGCAGATGCGGCAGGTAACGCTGCATATACATCTGGGATTTTTCGCGGTCCGACGGCGCTGGCAATGCGACGACGTGAAAAATCCGCGGACTCACGCGCTCGGTAAGCGCCTTGATCGTCCCGCCCTTGCCTGCACCGTCGCGCCCCTCGAAAATGACACATACCTTGGCGCCCGTTGCAATGACCCATTGCTGGAGCTTGACCAGTTCGACGTGAAGGCGAGCGAGCTCCTTCTCGTACTCCCGGTTACCCAGCTGGTGCTGCCTGTTTGCCTCGGGTGGCCGTGCACCGACCTTTGCATCCTTCATCGCCTTTCTCCACGGCATCTCGGATTTGCTGCCGGTGACAAACTATGTGCACTACCATCCGGTATGGCAATAGGCATTTAGAGCAATCCTCATGTTTGTCCGGAGGCAGGAGACGATCTCTCCTGATCCTGTCGAACCTACAATCGGCAAGCGGCTCGTCATGTATGTCGTGAGAAGCATGGTCTCTATCCACCTGACATGAAAACCCGTTCACGTATGGTTCGCGCTGTGCGCCTTTGGGGGTTTGGGCTTGTGGCGCTCGCGATTGCCCTGCTTGGGTTGCGCGCTTACGATGCGCGAACAGGGCCTCCTCTTGAACGATGGCACACCTATGTGCCGGACGAACTTAGCGCAGAGCGGCTTGATCAGAGCGACTGGCCAATCTATCTGCAGCACGAGGACACGCTGTTCGACGAGGTGCGCAGACAGGTCACTGATCGCCTGCCTCCCGAGGCACGCGTGCCGTCGAACCGCTATTTCGAGGGCAGCCCGATCTACCCGCCGCGCTTCGATCACGACTGGAACCGATCGTATGAAATGTTGCCAGCTGGCAATCCCGTCGGAGCAGTCGTCCTGCTTCACGGCCTGACCGATTCACCGTACAGCCTGCGGCACATTGCACGGCGGTATGTCGAGCACGGATTCGTAGCAGTCGGCATTCGCCTTCCCGGGCACGGCACGGTGCCAGGCGGTCTGACAAACGTCGACTGGAAAACATGGATGGCAGCGACACGACTCGCTGTGCGCGAGGCGCAGCGGCGCGCGGGCCCGAACCATCCGCTTCACGTCGTCGGGTTCTCAAATGGCGGCGCGCTCGCGATGAAGTATGCGCTCGACAGTCTGGAGGACAACACGTTAGCCCGACCGTCACACATCATCTTGATCTCCCCGATGATCGGCATTACGCGCTATGCACGATTCGCGGGTCTGGCTGCCCTTCCAGCACTGCTGCCGCCTTTCGAGAAGGCCGCATGGCTGGGTATCGTGCCGGAATTCAATCCCTTCAAATACAACTCGTTTCCAGTCAATGGCGCGCGACAGTCGCACGGTCTCACAATTGCATTGCAGGAGCAGATTGCCCGCCTCGCCCAAAGCAGCAGCCTCGACGGCATGCCGCCGGTATTGACCTTCCAGTCGGTGCTCGACTTTACCGTGAGCACGTCGGCAATCATCAAGCGGCTCTACGTCATGCTTCCGGACAATGGGAGCGAACTGGTCCTGTTCGATGTGAACCGCCGTGCAAAAGTCGGGCCGCTGATTGATCCGGCATCGTCACGGGCGTTGGCAAAGGTATTGCCAACGCTGCCGGTTGACTACCAGATGACGACGATCGGCAACTTGCCTGATGGCGCTGACGACGCGGTCGAGCGCGTAGTCGAACCGGGTACGACGGTAGCCCGCACGCGCAGTCTTGGTCTTTCGTATCCGCCGCAGATCTTCTCGCTTTCACACGTGGCGATTCCGTTTCCACCCGACGATGCGCTTTACGGTACGCAACCCGCGAACGCAGCAAACTCGCGCTACGGTATTTCGCTGGGCGCATTTGTGCCTCGCGGTGAACGGGGCGCGTTGACGATCAGCCTCGATTCCATGTTCCGGATTTCGTCGAATCCATTCTTTCCGTATCTGCTCGCGCGCATAGACGAAGCAATTGCCGAGTCACTGCACGCGCACAGTACTCAATCCAGCCGTGCACGGCGCGCGAATTCCGCGCCGGCCGTACCTTCACTGGGACCCGATCCAGAATTTGACGAGATGCAACGAAGGGCGCTGGACATGGAGCAGGATCCGGAGAACATCCCCTGATCCCACACTTTTAAATCGATGGCGTTCCGGACATCGACAGCCGACTCCCGGCCGGGTGTAACGAATCGTTGTCACGGAAATTCAGAGCCCATTCGAATCCCCATTTCGCTGCTGAGCAAACGGGAACGGGAACAGTCCGTCTGCCTTCATCGTCATTGGCGAACTCAGGGCATGCCGGAGTAAGCGCATGACTATGCTTAGGAGCGCAACAGAATCGGCATCCGCAATGATCAGCGCAATGACGAAACTAAATGACGAGTGGGTGATTGATGTTTGCTTTTCCGGCGTATGCAGCTAGATTTAAAGTCAACACGGTTAGCAAAGCAGTCGAAACCGAAGGGCGGTTTGGGGACGGCTCTCAGTTCGGGGCATCTCTTCTGAAACGCGACGAATGATGTTCCGATGTCAGATCCGGGCGCCCCGAAGAGTTCTCAGGCAAACATCCTGAAAAACGGCGGAGATCGTCTCTATGGAAATGACGTCATGATCCGGCGCTGTCGCATCCGCGTCTGGCATCCCATCCGTCAGCCAAGCGGTGCCGTCTGACGCACCGCCGTGCTTCATCCGCTGACGATCCAGGTGGCTTAAACGCAAGGTCGATGCAACTATTCCTTCTTCCTGTCGGAGGAAGCGCAATAAACGGACGAGCATGTGCGCTTCGGTCCATCTGGTTTCAAGGTGTGGATCACTGTGAGCTTGCGCCCGGGTGCCTTCCATGTCGAAAGAGAGAAAGATGTCGAGCAGCCATCCCTTTCGCGATGTGATCGTGTGCTTGACGTTCGGCACGCTGGCGGCGACAGCGTCGGCGCAAGCGGACCAAACCAAGACAGAGAACGGCTGGACTTTCGAAATATCGCCTTATCTCTGGATGTCGGGAGTTCGCGGCGACGTAGGCGTGTTCGAACGCCTGCCGCCTTCCTCGATTGACGTGAGCTTTGGCGACATCTTCAATCATATCGATTGGCCTGCGGTCGTTTTCGTGAGCGGTGAAGCATGGAAGGGCCGCTTCGCCATTCTTGGCGACGTACAGTACATAAAACTAAAAGCGAGTGCATCGACGCCAGGCCCCTTGTTTGGGACGGGAACGCTCGTACAACAGAACTTCCACAGCATGATCGCCGGAGCCTACCGGTTCATTGACTCACCGAAAATTACGGTCGATGGCCTTGCGGGGGCAAGAATTTTCTACGTCAACAACGAGCTCACACTGACCAGTGCCCTCCTTCGCGGGAGAAGCGGCAGCAGCAGTGACGCATGGGTGAATCCGGTCATAGGCGTGCGCGGGACGTTGCCGTTCGCTACCGGATTCAGCGTCGACGGCTACCTGGACGCCGGAGGATTCGGAATTTCGTCCGATTGGACATGGCAAATCTACGGTGGCGTTGGTTACCGCTTCAAGAAATGGCTCACCGCCTACGCCGGATACCGCTATCTCGATGTCCGGCATAGAAACGGTGGATTTCTCTACGACGTGACGCAGCAGGGACCGGTGCTCGGCATACGATTTATCTTCTAGGATGAGAGCCAGACGGTCACCGCTCGTGTCAACGAACGAGCGGATAGTCGCCGTCAGCCAATGTGTCCACGTTCCAGTTGCAGGCGCACAACCGATCCGTCAGCGGTCGAACGGGACCGGAAGCAATGCTATGAGAGAGATGCTTGAGCCTCAATCCACCAAGTCGTCGCCAATGATCGGACGTGGCGACATTTTCGGTGGCGTGGCGGCGGGTGTTGTCGCGCTACCGCTGGCGCTCGCCTTCGGCGTCGCATCGGGACTCGGCCCGGTGGCCGGCCTTTACGGTGCCATTGTCACCGGCATCGTCGCCGCCCTGTTTGGCGGCACGCCGGTGCAGATCACAGGCCCGACCGGGCCGATGACGCTGGTCGTTGCAGGTGTGCTGGCGGCGAACATGCTTTCTTCTGGCAGCGCGAACCTTCCACTCGTCGTTGGAATCTTCGTGGTCGCCGGTTTCATGCAAATCGCTTTCGGTCTGCTGCGCATCGGGTCCTATATCCGATATGTGCCCTACCCGGTCATCTCGGGCTTTATGAGCGGCATCGGCGTGATCATCATCACGCAGCAGGTCTTTCCGATGCTCGGCGTGGACGCACCAGGATCAGACCCGTGGTCGATCCTCAGCCAGTTGCATTTACTGGGAGGCAACATCAAGTGGAGCGCCGTTGCGCTTTCCGCGTCGACGATCGCGATCGCATTGCTCCTGCCCCGATTCACCAAGGTAATCCCGGCCTCCCTCGTGGCGCTGATCGTGCTGACGATCACTGCAGTGATGCTGAAGCTCGACGTCCCCGTAATCGGTGAAATCCCGTCCGGATTGCCGACCCTGACGATGCCGGCGTTCGACTTGCACCGGCTGCCTTCCCTCGTGTCTGCCGCGCTCCAGCTATCGCTACTAGGCGCCATCGACTCGCTGCTGACAGCGCTCGTAGCCGACAACCTCACGCGTACGCGGCACGACAGCAACCGCGAGCTCATCGGGCAAGGCCTGGGCAACATCGCAGCGCCGTGATTGGCGGACTGCCCGGCGCCGGCGCCACCATGCGCACCGTTGTCAACGTCGATGCAGGGGGAAGAACACGCCTGTCGGGCGTGATCCATGGACTCTTCCTGGCAGCCGTGCTGCTTGGCCTTTCAGGATTGCTTCAGCACGTTCCCCGTGCAATTCTCGCTGGCCTGCTGGTGACAGTCGGAATCGGCATCATCGATCGCCGCAGTTTCCGCCACCTGCTTAAATTGTCACGGTCGGATGCCTTTTTAATGCTCCTCGTGCTCGCGCTAACCGTATTCACCGACCTCATCATCGCGGTGGCCACGGGCCTCGTCGTCGCTTCGTTTGTCTTTGTGAAGAAGGTGGGCGACATTACCGAGCAGCGGACGATGCTTACCCCAGTCGCTGATGAGCCTTGGGCGGACGAACTGACCATTCCCGCCGGACTTCGCGACAGACTTCTGATCAAGCACGTCGACGGGCCGATCTTCTTCGGCTTCGCCAGCAAGTTCCTCGACATCGCGCGTCAGGCGACACTCCTGAGCAGGCTGTTGGTATTGCGCATGGATCGCATCTCGTACATGGACCAGACTGGCGTCTATGCGTTGGACGATGCACTGGTGCGGCTAAACGCAGCCGGGGTGCGCGTGCTGGTCGTTGGCGTTTCGGTGTCGCAGCGCGACCTTCTCGAGCGGCTGCAGGTAATCCCGGCGGTCGTACCCGAGCGCGACATCTTCAACAACTTCGACGAATTGAAGAAGGCGCTTCCAGTGATCATCGGAGACCTTCACGCGAAATGAAGACGACACTCCGTCAGATGGGGGCGGCGATCGCCCTCGGCTTGCTGCCCCACGCGATGGTCTCCAGTCGACCGAACTCTTCGGCCACTCGCCGCTTTCCATCGTCAGCGTCTCGTAGCGGCAAACCTGAGTCATTCGGGCGTTGATTCGCCGCGGTGTCAAGTCAAGACCGACCGAAAGCAACGTCAGGAATTACGCGTTTGCAAGCGTTCAAGTCTGTCTTGCTTCCAACTCATCAACCGCGGCTGCGCTTCTTCCGTTCCCGCGGCTCCGCGCCGGTTTCCACCGGAGTGAACGGTGCCTGGAATCGACTCACGAGGAAATCAATGAATGCGCGCGCGCGGGCTGTTTGATTCTTCTGCCTCGGGTAGTAGACGAATAAGTCGGCGGACGGAAGAACCGTGTTAGGCAGCACAAGTTGGAGGCGCCCGCTCTGCACATATTTGGCCAGGTCCCATTCAGACCGTATCAATATTCCGTGTCCTTCAAGCGCCCAGCGAAGTACGATGTCGCCGTCGTTACTCGACAAGGCCCCTTTGACCTTGATGGCCTCGGTGTGGTCATTCACGATATAACGCCAGACGCCATACGCGTCGTTATTCTGGCGATGGATGATGCAACGATGTTGGGCTAGATCCTCGACGCGCTCTGGTGTGCCGTACTTCTCCAGGTATTTTGGCGAGGCACAAAGGAAGCGGCGATTGCTCATGATCCTTCGCGCGCTCAAGCGAGTGTCCGGAAGTTCGCCGAATCTTATCGCCATGTCGAACGCGCCTTCGACAAGATCGACTGGACGATCGGTGACCTCAAACTGGATTTCGACGCTGGGGAAGCGTTTTGCGAATTCCGAGACCAACGGCGCGATTGTTGTTCGGCCGAAGCCGAGCGTCGCATTGACGCGCACGAGCCCTTGAGGGTCACCTTTCGTTCCCGAGATCGCTTCCTCCATTTCGCGGACCTGTCCGACTATCTGCGTTGCATACCGAAGATATGTTTCGCCTTCAGGCGTGAGACTCACGCTCCGGGTAGTTCGATTGACAAGTCGTACGCCGAGTCGCTGTTCAATGACGCCAAGCCTCTTCGTCGCAGCCGGCGGGGACAGGTCGAGAGCTCGTGCGGCGCCTGACATGCTTCTGAGTTTCGCCAGAAGTATAAAAAACTCGAAATCAGTCGCAGTCTGCGTCTCAGTATTCACTGGAATTGAAAAGTGATGTGAATGAAAGTGCAGTTTAGCAGTCTTTTTCACGGTTAATCTACGTCCCATGTTGCAGCCGACGAGTCGCAACACCTCGTAAAACTCTGGAGACGAAGCCGTGAGAATCGTTGAAATCCGCGAAAAGACCGTTCCGATCAGTTCCCCGATCCGCAATGCCTATATTGACTTCAGCAAGATGACGCTGAGTCTGGTCGCAGTCATCACCGACGTGATTCGGGACGGCAAGCCGGTAATCGGCTACGGCTTCAACTCCAACGGCCGGTACGGGCAGGGCAAGCTCATGCGTGAGCGGTTCATCCCTCGCATTCTCGAAGCTGACCCCGCCTCGCTGGTCAACGATGCTGGTGACAACCTCGATCCCCATAAAATCTGGGCGACGATGTTCACCAACGAAAAGCCCGGCGGCCACGGCGAACGCTCGGTCGCAATCGGCACGATCGATATGGCAATCTGGGATGCGGTCTCGAAGATCGAAGGGAAACCGCTGTTTCAGTTGCTGGCGGACCGCTACGGCAACGGCCAACCGGATCGCAAGATTTTCGTGTACGCAGCAGGCGGCTACTACTATCCGGGCCAGGACCACGAGAAGCTGAAAGACGAGATGCGCAGCTATATCGACCGCGGTTACACCGTGGTGAAGAAAAAAATCGGCGGTGCATCGCTCGACGAAGATCTTCGCCGCATCGACTCGATCCTCAGCGTGCTGCAAGACGACCAGAAGCTTGCCGTTGATGCGAACGGTCGCTTCGATCTGGACACCGCAATTCAGTACGCAAAGGCGCTCTCTCAATACGATCTGTTCTGGTACGAGGAACCGGGCGATCCGCTCGACTTTGAACTGCAAGCCACGCTGCGCAACTACTACGACAAGCCGATGGCGACGGGCGAAGACCTGTTCTCGATGCAGGACGCGCGTAACTTGATCCGCTATGGCGGCATGCGTCCCGACCGCGACTGGCTGCAATTCGACTGCGCGCTGAGCTACGGTCTGGTGGAGTATCTGCGCACGTTGGACATGCTGCGTCAGCACGGCTGGTCGCCGAGCCGCTGCATTCCCCACGGCGGTCACCAGATGTCGCTGAACATCGCCGCTGGCCTTGGCTTGGGCGGAAACGAGTCCTATCCGGACCTGTTCCAACCGTACGGCGGCTTCCCCGATGGGGTCAAGGTCGAGAACGGCTATATCACGATGCCGGACCTCCCGGGTATCGGCTTCGAGGGTAAATCGGATCTCATTGCCGAGATGCGCAAGCTGTCGGCATAAACACTCAGCGGTATCAGGGCATCGGCGGTCCTCGTCGATGCTACGCCTATAAAAAGATCAATTCAGGCGCACCTCGGCCGTGCTCACCACAGCGGATTATGCCGCTGTGGATGCTCGTCCGTACTCTACAAATAGACGCCAGTCATAGGAGACAGACATGCTGGTATCGAAAGTCAGGAAGACGCTCTCGAAGCTCTATGTGCAGGTTCTTATCGGGATCATCGCCGGTATCCTGCTGGGCCACTTTTATCCGGACGTTGGTTCCCAACTCAAGCCCCTCGGTGACTTGTTTATCAAGTTGATCCGAATGCTGCTTGCACCGATCATCTTCGCGTCAGTGGTTGTCGGCATTGCCCGCATGAATGATCTTCATGAAGCGGGCCGCGTCGGCGTCAAGGCGCTGCTTTACTTTGAAGTCGCATCGACGATCGCACTCCTCGTTGGGATGGTCGTCGTGAATGTCTTCAAACCCGGTGTCGGCATGAACGTCGATCCGTCGCACATCGACGGGTCTGCGATCTCGACCTATACGGCTGCCGCCAGGCAACATGGCATGCTCGACTTTTTCACGAGCATTGTCCCGAACAGCATCGTTGGCGCGTTCGCCAACGGCGAGATGCTGCCCATCATTTTCTTCTCGCTGCTGCTCGCCATTTCTCTCGCCAGGCTAGGACCTCGGACGGCACCGTTTGTAGACATGCTCGATATGTTCCTTCAGGGCATGTTCGGGGTGGTGCGGATCGTCATGTACGTCGCACCTATCGGTGCGTTCGGCGGCATGGCCTTCACCATCGCAAAGTACGGGATCGGCACATTGGCTTCCTTCGGCCAGTTGATGTTGTGCCTCTATCTAACGTCTATCTTCTTTGTGGTTGTAGTCCTCGGACTGGTAATGAGGATGTGTGGATTGTCGCTGTTCAAGTACCTCCGCTACATCAAGGACGAGATCCTGATCACGCTCGGCACGGCGTCCACGGAAGCGGTACTTCCGCAGATGCTGGTCAAGATGGAACGGATGGGCTGCTCGCGACCCGTTGTTGGAATGGTGTTGCCTACCGGATACACCTTCAATGCGGACGGAACGGCGATATATCTCACGATGGCTGCCCTGTTCATCGCGCAGGCGATGAATGTGCATCTGACGATTTGGGATCAGTTGCTTGTGTTGGGCGTGCTTCTTCTCACTTCGAAAGGCTCGGCGGGAGTCGCGGGTGCTGGATTTGTTGCGCTGGCCGCGACGCTCGCGTCGATGCACAAGATTCCGGTCGAAGGTTTGGTCCTGCTTCTCGGTGTCGATCGTTTTCTTAATGAAGCTCGGGCCGTGACGAACCTGATCGGCAATGGGGTTGCAACTGTCGTGGTCGCGCGTTGGGAAGGACAGCTCGACATGAACACTGCGCGTGCGGTGCTGAATCGTACGTACGTTGATGAATTCGAAGAACTGCAGCCGATCGACAATCCGGCCATCGCATCCGCATCTGCGGGCGACGCATCCGTCCGATCGAACGCTCATTGAGCCTCCACAACATCACTCTGCAAATTGGCAGTCACCCTTGGGCGACTGCCAATTTTTTTTGAGCATTGCCGAAACGACCAAGCAAACGGATAAAGAAGGTTTTCGCGAAGCCGCGCTCAACTATCATGAGTTCCCGACGCCAGAGAAGACGGCAAGCGCGTACGTCGGCTTCAGCGCAATTGCTGACATTTGAATGACCGCGGCCTTTTGCGGGCGGATGGCCGGTAGTGGCCGAACCCGTCCGCTGCCCCATCCCATGAAGTGACAATGGCGGCCCGCCGATCATCGGCTTATTATCCCGAAAGGTCGTTGAAAACTAGTGTGGGGGCAAAGATTCCACTTGCCCGGCGAGAATCTTCATAACAGCGAAATGCCTTTCCGCAAGCTTATGCGGTCAGGTCGAGGCCACTTCGAGTGGACACACCATGCTTGGACCTCTGAGACTTTTCGTGCTGCTCTGGTCGCTGGCGGTCATGGCGCCGACCGCGCATGCGAGCACAATCGGTGTCGTCCTGCCGGGCTCATCGCTTGTCTTCTATCAGACATTGCTCAAGGGAATACAGCAGTCGGCCCTTGATCATCGTGTAGATCTGCTGATTCGCAACCCGTCCGACGGCGAGTCGCTCAATACACCGAATATCCAGCTGCGCATTATCGAATACATGGTGACGCAGGGAGTCTCGGGCGTGGTACTGGCACCAGAACCATTGGCCGGCGACACGCGGGTTTCAGTCCCGGTCCCCGTGATCCTCGTGGATCGATACAGCGCCGATTACGATGGAATCTCGACCGTCTACACAGACAATTTCAGCGCTGGCAGGAAGGCGGCGCTCAGCCTGGTACCGGTTCTGAAAAAGGGCGCCAAGGTGGCAATGCTGCGGCTCGCGCCCAACGTGAGTTCGACTGTTGCGAGAGAAAGCGGATTTTTAAGCGTTGCCCGCAAAGAGGGATGGGATGTGGTGATCGATACCTACGTAGGGTATCGACCGCGCGATGCCGAAGTGCTGATCGCCGAGGTGATAAAGAGCTACCCGGGCCGCCTCGATGCCGTTTTTGCGCCGGCTGAACCGATTGCCTACGGCGCTCTGCGGGTGATCGAGACTGCGGCAATCGGCCAGCGCCCGCGCCTCGTGCTATTCGACTGGCGTCCGGAATTCCTGGAAGGCCTCAAAAAAGGAATCGTACATGCCGCCATATTGCAGGACCCTTACCGTATGGGTTACCTCGCCTTGGCGTCCATGGTCGAGGCACTGCAGGGCCATCCGCCACCCCGCACTCTCTTCGTCGACGTGGTCACCGTTACGCCACAAAACATGAACGATCCGGCGATCCGGTCGTTGCTGGCGAAGTACACCAGATAAGCGGAGTGAGCCACGAGCGCCTTCAGTACCGCTCCGCGCACTCAGAAAAGCGCAGCCGCGTCGGCGGTCATTCCACCAATGCGTTCGCGTACTCACGCATCGCTGCGCTCATGGGCAACACCCGTTCCCTGAGATGAGCATGAAGATATCGGACAGCCGGCGAGAACTGACGACGGTGCGGACAGACCAGGTTCAACGGCGCTGTTTCCCCGGGCTGGTCAGGCAACAGGACATGTAACCGGCCGGATATCACATCGTCGTGCACGTCGAGCCACGATTTATAGGCGATGCCGCGGCCTTCCACCGCCCAGCGTCTCGCGATTTCCGCATCGTCGCAAAGCAGCACGCCTCTCACCGTGACCTGCCGCCGCACGCCATTGGACGGAAACGACCAGCGGTCATAGACGCGACCTGCCAGCACATAGGGCAGGCAATCGTGCAAAACGAGTTCGTCCAAAGAAGCGGGCGAGCCGCGGCGCTTCAGGTACTCCGGCGAAGCCACCAGCACCCTTCGATTGTTCTCGGCGAGTGCGAGCGCAACGTAGCTCGCCTGCTCCGCAGACCCATAGCGGATTGCCACATCCACCGGATCGCGGAAGACGTCGGTTACGTGATCCGACAGGGAAAGCCGCAATGTCAGCTTCGGATGTTGATCGCGGAACGTACCAAGCCAGGTCAGCAGGTTATTGCGGCCGAGATCGGAAGGCGCCGCGATCCGCAGCATGCCTTGCAGCGCATGTCTTTCTCCATGCAGACGTTCGCGGCCTTCGTGAATCATCGACAGAACTTCTTCCGCATAGGGAAGGTACTGCTCGCCTTCTGCAGTCAGCTTGAGGCTGCGAGTGGACCGCGCAAAGAGCCGGATATCAAGCTCCCGCTCGAGCCGCAAAATCGCTGCGCTGACCTGGCCGGGCAGAAGGTCCGCCTCTCTCGCCGCGTTTGAAAAGCTGCCGAGCGCAGCAGTTCTCACAAAGAGTTGAAGGTCTTCTAACCGGACCATTTTCATTCCAGGAGTGAAAGTCTTCCCTAATGTAACCGGTTTTTCGCACGATGAGGTCGCGCCAGAATTCAGCCACACGTCAGCGATACATGAGCAAGGTGAGCGCTGAAGTCCTTCAAAACGTACGTGGAGCATGCGCATGAAAGCAGTGGTCTATACACAGCACGGTCTTCCCGCCGAGCATCCGGATTCCCTCGTCGATCTCGACCTGCCTACGCCTGAACCGGCATCGCGCGACTTGCTGGTGAAGATAGACGCGATCGCGATCAATCCGGTGGATACGAAAGTGCGCATGGGCTCGCCGACCGAAGCGCCGCGCGTACTCGGCTGGGACGCCGTCGGAACCGTCGAGGCCGTGGGCGACGACGTGTCGCTGTTCGCGCCAGGAGACAAGGTCTTCTACGCGGGCAGCATTGCCCGCCCCGGCGCGTACGCGCAATACGCGCTCGTGGACGAGCGGCTTGCCGGCAGGAAACCTGCCTCGCTTTCAGATGCGCAAGCCGCCGCGCTTCCGCTGACTTCGTTGACGGCGTGGGAACTGCTCTTCGACCGGCTCGGCGTAGCCGAGCACGCAGGATCCGGCGACGCGCTGCTGATTGTTGGCGCTGCCGGCGGCGTCGGCTCGATGCTCACGCAGCTTGCAAGCCGTCTGACGAAACTGCGCGTGATTGGCACGGCGTCCCGCCCTGAAACGCGTGAATGGGCTCAAGCGCTCGGCGCGCACGACGTGATCGATCACTCGCGACCGCTGCTGGAAGGCCTGCGCCGTATCGGTTCGCCGCAGGTGCGTTACGTCGCGAGCCTGACTCAAACGGACCTTCACTATCCGCAGCTCGTCGAGGCGCTGGCGCCTCAAGGCCGGCTCGGTGTGATCGACGATCCGGACACGCTCGACGCGATGCCGCTCAAGCGGAAGTCCATTTCTCTTCATTGGGAGCTGATGTTCACACGGTCGCTGTTCGAAACCGCTGACATGGTCAGGCAGCACGAAATCCTGAACAGAGTGTCCGCACTGATCGACGACGGCACGCTGCGCACCACGATGGCGGATCACTTCGGAACCATCAATGCGAAGAATCTGCGCCGCGCTCATGCGCTGATCGAAAGCGGACGCGCTCGCGGAAAAATCGTGCTCGAAGGTTTCTAGTTCGCCGCACTGGTTCATCACGCCACCTGCCATCTGCAACATCACACACAACTGGAGAACGACCATGCAATCCATCAATCAAGGCGGTAAAAAAAGCCGTGCGATGCGGCGCGCCGCAATCGCGCTGGCCGTGAGCCTGAGCTTCGGCAGCTTCGCCTATGCGGCGTCCGTCCAGGCGCCATCGCAGGCGCCGTCAGCAGCGGCGCCGTCCAGCGAGGCGACGGAACGCACCATCGGTTCGATAGAAACGGTGGCGACATTTTCTGGGCCGATGCCTACCGGCGTGACCGTCACGGAAACCGGACGGATCTTCGTCAACTTCCCGCGCTGGGGCGACGACGTTCAGGCCACCGTTGCCGAAGTGCGCGACGGTAAAGTGGTCGCGTATCCGAATGCGGACATCAATCGTGCGGACGTTTCCCACGCAGCCGCGCACTTCCTGAGCGTTCAAAGCGTGGTTGCAGACGGCCGCGGACGTCTGTGGGTACTGGACACCGCAGCGCCCAACTTCTCGAGTCCGGTAGCGGGCGGTGCCAAGCTCGTCGCTATCGACCTCGCTACCAATCGCGTGGTGAAGACGCTCGTCTTTCCGGCCAACGTCATGCGCGCGCAAACCTACGTGAACGACGTGCGGTTCGACTTCCGCCTGGGCAAAGCGGGCGTCGCGTATGTGACCGACTCGTCGTTGAGCGGCACCGGTGGATTGATCGTCATCGACCTCGACTCGGGCAAGGCATTGCGACGCCTGACCGGTGACGTTTCCACATCGGCCGATCCGGCCTTCGTACCCGTGGTCGAAGGCGAGACCCTTAAAGTGCGGGATGCAAACGGCAAGAGCACGCCGTTCACCGTTGCATCGGATGGCATTGCGCTTTCGCCGGATGGCGAGACGCTCTACTACTGCCCGCTTTCAAGCCGGCATCTCTACTCGGTGCCGACCGCCATGCTGCGCGACCCATCGATCAGCGAAGCCCAACTTTCAGCCGCTGTAAAAGACCTCGGAGAGAAAGGCGCTTCAGACGGACTCGAAAGCGACGCGAACGGCGCCGTCTACGCAGGCGACTACGAACACGACTCCATCCGCAAGCTCGAACCGGGCGGCGAATGGCAGACCATCGTGCATGACCCGCGCGTGCTGTGGCCGGACACACTGTCGGTCGGCACCGACGGATATCTGTACTTCACGGCGAATCAACTGCATCGTCAGCCTGTTTTCCACGGCGGCAAGGACGAGCGCAGGAAGCCCTACGCGCTCTTCCGTGTACGTATTGGCGCAGGCCCGGCCCCGACGTTCTGACACATCGCATCTCCCCAAAACTGAAGTCCATCGTCAATCTCGGCGATGCGACTTCAGGTTGGTCACCTTACGCACTGGCCCTTCGCAGTGACGGCAATCGCGAGCACCAACACGCTTGCACTGCGAACAGACAAGAGTATATGATCCATATACGTTTCATATACGGATGGCAAAAATGGGCATCGTGAATATTGACGACGACTTGCACGATCAGATACGCAAAGCGAGCCAGGTGTCGTGTCGGTCGATCAACGCACAAGCGGCGTTCTGGATCAAGATTGGCATGCTGTGCGAAATGAATCCGACGCACAGTTTTAGTGAAATCGTTGCGCGCGAACTGCGAGCAGCAGGCGTGGAGACGCGATCCGTCAAGGTGGCGTCCACGTGACCAAGCGGCCAGAAGAAATCGCGTTGCTCGCGGAGTCCGGCAAATTGCTCGCGGATGTGTTCGGTCATCTCGACAGGTTGGACATAATCGGCATGTCGACCATGCAGATCAACGATCTGGTCGATAGCCTCATCGTCAACGGACTCAATGCCCGTCCGGCGAGCAAAGGCCAATACGGCTATGCCTACGTACTGAATTCATCGCGCAACAACGTGGTTTGCCACGGCGTTCCGTCTTCAACGGAAATATTGGAAAGCGGCGATATCGTGAATTTCGACATCACGCTGGAAAAGAACGGATACATCGCAGACTCGAGCAAAATGTATCTGCTAGGCGAGGTATCGCCGTTAGCCAAACGGCTCGTGGAAGTCACGTATCAAGCGATGTGGAAAGGCATCAGGGCCGTTCGTCCTGGCGCGCGACTGGGCGATGTCGGGCATGCAATCGAGCGGCACGCACGGCAAAACGGTTATTCGGTCGTACGGGAATATTGTGGACACGGCATCGGACGCGAAATGCACGAGCCGCCTCAGGTGCTGCATTGGGGAAAGCCGCGAACCGGTCTGGTGCTGCAAGAGGGCATGGTCTTTACCATCGAGCCGATGATCAACCAGGGGCGACATGCCGTTCGGACTGAAGACGATGGCTGGACGGTCGTCACGAACGATGGAAAGCTGTCCGCACAATTCGAGCATACCGTCGCCGTCACCCGGAACGGTGTACGCGTCCTGACGTTGCGTCCGGACGAAAGAACGTTGAACTGAAACCCGCCGGGCTCAACACCGGCGACGGAAGCTGCGAGCTCGCGAACGCGCCATAACGGCGAGCGCTCACGACGCGGCAGTTTCGTATGGCGGCCCACAGACCGGGCACCTCCTTCCATGCACACTCAGTGCGTCGCTCCGCGCGGCTTGGCACTCACCTCATCTCGTGGATATGCAATGGAATGGAAAAGCCTGCTTACTGAATTCCCGGTCTGGGTGATTGGCCGCTTGACCCCGTCGCGGCATGACCCTCGTCGCAGTACGCCGCGTGAAATTCTTGTCCTTCGACCGAACGATTTTGGTGAATTGCTGACTGCGACGCCGACCTTCGAGGCGCTCAAAAAACGCTTCCCGGCCACCCGAATCGTTGCCGGCATCGGCAGCTGGGGGCGCCCGATTCTGGAGAACAATCCGTTTATCGATGAAATCGTCGAGATCAATGCACCATGGAACAACAAGATCGTCGAGAACCGCTCGCCCGGTGACGTCGTGCGTTTCCTGCTGAAGTCGCCGCAAGTCGCCGCGCTGCGCAAGCGAGGCGGGTTTGACGTCGGAATCGACGTCCTCGGCAGTTACATGGGCGCGCTCCTGATGATGCGGCTTGGTGTGCGATATCGCATCGGCGTGCGCGGGTATCGCGGCGGCCACAGCGGGTGTCACGCTTACATTGATTTTGCGCGCCGCCAATCCGGTCGCGCCGCGCTCGCGCAAGCCGAGTTGCTCGGCGCAACGGAGCTTCCCGACGCTCGACCTCAGCTTTTCCTCACGGCAGCCGAACGGGCAAGCGCCGACAGGATCTGGACAAATGACTCCGCAGAAGTTGGCACGACATGGCGAGTGCTGGTTGGCGTCGGAGCGGGTGTTCCCACCAAGGCTTGGGATCCCCGGCAGTTTGGGGCAGCGCTCTCGCAGATTGCGTCCGCATTGCAACAGTCCGGCGACCGCTGTGAGATTCTTATAGTTGGTAGCGAGGCCGACAAGGTGCGTGCCAACGAAGCGATCGTCGCCGCGGGACCCAATGTCCCGGTGCGTTCGGTCGCGGGCGAGGTGCCGATGCGAACGGTCTTTGCGCTCGCCGAAAATGCGAATGCCGTCCTGACGAACTCCTCGATGCTGATGCACGTGGCTGCCGCCTTCCACCGGCCGACTGTCGCAGTGCTCGGCGGCAGTATCACGAGGCCGGCGGTTCACGACGCAATCTGGGGATACCCGGAACACTATAAGAGCGTCGCACCGGATGTTTATATCGAAGGCCAACCCGAGAAAAACTGGCCAGGCGTCGAGCGGGTTGTGGACGCCGTGCTGAGCGCATTGCAAACGCAGCGTACTTGCGTGAGTACGGTGTAGGTTGGATGGGACCTTCGGCGGTCCTATCGCACCGCGGCGCTCAAGGAGCCGTAGGTGGTGTCTCATCGGCGAGCGTGCGGCGCCCTGCTTCGAGGATTTCGTCTGCGAAGGCGGGATCGGCATCTGCAATCGCGCGCGACAATACGAGCGCCCCGACCATCTGACTGAACGCCGCAATGGCGTCCTGGCGGGTTTCTTCCGGCGTCGCGCCTTCCTTGGCGATCATGGCCGCAAACCGGTCGAGATAAGCCGCCAGGCCGTGCGCGTAAGCCACACGCGCGGCGGCGGTCATCCGGGGAGCGTCGCCAACGAATCCAGACAGCGGGCACCCCGCCTCGATATTGTCGCGGTGCCGGGTCGACAGATAGCGCGCGGTTTGCTTGACCAGGCTACCGGCGTTCGGCGAATCCGCATAGTCTTGCATCGCCTTTTCCATCACCGCGGCGACCAGCGCGTCCTTCGACTTGAAGTGGTTGTAAAAGCCACCCTGCGTAAAACCGGCTTCTTTCATCAACTCCGCGAGCCCTACAGCGTCGACGCCGCGAATGCGGAACAGCCGCTCGGCGGCCGCGACAATCGCGCTCCGGTTTTCGGCGGCCTGTTGCCGAGACACACCCATCGCTCCCTCCCTTATCCAGACAATCGCATCGATTAACAAACACAATGTCGATCACCATTGACATACCTAGTCCGCGTCGACACAATGCATCAAAAGACGATGTCGATCGACATTGACATAAGTCTAGCGGACTTTCGGGCGTGATGGGAAGCGAAGCCGACGGGACGGTCCACAAGGCAATACATTCCGAAATACGCAAGGAAGTTTTTGATCAGTTGCCATGCGCCCGGTGAGCCGGCGCGCCTGCGATTAACCGTATGAAGGATTCGTCATGAAAATCGAAGGTTCTGTTGTTTTCGTAACGGGCGCGAACCGCGGCCTTGGTCTCGAGTTTGCGAAACAGGCGCTCCAAAGAGGGGCGCGCAAGGTTTATGCGGGCGCGCGCGATCCGGCCAGTGTGGCGCTGCCGGGCGTCGTGCCGGTGAAACTGGACGTGACCGATCCAGCGGCTGTCGCCGCTGCCGCCGAGGCGGCGGGTGACGTCACGCTGCTGATCAACAATGCGGGCATCGCACGGCTTGGCAGCCTGACGGACGACGGCGCGATCGACGCGTTGCGCGATCACCTCGAAACCAACGTGTTCGGCATGCTGGCGATGTCGCGGGCGTTTGCGGGCAACCTCGCCCGCAACGGCGGCGGCGCGATCCTGAACGTGCTTTCGGTCGCGAGCTGGGTGAACCGGCCGATCCTCTCTGGTTACGGCGTGTCGAAGTCGGCGGCGTGGGCGCTGACCAACGGCCTGCGTCATTCGTTGCGCGAGCAGCATACGCAAGTTGTCGGGCTTCATGCCGGCTTCATCGATACAGATCTGACGCGCGGGCTGGAAGTGCCGAAGGCGACGCCGGCCGACGTCGTGCGTCAGGCATACGACGCAATTGAGGCCGGCGCGGAGGAAATATCCACCGACGAGTTCACGCGAGAGGTAAAAGCCGCACTGTCCTCGGGCGTCTATCTCAACGAGCCGGTTGCTCATTAACGGCATCGGAGCGCTCGTCCGTCGCATGCGAAAGCGTGCGACGGACAGCACGACGAACGTCCACGTCAAATGAAC
Organism: Paraburkholderia strydomiana; assembly: GCF_031456815.1. NCBI lineage: Bacteria > Pseudomonadati > Pseudomonadota > Betaproteobacteria > Burkholderiales > Burkholderiaceae > Paraburkholderia > Paraburkholderia strydomiana. The sequence continues at coordinate 1,067,550 of NZ_JAVDVL010000001.1, forward strand.
CTTCGTGGCAACAGCAACGGCAACGGCAACGGCAGCAATTAGCGGCGCCGGCCCCGCTCACTCACGCGACCTTGAGATCTTCGCGAGTGACTGCTGTTTCCGGATGATATTGATCAGGCTAAGCAACGCCGGGTGGTTGTATCGACGACCACTGTAGTACATGTGAAGTGGATCCTCAGCGCACGCGTGGTCTTCAAGCACAACTCTCAGGGTACGCCGCGCCAGCTCATCGGCGATTCGAGCCTCCAGCAGATACGCTATGCCCATTCCCGCCTTGCACGCGCTAATCGTGGTCGCGGTGTCGTTGATCGTGATCGGCCCGGGCACCCGGATCGGGGTTGTTTTACCTGCAACGCTGACTTCCCAACGGTAGCTCGAATTGTCACCGAGCAAAAGCTGAAGGCAGTTGTGCTCGACCAGTTCGCTGACGTGACGAGGAGTGCCGTGTTTCTTCAGGTATGCGGGCGACGCGGCCATCACCCATCGCTGCGGGCCGGTAAGCGGCACTGCAATCATGTCTTCGGGAACATGATGACCGTAGCGAATCCCGGCGTCGTATCCTTCTGCAACGATGTCAATCGGCCGGTTGTCGACCACGACCGTAAGCTGCACATCGGGGCAAAGGCGTGCGAATTCCGGCAATGCCGGTGCGACCAGCAAGTGGGCGGCATCCGCGAAAACATTCAGACGTAAAGAGCCGAGCCGCGCAGTACCCGGCGCTTCAAAACTCTCGAGAGCCGAACCGATCTGATTGAAGCCTTCTTCCAGCCGGGAAGCGAGATCGAGCCCCGCCTCCGTGGGCGAAACCGCCCTGCTCGTCCGGTTAAGCAGCTTTGCGCCGAGGCGGTCTTCCAGTCGCCGCATCGCGTGACTGACTGCCGACGGCGTCTGCCCGAGTTCGATTGCAGCCAGCCGGAAACTCCGGCACCTGACTATCGCAAGAAACAGCCTTAAGTCCGCAAAATCGATCCGGTCGTTCTTTGCCATGATGAATGCTGTTCATCGTTCCAGTGAATCCGTTTCATTCTACGGTATGTAATCATTTTCTTCGTCGCGAACCCCGGAGCGCTGCGGCGTACGCCCCGCTCATGTTTATCCATTCGGAGGAAATTCCATGCATGGACTTGAGCAAATACAGATCGGCGATCTGAAGGATACGAGAGTTCTCGTCACGGGCGGCTCGACTGGAATCGGAGCGGCTGTTGTTCGCGCATTTGCCGCACAGGGCGCGCACGTGGTCGCGCATTTCAACGAGAGCGAAGCGGCTGCGCAAGCGCTGCGTGCGGAATCGCCGGAGCGCATTCATCTTGTCCAAGGCGACGTCAGCGAGCCGGGCGAAGCATCGCGGGTCGTGAAGGAAGCGGCGCAACTGCTGGGCGGACTCGATGGGCTCATCAATAACGCCGGTGCCATGTTGGGACGGTTGGCATCTATAAGCGCCTCGGACAGCCACTTCGAACGCGTCGTCAACCTGAACGCAAGGTCGGTTTGGGAAGCGACCTCGGCTGCCCATCCGTTTCTCAAGGAATCACGTGGTTTCGTCATCAATACGTCGTCCGTTGCTGCGCGTACGGGCGGCGGCGCAGGAGCGGTGCTTTACGCCGCGTCAAAAAGCTTTGTCAGCAGTTTGACCCGTGGCCACGCAAAGGAATTTGTAAACGACGGAATCCGTGTGAACGCAGTAGCACCCGGACTCATACAGACGCCGTTCCACGACAAATACACGCCGCCGGAAATCTGGGCGTCGCAGACTGCCACGGTGCCGATGGGCAGAGAAGGCCTGCCGGAGGAGTGCGTCGGCGCGTTCCTGTTCCTCGCGTCTCCCGCCATGTCGGGATACATCACGGGGCAGATCATCGAGGTCAACGGCGGACAACTCATGCCATGAACGGAGAATCAAGATGAAAGAACGGAAGTTCGGACACGCAGAAAAGAGCGTCTCTGAAATCGGGTTTGGCGCGTGGGCCATTGGAGGTTCATGGGGCGACGTCGCCGAGAGCGATGCAAAGGCGGCTCTGCATGCGGCGCTCGATAGCGGTACAACCTTCATTGACACGGCCGACGTTTACGGCGACGGCCGCTCGGAGCGGATCATCGCGGACGTGCTCAAGGAACGTTCGGGACCGCGGCCATTCGTTGCGACCAAGGCCGGGCGGCGACTGGACCCGCACGTGGCGCAAGGCTACACCGCGGCGAATCTGAATGCTTTTGTCGACCGGTCCTTGAAGAACCTGGAGATGGAGCGGCTCGATCTCGTACAGCTTCATTGTCCACCGACCGAGGTCTATTACCGGCCGGAGGTTTTCGATGCGATGGACCGCATGGTCGCAGCGGGAAAGATCAGCAGCTACGGTGTGTCGGTCGAGAAAGTCGAAGAAGGTCTGAAAGCGATCGAATATCCGGGTGTGAAGTCGGTACAGATCATCTACAACATTTTCAGGCAAAGGCCGGCCCGCTTTATTCAGGAAGCTCGTGACCGAGGAGTCGCCGTTATCGTCCGGGTGCCTCTTGCGTCGGGCCTGCTCACCGGAAAAATGACGCGCGAGACGACGTTTGCGGCCAATGACCATCGCCTTTTCAATCGTAACGGCGAGGCCTTCGACAAGGGCGAAACCTTTGCCGGCGTTCCTTATGACGTCGCTCTGGAAGCCGTCGACGAAATCCGCTCACTCGTCCCGCAAAACGCCACGATGGCGCAGTTTGCGCTTCGCTGGATCCTCATGAACGATGGAGTGACGACTGTCATTCCAGGGGCGAAGAACGCAGCGCAAGCCAAAGCAAACGCTGAGGCGAGCGAACTCCCGCCCCTGACAGATTCGGCCATGGAGGTCCTACGCGCGCTATATCTGCAAAAGATCGCGCCGTTTGTCCATCAGCAGTGGTAAAGCCTCGTTGAGAAGCCGTCGAACATTGCTTTCCGGTTACCGGCTGGAAGCACCGGCAACCAGCGAAAACCAGCGACAACCAGTGACAACCAGTGACAACCCGGGCGGCCCGCATCACGAGGAACGCATTCATTGCCCGCCCGGCGGTTGCACATGACACCGCCAACGCGGCTCAATGTCCGAAGTAGATCCGCCCGGCACCGTCCACCGATGCCGGCGCGCCTGCTTGCGACGAGCCGTTCATCGACACTCCCCCGACCGATGTCTTATACGTAGCAGTCTGTGCGGCGGACACCTTCGCCTCTGCGGTCTGAATGTCCGCGGGATACTGCGCGTCCGATGCGACCGGACGATATCCGGCCATTTCAAACTGCACGAGATCGGCACGCACTTCCGCACGCGTCACCGGCTGATCGACGGTTTGCGCGAAAGAAAGCGCGGGCGCGGCCAGTGCGCAGGAAACGAGAACAACGTTGAGCAGTGCTTTCATGATCATTCACCTGTCTGTAAGTTGCGGCCACATTCACGATGAGCGCGGCCCGGATTCCCTCCGTTGCGATTCGTGAAGGGTTGAACGGATTGTGGGCAATGAGCACTGACCCAATGCTGACCAGCGCATTACAAGCTTGTCATCTTCGAGCGCGCTCAGCGCCCCTTGCTTTCTGCCGTCGCCCGCTCGTCTTTGCTCCCACGCAGATAACAGACTTGTAATGACGCCGTCACTTACAAGTCAGTGACGGATCGGCACACTGCGACGTCATCAGCCCGCCGCATTGCATCGCTTGGACGCACCGCGGCACGGGCCATCTCTCTAGCCCATCGTCCAAGGAAATGTCATGTGGATAGTCCGACTGGCCCTGCGGCGGCCCTACACCTTTATCGTGCTGGCCGTGCTGCTGTTCATACTCGGCCCGCTTGCGATCATGCGCACGCCGACCGACATCTTTCCGAACATCGACATTCCCGTGGTCAGCATTGTCTGGTCGTACAACGGCTTTTCCGCCGAAGACATGGCGCACCGGATCACGTCGAATTACGAGCGTGCGCTCACGACGGACGTCGACGACATCGAGCACATCGAGTCGCAGTCGTTAAACGGCGTCTCAGTCGTGAAGATCTTCTTTCATCCCGGCGCCGACATCAACCGCGCGATCGCCGAAGCCGCATCGAACTCCGCGTCGATCTTGCGAGTCCTGCCGCCGGGCACCTTGCCGCCGAACATCATCACGTATAACGCATCGACGGTGCCCGTCCTGCAACTGGGCCTGTCGAGCGACACGTTGCCCGAACAGACGCTCTACGATCTCGGCAACAGTTTTATCCGCACGCAGTTAGCCACCGTGCAGGGCGCGGCGGTGCCGCTGCCGTTCGGCGGCAAGATCCGCCAGATCATGGTCGAGCTCGATCCAAAGGCGCTGCAGGCGAAAGGACTCGCACCGATCGACGTCGTCAACGCGGTCAATGCGCAAAACCTGATTCTGCCGGGCGGCACCGCGAAAATCGGCTCGCGTGAATACAACGTCGAGATGAACGGCAGCACGAAGAGCGTCGCTGCGCTCAACGATCTGCCGATCAAGACGGTGCAAGTTGGCGTGGTGTACGTTCGCGACGTCGCGCATGTGATCGACGGTTATGCGCCGCAGACCAACATCGTGCGCAGCGACGGCAAGCGCGCTGCACTGCTGCAAGTCGAAAAGACCGGCAGCGCGTCGACGCTGACGATCATCCAGCAGGTCAAAGACATGCTGCCTAAAATCGCGGCCGGTTTGCCGAAAGCACTGCACATCACCCCGTTATCGGATCAGTCCGTGTTCGTGAAGTCGGCCATTTCGGGCGTGGTGCGCGAAGCGCTGATCGCCGCATGCCTGACGGCCGCGATGATCCTGCTGTTTCTCGGCAGCTGGCGCGCAACGCTGATCATTGCAGTGACGATTCCGCTCGCCGTGCTGACGTCGCTGATTGCACTTGCAGCGCTCGGGCAGACCATCAACATCATGACGCTTGGCGGCCTTGCGCTCGCCGTCGGTATTCTGGTCGACGACGCGACGGTGGCGATTGAAAACATCACGCACCATCTGGAAAAGGGCGAGCCGTTGCATGATGCGATCCTGAACGGCTCAGGCGAGATCGCGGTGCCGACGTTCGTCTCGACGATGTCGATCTGCATTGTGTTCGTACCGATGTTCCTGCTGTCCGGCGTCGCGCGTTATCTATTCGTTCCGCTTGCGGAAGCGGTCGTGTTCGCGATGTGCGCGTCTTACTTTTTCTCGCGCACGCTGATCCCGACGCTCGCAATGTATCTGATGCGCGCGCCGTCCAAAGAAGGCCACAATGCGCAGGGACGCTTTGCTGCAGTGGCGCGTTTCCAGGCGCGCTTCGAACGGCACTTCGAGGCGTTGCGCAGCGGCTATCGTGCGATGCTGGGACGCGCGATCTCGGGACGCCGCCGTTTCGTGCCGGTCTATGTCGCGCTGTGTCTCGCGTCGCTGATCCTCGTCCCGTTCGCCGGCCGCGACTTCTTTCCCTCCGTCGATACCGGTCAGATCCGGCTGCATCTGCGCGCACCGACGGGCACCCGCATCGAGGAAACAGCGCGCATCACCGATCAGGTCGAAGCGAAGATTCGCAGCGTGATCCCGAAGTCGGAGCAGGCGGCCGTGCTCGATAACATCGGTGTGCCGGTCAGCGGCATCAATCTGACCTACGACTCGTCCGATCCGGTCGGCCCCGAAGACGCCGATATCCTGGTGACGCTGCAGCCCAAGCACAAACCCACCGCGCAATACGTCGCGCAACTGCGCAACGTGCTCGCCGCGTCGTTTCCGGGTGTGACGTTCGCGTTCCTGCCCGCCGACATCGTCAGCCAGATCCTCAACTTCGGCCTGCCCGCTCCTATCGACGTGCAGATCGTAGGCAATCAGCTCGACAAGAACCGCGTGGTGGCCGACCGGCTGCTTGCGCAGTTGCGCGGTGTACGCGGTCTCGTCGACGCACGCATCCAGCAGCCCGGCGACGCGCCGACCATCGACGTGAACGTCGACCGGACGAAGGCTATCCAGGCGGGCCTCACGCAGCGCGACGTCGCACAGAACATGTTGATCGCGCTCTCGGGCAGCTCGCAGACTACGCCGAACTTCTGGCTCGATCCGAAGAACGGCGTCAGCTATCCCCTGCTGGCCGAGGTGCCGCAGTACGACATCGACTCGCTGCAAACGCTCTCGAACATTCCGTTGACCACGAATCAGGCCACGGTCGCGCCACAGAACCAGCTCGGCACGCTCGGCACGTTGGATCGCAGCTCGCAACAGGCGATGGTCTCGCACTACAACGTGCAGCCGGTGCTCGACATATTCGCGGCGACGCAGGGACGCGATCTGGGCGGCGTCGCCGCCGACGTATCCAGAATCGTCGACGCGGCGCGCGCGCAGTTGCCGCCCGGTTCGTCGATCGTGATGCGCGGCCAGGTGCAGTCGATGAACGAGTCGTTCGCCGGTCTCGGCGCCGGGCTCGTGTTCGCAATCGCGCTCGTCTATCTGCTGATGGTCGTGAACTTCCAGTCGTGGCTGGACCCGCTGATCATCATCAGCGGCTTGCCGGCATCGCTCGCGGGCATCGCATGGATGCTGTTCGCGACGCATACCACGCTGAGCGTGCCGGCTCTTACTGGAACGATTCTCTGCATCGGCATTGCAACGGCAAACAGCATTCTCGTCATCAACACGGCGCGCGAGTCGTTGCAGGCCGGCATGGAGCCGCTCGCCGCCGCGCTCGATGCGGGCTTCAACCGCTTCAGGCCCGTGCTGATGACCGCGCTCGCCATGCTGATCGGCATGCTGCCGATGGCCCTCGGCCTCGGCGACGGCGGCGAACAGAACGCCCCGCTCGGCCGCGCGGTGATTGGCGGCCTGGCATTCGGCACGCTCTCGACGCTGATGTTCGTACCCGTCGTGTTCGGGGCGGTACATGCGTGGCTCGCGCGGCGTCGCGCGGCTCGCGCTGCCGCCGTGCCGATGAATACTCAAGCTCGATAAGGAAAAGCCATGACTCAGTCCAACCTTCCGCAGGACCGCGATGGCCCGGCATCGACGGAGCTTGCCGTACCCGCTCGCAACGACACCGCCGTGCAACCCCCGAAGCGCCGCGCGCTCCTGCTGCCCGCCGCCCTGCTGACGATTGCAGCGGCCCTGCTCGCAGTCGGAATCGTGCCGCGTCTGCATGCGAGTACCGAACTCTCGCAACAGGTCGCCGCGCAACGCGAAACGATCGTCGATGCTGTGCGGCCGAAACCGGCGCCGGTTTCGCAGGAACTGTTGTTGCCCGGTTCCGTGATGCCGTATGCCGACGCGTCGATCTATGCGCGCACGAGCGGCTATGTTCGGCATTGGTACGCGGACATCGGCACGAAAGTCCGAGCCGGACAAACGCTTGCCGACATCGAAACGCCGGAGCTGGACGCCCAGTTGCAACAGGCACGCGCCGACGTGGCCACCGCAAACGCGAACTACGCGTTCTCGGACAGCACCGCGCGGCGCTGGCAGACGATGTTGCAAACGCAATCGGTGTCGCAACAGGATGCCGATTCGAAGACGAGCGACAGCGCCGCGAAACTCGCCGCGCTCGCGTCGGCACAGGCGAACGTCGCGCGCTTGAGCGAGCTCGTGTCTTACGAGAAAGTCACCGCGCCGTTCGACGGCGTCGTCACCGTGCGCAACGTCGATGTCGGGGCGCTCGTAACATCAGGAGGATCGCCGGGTCTTGCAAGTGCGCCGGGAGAGCTTTTCCACGTCGAGCAGACCGACCGCTTGCGCGTTTACGTGAACGTGCCGCAGGACGACGCCGGCAGCGTCACCGCAGGCACACAGGTCTATCTGACCACCCAGCAGTATCCGGGCCGCTCCTTTGCGGCGACCGTCGCGCGCAGCGCCGACGCAATCGATTCTGTCAGCCGGACTCTGCGCGTTGAGATCGACGTCGACAATCGCGACGGCGCGTTGTTGCCCGGCGCGTATGCACAGGTTCATCTGGCGTTGCGCACGCAGCACCCCGCGCTCGAACTTCCGGTGAGCGCATTGCTGTTCAGACCCGATGGCGTCACGGTTGCGGTGATCGGACAGGATGGTCGCGCGCATCTTCGCAAGGTGACCATCGGCCGGGACTTCGGCACCTACGTTGAAATCGCGACCGGCGTCACGTCGACAGATCAGGTCATCGACAATCCGGGCGATGCGCTCGCGGACGGCCAGCCGGTGCGCGTCGCAGCGGCCGCGGCACGGCACGGTTAAGCGATCCAGGAGACGGCTCATGCTCACTCTTCTTCATCCATTCGCCCGTCGCAGCGCGGCTATCGTCACCGTCTGCGCGTTGACTGCGTGTTCGACGCTGCCCACGTATCATCAACCGGAAGCGGCCGTGCCAACTCAATACGCAGGCGCTGCGGCGCCGGGTTGGAGCGTCGCTGCGCCAGCCGATGCCAAGCCGCCCGGCCCGTGGTGGACGCTCTTTCACGACGCCGAACTGGACCAGCTCGAAGCGCGCGTCGACGTGTCGAATCAGACCGTGGCGAAAGCGGTAGCGCAGTTGCAGGCCGCCCGCGCGATGCTCGACTACCAGCGTGCCGGCTACGCACCCACGGTAACGGCCGGCGCGGCGCAGTCGCGCACGAGGTTGTCGCAGAACGTGCTCGGGCATTCGCTCGCGGGACAGACGGTGCCCGACTACTCGGTGGGCGCCACCGCGAGTTGGGAGCCCGATCTGTTCGGCCGGGTGAAGGATGCAACCGTCTATGCGCGCGACAACGCGCAGGCAAGCGAGGCGGACCTTCAGGCCGTGCGCCTGTCGGTCGCCAGCGATCTCGCGACCGACTACGTCGATCTACGTTCGCTCGATCGTCAGAAGAAGCTGCTCGACGACAGCGTTACCGCATATGCCGCGGCCTTGAGCATCGTGCAACAGCAGTTAAAGGACGGTGCGATCGACGCATCGGCCGTTGCGCAGGCGCAGACGCAACTGGAGAGCACCCGCAGCCAGGACACCGACATCGACGTACAGCGTGCGCAGCTTCAACACGCCATTGCGACGCTGATCGGCATGCCGGCGTCGTCGTTCGCACTGGCCAGTGAAGTGAAAAGCGTGGGATTGCCGCAGATTCCAACGGGCGTGCCGTCGCAACTGCTCGAACGCAGACCCGATATCGCAGCCGCCGAGCGGCGCGTCGCGGCGGCCAACGCTCAGATCGGCGAGGCGCGCGCCGCGTACTATCCCAACCTGACGTTGTCGGCCACGGCCGGACTCGAAAGCACGTTCTTCGCGCCGTGGCTCACGGCGCCCAGCCTCTTCTGGTCGCTCGGCGCGCAACTGGCCGGCACGCTGTTCGACGGCGGCCGCCGCGATGCCTCGTTGAAGGGCGCGAACGCGCAGTACAACAGCGCAGTAGCGGATTACAGGCAGACTGTGCTGACCGCGTTCCAGCAAGTGGAAGACAACCTGTCCACGCTGACGACACTGGCTAGCGAAGCGGACAGCCAGCAACGCGCGACATCGGCCGCTGAGCTGTCGTTGAAGCTCACGACGAACCGCTATCAGGCAGGAGCCGTCAGCTACCTGGATGTCGTGACCGCACAAACCATTGCGTTGACGAATGAACGCACGCAGGAACTGATCGACGCACGGCGTGTTGATGCCAGCGTGCAGTTGCTAAAAGCGCTGGGCGGCGGCTGGAGTCGCACCTCGCTCGATGAAAGCGGGAATACGGCGGCGACCGCGCCACCGGACTCGCCTTCTAAGCGGCCGCAAACGTGAGGATGAAGCGTGTACCGGCCGCGTCGCTTTCGGCATGCGCGCTGCCGCCATGCAGTTCCATGATGGTGCGGACAATGGCAAGACCCAGACCCGCAGATCCGGACGCATTCGGCTCGCTTTTGCGCGACGGGTCCACGCGATAGAAGCGGTCGAACACCCGCTCGAGCAGGGCCGGATCGATCGGCTTGCCCTCGTTCGCCACGGTCACACGCAGCGTATGCGGAGCCTCGGCGGGGGCCTGTGCATCCAATGTGATCGTGGCCCCGCGCGGCGTATAACGGAGCGCATTCGCAAGCAGATTATTGACGGCGCGCCGGAACAGTTCCACGTCGGCGCGCAACTGGCCGCCGCCTGTTACGCGAATCTGCACGCCGGCTTCGTCGGCGACGCCCTCGAAGTATTCGGCAATGCGCGACAGCTCTTGCTGCGCATCGACCTGGGTCAGCGTCTTGACGAACTGCGGGTGTTCGGCGCGGGCTAGAAACAGCACGCTTTCGATCATGCGCGACAGCCGTTCGCACTCTTCGAGATTCGATGCGAGCACGGACCGATATTCATCGGCCGAACGAGGGCGAGCCAGCGCGACTTCAGTCGATCCACGCAGATTGCCAAGCGGCGTGCGCATATCGTGGGCGAGGTCCGCCGTGTATTGCGACATCCGTTCAAAGCCGCCGTGCAGGCGGTCCAGCATCGCATTCAGCGACGCGATGAGCGCGGCCAGTTCATTCGGCGCACCATCGGCTTCGATGCGCGTGTGCAATTTGTCGACGGTGACGGTGGCCGCGCTGCGCGCCATCTCGCGCAATGGCCGCAACGACTCGCGCACCAGCAACCAGCTCATCAGGAACGCGAGCAGCATACCCGCGAGACCCGCGACATACAGCCGATCGCGATACCGGTCGAGCAGACGCCAGCGGTCCGCCATATTGCGCGCGATGATGATCGTGACCGGCGTGCCGTCGCGCAACATCGCATCCGCAGCAAGTCCGCGCACCGGCACGTCCTGCGAGGTGCGCCACTCTGCGATGTCCGCTTCGGTGATGCGTTGCGAGGCGCCGATTCGTTTCATGAGCGCAGGCGACGGCGTCGTAGTGTCGGCAATGGCCGCCGTGTTGTGTTCGAACAGCAGCTTGCGCTGCGGATCGCGTACTTCCATCGACAGCGCCAGGTTGCCCAGCACCTGGCTAGTCAGACGGTCGCCGTGGCTGCGCAGTTCGTCGAGCGTATTGAGCTCCTGCGCGAGACGCCGCGTGTGCCGCGCGATCAGCACGATATCGAGGTCGTCCTGCTGCTTGACCTGGCGGTCCAGCGCGAAGTACAGCACGCTGCCGACCAGCGCGAATACGAGCAGCGTCGTGCCCGCGAATGCGAGTGCAAGCGTAGCGGTCAGCGAGCGTGCTGCCATCAGTCCGGCTCTTTCGCTTCAATTACGTATCCAACGCCGCGTACGGTCTGGATCAGCTTGACGGGAAAAGCGTCGTCGATCTTCGCACGCAAGCGGCGAATCGCCACTTCGACCACGTTCGTATCGCTGTCGAAATTCATGTCCCACACGTATGAAGCGATCTGCGTGCGGCTCAGCACCTCGCCCTGACGGCGCAGAAGCAGTTGCAACAGCGAGAACTCGCGGGGCGTCAGATCGATACGCGTTGCGCCGCGTTTCACGCGCCGCCGGTTGATGTCCATTTCCAGGTCGCCGACCGCCAGCAGTTCGCTCTCTCGCGGCGGACCGCGCCGCGCCAACGTACGCACTCGTGCCAGCAGTTCGACAAACGCAAATGGTTTGACGAGGTAATCGTCGCCGCCCAGTTCGAGACCGCGCACGCGGTCGTTCACGTCGTCGCGCGCGGTAAGGAACAGCACCGGCGTGGTATGAGTCGCGCGCAGTACTTTCAGCACGGCCCAACCGTCCATTGTCGGCAGCATCACGTCGAGGACGATCACGTCGTAGTCCTGCTCCTGTGCAAGCAGCAGGCCGTCGGCGCCGTCGTTGGCGAGGTCGACGGAATAGCCCGATTCTTCCAGGCCCTTTTTCAGGTACGCGCCTGTTTTCGGCTCGTCTTCGATCACCAGGATACGCATCACCAGCTCCGGCGTCATTGGATCAATCCCGTCATTTTAAGGGACTGGACGAATGTTACCGAAATGTTCCAAATGTTCCGTCACGCCGCGGTGTTCGAAGGCCGTCGCCTCGCTCTTTGAGTAAGTTTTTACCGGGATGTGCCCGCTACGGGCGATGGCTTCTCACTCGGAGGCGACGGAATTCGCGCCGAGCAAAGGCGTGTGTCCGGTATAAGACGGCAGTCCAGACAACACGCCTTTGAAGTCGCTCAACACGTCGCCTACTTCGAGTCCCTTGTCGCTCAGCCGGAATTGCCGGATCGAGCGTTCGTGCATGTTGGTCCGGCTTTTGACGGCCGACACCGCAGTCAACACCGAGCCTTCTGCTTCGAAGAACCGGAACAGCAGCAACGCATCGCTCAGGTAGCTCACGTCGATATTGCTCTGGATCTCGCCGATGATCCCGTGCTGACCGAGAACGAGCAGAGACATGACGCCCTGCTGGTTCAGATAGGTCAGCAGCTCGTGCATCTGCAGCATCAGGTATTTTTCGCCAGGCATCGCCTGCAGATATGCATTGAGGCTGTCGATAGCCACCACGCGCGCACCGTGCGTCTCGACCGCCGCCTGAACGCGGTGAGTAAATTCTCCTGGCGAGAGCTCCGCTGGATCTATCGGCTCGATCGACAGGAGACCGCTTTCGAGGTGAGGCGAAAGATTCATGCCGAGCGCTGCTGCGCGACGCAGTAGTGTGCCGAGCGTTTCGTCGAAGAGATAGTAGACGGCGTGCTCGCCCCGTTCGAGTGCCGTCTGCAGGCACCGGAGCACGGTAGTGGTTTTGCCCGCGCCCGACGGCCCCACCAGCAGAGTATTCGTTCCGCGCGCAAGGCCGCCGCCGAGCAGCGCGTCGAGTTCGGGCACGCCGGTCGACAGATTCTCGTGGTCGAACTGTACGTGTCGATCCCCGGCCACCAGCGTCGGAAAAACCTGAATGCCGCCGCTTTTCAACGTGAAGTCGTGAAAACCTCCCTGAAAGGCCACGCCGCGCATCTTGACGACGCGCAGACGCCGGCGCTGCGTGCCGTATTCGTGCGTGACCTGATTCAGGTTGATGACCCCGTGCGCCAGACTGTGCAACTGCACGTCGCCGGCGTCGGAAGTCTCGTCGTCGAGCAGCAACACCGTGCAGTTGCGATTGCCGAAAAACCGCTTGAGCGCGAGCAACTGCCGCCGATACCGCAGCGGACTCTGCGACAGAAGCCGTAGCTCGGACAGGCTGTCGAACACCACACGTGTCGGACGAGCCTGCTCGACCTCTCGCATCACATTACGCACCGTTTCGCCGAGTTCGAGCTCGGCCGGATTCAGCACCGTCTGTTCGTACTCAGGCGTGAGCCCTTCGTCGCTCAACAACTCCACGATTGCCAGACCGTCGAGCGACCATCCGTGAGTCGCCGCAACGGAACGCAACTCGGACGCGGTCTCGGACAGCGTGACGTAGAGACCGGTATCCCCCAGGCGCTGACCTTCGAGCAGGAACTGCAGTGCAAGAGTCGTCTTGCCCGCGCCGGGCGGCCCTTCGACCAGGTAGACCCGGCTTGCCGTAAGACCGCCGGCCAGGATCTCGTCGAGGCCGGCAACGCCGGTTGATACGCGGTGGTCCATGTGACTGCCACGGAGGTCAGAACTTTGATTTTCCATGAGAGGTAAAAAGACGCCGGCTGTGCCGGCATCGGAGTCAGGAAGAACGTCGGGAAGCGCGTGCCGCAGGGCGCGTGCTTGCAACGCCGCCAGCCGGCAGGCCGTGTTCGCGCGCCCAGATGATCGCCTCGCTGCGGCTGTGCAGACCGAGCTTCGCGTATAGCGTGCTCACGCGGCTGCGGACGGTGTTCGGAGCCACGCCGAGTCTCGTGGCAATTTCCTTGTCGGCCAGCCCCTCGCAGATCAGCGCGAGAACGTCGCGCTCGCGCGGTGTCAGGTCCGAAATCGCCGCATCGATCTTGCCGGGTGCCGTCCCGCTGCGGATATGACGAAGCTTGTCCAGAATCGACCGGCTGAACCACGACGCGTCCTGCATGACCGCTTCGATCGCGAGAAGGAGTTCGAGCTCGGTGCGTTTGCGCTCGGTGATGTCCTGAAACACCATCAGCACGCAGTCGTCGCCATGAATGGGGACCGACTCGGCGGAGATCAGGCAGTCGACCGCAAGCCCGGCCCGCGTGCGCACCTTGAACTCGACGTTGCGCAGGTTGCCCGACGTGGCGAGCATCTGCTCTATCTTCGCGTGCGCATCCTCTGCGTCCCAGAAGGTCGATTCTTCGAGCGTGTGACCGACAAGTTCTTCGGCCGCGAAACCCGTGGCGTCGAGAAACGCCTGGTTCGCCTCGAGCAGCCTGAGCGAATCACGTGCGTAGACGATGGTCGGAATGGGAGCCATCCTGAATGCATTCGCAAACTGCTCCTCACTGCGACGCAGCGCCTGCTCGGCCTTTCTGCGCGGCTCGAGATCCATGAACGTGAAGAGCATGCACGGCTCGTCGGCGAGATCGATCGGCTGTCCGGCGACGATAACCAGCTTGGACTCCGAGTCCGCGAGGCGCAGCAACGCTTCCATTTGCGGAATCGTCTGCCCTGCTGTCAGACGCTCGACGGCCAGCTCCTTCTGCGAAGCATTTTCCAGAACATCCAGTTCATAGACTGAACGCCCGATTACCTGCTCGCGTGTATAGCCCGTCATCTCGACAAAGCCGCGGTTGACCTTGATGAAGCGCAGATCGCTGAGCCTGCAGATAACGGCAGGTGCCGGGTTAGCGCCGAATGTCTTTTCGAAACGCTCTTCCGCGCTTGCCCACTCGGTTGCATCGTGCAGGATGAGCACGAGACAATCCGGCTCGCCGTCCGTGTCGGTAATCACCAGACTTCGCACGCGGTGAACCCAGCGCGGCTCTGCTTGCCCGGCGGGTGCGACCTCCACCAGTACGTCGCTAAAAGATTCACCGGCGACCACGCGATCGATCGGGTAACTGCCTGGTTCGATGCGGTGATTGTTCCGGTAGCGAAGCTGGAATCTTTGGCGGTACTCGGACACATTCCGGCCGAGTTCCTCGATGCTGCTGGCGCCATGCATGTCGAGGGCGGCCTGATTGGCCCAACGAATGCTCTGGTCGGGTTCGATGAGAATGACCCCTTCGCTCAGGCCTGCGATGATCTGCTGGAGCTGACGGCGGTCAGTTTTCGGGCGTTGCACGGAAGCGTCCATCGCGGCTGGCTGTTCTGTTCGGGCGCCGCGTCGCGGCAAGGTTCAAGGACGAAAGCGCCCGCGGCGGCGCACCGGCGCATTCGCCGGTTGCAACCGCCTGGGTCGCGCACACGCCATGGAAATCGTCCCGAACGGCATATGCGGCAGCAACATGCAGAACGTGCGGACAGGGTCTTCCGGACGCGTTCGCTATCGCGAGATTATCAGGGATGTATTTACCGACCGGTAGCCGCAAATGCACCCAAAGGGTGGGGGCAATTGCATGTTGACAGCAAGTGATTCTGCCCTCTTAGCGTCCAAAGTTCCGGTTCGAATGTCGGTCGGGAACTTTCCGAGCGCCGCTCTTCCTTACCTTATGAAAGACAATGGTTTTGTTTGGTGCAAGACGGGAGACAAAAATGAATCACCCACGAGGAAGGACGACTCAGACCAGTGAAGCGCAAGGCTCGGTAAAGGAAGCGATCGGCAAGGTAATCGGCGACACTCATGCGGAAGCAGAGGGGGCGGCCGAGAAAAAGGCCGCGAGAGAACGACGCACACAACGATCCACGCAACGATCCACGCGTGAAGAAGAGCGGCGCGCGCACGCAGGACCCCGATCACGCTCGTAGCGTTGCGCCGCCGCTCGGTATGCTTCAACCCACGTCATCGGGAACCTAGATTCGGAGCAGTTCCCGAATGGCCCTGAAGAGGCTCGTCGGCTCGACGGGTTTCGGCATATGCAGGTCGAAGCCGGCCTGCAATGCACGAGCCCTGTCTTCCGGACGCCCGAACGCTGTCACCGCGATCGCGGGCGTCTGATTGGCCTGCTGCCGCAGTGAGCGGATAAGCGAATAGCCGTCTTCGTCCGGCATGCCGATGTCTGAAAGAATGACGTCGAATTGCTCCGCATCGATCTGCCGACGCGCTTCGGGCGCCGATTCGGCACCCCGCACTCCGGCTCCAGCGGACTCCAGCACGGCGAGCATCGCATCGCGCACGTCCGCTTCGTCTTCGACCAGAAGCACTCTGATGCCGGCAAGCGCTTCGTCGCGGGACGATGTCACTATGTCGGTCAGCGGCGGTCCAGCCGGTGGCTCTCTATCTTCGGCCAGCAAAGGAATGTGAACGACGAAAGTGCTCCCACGCCCATCGCCTTCACTATGGGCCGTGATCGATCCGCCATGCAGCGTCACGATGCTCTTCGCGATTGCGAGACCAATACCGAGCCCGCCGAAGCGGCGTGTCGTCGCCTGTGAAGCTTGTGCAAATGGCTCGAATACGTGGTTGATGAAAGAAGCGGGAATTCCCGCTCCATTGTCCTCAACCCGTATCTCTGCCCAGTTGCCTGCGCGACTGGCAACGATCCCGATTTTCCCTTCAGCCTTCGAGTACTTCAGCGCATTGCTGAGTACATTGGAAAACACCTGACGCAGCCGGAGCGGGTCGCCCTCCACGAGCAATGTGTCTGCCAGCCGCGGGACGATCTCGACTCCCTTAGCGCGCGCAGCCAACTTAACGTCACTGATTTCGGCGACGAGCAGCGGCACGAGATCCACCTCGCTCGAATTGATGAACAGCTTGCCGGCGGCGATCCGGCTCAGATCCAGCAGGTCGTCGACAAGCCGCGTTTGCAGTTCGACGTTACGGTCTATCGCCTCGATGCCGCGCGCGATGAGTTCGGGATCGGTGTTTTCGTGTTGGAGAAGATAGAGCCACGACTGCATCGCATTCAGTGGCGTTCGCAGCTCGTGAGACACGGTAGCAAGAAAGGCATCTTTGAGCTGATTGGCGTGTTGCGCCTCTAACCGCAACAGCCGCTCGTTTGTCAGAAGCCGGTCGCGCTCCATTTCAAGCGCCTTGTGAGAAGAAACGTCGATGGTGATGCCGTCGAACCGCAACGGCCGACCCGCTTCGTCTACATGTGTTCGTCCCTTGGCACGAATCCACCGGATATCGCCCGATGGCGAAGCAGTTCGGTATTCGATGTCGTAGGGGACACCTTCGTTGACCGCCTTCTCGACAGCGTCCCGGGTTTTTTGCCTGTCGTCCGGGTGAATCCTTGCGTAGAACAGGTCAAAGCCGACCTCGGCGTTTGCAGGCAGCCAGAAGTGCTCCTTGCACTTGACGTTCCAGATGATCCGGTCCAGCGGAATCGGACAATGGAACGTGCCGATTTCGGCTGCCTGGATCGACAGATCAAGACGCTCGCGTTCTTCCGTGAGACTTTGCGCGTTGATTAGCGTTTCTTCGACATCGGTGATCATCCCCACCCATTCGTAGATCGCGCCGCTCTCGTCATGCGAGCCCGCCGCGCGAATCTGGCAACGCCTGTAGGTCGAAGATGCGGCGTGCCACAGCCGGACGTCCGCGCGATACGGCCCGTCTGTTTCGAGAGACCTGTTCAGCGCTGTCTGCGCTACGAGCCGATCGTCCGGATGGATCATTTCGGCCCACCCATAACCTTGGTGCTTCTCCCAAGGCTGCCCCGTATAGCTTTCCCACGAAGGTTGCGGCACCACGAACCTGCCCATGGCATCGCACACGTAGGCCGCCGAGCTGGCCACCTTCACCAGCGCGTGATATCGGGCCTCCAACAGCAATCGGCGCAATTCCGAATCGTCACGAGCGTCATCGTTCCCGGACGCGGCAGTGCCCTCTAACTTTCTGCCTGCCGCTGAAACCTCGCCCGCGGCGTCTTTGGACTTCACCAGCACCACCATCGCTGGCACCGCGCCGGTGGCATCGTCCACGGCAAGAGGATTGAATTCGATCCACCACGTGATGCCCGACTCAGAACCAGCAGCATTCTGCGCGACGTCCGCATCGATCGCAGCGTCGGCAATGACGACGCTCTGCGTTCGACCTTCTTCAAATGCTCGGGCCGCGACCGCCAGAAGTTTTGCTCGCGACGCCTCCCTCGACAGAACCGGCAGCTTCTCGATGACGAGAGAAACAAGGCTCGTGGACACCGACGGTGACGGGCGATAGTCGAACAGGTCGCTGAAACGGACGTTAGCTTCAATTACGGTCAAGTCACGAGCGAGCACTGCACACGCAGCGGGATTCGCCTCTAATAGCGCGACAGCCAATGCTCTAGTGTTAGCAAACATACACAGTTCCACCGCAATCGAAATCTTCTAAAGTTGCCTGCTCAACGGTCTCCACGGCCTGCGCAGCGCGTTCGCGGGTGCCGTTGGCGCTGGCATGATTAAACGTATCCGCCACCGGTCGAGCTGACCAGGCGCGGCGCTTCGTCATGTGTCATTGCGCACACACAATTGCGGTTAGCACCATCGGAATCACCGAATGAGTGACGGCATGGCTGCCCGCCGCAGCCAGTTCACGCTGCACCGACTCGGACGAACCGAACACGACCACGCCATAGAGCGGCGCGGACGCTGGCTTGCCGGTGCCGGCCGCGAAAAGCGGATCGCCGGGCTGATACCCAAAAATCGCCTTCACCCGGAAACCGAACGCGGTCAGATGTGCACCGCGGGTTGGGCGGAACGCGTTGACTGAATCCGGCTGAACGCGGTTGGCTGGCGTCTCAATCGATTGCTGATCGACCAGTTCCTCGACGAAGTCATGGGGCGTGTCCTCGCATGCCATTTCCTGATCCAGTGCATGACTGAATGCCGGTGTCGACAAAAAGAGGGCGGGCGTCAGCAGCCATAAAAAGAGTCGCATTGGGTACTTTTTCAAAGTCATCGTTACCCCGGTTGTAGTCCTTGTCTTGCATCAACGATAACTGCATGCAACCGGCCTGGCTGCAAATGCGTCAGCATTATTTGTACCGACGCGCTATCGTCCGTCGCGATCGGGCACACATTCGCGTGCAGCAGCGGTCCGCCCGGCGCGCAGCGGTGCTCCTTGACGATGCAACGAATCGTCTGACGACACCGGTTTTGGAGCTAAACCGACTTACGTCCATTTCCAGGTGACGCGCTGTTGGGCAGCAAGCAACACCGCGCCCGTCTACAGCCCCCTTCGCTCACTCATTATTGATCGACCTCGAATGCAGTTGTCCATCTGCCACTCTTTATCTCAGGACGGGCAACGACAAAAATGCGGTCAGTCATGCCGGACCGCCCGGTGCCACGACATGCGCCTCGTCAACGAGGCATCTACAGGAGAAGCACTATGCCGTTTGCAAATTACAAGTTCCCGGAAGGCATTCTGGACCACGCGCGCAAGGAAGAGATCATCCATCGCACTACGGCGATGTTCGTCGAATACTTCGGTGAAGGTGTCCGTCCGTATTCGATGGTTCTTGTCGAGGAAGTTGCCGACGGAGGATGGGGTCGCGCCGACGAAACCCTGACGCTCGAAAAAATGGGACTCGCTCCGAAGTCGAAATAACTGTCGTTCGGGGAACGCGCAGGGTTCACCGGACTACTCGTTCCGGTCCGTGCGCGGTCCGGCACCCTGCTCTCACCCGGTCTTTTCAATTCATGCGGAGCCTGGCTATGGATCTCGACACGCAGGAACTCGACACCCGCAACGCAGATGCGACGGCTCCGAAGCTGATCATTCCGCAACTCGGCCGGCTCTATCGGCTCTTTGATCCTGTGTCATACGCCGTATTGCGACTTGGTTTCGGCATTGTCCTTCTCACCCACGGACTCCCGAAGGTGCTTGGCCACTCACATGGATCAATGGACAATCCATTGGCGAGTTCCATGCGGCTGATCGATTCCAGACTTCACCTTCCGGCAGCGGAAATGCTTGCCTATTTCGTGACCTTCCTCGAGTCGGGCGGCGCGTTGTGTATCGCCCTGGGATTCATGACGCGCATTTTTGCCGCAATGATTACGTTCGAGATGATCGGGATCTGCTTCGTCCTCGCGCCAGCATGGGTCTGGCTGGACAAGGGCATGGAATATCCCGTCCTGATGGGCTTGCTTGCGCTGCATATTGCGTTCACGGGCGCCGGCCGCTATTCGATCGACAAGGCCATCGGTAAAGAAATTTAACGCACGCAGCTTGATGCGGCGTTGTCCATCGCGCGCCGCGAGCCGCTTGTTCACGCCTGTATCGCGGTCGCTTTTTGCGGTGTGCCAGTGCGCCGCGCCTCATAGTCAACCACCGCGTGCACCCGGGTAAACGCCCATTTGTTCCAGCGATGCCGCGATTTACTGTATCGATACACTAAATCGATACAGTCGCGCGTTCTGTCTTGCCGCGCCCGACAAACTCGTCCGCGGTCAACGCGGCATCCAGGAGACAACACCATGCATTCCATTTCCCGGCGACGGTTCCTTCAGACTGCTTCGGCAGCTTCGCTTGCAGCCGCGGGCGCGGGGTTTCCCGCGATCGTGCGTGCGCAGCCCGCCGCCACGTTGCGGCTGTCGTCGTCCATGCCTCCCAACGAAAACGCCGCGCACTACGTGTGGTATCAAAACCTCGCGGCAAACCTGAAAGCGAGCGTCGGCGATCAGATCCGGATCGACTACTTCCCGAATAACCAGCTCGGCAAGGAAAGCGACGTGGTGCAGCAGGTGAAGGTCGGCGCCGTCGACATGATGGTCACCGGCTCGTCGATCTGGGCGACCGTGTTGCCGGAACTGGGCATGCTCGATCTGGGCTATGTGTTCGACAGCTTCGACCACGTCGGGCGCGCCATGGACGGCACCGTCGGCAAAACGTTCGACACGATGCTGCAACAGCGTGCGGGCTGCTCGGTCGTCACGTGGGGCTATTCGTTCGGCGCGCGCAACGTGTTCACGAAGAAGCCCACGCAATCGCTTGCCGACATCAAGGGCGTGAAGCTGCGCGTGCTGCCCACGCCCGCCTTCATGGAAACCTTCAAGCTGATGGGCGCTGTACCGACGCCCATTCCAATCGGCGAGTTGTATATGGCCGCGCAAACAGGCGTCGTCGATGGCTTCGAGCATGACTGCGCGACCGTGCTCGCGAGCAAGTACGACGAAGTCGTGAAGTCGTGCTGGCAGACGCAGCATGTGTTCAGCCCGCTCGTCGTCGCGATGGGCCGCCGCGCGCTGGCGAAGATTCCGGAGAATTTGCGCCCCGCGTTTCAGAAAGCGGCGCAAGACGCGACGGTGAAGCAGCGCGTCGTAGCCATCGAAACGGCTGCCCGCGCCGAGCAGGAGTTGAAAAAGCGCGGCATGACGTTCTATCCGATGTCGAAGGCCGACCGCGACACCGCGCGCGGCGAGATGCAGTCGCAGTTGTACGCTAGCTTCTCGAAGCAGTATCCCTCGACCGCGCCGCTCTTCAGCGCAATCGCCGCAGCGCGCGGCTAACGAGGCAGGCACACCATGACCACTTTCTCCGCGACGCCCGGGCCGGAAACGCAACTCGCCGCGCCGGGCTTCGGCCATGAGACCATGCTCGCGCGCGGCCTCGCCCGTCTCATGCGCTGGATCGAATACCTGTGCGCGGCGGTGCTCGCGGCCGATGTGCTCGTGGTGTTCCTCTCCGTGATCTACCGCTATTTCCTGCATGATCCTTTCGACTGGGCCGAGGAAGTCGCCGGCGCGCTGATGATCGTGCTGGTGTTCTTCGGCGCCGCCACGGTGCTTGCGCGCAGTCAGCACGTCGGCGTCGACCTGTTTCGCGGCATGCTGCCAAGGCGCTGGCAGCCCGCGCTCGTTCATGTGGGGCACTGGGTAATCGTTGGCGTCGCGGGCAATCTTTGCGTGTCGTCGTGCCTGCTGCTGGTCGATTCGTACGGTCAGATGACGCCGAGCGGCCTCCCCGCATGGATCAACGTGTATCCACTCGTCATTGGCAGCGTATTCATGACGATCTTCGCGCTCGCCAACGCGGTGAACGGCGCGCGCAAGACCGTGCTGGGCACATTGGTCGGTTGCCTGTTGCTCGCAGCGGCCGTGTTCGCGTGGAACGCCTCGGTGCCCGCTCACGCGATCAAGCCCGGCTCGCTGCTGATAGCCGGCTTCGTCGGCGCACTGGTGCTCGGCGTGCCGATCGGCTTCGTGCTCGCGTTCTCAGCGCTGCTGTATTTCCTCGCGGACCCGTCGCTGCCGATGCTCGTCTACTCGCAACAAGTAATGGCCGGCACCGACCACTTCGTGCTGCTCGCCATTCCGTTCTTCGTATTAGCCGGCCTGCTGATGGAAACCAACGGCATGTCGTCGCGACTGATCGAACTGCTGCTGCGGATTTTCGGGCGCGTGCGCGGCGGCCTCGGGCTCATCACGATCATGGCGACGGCCTTCTTCTCCGGTGTGTCCGGTTCAAAGCTTGCGGATATCGCGGCCGTCGGCGGCGTCGTGATGCCAGCTGTGCGCCAGAGCAAGGAAGATCCGAACGAAGCCGCAGCGTTGCTCGCCTGCAGCGCCGTGATGGCCGAAACCATTCCGCCGTGCGTGAACATGATCATCATGGGCTTCGTCGCGAACATATCGATCGCGGGGCTGTTCCTCGCGGGCGTGGTGCCGGCAGCCGTCCTTGCGGTGGCGTTGGCGATCGTCGCGGTGATTTTCGGGCGCCGCATCAATCTCGCCGATGCGCTCACCAATCCGCGCGCGTGGATGCCGCTGCTCGGCGGCGCGCTGGTCGCGCTCGTCATGATCACCATGATCGGCAAGGGTGTGACTTCGGGTATCGCGACGTCAACCGAAGTGTCCGCATTCGCCGTGGTCTATGCGCTTATCGTCGGCTGGCTGGCGTTTCGCGAGCTGACGCCGAAATCGGTGGCACGGGTATTCGTGCGCTCGGCATCGATGGCGAGCAGCATTCTCTTCATCGTCGCGGCAGCATCCAGCGTGTCGTTCGCGCTGACCATCGAGCAGATCCCCGCGCTCGTCTCCGATTCGATGATCGCCTTCGCGCATCAATACGGTCCGACGATGTTCCTGCTGCTCTCCGTGCTGATCATGATCGTGTTCGGCGCGGTGCTGGAAGGCGCACCCGCGCTCATCATCTTCGGCCCGCTGCTTACTCCGATCGCCACGCAACTCGGCATCAACCCGCTGCATTTCGGCACGGTGATCGTCGTCGCAATGGGCCTGGGTTTGTTCGCGCCGCCGGTCGGCCTGGGCCTCTTTGCGACCTGCGCCATCACCGGCACGGAAATGAAGGCTGTGGCGCGTCCTATGCTCAAATATCTGCTGGTGTTGTGCATTGCACTGGTGGTGCTGGTTCTGGTGCCATCCTTTTCGTTGTGGTTGCCGACCCGGCTCGGCCTGTAGCCGGCAGATGCAAAACCTTATGAGCACCATTCAGGATGTCGCCCGCGAGGCCGGTGTATCCGTGAGCACGGTATCCAACGTACTCAACGGCCGCACCGACCAGATGCGTCAGGAAACGCTCGCGCGCGTGCAGGCCGCGATGAGTTCGCTGCAATACCGGCCGAGCACGCTCGCGCGTCAGCTCAAGACGGGACAGACGCCGCTCATCGGACTGCTCGTGCCGTCCATCGCCAATCCAATGTACGGCTATATCGCACGCGAGGTCGAAACGTATGCACAGGAGCGCTACGGCTACCGTGTGATGATCGGCAACACGTATCGCGATCCGGCGAAGGAAGCGTCGTTCTTCGAAGACCTGCTGTCGCAAGGCGTGCGGCGCGTGATCGTCATCTCGTCGCTTGCGAACGAGCGCCATCTGGAAACCGCCGTCGAACGCGGCATGGTTGTTGTCAGCTACGACCGCCGCGCGACCGAAGGTGAGACCACGCGCGTCGAACACGTCACGCCGGACAACTTTGAAGCAGCACGCATCGCGACGCGCCATCTGATCGCGCACGGCCACGCGCGGCTCGCCTTTGCAACGTTGACCGGCGTGACGATGAGCCGCCGCGACAAGATCAACGGGTTCCTCTCGGCAGCACAGGAAGCGGGGCTATCAGAGGAGGCGCGCGTGCTCGACAGCGGCCCGGTGAACGAATACGGCGACTCGATGATTGCTGAGAACGGTCGCGCGCTCGCGCGCCTGCTCTCGCAAGACGACGCGCGCCCGACCGGCATTGTCGCGGTCAATGACCTGATGGCGCTCGGCCTCATGGCAGGCCTGCGCGAGTGCGGACTGCGCGTGCCGGAAGACGTGTCGATCGTCGGCATGGACGGGCATTTCCTCGCGGCGATTTCAAACCCCGCGCTCACAACCGTGCAACTTCCCGTGCCGGCGATGGCCGCCGCGATGGTGGAGCGCGCGATGCGTCCGCACGACGAACCCATGCCTGCATCGGAGCAGGCGCTGTTCACGGATATCACGCTCGTGGAACGCGAATCGGTCGCGCGCCCGGGCAAAACCGCGGCGAAAGCGAAGCAAGCCAGAGAGACAGGATAAGGACATGAACAAGGTATTCGTGAGTCATCCCCGGCACATGCTGGATCATTACTTCGGCACGCGCGCCGCGGCGGCGCTGGCGAAGTTCGCCGACGTCACGTACAACCCCGAAGATCGCGAACTGACGCTCACTGAACTTGCCGACGCCGCGCGCGAGGCCGATGTCATCATCGCCTACCGGCAGACGCCGGCGCCGCGCGCGTTGTTCGAAGCGCTGCCGAAGCTGGCCGCCTTCGTGCGCTGCGCGGTGGATATCCGTACCGTCGATGTAGATGCGGCGAGCGAACTCGGCGTGCTCGTCACGCAGGCGAGCGCAGGCTTCATACCGGCCGTGTCCGAGTGGGTGATAGGCGCAATGCTCGATCTCGCGCGAGGCACCACCGCGTATGCAGAGGCGTATCACCGGCACGAATCGCCTGTTCCGAAGATGGGCCGCGAGTTGCGCGGCAGCACGTTCGGCGTGATCGGGTATGGGCAGATATCGCGCTACCTGTGCCCTCTCGCGTCGGCCTTCGGCATGCGCGTGATCGTGTCCGATCCGTATGCGACGATCGACGACACGCGCGTACAGCAAGTCGGCCTGGACGATCTGCTCGCCGAGTCGGACTTCGTCGTCTGCCTTGCGCCCGCCACGCCGCAGACTGCGAACCTGATGAACGCGCAGACGTTCGCGGCGATGAAAGCGGGCGCGTACTTCATCAATGCGGCCCGCGGCGAACTGGTCGACGACGCCGCTCTGCTCGCCGCGCTGGAGTGTGGCCACCTGGCAGGATGCGCGCTCGACGTGGGCCGCGCGGCAGATCAGATGCCATCGCCTGAGTTGGCGGCCCATCCGCGCGTGATCGCGACGCCGCACATTGGCGGACTGACGCCGGGCGCCATCGAGCATCAATCGATGGAAACCGTCGCGCAAACCGGAGCACTGTTTCAGGGCCGCATGCCCGCGGGCGCGGTGAATGCGGAGCACGCGCATCGCGTCTCGGGCTTTGCCATGCCGACGGACGCGCGATGACACCTCCAATCGACTTCGAAGGCGCATGCGATTGCCATATCCACGTGTACGAGGAAGGCTATCCGCTCGCGGCGAGCGCAACCTTCACGCCGCCGCCGGCACCTGCATCGGCATATCGCGAAGTGCAGCGCGGGCTCGGTTTGTCGCGCGCAATCGTCGTGCAGCCGACGGGGTATGGCTTCGACAACCGTTGCACGCTCGCGGCCATCGCTCAGTTGGGCGACGGTGCGCGCGGCGTCGCGGTCGTGCCGCCCGATGTCAGCGATGACGAATTGCAGCGCCTGCACGATGCCGGCATACGTGGCGTGCGTTTCATGATGCTGTCGGGCGGCGTACTGCCGTGGAGCGTGATCGAGGACATGTCGGCGCGCATCGCACCGATGGGTTGGAATATCAACCTGCAGCTGGATGGGCACACGTTGCCTGCTCATGAAGCGATGCTGGCGAGCTTGCCGTCGAATCTTGTTATCGATCATCTCGGCAAATTTCTCGCGCCCGTCACACCGGAAAGCGAAGGGTTCGCGTCGTTGTGCCGCCTGCTCGACGGTCCGCGTTGCTGGATCAAGCTGTCCGCGCCCTATGAAAGCTCGCGCAACGGCTCGCCTGATTTCGACGACGTGTCGTGGCTCGTGCGCACGCTTTCAAGCCGATTTCCGGAGCGCGGCGTGTGGGCGTCGAATTGGCCGCATCCCAACGTCAAGCCCGTGCCCGACGACGCGCGCATGCTCGACTGGACGATGCGGCTAACGGAAAGCGACGAAGTTCGCCGCAAGATGCTTGTAGATAATCCGGCTGAGTTGTATGGGTTTTAGGCGAGTTCCAGACGCGCCGGGCCCACACATTTCGATCTGCAGTTCAAGTTCCGATGAAACGAATATGCGAAAATACAGCACACCGTTTCCGGAGCAAGCATGGCAGAACTGCCTTATTCCGCTTCATCGGCAGCTGAGGTCGACTGCGCGCGAGAACCCATTCATATCCCAGGCGGTATTCAGCCGCACGGCTTTCTGTTCAGCATTGCCCCAGACGGAACGTTGTTGCAGGTCAGCGCCAATATCGCGAGCCTGACAGGCTCGCCCGCGGAGAACACACTGGGCGGCTCGATAGCGAGCATTCTCGGCGAAGAATGGGCGGCCCGCATCGTCAACGGGCTTGCCTCGCAGGTCGATGACGGCATCCCGCTTTACATCGGTTCGATGAGCGACCCGCGCGGTGAAGAGGCATCCGGGCGGCCATCACCCTTCGCCGTTATCGTGCATCGCTATCAGGGTGTCGCGATCGTCGAACTCGAGCCGGCGCTGGGAACCAGCGACGTGTTTTCGTCGATGTATCCGCTCGTGCGCACATTCATCAACCGCCTTGAAGAGGCGAACAGTATCGAGTGTCTCGCGCAACTCGCCGCCGACGAAGTGCATCGCATCACCGGTTACGGCCGCACTCTGGTCTACAACTTCGACGAAGCCGGTATCGGTCACGTGATCGCAGAACACGTCGAACCGGGGTACGCGTCTTACATCGACCAGCACTTTCCTGGCTCGGACATTCCAGCACAGGCGCGTGCGCTATATATACGCAACCGCATCCGCTTGATCGCGGACGCCGGATATCAGCCCGCGCCGCTCGTGCCGTCCTTGCACCCGTCGACAGGCAAGCCCACCGATCTGACCTACGCTTCGCTGCGAAGCGTATCGCCTGTGCACGTGCAGTACATGAAGAACATGGACACGATGTCGTCCATGTCCATGTCCATCGTAGTTCGCGGAAAGCTGTGGGGCTTGATTTCCTGTCATCACGATAGCGGGCGCGTTCCGCCTTTCGAGGTACGCACCGCGTGTGAACACATTGCACAAGTGCTGTCGCTGCAGATCGAAGCGAAAGACGAACATGCCGAAGCCGCGTACCGACTCGAATTGCGCCGCACCCTCACGCGGCTTCTCGGTGCAATGGCAGATGCGGACAGTTTTACCGACGCGCTCGTCAACGATCCTGGCGACTTCCTCGGACTGACCGCATCAGACGGCGCAGCCATCGTCGTTGACGGTCGAGTGCTGCTCATCGGTAGCACGCCATCCGAGGCGGACGTCGGGAAGCTCGTCGAATGGCTGGATACCAAGTCTCAGGAAACGTTCGAAACCGACGCCCTCGCGTTCACCTGTCCGGTCGTGCCAGCCAATCCAGGTTATGCCGGCCTGCTGTCCGTATCGATTTCGACGTTGTTCCGGAATTACGTGCTGTGGTTCCGCAAGGAAGCCATTCAGACAATCAAATGGGCGGGCGATCCGCGAGAAAAGCTCGCAAGTCTTTCGCCTTCGCTGTCTCCGCGCAAGAGCTTCGACGTCTGGACGGACACGGTACGCGACCGATCGCTCGCATGGCGCCCTGCTGAACTGGAAATTGCTTCGGAATTCCGCACTGCCTTGCTCGGCATCGTGCTGCGCCGGGCCGAAGAACTCGGGCAACTCGCGCACGAACTCGGACGTGCGAATGAGGAATTGCAAGGTTTCTCCTATACGGTATCGCACGATTTGCGGGCGCCTCTTCGGCACATCGCCAGCTTCGCGGATCTGCTGCGTCAGATGGAAAGCGGCGCGCTGTCCGAGCGCGGCCAACACTTTCTCGAGCGGATCATTTCATCGGCGAAATTTGGCGGCGAGCTGGTAGACGACCTGCTGGCGTTCTCGCAGATGAGCCGCACGGCGCTGCGTCCGCAACTGATCGACGTGCAGGAACTGGTCGACTCCCTGATCGCCGACGAACTCAAGCACGCGTCCGAGCGCAACATCACGTGGCACGTGGGCGACCTCGGCCAGATTACGGCGGACCCTGTGCTGATTCATGTCGTGCTGCGCAATCTGATCGAGAACGCCGTCAAGTTCACCGCGACGCGCGATGCCGCTGTAATCGAAATCGGCCGTTACGCAGGGGAAGATGCACTGGCCGGCCACGACGTATTCTTCGTGAAAGACAACGGTGTCGGTTTCGACATGCTCTACGTCGGCAAACTTTTCGAAGTCTTCCAGCGCCTGCATCGCATGGAAGAATTTAGCGGAACCGGTATCGGCCTCGCGACCGTGAAGCGGATCGTCGAACGTCATGGCGGTGAGGCGTGGGCGGTCGGCGAAGTGGACAAAGGGGCAACCGTGACATTCTCACTGCCCCGTTCGCTTGCGGCTGTTGCAACGGGGAACGAAGAATCGCCGGCAGTCTCCGCGGCACGCCCAGACAACTTGATGGCGCACAACCGGACGCGGTCTGATCGGAGAGCTGAAACGAAGATGAAAGGAGAATGAACGCGTGCTAAAACCAATTTTGCTGGTTGAAGACAATCCCAACGACATCGAACTGACGCTGATCGCGCTGGAGAAAACGCGGCTTGCGAATCCAGTCGTGTCGTTGCGCGACGGAGAAGAGGCGTTGCAATACCTTCGCCGTGAGGGACAGTGGGCGGACCGAGGTGCGGAGATTCCGGCGGTCATTCTGCTGGACAAGAAGTTGCCGAAGGTAGACGGTCACGAGGTGCTAAAAACCGTACGCGCCGACGAAGATCTCAGGCGCATTCCGGTGGTGATGCTTACCTCATCGCGCGAAGAAAGCGATCTGCTGCGCAGCTACGATCTGGGCGTGAACGCCTACGTGGTGAAGCCCGTTCAGTTCGAAGACTTCATGGACGCCATCAAAGACCTTGGTGTGTTCTGGGCCGTACTCAACGAACCGCCGCCTCTGCCGCGCTGACGCATACCTCGCCAGCATGCGTGTCAATCACGCTCAATGCGTGGCTGACAGTGCGGTTCACGCACGCTGCCCGTGGTGAGCCGAAGAGGCGCTGCACGGCTTAGCGATACACAGGCAGGCGAACCCGGAAAGTGGCGCCATGCCCGAGGCCGGCGCTTTCGGCGAAGATCGTGCCGTTATGCAGGTCGACCAGGTTATTCACCAGCCACAAGCCTAAGCCGAGCCCGGCAACGCGTCCGGAACCGTTGCCGGCGAACTGCTGGAAACGTTCGAAAATCTGCTTGAGCGAATTTTCATCCAGGCCCACGCCGGTATCGCGCACCGCGAGTTCGACATGTTCTGCGCCGGCTGTGACGGATAGCTGGATGAATCCGGTCGGACAAAACTTCAGCGCGTTCGACAACAGGTTCCACACAACCTGCTTCATGCGGCTTTCATCGGCGAGCACGGTGACAGATGCGAGATCGTCGGCGACGAGACGCAAGCCTTTTGCCTCGACGTCCATACGCATGTCTTCCGCGACGTTGCCCGCGAGCGCACCCAGATCGACCGGACTCAGATTGACCGACAGCTTGCCCGTAACAATCGCGCCGCTATCGAGCAGATCGTCGACCATATGTGCGAGTTGCCGCGCATTGCGGCTGATAACGCCAGCGGCGCGCGGCGCTACCTGCGAAGCGTCTTTCGTGCGCTCGAGCAAATGAGTCCAGGATACGATCGCGGCGAGCGGCGAGCGCAATTCATGACTGACTGTCGTGACAAAGTGGTCCATCGCCGTGGCGAGGCGCTCGCTCTCCTCACGCGCCCGCTTCTCCGACAACGCGATTTGCTGCTGCTCCAACTCGGCTTCTTTTCGGGTCGTGATGTCGAGGGTAAATCCAATGACTGAATTGAGCGCGCCATCGGGCAGGAATCGTCCCACGCCGCGCACCAGAATCCAGCGGATCGAACCAGTCGCCCAGCCGACTCGGAAATCCACTTCGAAATGCTCACGGCTGGCGAAGGCGCGATTCATTTCATCGCGCAAACGCACACTGTCTTCCGGATGCGCGATCTCGCCGAAGAGTCGCTGCTCAGTCAGCACCGAACTGTGCGACAGACCGAGGTTCGCCTTGCACTGATCCGTGCAGTCGATGCGCATTGTGCGCGGATCCAATTCCCATGCACCGAGTTGTGAAAACGCAAGCGCGAGTTGAAAGCGTTCTTCGTTCTCGCGCAACTGCTCTTTTGCTTCCTTCGCCAGCAGCAGACGCAACTGCGCCTGCGAACGAAGCTTCGCGCGCTCGCGCTGATTTCGCTCGTATTCGTCGACACGGTCGGTGACTTCGCTCACGCGCAAAGCGATATCGCCGCCTCTTTGCGTCGAGTCCAGCAAGGACGCCTTGATCTTCCAGTAACGTGGCGCAAGCTGCGCGGAAGAGCCATCGGGATCTGAGGCAGCGGCGCGCGCCGCATCCTGAGCGCGCCGTGGACTTTCGTAGCGGAACAACGTCGACCATTTTGGCTCGCCAGGCGCGAGGTCGAGCAGCACGCTATCCAGCCACGAGCGCCGGGCCTCGCGCTGCTCCTGGGGACCGAACTGGTTGACCTCATAAATCGATTTGCCCAACAGGTCACTCGACGATTGGCTCACCAGTTCGCAATAGCGTGCATTGGCAAGCTGTATTTCGTAATGCCGGTTGAGAATCAGATAAGCCTCGGGTAGCAGGTCGAAAACCGACGCCGCGTCGAGCGGGTGCGACGGCGTTGGACCGTCCTCTTGGAAGCGATTCATTACGTGTGCCGCCCGCGGTTATTCGCCGCCCGCGAAGGTGGCCATGGCGGGACGCGGCACGAGTTCGATGAGGTGGTCAAACGCGTCGCAGGCGCCGCGGCACGCTTCTTCGATACTGGCTTGAGTTTGCATATCGACGTCGGCGCACATTGCGCGAACGAACGCCGGCCAACGCACACCAAGTGCCTCGCGGCCCGCCTTCAGGTATCCGAGAGGATGAGGCGCGAGCCGTTCTTTCAGGCGTTCGTATAAAACCGCGCCGCCCAACTGCGAACCTTCGATCACATAGCACACGCCCCAACGATAAGCGGCGCTCTTGCTGCCGGTCCAGTGACATGTACTACTTACTTCCTGGGCACCAGTGTGATCTTCCAGTTTTACCGATGCGTGGGCCAGATCCAGGTCGATCAACGCTATCCGATTACGGGTTGGGAGCAGCGCCGGTGCCTGAGGTCCATCGCTGAAATGCGCTAACCAGGCTTCGAGTTGTACGAGCCATTCGCGAAGAATGACCAGATGCGCGACGTAATCGCCGAGCGCGACACTGTCGACCGACAGCGGCATCAGGAGGTGAGTCGACTCGTGGCGTTGCGAGGTTGCTGCACGCAATGCGGTGAGCACCTTGTGCGGGCCACTAGCTGTACCTGTGGGCTGGCGGGCGATGTCGGATTTTTGGGTCAACGTGCTGGCGAAAACTGGAAATGGCTGAAGCGAATGACGGGAGGAGGCTTGACGAGACGCTGCGTGCGATGGGCGCCGCGCAGGAAACGCGTGCCATTGCAACTGGGCGTACTGCATCAAATGATCAGTTGGAAGAGGGGCTAATGTCAAGCACGCAAAGCGCGCACTGGGGCCAAACGCTCGAATGAAACGCGTGATCGAAACCGAACCGCATGCTGCGCATCTTGAGACGATTGCGCGATTTGTTGAGCGCGCCCAGCGTTCTGCGTTTGCGGGCGCGGTTCTACAGTACGTCATCGATCGCGCGAAGCCGGAACAGTCTAGCGCGACGCAACTCCTGGAGGATCGGTGATGGACACCAATCGTGGCTCAGTACCCGTTGCATTCTTCGGTATCGCGGTGGGCGCCCTCGCGCTCGCCAATCTGTGGCGCGTGGCGATCAGGCTCTGGCACTTGCCCGCCGCCATTGGAACGTTGACGACGGTAGCCGCGTTAGTCGTGTGGCTCGCCATTCTCGTCGCCTACGGGCTGAAGTGGCTGACACGCACTGCCGAGGCTCGTGAGGAAATGCAGCATCCGGTGCAGTCGTCGTTCGCGGCGCTTGCGCCCGTATCGAGCATGCTGGCCGCGCAGCTTCTGCAGCCGCACGCATATCGCCTCGCGCTTGCGCTGTTCGGTGTGGCCGTGGTCGCGCAACTGGCACTCGGCGTGTATCTGCATGGACGACTCTGGCAAGGCGGACGTAAGCCGGAACTCGTCACGCCGGCCATTTACCTGCCGACCGTGGCGCCGAGTTTCGTTGCGGGCACGGCGGCGGTGGCCTTCGGTTTTCATCAGTTGGGCGGGTTGTTCTTCGGTGCGGGCTTGCTGTCCTGGCTTGCCATCGAATCGCTGATTCTGCATCGTGCAGCCGTGCATGAACCGCTGCCTGAAGCACTGCGTCCCACGCTCGGCATTCAGCTCGCGCCGCCGGTGGTGGGTGGTGTGACTTACCTTGGCTTGACGAGCGGCGCACCTGATCTGTTCGCGCTGATCCTGCTCGGATATGGGGTTTATCAAGGACTGTTGCTGTTGCGGTTGCTGCCGTGGATTCGTCAACAGGCTTTCGTGCCTGGTTACTGGGCCTTCAGCTTCGGCGTAGCCGCTTTACCGACGATGGCGCTTCGTATGGTCGAACGAGGCACGGCAGGAGCCGTTGAATGGGCTGCACCGGCTCTGTTCATCCTGGCCAACGTGATCATCGCGATTCTGGCATTCAAGACGCTTGCGTTGCTGGTGCGGGGAAAGCTGATTCCGCCGGCCGCGGCACCAGCTGCAGGCGCTCAATCGGCACTGCAAACACCGGCGGATTTGCGAGTGACGCGGGCGGGCTAGCCCGCGGCATGCCCCGCTGCCGACGTGCCGGCGCCCCACACCGTTGCAATCGGACGACATGACTGCAAAAAGTCAGCGTCCGTTTAATTTGGTCGAAATATGATTGCGCCCGCGCCCACGAACGCGCTATGCCCGCGGGCCACCGACCATACACGGGGGCTCGCTCGATAAACAAGCACACGGAGATTCCGGTGAATAAAACTATTACGAGCGCCATCGGCGGCGCACTTCTGGCCATCGCTGCGCAATCCGCTTTTGCGCAAAGCTCGGTCACGCTGTACGGCATCGTCGATACCAGCATCCGCTATCTGACCAATGCGAATGCAAAGAACGACAGCGAAGTCGCAATGGGCGTCGGCCCGATCACCGGCAGCCGCTGGGGCCTGAAAGGTAACGAGGATCTGGGCGGCGGTCTATCCGCGGTCTTCCGGCTCGAGAACGGCTTCAATCTCTGGAACGGTCAGCTCGCGAGCTCCGGCACGCTCTTCAACCGGATGGCCTATGTAGGCTTGTCCAGCAACAAGTACGGCACGGTCACGTTCGGCCGCCAGAACACGCCGC
Organism: Paraburkholderia strydomiana; assembly: GCF_031456815.1. Taxonomy (NCBI): domain Bacteria; kingdom Pseudomonadati; phylum Pseudomonadota; class Betaproteobacteria; order Burkholderiales; family Burkholderiaceae; genus Paraburkholderia; species Paraburkholderia strydomiana. The sequence continues at coordinate 1,100,942 of NZ_JAVDVL010000001.1, forward strand.
TGTTCGATCAGCTCGGCAACGTGTACGACCCGCTGACGGTTGGCAACTACGATCAGGATGGATGGCTGCCGGGCGCGCTCGGTTATGGCCTGCGTCAGAACAACTCGGTTAAGTACAGCGGCCAGTTCGGCGGTTTGAATGTCGAAGCCATGTACGGCTTCGGCGGCGTGGCAGGCAGCACCGGCGCGAACAACATGTATGGCCTGACGGCGTCGTACACGTACGGCGGCCTTTCGCTCGACGCGGGCTACCAGCAGAACAGCGACGCGAACAACCGCAAGTTCAACGTAGTCAACGTGAGCGCGGTCTACGCATTCAGCACGGTCAAGGCATACGCCGGCTGGCTGCACGCGCAGGACAACACCGGCATGGTCGACCTCTTCATGGCGGCGGCGAACTCGCCGGCAGCAGGCTGGACGACGCCGGTGACCAACACCAATCGCATCGACGACGGCTTCTATCTCGGCACCACGTGGCAGGTCACGCCGCCGCTGCTGCTGACCGCCGCGGCCTATTACGACCACTCGCGCAACGCGCTGAATGCGGATCAAACCACGCTGAGCCGCGGCACCCGCTACTCGGGCGTGCTGCTCGCCGAGTACTCGCTGTCCAAGCGCACTGAAGTGTATGGAACGGTCGACTTCATTCGCGGCACCGGTGCGGCAACCGCCGACTTCCCGGGCCGCAATAACCAGACCGGCGTTGCCGTGGGCCTGCGCAACATCTTCTGACGCCCCGGTCCGCTTCCGGCGGACCAGTGAAGCCCGGCACGGCTGCTCATGTACCGGGTTTCACTGCCTGCATGATGGCAGCGACGTGAACACTCAACCCTTCGCCAGAAACTGCAAAAGCTCCTCGATGGCTACGGGCTTCGAGAAGAAATGGCTGAACCCGGCCTCGGCTGCTTCGGTTCGAAACGGCGCGGTCGAATAGCCGCTCAAAGCGATCAGCTTCAGCGATCCCAACGCGGGCCTGGCGAGCAATGCCTTCGCCACGTCGAATCCCGACATATCGGGCAGGCCGAGGTCCACCACGCCCACCGTCGCCGGGAAGGTCTCAGCGAGTTGCAGCGCCGACGCACCGTCGTATGCGACTTTGCACTGGTGCCCATGCATGTCGAGCAGCGCAGCGAGGGCATCGGCCGAATCGCGGTTGTCGTCTACAACCAGCACGTTGTGCTCGACGTTCGCCCACGGCGTTTCGGCGTGAGTCACAGGTGCGTCGCTGGTCACCTCTTCGTGAACGATCGGCAGCGACACGACAACGCGCGTTCCCTTGCCGGGACCGTCGCTGTACGCCTTCACCGATCCACCGTGATCGTTCACGAGCCGCTCCACGACCGTCAGCCCGATGCCGAGTCCGGCATCCTGCCTGCCGATACCAATCGTCGCCTGCGCGAAGAGATCGAACACGTGCGGCAGCATGTCGGGATCGATACCGATGCCGCGATCCGTAATCGCAATCGTCACCTCGCTGTCCGTGTTCGTGACCGTAATCGCGATGGTGTCGGGCTGTGGCGTGTATCGCGCCGCGTTGTGGATGATGTTGTTGAACACCTGCTTGAGCCGCGCGATATCGACGCGAACCGAGGCAAGCTCCGCCGGATAGTCGATACTTACCGTGTGGCCGCGCCGTTTGATTTCGGCCTGAGCCATCTCGATCCCGCCTTCGATAAGCGAATCGACACGCACCACCTCGGTCTGCAGTTCGACCTTGCCGCGCGTAAGCCGTGACACGTCGAGCAGATCTTCGACCATCCGCGACAGTTGCGCAGTTTGCCGTGCAATTACAGCGAACGTGTGGCCGGACTCGCCCGTCCCAGCACGCGCCTCCAGTTCGAGCGACAACGATATGGCTGCCAGCGGATTTCGCAGTTCGTGCGCCAGCATGGCGAGAAACTCGTTCTTGCGGAGGTCGGCATCCTCAAGTTCAGCGCGCTTGCGACGAAGCTCTTCAAGCGCGAGAAGCATTTCCCGATTTTGCTGCTCGAGTTCTTCAACCGGCGTCTGAGGTTTGCGCTGAGTAAGTTGGCCGACGAGCGTGCCGAGCGCGCGCATGGAAAGACGTGCGGTGCCCCGAGGCAGGAACATTTCGAGCGTTACGGTCGTACCTTTGCCCGCCTGTGACTGCACAAAGAAGCCATCCGCCATGCGTTGACTGCCCGGAATACCCACTCCGGTGGAGCCAGGCCGACCGCTGGGATCGACCAGCAACGCATCGAGATTGGGAATGCCCGGACCGTTGTCGCTGATTTGCGCGACCACGCACTGGGTCTCCGCCGCGTCGGTGGCGTCGCCGACAAAAAAGGTCAGCATGCCGCCGCCGGCAAACTGCACCGCGTTGCGCGCAATCTCGGAGACGGCGGTGATAAAGCGCGTGCGCTGCAAATTGTCGAGGCCGAACAGTTCGCCGATCTGACGCGAACGGTCGCGCACCGTGACGAGGCTCAGATTGGAGCTGACGGGCGTCGCGAGGATTCTGTGTCGCATGTCAAACCGCCTTGACGACAACTACAGTCGCGTCGTCCGCGTCGCGGGCGAAATCGCGATGCAGCACGCTGGCGATCAGGCTCGGGTGCCGGTGCGTCAAACCGGGATGGCGGTTCAGATTCCAACGTGTGGAGAGGCCGTCCGTGGTGGCAATGAACACACTGCCCGGCACCCAGCGGGCTTCCCCAGGGCGGACAGCGCGGACGTTGTAGCCGACCGTGCCGTCCATGGAAAGCAGGTGCTGCGCGCTCTCGCCGGTATGAACGACACTCACGATATTACCGATGCCCGCAAACGACAGAACAGCGCTCACAGGCTCGAACTTCGCAATCGCCATGACTGCGCCGCGCGTCGCCTTGATGCCGGAATGAACGTCGCGCATCACGTCTGCGGGCAGAGCAACCGGATCGGCTGCCATGAAAACGTCGACGGCACGACGCGACGCCTCTGCCGCGAGCGGCCCATGCCCGAGGCCGTCGAGCAAGGTCACCCACATGCTGTCCGCCAAATGGCGCACGGCCCATGCGTCGCCGTTGACGTCCTGGCCGAGTTTCGGCGTGGACCTCGCGCCGACCTGAAAACGGGAAAGCTTTGCGGCTGGCTTATCTGCCACCCGCGCGAACAAAGCCGTGCCGTTACCCGTGACCGAATAAATGTCGAACAGCACCGAGTGACGGGCGATCGTTCCGAGACCGGCGCCGAGGCTGCCGCCCGTCGAGAAGCCGTCGGAACATGCGGCACCGAGATTGGCGATACCCGGACCGCGGTCGAGTGCGACCACGTCGAGACCGCCCGCGCCGCCGTCAGCACTCTTCAACACGATCTCGCCATGGCCCGCGTACTTGAGGATGTTGGTGGCCGCTTCGGTGACGATCAGCGCGGCGTCTGCCTGCGATTTTTCGGGCAGGCCGAGCGATTGCGCCATCTGAACCGCACGCCTGCGCGCGTCTGCCACGCCGCTCTTGTCGGCGAGGGTTAGCGTCGTTTCCATTGAATGATGCTCACTTTGGTCCCCACGCCTACTGTCGACGTAATGTCGAACTCATTGACGAGCCGTCGTGCACCGCCTAATCCAAGCCCCATGCTTTTGGCGGTGCTGAACCCGTCCTGAAGCGCCCGCTCGATGTCCGGAATACCCGGCCCCGTGTCTTCGAAAACGAGCTTGATGCCAATACGGCCGTCGCGCTGGACTTCGGAGATGGTGAGTTTGCCTCCCTGGCCGTGCACAAGCGTATTACGCGCAAGTTCGCTCGCCGCCGTAACGAACTTGGTTCGGTCGAGCGTGCCGAAGGCCAGCCGCGTTGCCCACTCCTGAACCGTCTTGCGTGCAAGGTTCACCTGATCGGCCGTTCGAACCTCGAGGACGGATTCGCTTAAGGTAACGATGAGGGGTCTCCCGCGTCTTCGAGCGACCTGCGCAGCAAGGCCATTCCCTTGTCTACGTCGAGCGCCGTGCGGATACCGTGCAGCGACATGCCCAGTTCGACCAGCGTAATAGCTACAGCAGGCCGCATGCCCACCAGCACGGTGGTGGCGTCCATTACCCGCGCCATCGCTGCGATGTGCCCGAGCGTACGGCCAATGAAAGAATCGACGATCTCCAGTGCGGAGATGTCGATCAACACGCCCTTTGCATGCGTACGCTCGATCCGTGACGTCAAATCGTCCTGCAAGCTCATCACCAGTTCGTCATGCAGCTCCACCTGAATCGAGACGAGCAGGAATTCGCCGAGCTTGAGGACAGGGATCTGCTCCATCTCAGTGGTCCTGCTTGGCGGTAGCGAGTTTCGTCACCGTCATGCCCACTCGTCGCAAAGCGATTTTTAGCGCTTCGGCAAGCGTTGCCTTCGTGACGACGTCACCGAGATCGACGCCAAGGTGGACGATAGTCTGCGCAATCTGCGGACGAATTCCGCTGATGATGCACTCCGCGCCCATCAGCCGGGCGGCCGCGACGGTCTTGAGCAGATGCTGCGCGACCAGCGTGTCGACGGTCGGCACGCCGGTGATGTCGATGATCGCGATCGCCGCCTCGTTTTCGACGATGGAGTCGAGCAGGCTCTCCATGACTACTTGAGTACGCTCGCTGTCGAGCGTGCCGATTAGCGGCAGCGCGACGATGGAGTCCCACAGGCGCACCACTGGTGTAGTGAGATCCAGCAATTCTTGCTGCTGGCGTTCGATGATCTGCTGGCGGCTCGCCTGATACGCTTCAATGGTGATGAGGCCCAAGCTGTCGAGAGTTTGAGTCAGTTTCCACAACTCGTCGCCGAGCGCTTCCAGGTTCTTGCCGAGCGACTTGCGCAGTGCTTCGAAAAGCGGCTTCTTCAGCGAAAAAATGAAAGTGGCAGTTTCTACCGGGGAGAAGCCCTGAATCACACGTTCCCGGGACAATGCGGTCAGATGTGCGCGGACAGGTTCCCATGCCTCTCCGGACAACTGTTCGTCGTAGCTGCTTTTGACAGCGCTTGCAAATAGCGCGAGAAATGCACGCGATGAGTCGCGCACATTAGCTTCCGAGATGACACCTTGGCGGACGCCGCCAGATATCTGCCCGGCTACCCACGCTTTCAGAACGGCTTCTTCATTTTTCTCAAGTATGGTTGCCAAGTCATTTTGTTCGCTCAAAGTCCGCTCCTGTATTGGTGTCGTTTGGACAGAGCGACATCATACCTGTGGGTTGACGGTTCCGTTACATTCAGCTCTTCCAATATGTTGGGCGAGCCCACACAACGTTGCTGACCGGTCAACGAATCTATTGCCCTACCACGCAGGTACGTTCACCCATCCGGCCGACACGGCATGCCCCTTGCGGCCTCAAACGTTGCGGCGCTGCATGACGTGGCGCCGGTTCACCTCGCCGGTCGATGCCAGAGATTCTTCCGACACAAGCAGCTACGTGCCGTGCATGGTCGCCGTGCTACATCTTCCAGGCGTCCCTTTCTAACTGAACGTCCGCTTCTCCGGGAGGCAACTGATGGACATGCCCGAATCGGCCAAATCCAAGTCGCAATCCGCTGATCGCGCGGACACGTCTGATGCAAACAATGCGTCCGACGAATTGCGCGTCACTGCCGTGCAAGAACAACTGCAGGTCGACGTCGACAGAATCGAGACTGGTTCAGTCCGGGTCCGCAAGGTCATTCAGGAGGAGACGAAGCCGGTTTCCGTGACCCTGCGCGAGGAGCACGTTGAAGTTCGGCGCGTGCCGGTCAATCGGCCTGTCGATGAGCGCTACGCGCCGCGGCAGGAAGGCGACACGCTCATCATTCCGGTCTTCGAGTACGTGCCGGTAGTAAAAATGCAACTCGTATTGAAGGAAGAGGTGCACGTAACGACCGTCGAATCACAGCATGAAGCAGTTCGTGAATTCATTTTGAAGTCCGAAGAATTAGTTATTGAGCGCCGCGAAGGCACGGACGGCGAGTGGAAACCCGAAACGGACACCGAGTAGCGCGTTCTGGGAACGGTCGTTGCGCGACAGGCGGAACGCGTTCCACTTGGACTTGCGTAGGCCTGGTTCAACCTTTTTGGAGATCTGCAATGACTCACACTATCATCGGTGTATTCGATTCATTCGCGCAGGCGGAAGCCGCAAAAAGCCGCCTGGAAACTGAAGGCGTTCCGGCTGCGAACATGGCCGTGCATGCTCAGGACGCAGGACTCGACGCGTCCACCACAACCGATACGGGCCTCGGGACAACACCGGTCTCTTCGACAGACGCCACTGTCCACGAGCACGAAGGCGCGATGGGACGCATCGAACATTTTTTCAAGCGGCTCTTCGGTGACGACGACCGTCCGGAAGAAGCCGGCCACTATCAGGAAGCCGTGCGTCGCGGCGGTGCATTGCTGTCTGTGGATGTGGATGACGAATCGTCTGTGGAGAGAGTGCAAGAAGCGTTGTACGCCACGGGTGCCGTCGACATCGATTCGCGCGTTGCACAATGGCGCGGCGCGGGCTACACCGGATACGACCGCAACGCGCCCGCCTATACGAGCGACGAAATAGCGGCCGAACGCAAGGCGTTTCCAGTCGTACAGGAGTCGCTCGAAGTCGGCAAACGCGAAGTCTCGACGGGAGGCGTACGTGTTTATTCGCGCGTCACTGAGACGCCCGTGAGCGAAGCGGTTACCCTGCGCGAGGAACACGCCACGATAGAACGGCGCGCGGTGGACCGCCCCGCGACTACCGCCGACCTGACCGAGAGTTCTGTCGAGGTTCGCGAAACTGCGGAGCAGGCCGTGGTCGCAAAGACAGCTAGAGTCGTTGAGGAAGTGGTGGTCGGCAAGGAGTCGAGCAGTCGCACTGAAACTGTCAACGACACAGTCCGCGGTACCGAAGTCGAAGTTGAGCGGGTGGAAGGAACCGACAAGACCACGCGGCTCGATGAGGTTGGGAAGAAGCCAATCTAAGTTTAAGGAACGGTGAGGCCGGTTGCGAAACAGAGGGTTCGAGCCGGCCTTGCCTGCTTCACTTCTTGATCTTGCCGCGCACAGTCGAGACGTCGCGCGTTGCAACCGGCCGTGCCTCGTTACCCCACGCAGTACGCACGAAGCTCAAGACCCTGGCGATCTCTCTGTCGGTGAACTGATTCCTGAACGCCGGCATCTCACGATGTATTGGTCCATTCTCCGTCTGCGGACTGGTGCCGCCCTCAAGAACGAGCCGGATCAGCGACGACGTGTCCGGCGCGAGCACTGCCGGATTGCCCGCCAGCGCGGGGAATTTGTGTGGTTCCCCACGCCCGTCGGCTTGATGACACTTTGCGCAAAACGACATGTAGAGTCCGGCCCCGGGCCGTTCCACCTCACCCGCCTTCAACGACACAGCCGTCTCCTGTAACTTCTGCGTGTTCGGCTTGTAAGCACCGGAAGTCTCCCGCGCGGGGAGGCTCTTCAGATATCGAGCGACGGCGTTCAGGTCGTCGTCGCTGAAATATTGCCCGCTGTCCTCGACCACTTCCACCATGCTGCCGAACGTGACGACATGCACATCCACGCCGTGGCCGGACTTGAGAAACGAGGCGATGTCGCGCGGCGATAGACGCCCTAGTCCGGAACCCGGGTCCCCGGTGAGGTTAGGCGCAAACCAGTGATCGTTCGTGCCGCCTGTCAGGTATAGCTTCGACGATTCGTCGTAGCCGCGCTCCTCGAACCCGGGGCCACGAGGCGTATGACATGCGCCGCAGTGGCCGAGCGATTGCACGATATAGGCGCCTCGATTCCATAGCGCGTCGCGTTTACCGTCCGGAATGAACCGCTCGTGCTGCACGAATGCGAAATCCCAGAAGGCGAGGCCCCAGCGCTGACTGAACGGGAACGGCAATTTCGTTTCAGGCGGCCGGTGCGCAACCGGCTGCACGCCATGCATGAAGTACGCGTAGAGGGCGTGCATATCCGAGTCGTTGATCTTCGTGAACGACGCATACGGCATGGCCGGGTAAAGGCGCTTGCCGCCGGGCGCCACGCCGTCGCGCAGCGCGCGCTCAAAGTCGGCATAGCTGTAGCGGCCGATTCCGGTTTGCGGGTCGGGCGTGATGTTAGTCGAATAGATGGTGCCGAACGGCGAGCCCATAGGAAGGCCGCCGGCGAACGGCGCGCCCTGCTTCGGCACCGTATGGCAGCCGGCGCAGTCGCCAAGCTTCGCGAGATAGGCGCCGCGTGAAATCAGCGCGGGATCCGACAGTGAAACTTCATCGTCGACGCTTGGCGAATCCGATTGCGCCAGGCTGTGCGCGCACAGCGCTGCCACCATCGTCATGGCGAGCGTCAGAGCGAAAGCAGTGAACGCGGCGCGCGGCCGAATCCGTTTCATGTCAGTCATCGCCACGCGCTGCACGGTGAGACGAGCAGTACGGCCAATCCTGCCGTGACCAGGCCGACGAGAAAGAGCACGCTGAGTATGAGCCCTGCCATCGCGAGAAAACGGGTTCTTCCCGCTGTTGTGTCGGACACGGAAGTAGCAGAATCGGGGCGCGCGCCGCGCGCTATGCGCCAGCTTCGCAAGGCCACCCACACACCCGCGATACCGACCAGCAGCGCGACGATACTCATCGCGTTCAACGCCGGCATGAGCCACGACCATTGAGGCGCGGGGAGCGCACGCCGATGCGGGTAGCACGCCTGGGAGGCAAGCGTCTCGCCAACTTCCGTCTGCAACCCCCATGCTGCGGCCGCGCCCAACAGACCGAACAGCATCATCAGCGCCCCGCCGCGCCGTGGGTAGGGATTGAGACGGTCGGACCTGCGGCCGGCGTCTTGCCGCGCGGTCGCCGGGTCCGGCTCGCCTGGCGGCTTCTGATAAAGCTCTGCGGCTAACATCATCGCGCTCCTAGAAAAGAAAAGGCGTGACGTACAGCGTGGTAAAAATAAAGAGCCAGACGACATCGACGAAATGCCAGTACAGGCCGCCGATTCTCAGCGCAGCACAGCGCTTTTCGTCGAAGTAACCCAGCGCCGTCCAGCCGAGCAGACAGGACAGCACGATAAGTCCGACGAGCACGTGGATCACGTGAAAGCCCGTGATCGTGAAGTACAGCGATCCGTACAGATGCGTTGCGATGCCGTACGGGTGGTCGTGCCACTCCTTCATCTGAATGCCGACGAAGACGACGCCGAGAACGATCGCCAATGCCATCGACCCCACCGCCCAGCGGATTCTGCGCCGGCGCACCAGGCGCTCGCACAACCACACGAACAGACTGCTCAAGAGCAGGACGCACGTATTGAGCGCGCCGATGCCGATCTTGGGCAGCCCTTCCGGCGGCCAGTGAATCTCGGTCTGCGAGCCGAGATACAGATACGAAAAGATCAGATAACCGAAGAGCGACGCTTCGGTGGCGACCGTCGCCATCATGCCCCACCAGCCGCTCGATAATTTGCCGGCGCTACCGACAGGAAGAACCGGCACGTTGTCCGTCAGCTCACTCATGACCGGCCCCCGCATCCCGCACCGGCTCCGGCTCGCGCTGTATCAGCAATCGTTCGGGCCACAGCCATAACAGAATCGCCGCGCCGCACGCAGCTACCATGGCCCCCGCGAAGATCCAGGCGCGCAGCAGCATGGCAACGAACAGCAGCGCACTGAACAAGCCGAGCAAAAACGGGGCGTAGGAATCGGTCGGCATCTTAAGGATGATGTCGGGCCTGGCATCGAGCGGTGTCGTGCCGAGCGCCTCACGGCCATGATCGAGCAGGAACCCTTCATCGAGCTTCGAGTTGCTGCCCTCTCCAATCCGGTCTTCCCACAGCGGATTGCGGCTCGCCACGACGGGCACGACAGCGAAGTTGTAGGGCGGTGGCGGCGACGGTACGGACCATTCGAGCGATGCGCCGTCCCACGGATTGTCGCCTGCCGGTGCACCGCGCCGCAGGCTCACGGCCATGTCGATCAGAAAGATGAAAATGCCAAGGGCGAATATGAATGAGCCGATGGTCGTGATCATGTTCGTCGTGTCCCATCCGATGTTTGCCGGGTAGGTATAGACCCGACGCGGCATGCCGAGGAGGCCCGAGATGTGCATCGGGAAAAAGCCGACGTTGAAACCGACAAATGTGACCCAGAACGACAGCTTGCCGAGCCGCTCACTGGTCATCCGGCCGGTGAACTTGGGAAACCAGTAATAAATGCCCCCGAGCACGGGAAATACGTTGATGCCGAGCAGCACGTAGTGCAGGTGAGCCACGACGAAGTAGGTGTCGGTCAGTTGCCAGTCGAATGGCACCGCCGCCGTCATCACACCTGAGACGCCGCCAATCACGAACATCAGCACGAAGCCCGCGAAAAACAGGAACGGCACGCGATAGACCGGCCGTCCAAGCCAGATCGTTGCAATCCATGCGAAGGTGGCGACGGCGCTTGGGATCGAGATCAACGTACTTGCGGCGCCGAAGAAAGCCAGCGCAAGCGGCCCGATTCCCGTCGCGAACATGTGATGAATCCAGACCACGAATCCGATCATCATCGTGGCGACGGTCGAGATGGCAACGGGTGTGTAGCCAACGAGTGGCCGGCGGCAAAACGTCGGCAGCGCATCGGAAACGATGCCCATTGCCGGCAACACCACGACATATACCCACGGATGAGCGAACATCCAGAACATGTGCTGCCATAACATCGGCCGGCCACCGTGGGTGACATCGAAGAAGTGCGTGCCGATCTGCCGGTCCAGCCACAGCATGAGAAACGCAAGACTGACCGATGGCACCGCCACCAGGTTAGCCGCCGACGCAGTCAACGTGCCCCACACCAGGATGGGCAAGCGGTCGATCGACATTCCCGGTGCACGCATGCGCAGTAGCGTGACGACGAAGTTGACCGATCCAACCGTTGTCGACACACCGAGCAGCACCATGCCGAGCGCGTAGACGTCGATGTTCGGTCCGGTGTTGTATTCGAGATTCGCGAGCGGCACATAATTGAACCAGCCGGCATTGGGAGCCTGGCCGAGTGGAAAGCTCGCATAAAGAAAAATGCCCGCGAAGAGGAAGATCCAGAACGACAACGCGTTAAGCCTTGGAAATGCCATGTCCCGCGCGCCGAGCACGAGCGGCCACAGGTAGTTCGAAAAGCCGGACAACACGGGAAGCGCGTACAAAAAGATCATCGTGATGCCGTGCATCGTGAAAAGCTGGTCGTACTGCTCCGGCGACAGAAGATGCGCGTTCGGCCGCGCAAGCTGTACGCGCATGATCAGCGCCTCGATGCCCCCGGCGATCAGAAAGACAAAAGCGGTGACGATGTAGCGCAAGCCGATTTGCTTATGGTCCACCGTCGAGAGCCAGCCGCGCCAGCCAGGTTCGCTTTCCCACAGTTCGCGCAGGCGCTGCTCGCGCGGCGAACCTTGCGGCATGCGGCCGATTTCCGGTCGGCGTGCGAGCCGCAGGTCGGGCGTGTCGGGTGCAAGGTCGGCCATGTTCTTCCTTGTCGGATGGAGGCGCTTCAGCGGAGCGTCGCTAAATAGGCGGAGAGCGCAGCGGCATCCTGCACGTTCAGCGTGAAGCTGGGCATCAGCGAATCGGGTTTTATCTGTTGGGCGTGCTCGATCCAGTCGAGCAGGTGCGTCGGCGTATTGGTCAATGTGCCCGCTGCAAGCTGCTGGCGTGAGCCCACATGAGTAAGGTCCGGAGCCTGCGCACCGGCTGCGTCGCTTCCCCGTACCGCATGGCAGCCTGCACAGCGATCCATGAAAATCTTCTGTCCGTCTCTCACCTGGCCGTTGGCCGGCAGAGCCGCCTGACGGATCTGCGCGCTCCGCCAGGCATCGAAATCCGCCTGCGGCTGCGCGATGACGTCGAACGCCATATGCGCATGCTGTGAGCCGCAAAATTGCGTGCACTGACCACGGTAGACGCCTGGTGCATCCGCCTCTATCCATTGCGCGTTGACCTGCCCCGGAATTGTCTGCGTCTTGCCGGCAAGGCGCGGAACCCAGAATGCGTGGATCACGTCCGCGCTCTTCAGGCTGATCTTGACTGGCACGCCCACGGGAATGTGGATCTCGTTGGCTGTTGCGAAATGGTTCGCCGGCTCGGTGTCGTCACCGTAGTCGATCTTCCACCACCAGTCGTAGGCGGTGACGGTGATAGTCAGGCCCGGTGTGAGCGAAGGTTGCGCGACGGCCTCCAACGTAACGAGCGTGTAGAAGAGCGACACCAGCAACGCGACCGTAGACACGCCCACGCCGATGTAAATCCACGCCATTCCACCGCCTTCCTTGCCCAACACTCGCTCTGCGGTCGGCGGGCGCCGCCGCATGAGTGCGCCCGCCAGCAGAACGGCAATGATGACGACAACCGCGACGCACATCGCAGTCAGACCCCAGCCGAGGTGCATGGTCGGGGTCGCCGCGGGGCCCGCGGAATGCAGGAAGTATTCGAGCGGCGCGTCGGCGTGCGCAGGCGGCGCGGCAGTAAGCGCCGTTAGAAGTGCAAGCTTGAACCCGCTGAGGTCCCATCGATGCAGGCGTCCGACAGGAAAATCGCTGACCGTCTGACTCATCTTTGTTCTCCGGCCCGGCACGTAGGCCGACTCGCAAGCGGTTATATCCTTACATGTGCATTGCGGTTGTCGGAGCGAACCCCGCGCATTACGTGTCACAACGTGATGTATTGCAAAATTCTTGCCTGGCGTCGGAAGTTGGATCTTGCGCCGTGGCGGCTCTGAAGCGCTTGTAAAAACCGTCGGGCGATGTAACTTCGATGAAGCATGCGCTCACCGCGCGAACCACAGACGTGCGTCGTCGCGAACACCCCCGTTCGGATAGCACGAAATAAAATGTAAGGATTTGATCGATGCTGCCAGTGTTCGCCGCATCTCAACGCGTCTGGACGGTGGATGATTGGCTAACGTTGAGCCTGGTGATGTGATGCCGGGCAAGACACGGACTCGCAAATCCCACTATGTACGTCGCAGACCGGCATCTTTCAAAAAGGATATGCCGCTAGTGCGTGCACATAACTTTCAAATGAAGCGCAAGAGGAACCCGTGATCAGGTCGATTCACCGAGTCATCATATTGGCTGCCGTCCTCATTTCAAGTATCGACTGCGGCGCGATGGCAGTTGCTTCGCAGCATGTCGGCCTGACACGATCGGACTCGTCGTATGCGTCGCAGGCGAGCCTGGCGCCTGCGAGGTTTCAACAAGCTGACGCGAGCAAGCGTTCATATTCTCCGCTATTGACTTCGATCTCTGCGGCGCCGCCCGCTGTGGTGCTTGTGGAACGGCCAACGCTGGTTGATCTCCGGCGAGACCAAGGTGAAGCTGGCGGCGCACAAGCCTGGTTCCCCGTTCCAGGCTATCAATATTGGAACCGCCAAACCATTTCGACGGATGACTCGTTCCCATTCGAAAGCGCGCCCACCTATCTGCGTTGGGACTGCATCGCGTTCCCGGTATGGTCGGTTGTCTTTCTATCTATTGGTCTCGGCTTAGCAGCAAGCTGGGCAATTGGGCGGCCGCTACGCAGTCTCTCGACAGCGTTTAGCAAGATTGGCAGCGAACACCGTCCCCATGAAATCATTCCGGAAAGAGGTCCGAAGGAGTTGCGGCGACTGGCGCAGGTCTCCAATGAATTGCTCGCTCGGCGCGTCGACTCGCGTGCAGAGCAATCGTCCACGCTCGTGGCACTGCAACTACATCTCGAATCGCACGCAGCCCGACTGCGTGACCGTGCGCTTCAGGTGAAGGAATGGCATAAACGCGTGGCGCTCGTAGAGGACATCGACCTCTTCTCGCATCTTGCCCGGCAGTTCGTCGAAGGGGCTCAGCCCTCCACCGGGCCGCAGACCGATCTGTCCGTGGAAGCATTCATCCACGATCGATTCGTAATGACCAGTTCGCTGGAGGCCAACCTGTTCGTCTGCACGTTCGAAGCGGGCGCAGAATTCAAGCTGCCGCGCCCGGTTCTCGAGCGCGTCATGTTCAATCTGGTCGACAACGCGCTGGAGCATGGAATTCCGCCGATCGAAATTAAGACCTCGCGAACCCGAGCCGAGTGGATCCTGAGCATCAGGGATCACGGTGCAGGAATCACGCAGTCAAGATTGGCAGATGCAACCGCAGCATTCGTACGCCTAGGCAGCGCCGACCATACCGGACGCCATTGGGGACTCGGGCTGGCTCTGGTCAAAAAGCTCGTGGCGAGCGCAGGAGGCCATCTCATTCTTGGCAATCATCCTGGCGGCGGGCTGTTAGCGCGCCTGGTGTTCCCAAAAAGCGAACGGCCATAGCGGACACGCTCTCGTCGGCTGACCGAACCGGGAATCACGACACGTCGGCGCCCTCTGGCCAAACCACGGCAGCCACGGATCACCCAAAAGCTTCCGCCGGGAAGACGCCCGGCTGAGCCCATGCGGACCACGCACTCGACCGCCTGACATCCCGGCGCGCTGGCGCAACTCTTGCGACGGAGCGGATGGCACGGGCCTCCAGAGCCCCGCGTGACAAACCGCTGACAGGGCGCTGCCCGGTAAAAACACAAAATGACTAACTTCGCACCCTCCCCGGGGGACGTTTCGGGAGAAGAATCTTTCCAGCTTCTCGTCGCAGGCGTTAGGGATTACGCGATTTTCATGCTGGACGCAGAAGGTTTTATCAAAACGTGGAATGCAGGCGCCCAACGCTTCAAAGGCTATGCTCCCAGGGAAATTCTGGGTCAGCACTTTTCCGTTTTTTACACAGACAGTGACCGCGCCGGCGGCCGCCCGGCCCTCGCGCTGCGAACTGCGCGCGACGAGGGTAAGTTCGAGGATGAAGGCTGGCGGGTCCGAAAGGACGGCAGCCAGTTCTGGGCGAGCGTGGTAATCGATCCGCTGCGTGACGATTCCGGCAAGCTCATCGGCTTCGCCAAGATCACACGCGACATCACGGACCGGAAGATGGCCCAGGAAGCGTTGCGTGAAAGCGAGGAGCAGTTCCGGCTGCTGGTTCAGGGCGTCACGGACTACGCGATCTACATGCTTTCGCCAGCCGGCGAGGTGACTAACTGGAACGTCGGCGCGGAACGGATCAAGGGTTACACACGCGAGGAAATCCTCGGCAAACACTTCTCGTGCTTCTATACCGACGAGGATCGCGCGAGCGGCCTGCCCGCGCTGACGCTGTCGACCGCGGCCGCGGAGGGCCGAGCCGAGCGCGAAGGATGGCGGGTCCGCAAGGACGGCTCGCGGTTCTGGGCTCACGTGGTGGTGGATGCAATCCGCAACGGCGCGGGCGAACTCGTGGGTTTTGCGAAAGTGACGCGCGACGTCACGGAACGCAAACAGGCGGCGGAGGCCCTGGAACGCGCCAACGCCGCACTGTTCCAGTCACAGAAGATGGAATCGCTGGGCCAGTTGACCGGCGGCGTCGCGCACGACTTCAACAACCTGCTCGCAGTCATGTCGAACGGACTCGATGTGCTGTCGCTGCGCGTACAGGACCACGCCGATCTCAAGATGCTGGAAACCATGCAACGCGCAGTGGCGCGGGGCGCGACGCTGACACAGCAGTTGCTCTCGTTTGCGCGCCAGCAGCCGCTCAAGGTCGAAAGATGCAATCTGAACGCGGTAATCCGCGGTTTTGAAGCGGTTCTTCGCCGCGCGGGAAACAGCACGATTGAACTGGAGATCAGGCCAGAGCCGCGGCCGCGGCCCGTGCTGCTCGACGTAGCCCGCTTCGAGGCCGCGCTGCTGAATCTGATCGTCAATGCGCGCGACGCAATGCCCGCAGGCGGAAAGATCGCGATTACCGTTGAAAACGTCGAAGTCCGCGAAGGCACGGTTGGCTCGCTCGTCGAGGGCCCGTATGTCAAGGTCTCCGTGGCAGACACCGGCTCGGGGATGCCGCCCGAGGTTGCGGCGCGCGCGTTCGAGCCGTTCTTTACCACCAAGGAGGTCGGCAAGGGCACCGGTCTCGGTCTAAGCCAGGTGTACGGTTTTATCTCGCAGTCTGGCGGCGACGTGCTCATTCGCAGCGAACCGGACATGGGCACGGTCGTCAGCATGTATCTGCCGATAGCGAATAGCGCATCGGGCGACGCGGACTCTTTAGCCGGTCCGACGCTCGATACGGTGCTGGTCGTGGAGGACGAGCCGGATTTACTGGACGCGACGGCGGCGCTCTTCCGCAGCCTCGGATACGAAGTACTGACCGCGAGCAACGGGGCTGAAGCGATGAACGCGTTGGGTCGTCGCGACGATATCCGCGTCCTGTTCACCGACGTCGTGATGCCCAAGGGAATCGATGGCATCCAGCTCGCGCGGTCAACGCGCGATCGCCATCCCGAGATCAGGATCGTGCTTGCATCGGGGTATCCTCTGCCCGCCCTCAAGGCACAGCACGGCAATCTCGACGACTTCGCGTTTATCCATAAACCGTATCGGCTGGCCGATCTCGTGCGAACGCTGGGCATGGCGACGTAGCCGCAGATCGTGTTGCGGGTTGCATGATATGGCCGTACTGTTGACGCACGCGTTACGCGGCGCAACCACGGCAACAAAACCGACCGCTAATCTGACATCACCTTCCGGAGGAAAACATGGCAAACGTCGAACAATTCAAGGACGACCTGGAAAATAACGCTGACGGCCTGGTGGGCGGAAGCCGGGGCGACTTCATGGAAGCGGTGGGCGAGGCCGTCTATGCCCGCGTCGACAGTCACCAGCTGGACGGCATCATTGCAGCGTATCTGACGCTGCAGGAGGTGCTGGACGAGAACGCGGACAACCTGGACGACGAGGCCGACGAGGCGATCCAGAACGCTACCGACGAATTCAATGAGACGGTCGGCAAGATCCTCGGTGTGTAGTCGTCGGCCGATCGTGACCGCGCGTTGCGGTCATTCAAATATCGGCGGGCGGCAGGTCAGCGCAACGACGAAAAGCTTGCGCGAATTTCCTGCGTGAAGATCTGCGGCTGTTCCCAAGCCGCGAAGTGGCCGCCCTTGGGAAGGCGGTTGTAATGCATCAGCTTCGGGTACGCCTGTTCCGTCCAGCTGCGCGGCGCGGCGTAGATCTCGTCGGGAAAGACGCTCACGGCGACCGGAATCAGTACATGTTTCGGCGCGAAAAAATTCAACTTGTTCTCCCAGTACAGCCGCGCCGACGAGATCGCCGTGCCCGTCAGCCAGTAAAGCGTGACGTTATCCAGAACGTCGTCGCGTGTCAGTCCTTCCGGCTGTCCGTCGAAAACGCGCGCGATCATCGCCTGGCTGCTCGCGTCGTGATCCAGCATCCATGCAGCAGAACCGATTGGCGAATCTTCGATACCGTAGAGCGTCTGCGGACGGTTCGCCATTTCGAGCGCATACCCAAGCCCGTGCTTGTAGAAGAAATCGAGTTGGTCGAAGGCATGCTTTTCGTCGTCTGACAGGTTGGCCGGCGCAGGCTTGCCGTATTTCAACGCGTCGGCGATGTCGTCCGGAACAGTGGCCGGCATATTCGTATGGATCGCAAGCAAACCGGGCGGCGTCAGCAGCGCCATCTGCTCGGTCACGGCATTGCCCCAGTCGCCGCCCTGCGCGACATAACGTGTGTAGCCGAGCCGCTGCATGAGCACGACCCATGCACGCGCGATGCGCCCAGGGTCCCAACCGGTCGTCGTCGGTTTGCCCGAAAAACCATACCCCGGCAACGACGGGATCACGACATGGAACGCGTCTGCGGCCGTGCCACCATGAGCGGTCGGGTTCGTTAGCGGATCGATGATCTTCATTTGCTCGATGATCGAACCCGGCCAACCATGCGTGACGATCATCGGCATCGCGTTCGCGTGCCTGGACCGCACGTGGACGAAATGAATGTCGAGTCCGTCGATTTCGGTGACGAACTGCGGCTGAGCGTTCAGTTTTACTTCCACCTTCCGCCAGTCGTAGTCAGTAGTCCAGTAGCGCGCGAGGCGCTGCATCGTCACGAGCTGCACGCCTTGAGTGGCGTCGGAGACAGTTTCGCGCGTGGGCCACTTCGTCGCCTTGATGCGCCGTCGCAAGTCGGCGAGTTGCGCGTCCGACGCGTGAACGCGTAACGGACGCAGCGCAGTCTTGTCGCCGCCGCCCGGCTGCGAGGTGCTCGTAATCGATGTATCGGCAAACGAGAACCGTGGCGCTGAACCTGCGGCGACGACGGCTGCCGCCGCACTGATGAACTTGCGGCGCGAAAAGACTTCCGGAAGAAGATCGTCTGACATGCCAACTCCTTCGAACGCAGAACTACTCGATCGCATGCGGCCTTCAATTCCCGGGCTCGGACACAGTGAGCTCATTGTTCACGTGGCTGACACCTGCAACCTTCGAAGCAGCCGCTTGTGCAGAGTCGATCTGCGACTGATCCGGTGCGGTGCCCGCAAGCGTGACCGTGCTGCCGTGCGCCAGCACGTTGATGTGCGAAGAGTTCAGCCCCTTCACCTTCGTCAGCGACTGACGCACTGCGTGGCTTAGCGCGCGATTCTCGGCTCGCATCTGCTTCTTGCTGGCGCCGCCGGCACTGGCAGCCGATGAGTCGGCAGCCCACGCGGCGCCAACGCCGATAAGGGAAGTCGCCGTGAGTGCCGTTGCCGCCGCCACGGTGAGGATGATTGCTCTGGTTTGCATGCCTGACTCCTTTCGGTGATAAGTTCACGCACGATGCATGGGTACGTCGGATAGCAGTCTTTATTACATGACACTGCGTGCGTCGTTTCAATCGTCATCGGGTATGTGAAACCATGCTGCCGGTATGCCTTTCATAAACCAAAGAGAGCGCGACTACGGGCACAACGATTGACTCGGTGAATTCCACATCGACTCAAGCCGCGTCGGAAGCTAGCGGCAGCGTGAAGAAAAAGCGCGCACCGCCATGCACCGACGCGTTGTCGGCGTTAATTTCTCCACCGTGCATTTCAATGATCGAGCGGCAGATTGGCAGACCCATGCCCATGCCATTTACCTTGGTCGTGAAGAAGCTCTCGAATACGCGCTGCATGTTGGACTCGTCGAGCCCCGGGCCGCTGTCTTCCACGAAACAGGTGACACTCGTGGCATCGGGCAGATAGGTGCGAATCGTTATGTTGCCGTGCGGGCGTGACGTCGTTTTCATGGCCTGCATCGCATTGACGACGAGATTCACGATCACCTGTTGCAACTGCACGCGATCCGCAAGCACGGCGGCCGCCGGCTGCGCGCGCTTACGCATGATCGTGACGCCGAGCGCGTTCACATCGTGACGCAGGAACACCAACGCTTCATCTATCAACTCATCGAGCAGCGCGATCGAGCGCTTCAAGCCCTGGCGCACCGCCATGGTGCGAATGCGATCGACGATGTCGACCGCTCGCTGCGCATCGATTTTAATGCGCTGATTGATGAGCCGCGCCTCTGCCACATCGGGCGTCTCGCGATCGAGCCAGCGCGTGCCAATCGAGCTGTTCATCGCGATCGCCGCAAGCGGCTGCTTCAACTCGTGAGCGATGGACGCGCTCAACTCTCCGAGCGTTGAAATGCGCGCGGCGTGCGCGAAGTCGGCCTGAAGGCGCTGCAGCATTTCTTGCGCGCGGACGCGCTCCGTCAGATCGACGAGACTGATCAGCGCAATGCCGAGATCTTCGGCCGCGCCAGGACGCGCGACCGTCAACAGCACGTCGATGACGCGCCCGTCGAGCGTGGGAAGCCTGGTGGTTTCCTGAAAGAGCGGTGCGCCGCCGTAACGGCTTTCCAGCGCGCGCCTGAACGTGTCGGGGCTTTCTCTCCATACCCACGGCGACGGTCCTAGCAGCATGCTCCGGTCGTGCGCGCCGAACATTTTGGCCGCGTGATGATTGACCTCTTCGACGATGAGCAGCTCCATCGCACGATCCAGCCATCCGGGATGATGGTCTATGTACTCCGACAGATCTTCCACGCCCTGCCCACGCAGCGACGACAGCAACGCGATCAGCGGTTGCGCGTCGATCTGCCATAAGCCCACAGGCATGTCGAAAAACAGACTGCGATAACGGTGCTCGCTGCGCAGCAACGCGGCATGGGCCTGCTTGCGCGTCGTGATGTCCTTGAGTGCTCCGAGCACCCGAATGCCCGCGTCGGCGTCGGCGATAACGTGCGCGAGCAATTGCAAGTGCCGCACAGAGCCGTCCGGCATCAGCAGCCGGTGCTCGACATCGAACGGCTGCCGGTCATGCGTTGCCCGATCGAACATGAGACGCACGAACGTCGCGTCGTCGGGATGAACCCGCGCCAGCATGAGTTCGAGTGTAGGAAGCGTGGCGAGATCGTAGTCGAAGATGCGAAAGCTTTGCTTCGACCAGAACAGCTCGCCGCTCGACACATGCCAGTCGAAGCTGCCGGTGTTGCTGAGCCGCTGTGCGTCGGCGAGCAGCGCTTCGGCGTGTTGCAGGTCGGCATAAAGCCGCGCGGTTTCGAGCGACATTGCAGCCTGAGACGCGAGCATTCGCAACACGACCGTGCGCGGCGGCGTGAATACATTCGAAGCCAGGTTGTTTTCCAGGTAGAGCACGCCAATCATCCGGCTGCGCTTGATGAGCGGCAGACACAGGATTGAGCGGCAATCGTGACGCATCACGTACTCGTCGGACGAGTAAGGACTGGTGGACGATGCATCGTCGAGTAACAGACTGTCGCCTGTACGCATCACGTATCGCAACACGGATTCTGGTAGTTCTGCGTGTTCAATGGGCAGTCTGGGCAGACGCACCTCGACGGCATCGGCCCTTGTCGTCGCTTCTGCTTCCACGCGCAATTCGTTGCGGCGCTTGAGCACCAGCACGCAGCGATCGGCGCCAGCGTGTTCAAGCGACAACGCCATTAACGTATGGATCAACTCGTTCAGGTCGATATCGCTGAATATCGCGCTCGACACGTTGACGACGGTTGCCAGGTCGAGCTGTTCGTTGGACATGGCAATGGTGCCGTCGGATTTCGATGTACCGGGACGCGCTCGTGGATGACTGCGCGTCAACTGGGTGACCTTGCTCCAGGCGCCCCAGCGCTCGTAACAAGAACGGGCGTTCATCAGATACGTATCCGCGACTGTCTCGAGACCGCGGTCCGCGTAAAAGCGCGCCGCCAGTTCATGCGCGAGCGCCTGGTTCTGAATGAAACCATGCTCGCGGGCCGAGCGCACGGCCTCCTCATAGTGATGCATCGCATCGGAATCGCGGCCTTCGAGACGCGCGAGCTCCGCCGAAATCAGCGCATGACGATGCCTGAAATTGCTCGGGCAGTGGCTCGTCCAGACAGCGAACTTTTCGCACGTCGCGTGAATCGCGCGACGACGGGTGACTCGTTGTTCGTCGCCGGCCGATGTGTCGAGCGCCGCAAGTGTCAGCGCGTGGAAGAAGTAAAACGTCGCCTCTATCGGCAGCGCCATCGCGGCGTCGATCACAGATTGCGCGCAGTGTGCGGCGTGAAGCGCATCGTCGTATCGTCCTTCGAGATAGGCGAGCATCAGATTCATGATGTGGTGAAACGCGATGCCGCAGCCGAAATTCGACTTCGCGATAACGGCGAAAGACGCGTCGCCGTCGAATGCCGGCGCATTCGTGAGTGCCCCGCCGCCTGCCTCACCTTGCAGCGCCGCGACAAAATGCTGCTGCAGCCGAATGGTTTCGTAGACAGCGTCATTGCGGCTCTGGCGTGCGAACGAAGCGTGCCGCTCGGAACTGCGCTGCACGTCGGAAAGCGGTGTGCCCTTCTCGATCATTTGCCAGACCGTGGTGAACGCGAGGTACCCGGCAAAAGCCAGATCCCCCACGTCGAGACACGCGGCGCTTGCTCTTTCGAGTATCGGCAGATCGGTTACGACGTGACGCCGCCAGAAGTTGATGTGATTGCCGTGCAGATGGAGCAACTTGCCTTTGAAGCGCCGGTTGCCGAACTTCTCGTTCAACCTGAGCGACATCTCCGAGAACTGCACCGCGGACTCGATGTCTCCGAAACTCGACACCAGCATCAACGCGTAATTGCCATAAGCGAAGCTGGACTTGTCGGTGTTGCCCCCGCGCAAGGACAGGTTCACCGCCTGAAGCGTTATGAGCGGATAAAACGCCGGCCGGGCGATGAACGCGCAAGGCATCGATTCAACCAGCAGGTCTACGATCGTCAAGGTGACCGGGTCCGATGCGACCGGCGCATCTACGAGCGTGTCGATGGCGCGGATGGCGAGATTGAGCGGGATCTTCCGCAACTCGGCTTCGACCTCGCTACTGACGGCGTCGTCGTGCAGCGGCAGCAGCACGCCGAAATCGCGCAGCGCGAGGCGAGCCACCTCGAAGCTCTCGTCATACCGCCCGGCGACCTGGTATAGCTCCATGCGCAAGCCATAGACCTTTGCGCGATCCAGGTTCGAGCGCGACCGATCGAGCATCATGTCGAACAGCGTATCGGCGTCGGCGAAGTCACCGGCCAGATACTCGCATTCGGAAAACGCCAGATAAAGCTCGAACGTGCGCTCGTAATGACGGCTCCACGCGTCCGCTCCAAGCAGGGCGACGCCTTGTGCCAGATAAGTTCGTGCTGACGCGAACGCGGTCGAGTGCATCGCTCGCTGTCCCGCTGCATAGTTCAGCTCGACCGTACGCTCAAGCTCGTCCGCGTCGGTCATGAGCGAAGCGCCGCGGTTGAGATGATTGACGATATCGAAGAGGAACTCGTCGAGTTCGCCCGCCGCGCGTCCGGAGGCCAGCGTGCGGCCGATGTGCAGGTGCGTCGCCGCGCGTTCGCTCTCGGGAATCAGCGCGTAGGCGCCCTCCTGAACGCGATCGTGGGCAAACACATAGGCATCGTCGACACGGTGCACGAGCCCCGCTTTCATGGCCTCCCAAAGCTTCGCATCGATCGATGCCGCAGGCTCCCCATGAACCAGCTTCAGCGCGTCGATCTTCGCGACGTTGCCGAGAATGGCGAGCCGGCTCAGCGCGTCGCGTGTATCGTCCGGCAAGCGGGACAGTTTCGCTGCCATTAGTTCGACCACGTTTTCAGTCAATCTCTTGGCGCGGATGCGAGGCAGATCCCACGTCCAGATCGCGGCACGATGATCGAACGCAACCAGGCCCTCGTCGGCAAGCGTCGTCAGGAACTGGATCACGAAAAACGGATTGCCGCCGGTCTTCTGATGAACAAGCTGCGCAAGCGGCTCGGCAGCCGCCGCGGAGCAGCGCAGCGAATCGGCGACGATCTCCGTGACACTGCCGGCGCCAAGCGGCGCGAGATCGATGTGCTGCAGCGTCGTGCCGCGGCCCGTTTCCGTGCCGCTCATATCTTCGATTATTCGCGTGAGGTGATGTGCCGGATCGATCTCGTTGTCGCGATAAGCACCGACGAGCAGCACGTGCATCACGTCCGGATGCGTCGCGAGGTGTCCGATCAGATCGAGCGTGGCAGCGTCGATCCACTGCATATCGTCGATGAACAGCGCGAGCGGATGCTCGGGCCGCGCGAACACGCCGAGCAGGCGGCGAAATACGATATGAAACCGGTTGCGTGCGTCGTGAGGCGGCAACGCCGGAACCGCGGGCTGCTCCCCGATGATGAGAGCGAGTTCGGGAATCAGACCAACCATCAGTTGGCCATTCGGCGCAAGCGCCTCCGTCAACTCACGCCGCCAGCGCTCCAGTTCGGTATCGGTCTTGTTGAGCAGATCGCGGACGAGCGCCCGGAACGCCTGGGCCAGCGGCACGTAGGGCGTGTCGCGTTTGAACTGGTCGAACTTGCCTGAGGCGAAGCGTCCGCGTGACGGCACCAGTGCCTTGTGCAACTCGTTCACCACCGACGTCTTGCCGATCCCCGCATAGCCCGAGACAAGCACCACCTGCGCGTCGCCGAACGTCACGACGCGATTGAAGGCCGCCAGCAGCGCATCGATCTCCGATTCGCGTCCGTAGAGCTTTTCAGGAATCATCAAGCGGTCAGACACATCGTGCTTGCCGAGCACAAAGGGCGAGATTTCCCCATCCGCTTCCCATGCGGACAAACACCGTTGCAGATCGGCCCGAACGCCACCGGCAGTCTGGTAACGCTGCTCCGCCGTTTTGGCGAGCAGGCGCTCGACTATGTCGCCGACCGGCGCAGGCAGCCCTTCGACACGTTGCGCCGCGGGCACCGGCCTGCGAGCGATATGACAATGAATCCATTCGATCGCTTCGGACGCGACGAATGGGGACGAACCCGTCAGCATCTCGTAGAGCGTCACGCCGAAGGAATACAGATCGCTGCGCGCATCGATCGAACGGTTCATGCGGCCGGTCTGCTCGGGCGCCATATACCTCAGCGTTCCTGCGATTATCTCCGGCGGCGCGGGCGGCTGATGTTCGTGTGGGAGTAGCGACGCAATGCCGAAGCCGGTCAGGCGGACATTGTCGTTCGCATCGACAAGCACATTGGCGGGCTTGATGTCCTTGTGGATGATTCCGCGCTCGTGCGCGTGTCCGATCGCCTGAGCGAGATTCACGGCGATGCGCAGGCACCGCGCCAGTTCGAGTGGCTTGCCGAGAATCCGGATCAACGGATCGCCGCCGCTGTCGTCGAGAACCAGCACGGGCGGCACGCGCCCAAGGTCGAGCGCGAGTGGCTGCGCGGCCCACTCCGGTTCGAGCAACGGCGCAAGACCGTATTCGTGCTCGAGCCGCATGATGCTCTGCGACGCGGGCTGCGTGGCCACTCGCGCGAGCATCGAGATATGCGAGCCGGGCCGCTGTGCACGGCACAACAACAGTTCGCCGTCTTCGTGCAGCGGTTCGAGCGAAAAGCCGGTGAGATCCATGGAGATGCTCCTTCTCGCTGCTCTCTTCCGAGGAAGGCGATACATGCCCGAAGGACACGTATTGCTCTGCGAAGCGAAAAGTAGCGTAGCATGCGAGGAGCGCAATCCCCTCGAATGAGTCGCCTGATCCGGCGGCTAGCGCCAGAGCGAGCCCGTGTAATCCGCGAGCCTCGCTTCCACGTCCGTCACCTTCTGCAAGCCGAGATCCATCAGTTGGGCAATCTTCTCCTGCGCGACCGGGCGACCGACCGACGCGATGAAGGCGTCCCACTCGGTCGCGACGCTCGCGTCAGGCGGCAGGGTCTGCGCGTTGACGTGCTGCTTGATGACCGAAAGGGATTGCCTGTCGAACAGGCTGATACGGGTGGCGAGGTCGTCGACGAACGTATCCAGTTCGCTGTCCGGCATCGAGCGATTGACGTACCCATAGCGCTCGGCCAGCGCGCCGGGAAAATCGTTGCCGCTCGTCAGCACCTCCAGCGCACGCCCGCGGCCGATCAGCCGCGAAAGACGCGTCATTGGCCCGCCGCCGGGGACAAGCGCTACGCCGATTTCCCACTGCGACATCAAGGCGTGCTCGTTGCTGGCAAAGCGCATGTCGCTCGCCAATGCGAGTTCGCTGCCGACACCTGACGCACGCCCTCGAATCTTCGCGATCGAGATGACAGACGACCGCCCGATGCGCACCAGCATATCGGGCAGCGGCGGCATGCCCGTTGGTCCCGGCGGCATGCTCGTGGTCGCGTCGAGCGGCGGCACAAAGTCGTAGTGCGTGAGAAAGAAGCCGGGCACCGCGCTCTCGAACACGACCACTTTCACGTGCGGGTCCGCTTCAATCGCGCTGACGACCATGTTGAGCTGGGGCGTGGTATCGGGCCCGAAGATGTTGAAGGGCGGATTGTCGAAGATGACACGCCAATAAGACGGGCTGGGACGTTCGATTCGGATCTGCGCGTTGGGACTATCCTGGGTCATGACGCTCTCCATGCAGGCAATATCGGTTCGATGATGCGGGCTATCCGCGCAGCACTTTCAACAGGTCCTGCGCAACCGATTTCGACGAGGCGGGATTCTGTCCAGTGATCAGCCGTCCATCGATGATCGACAGCGGCTGCCAGTCGTCGACTTTCTCGAAGCGGCCGCCCAGGCGCTTCAACTCGTCTTCCACGAGGAAAGGCACGACATGAGTGAGCTGCACCGCCTCTTCCTCCGAATTGGTGAATCCGGAGACGCGCTTACCCTTGACGAGCGGCTCGCCGTTCGCCTTGACATGACGCAATACACCTGGCGAATGGCAAACGAAGGCGACAGGCTTACCGCTGTCGTAGAAGCGCTCGATTAGCGCCACCGACTGCGGATCTTCAGCGAGATCCCACAAAGGTCCGTGGCCACCGGGATAGAACACCGTGTCGTAGTCGTCGGCTTTCATGTCGCCGAGCTTCGCGGTGTTAGCCAGCACACGCTGTGCGGCGGGGTCGCTCTTGAAGCGTTCGGTGAGTTCGGTCTTGCCTTCCAGCGTGTCGCTTTTCGGATCGATGGGCGGCTGTCCGCCTTTCGGTGAACACACCGTGACATCGACGCCCGCGTCGAGAAACGTGAAATAAGGCGCTGCAAATTCCTCCAGCCAGAAACCCGTTTTTCTGCCGGTGTTGCCGAGTTGGTCATGTGAAGTCATCACCATCAATATCTTCATGGTCGCACCCTCGTTGGAATATGACGTCGTGCCACGCGGTCGCGTGGTGCAGGAACTATAGGCATGGAACTCGCGCCGGGGGCGGCTGGCGCATACCAACGTATAGTGATCTATACAAGGTCGCGCACCACGGGCTACGTTGACCAGGTGACTTGCGGCCGTGCCATCGTTCGGTGGAACGGCTGTTGCGAATGCACCAGAATGTTGCCCTTTGGCGTGTAGCAACAATTGACCTGTAACGATTCTGTTTGGTCGGCAATCGCCAACGTACCCGGCTGCAACTCGACAGATTTTTCCCATGGAAGTCTGCTAGAGTTAGCCGCATCGCTGACGCAAACCCTAATGACGTCAGCGCTTCAATCGCAAAACCGGCCCGCAAACATCAGGCCGGCTCGGCCACGCGGCCGCTTCGATGGTCTTTCCCCTCGCTCACTTTCCATCGAATCGGTCTTCGTTCGCCGGACGCAACTGCCCGAGGCCCGAGCGGCGCCGCCCCTACATCCGGCGCGTCGGAACGGAGCTTCGCCAAGTCCGTTTTTCAACGGCCCATTGATCGTGCGTCGCCTACTCCCGCAGGAGCAGACATGGTGCCCAGATCGCAGTCCACATTGAACAGTACGAAGGCGGAAAACGAGACGCCGGTGGTGTATGTCGTCGACGATGACGAGTCCATTCGCTTCACGCTGCAGAGCCTCGCTCGCTCTGTCAGGCTGCGGGTCGAGACGTTCGATTCGCCTGCGGACTTTCTCGCCTTCCCGAAGCACGACGCGCCGAGCTGCCTTATCCTCGATGTGCGGCTTCGCGGCGCAAGCGGTCTCACGTTTCAGGCGGAACTCGCGCGATACGGCCTTCGCATGCCGATCGTATTCATGACCGCGTTCGGCGACATCGAAATGAGCGTGAAAGCAATGAAGGCGGGTGCGCTCGACTTCTTTCAGAAGCCTTTTCGCGAGCAGGACATGGTCGACGCAATCGCGGATGCGCTGAAACGCGATACCTTGCGTCGAGCTTCCGATAGAGCACTGGCCGGCGTGATCTCCTCGTTCGAGTCATTGACAGTCCGTGAGCGGGAAGTAATGAAACGGGTCGTCACAGGCATGTTGAACAAGCAGATCGCGTATGAGTTGAATCTCAGCGAGATCACCGTGAAGATCCATCGCGGACAGGTCATGAAGAAGATGGCGTCGCGCAACTTGCCCGATCTTGTCAGAAAGGCCGAGGCGCTCGGCATGGAAGCCACGCGCGGCAATTCATCGGCTCTTCTGTCCACTGCGCGGGGCGCGCCAGGCGAGAACCCAGGCGTCGGTCGGCGCATCTAGCGTGTCGGGATGGCAATCAGACCTGCGGCTGAGCCGGTTCAACGATATCGCCGGCGCAGACGACCACATTCCTTCCCCGTCTTTTGGCCGCGTACAGCGCCAGATCGGCGGAACTCGTCAATTCTTCCAGTGACGACGGATGCGACCGCCGACCGGTCGCGCACCCAATGCTGACCGTGAACGGTGGAATCGCCTCGGACGACGCTGACGGCTCCCGGTGTTCGACTTCTCGACGTATAGCTTCACCGATCTGAAACGCTCCCGCTTCGTCGGTATTGGGCAGCACGACAACGAACTCCTCTCCGCCGTATCGCGCGGCGAGATCGCCACGACGACGCACGTGCCGATCGATACACTCCGCCAGATGTTTCAGCGCAATATCGCCTTGGGCGTGACCGTGACTGTCGTTGTATTGTTTGAAGTGATCCGCATCGACAAACAACAGCGACAACGAACCATCGCTGCGCTGCAGTCGTTCCCATTCGTTTTCGAGCGCATTGTCGAGCGCACGCCGGTTTTTGAGCCCTGTCAGCGGATCGGTTTGCGTTAGCTCCGTAAGCAGCACTTGCGTATTCGCGTGGTCGCGCAGAGCAAAAGCGAGGAGCCAGACCACGGTGCAAAAGGCAACGCTAACAGACGAAGCGGAAACTCCGACTATCCACGACAATCGTTTCCACGAGGCCAGAACGTCGCTTTCCGCTGGCGCGACAACGGCAATGAGCGGCGTGCCGGGCACACGCTGAAACGTGTAGAGACGTAGTACTCCGTCGGAAATCGACGGGGCACTATAGAACCCGGAGTCATGGTTCACCATGCGCGGAAAGGCCGGTGACTTGCCTACGTTGACCAGCCCGGCCTGCGTGAGAGGGGGATTCCTCGCCACGAGCGTGCCGTCCGTACGAACGATCGCGGCGACACCGTGCGACCCCACGTCCAGTTTCGCAAGAAGCTGCCTGAAATATTCGACGTCGATCGCGACAATCGCCACTCCGCCGAACGACCCGTCGGGACGATTAATCCTTCTGCTCATCGCAATGGATTGGGCTCCCCTCCGCGACCGCGCCGCATACACCGACGAGACATAAAGCCCGGCATCCGCGGACTTGCGATGCGCGATGAAATAGTCGCGGTCGCTGAAGTCCCAGGTGTGGGACCTGGAACAGCAGCCGTCGATTACACGACCACGATCATCGGTAATTCCCGTGCCGGTGACATACTCGGCAGCGGTCCGGTCGAACAGCAATTCGTGGCGCAAGCTCCGATCCATGGTCTGGATAGCAGGCTTGTCGAGCGCGGCGATCAGCGTGCGCAGCGAATTGTCAGACGTTTCAATTGTTCGAGCGATGTTGGTGGCTAGAACCGCGGTGACATTCCGGGACGTCTCATGGGCATGCTGAATCGCGGCGTCACGGGAGGCGAGGAGCGTGGCGAGGCTGATAGCCATCACGCCTAATGCCATCAGACTCCCTAGCGCACCGACGATCAATGGATGCCGGCCTGCGAGAACAGCTAGTTTTCCGGTGGTAATAGAAACGGACACTGTAACGTTCTGGTTAGTACACTCGGTTCAAAAATGTTCCTCCCGCGCGGTAACATTGCCTCCCGGTAAAGCGGGTTTCTGTCGTGGAACAGAGGACTGCCGGAGTGTCGTGGCTAGCCGATGACCGGGTTTACGGCAAAGGCGGTAAAAAATGAAGTCCCGGATCCAGCCGCAAGCATATCTTGCCGGCGGAGGTTTGGCACAGCAGTGGTTCAGCGGCGTGTTGAACGCTGGAAAGAACGCGCGGTCTAGAATCGCGGGCTGGATTCAACCTCCTGCAGCGGAGCACCGCACGATGAAACGAATCTCTTTCGCCAACCAGCTTGTGCTTCTCTGGGCGTTGATCGCCGTGGTCTGCACACTGCTCGCCGGCGTAATCTGGCTGCTGTTCCAGACGGACCAGAGCCGGCAGATTTCCGCTGCGAGTCAACAATCCATCGCGGCTTGCGAGCATGTGGCGTCTCGTTACTCGTTGTCTCGCCTCGCCGCCAACAATCCTTACGATGCCGACCTGATGCATGCGGTACTCGATACCGTCCTCATTCAGGCGCCGAAAATCGAAGGAGGCTTCTGGAAGAACGATGCCGCGGGGCCATCTCATGCCTCTGAAGACACGTCCCGAACGGCGAACAGCTTTCTTGCCTATTCATTCCCAACATATGAAGGCACCGGCGTTAAGCGCGATATCCCACAGGCAGAAACACCGCTGATACTTCGCGCGCTGCACCGGGCCGCTTCGGCAGGGGCGACCGTTTCTGATTCCGTTCCCGCAGGAGAAGGCGCAACCGTCGCCTCTGCGTGTCCCGTGTCCGGTAGCCCCGCGCTCTATGCATGGACCCTGACCAGGGCACAAGCTCCTCTCGGGCAATATGGGCACATGCTGATGCTATCGCTGGTCGTCGTTCTAACGGCCATTCTGCTTCTCGCTCTTATTCTGGGTTTGGGCTTGCGCCGTTGGCGGAAAAACCTGTCGCAGCTCGAGCAGTCTTTATCGTCCGGGACGGCAGCGTCGTGTTCCGAGCTTCCGTCTCCAGGCGAGCCCGACCTCGACAAAATCGTCAATGCTGTCAACGTCTTCGCTGCGCGCCTGAGGGAATCGCAAGCCCAGGCCTCCGCCTTGCACGAGAAGTTATCGCAAGCCGAGCGGTTTGCCTCTCTCGGCAAACTGGCCGCACAGGTCGCGCATGAAATTCGTAATCCGCTTGGGGCCGTCAGGCTGAAGCTGGAAAACGCTCTGGCCCATGGAGGAGACACACCGCGTCAATCGCTGACGTCGGCTCTCGGCCAGGTGGAGCGCATAGAAACTCAGGTAACGAGTCTGCTGGCTTTGACGCAGCCAGTCACCCTCGCGGTGCAGACAGTCGACGCCGCACAGTGGGTGACGTCGACCGCCGCGACACATCAGGAGCAGGCAAGGATCAAGGGCGTGACGCTCAGCGTCAATGCTGACCTCCCTGCGCCGTCGGAGCCGGGTGCTGACGCCGCGCCGGCGAAGTTCGATCCCTTACAGATGGCAAGAGCAGTCGATAATCTGATCCTGAATGCAATCCGGCACGCGCCGCCGCAAGGCAACGTCACCGTCAACGCGAATCGCGTCGAAACCAGTCACACGAGCCTGATGCGAATTGCTGTCGTCGATAATGGCCCGGGAGTGGCGTTAGCCGACCGCGAACGCATTTTCGAACCGTTCGTCACGGGTCGGCCCGACGGGTCGGGACTCGGGCTCGCAGTGGCGAGAGAGGTGGCTACGGCGCATGGCGGCCGCGCGTACGTAGCCGATACGGAGAGCGGCGCGTGTTTCGTCATTGAGGTTCCATGGCACACATACTCGTAGTCGACGACGACGACGGCTTTCGCGAAGGCCTCGTCGAAACGCTGGTTGACCTCGGTCATAGCGTGGACGAGGCACGCTCCGGCGAACAGGCGCTGGAAACGCTCGAGAGCACGGGCGCGCCATTCACCTGCATGTTCCTGGATTTCCGCCTGCCTGGCATGGACGGGCTTGCAGTGCTGGACGCTCTTCGAAAAACGGCAAAGGGACAGGCGTTGCCGGTGGTGATGCTCACGGGTTTCGCATCGAGCGATAACACGATTGGGGCAATGACGCTCGGAGCGTTCGACCACTTGACCAAGCCGGTCGGTAGACAGGCAATCCAGTCGCTACTCGCGCGCATCATCGCCTCCACGGGCACGAGTGAGGCCGCCGCGAACACATCGCATCCGTTCAGCGCAGAGTCGGCGGGCGCGAAGCCCCGGCTACTCGGAGTGAGCGAGACGTTGCGCGAGGTGCAGAAACAGATCGGACGCGCGGCATCGTCCGAAGCAACCGTCCTGTTTACCGGCGAAACAGGAACAGGAAAGGAGGTCGCCGCGCGCGTGCTTCATGACGCGTCGAGGCGCAGCGGCAAGCCGTTCGTCGCAGTGAATTGCGCGGCGATACCCGCGGAACTCCTCGAAAGCGAATTGTTTGGTCACGTCAAAGGTGCGTTCACGGGTGCAACCGCGGACCGGCCCGGCTGCTTCGCAGCGGCTGACGGCGGAACCTTGTTGCTCGATGAAATCGGCGATATGCCATTGCCGATGCAGGCCAAACTGTTGCGGGTAATCCAGGAGCGGCAGATCACCCCGCTCGGTTCCAATCGCGTGATTCCCGTCGACATCAGGCTGGTTGCCGCTACGCACAGAAACTTGCAGACCATGGTCGAGGCGGGGGAATTCAGGGAAGACCTGCTTTACCGGCTGAACATCATTCCAATCGCATTACCTCCGTTGCGCGAGCGGCTGGCGGACATCCTTCCGCTAGCCGAACACTTCCTTGCTGAGGTCGCGAAAGCGAGATCACGCGAACTGCGTTTGTCGCTGCCGGCGCAGCATCTGCTCGTGGGTTACGCATGGCCAGGCAATGTGCGCGAATTGAGAAATGCAGTGGAACGCGCCGGCGCACTCGCTCCGGGAGCGATGATCACGGCGGAGGATCTCGGCTTTCTCAATGGCAAGCCGGACCTTGGCGAGCCACTAGTGGGTACAGGCTTGCTCGAGATGACGCTTCCCGACGCAGTGGAAACACTCGAGCGCGCGTTGATCTCCCACGCGTTGACGCTTGCGAGCAATAACCGCGCGGACGCAGCCCGGCGCCTCGGAATCAGCCGCCAGACGCTCTATGCAAAGCTGGCCGCGCTCAAGATCGAGTGAGGTGTCAAGCAAGCCGACACCAGGTGTCTGGATCATGGACAGATATCCTGCTGCATCGGGCGCGAAACCCCTTTCTAAAGGGATGCGCTGCATGGCATAGCCTTTGCAAAAGTCTCCGTGTCGTTCATCGGAGAACATCATGGCTGTCAACCAATCCATCCAACCTTGCGTGCATGCCACGCCCGCAAGTCACACGCACTCCATCGCGAAGCTCGCGCGGGCCGTAGCACTCTCGCTCGGTGCCGTCACCATTGCTTGCGCTGCTCAAACGCGGCCCGCCGAAGGCCCGGGCGCGCCTCCATCACCACCGGTCGCGGGCATGCCTGCGCCGGCAATCGCAGGACCCGACGCCCCTCCTCCACCGGCACGTGCACCCGTGCTTCCGACAGATGAGCAACAGGTACGAGTCGCGAGCGGTACGGTAAGCCGCTTTGTGATTAATCCTGAGGGCGATGTCGATGGCTTCGTTCTGCATGACGGCTCGCTGGTCCGCTTCCCGCCGCATATGGGCTCGCAACTGGTGAGCGTCGTTCATCAAGGCGATCCGGTTCGGATTGCCGGCGTGTCCAATGGCGCGGGCGACGTCTCAGCGCAGCAGATCACGAATGAACGGACGTCGCAGCAGATCGTCGATCAGCCGCCGCCGATCGGCGCAACGCCAATGCCGCCCGCACTACGCGGCGCGGGTCTCGTGAAACTCAGCGTCAAGGGTCCTGTTGCGCGGGTCATGACGGCGCCCCGCGGAGAGCCCGACGGCGTGATGCTCGCCAACGGCACCATCATCAGAATGCCGCCGCCCGTGGCGCAACAGTTTGCGAATCTGATGCGACCGGATGTGGTGGTTGCCGCGAGCGGCTACGGAACGCGCAATCAATACGGCGAAGCATTGCAGGCTACTGCATTCGGCGCGCCCGGCAACGTCACGCAGTTGTACAGCGACACGCGCAACTAATTAATCTTTACTGGAGCTACACCATGCATTGGATCGACCCAACTTGCCTGCAGGAAACCCGCGGTACCGTCAGCCAGTTTCTGCTGAATTCACATGGAGAACTGGACGGCCTCATTCTCGGCAACGGCAGACAGGTGCATTTCCCGCCGCATCTGTCCGGTCAGATCGTCAAACACATCAGCGTGGGCGACAAGGTTCGTGTGCGCGGAGTCAAGCCGCGGGCCGCCGATATCGTCGCTGCTGTTCAATTGACGTCGGCAACAGGCGTTGAAATTGTCGACGAAGGCCCGCACGGTCATGGCAAAAAGCACGAGAAGCCACATGCGAACACGTGCCCCATCGAGTTAAGTGGCGAAGTAAAGCTCTCGCTTTATGGGCCGAAAGGAGAACTGCGCGGTGCATTGCTGAGCGACGGCACTTCCCTGCGGATGGCTCCGCACGCCGCAGACGAACTGTCCAGTTACCTCGCCCCTGGCGCGCACATACAGGTGTGGGGTCACGCAGTGAAGAACCGGTACGGAAAGACCGTCGAAGTCGAGCACATCGCGGAACTCGTCGATGACGATGACGATGACGCTTCGATGAACGCGGACTGATCGCGAACTCATGGCGGCAAGCGAATTCGAACCGCACCGTAACGGGAGGAAATGGTGAACGCGGATCGTGCACAGCAATCAGTGGAGTGCGAAGTAACCGTGCGTCCATCGTCCCGAAGCCTGCGCGGTCTCGATGCGCTCAATTTCCTGATGGCCGATGTTCGCGACGGTCTGGGGCCCTTCCTGTCGGTGTATCTGAAGGGTACCCAGCATTGGAGCTCGGGGAACATCGGCCTCGTCATGGCCGCGAGCGGTATTGCAGCGGCAATCTGCCAGATCCCCGCCGGCCTGATTGTCGACGCAGTTCGCGTGAAGCGGCTGCTGATCGCGATATCGGGTTTGCTGGTGGCAGCCGGATGTATTCTGATCGCGTTTTTTCCGAAGCTGCCCACCGTGCTCGCCGCGCAGATCACGCTTGGCGCAGCGTCCGCAATCATTCCTCCCTGCCTTGCCGCGCTGAGCCTTGGCGTGGTTGGTCACCGTCTCATGCCCGCACGGATCAGCCGAAACGAAGGGTTCAACCACGCAGGGAACTTCACGGCTGCAATTCTGGCGGGCGGGCTTGGACAGTATGTCGGCGTTAAATGGCTGTTCTACCTCGTATGCGCGTTTGCAATAGCGAGTGCCCTCGTGGTCCTGCTGATCAACCCGAAAGAAATTGACCATGAGCTTGCACGCGGTGCCGACAGCACTTCAAATGAGACCACGCGCCACAACCCGCTCAGCTTCTCGGCGCTATGGAAGAAGCGTGACCTGAAGGTGTTCATTGTCTCCGTGATGCTCTTTCACTTCGGCAACGCGGCCATGCTGCCGCTTGCGGGCCAGGTCATCGCTAAAGTGCATCCGGGAATGGACGTCATTGCACTGAGCGCGTGCGTAATCGCGGCGCAACTCGTCATGGTCGCGGTCGCGGCGGGTGTGGGTCGCGCGCTACGCAGGGGAATTGGACGCAAGAGCATATTCCTCGTTGCATTGGCTGTGCTGCCGGTGCGGGGTGTGCTCTTTTCTATGACCAGCAGCCCGTATGCGGTGGTTCTGATCCAGTTACTCGACGGGATTGCTGCGGGTATCTTCGGTGTGATCGGCGTGGTTATCGCGTCCGACGTGATGCGCGGAACGGGTCGGTTCAATCTTGCTCAGGGTCTGATGGCGCTTGCGGTCGGAATAGGGGCGGCACTCAGCAATGTGACGGGCGGCTATGTCGTCGAGAAGTTCGGCTTCGCCTCGGGGTTCCTCACTCTGGCTGCAATCAGCGTGTTTGCGCTCGTCTTTTTCGCGGTGTTCATGCCAGAGACACGACCCGCCGACGATGCCGAAGCTGCTCCAGACGCGCGGCCGTCAGAATTGATCTCCGCTCGCAACTGATTGCACAGAGAGTAAGTGCTTTTTCTGGCAATTGTGGTTTTGCACAAACCCGTCATAACTCGTTATACGCAATTTCAACGGTTACAATTTGGATCAGGTTACCGGAGAACGCCTGATGCCCGCACAAGAATTCCTGATACTCGCCGACAACCCTGCGCTGGATTTTCTCAACACCCTCGCGCAAGGTGATGACGGGCCGGTGGAGTACCTGTCGACCAATAAAGACGTGATAGCCTGGCTGCAGAGAATGGGCTATCTCGGTGAGCGGGGCCCGCGCGCCTTTCCGCGTGACGTCCTGGCAGAGAGAGCGCGGGCGTTGAGAGAAATGATCCGGAAACTGCTTACGCAGCGCAAACTTGGCAAGAACATTGATATAGGTGCGCTCAACTCGTTTCTAATGCACGGCAGATACACCGTGCAACTGGCGCGGGCAAGCAACGGCGAGTTGGAAGTCAAAGATCACTTTGATATGGACACACCCGAACAGCTTTTGGCACCCGTAGCCCGAGCTGCTGCGGAGCTGATCGCGACGGGCGACTTCGATCTGGTGCGCAAGTGCGAGGCAGACGATTGCGTACTATGGTTCTACGACAGGACCAAAGCGCATCGTAGAAGGTGGTGCAGCATGGCCCTTTGCGGGAACCGTCACAAGGTCGCGCAATTTCGCCAGCGTCAGAGAGACAATGCGGAGCTTGACTAAAGCGCTCAGCGAGCAAGTACATTCCGTCCGTCCTGGCCTTCACAGCAAAAGGCTGCCGCTCGTTCGCTTCGACTGCGCTCAGTCGAAGCGATCACGACGCACCGCGAATCAAGCAAGTTAACCAAGCAACTCCCTGATCGCCGAAGCAATCTCTTGCGCGTGCGTTTCAAGTGCGAAGTGTCCGGTATCGAGCATCGTCACCGTTGCTTGCGGGATATCGCGGCGAAACGCCTGAGCGCCAGGCGGAATAAAGAACGGATCGTGCTTGCCCCAGATAACCAGCGTAGGCGGTTTCGCGTCGCGGAAGAACTTCTGGAAATTCGGGTACATCTTCACATTCGACGCGTAGTCCAGGAAAAGATCCAGCTGGATATCTTTCTGGCCTGGACGCTCCAGCAGCGCTGCATCGAGTGTGTAGGACTCAGGTGCGATCGAGTCCGGATTCGATACGCCGTGCACATACTGAAACCTGGTTCCTTCGTAGTTCAACACTGCGTCGTGCACCACTTGCCGGTTGGCCGCCGAAGGTTCGGCCCAATACTTTCTGATCGGCGCCCATGCGTCGCCCAAACCCTCTTCGTACGCGTTGCCGTTTTGCGAAATGAGTGCACGCACGCGATCCGGGTACTTTACTGCGAGACGAAAACCTGTCGGCGCGCCATAGTCGAACACGTAAATCGCGTAGCTCGTAAGTTCGAGCTTGTCGACAAAGGCCGCCACTGTCTCCGCCAGAGCATCGAACGTGTATTTGTAATGACGCGAGGCAGGAACGTTCGTAAAGCCGAAGCCAGGTAAGTCTGGCGCGATGACCCTATAGCGGTCGGCGAGTCGTGGGATCAGATCGCGATACATGTGGGACGACGAAGGAAAACCGTGGAGAAGCAGGACCACCGGTGCGTCTTTCTCGCCTGCTTCCCGATAGAACATATCGATGCCATCCGCCTCGATACGCTTGATCGATACCGATGGAATGTTGTTGCCGTTAGACATGAAGACCTCCAGTAGAGACGCAGGATCGAGCCGACTACGCTGCGAGTTGTGGCCTCTATCGTAGACGTCTTTGGTAACTTTTCAAAGTTGTTTTTACCAGTTACCAGATCTGTGTGTGGATTGTTGCCCTGGACAATCCGGCGGGGCGGCCCTACACGCTCAACTCCAGCGAAGCGACACGCGCGCGAGGAGATAACCGGCGAGGGCCGGAATCGCCATCCCGATCGAATACCAGGCCGCCCAGAACGGCACACTCATCTCGGGACAGCGGAGCACATAAGCGAGCGTGGCAAGCGCTCCGGACAGCAGACCAGTGGCTGCACCGGTCAACCGCAGCCGCGTAGGCGCGAGCCCCCGCATCGCCCACGACAATGCAAGGTAGCAAGGCACCGACAACAACGCGATCAGAAGAGGACACTGTCTCCACGTATGACCGAATAAGAGCGCCTCGCGGTCCGCAGCAGGAGCCGCCGCCAGCACGGCAATCGCTGCCGCCCACACCGCCGCATATGGCAATGCGAGTAAAAACCACGCGCGTCCCGGCGACAAACCGGGAATCGACAGCCGCGCGGCGACAAGAATGGCGGCGGCTGCGGTCAACAGAGGAAACGCGAGCTTGCTCCAGAACAAGGGCCTGGTGAAAAGCGCGGCAAGGTCAGGCTGCACTCCGCGGCTGACGACGACCGCTGCGAACGCCGCCAGCACGCCGATAGTCAACGCAATGCAGAAACGGTTGAGCACGGCACGCCGGCTTTGCGGTACGAGGCCCCCCGCGAGAAGTGAAATGACCTGATCTGTGTTCATGTTGCCTATCCTCGAATCAGGCGCGACAGCGCCTTGATGCCACGATGAATGCCGACCTTGACTGCGGCTTCCGAAAGCCCCGTCAACTTCGCGGTTTCTGCTACTGACATGCCATGTAGCCGGACGTGCTGAATTGGCGCGCGCTGACGCTCGGGCAACCGTTCGAGCAGGCTGCCGATGTCGCGCCGCGCATCGAGCGATTCGGTTTCGGACACTGCGAACAGTTCTGCATCGTCGACAATCGGATCGTGTAGCGCCTCGCGATGGGCACGAGCCCGCAAAAAATCCGCTACCTTATGGCGAACAATGGCGGACGCCCATGCGGTCAACGGCACCTGATTCCGATAGGTGTGCAGCCCGTTGTGAAGTGCGAATAACACTTCCTGAAGCACGTCTTCGACGTCGTCCTCGTAGGCGCGTAAGCGTCGTCTCAGCATGCCGCGCAGATAACCAGAAAGTATTCGCAGAAACGACGCATACGCCGTCGCATCGCCGTCGATCGCCCGGTGTAGCAAAGCTTTCAATCGTTCTTCCACTCCATTCGCAGCCGCGCGATGGGTCGTTTCATCGGGCGCGATCACAGACACTTATCCATCGTCCCTTGCTCAATTAAAAATTTCATGCGGGCGATGCTGCGCCCGCCACACCTCATAAGTGTTAAGTCGGCGGAAGGCGCCCGATAGTTACAGCATCCTCGAAAAATATTTGTACGCCCAGATGCGCTGGCAGCCACTAGCGAACCGGCGTCATTGATAACCCACGAATTGCCGGAACACTGTAACCACACCGCCGTTTCTCGCGACTTACCGGATAGCAGTCGCAACTTGCCTCGCTTCACGGGAAGCCGGCACGACTACTTCTTACCGTTCCGAGAAAAGGGCTTTGAGCATGTCCATCATCCGTTTGATATCCGGGGTTATCAGCCCTACGTGGCTTGCCGCGCGCCTCGCGCGCTGGTCCCAGCTACCGCTGCGTTTAATCGTGGGCTACGGCTTCATTGCGCATGGCTACGCGAAGATTGCCAAACATCCAGAAAACTTCGCGGCGATTCTTCACGCGCTCAATGTGCCGGCTCCGCACTTCATGGCATGGGCCACGATTGCAATCGAACTGTTAGGCGGCTTTGCGATTCTGGTCGGTGCATTCGTGCCTCTCGTCACCATACCGATGGTGGCAGTGCTGCTCGTCGCAATCTTCACCGTACACCTGCCATTCGGTTTTACATCGATCAAGCTGATGGCGGTCACGTCTTCTGGTCCACAATTCGGCCCGCCCGGGTACGAGGCCGACCTGCTCTATCTTGCGTGCCTCGCCGCGCTGGTGTTTCGGGGCGCGGGTCCGCTCTCCATCGACAACCTGCTCCCATGGCCGAAGGCTCGCGTCGATACCGCAGCATGATCGACACCCGAGCAAAGCTGGGAAAGCTGAGCGGGCGTACGTGCTCGCCGAAAGCTATCCGCACGCTTTCCGTTTCAACTTATTCCGCATAGAGTACCAAGTGAATATCAAACATCTTTGTCTTGCCTTCGCATTCACCGCCGCTTCATTCTTTTCAATCGGCCATGCATCGGCGCAGGAGAAAACCCGCGCCGAGGTGCGCCGAGAACTTGTTGACGCGCAAGACAATGGCTTGAACTTCGTGACCGATGCGTCGTATCCCGACGTGAGCCCAATTTATCAGCATCAAGTCGAACAGATGAAGATGCTGCATAGCGGAAAAGGCCCCGCGCCTTCGAGTGCGAGCGACGCGGGTCATAAGCGCGAAGCGCCAATGGACAAGAGCAAATCCAGCGATGAATGCGTCGGGCCGCCCGGATTCTGCAACCCGTATTTCGGCAGTTAGCAGCAGTGTTAGTGACTGCAAACACATCAACCGCACTGGGTCATTCAAATGTCGATCACCACGTCGTCCTGCGGTTTGCAGCAGCAAATCAACACGTTCCCGCGTGCCGGTGGGTCGAGCGGATCGGGATCGTAGCTGATGGAACCGGAGACCAGTCCGCTCTCGCAGTTGTGACAGACGCCAGTGCGGCACGACCATCTAACGGGCACATCGCATGCCTCGGCTAACTCCAGAATGCTTTGATAAGTCGAGCCGTTCCAGCGCGCAGCAATGCCACTGCGCGCGAACGAGACCAGCGGACCGGTGCTGGCCTCGTTTATGGGGCGATGCGGCGTTCGTTTCTGCGAATCGACGATACCAGGATTCAACGACTCTCCGCCGTTGAAAGTCTCTGCATGAATCCGCTCCGGTGCAATCTCCAACGCGGCCAGCGCTTTCTTCATGTCGGCCATGAAAGGCGCCGGTCCGCACAAATAGACATCTGCGTCGCGAAAAACGCCAACCTCGCTGAGGATTTGTTGCGACAGTCGCCCGGTCGCGTCGAAATCTTCGCCGAGCCGGTCATTCGGTCCTGCCGCGCTATACGAAACGTAGCTGCGTCCATGCGCGAGCGCGAGCATAAGGCGCCGCGCTTCCACGGCAAATGGATGATGCTGTCGATCACGCGCGGTATGCAGCCACAAGACCTGCCGCGTCGACTGTTGCGACGACAGCGCGTGCAGCATAGCCAGAACAGGCGTTGCGCCGATTCCTGCGCTGAGCAGTACTATCGGGCCGTCTCCAGGCTGCAGGACGAAGCTACCACGGGGCGAACTGACATCGAGTGTGTCGCCTGCGTGCACATGGCTGCGCAACCAGGCTCCAGCCAAGCCGTTGGGCTCGATTTTCACGCTTATCCGGTAGCTTCCTGCGGACAGCGGGCCCGAGAGCGAGTAGCTGCGAAATAGCGGCGGGCCGTCCGCGGTCGGTTGAAGACGCAACACGAGATACTGGCCAGGCAAGGCCGGTTGCAGTTGACCGTCCGCACTTTTCAGCGTGAACGACACAACGTCTGCGGATTCCTCGTCGATCGCGGCCACCGTGAGCGGCCGGAATCCAGGCTGAACCGCGTGGCGCGCCGCCGCGGGCGCTAGCCCGGCGTTCCCACTCTCCGCGCCGGTCGTGCGGCTTTGAAGTAACGCCTCGAACGAGGAACGCCATCCCGGCGACAGCGCTTTGATTCGCAACGCGCGTTCGAGCAGGTCCAGCGGGTGATCCGGCGAATAGAGCAGCGCATTGATCTGCGCGACGGTCATTTGCTCTTCTGCCTCGCCGACTTTCACTATCTCATCGCCCGCGCCCACTTCGCCCTCTTGCACGACGCGCAAATAGAACCCAGGTCTTCCACTCGATGTGAGCAACGCCGGCATTCGCGGCTCGTTCATTCGGATGCCAACGCGATAGCAGGTTACGCGCGGTTGCGTCACCTCGAACAGCGCGTTGCCGATTCGATATCTGTCGCCAACGCACACGAGCGCGTCGGGCAGTCCTTCGACCGTGAAGTTCTCGCCAAACTGTCCGTGCACGAAGTCGGACCTGTTCAACTCCTGCTGCCAGTGACGGTACGAATCGGTCTGATAGACGAAGACGGCGCGCTGTTCACCACCGTGCCCGGCCAGGTCACCTTGACCGTCGCCCGCCAGATTCAACCGTGCCGCCCAGCAACGACCTTGCACGGGACTCTTCCAGATGCCGGTGTAAACAGTACGGCCTTTCCATTCGATGTCTCGCGGAAGTCCAACATTCACCGATAGCAGTCGAGCCATTATTTGCTCCGCAGTTGGGCGAGTTCGCGACTGGGCCGCGCCGCGATCGCTGTCCGGCTTCGTCCAAGACATTGAGACTGAATAGTAGGTGGCCCATAGAGCCGGCGCAACGAACGTTTTATGGCGTTTCGCGCTATGGGCGAGAGGACATCCTTCCCGGTCGGGACGCGGCCTGTACGCAGTTCCCATCGATGCAAAAAATTGTAGACGACTGGTCTACTATACTATATAGTCCGCACATGGCTACCGCAAACATCACCGAGTCGGCTGACACCCGCGACAACATCATCGCCGTCGGGCAGCGAATCATCGGCGCGAAAGGTTTTTCAGCCGTGGGGCTGAACGAGATCCTGTCCGCCGCTGGCGTGCCGAAGGGCTCGTTTTATCACTACTTCGGTTCGAAAGACGCGTTTGGCGTGGCACTGCTCGAAAGCTATTTCGACGAATACCTGGCTGACCTGGACAA
This sequence comes from Paraburkholderia strydomiana, assembly GCF_031456815.1. Taxonomy (NCBI): domain Bacteria; kingdom Pseudomonadati; phylum Pseudomonadota; class Betaproteobacteria; order Burkholderiales; family Burkholderiaceae; genus Paraburkholderia; species Paraburkholderia strydomiana. Next base: position 1,142,927 of record NZ_JAVDVL010000001.1, read on the forward strand.
TACGCTGGGCGAGCCCGGTTTGACGATGGCGCAGCGCCTGATGAATTACTGGCAGATCTGGCAGGAGACTCAGTCATTCTCCGACTGTCAGGGCAAGTGTCTCGCCGTGAAGCTCGGCGCGGAGGTCGCGGATATGTCCGAGGCCATGCGCGCCACGCTCAAACGCGGCACGTCGGGCATCGTCGAAAGGTTGGCGCGCGCTATTCAGGGCGGCGTGGAGGAAGGCTCTCTCTCGGTCAGCGAAGACCCGTCGAGCGTAGCGCAAAGTCTCTATCAGCTGTGGCTGGGCGCGAGCGTGATGGTCAAGATCGTGCGCAATCTGCAGCCGTTCGAGACTGCCATGGCGAGCACCCGGTTGATGCTTCACCCCGTTTCCGGCTAGAAAACAGATACGCGCCACCTTATGAAGTACCTTTTCTCACCGCTTTTTACTAGACGACTGGTCTACTAGACAGCAGACTAACCGTCCCACTTGAAGGAGCAACAACATGAAAGTACTGATGGTTCTGACCTCGCACGATCAATTGGGCAACACAGGCCGCAAGACGGGATTCTGGCTCGAAGAACTGGCAGCGCCCTACTACGCGTTCAAGGACGCGGGCGCGGAGATCGTGCTTGCGTCGCCGAAAGGCGGCCAGCCGCCGCTCGATCCAAAGAGCAACGAGCCGGCCAATCAGACCGATGCGACCCGTCGCTTCGAGGCCGATGAAGCCGCAAAGGCGCAGCTTGCGGCCACGGTTCGCCTCGACAGTGTTTCGCAGGCGCAGTTCGACACGGTCTTCTATCCCGGCGGTCACGGGCCATTGTGGGATCTCGCGGAAGACCGGCATTCCATTGAATTGATCCAGTCGTTCATCGCGGCCGGCAGGCCCGTTGCGCTTGTCTGCCACGCTCCGGGTGTGCTGCGCCATGTCACCACGCCGGACGGCAAGCCGCTGGTCGAGGGCAAGCAGGTCACGGGCTTCACGAATTCCGAGGAAGCCGCGGTGGGGCTGACCGAGATCGTGCCGTTCCTTGTGGAAGACGAACTGAAGGCGCGGGGCGGCATTTATTCGAAGTCCGACGACTGGGCGCCGTACGTCGTCACCGACGGCCTGCTGATTACCGGTCAGAATCCTGCTTCGTCGTCGTCCGCAGCCGCAACTTTGATGAAGCACCCGGCACTTCGCGCGCAGTGACAAACAAGGGCTCGCCAGCGCAGGCTGTCATGGCTGCCGTATGGCCCGCTTGTGGCAGCTTATGCAGCTTGTCGCAGGCGCGCGAGCACGGGTATCGCGGGCGACACCCCGATGTCACTTGCCGCCAGTGACATCGAGGAAGGTGCCCGTGATGAAAGATGCCTCTCCGCTTGCGAGCCATAGGATTGCCCGCGCAACTTCCTCGGGCTGGCCGCCTCTTCCCATCGGAATCGAGTCTTTGACGCGATCGACTCGTCCAGGCTCGCCGCCGCTAGCATGCATGTCAGTGTAGATGTGCCCGGGGCGAATACAGTTGACGCGTATCCCGTCCCGCGCGACTTCCTTGGCGAATCCGGTAGTGAATGTCTCGACGGCACCCTTCGATGCAGCGTAGTCGACATATTCGTTCGGACTGCCAAGCCTGGCCGACGCCGACGAAACGTTGATCACGACACCGCCGCGCCCTTTGTAACGATGCGACATGCGCTTCACCGCCTGTTGCGCACAAAGGATCGGGCCTATCGCGTTGACGGCGAAGATGCGCTGCATCCGCGCGAATTCGAGATTTTCCAGTGCGGACTGCTGCGCAATTATCGCGGCGTTGTTCACCAGCACATCGATCCGGCCGAACTTCTGGTCAATCGCGGCAAATAGCTGGGCGACCTGCTCAGGATCGGCGCTATCTGCACGCACTGCTAAAGCCCGGCGACCGACAGCTTCGACATCGGCCGCCACGGCACGGGCGGCCGATTCATCGGAAACGAAACTGATCGCTACGTCGTAACCCTGTACGGCAGCTAGCCGCGCAGTCGCCGCGCCTACGCCACGGCCTCCGCCCGTTATCAGAATTAGCGGAGCCTGCGGAACAGTATTCATCGAGCGAACCTCCATATGATGGCGAGATATTGGTTTGGGCCGAAATAGAACCGATGCGAGCGATTGAGTAGGAGCCAGCGTGCGTCGCGAACGAACTCACGTGGTGCGCAGATGCGGCCGAAGTGCAAGCGCCAATGGCAAGACCGCCAAGGCCGTGGCGGCAGTCGCAATAGTGGCGCCGTGCACACCGATTTGATCGCCGAGAAATCCATACACGACCGGAGAGAGCGCTCCCGACGCGATGGTGCCGGTATAGAAAAGCGCAAACGCCCGCTCGGTACGATCGACCGAAGTCAACTCGGGCACCGTGCCGTAAAGAACAGACGACGTCCCGTTGAGCATCGCGCCAAGTAGCGGCAACAAGACCATAGCAGGCGTCAAGGGAAGGTAAATCACTGCAAGGATCAACGCGGCCGTACCGCCTTCGGTAGCGAAGACGGTGCCGATCACGCCCACGCGAGCGCCGAGCCAGCCACAAAGGAACTTGCCCGCGGCGCCACCGATGAAGACGAGCGCGAGTGCTGTACCCGTCATCGATTGCGAAATGCCCTTCGTTTTCAGGAGAAAGGGCAGGAAGGTCAATAAGCCCATCCGCACGGCTGTGTCGAGCACGCCGATCGTGAAGAGCAGCGAGAAGCCGGATCGCGAGTCGTTGCTGTGCTGCCTCGATGCTTTCTGCATGGACGAATCGCCACGCGGTATCGATGGGAGAAAAAGTGCAATCACTGCCGCGACTAAAACGCCGACGATCGACACGGCCCAAAGCGCATGGCGCCACGGCATGACGGTAATGAGAAGCGAGATAGCCGCTGGAAGCGCGGATTTTCCGAGGTCGCCCGAAAAATTGTAGATGCTGAGCGGCCCTCGGGCGTTGCGTCCATATACACGCGAGACTGCTCCCGAAGCCAGCGGATGCTGCGTGCTCGAGCCGCCGCCGGAGATGGCGAGTGCGACACATAAGCCGAGCAGAGTTCCAGATATGCCCGCAGCGGCATAGCCCAGCGCGGCGAGAAGCGTGCCGACCGCAAGCGTCGCGCGTGTGCCGAACTTGCGCGCGAGGCGTCCAGCGGGCAATTGCAGCGTCGCCATCGTACCCGCGTAGACGCCGCGCAAAATTGCCAGGGCGCCGTAACTGAGTCCGAACTCCGTCTGCCAAACCGGCAGCAACGCGTAGATCATGTCGGTGTAACCGTCGTGCAGCGCGTGCGCCGTGCATGACAGCCACAATACGCGCGCGCGTGAAACGGAACTCGACTGACCGGGTCCGTCAGTCAGGTCTGTCGTCGGGGAGGAGAAAGAGAAAAGTCCCATAGTCCAATGAAATGGCGCAAGCGCGGGCCATCGCGACAGCTGGCGCGTTTGGTTACAGAAGACCCTAGTCTAGGTTCGCGCAGAACGTGCCACAACTGACGTAAAATTGGGGTAGACGGGAGAAAAAGTCACCACATGGGCACTGAGAAACGCACAGAGAAACGAGAGAGAGAAGCGGAGATGTTGCCGCCATTGAATGCGTTACGGCACTTCGAGGCGGTCGCGCGCCTTGGGAGTTTCGCCGCCGCAGCGAACGACCTGCACGTCACGCATTGGGCAGTCGGCAAACAGATCCGGTTGCTGGAAGACTGGTTCGGCGTTCCGCTCTTTGAGCGCCGATCTCGCGGCGTCGTTCCTACCGACCAGGGCGCGGCTCTCCTTAACGATGTCGAAGGTGCGTTTGCACGTCTGAGCAGTTCGGTCACCCGCTTGCGCCACAAATCCACTACGCGTCGCATAGCGGGTGTTGTACGCGTGAATACGCTGGCGAGCTTCGCTTTGTGCTGGCTTATACCGCGGCTGGCAGATTTCCAGGCGCACTACCCGGACATTGAAGTTCGTCTCTCGACGACCTCACGCAAGTTGCGCTATGTCGGCGACGCCTTCGACGTCGGTGTGCGCTCAGGGCCCGAGGACGCAGCAGGCCTCACGTCAACAACGCTGATGCCCGATTTGCGTCTGCCTGCCTGCAGTCCAGCGGTGCTGAAAACCCATCCGATCAGGACGGTCGCCGATCTGCGAAATCACACGCTCCTTCACTCTACAAGCACTCGCACAGCCTGGTCCGACTGGTTACGGGACGCTGGCGCACCAGGCTTGCAGAGTGCGCGCCATCTCGACTTCGACCATGTTTTTCTCCAACTGGGCGCAGCCGCTGAAGGCCTGGGGGTAACGTTGGCGTCGCTGCCGCTCATCGAGCGCGAGATCGCAACAGGGCGCCTCGTGTGCCCCATCGCAGAGCCGGCAGGGCGCGGACCCGATTACACATTGGTCGTGAACAAGGACCGCGCGAACGATGACGCGGTCGTTGCGTTCAAGAAGTGGATCGTGACGGCGGCCACGCAGAATTCGGCAGAGCCGGGTACTAGTGAACGTGCGCGAAAGACTCGTCGCAGTAAGCCGCTCGCGGAGTCATCGCGACGTTAGTTGTGGCGATGGTTGTTGCACGTGACATCATCGTCAATCAATCAATCTGCGACAAAAGCAGCGACAAAAGGATCCGCCAAAATGCTCGTACGCCTACTTGGCACACAAGACGCCCCTTCGTTTCACTCGCTCCGTCTCTGCGGACTCAGAGAAGCACCCACGTCTTTCGCGTCGAGCTACGAAGAGGAAGTAGACCGCTCGGCTGAAGTCATCGAAGCTCAGCTGGCGACGCGCAACGGCCGCGGAGTATTCGGTGCTTTTGAAGGCTCGCGTCTAGTAGGAATAGCTGGACTTGGACGCGAGAACCGGCGAAAACTCAACCACAAGGCTTTTGTGTGGGGCGTGTATGTCGCGCCCGACATGAGGGGCTTAGGCGTGAGCAAAAAGCTCGTCGCCGAGGTGCTTACCTTCGCGCGGTCTATCCCTGACATCACCCAGGTGAACCTGACCGTGAACGCAAACAACCCGGCGGCAATTCGCCTTTATACGTCGCTCGGCTTCGAGCAGTTCGGGCGGGAGCACAACTCCTTGATGGTCGACGGACACATGTACGACGAGGTACACATGTCACTTCATTTTGGCGGATGAACTCAGTGGTATTTCAGCGCCCGCCCTTCTAGCCGAACTGCTTCACTGCACAGTAATCGTCTCCTTCATATTCGGATGTATGCTGCAGAAGATCTTATAGACTCCAGGCTTATCGAACTTGAACTGGTAAGTGTCGTTCTGATCAAGCGCGGCCGAGCGGAAGAGACCCGCATCGTTGACGACCACGTGCGGTTCGCTATCAAGGTTTTTCCAGGTCACGGTCGCCCCGGCTTTGACCGTTAGCGACATCGGCGAGAACATAAAATCTTTGATGACCACAGCGTTGGGCTGCTGAGCTAGCACGACGGCGGACATAACGCACATTGCGATGAGCATCGCCACTCCAACACCGATAACAAAGGCGTAGCGAAAAGTAGTCGTTTGCATGATGAGGTCCTCGTTGATAGGCATGGTCTTCAGTCAGACGAGCGTCGTATCGGCGAGCGTGGCTCTCGCGGGATGCCTCATGATCTTGACGCTCGTTACGCCCAGCATCCGCGGGAGTTCCGCACTGGACACCGTAAGCGGCCCGGGGCCCGGCCCGTTTCCAGCCGTCGGCTGCGGGTAGGCTGTCGAGCGAGCGGTATGGAAAGTCACGTTGCCTTCCACCTTCGATACGATCTGATGGATATGGCCGTTTAGCACGGTTACCGAGCCGAAGCGCTTCAGATAACTCATGGCCTGTCCTGCATCGCCAGTACCCCAACCCCACGGTTCGTAGATCGTCCACATCGGCATGTGCGCGAACACAACGATCGGCGTGCTGGAAGAGCGGCCCTTGAGATCTTTCTCCAGCCACTCAAGTTGTTCATCGCCCAGATTCCCCAAACCATTAGCCTTGAAGTGCATGACGTTGACGAGACCAACAAAATGCACGCCACTGTGGTCGAAGCTGTAGTAACCCTTGTTATCCGACGCTTGACCGAAACGTTTGAAGTACTCTGCGCCGGGTCCATCGGTAACATCATGCTCGCCCGGCACGGTGTGCAGTTCGGTGATACTGAGGCCCGACATCAGTTGCGCTGCGAGGTCGAACTCCTCGGGCTTCGAAAGATGCGTGATGTCACCGGTATGAATCGTCAGCGCCGGTTTAACGGGCATCGCGTTGACAAAGTCGATCGTTTGCTTGAGCGTGCCCGCGACGTCGGGATTCGCTTCCTTCTTGAAGCCGATATGAGAGTCGCTGATCTGCAGGAAAAGCGGGACGCCTCCCGAACCTGCTGAAGCGTCTTTGGGTGTGGCCGCAAGGGCCAAATCCACCGGCGACAGAACACCGCCGGTCAATACGAACACGGTGCCCACGCCACCGAATGCCAGACATTTGAGTACGCCCCGGCGCGACGGATCGGATGGATGATCTGACGACATATTCACCTCACAATGGATATTGATGAGGCAGGCGGCTGGACCAGCCGGCTGCGTTCAGTGAGTAGACCGCAGTGGAATCCGATTTATTCCATGGTGGTGGCTGCGTTGCATTTCGATGCCACGGTTCAGCATGTCATTGCATAGCAGAGGCCGAATGTACGCCACACTGCTTAGCATGCCGAATTAATGCAGACACGTTGACGCCGCGCGTTCCGGAATGTTCACGACGACCGGCGTAACAACGCAATGGCCGGGTTCCGATCGCGCCGCTGCAATGACATTTGCAGCGCTGCGGCTACGAAGCGGGATGCGCAAGCAGAGTCGTTACAAAGCCGTTCAGTTCCGCTTGACCAGCGTCGGTGATCGCCCAGTAATTCATTCCCCCGATGCTCCAGTGGGCGACGTGATAACCCTTCTCCTCGTAGATGCGCGGCGGCGGAGCGCCTGCATCGTTACCGGGCCACACGTAAAGATTGACGGGGTGCAACTTGTAGCGATACACCATCACCGCAACGGAGCGGCCGTTCAGATAGTCGAGCCGGCCACCGATCAGCGGATATCCCTGCTGCGCGAGGTCGACTACTGGCGGCGCAAAATCGAGTTTCCCGTCGAACCACGGCTTAACCGTATGCCGGTCCGTTGAGATCACGTCGGAAAGGTGGTTGACCTGCAATGAGCGAACATGACTGTCGACGAGTTCCTCCGTCAGGCGCGTTTCGCCGGAGGGCGCCGCAATGAACAGACTCGCGCCTGCCACCAGCGCGACAACGCTCAACGCCATCGCGCCAACCGGCGACCAACCCAGCGACCGGCCCGCGGACGGCCCGCCGAACCGCTCATGCAGCCGTTGCCAGAGCGTAGGCCGCCCCGGCAGCGCAGCTTTGATCCGTTTCACCAGCTCCGGCGGTGCATCCATGCGCAAATCGGCCTGCCGGAGTTGCGCATTGACCTGACGATCCTGTTCGTAAATTTGTCGGCATTCCTCGCAGGTTGCGAGGTGGCGTTCGAAATCAAGCGCCTCCGACAGGCTCAGTTCCTCGTCGATATAGCCCGGCAGTAATTGCAACGCCTGTTCGTGATCCATCATGCCTCCTCATCCGTCGGTGCGAGCAGTAATGCGAGTTGCCGGCGCCCGCGCCCGAGGCGAGACATCACAGTGCCCATCGGAATGCCCACGATGGCCGCAATTTCCTTGTACGACAAATCTTCCAGTTCGCGCAGCACGATCACTTCGCGGTACTCCAGACTGAGACTCTGCAATGCCTTGTGCACCCGTTTCCGGCTTTGACTGCGGATCAGCACAGTTTCCGGGCCATCGTCCCGCTCAGCGGCGCCGGTTTCGAGGCTATGCATTTCTTCCTCGAACATCGTGGTGTCCGCCGTGTGACTCCGGTTCTGGAGATACCACGTGTAGAACGTGTTGCGCACGATGCTCAATAGCCACGCGCGCGCGTCGTCCCCGCGGAACCCGCCAAAGAACCTGAACGCGCGAAGGTACGCCTCCTGGACCACATCCTGTGCATCCTGGTCGTTATGCGTGAGCCAACGCGCAACGTTGAAGGCCGAATTCATATGAACTAACACGAGCTTCTCGAAGCGCTGCACGGTAATCGGATCGGCCATCTCTCGGAATCCCTGCTGTAACGGCAAAGTGTGACCGACCAACAGCAGACTGCCGGCGTGTCATTTTTATTCCCGAAGTGCAAAATCCATCTGGCGCTCGTACGAGACTAGCCTAACGGCCGCAAAAGGCAAAAGGCGCAACGCTGAATGCCCGACCGCCGCCTTACTCTTACTATAAGGCGACGCTTTGCAGCCGCGCCGCCAGGAACTCGACGAACAGACGCGTGCGCGCGGGCAGATGCCGCGTGGGCAGCCACAGTGCCTGCAACGGCAGCGGCGACAGTTCGTAGTCGGTCAGAACAAGTTCCACCCGACGTTGCTGGACCAGTTCACCGATCTGCCAGTACGCGGCCCGGCCGATGCCGAGACCGCTCGCCACCGCGTCATTCAGCGCTGCCGTGCTATTGCTTTCGAAGCGGCCGCGCACTTGCACCGACTCGTCCTCGCCGCGTTTGCTGCGGTAACGCCACAGCGAGGCGTCGGGTAGCGCCGAACGCACCACGCAATCGTGCTGCTTGAGATCTGCGGGCCGCAGCGGACGCCCGCGCGCTTCCAGATAGGCAGGCGACGCAAACGTCACGCGACGGATCGTGCCCAGCCGCCGCGCAATCAGATTCGAGTCAGGCGTCTCACCGATGCGGATTGTGACGTCCGCACCGGTCGTCGCGGGGTCGTCGTACTCCTCGGAAAGATCCAGCGACGCCGTGAGTTCAGGATAACGCGCGAGAAACGCTGCTAGCAGCGGCGCGATATAGCGCGGACCGAACAGCGTCGGACCGCAGATGTGCAGACGCCCCGACACGGTCGTCGCGTAGTCGGCAAGTTCCGCGCGCGCCATTGCCAGATCGCCCAGCACCTGCTTGATGCGCGCGTAAAACTTCTCGCCTGCAGTGGTAAGCCGGCACTGACGGGTGGTACGCGCAACGAGCAGCGTGCCCGCCTCGCGCTCCAGCACCTGCAGCGAGCGGCTGACCGCCTGTAACGACTTGTCGAGCCTTCGTGCGGCGGCGGTCAGGTTGCCCTCTTCCGCGATCGCGACGAAGGTTTCGAGATCGCGTAACGATCCATTATCCATTTTTACGGGAGGAAGAGTCAGTTGGCAGCCTGATTATCTATCACGAATGTGCAGGTAGCATTCAGAACATGGTTTTTGCCGGAGCGCATGTCCATGTCAGCGAATGAACCGAATCCATCCGATGTCGCCGCGTCGGCGCGCATTCCCACGCGACCTTATGCGATCGCCGTCGGCATTGCGGTACTGGGTCTCTACGCGTCGCAGGCATTGGTCAACGATCTCGCCACCTCGATAGGACTCGGTCCGTGGGCTAACCTTGTGACCATGCTTACGCTCGCCGGCTACTCCGCCGGGCTGCTGCTTCTGGTGCCGCTCGTCGATCTGTTGCCGAACCGCCGGCTCATCATCGCGACACTCGGCGCACAGGTGGTGTCGTTGGCTGTGGTCGCCGCCGCTCGCGAGCCGGTAGCGTTTCTGGTCGCGTCGTTCTTCGTCGGCTTGACGTCGAGCGCAATCCAGATGCTGGTGCCGGTAGTCGCCATGCAGGCGCCGGAGGCGGACCGCGGCCGGGTGGTCGGCGACGTGATGAGCGGGCTGATGCTCGGCGTGCTGCTGTCGCGGCCTGCGGCGAGTCTGATCGCCGGCGCGCTCGGCTGGCGCAGCTACTATGCGATCGACGCCGTCGCGCTCGCCGCGATGACCGCGTGGCTCTGGACGCATGTGCCGGAACGGCGTCCGGCGCACCGTAGCTCGTATGCGGCGCTGATTGTCTCGCTGCTAGGTCTGATCCGCGACGAGCCGGTGCTGCGGCGCCGCGCGCTTTATCAAGGCTTGCTGATGGTGTCGTTCAATCTCTTCTGGACCAGCGCCGCACTGAAGCTCGCAAGCGCGCCGCTTCGGCTCGGCCACACCGGCATCGGCCTGTTCGCGCTGGCCGGCGCGGGCAGCACGATCATCGCGCCGGTTGCGGGACGCCTCGGCGATCGAGGTTTCGACCGGCAAAGCACGATCGCCTTCCACACGATCGTCGTGCTCGCGGCCGGCATCGCGCTAATTGGAGGCAGCGACCACTTGTCTCCTGCCGCTTCGCTCACGCTGCTAGTCGTCGCTGCACTGCTGCTCGATCTCGGTGTGATCGGCGATCAGGCGCTGGGGCGCCGGGCGGTCAACCTGCTCAATCCGCATGTGCGCGGTCGAGTGAACGGTCTTTTCACTGGACTCTTTTTCGTCGGCAGCGCAGTCGGTGCGTTGCTCGCCGGACCGGCGTGGGCTCATGGACACTGGACAGGCGTGTGTGTCGCCGCCGCCCTGTTCGCGACGGCGGCCGCGGCGCTGCATGTTCTGCAGACACCTGCATCCGCACAAGCCGCACCGCCTGCACAACCTGCACAACCTGCAAGCGAGCACCGGACGTGAAACTGCATTCCTGAACCGGAGGACCCCACCATGGACGCAACCCGCCGTACCTTCCGCTATCCGACCGTGAGCATCGATGGCGTCGATATTTTCTACCGGGAGGCCGGCCCGAAAGATGCGCCGACTGTTCTGCTGCTGCATGGCTTTCCGTCATCGTCGCGAATGTACGAACCACTGATGCCCTTCCTCGCGCGCGAGTTTCATCTGGTCGCACCGGACTATCCGGGCTTCGGCAACAGCGAAGCGCCCTCGCCGGATCGCTACACGTACACGTTTGACAATTTCGCACGGTCGATAGAACAGTTCACCGACGCGCTAAAGCTCGATCGTTATGTACTCTTTATGGCCGATTACGGTGGCCCGGTGGGATTCCGTCTTGCAATGGCGAGACCCGAGAAAGTGACCGGCATTGTGGTCCAGAACGCGGTCGCGCATGAGGAGGGACTCGGACCGTTGTGGGAAACGCGCAAAGCGTTCTGGAAAGACCGCGCCCAGCACGAAGAGCGCTTATGGCTCAATCTCGCGTCGCCGGACGCGTTGAAGCTGCGTCACGTGGGCACGAGCCCCGATCCGCAGCGCTACGATCCGGACAACTGGCACGAGGAGCAACACTTCCTGGCGCGCCCCGGACAGGCCGCGATCCAGACCGATCTCTTCTACGATTACCGCACGAATCTGGAATCCTATCCGCGCTGGCAGGCCTGGTTGCGCAAGCACCAGCCGCCGACGCTCGTGACGTGGGGCAAATACGATCCGTCGTTCACGGTGTCGGGCGCGCACGCTTACCAGCGCGACGTTCCTGACGCGGAAGTGCATGTGCTCGATGCGGGCCACTTCGCGCTCGAGGAGGCGAGTGATGAGATCGCCGCGCTGACGCTGGACTTTCTGCGGCGAGTGCATCGAACAGCGTGATGGCGACTTTACAAGAGGGTGCAGTGGTGTCGCGTCTCGACGTGTTGAGCATTTTTTTCGCTACCTGTACATGTCGAATTCATTTCGCGTCAGTGAGGCACCCTGCGCAACTATCGTCGCTGCACCCATCGGTATAGTCAGTTGCTAGACCCGCGCCGCGACTTCTTCACGAAGGTATCAGCCGGCGCCAGCGCGCCCCCATCCGCGCTGCGTAGTGCCACCTTAGGCACCGGCCTTCCACTTGCACGGTCGATCAACTGCGAACGCTTTTCGCCGCGTCCGAACAGGTTGCCTTCGCCCCACTGACGCAACGTGACGATTACCGGAAAGAGCGCTTCGCCCTTCGGCGTCAGGATGTACTCCTGATAGGCGGAACCGTCCGACGCGGCGACCACTTCGAGCACCCCCGCTTCGACGAGGCGCCGCAGCCGGTCGGTCAGTATGTTGCGCGCAATGTCCAGGCTCTCCTGGAATTGCCCGAAGCGGCGCACGCCGTCGAACGCGTCACGCACGATCAGCAGAGCCCACCGGTCTCCGACGATATCGATCGCTCGTGCCACCGGGCACGACGAATCCGCAAGACTCTTACGCGCAGCCATCTGCAACACCTCCTGTTGACCAAACCATTGCCGTTCAGCCCGCGCGCAACACGAAGAGATGAAAACTTCGTCACGCCAGAACCAGTTGCATTTTAAAACAAGCGTGAATACACTTCACGTAGTTTCATTTTGCAACTACGTTTCAGTTTGCGGAAAGGACGATAAATGGATTCCGGATGCACACAATGCGTTGTGACGGACCGGCCCAGGTCACGCGAGGTTCATGCGGAGCACGCCGTAGCGCCAGCGCTGGTTCTACTTCTCGCAATGTGTTGCGCGATGAGCGTCGCCAATGTCTACTACGCGCAACCGCTGCTCGACGCGATTGCCGCGGACTTCGGCATCCAGCAGGCGGCGGTCGGCGGAGTGATCACGGCAACCCAGTTAGGTTGCGCGATGGCCTTGCTGCTGCTCGTCCCGCTCGGCGATCTCGTGAACCGGAAACGCCTGATCGGTGCGCAACTGATACTGCTCGCCGCCGTATTGACCATGACCGGAATCGCGGACTCGCCGCTCATGCTGATGATCGGCATGGTCGGCGTCGGAATGCTCGGTACCGCCATGACGCAAGGACTCATTGCATACGCAGCGGCGCTGGCGCACGAATCGGAGCGCGGCCGTGTGGTCGGCGCGGCTCAAAGCGGTGTGGTAATCGGGCTGCTGATAGCTCGCTGCTTCGCGGGCCTCATTACCGATCTGCTCAGCTGGCGGTCCGTCTATCTGATATCGGGGCTGCTGACAATCGTCATGCTGATCGTGCTGCGGATCGCACTGCCCGCGCCGCGCGTGAACCCCGTCAAAATGAGCTACGCAGAATTGCTACGTTCGATGCTTACCCTGCTTGCGTCGGAACGCGTGTTACAGGTTCGAGGCGCAATCGGCCTCCTCATGTTCGCGGCATTCAGCAGCTTCTGGAGCGCTCTTGTCTTACCGCTGAGCGCCCCACCGTTTGCGATGTCGCATACGCAGATCGGCGCCTTCGGGCTGGTTGGCGCAATCGGGGCGTTGGCGGCAGCCAGAGCCGGGCGCCTTGCCGATCGCGGCCTTGGACAATGGACTACCGGCGCGGCGCTCGTGTGCCTGCTCGTGTCGTGGATACCTATCGGTTTCATGCAGCACAGCATGCTCGCGTTGATCGTGGGCATTGTGCTGCTCGACATGGGTGGCCAGGCGGTCCACGTCATCAACCAGAGCATGATCTTCCGGCTTCGGCCTGAAGCACAAAGTCGCCTGGTCGGTTGCTACATGCTCTTTTATTCAGCGGGAAGCGGTCTGGGCTCGGCAACTTCTACCTACGTATTTGCGCGCACGGGTTGGGCCGGCGTCTGCACACTGGGCTTTGCGTTTAGCATGGCCGCGTTCGTGCTGTGGGCTGTCACGCTGGTTCTCGCGAAGGTTGCGTCCCGCTAGATAGTTGGGCTCTCGTTTTGCAACCGGTCGCCGCTCGGCCAAATTAACTCGGCATTGAGCGCCGACATGTTCACCACTATCGGCCAGATCCGATGAACGGCGCGAGCAAAGGCGACGCAACATGCGTGCGCTTGCCGACCCATGCGCTGCTCAAAACGCCCGTACACTTATGGTTCCGGACGGACGTCCGCTACGGGAGGCTGCGCATGCCGACGATTGCCCTGATCATCCTGACGGTCGCCGTAACGCTCGCTATCGTGCTCGTCATCGCGAACCTGACGAGCGGCGAGAAGAAGATCGAGCACAAGATCGAAAGGCTTTACCCGAGCAACGATCCTCAGTTCACCCGCTCGATGGGGCTGCTGCTCGGGCCACCTGTTGTCGGGGGCAATCAATTCCAGGTGCTCGTAAATGGCGACGAGATCTTTCCGTCGATGATGGAAGGCATACGCTCGGCGCAGCACACCATCACATTCGAAACCTTCATTTACTGGTCTGGCGCGATCGGCGAAAAGGTTGCGCATGCATTGTCCGAGAAGGCGCGTGCGGGTGTCGCGGTGCATGTGCTGCTCGACTGGGTCGGCTCGTCGAAGATGGATAAGCGCTATCTGGAGATGTTGCGCGAGTCGGGGGCCGAAGTCATCCAGTATCACAAGCCGCACTGGACAGGCCTTGGTCGCATGAACGATCGCACGCACCGCAAGCTGCTCGTGATCGACGGACGCATCGGCTATACGGGCGGCGTGGGTATCGCCGACGAATGGACCGGTCACGCGCAGGACGAGAAGCACTGGCGCGACACGCACTTTCGCGTCGCGGGCCCGGCGGTCGGACAGATGCAGGCTGTGTTCATGGACAACTGGGTCAAGGCAACCGGAAATGTACTGCACGGCTCGCCATACTTTCCAGAGATCGACGCTGCCGGTGACGGCCTTGCGCATATGTTCAGCAGCTCGCCCTCGGGCGGCAGCGACGACATGCAGCTGATGTACCTCATGGCTATCACCGCCGCGACGCATTCCATCCACCTCTCGAGCGCCTACTTCGTGCCCGACAAGCTGACGATCAACGCCATCGTCGAGGCCGCGAAGCGCGGCGTGAGGGTGCGTGTCATCACGCCGGGCAAGCATATCGACACGCGCACGGTGCGCGAGGCATCGCGTGCTTGCTGGGGCGACCTGCTGGCGGCAGGCGTCGAAATGTACGAGTACCAGCCGACCATGTACCACTGCAAGGTGATTGTCGTAGACGAGTATCTGGTGTCGGTCGGCTCGACCAACTTCGACAGCCGCTCGTTCAAACTCAACGACGAGGCCAATCTCAACATCTACGATCGCGATTTCGCGCGCCAGCAGACAGCGATTTTCGACGACGACGTCGCTCGCGCGAAACGCATTACGCTCGAAGACTGGCGCCGTCGTCCGCTTGCCGAGAAACTGCTGGAACGCACAGTGGCGCTGCTCGATCCGCAGCTTTGACGATTGGATCGGCACGCCTCACTTGCTTTACTTCAATCAGCGGGCAACGGTATTCGTCCGCACACGATCATTGGCTTCGCGATCGGCAACGCGATGAACATGGGCATGACGCTGGCCGTCTATGCAACGCTGTGCAAACACACGGGTCAGCCGTTCGTTTTCCCGGGCTCCGCCGCGCAATGGGAAAGTCTCACCGACATGACCGACGCCCGCCTTCTCGCACGGCATCTGGAATGGGCCGCCACCTCGCCGAATGCGCGCAATGAAGACTTCAACGTGGTCAACGGCGACGTGTTTCGCTGGAAATGGCTGTGGCCGCGACTGGCGGAATACTTCGGCGTGGAAGCGGCTCCGTTCGACGGCGTCGTGCGTCCGCTTGAAAATCGCATGCAGGATGCGGGCAAGCAATGGGCCGACATTGCCGCACAGTTCGATCTGCGCGAAAGCGATATCGGCAAGCTCGCGTCGTGGTGGCACACGGACGCGGATCTGGGGCGTCCCATGGAAGTACTCACCGATATGACGAAGAGCCGCAAGGCCGGATTCCTCGATTATCAGAGCACGCCTGACGCATTCTTCGAACTATTCGACCGGCTCAAAGAAGAGCGGCTCATTCCGCGTTGAGCCGAAGCGCGGCAGCCAGCCGCGCCGGTCACGTCAGTTACGTCTGTTGCGTCAGTTACGTCCGCGATCGAATAGCGGCGATGCGTGGCTCGCGGCAGCCAGTTCGGCGGCTGCTGCGAGCAGCGTCGGGCCGAGGCTCGCCATGCGCTTCTCGTTGAGCCGCACGAGCGGTCCCGCTATGCTGATCACGCCGATGGCGGGATAACCGCGTCGCAGGACGGGCGCGGCCATTGCCGTCATGCCGGGCGCAAACACTTCGTTAATGGTTGCATAGCCGCGCTCGCGCGCCGCATGAACGAATTTCAACAAGCCGGCAATTGTCGTCGGCGCGTTCGGGCCGTACTGCTTGGGCTGCCCGAAGCCTTGCCGCGAGACGAGTTCCAGCGCTCGCTCGTCGGTCATCGTCATCATCCATGCGTGGCCGGTGGCGCTGCACGACAGGATCGTGTCCATGCCCATGTCGGGGTCGTAGCGCAGGCCCTTCAATGCGCCTTGCGACTTGGCGACCCACGTCAGTCTGTCGCCGTCGACTATTGCAAGCCGCACCAGTTCGCCCGATTTTTCGGCGAGGCGATCCAGTACGGTCTGTGCAATATCCACGATCCCCGAGGTCGCGAGATACCCCAACCCCAAGCCGACGAGCTTGGTTGTCAGCACATAGTCGCCGTGCTCGCGCAACTGCCGCACGTAGCCGCAATTTTTCAAATCGACGAGCAGGCGGTGACACGCGCTGCGCGGAATATCGAGCTCGTCCGCAATCAATGCGAGCGGCGTGCCTTCCATCTGCGTGGCTAGAAATTCGAGGACCGCCATGGTGCGTTCTGTGACGCCGGGCATATCTGTCTCCGGAGGTCCGCGTGCCTCAGCGGAACGCGGTGAAGCCGAATGGTTGCACGATATGAAACGAAATTCCACCCTGGAATAGCGTCCCACCTACCAATGCTAACCTTGGTTCACGAGATTCCCAATGCCCCCAGGAGTCCCGGCAAACAGCAATTTATAAAGCGCGAGAGCAGCGGACGGCGGCGACCGTCGGCACTTCCGCCATATTCCGCACGGCACGTTTTGCACGGCGGCAGGTCAAGGAGACAACATGGCACATGACGCACAACACAGCACATCTGCGGCGATGCGCACGCGCGCGGTGACCGCCGCCGCAATCGGCACCGCACTGGAGTGGTTCGATTTCACGCTCTACGGCGCATTGGCCGCAACGGTACTGCCCAAACTGTTTTTCCCTTCGATGGACTCCACCTCCGCTTTGCTGGCTTCGCTGGCAACGTTCGGCGTGGGTCTCGCCGCGCGTCCGCTCGGCGCGATCATCTGCGGACACCTTGGCGACAAGCTCGGGCGCCGCAATTTGATGCTCGGCACGGTCACGGTTATGGGTCTCGCTTCGATGATGATGGGCTTGCTGCCCACCTATGCCAGCATTGGCGTATGGGCGCCGATTCTGCTCGTCGTATTGCGCATTCTGCAGGGCTTCGCGCTGGGTGGAGAATCGACGGGCGCGCAGTTGATGGCGATCGAACACGCCAGTGCGGATCGCCGCGGCAAGTATTCCGGCCTGCTGGGCTTGTGCTCGCCGCTCAGTCAGATCATGGCGAACGGCGTGCTGCTATTGCTCGCGTCCACGATGTCGGCGAGCGCGTTCGACTCGTACGGATGGCGCATACCGTTTGTGCTGAGCTTCGTGCTGGTGATCGTCGGTGTATATATCCGCCTGAAGGTCAGCGAGACGCCGGCTTTCGTCGAGTTGCGCAAAACGGAGGTCGTGCACGTGAGCAGTCCGCTGCGAGACGCGCTGCGTCTGCACTGGCGAACCGTTCTGCGCTGGATGCTGTTCTTCTGCGGACCCGCTGCGATCTTTTATCTGATCGTCGTGTTCTCGCTCAGCTACATCACGAAGACGCTTGCCATCCCGAAGCAAACCGGCTTTCTGCTGTTGATGGGCGCGAACGTCTGCGCGATTGTCGGAGCGCTTGCCGGCGGCATGCTGAGCGACCGGATCGGCCGCCGCAAGGCGCTCGCCATTGGTTCCACGGCAACGCTGCTGATGCTGTTTGTCTACTTCCAGATTCTCGACACGAAGAGCTTCGTGCCGATGCTTGCGGCCATGGGCTTTTTCCTGGGCTTCACGCAGTTCCAGAGCGGCATTCAACCCGTCGCATTCGCGGAAGCCTTCCCGACTAACGTGCGCTATTCCGGTTCGGCCCTCGCCTACACCGGCGCGAATCTCATCGCAGGGGGGCCGATGCCCGTGCTCGCGGTATGGCTGTTCTCGGTTTGCCACGGTTCGCCGTGGGGCGTCGTGGCCGTGTGCGTCGCGTTCAACGTCATTTCACTGATCGCGATTCTGACGGCGCGCGAAACGCTTGGCATCGACATGAACCGCACGGATTCCACTTCCGCAGTGACGGGCGATGCGGGCTATGTATCGGCCGGCATCGGCAACGGGCGCCACACTTGAGACTTGTCCCGCCTTCGCGTCTTCTTGTCACGCATTACGCAACTTCCGCATTTATGAAACAGGCAAACCGATAATGACCGACCTCGTCTATGTGCTGAACGGCTCGAACCTGAACATGCTTGGCAAGCGCGAGCCGCATCTCTACGGAGCGACCACGCTTGCGCAGATACAGCAGCGGGTCGAGGCGCTCGCTGAGCAACTGGCGCTGACATGTGACTTCCGCCAGACCAATAGCGAAGCGACGCTCGTCGACTGGTTGCAGGAGGCGTTCGAGCGCAACGCTGCAGTCATCATCAACCCGGCGGGCTTCTCGTTTGCGTCGGTGCCTGTCTTCGACGCCGTCAAACTTATCCAGCAACCGTTGATCGAGCTGCACATCACCAACATCCATAAACGCGACGAGACGTATCGGCACTCGCTGATTTCGCGTGCAGCGACGGGGGTGATTTGCGGTCTCGGCGCGAACGGTTACCTGGTCGCATTGCAGGCGATGGCAATGGCGCTTGGGAAAACGCCGGCATTCGACTAACGCGCTTTACTGTCCGCGTTCAAGCTTGCGCGCGCGGGCAACTGCCTCGATGAGCTGGTCCCACGGAGCCGGAGACGGAAAGACTTCGGCGAGAAACGCAACGAACGCCTTCACGTTCGGATTGCCGCGCCGGCTCTCCGGCCATAGCGCAGTCAGCGGATGGCGGGCGTGCGCAAACTCGTGCATGACCGGTACCAGTTCGCCGCGCTTCACATACGGCGCCGCGATATAAGTCGGTGAAAGGCCTATGCCGCCGCCCGCGACCACAACCGCTGCAACTGCGTCGCTGACGTCGATGGTAATGGGCGCGTCCGGCACAATCTCCAGCACGCTCTTGCCCGTTTGGAACGGCCACCGCGCCGGCTGACCGGTGCTCTGATAACGGAAATTCACGCACTCGTGTGCCTTGAGCTCGTCTGGATGCCGAGGCTCGCCGCGTCGACGCAGATAGTCGGGCGATGCGAACGTACAAAGCCGGTGCGGCGCAAGGTGACGCGAGATCAACCGCGAATCGCCGGGGTCGCCAGCACGTATTGCAATATCGACGCCTTCCGCGATGAGGTCCACATATTGATCGCCAAGGCGCAGGTCGACATTCACGTTTGGATATCGCGTGCGAAAGCCGGGCAGCGCTGGCGCGAGGATATGAACGCCAACCGGCAGCGGTGCCGTGACCTTAATGGTGCCGGCGGGTTCAGCGCGGGCGGCGACCACTGCCTGCTCGATGTCTTCCGCTTCGCGCAGCAGGCGCTGCGCGCGTTCGAGCAGGTCGCGGCCTTCCGGCGTCAACGTGAGCGAGCGCGTGGTCCGGCTGAAGAGTCGCAACCCGAAGTGCTGTTCGAGCCGCTGCACGCTTTTGCCGACCGCGGACGGCGAAACCGACAGCGCTCGCGCCGCCGCTGTGTAGCTGCCGAGCGAAGCAGCCCGCGCGAAGGCGATCAGGCCCGTCAGTCGTTCAATTCCGATTTGTTCCATGATGGCATGATTAAAGCGAATCTCAACCCAATTATCAAGGCCACAGCTTCAATTTAATCTGTTCTCCAACGACGCCGCGATGGCGTCTTCAACGGAGAACAACATGAGCAACGCATCGAGCATCGGCACTTTCAGCAACGTCGCAGGCGGCCAGTCGCTGCGCGGACAACTCGAAGGCAAGACCGTGGTGATTGTCGGCGGCACGTCGGGTATCGGCCTCGCGGCCGCGACTCAGGCCAAGGCCGCCGGCGCACACGTGATCGTGGTCGGTCGCAACGCGGCGAGCACGGAAGAAGTAGCCACGAAGCACGGCTTCGACGGCTGGCGCGCGGCTGACGTTACCGACGGCGTTGCGCTCGAAGCTGCTCTGAGTGATATCGCGCGAGTCGATCATCTGGTCTTGCTGGCCGGCACCTTCGTGGCGGGCAAGGTTCGCGAGGCCGAGGTCGACTATCTTCGCCGCGCGTTCGACGAGCGGATGTGGTCCGCGGTCCATGCGGTGCGCGCGGTGGGCGACCGTCTGAGCCAGGACGGTTCGATCACGCTGATCTCAGGCGCGCTCGCCGACCGCCCCAACGCAAACGGGACGGCAGTGCTCGCCGCTGCTTCCGCCGCGATGGAGGCTTTCGCCCGGGGCCTTGCGCTGGAACTCGCGCCGGTTCGCGTCAACACGTTGTCGCCGGGGCCGATCGACACACCGATCTTCAGCAAGGCGCTCGGCGCGAACCGCGATGCGGTTGTCGAGTCGATGCGCAATTCGCTGCCGTTGAAGCGCTTAGGCACGGCGGACGAAGCCGGCGCGAGCGTCCTCTTTCTCATGACCAACGGCTGGATGAACGGGGCGACGCTCAACGTCGACGGCGGATCGCGGCTCGTGTGAAAGAGTGCGCGCCGAGCGCATGCAACAAACGGTGTCGATCAGGAAACCGATCGCTGCGGCGTTGCATCGCTTCGGGCAAATCCGTTCGACGATAGGCAGCCGGTTCAGCGAGCCGCAGACGCCCATTCTTCAGCATCGGCACCAGCTGGAATGTGCATCGGGGCTGACGGATCGGTCGCGGTGCGCCACACCGCTTTGGCGACGTCCTCCGCATGCGTGATCTGCGAGGACGTATCCGCGAACTGCGCAAAGACCTTCTTGCCGAGATCCTCGTACGCCTCGTGCTCAAACCCGTGCATGTTGGCGCGCGCGTTTTCGCCGAAGCGGGTATCGGGCGCGCGGCCCGGCAACACCAGACGTGCCCGAACGCCGAATTGCTCGAGTTCCAGCGCCATCGACTCGGTAAATGCATTCACTGCTGCTTTGCTTGCGCGATACGCGGCGAGCAGCGGCAGTGCCCTCAACGTCACGCTCGAGGTCACGTTCACGACGACGCCGGCGCCGCGCTCGCGGAACTGCGGCAGCACTGCCTGCGTCATTGCGATCGTGCCGAACGTGTTGGTCTCGAACACCTCGTGCACCGTCGATAGCGGAGTCAACTCAGCCGGAGATGCCGCGCCGATACCCGCATTGTTGACGAGCACGTCGATCGGCCCCGCCGCCTCAACGGCCTCGCGGATGCTGTCCGGGTTCGTAACGTCAAGCGCCAGTATGCGCAGGCGCTCCGAAGGCGGGAGCACGTCCGCGCGCGGCGTGCGCATGGTCGCCACGACGTTCCAGTCTTGAGCGAGAAAATGGCGGGCAATTTCGCGACCGAAACCGGAAGAGCAGCCAGTGATAAGCACGGTTTGCATTGAAACTCCTGTGGGAAAGGTTGGCGACTGCTCGTACGATAGATTGCTCGCGCCGTACTCGCTACAATCAAACGTCCGAATTTCATTTGCGAGAGTCCGACCATGACCGACCCACTTGCCGAAGTGGTGACGCTGCTGCAGCCGAGTGCGCGATTTTCGAAGCTCGTTTTCGGCGCGAGTCCGTGGCGCATCAGTCGCTCGGACGCAGGCCAACCGTTCTATTGCGTCATACTCGAAGGCGGATGCCGCATCGCGATCGACGGGCACGATCCAATCGAATTGACGTCCGGCGATTTCGTTCTGATTCCCGCAGCCTACGGCGTCGCCATGTCGAGCCTTCAGCCTCCGCCGCCGGGCATCGAAACGCCCGCGCCCATCGCGCTCGGAAATGGCGAGTTCAGAATCGGCGCGCCTGGCAACAAGATCGACGCACGAATGATGGCGGGACATTGCACCTTCGGTTCACCGGATGCGTCGCTGCTGGTTTCGCTGCTGCCGCAACTCGTGCATGTGCGTGGCGAGCAGCGGCTCGCCACGCTCGTTGACCTGGTGCGGGAAGAATCGCGCGAGCAGCGACCCGCGCGTGAAGTCGTGCTCTCTCGGCTTCTTGAGGTGTTGCTGATCGAGGCGCTGCGCTCATCCGCAAAAACCAACGCATCGCCGGGTCTGGTTTGCGGGCTTTCGGACTGCCGGCTCGCAGCCGCGATTCGCGGCATGCACCAGCGCCCGACGCACGCGTGGACGGTCGCCGAGCTTGCGAAAGAGGCCGCCCTCTCGCGCTCGACGTTCTTCGAACGGTTCAGTCGCGAGGTCGGCGTAGCGCCGATGCAATATCTGCTCACCTGGCGCATGGCGCTCGCAAAGGACATGTTGCGACGGAACGCGGGGCGCATTGCGGAGATTGCAGAACGCGTCGGCTACAGTTCCGCAAGCACATTTAGCGTCGCCTTTACGCGGCACGTCGGCCGGCCGCCAACCCAATATGCGCGCGACGAGCAAGCCGCCACAAACGCGGATTCATAGCGGGTTGTGTCTGTATGCGCCGCGTCACGTCGCGCCGCGTAGGTCAACGACTTGACAAGCCAGGTCACGCCATCTAGTTTACCGGACAATTCTCTCCATTAAACTGGAACATGGACGTTCACCAGATCATCGCGCGACGCATTCGCGAACTGCGCGACGCAAAAGCGTGGTCGCTGGAGACGCTCGCCGAGCGAAGTTCGGTGAGCCGCTCCAACATCTCGCTTATCGAGCGCGGGGAAAGTAGTCCGACCGCGGTCGTGCTCGACAAGCTCGCAACCGCACTCGGCGTTCCACTCGCGTCGCTCTTCGAGCATCCAGATGCTGCTTCAGCAACCGAGCTTTCTCCGCATTCGTCGTTGCGCGATCAGCCGGTATGGAAAGACCCTGTTTCAGGATACATACGGCGTAACGTGTCGCCGCCCGCGTATTCGCCTATCCAGTTGGTAGAAGTGGATTTTCCGCGCGGCAAGGAAGTGAGCTACGACACAAGCGCGCGCGACGCCGATATCCATCAACAGATATGGCTAATTGACGGCTCGATGGAAATCACGGTGGGAGAACGGAAATGGCAACTCGAAACCGGCGACTGTCTCACCATGAAACTGGACAGCCCGATTCGTTTTCGTAACACGTCGCGCCGGCGCGCTCGCTATCTCGTAGCGTTGTGCACTTTGCCCTCCGACTCGCGGAGCGAAAGATGACTGAATCAATAGCCGTTCGGCGCGTCGGCGCTGACGAAGCAATGCGCTACGCCGATCGGCTCGCCGATCTACTGATCGACTGCGTCGAAGGAGGCGCGTCGGTCAGCTTCATGTTGCCCATTTCGAAAGAAACAGCGCTGCAATTCTGGAAGCAGGTGGCCAACGGCGTAGCGCGCAACGAAAGAATCCTTCTTGTCGCTGAATCCGCGGACGGCAAGCTCGTCGGTACCGTGCAACTCGTCACTGCGCAACCTGAAAATCAGCCGCATCGCGCGGACGTCGCGAAGATGCTCGTTTGCCGTGCAGCGAGGCGCCAAGGCATTGCCGCGCGGCTCATGACAGCCGTCGACGAAGAAGCGCGGCGCGCGGGCAAGTCCGTGCTCGTGCTCGACACGGTGACGGGCGGCGACGCCGAGAGACTTTACGAACGCGCAGGCTGGCAGCGCGTGGGAGACGTGCCCAACTATGCGTTGATGCCTGACGGAAGGTTTTGCGGTACGACGTTCTTCCATAAGCAACTGCGGTAGGCGTTCAGCGCTGAATCCGGCACGGCCGTTAGGGGCGCGTTCCGTCGACCTCACGTTTAAAAGATCCGATGCGGCCACCGTTGAATGCGAACCGCTCTCCGATCGCCGCACGACGGATCAATAGTCGGTGAGGCCTCACGCTTCGCCAGGCTGATGCGAACCGTCTTATGGAAGCTTGCCGATACATGCGCTGAATTCGTCGGCGGAGAAGGCGCGAAGCGTTTGCGTCTTGACGTTCCCCGCTGAACCTAGCGCAAGGCCGAACGACAAAAAGCTCTGCTCGTCCGGTGCTTCAACGATGGTGACAATGTCGTATTGCCCCATCGTCCAATAGATCTCCCTCATTTCACAGCCAAAGCTCCTGGCCATTTCCGCAGCCTGACCAGCGCGTTGCGCGCTGTTTTTCACGTTGCGTATGCCTTGGTCAGTAAATTGTGCAAGAACAACATATGTCGCCATGACGTTCTCCTCACTTCCTGCCGGGACCCAGACGCGCAAGACGAACGCGAACGGCTCCGCGCTCACGCACTTTGGACAAGCATCCCGCGCGTAAGCCCAAGTATATGCAACCGATCTAGTGAAAAATCGTCGATTACTAGCCGTCAGTTACGCTAAGTATTTGTCGAGACTCAATGGCAGCGATTTGTGCCGTGCCCGCTGCGCTTTAACTGCCGATTGAAACGAAGAGAAGTACCATCGGCGCTTTGGAGCCGCCCGGCGTCGGTGCGCGAAGCGGCACGCCGTAAGTGCAGCGGAAATCGACGAAACGCGACCATTGAAAACGCACTCCCGCACCGACGCTGACCAGCGAACCGTTACCTGTCTCCGCAGGTTGGTCGATGCGATTCCACACATGGCCAGCGTCGATGAACACAAAGGGTTGCGCCGCCGCGCTGCTCGTGCCGAACGGCAACGCGGGCGCGCGCAATTCGGTCTGCACGTTCCAGCCGCGATCGCCCAGCACGACATACGGCTCGTAACCTCGCACGCTGGACTCTCCTCCCAAGCCCATTTCCTCGCTCGGCAACAGCGTGTTCGGCGTCCACTGGAACGCGCCTCGCCCGCTCAACGTGAATCCGCCGCCAAGCGCGAAAGCGCGCTGCGCAGCGAGTTGCAGATACGCGTAGCGCACTGTCGCGCCGTGTCGCGCCGTGGCGAACGCTGCGTCGTTGTTGGAGCCGTCCAATCTGCCGGGACTTGCCACAAGCGTTGCCGAGGCATGCGCTGCTCCCGCATCGCCCGGCTTGCTGAAATCGTACGTGAGCAGAAACTGGTGTATGTGCGTGTTCGAGTTGAACACCTGAAAGCCGCCGAATTCCAGATCGTTATTGCTGCGCTTGAAGTCATACCCGAGCTGGACGAGTTGCGCCGCATCCGCCGTCGTCGGCAAACGCCAGTCGTAGCGGAAACTCATCTGCGCCGAAATGCCGGTTTGCCCATAACTGTCCGGCAGGCGCGGCGTGCTTTGCGCATAGACGCCGAACATTTCGATGCTGTCGTGCCACGGCAGAGGCACGATATAGCTCAGCGCGTGGGCGGTGAAACGCGCGCGATTGGCGCGTCCCTCAATGTCCGGATTGCCGCTGAAAAAATCATTGCTGGCCGTGAATTGATATGCGATGTGCTGGTCGAGCCCGAACAGATTGCCATAGTCGATACCTGCGAAAAAACGGTCCCGGCCGAGGTCGCGCACACCCGCATTGTCGTACCCGGCGTTCACCCGCAGCGGCAGGCGGTCGTCGGTCTGCAAGATGACGTCGGTCGAATTCGCCGCTTCGCCTGGCGCGAAGACGGCATCCACGCGTCGATAGGGATTTGCGTTGAGTACGGCCAGACCCAGCGACACGTCCGATTGCAGAATCGGCCCGCCCGCTTCGAGCGGCATTTCGCGTTTCAGCAGGTCGTCGGAGAAGTAGCGATTGCCGCTCGTGCGCAGCTGCCCCAGGCGAAATTCCGCGACCGCAACACGCACGACGCCAGAGCTTACGTCCTGCTCGGGCACAAAGACATCCACGAGCGGTTTGCCGGCGGCTCGATAGTGCTCGACCACGGCGCGGCGGATTTCAGCGAGCCGTCCAAAGGTGAGCGGCTCGCCGAGATCGGCCTCGAACGTGCGGAGAAAAGCCGGGTCGAGTTCGGGCAACGACTCGGCGGCAACGCCTGGGTGTGTGGCCGCCGCTGGCGCATTCGCGCCCGCGGGTTCGAATATCAGACCTTCGAGCTTCGCCACCGCGACTTGCGCGGATTGCGCTTCGGACTGCGCGGAAGGTTGCGACGGCGCGCTGCGCGGAGTCGGCGGCGCCGGCCGCGGAGCGACGTCGCGCCAGGCCTGCGCGAACCCCGGCGAAGACTGAAGAGCCGCCAGCAGGCATGACGTCACCAGCGCCCACCGCAGGGGCGGCACGCGCGACGGCTCGTCCGCGAATGAAGTGCGCCGCCTAATGGGCAAGCTGCCAGCGCAACACGGGTTGCGTCGCGCCTGACGGCATCGCCCATACGCCGTTCGGTCCGAAGTCATAACCCGCGAAGTTCGCCGGGTCGCTCATCTGCGCGGTGGTCAGGCCGTTCGACGGCGGCAAGCTCCCGCCACTCGCGGGCTGCCCTGTCGTCTCCTTGTTCCAGTAGACGTCCGGCGCGAGTGTGCCTGAGCCGAACGCAATCACGCCGTGCGTGGGCATGCGTTGCGTTTGAACCGCGCCTGTCGCAAACGACTGCGCGACGGTTCCCTCGTTAATGCCGACCAGCCCGCCGCCGTACCCCGTCGAGAAAACCGGACTGACGCTGCCGGTTGCATACGACTGCGTAATCGAACCGAGGTTGTAGCCGACGAGTCCGCCGTTCGCGTCCGAGCCCGAGACCGAGGCACTGCTCCACGAGCGCTCGATGTTGCCGTCGTTGCGGCCGACCAGCCCGCCGAACGTGGTGCCGTTCTGGAAGAGTTCCATGGCCACGCCGGTCGAATGCGCATTCGCAATCGTGCCCTGGTTCACGCCGGCGAGCAGGCCGCTGCCCGAGTGGCTCGTGCTCACCGAACCGTTTTCCACACCGACATCGCGCAGCACGCCGGTCTGCCCGACAAGACCAAACAGGCCGGACGAATAATCCGTGCTGAAGTCGGCAATCTCGATCTTTGCGTTGCGCACGTTGTGCCACATGCCGTCGAACTGGCCGGTGAAAGGCGTCGTATGGTTGCCGATCGGCGTCAATGTGTAGCCGCTCGCGTCGATGTCCGTACCGAGCGCGTAATTACCCGCCAGATCCTGAGAAATGTTCTGGAGGTCCGTCACGTTATTGACCAGCTTGTAGGCGGTGATCTGCGTGATCTGACCGCTGCCGGCCGCGGCAGCCCATGCGGTATTGGCCAGCAACGTGCCGGGACTGTACGTCCCGTTCATGTCGTAGAGCGCATTGACGAGGCCCGTGCTGCGCGACCAGTCGATCACACCGCGATTGGCCACGCTGCCACCGTTGTCGATGCTGGCGGAGTCCGCGCGCAACGTCAGGCTCCCGCCGCCCTGGTTGCCGACGGTTGCACCTTGTGCGATCGTCAGGTTGCGATACGCAGCAAGCGTCAACGAGGCGTTGCCCTGCCAGCCGATTCCCGAGTTCACGTCGATGTCGCCGGTGCTGCCGTTCGCGCCGGTCGTTTGCACGTTAACCGATGTGCCGGTGCCGAGACTCGTGGAAAGCGCTTGCGCCGCGTTGCCGTCTACGGTGAATGCCGGTGTCGCGATGTTCCACTGGTTAGCCCGGACCGTGGCGCCGCCGGTTGGAAATGCCACCGTGTCCGCGCTCATGTCGACGGTGCCGCCGGTTGCCTCGATCGTGCCGCCTGGCTGCAGCGTGCCGTGTCCCGCAACGAGCCACACGTGTCCGTCGCGCGTGGTCGTGCCCGTTGCGCGGATCGCTTCGTTGTTGCCGGCGAGCGCGTAGATGTTGCCGTCAACGGCTTGCAGGCTGACCTGCGCCGCCTCGATCAAGCCGCTATTCCCGATGGTCCCGCCCGCGCCCTGCTGGCCCGGTTGCACGAAGACCTGCCTGCCCGAGGACGAGTCCTGCAGCAACACCTGCTGTCCGACTGCCAGTTCCACCGTGCCATTCGGCGCGCTGATCGTGCCGGCATTGGCCACCCGTTGCCGCGCGATGAGAAACACGTCGCCGGTGCCGGATCCGATCGTCCCCATGTTGACGATGCTCGCGCCGGAATTGCCCGCGAGTGTCAACGGCTGGCCGTTCATGAATGCGTCGATGTCGACGACGTTGAGCGTCGACGCGACAAAACGTCCGTTCGTCGAAATTACGCCTCCCGAGCCGACAAGGATGCCTTGGGGATTGATCAGGTAGACGCTGCCGCTGGCCGTGAGCGTACCCATGATGGCGGACGGAGAGCCGCCCGTGACGCGATTGAGCGTCGAGCCGTTACCGTTGGCGAACACGACGCGGTTGCCGCTGCCTATCGAAAAGCTATTCCAGTCGACGACGCCCCGGCTCGAACCCTGATTGATGGTCACCGTCGTACCGTCGCCGCTGATGGAGCCGTTTCCGCGGACGAAGCTTCCGCCCGCGGGCAGCGCACCAGCGGCGCGCGCTTCGATTGAAGCGACGCAGCACAGCAGCGCCGCAGCAAGCGGCAGGAGCGCATTGCGCGCACCTCGCCGACGTGAGTTTCCCAGGTCATACCCTGCCGGCGAAGTCTTGATCATCTCGTCTCCTGTCCCACTCGATGGGCGCCGCATGTCTGATCTCTTGCGGTTATGGCGCCACATGACCGCTGCACGCACGCCGTATTATTACAGCCGGTTTCAGGAGCACAATGAGGCCAGGTGAGCGGGATATCGACGGAATGTGCCTAAACGTCTGCAGAATTGGCCACGCCGGGAACAGCGCGTGCGGCAATGCGAATGCGCAAACCCATGATTTCCCCAATAGCAGCCAGGCACCGTGCAAACGACGATTAACTTCGCGTAGCCCGTGCTGGGCGGCGCTTCAATCTCACTTGGGATGCGAGCAGACGTTCTCCTGGAAGCAGTACGAACAGTGCGATTGATAACGCAATGAGCAACAACGATATTGCCGATCAGGTTCCGGCTCTCGTGTGGACTGCCGAAGCACGCGGAACCGTTACTTATGCCAACCTTGCCTGCCGCAAATATCTCGGCAATCCGTTCGCGCCCAACACGACGTTGCACTGGGACCAGTTCGTCCTCGAATCCGACGTCAAGAAAGTGCACGATGCATGGCGCACCGCGCTCACCGACGGCGAGAGCGTGAAGGTCAATGCGCGCCTGCAGCGTTTCGACGGTAAATACCGCTGGCACAAACTGCGCATACGGCCGATCTTCGACGAGGCGCGCGTCGTGTCCGGCGCGTGCGGCATCGCGATGGACATCGACGACTTCGTGAAAGCCGGCGAAGCCTACGAGGTCGGCGAGCGGCGTCTGCGTTTCGCGCTGGACGCGGCGCGTGTCGGCGCGTGGGAATGGGACATGGGCAGCCGCACCGCGCGAATCAGCGCTCAATTGGCACAGATCTACGGTCTCGATCCCGAGCAGGCGGAAGTGCCGCTGCAATGGCTGTTCGACAGAATCCCCGAAAGTCATCGCGCCTGGTTCGCGCGCGAGCTGACCGGCCGCCTGCATCAGTGTGTGCCGTTTGAACTGGACTTTCCGATCCAGCTCGAGGATGGGCAGCGCTTGTGGCTTCGGACGCGCGGCGAGACCGACTGCGGAACCGGCTCCGAAATCGAGCGCGTATTCGGCGTGACATACGACATCACCGAACAGCACGACGCGCAGACAGAACGTGAACGCAGCGAACAGCGCTATCGCGCGCTCGTCGAAGCGAGTTCCGAACTCACCTGGATCGCGGACGCACAGGGGAAGACGCATCAGCTCGGCAACTGGCAGTCATTCGCGGCGCAGGACGGCATGACCGCAGGCTGCGAATGGCTCGACCTCGTTCACCCGGACGACCAGGAAAGCGCTCGCGATAAGTGGTCGCAGATCATGAAGACCGAGATGCCGGGCTCGATGACGTTCCGGCTGCGCCGGCGCGATTCCAGTTGGCGGACGCTGGTCGCGCGGGCCGCGCCTTTACGTGACGACGACGGCACGCTGCGCGAATGGTTTTGCATGGCGACGGACGTCACCGACGAACGCGCCGCAGCCGCCGCGCTCGAAGAGCGCAATCTGCGCCTGCAGGTGGCCATGCGCGCCGCCAGAATGACGATTGGCTATCTGTCGCTCGATTCATGGACGCTCTGCTGGGACAGCGTCGACGCCGTGCCCGGCGTGCAAGCCGCGCCGAGCGCGCTCAGCTACGACGCGGCGCTTCATCGCGTGCACGCCGAAGACCGCGCGTCGGTGGACGCAGCGATGCGCCGCGTCGCGCTCACCGGCGAATTCGACAAACCACTGGAATTTCGCATTTCGTTGGGTAACAGGGAAAGCTGGCTGCAAAGCCAGGCCGTGTTGCAGCGAGACGCCGACGGCCGCCCGTGGCGCGTCATTGCGAGCGCCGTGGATGTCACGCAGCGCAAAACGCTGGAACTCGCATTGCGCGAAACGGATCGCCGCAAAGACGAATTTCTCGCGATGCTCGCGCACGAACTGCGCAACCCGCTCGCGCCGATGCGCAATGCCATTGCCTTACTGCGTCGAGAGAAAGAAGCCGGCCTGAAGGCCGGCGAACTGGTCGGCATGCTGAGCCGGCAGGTCGATCACATGGCGCAACTCGTCGACGATCTACTCGAAGTCTCGCGCATCACGCACGGCCGCATCGTGCTTCGACGCGAGCCGCTACTGGTCGGCGCGGCGGTTTATGGTGCGCTCGAAACGGTGTCGTCAATGGCGAGTTCGCGCGGCCAGCACCTCACCGTGCGGCTGCCGCCCACCCCGGTCTGGCTCCACGCGGACCCGCTGCGGCTGTCGCAGATTCTGGTCAACGTGTTGAACAACGCGTGCAAGTACACGGACCCCGGCGGCAACGTCTGCGTGACCGCCCTCGCCGACGAACGCTTCGCCACCGTCACCATTGAAGACAACGGCAGCGGCATCTCGCCCGATCTTCTGCCGCATATTTTCGATCTGTTCGCGCAAGGCGAGCGAACGCTGGACCGGGCGCATGGCGGCCTCGGCATCGGCTTGTCGCTCGTGAAAAAGCTTGTCGAATTGCACGGCGGCTCGATCGACATTGCGAGTCCCGGACCCGGCCGCGGCGCCACGGTGTCGATCAGGCTGCCGCTCTGCCACGCGCCCGAAGTGCCTGCGCCGCTGCACGACGAACCGTCGGCCGGGGGTCATTCGCATGCGGAGCGCGCTTCGCTGCATGTGCTGATCGTCGACGACAACAAGGACGCCGCCGACTCACTCGCGCTGCTTTGCGAGAGCGAGGGATATCACGTCAGCGTCGCCTACTGCGCCAGCGACGCTCTCGCGCAAGCCGAAGCGGAGCCTGTGGACGCAGCGTTGCTCGACATCGGGTTGCCCGACACGGACGGCTATGAACTCGCCAGTCTGATCCGCCTGAAGGGCGAGGTCCGGCCGGTGCTGATCGCGGTAACGGGATACGGCCAGGCGGACGATCATCTGCGGGTGCAGGCCGCTGGGTTCGACCATCATCTCGTCAAGCCGGTGGACATTGAATATCTGATGTCGCTGCTCGCGGAGTTGGCGCCGGCTGCGGCATCGCCGCATGCGGACTGACCTGCGCAGATTTGCGCAATTTTTTGCAACCCGGGCTCCCGCCCTCACGAGTTGAACGGCGCTGACGGCGGGCGCCGGATTACGCCATCCCAATGCAATAACGTCGGGATGACGACTTGCTGCTTGAAACGCCGGCGGCGCGTGGCGGTCCAATTCACCTACGAATTGGAGCATTGCGCCAAGGGAGTTTATGACTCACACGAGGTTACGCGCGCGCGACATCCGGCGCCTGCTGGTCGCGCTCGTGCTCGGCGGATCGGCCATGTCGATCGCGAATCAGGCGTGCGCCGTCTACGCGATCGCACAATATGGCGAGCCCAAATATCCGGCGGACTTCAAGCATTTCGATTACGTGAACCCCGACGCACCGCGCGACGGCACGCTTGTTCTCGCGAATCCCGATCGCCTGACGAGCTTCGATAAATTCAACCCGTTCACACTGCGCGGCAATCCGGCGCCCGGACTCGGGCTAATGTTCGAGAGCCTGACCACCGGCAGTTCCGACGAAGTCGCGAGCGCGTATTGCCTGCTCGCCGACGACATCGACGTGGCGCCAGATGGCCTTTCGACCACCTTCCACATCAATCCGCAAGCGCGCTTTTCAAATGGCGACGCGGTCACTGCCGAGGACGTCAAGTTCTCGTTCGACACGCTGAAGAGTCCGCAGGCTCTGCCGCAGTTCTCGGTGTACTTCGCGCAGATCGCGCGGGCCGTGGTCGTCAACCGCCTCACGATCCGTTTCGATTACAAGGTCGCGACGCGCGAAATGCCGCTGCTCGCGGGCGGAATCCCGGTGTTTTCGCACAAGTGGGGCATGAGGCCGGACGGCACGCGCATTCCTTTCGATCAACTCGCATTCGAGAAGCCGATAGCGAGCGGAGATTATCTGATCGACAAATACGACAACGGCCGCACCATCAGTTACAGGCGCAACCCCAATTACTGGGGC
Source organism: Paraburkholderia strydomiana (assembly GCF_031456815.1). Lineage (NCBI taxonomy): Bacteria > Pseudomonadati > Pseudomonadota > Betaproteobacteria > Burkholderiales > Burkholderiaceae > Paraburkholderia > Paraburkholderia strydomiana. Next base: position 1,175,082 of record NZ_JAVDVL010000001.1, read on the forward strand.
GCCTCGCTGCCGGTGCGCGTGGGCACGCACAACTTTGCGCGCATCGACTACAAGCTGTATGCCGACGCAGTCGCGAAGCTGGAGGCGTTCAGGGCAGGCGAGTACGACGTGCTGGGCGAGAACGTCGCGCAGAGTTGGGTGCGGCGCGACGTCGGCAAGCGCTTTGACAACGGCGAGCTGATCAAGCGCGAGTTTCCTCACCACAACGGCGCCGGCATGCAAGGCTTCTTCATCAACTTGCGACGGCCGATTTTCCGCGACGTGCGGGTACGTCAGGCACTCGATCTCGCGCTCGACTTCCAGTGGCTCAACCGTCAGCTGTTTTTCGATCAGTACAAGCGCACTGGCAGTTTCTTTGCCAACACGGACTTGCAGGCGACCGGCAAGCCAGGCGAAGGAGAGCTAGCGATTCTGGAGCCTTTGCGCGGACAGCTAGACCCGGCCGTGTTCGGCGAGATGCCGCAACAGCCCGACACCGATCCGCCCGGTTCGCTGCGCGCCAATCTCGTCAAGGCGCGCCAACTGCTGGCGCAGGCGGGCTGGACTTATCGCAACGGGGCGCTGCGCAACATGAATGGGCAGCCGTTCGTATTCGAACTTCTCGACGACAGCGGTAGCGGCACGTCAATGGAGCCGGTCGCCGCCGCGTTCGGCCGCAATCTGCAGAAGCTGGGGATTACGATGAATTTCCGCACCGCGGATTTTGCGCTCGTGCAAAAGCGCCTCGACGCGTTCGACTTCGACATGACAACCGTGCGATTGCCCGATGTCCAGGTGCCGGGTACCGAACAGCTTTCGCGTTTCGGCAGCAAGTATGCGGATCAGCAGGGTTCCGACAATCTGGCCGGCGTGAAGTCGCCGGCTATCGATGCCATTCTGCGACGAGTGGTATCGGCGCAAACGCATGAGCAACTTGCCGACGCGACACACGCGCTCGACCGGGTATTGATGAACGGGTACTACGTGATACCGCACTGGTATTCAGCAAGTCACCGCATCGCATATAGTCGCGACCTCGGCTATCCCGCGAAGCTTCCGCTATATTTCGCCGCCGACGAATGGGTGCTGTCGACATGGTGGAAAAAGAGTTCGGCCAATGCCAGATAGAGCGCAATAGTCAGTGGCCGATTAGCCGCTTTCTCATGCTCGCGGGGAGCATCCATTAATAGATGTCCCCGCGAATTAACACCCGTTTCCTTAACGGTCGAGCTGCTGAATGCCCGCAAGCCGCCATGCCTGGTCGCCCTGTACGCTGCGAACAATGTTCCACACCTCCCGGAACGGCTGGACAGCCGCTGCGCCGTCTTCGCGCATCTGGCCGTAGAAGCGCACGCTGACGAGCGTCTCGTCCGCGGTGTTTTCCACGCCCAGCACTTCGGCTTCCAGTTGCGGCACTTCCGTACGATTCGGCTCACTGCCGCGGCTTTCCAGATCACGCTTGATTTGCGCGAACATCTCCGGCGTAGTCAATTCGAACAGGTCGCCTTGCTCGTTGCGGTCCCATGCGCCTTGCAGACGCATGAACATGTTTTTCGCCAATGCCACCAACTCGGCCTGATCGAGCCCGAGCGGTTGCACGGGCGCCGTCACCGTGCCCGTTGCTCCGGCCGGATTCGTCGCGGCGCGCTGCATGCCGAAAAAGTTCGTGTCCGGCCGCGCGTGACCGGGCTGGTTATGAAGCGGCGAGCCGTTGGTCTGCGACCGGTTCGCGGCGCCGTGTCCATACGCCAGATCCGGGCGACGCCGATTGGCGATGAACCTGAACAGCATCACGCCGGCAACGACCACAAGACCGATCAGCAGCACATTCGACAGCATTTGCGCGAGCCCCGCGCCCAGGCCAAGTGACGACAGCAGCGCGGCAATACCAAAGCCGGCGGCGAGGCCTGCCAGCGGACCTAACCAGCGGTTGCGCGCCGGCGTGGCGGCCGGCGCCTGCGCGGCCTGTTGCGCCGGCTGAGCTTGCTGGCTTCGTTGCGCCGGAGCGGACGGCGACGCCATCTGCGACTGGCGCCCAATGCTTTGACTGCCGCCGACGCGCTTTGCTTGCGCGTCGTTGGCCGCGAGCGCGCCAAGCGCGAGCACGCCCGCGAGACCGAGCGCTACGGTGCCGCGTGTCACCTTGCCGGCAACGCGCCGCAAGCGATCGATAGTTTGCTTATACATATGAACCTCTCTTGATGTGTCAGGGGCCGCCCGCGCCGCACGTCATCTTTTCGCGGCTACCTTACGGACAGTAAAATTTTTCGTCGTTAAACTTGCCATCGGCCAGCCTGCATTCCGCCATGCGCGGACTGCGAACTGTTGCCGTGAATGTAGTGCTCCAGCTGCTGGATCGTGTGTTCCTGCTCCGACATCTGGCTCTTGATCAGGTCGCCGATCGACACCATTCCAATCACCTGCCCCGCGGCGATCACAGGCAGATAACGTATGCGGTGGCCGGTCATGATTGCCATGCACTCCTCGGTCGTCTGCTCCAGGCCGACGTAGCGCACCGCCGTCGACATGATGTCGCGAACCGGCGTATTGCGCGACGAACGGTCCATTAGAACGATCTTGCGCGCGTAATCGCGCTCCGTGACGATGCCGGCAATGCGCCCTTCGTGCGCCACGATCAGCGCGCCGACCTGCCGGTGAGCCAAGATCGCAATCGCGTCGTACACCGACGCCGACGCCTCGATCGACCAGACTGTCTGGGACGCTTTCGAACGCAGAAACTGTGCAACGGATGCCATAAGTCACCTCTGTCAGCTCTAATTGCCGCCCGCTAACGCCTCGGGCCGAGCCTTGAATCTAACCTAACGCGAGACAACGGAAAATTCGTATTTTTGTTGCTGATCATTCGAAAAAACCGTAACGTCGTTTGATTGACGGAGGGAGCGTGAACTTCAAGCATCTGTACTACTTCTGGGTCGCGGCACACGCGGGCGGTATCGTCCGTGCCGGTGAGCAACTTCACATCACGCCGCAAACGCTGAGCGGGCAGATCAAACTGCTCGAGGAGGCGCTGGATAAAAAACTTTTCAAGAAGAGCGGGCGCACGCTCGAATTAACCGATGCGGGTCGGCTGGCGCTCGACTACGCCGACGAAATTTTCTCGCTAGGCTCCGAGCTGGAAAGCGCGGTGCGCCGCGAGCAGGAGGTCGGCACGCAATCCAGGTTTCGCGTCGGCATTGCGGACTCGGTGCCCAAGGCGATTGCGTACCGGCTGCTCGAACCCGCGCTGAGCGCGCCCGCTTCGCTGCGCGTGATCTGCCACGAAGGCAAGCTGCACGCGCTGCTCGCTCAACTGGCCGTGCACCGCCTCGACCTGATCATCGCGGACGCGCCCATCCCCGCCGACGTCAATATCAAGGCGTTTAATCACCCGCTCGGCCGCTCTACCCTGAGTTGCTTTGGCGCCGACGCGCTGCTGCAGGGTGTGCGGAAGCGCTTTCCCATGTCGCTCGGCCAGTTGCCGCTTCTGCTGCCAGGCACCGAATCGGCGGTGCGCCGCAAACTGGATCACTGGCTCGCATCGCGTGCCATCTCACCGCGCATCGTCGGCGAGTTTGACGATAGCGCGATGGCACTCGCATTCGGACGCGAAGGCCGCGGCCTGCTCTTCGCGCCGACGGTGCTGGAGAACCAGTTGCAGGCCGAACACAAACTCACTTCCGTCGGGCAAATCAACACCATCGTCGAGGAATTTTTCGCGATCTCGATCGAACGTCGCATTAGTCACCCAGCTGTCGCGACAATCATCGACGCCGCGCGCAGCGAACTGTTCAATGCGTAGCGTCGCGCGCCGTGCGCGCGAACCCCGTGACCACCGCGCAACTATTTGATTTGTTTGGTGCGCGGTGCCGACACGCCCGTCTGGCCAGGGATAAAGAATCCGCTTCGACAGCCGTTATGCGAACTATGGCGCTGCCTGGCAAGCGCTCCTATCTCTCGCGCTCAACGAACCGTCGAATCCAATAAATGAACCGTCTGACATTGAAACAGAAGTTATGGGTGCCCCTGCTGCTTTGCTGGGCGGCGCTGCTGATCGTCACCGTAGTGAACGCGTTCGAAGCACGTAGCGCACAGATGGACGCACGGCGTTCGGCGCTGGCCGATGTGACCGACATGGCGGCGTCGATTGTCGCCGACTACGCGAAGCAGGCGGACGCCGGCAAGCTTTCCGTCGACGAAGCGAAACAGCAAGCCATTGCCCGCGTCAATGCGCAGCGCTACGGCACCTCGGGCTACGTGACGATTGTGCGCAGCGACTCGGTGATGGTCGCGCACCCGATGAGTCCGCAGCTCAACGGCAAGGACATGAGCGGCTTTCGCGACGCCAAGGGCAATGCGCTGTATCACGACATCGCCGCCGCGGGCGGTTCGGCCACCGGCGCCGGCTATCTGCGTTACTGGTGGCCGAAGCCCGGCGACACGAAGCCGAGCGAGAAAATCGGTTACGTGAAGCGCTTCGCGCCGTGGAACTGGGACTTCATCGCCGGCGCCTACATGGACGACATTCAGGCGGAGTTCTACGCCACGCTGCTGCGCTCGGGCGGCATGTTGCTGGTGCTGGGCGTAGTCGTGTCCTTTGTCGCGTCGCGCGTGGTGCGCAATGTGTCGCGCTCGATCGGCGGCGAACCGTCCGCTGCGGCGGAAATCGCCACGCGCATCGCACGCGGCGATCTCGCTACGCGTATCGACTTGCGCCGCGACGACACCTCCAGCCTGCTGTTCTCGTTGCGTGAAATGCGCGATCAGCTTGCAGCCACCGTCGCACGCATCAAGAATTCGGCCGAAACGATCACGGTCGCCTCGAAGGAAATCGCCGCAGGCAATCTGGACCTGTCGAGCCGTACCGAAGAACAGGCCGCGTCGTTGCAACAAACCGCCGCGAGCATGGACGAGCTCACCAAGACCGTCACGCAGAACGCGGGCAACGCAGCAACTGCGTCCGAACTGGCAAAGGACGCATCAAGCATCGCCGCGCGCGGCGGCGAAGTCGTCAATGACGTCGTTCAGAAGATGGCCGGCATCACGGACAGCTCACGCAAGATCGGCGAGATCATCAGCGTGATCGAAGGCATTGCGTTCCAGACGAATATTCTCGCGCTCAACGCAGCCGTGGAAGCAGCACGCGCGGGTGAGGAAGGCCGCGGCTTTGCGGTTGTGGCGGGTGAAGTCCGCAATCTGGCGCAGCGCAGTGCGACAGCCGCGAAAGAGATCAAGGTGTTGATCGACCAGTCGGTCGAGCAGGTCGGCGAGGGTTCGACGTTAGCCGGGAAGGCCGGCAGTACGATTGGCGAGGTGGTGGAGGCGGTGGGCCGCGTCACGGCGATCATGAACGAAATCGCGGCGGCGTCGAATGAACAGAGTTCCGGCATCGGCGAAGTGAACCTCGCGATTCGCCAGATGGACGACGTCACGCAGCGCAATGCCGCACTGGTCGAACAGGCTGCGGCCGCGGCAGGTTCGCTCGATGAGCAGACCGAGCAGTTGCGCGAGGCTGTCGCGGTGTTCAAAGTCGGCCAGCCCGCCTGATCCGGCTGTTGCGTTCAAACTGAACGCGCATAAAAAAAGGTGCCGCGAACGGCACCTTTTTGAACAACAAGCAGCTTCTGCTGAAGCTTAGAAGCGGTGACGCAGACCGACCGTAGCAGCCGTCTGGTTCTTCGACGACGACGGAGCTTGCGTGATGTCGCCGCTGTAGATCGAAGCGACACCGCCGTCGCCCATTGCGTGCTGGTACACGGCTTGAGCGTAGACGTCCGTACGACGCGACAGAGCGTAGTCAGCCTGCAGGCCGATCTGGTGGTAACGAACCGACGTCGAGCCACCGTTTGCGGCAGTGCCATAGCCCTTGCCGTCGGTGAACGTGTACGCCACGCCCAGGCCGAGAGCCGGGGTCAGGTTGTACTTGCCGTTGACTTCGTAGTTGTTAGCGCGCAGCGATTGCTGAACGCCTGCAACGTTGTCGATACGCGATTGCGTCCATGCCAGACCGACAGTTGCCGGGCCGAAAGCGTACGAACCTGCTGCACCGAATTCACGCTGACGGAAGTTGCCCGTTGCGCCCAGGAAGCCGCCGTCGGTCGCGCCGCCGTTGCTAGCCGTGCCAGCAGCGTTCGTTGCGCCCGGGTTGTTCTGCTGTGCGTAAGCAGCGCCGAAACGCAGACCTTGCCACTGGTAAGCAGCACCGAGGCTGTATTCGCGGTTGTTTGCGAATGCGCCAGCCTGGTTCGAGAAGCCGTACGTGCCGCCGAACGTGAAGCCAGCGTAGTTAGCGCTCGAGTACTTGACCGAGTTGTTAACTGCGAAGCCGCCGTTCGTGTTCAGGTTGTCGTTGTTGAACGGGTGCGCGAAGTACGTGCCGCCCCAGCTGCCCGTTGCGGTCAGCGGTGCCAGGAAGTCTTGCGCTGCGTCGTATTGACGGCCCAGCGTGACCGAACCGAATTGCGCGCTCGACAGACCGACGAATGCCTGACGGTTGAACATGCCGTTGTTGTTAGCGAAACGGCCGTTGTTGACGTTAAAGCCGCTTTCCAACGTGAAGATTGCCTTCAGGCCGCCACCCAGGTCTTCCGAACCGCGCAGACCGAAACGGCTCTGGTCGATGCCGCCGCTGCCGGCTGCCCACTTCGAGTTGTGAGCAACGTTGCTCGTGTAGGTCACGCCAGCGTCCAGCAGACCGTACAGGGTGACGCTGCTTTGTGCGTGAGCGACGGAAGCGAACGATGCGGCAACCGCAACGACGATAAGACTCTTTTTCATGCGTGGGACTCCTGTTCGATAAATTTTCGCGGGGGAGCGGGACCAGCCTCGGTAGTACGCGAACGCGCCACCGCCCTTATCGCCGAACCGTTCTGGCCCGGCTGGGGCACCCTCTAAACGAAGCGTGAGTGTAGGGGGCCACCCGGACAACGGACGCCCGCAATTCGCACAACACGGTCTTGCCGATTTGGCAATAATCGATTGCCCTTAGGGGCTAAGTCTTTGTTTTTGGGAAAGTTATCGCAATGAGGGTCAGGCCATCGACCTGCTCCGGACATAAATTATTTGCAACTTTTCAATAACTAAAGTTGTGCGAATGCAACAGCCTGTAATACGGCCGAAGTAATGCGCGGCGTAGAAAAGCGTACTTCGGGAATGAATAGTTGATGATTAATTGCGCAGTGTGGGCGTCATTACGGGCGCGGGATCAATCATTTGAAAAGGCGGGGAACTTAATTGACTGGATATAGTCGCTTTAATCCACGCCTATTCGCGATAACCGGTTATCTCGGCATTCAGCGACTTTAATCAATGTGGTTATTTGCGTGAACTGCTGGCGCCGTGAGCAACCGGAGAACGTTGGCCGCAGCGCTTCCGGCCGAGCCAATGAAAAGCCGCGCTTCGGGCGGTCGTGGGGAAAGTGCGGCACAAATGCCGCATAAATACGTATTCATGGCCAGTAAGTGAAGCCTTCAGCACGGGCGTGTCCGGAGGTGAACTGCGACGCCGACCGCCGCGTGACCAACCCTGTGCTGAAAGCGGACGGCAATGCATCGAACAGCCTTCCATCTACATTAACGGCACGACCGTGCGCCTTTTCACACGTAGATTCCCTAATTCCAGCAGCGCTGTTGCCGTGGTTCACGGCGGCTGGCGAGACTGTGCTAGCGAGCCTTGTCGTCGGGAGCGCTGCCTGGGGTCAGCGGGTCCGTGTCTGGCGGCGTGCCGGGCAGCGGGCGCGGCTGCTCTTCTGGCGCGTCGAGCGGCTGATTCGAAGGGTCGGCTACGGGATCGACGGTCGGATCGGTTTGCATGACAGGCTCCTGTGGACGGGAAGGACTCCCGCCGACAGCATCGCAACCGTTATTCCCGCGAACGGCGCTCGCACCGCGTGCTGCCGCACCCCTGCTTGACGATGTAGAAACCGCCGAAGCCGCAAGTGGAATTTTCACAAGGCGTCAGTGCGGCGTCCCACATACATCAATGACGGTCCGGACCGCGCTGCGATGAATCGCCGGCGGCGCCATTAAGAAACGGCTCCAGCCCGAATAGCCACGCGAAGCAGAACGTCACCGCCGGCAGCAGCCCGATCTGGCGCTGAGCCGCGCCCTCGCTCACGCCTGCGAGGGGAGTCGCGAGCAGCGGTTGCGACTGGGAAAACTCGGTAGCAGTCTGGTCAGGTTGCATGGTTGTTCTCGTTATCGAAGCTGTGTGGACACAAGGGCATCGAGCGCTGAGCAAACTGAGTGCCTGCTGCCGCGTTGCATTTTGTGCGGCTCTTACAACAGCCGGTGATGGTCAGTGTTTACCCGTCAACCTGCTTTTCGAGCTTGCACCCGCCAGCGAGGCGACACAAAATGTAAGCGCTATCATCAATCTCCCGGCCGCCGTAAGAGCGCCCGTCGGAAAAACTGGGAACGCTTGCGTTTCAAATGTAAGCGCTAACAGTTGAGTTGGTGGTCTGCAGTTTGAAGGTACCGCAAGGGATCAAGCGCCGATCGCCACCACGAAGGTGGCACACCCCCGCCAGCGCCCGCTTGAATCGCCGCACAACTCACGGTCGCCCGACATCGCATCGGTGCGCCCCGCCTGAATCGCAACATGAAACGGAGACAACGATCATGAGCGCAACCTCGAGCCACGAGCAGCCCCCGCCGAAAATCCGCCGCGCCCAGGTCGTGGCGCTCACGCTGCTGATGGTGAGCGGCATCGTCAACTATCTTGACCGCGGAACGCTCGCCGTCGCCAATCCGTTGATCCGTCACGACATGGGCCTGACGCTCGGGCAAATGGGACTGCTGCTGTCCGCATTCTCGTGGAGCTATGCGCTCTTCCAGTTGCCGGTCGGCGGCCTTGTCGACCGGATAGGACCGCGCAAACTTCTCGGCATGGGGCTGATCGTGTGGTCGCTCGCGCAGGCCGCGGGCGGCTTCGTCTCAACGTTCGGCTGGTTCGTGCTTGCGCGGATCCTGCTCGGCATCGGCGAAGCGCCGCAATTTCCGTCGGCAGCCCGCGTGGTCAGCAACTGGTTTCCGTTGCGCGAACGCGGCAAGCCGACCGGCATCTTCAATTCGGCGTCACCGCTCGGAACCGCGCTCGCGCCGCTCTGCCTGTCGGTGCTCGTCGTGAACTTCCACTGGCGATGGGCATTCATCGCGACCGGCGCGGCCGGTCTGATCGTTGCGGCCGTATGGTTCGCGGTTTATCGCGACCCGGTCAAGGCGACCATGAGCGAGGCAGAGCGGCGTTATCTGGAAGGCGACGAAGCGGACCGTAAGCCGGCACCGACTGTCACATTCGCCGAATGGCGCTCGCTGTTCTCGCACGTCACCACGTGGGGCATGCTGATCGGCTTTTTCGGCTCCGTTTATCTGAACTGGGTCTATCTGACATGGCTGCCAGGCTACCTGACCATGGAGCGTCACATGAGCCTGATGCACACCGGCGTCGCCGCGTCGGTGCCGTTTTTCTGCGGTTTCCTCGGCTCGCTCACGGCCGGCTGGTTTTCCGATCTCATCACGAGCCGCAGCGCGAGCCCGGTCGCGAGCCGCCGTAACGCCGTGGTCATTGCAATGCTGGGCATGGTCGCGTTCACGATTCCGGCCGCGCTCGTCGAAAGCAACGTGCTGGCAATCGTCTGTATTTCGGTCGTGGTCTTTCTCGCCAACGCCGCATCCGCGAGTTCGTGGGCGCTCGCGACAGCGGCCGCGCCGCCGAACCGCGTCGGCTCGCTCGGCGCGATTCAGAATTTCGGCGGCTTTCTCGGCGGCGCACTCGCGCCGATTTTCACCGGCTATATCGCGCAGACGTGGTCGTTCGTGCCGGCCTTGCTGACAGCCGCGGGAATCGCGTTTATCGGCGCGATGAGTTATCTGCTGCTGGTGCGCAAGCCGATCGCCGACACGCCCGCCACAAACGAGACGATCCAGGCACCGGCATGAACCGTTCGCCTCTCGCCCGTCCAATCAAATTCTTCTGGAGCACAACAACATGACAATCGCGAAGCCACCCACCGTGTCAATTGAAGGGATTGTTCCCGTGATGCTGACGCCGTTCGACGACTCGGGCGCGATCGACTACGCCGGCCTTGAACGTCTGATCGAATGGTATTTAGCGCAGGGATCGGACGCGCTTTTTGCGGTCGCGCAGTCGAGCGAGATGCAGTTTCTTACGCTCGCCGAGCGCGGCGCGCTCGGGCGGTTCGTCGTCGAGAAGGTCGCCGGGCGAATCCCTGTCGTGGTGTCCGGCCACATCAGCGACGATCCGGACGCGCAAGCCGAAGAACTGAACGTTGCGGCAGCGACGGGCGCACAAGCCATTGTGTTAGTCACCAACCGGCTCGATCCCGCGCGCGAGGGCACGCAGGCATTCGCCGCGAATCTGAAGCGGCTGCTCGCGCGTCTTCCGTCCGACCTGCCGCTAGGTCTGTACGAGTGCCCCGCACCGTATCGACGACTTCTTTCGGATGACGAACTAAAACTATGCATAGACACTGGCCGCTTCATCATGCTAAAGGACGTGAGCTGCGATCTCGCGACCGTGAAGCGCCGCGTCGCGCTGGCGCAAGGCTCGCCGCTGAAGATCCTCAACGCCAACGCGGCGATTGCGTGGGACGCGATGAAAGCCGGTTCGGCAGGCTTTAACGGCGTGTTCACCAACTTTCATACTGACCTGTACAAATGGCTGCGCAACGACGCGGCCCGGGACCCTGCCCTCGCAGATGAACTCGCGACGTTCCTCGTGCTCGCCGCCGTCTCCGAATCGCTCGGCTACCCCGCGCTTGCGAAGATGTACCACCAGCGCATCGGCACGTTCAATTCGATTCGCTGCCGCGTAATCGACTACGACGTCCGCGAACGGTTCTGGGCGCTGGATGCGATACTCGACAAGATCGTGGCCGGCACCGAGCATTTCCGCGCTCGCATCGCGGCACTGGATTCCAGCCGCTAGCGATAACCCGTGCCTCGGGCGATCGTCGCGGCTACGCCAAGAGTGACGCAACGGTAAGATGTCAGGCTTCCAGCTTCACCCCGTACTCCGAACTCATGTCCGACACGCCCGACACACCAGACACAACCGGCTTCGCCGCTACAGCCCGAACTCAGACGAGCCGCGTGCGCCGCGGGACGGGCCGCACGGTGTTGTCAGATGTCGCGAAGCTGGCGGGCGTATCGACGGCGACTGTATCGCGCGTCTACAACGAGCCGGAGAAAGTATCGGCTGCGGTACGCGAGCGCGTCGAACAGGCGGCGCTCGCGCTGAACTGGTTTCCCAACGCCGCGGGGCGCGCGCTTGCGTCTACGCGCAGCCACATCGCGGGCATCATCATTCCCACGCTAGACGATCAGGTGTTCGCCTCGCAGGTAAGCGGCATGCAAGCCGCGTTTGCGACGCGCGGCATTACGCTCGTTCTCGGCTGCTCGAACTACGATCCCACGCAAGCGCTCGTGCAGGTGCGCGCGATGCTCGCGCGAGGCGTCGAGGCAATGGCCATCGTGGGTGAGGCGCATCCGCCAGAACTTTTCGACGCGTTGCGGCTCTACCGCGTGCCGTATGCGGTGACCTACGCGTACCGCAAGGAGAGTCCGCACGTCTGCATCGGCTTCGACAATTTCGCGGCGTATGTGCAAATGACCGAACATCTGATCGCCCTCGGTCATCGCTCATTCGCGGTGTGCATTCAGCCGACGCGCGACAACGACCGGGTGCAGGCGCGCGTCGCCGGTATTCGGGCGGCGCTCGAACGTCACGGCCTCGCGGTGCGACCCGAACACATGTGCGAGGGGGAATCGACAATCGCGTTCGGGCGCCGCAGTCTGCGCTCCATCTGGCAAGCGGCGAGCGAACGCCCAACTGCTCTTATCTGCGGCAACGATCACATCGCGCTTGGCGTGCTGCGCGAAGCGGAAGAACTCGGCATCGCCATACCGCGAGAGCTATCAATAACGGGTTTCGACGATCTCGAGATATCCAGAGAGATTCACCCCACGCTCACCACGATGCGCGTGGATACGCGTGAGATCGGACAACTCACCGCGCAATATCTGCTCGACATGCTGGACGGCAAGCGGGCGCAACGCGGTCAGGAAGTGCACGCGCTACTGCAGGTCAGAGAGTCGACGGGGCCGGCGTCACGATAAGACAACGTTGCGCGCCGCTGTGTCGTATGCACGCCGCAGGCGCTTTGCGCCTTCTTCAATATCGGCAATACCCGGCGCCGCAAACGACAAACGCAACGACGCAGGGTCGATCCTGTCCGCGAAAAATGCCTTGCCCGGCACGAACATGACCTTGTTCTCGATAGCGCGTTGTAAAAGCGCGGACGCGTCGATGCCTTCGATACGCGCCCAGACGAACATGCCGCCGTCAGGCCGATGAAACTGGAGCGTATCGCCAAACTGCGAGCGCAGTGCTTCGCATAGCGCCTCGCATTTGCGCCCGTACATTTCGGTGATGCGCGGCAGGTGTCGTTCGAGCGCACCGTCGGCCAGATATTCGGCGGCAATGGCCTGCGTCCACGGCGCACTGCAAAGGTCGACTGTCTGCTTTGCAATCACACAACGGCGCGTGATTTCGGCCGGTGCGATTGTCCAACCTACGCGCAGTCCAGGCGCGACGATCTTCGAAAGGCTCGCGAAATGCACGACCCAGTCACGTGAGCCCTCTACTTCGGCCGCAAGAGAAATGATCGACGGGACCGCAACTCCGGAAAAGCGCAGATCGCCGTACGCGTCGTCTTCGACAATAAGAAATTTGTATTGCACCGCAAGCTTCAGCAAGGCGATGCGGCGCTCCCGCGTGATGGTTGCGCCGGTCGGATTGGCAAACGTCGGAACCGTATAGAGCAGCTTCGGGCGCGCGACCGTACCCGACGCCAGAAGCTCGGCGAGATGGTCGACGTTGAGGCCGTGCGCATCCACCGGCACGGCAACGATTTTCGCCTGCTGAAGCTTGAGTGCCTGAAGCGTTGCCGGATACGCAGGCTGTTCGGTGAACACGACATCGCCCGGACTCACCAGCACGCGAAGCAGCAGGTCGAGTCCCTGCTGGGAGCCCGTAGTCACCAGCATTTCGTTCAACGCGCATGGCACGCCGCGACGCGCCATCAGGCTTATGAGCTCGTGCTTCAGACGCGGCAACCCGTCGGTCGGCCCGTACTGCAGACAGCTGTTCGGGTCTTGATATGCGCGAGCTTCGGCCTGCTGCAAACCGTCGACATCGAACAGATCGCTAGCCGGATAGCCGCCCGCGAACGAAATCATGCCTGGCTCACCCAGATACTTGAACAGTTCGCGAATCGGAGAGCCTGAAGGATTCTGGAAAGGAGCGGTGAATTCGTACATGTTTTCGGCGGTTGAGCTCAGGTCGTCACGCATTATTCGTGGTCGCCTACACCACGTTTTTTTCCACGATGGGGCGGTTTTCGAGCAGACGCTCCCAGTTCAACGAAGAGAGATCGAGCGACACGTAGCGTCCATTCAGAATCAGTTCGCTTACGCCGCGGCCCGTTGCGGGGCCTTGCTGAAGACCATGTCCGCTGTACCCGTTCGCGAACACGCAGTTTTCGATTTGCGGGTGATAGCCGATGATCGCGTTGTGGTCGAACACGTTGTACTCGTAATAGCCTGACCAGCAGTTCGCGACACGCAGCGCTTCGAACTCCGGCACGCGATGCGCAAGCGTCGGCCAGATGACGTCGTCGAAAAGGCGGTGATCTACCTCGTCAAGCGGCAGATCGTCAGGATCGTTATCCGCGCCCGGCGATGTGCCGCAAATGTAGGTCTTCCCTTCCGGCCGGAAATAGACGCCGGTAGGATCGATCAGCAACGGACAATCCGCGAGGCGAGCCGGAGACGACACATTGAAAATGCTGCGACGGCGAGCAAAGACCGGAATGTCGATGTCCATCATGCCGGCGATCTTCCGCGCCCATGCGCCTGCCGCGTTCACGACCGTATCGCAGGCGAAGCGCTCGCCATTGCTGGCGATGACGTGCGTGATCTTGCGGCCCTCGCGAACGACACCGGTTACATCGGCGGCAATGTAGCGCGCGCCTAGCGACTGCGCTTTCTTGCGAAGCGCCTGCACGAGGCCGTAGCCGTCGAACCATCCTTCGCCGCTCTCCCCGAAGGCGCCCGACGTGAGGTCGGCCACATTCAGCCAGGGGAACCTGGCCTTGAGCGCTTGCTGGTCCATCAGATTGATGTCCGCGCCAAGGCTCTTCTGCAACGCGTGGTTTTCGCGCAGCGTTGCGTCGCCGGCGGCCGTGGCGAGGAACAGGTAACCGCCTTCATGCAAATCGATCGAGGGCTTGTTGCCGTCCACTTCAAGAAGCTCGCCGATATTGCGCAGAAATTCGATACCGTACAGCGACATCTGAATCGATAAGGGCGTGGAGAACTGCTGCCGGATCGAAGCGGCCGATAATGCCGACGACGACTTCGCGTAGCTCGGATCACGTTCGATCACGGACACGGAAACCGTCGGATCGGAAGCGCGCAAGAAGTAAGCAATAGAACTGCCGATAACGCCGCCACCGACAATAACGACTTGTGAACTCACGACTCGCTCCAGGTTGCACATAACCGGGCTGCCCCGGAAAGGGCACCCCGGCATACAGTGGCCGACTTGTCCGGCAGGGCCGCAACGACAGCTCGCGCAAAAAAACGGCTGAGGTTAAACAGCCGTGTACGTGCAGCGCAAAACGCTCAGCCGATGTTGAAATCGATGCCCTGAGCGAGCGGCAGTGCCGACGAATAGTTGACGGTATTGGTCGCGCGCCGCATATAAGCTTTCCACGAGTCGGAGCCCGATTCGCGACCGCCGCCCGTTTCCTTCTCGCCGCCGAACGCGCCGCCAATTTCCGCGCCGCTGGGTCCGATATTCACGTTCGCGATACCGCAGTCGCTGCCCGACGCCGACAGGAAGCGCTCCGCTTCACGCAGGTCAGTCGTGAAGACGCATGACGAAAGACCATGAACCGCTGCGTTGTTTCCGCCGATCGCGTCGTTGAAGTCGCTGTACTTCAGCACGTAGAGAATCGGGGCGAACGTTTCCTTCAGCACGACCGACGTTTGCGAAGGCATTTCGACGATGGCCGGACGAACGTAGAAGCCCTTCTCATTGCCGGCAACCGCATGACGTTCGCCGCCGAACACCTTGCCGCCTTCGCTCTTTGCCTGTTCGAGCGCCGCTTGCATGCGGTTGAACGACTGTTCGTCGATCAGCGGTCCCATCAGCACGCCCTGCTCCAGCGGATTGCCGATCACCACCTTGCTGTATAGCGCCTTCAAACGTTCGACGGCCTTGTCGTACACGCTTTCGTGAACGAACAGGCGGCGCAGCGACGTGCAGCGCTGACCGGCCGTGCCGACCGCAGAAAAGACGATGCCGCGCAGTGCCAGTTCCATATCGGCGCTGCCGGAGACGATGCCCGCATTATTGCCGCCGAGTTCGAGAATCGAGCGGCCAAAACGGCGCGCCACTTCGACGCCGACCGCGCGGCCCATTTCCGTGCTCCCCGTCGCGCTCACGATGTTGGAACGCGGGTCGGAAACCAGCTTTGCGCCGACATCGCGGCCACCGTTCACGACGCTCGTCAGGCCTTCGGGAGCGTCGCCGAATTCCTTCAACGCGTCTTGCAGGATCTTGTCGACTGCCAGCGCGGTGAGCGGTGTCTTTTCCGATGGTTTCCAGACGACCGCATTGCCGCACACCAGCGCGAGCGCGGCATTCCACGACCACACGGCTGCGGGAAAGTTGAACGCGGAAATGATCGTGCACACGCCGAGCGGATGCCACGTTTCAGCCATGCGATGACCCGGACGCTCCGACGCGATCGTCAAGCCGTAAAGCTGACGCGACAGGCCGACCGCGAAATCGCAGATGTCGATCATTTCCTGCACTTCGCCGAGGCCTTCCTGAAGGATCTTGCCGGTCTCGAGCGTGATGATGCTGCCAAGCGCGTGCTTCTGCTCGCGCAGCTTGTTACCCAGCAGACGCACCAGTTCTCCGCGGCGCGGCGCCGGCACGTTGCGCCAGCCTGCGTAGGCCTTCTGGGCGCTGGCCAGTGCGGCGTCGACCTCGGCGACCGTCCGGCTCGCAACGCGGCCGATGAGTTCGCCGTTGATCGGCGAATGGACGGCAATGTCGCCCGCTTCGGCGAGATGGGAAATGCCGAGTTCCGAGAGAATGGCGGATGCTTTCACGATTGAGACCTCTTTGAATTTCCAATACGAAATTTTGGTACGTTCGGAAACTATACACGCGCGGGTTTTTGCCGGCAACATCAACCGCTTCCGCTGCCGCGGCGCGCTCGCAAGCGTTATTTCTGATAGGAAATGCGGCGTGCATTAGGATCGGAACGCCTTATCAGCGTGAGCCACCGGCCTGAATCACCGGCCGGAGGCACCCTACTGTGCCGCGTTCGCGGTCATTTTGAAAATGCCTTGCGCATTACCGGCGTCGAAACGCAGGTCCGTGACCCAGCTACGCGACGCCTGATCGAAAGTGCGCTTGCGAGTAATGAATTCATAGAAGGAGCCAGGTACCGTCCGCGTGACGAGCTTGTCGCCAGTGGACCTGAACTGACGCTCGACCGTGTCCGCGCGATAGGCGGTCTGGAAGACGCGACCCGAGCGCGAGCGCTCGACTTCGGGCTTCATGGGCCGGCCCTTGCCCTTCTCTTCGTCCGACAGCGTGAACACGTCTTCCACCCGATCCGTCGCGTGATTGAAGGCGTTGCCTTCGGTAGCGATCCACGCCATTTCCGCTGATTCGCGCAACAGGACTTCGTAGTCCGCCTCGCTCGGCAGAGCGTGCTGGCGAGCGAACGCGCCGACAATGACCGGCAGCAACTTGTGAGCTGCGTCGATAGCAAGCGCGCCTTCACGCTCCAGTTCCCAGAGTTGCGAAACGGCGAGCGGCGTCAACGGATCTTTCGACGAATGGACAACGTTAGTGACCGCCTGCTGGAACTCGCTGGAGAAGCGTTCGGGATGCAACTCACTCACGAAGAACTGCGCGATTTCATCGGGCGCGTCCTCATGCGCGTACGCACGGCCGGTCATGCCCAGTTTGTCGAGCGGATAGCGGCCGTTCAGCCTGAAGCCAAGCGGACGCAGGATGCGAGTGAATGCCGCCTCGCCCGGAGGCAACGCCCCGTTGCTCTCCCACCTCACCGTGCGCAACGCGCCGTGATCGAAGTACACAGAGCCGCCGTTCGCGATTGTCTCGGTCGTATAGGCGCGCCCATTCGGCGAACGCTCCAGCAGATCCTCGAATAAGGCCATGTTCATCGCCTGCGCGAGTTCGGCGCGCGTCACCGTGCCGTCTTCCCAATCCGCCAGTGCGCTCGGAAATTTGAGGGTTGTAAAGAGCGACTCCGTTTTGGCCGGGCCAAGCAGTTTCAGTAACAGGCGTTCAACGTTCGAATTGCGCATCTGCGTTTCTCTCGGGGGCGCGCCGCCGCAGCGGGAAGGTGTTCATCGACGGCATACCGGAACTGGTAGCCAGAAGGTAGGCGAAGGGGTAGCCAAGCTTACGTGATTCTCATTATTCAAATTGTTGCACCCAGCGTAAAGCGAGATTAAATTGCCACTTGATGACTTTTTGGAATTAACATGCGCAAGTTTAAGGTTCCCGGCACGAGCGCGTTGCTGGCCTTCGAGGCCGCGGCGCGGCACGAAAGCTTCACTCATGCTGCGAAAGAGTTGTCTCTGACCGAGAGCGCGGTTTCGCGGCAGATCCTGACGCTCGAATCGAATCTTGGCGTGCGCCTTTTCGTTCGTTCGAAGCAGCGCGTGATGCTGACTCGCGCCGGGCGTCTGTACGGTACGCAGGTGCGCCGGGCGCTGGAGAATCTGGACCGGGACACGCTGTCGATCATTGCGCACGGCAGCGGAGGCGGTTACCTGGAACTCGCGGTGCTTCCCACGTTTGCATCGCAATGGCTGATTCCGCGAATGAAGGACTTCAACGACCGCAACCCGGACGTTCGAATCAACATGGGTGTTCGCACCGACCCGTTCCCGTTTGAGGAGTCGCATTTCGAGGCCGCCATTCACTATGGCAAGCCGACCTGGCCGGGCACGTCGTCGGACTATCTTTTCGGCGAGGAAGTCGTGCCCGTCTGCGCGCCGTCACTGCTTGCAAAGCCCGTCAGGAGAGCGCACGAATTGCTGAACTACCCGCTTCTCCATTCGACGACGCGCCCCGACGCCTGGTCCCGCTGGTTCGCCAATCTCGGCGTCGAAGATAACGCCACGATGCAAGGCGTCCGGTACGAACTGCACTCCATGCTGATCAGCGCCGCTGCCGCAGGACTCGGCGTGGCCCTCGTTCCAGAATTTTTCGTCGACGAACGGCTGTCGCAACTCGGCCTCGTCATTCCGCTCGCGGCCACCACGGTCGAGGAATCCGCGTATTACCTTGTCTATCCGACAGAGCTAAGTCACGGGAAGCCACTCGAACTCTTCAGAACCTGGCTGATTGAGGAAGCCGGCGCGTATAGCGCGGCAAGGCGCTGACGCGGCGCGTCACTGGCGCCCACGGCATGGCGCTTGCGCAAACCGGAGTGCCGGGCCATGTGCGCGGCACCAGGCGACCTCTTCCCTCTCTGCAGGAGACACCATGAAACTTCTCACGACACAAGACGGCCTGCCGCGGCTGTCATGGGGCCCGATTTTCGCGGGCGTTATTCTTTCGATGATCGTCTATCTGGTCATGAGCGTGCTGGGCACGGCTATCGGCGCGTCGCTGCTCGCGCCGATGTCCAAACCCGACCCGTTGCAAGGCTTCGGCTTCGGCTCCGGCGTGTGGGTAATCATAACGACGGTTCTCGCGGTCTTCGTCGGTTCGTACTACGCAGGACGGTGCGCGCCCGTGCTCGGATGGCTGCATGGCCTGCTGGCATGGGCCGTCATGACGCTGTTCATTCTCTACGGAATGACTTCGCTCATCACGGGAGCGGTCAGCACTGCAGGAAGCGTTGCGGCGACGGGTGCGCAAGTCGGCGCGCAAGTGGGCGCGACTGCGGCCAATCAGCCAGGCGGAGCCAATTCCATCGTTGACACTGCCAAGCAGCAGATGCAGTCGGCCATGGCGTCGGCGGCGTCGATGGCGTCCAGCCCCGAAGCCGGACAACGGGCCCGAGAAACCGCTGACACGGCCGCGCGCGGCGTCGCTCGCGCCAGTTGGTTCTCTTTCGCAGCGCTGATCGTCGGCGCGATTATCGCGATCGTGTCGGGCAGTGCGGGTTTTCGCCATCAGCCGCCGATTGAAGAAAGCGGCGGCTCGGCCGTTGGCCGCAATGCAGTACCGGGCAGCAATCGCGTTGTTTCGCCGCGAAGCAGAGCCTGAACTGCAACTGAAAGAGACGGCATGCGGCCCGCCTCGGGTTGCATGCCGCCGCATGTCGTCGTGCACCGTCAAGTGCGGAGATATGTTTTAAATCGCAAAGGCCGTTGCCACAAATATTTAACATTTGCTGTTGCAAGGAAAAAGACGTTGGATTCCCCTTGCACTAATGCTGTGTGCATTCTCCCCAAAAAAATTGCCGACCGCTTTAGCCGCCCGTCAATAATCGCCCCCATTGGTTATTTGCCGCATTTGGACTAATGTCTAATAACTCTTGGTTAGACAACAAGAACGAACGTTGCGAGGTGGGGGCATGGTCACTTTAATAGACCTGGAGATCGCGCATCTGGGGCGAGTCATGAGCGCGTCAATGACAGGAGATCTCGCGGGGCCAATCCTGCCGGCCGCCTACTGGCGCCTGCGGCTTCATCGACTACTCGATTCGCAGCACCTTACGAATGCACAATTGCGCTCACTCGACCTTCTCCTGCTGCGACTGGACGAACTCGAAGCGCAAGCTTCGAATAGCACCGCAGCCGGAATTGCAATCAGCATGAGCTAGTCGATGCAGTGCCGCGATAAGCCTGCAACGGAGAATTTCGAACGCATTTTTCCGATGCAGGGCATAGCTCTGAATCGCGAATTCGCATAAAAGCGTGAGAGGAATTGCGGCTGCCTGCTACGCGAATGCACGCAAAACATTGCTAGTTGCGCGAGCAACGGTTGGCAAGATTTCCTGTGCGCGCAGGTGACCTGGGTCCGCTAACATACAAACCTGACAGATTCAGATCACGCTGTCCGGTTTGGTGCCCTGCACCTTCACGCCGCTAATTCCAGGAGATAGTTAATGAATAAATCCCGCATATTTCTCGCGTCGATGATGAGCGCGGGTATGCTGGCATCGTCGCTCGTTCTCGCACAACCGCCGCACGACAACCCCGGCAAGGGCGGCGACCACGGTCATGGGGAGAGTCACGGTCACGGGCCCAACCATGGTCATGAATCGAATGGTCATGGCCCCAAGCAGGTGCCACCCGGACACAGCCCCGACGGCCCAGGCAACTCCGCGAACGCGCCCGGACATTGGCGCAAGGGCGATCGCCTGCCTCCTGAATACCGCGACCGTCAGTATGTGATCGACGACTGGCGCGCGTATCGGCTGGCTCCGCCGCCGCGCGGCTATTCGTGGGTCGGCATTGGCGGCGACTATCTGATGGTGCAGATTTCAACGGGAGTCGTCCTGCGCGTCGGGCCGTAAGCACCGATTGGCCGGCCGTTGCATCGGCCGGTCATGAAGCAATAAATTGCCACGCTCCCGTTGCCGGCGACCGTGGCAATTTCTCCATGAGAACCCGCGCAACAAAAGCTGCAATCAACTGGCTCTTCAACCATCCCGCATCACGTCGCAGGCCCGGCAGCGGCCACATGCACTCCCTCCACACGTTGCACACGATTGACACGAAGCGCGCAGCAGCTAAAGAACCGTTGACGCGGCGCCGTTATATCAACCACGTATCGTGAGCCGGCGCGACGCACTTGCGCCGTCGCGGACACTCTTCTTTCTGTGCTTTTTGCCATACCCGATGAAATGCGCATAGATACTTGCGCCAAAATTAATTTCGACAGACAACGTCAACAACCAACCTTCATACTCTGTCACTTCTTAGGCGGACTACTCCGACAGCGGAATCGGAAGCTCGTCAGACAGGGAATCGATGCATGACCGCCGTCCTTGCGACGGCCATTTCCGCGTAGCGCCGCACGCGGATCATGTGGAGCTTACTTTGTAATGAGTTATACCCCAGTCGTTCCGTTCGCCACCGACAAGGCCGACTCCGGCTCTTTCGTAGGCGGCGCACCAGCGTTTCGCCAACTGGTCCGGATGATCGATCGGGTTGCTCCCACCGATCATCCGCTGCTTATTTTCGGGCCGACCGGTTCGGGCAAAGAACTCGTTGCGCGCCGTGTTCACGCACACAGCCTGCGCCAGGATCAACCCTTCGTCGACGTC
This sequence comes from Paraburkholderia strydomiana, assembly GCF_031456815.1. Classification (NCBI taxonomy): domain Bacteria; kingdom Pseudomonadati; phylum Pseudomonadota; class Betaproteobacteria; order Burkholderiales; family Burkholderiaceae; genus Paraburkholderia; species Paraburkholderia strydomiana. The sequence continues at coordinate 1,196,422 of NZ_JAVDVL010000001.1, forward strand.
AATTGCGGCGCGATTCCCGAACACCTCGTTGAAGCCGAACTGTTCGGGCACGTCAAGGGCGCGTTCACCGGCGCGGGCGAAAACCGCCAGGGGCTTTTCCAGCAAGTTGGCAAGGGCACGCTGCTGCTTGATGAAATCGGCGAATTGCCGCTCGCGCTGCAGCCGAAACTACTACGCGTACTTGAAACGCGCACATTCCGTCCGCTGGGATCGTCGACCAGCCTGCAGTTTGCTGGACGCGTGGTTGCCGCGACACACCGCGACCTGCGCGAGCTCGCGCGCGCGGGGCTGTTCCGCGAGGACCTGTTCTACCGGCTCGCGGTCTTCGTACTCGCGGTGCCGGGACTCGAGCAGCGCGTCGAGGATATCCCCGCGCTCGTCAACCACTTCGCGTCACAACACACGCGCCGGCTGGAGTTTGCGCCGGCCGCGCTGCGTCGTCTTGCGCAGCACCCGTGGCCTGGTCATATCCGGCAATTGCGCAACCTGGTCAGCCAGCTGAGCGTGCTCGCGGAAAGCACGGTGATCGACGTGGATACGCTCGAGCCGTTTCTCGCGAACGAGACCAGCGGGCCAGTGTCGCGCGCGAGTCTCGCCGATATGCTGATGCAGCTCGAAGGCCGCGACAAGCTCAACGCCGCCGAAGATTTGCTGATCGACCGCGCACTCGAACGGACGAGCGGCAACAAGAGTGCGGCCGCCGCGATGCTCGGCGTGGGTCGCAAAACAATCGAACGGCGTCTGAAGTCGCGAGAGGAACATCACCGTGAAGCGCGCAAGTGCCTGGAGCATGCGAGCGCGCTGATCGAAGAATCGAAATTTGCCGAAGCAATTCCGCCGCTGCGCCGCTGTCTCGACGTGCTGCAAACGCCGAACGAACAGGACCCCGTGCGCCGCCTCCAGTTCGACGCCTACCGCCTTCTGGGCATGAGCTTGCGCAGCGTGCACGGCTGGCTGTACGCGGAAGCCACGGCCTGCTACGCCGCAGCGCTGGCGGTCGGTGAAGGCGTGTGCTCCCCCGCTGAAATCGCCGCAATCCAGTTCGGCATCTGGACTACGCAGTTAACCACGCTGCAACTCAAGCAGGCACGCGCAACCGCGCAGAACATGCTGGAGCGCGCGCAGAACGCCGGCGATCGCGTGTCGCTCGACGAAGCTCACGTCGCCATGACCAACACGCTGTTCTGGCTCGGCGACAGCGAAGAAGCTCTCGCCTGTCTCGCGCGCGGCAATCTGCTCGGCGTGGGGCGCAACGACATCCGCACCGGTTCGCAAGGAATCGACCTGGCGAGTCTCGCGTTGACGTTCGAAGGACTCGCCGCCTACCAGATCGGCGCCTTCGGACAGGCACGCCGCGCGATGGAAATGCTGATTCTGCGCACATCCGAACCCGGCGTGCACGCGCTCGCTCACGTCGTCAATTTGCAGGGCGCCGCCTGGCTCGCCGCGCTGTTCGACGACGTGGAACGGCTGGGTCAGCTTGCAAGCGAACTGGAGTCGGTGTCGATCGCGCACGGCTTCGCGTTCTATCGCGGAGTCGGGCAGGTGCTGCGCGGCTGTCATCTCAGCGCGCTCGGGCAGGCCGACGAAGCGGAAACTGTCATGCTCGACGGCTACGATAACCACGTCGTTTGCAATGGCGGTGCGCTCTTCTATTCGTTCAAGACGTGGCAGCACGGGGAATTGCTGCTGCGCGCCGGCCGCGCGAAAACGTGCGAGGCGATCCTGGCTACGGCTATCGACGAGACGCTCGCCCGTCAGGAGCGCGTGTATCTGGGCAAGCTACTGGTCACGCGAGCACGCGCGCAGTGGGCGCTCGGCGACGTGAACGCCGCGGAACTCGGGCTGCGCACGGCGCTGTCGACGGCGCTCGCGTTCGGCTCGGTGCCTGGGCGCGTGGATGCCGCGCACCACCTCGCCGATTTGCTGCGCTCGACTGGCCGCGTAGCCGAAGCCATCGAGACGCTCGAGCGCGGCCTGCGTTCGTTGCCGACGGATGCAACGCCTCGCGTCGCGGGCGCCGCGAATCTGCTTGCCGAACTCCAGCAACATGCTTCGTTCCACAACTACACCAAAGGAATCGTAAATGGCATATGAGCTACGCCGGGAAGATCTCGAACCGCTGCTACTGGGCGCAGCTTTCTTCGGCAGCGGCGGAGGCGGCACCATCGAATCCGCACGGCATCTGGCCGCGCACTTCGTAGCCGGCGACTACTATCCCACCGACACCGTCAAGGTCGTTTCCGTCGATGAAGCGACCGAGGGCGCGGCCGTCATGGTCGCCTATCTCGGCGCGCCGGAAGCGATCAACTCGGCGACCTACCCGCTCGGCCCCGTGACGGCGGTGCAGAACGTTCAGGCTCGGCTCGCCTCGCAATCCAAGAAACTCGCCTATGTGATGCCGCCGGAAAGCGGTGCGCTGGGCTTCACGGTGGCTGCACTCGTGGCGGCGAAACTGGGCCTTGCGGTCATCGACGCCGACGGCGCCGGGCGCGCGGTGCCCTCGTTGCCGATGCTGACGTTCGCCGCTACGGAAATCGATCCGCGGCCCGCGTTCCTCGTAAGCCAGGGCGGTCTTTGCGTCGAACTGAACGTGACGCCGCGCGGCGGCAGCGAAGGCGCGCCGACTCATCAGCGGGACGTGTCGGCGATCGTCGAACAGATGATGCGCCCGGTCGTGGCCGATCCGGAGTTCGGCCAGTTCGGCGGACTTGCGATGTGGGTGATGACGCCGGCCGATATCGGCCGCGCGACACCGATTCGCGGCACACTGACACGCGCACTGAAACTCGGGCGTGCGTTGCAGAGCGGAGAGATCGGCAGCGCCCGGCAGATGACCGCCTATCTCGTCGAACGTTGCGGACTGGCGGCGCGCGCAGTTTCCGAACCGGGCGAACTGGTGTCGGCCGAAGTCGATACGAGCGGCGGTTTCGACGTCGGCAAGATTCGCATTCAGGCTGGACAGCATACCTATACGGTGATGTATCAGAACGAGTCGCTACTCGCATGGGACAGCAAGTGTGCACAGCCGATCGTGCTCGCGCCCGACAGCGTCGCCTATTTCGTCGGCGGCGAGGGCCAGGCAGTCTTTAGCAATGGCGACCTCGTCAACGGCGACGGTTCGCTGAATCCGGCAATCGGCAAACGCCCCGTGACGCTAATTGCCTGGCGCGCCGAACCCGAGTTGCGCAAACCGGGCCTCATTCTCGACAGCTTCATGCAGTTGCTGAACTCGCTTGGCTACCTCGGCCCTTACGTGCCGCTCGAATCGCTGCAGGCCGCACGCAAGGGAGATGCATCTTGAACTCGCCCATTCGTATCTGTGTGCTCGTGCCGGTTGCCACGTCCCAGTACAACGACCGCATCATGAAGGCGATTGCGCCTGTCGTGCCGCCCGACGTCCAGGTGGAGATTCGCAACATCACCGAGGGTCATCCCGACATCGAGAACCGCACGAACTGGCTGCAGAACGGCATGCCGGTGGTCGAGCTCGCACAGTCCATCGCCAACGACGGTTTCGACGGCATCTGGCTGACCGACTTCGACATGTGCGGCGTCGAAGCCGCGCGCGAAGTGATCGACATTCCGATCATCGGCGGCTTTCCGGCGTCGGCGTTTACGGCCCTCGCGCTCAGCCAGCGCTTCTCGATCATCACGATCCTGCAAAGCACGCTCGCAATGCAGCGCGGTCATCCGCAAACCTACGGCATAGAAGACACCTTCGCGTCGATTCGCGCGATCGACTGCCCTGTCGCGCAGCTCGAGAACATCGACGTCGTGGTTGTCCGCACCTTCGAAGCTGCGTTGAAGGCGATCAAGGACGACGGCGCGCAGGCGATTCTGCTCGGCTGTACGGGATTCGTGGACGTGGCGAGCCGGGTCTCGACGCTGCTCGGCGAGGCGCTCGGCGCTTACGTGCCCGTGATCGATCCCAATCAGGCGGGGTTCAGCTTCCTCGTGTCGCTGGTGCGTATGCGCGTGCGCCCGAGCAGGCTCACGTACAGCAAGGTCAGCTTGCAGGCGTAAGCAAGGCCGCTTCTGTCCGCCTCATCCCCGTCCGCCCTCATCTGCTTCATCTGCTTTCGTCCGGCTGCGGCATGCAACGCCGCGCCGGACTCCTCTCTGCGCCGTTCGTGGTGCTCGTAATCCTCCCTCACGCCGCCGAGTGCCGCCCGCTGCGGACGAAATCGCCCTATTACGCGCGCCGCATGCCCATGTGGACGAAAACGACCAACTTTGACCGCCAACCTGGACGAGATCGGCCAACACCGGCAGACCCGATTCGCCGACGCGCCCGAGCCTAAGCCATCTCAACATATGGCACGACCATTGCTTATACAAAGGCAGGTGGCCGGAAAGCTGCGACGAAATTGTCCGAATGACCGGGGAGCCTGAGAGACCAAAACAAGATCGCGCGCTGCAACGTGTTCGACGTTCTGTTGCCGCGTTGTTGCGTCCGTTGCGGGACGGCTGACACCGCGGATCGAGTGATCTCGATTCATTATGGCAAGCAGTCGTTTAGTTAAACGAACTAATACGTGCAACGCCGATCGACGCCAACGGTAGCCAGCCGTTGGTAGCAGACTGAGAGAGGGCTGTGCTGTTGTAGCGGTGACGCGTACAAAGATGGCGACCATGCTTCCGCAGAGAAGCAGTTCGCAATGCGCGGCACCAAAGAGCGGAAAATCTTTGGCTATGCACCGAAGATCCGCTGCGGGATGGGTCCGGCCGTCGTTGCCTTCCCTTCGGGAAAGGGCCGCGACGGCTAACCTTGTTGTAACGAGTCGCGGAAAACAAGCTGCTTGAGCAGCCTTACGCAGCGCCAGATTTCAACGGCGCCGTGACGAGAGAAGACTGGCCATCCACGGGGGTTCAAAGATGCACCACCACATTTTCGAAAGCGAGCTTGTTCATCTCGAGCGCGTGATCGCATGGGCGTCCCAGGAGCCTTTTTCACCGACCTATTGGCGAGACCGCGTCGAGCATTTGAAGACGAGTCCGCAAGCACCCATGTACCGGAACCGCATCGCCCGCCTGGCGCGCCTCCTCGCGGAACTCAAAGGATAGCTGCGGTCTTTGCACACTGTGTTTGTCAGTGCGACGTTGCGCGGGTGTCGGGAGTCTTGCCGGCAACCAGGAGCGCGATTGTCGCCACGCAGAAAACGGCGCCCGCATAAAAGGTAGCCGTAGCCCCGATCTTGTCCCACAGCTCACCGGCAATGACGCTCGAAAGCAGCGTGACGACACCGCCCAGCAGATTGAAAAAGCCAAACGCAGTGCCGCGTAATTGCGCCGGCGCGGTGTGAGAAACCATGGTCGCGAGCAGCCCCTGCGTCATGCCCATGTGCAAGCCCCACAATGCGACGCCGAGCAGCACGATGCTCCAGTGGCTGCCGTGTGCAAGCACGAGGTCCGAGGCGATCAGCACGACGACGCCCGCAATCAGCAGCCGCTTGTGATTCATCGTGTCCGCAAGTTTGCCGAACGGATACGCCGACAGCGAATACACGATATTCATGGTCACCATAACGAGCGGAACCAGAGCGATGGGTACGCCACTGCCCATTGCACGCAAAACGAGGAATGCTTCGCTGAAGCGGGCGAGCGCAAACACAGCGCCAATGGCGACGACCCACCAGTAGCGCGCGCCCAGCTTCTTCAGATTCTCCAGCCGCACAGGATTGACGCGCTTCGCGCCCGCTTCACGCGCCGGCTCGTGGATGCCGACCATCAACAGTGCGACCGCCAGCACACCAGGAATGACGGCAAGCCAGAAGGCTAGCCGGAAGTTATCGGCCCACACCGACATGATGACTACCGCGAACAACGGGCCCAGCACCGCGCCGATGGTATCGAGCGACTGACGCAAGCCGAACGCGGCGCCTCTGAGGTGGACAGGTGTGACGTCCGCCACGAGCGCGTCGCGCGGCGCGCCGCGAATCCCCTTGCCGACTCTGTCGATGACGCGCGCGGTCACCACCACGCCGACGGTCGGCGCGATCGCAAAGAGCGGCTTGCTCAACGCGCCCAATGCATAACCGGCCACCGCGAGCCACTTACGGTTCCCGAGGTAGTCGCTCAGCGCGCCCGAAAACACCTTCACTATCGGCGCGGTCGCTTCGGCAATGCCTTCTATCAAGCCGATGGTCGCGGCGCTCGCACCGAGGCTCACTGTCAGGAACATCGGCAAAAGGCTATGGACGATCTCCGACGAGATATCCATGCAAAGGCTCACACAGCCGAGTACCCAGACGCTTCGTGGAATGCTCGCGAGGACGCTGATCCGGATTCTGGCTTGCATGGACGGGTTACCTTTGCAATTGCTCTCAGGACAGCGCACAAAGCCGGCCGGGCCAGAACATTTACTCCTGACACTGCACGTCTTTTCTCGGCACGGCGATAAGTACCGGATACGTGCCGTGATCCAGCTCGACGCGCGCGACCACGGTGATCATCGTGCTGTCGATCTGATCGTACACGCTGACCTGTTCGCGTTTAAGCGTGGTGATGCCGGTACATGCGGACGCCCGGCCCTCGTCGGAAATGCGGCATTGAATCGGGTTGTCCGCAATGTAGCGATATTTGTCCCGATCGGGCGTCGCGAGATATTCACGAACGCTCTGTTCCGACCCGCCCACGCCGGTCACTTTTCCGATCGCACATTGCAGTGCGCCTGTCTCGCCATTCGCGGCTGTTTGAGCGTTCACGGCAGTACTCGCAACGGCCGCCGCAAGGATCAATGCAAAGTGGTATCTCATCGCGCATTCACGTTTGTCGGATCGAAGTGTTGAATTGTAAAGGTACCTGGGGCCAGACTGCCGGGAAGCCTGCGGCTGTGCATTCAGCGTGTAGCAACGCGGGAAGCTGCCTGGCCACACGATGTTGCACGGACGTGCGCAACGCTCGCGACTCGTTGGCACACAGGATGCTGCCAAACACGATACTCGATCCACCGAAAGCAACGCAGAAGGAGCCGCCCATGACCGAAACACCCACGCCCCAAAAACCCGATCCGCAACAGTCCGAAATTGGTCGCGGCACGCCGCCTGCACGCACACCGGAGTCGCTTCCAGAAACGGACGTCCAGCCGGACCAGCAGCCCGTGCGAGACATACCGGGCGTCGGTGTGCCCGGTAGCCAGTCACCTGCTCCGTGAACCCGGTGTACATGGTCTATTGGTCGGAAGCGATAGACGACGCCATCGTGCCGCGCGCCGTATCCTTTGCCGCCGGCGCGATGGCAGAGGCGCTGTCACTTGCCGAGACGTTGCGGCGACGTCAGTCCTGCGGCGAGTCGGTGTGTTTCGTCACCCTTTGCTCGGAAAACCCGAACTCGGTGGGTCGCCCGGGCGTCGCCGATCCACCCGCCGACTATGCGTGGAAGAAGCGCCGTCCATGAGCGCTTCGGCATGCCGATTGCGCATGCACATGACGCACGCGATGGTCGCATCGCGCGAAAACCCGCTTAACTCTGGAGGCACTCATGGCAAACGACAAGACCGAAGGCATCAAGGAAGAACTGAAGGGCATGATCAACAAGGGCATCGGCTCTATCACCGGCAACGAAGACAGGAAGCTCAAAGGTGAAGCGCAAATCACCGAAGGCGAAAACCGCAAGGATCTCGGCGATCAGCGCGAAAACGCCGAAAAGGGCAAGACGGATCCGGGCAACCCGTCGAATCTCTGACTGCATTGACGCGCTTCGGCGGCGGGGCGATCCGAACCGGCCTGCGAGCGTAACCGGGTAACGCACATACCAGCATAATCGCTTGCCTAGTTGCGCTCGTGCGCAATCGCTACGATGGGCGAACCGTCAAAACGGATAACCATCGCGGGAGCCCACCATGAAGCGTTTTCACATCGCACTCGCTGTTGCGAATCTCGACGAATCGATTGTCGACTACAGCCGCCGGCTCGGACAATCGCCCGATGCCGTTGTGCCAGGCAAATACGCGATGTGGCGAACCGACCTGCTCAACTTCTCGATCAACGAGAAACCGGAGCAAGCGGGTCAACTGCGGCACGTCGGATTCGAAGACGATACCGCCAACGCGTATTCAAGCAGCGTCGATGTGAACGGATTGGAGTGGGAGCTGTTTTCCGCCGCTGAGCAGGATGCGCGGATCGTCAGCACGTATGGGGTGGCTGTGCGCTCAACGCAAGCATAGGCGAACCTGGCGTCAGCCTGTAAATAGCGCGCGGCACTCATCGACTACTTAACCATGGTGCCGCTACGCGCACAGCACCATGATCAAGGTAGGCCGCTATCCCGAGCGCTCACCTTCTTCCAGCCTGGACCCGGATCGAACGACTTCGTTGCCTCGGCTTTCGCGGCAGTCTGCGGGCCAAGGTCACGCTCATAGATCTGCCCGGCATGACTCACCATGAAAGTCTTGATACCCGTATCTCCGTAACGCACCGGCCAGGCGATGATGGCGAAACCTCCGAACAGCTTGCCGTCGACAACGTAGTCATAGGCGCCGCCAGGCGCATGCGGTCCCTGTGAATAGAGCAGCTTGTAGTGATAGCCGTGGTAACCGGCGTTCTGGGTGTTGCGCGCGCTTGCATTAACGAACGCATCGCCGAGTGGACTTGGTGGGTCGTCCGGTCCCGTCGGCCAGTACAGACCGTCGTGTTTGCCTGGCGAGCTCACCATCTTCGACGCGTAGGCGAGCACGCCCTCGCCGTCGTGATTGGTCTGCGCGTATTCGCGTTGTGCATCGTAGATTGCGAGCATCGTCTGAATGACTGCCAGTTCGTTGCGGCCGATGCGTCGTTCCCGCATCTCTTCCGCGCCAGCGCGCGTGTCGAAGTGCCATCCCCGGTCGGTCTTCACGAGTGGAATTGGGAGCGTCCAGCCATCGTCGCCTACCGCGATCTCCACGTGTCGCGTATCGATCGGCTTGATCGCATGCGACTTTGACCACATCGTGAGAAACGCGTCCCGCACCTGCGCGCCAACGGGCGGAATCAGATTACGAAAGTCCTTGCCGAAGATGGTGCGCAATGCGTCCTCGCGGTCTTTAACAATTGCGTCACCAAAGGCATTCATTGCGGCCTCCGGAGTAGCGAAGTTCTGCTGCGCATGAGCCGCAGGCGAGATTGCCAACGCAAAAATCGCCGTGATCGCGAGGTTCGTAAAGATGGCAGTCAGCCACTTCCGGAGAACGTGTGAATAGAGTTTCATGGTTCCTGCTCCTCAGCGCCGCCCGCCGCGCATGCCTGATGTCGAAACTGCTTTGGCCACATCTATAGCGAAACGATGAAGGTACCGGCTAACAGAACACGCTTACGAACTCGCACGGACTGACCGCTGCGCAGCGCGCTGCGTTCAGCTTGCGCTGATTTCGTTTGAAAGCGGCTTGCCCGTCTCGAACTCCGTGACGCTTTGCAGGGTTGTCTCGCAGATGGTCGTCACCGCTTCGCGCGTGAGAAAGGCCTGATGCCCCGTGACGATCACGTTCGGGAATGTGACGAGCCGCTGGAGCACGTCGTCGGTGATGATGGTGCCCGACAGGTCACGGAAGAAAAGGTCCGCCTCCTGTTCGTACACGTCGATCGCAAGACCGCCCAGCTGCCCGCTCTTCAGCGCATCGATGACCGCTTCGGTGTCGATAAGCGCGCCTCGGCTCGTGTTGATCAGAAGCGCGCCTCGCTTCGCGCGCGCGAGCGTGCTGGCGTCGATGATGTGGTACGTCTCCGGAGTGAGCGGACAATGCAGGGAAATGATGTCCGCACTCTCGCCGATTTCCTTTGGCCGCGCATAGCGCGCGCCCAGCGCCTCGAATTCCGCCGATGGGAACTTGTCGTAGCCAATCACGCTGCAGCCGAAGCCCAGCATGATCTTCGTGAACACGCGCCCGATCTTGCCGGTACCGATCACGGCCACCACCTTGCCGTTCAGGTCGAAGCCCATCAGGCCGTCGAGAGAAAAATTGAAGTCGCGCGTGCGGTTATAGGCACGCTGGATCTTGCGGTTGATCGCCATGAGCAACGCGACCGCATGCTCAGCGACCGCGTTCGGCGAATAGTTCACTACTCGCACTACCTTGATCCCGAGATCCTGCGCTGCTTTAAGGTCGACGTTGTTAAAGCCGGTGCAGCGCAGCGCGACGAGCTTCGTGCCGCCGTGCACGAGTGCCTGCAGCACAGCGGCATCCGCACAATCGTTGACGAAGATACACACGGCGCCATGGTTCGCGGCGAGGCTGACCGTCTCGATGTCGAGCGGGACATCGAAATACTGGAGACGATGATGATGCCCCGCGTTCGCGGCATTCAGATACTCGCGGTCGTAAGGCTTGGCGCTGAAGACGGCTATGTCCATGATGATCTCCGTGGCAAATTGAATCAGGAGTGCCGGGTGCGATCGTTACGGCTGGTGATCGCGCTATCCACTGGCGAGCGCCGCGGCGACCTGCACGAACAGAATCTTTGCGATGGTCATCGACGGGAAAATCATCGCGTAGCCGACGTCCGGGCGGTCGGTCGGCGCAATGCGATTGGCAAAGGCGAGGATCGCGGGATTGCCCGTCGCGCCGCATAAGACGCCCACCGTCATGTCGAATGGCAGCCTGAAGATCCACAGGCAGACCGCCGCCGTCACGACGACGAGCGCGAGCAGGATCGTCACGCCATAGAGCAGAAAGGACACGCCGGTTACGCCGATGGTCGCGAAGAATTTCGGCCCCGAAGCGATGCCTACCTGCGCGAGAAAGATGGTCAGGCCAAGGTTGCGCAGCACGAGATTGGCCGAGAGCGGCATCGTCCAGACGAAAGGTCCGAAGCGCCGCACCCTGCCGAGCACGAGTGCCACCAGCAGCACTGCCGCCAGCCCGAGCGCGAGCTTGCCGATGCCTGGAATGGATAGTGGAATCGCACCCGCCAGCAGGCCGAGCGCCGCACCGGCACCGATCGAGATGAAGCTCAGTTCGGCAGTACCCTTGATGGAGTCGCCGAAGAACGCACGAACCGCCTTGATCTGGGCGCGATCGAGCAGCAGACCGACGCGGTCGCCATATTCGAGGATGAGGTCCGGGTTCGGCATCAGGTCGGCGTCACCCCGGCGCACGTGCGCAATAGTGCAGACGACGCCCTCGGGAAAGCGGATGTCGCGCAGCATGCGCCCCACCACGAGCCGGCTCGACGCGAACACGCGCGCATAGTCCAGGTCTTCGCGGTGACTCGTCATACGGCCCGGCTGCAGTTCGCCAAAGAGCGTCGTGGCCTCGTGCAGCACGGCCGGGTCGGTGGAGGTCGCGAGCAGCACGTCGTCGGCCCGCAGAACGAGGTCGTCGGCGGCCGGGCGGTTGCGATGCTCGCGACGCACGGCCGCGATCGCCAGCCCGGTCGGCATGCGCGCCACCAGCTGCGCCATGTTCAACCCGATAAACGCAGGATTGCGCAGCGCGATTTCGGCCGTTTCGATGAGCGGGGGCGGCGGGCGCACGATGTTCGGCTTAAGCAATGCACTAAGGGCATACAGGAAGAGAATCGGCCCGGCAACGCCGAACGGATAGGCAACGCTGTAGCCCACGGCCGGCCCGTCGCTTTTCACAGCGGCGATCGCGGCCTGCAGGCTCGCCGTGCTGGTGCCGGCACCGGCGAACATGCCAAGCGATTCGTCGAGTTTCACGCCGAAGAGCGGTACGAACGCGACCGCGACCAGTCCCGAGACGATCACGCCGAGCGCGGCGGCGGCGTTGGCCTTGAGGCCGTCCGGACTCGTCAGTCCCTTGAAGAACTGATCGCCATACTGGATACCGATACCGTAGAGGAAGAGCAGCAGCCCGAATGTGCCGAGCAACGCGGGCGGTGCGGACTTCGGTGCGAAGCCGCCGATCGCCAGGCCGACGAACAGCACTGCGCCCGAGCCGAGCGACACCCCTTTAATGCTGATCTCACCGACCACGTATCCCAAGGCCACCGTGAGAAACAGCACGAAGAGCGGCTGCGTTTCGAGCAACGTCCTGACCGTATCCATGGCGTTTCCCTTTTGCCTTGGAGCGAAGACGCAGCAGCGAATGAGCCCCGCGCCTCCGGGACACGATCCGGCCACCAGCCTCGCGCTCGTCGGGGCATTCCGGCTGCGATCGAAGGCTTTTCGATTGTTGGAATGTGCAGCCCGAAGGCGCATCTACAAATTTATGTTCAATCCAATCGTGAAGACAATAGGACCATCGACCGATGTCGCGCACGCGGCGGCGACTGTAGGCTAGCTGTGGCAGTGTCACGATCCTGATATCGCTCACGGCTTGACGTCAGCGCCGCTGAACGCCGCAACGGCGTCCGGTACGCAGGTCCGCGGCGGAATACCCAACGGCGCAAGTCATCGGGGCAGTTCACGGCGCCTTCCCGACGAGTTCGCGCCGCTCGAAGCAGCACGTTTCAGCCGGGCGTCAAACGGAGTCGCGCCGATGAAAGCTCTTCAGCGTCCACTACGCATCGAGTTGGTCGCGCCTCTTTCGGGCGTCATGGTGCCGCTCGAAACCGTGCCCGATCCGGTCTTCGCACAAAAGATGGTCGGCGACGGCATATCGGTTTCAGGCGCTTTGTACTTTTGAGCGTCTGCATGTTGGTGCTGCCGTTGACCGGCTGCCCGTATTACGCCCCGCCGCCCGGCACCGTTGTCACCGTCCCGGCCAGCTTCGACCGCTCCTTCTCCGCGGCAGCGGGTGCAATGCGCGACGAAGGTCTGGTAATCAGCGTCCAGGACCCCGGCACCGGCACCGCCGTCGGCGAACTGGACGGCAGCACGGTGACGGCGAGCGTGCGCCAGCAACCCGATGGCAGCGTCGTCGTGCAGTTCAATTCGCCCACGCGCAACCCTACGCTGCTCGATCGCATTTCGCGCGGCTACGACCGGCGAATGGGGCGGTGATCGCGCTCACATGAAGTGTCCTGCCGATGAATGTCGCCGGGAAGGGAAGCAAAGTAAGCGTTGTACATTTCACAAGTTGTCGGTTCGTCGTCGTTTTCAGTAGGCCTTACCAGTTTCAAGGAGCAGCCATGTCTTCGTGGAACCATCGATGGGCCACAGCACCGTGGCTGTGGCTGCTCGTCGCGCTGACCCTGGCAGCGGGGGTCGCACATGCCCAGACCGACCAGGCGCCGCCGCGCGAGCCCTTCAAGCCGGAAGAGATCGAAGCGCTGGTCGCGCCGATCGCCCTTTACCCGGACTCCGTTTTGTCGCAAGTACTGATGGCGTCAACCTACCCGCTGGAAATCGTGCATGCGGCGCGCTGGGTCAAGAGCAATCCGAAAGTCACGGGCGACGCCGCCGTGAAGGCAGTCGCGAACGAGCCGTGGGACGTCAGCGTGAAATCGATGGTGGCCTTCCCACAGATTCTCGAACCCATGAACGACAAGCTGGACTGGACCCAGAAGCTCGGCGACGCGTTCCTCGCGCAGCAGAAAGACGTGCTCGCCGCTGTGCAGCGTCTGCGCGCCCGCGCGAAGGAGTCGGGCAACCTCAAGTCGAACGAACAGCAGAACGTGATCATCGAAGCGGCGCCCGCTGGCGGGCAGACCATCGTGAAGATCGAGCCCGCCAATCCGCAGGTCATCTACGTGCCCGCCTACAACCCGACGGCCGTGTACGGTTCGTGGAGTTATCCGGCCTATCCGCCCACCTACTGGCCGCCTTACCCGGCCTACTATCCGGGCGCGGCGCTGGCAACGGGTTTTGCGTGGGGCGTCGGGCTCGCCGCCGCCGGTGCCATCTTCGGCAATGCCAACTGGGGCGGCGGCGACGTCAATATCAATGTCAACAAGGCGGCGAACATCGATCGCAACTTCGACCGCACGAAGGTCGAAGGCGGACGCTGGCAGCACGACGGCAGCCATCGTCAAGGCGTCGCCTATCGCGACAACGCGACCCGTGACAAGTACTCGCGCAACGTCGGCGGCGCAGAGGGCCGCAATGATTTCCGTGGACGCGATACGACAGGCGGCGGACGCGATACGACAGGCGGCGGACGCGCCAACACGGCGGACCGAGGCCAGCGCACCGACCGTTCGGGCGCAGGCGATCGTGCTGGAACGGCGGATCGGTCGAATGCGAATAACCGAGGGGCAGCGGACCGATCGAACGCAAACGCGGGAAATCGCGCGGGAAACGCGGATCGGTCCGCGGCCGGCGAGCGCGGCGGCGTCTCGAACCGCGCTGGCGCGGGCGACCTGTCACGCACCAGCGACCGTGCGGGCGGCGCCGGTGGCGGCTTCAGCGGCGGGGGTCGCGACAACGCCTTTCAGGGCGTCGGCGCAGGCGGCGCGACGCAGCGCAGCGCCGACCGTGGACGCTCCAGCATGCAAGGCTCGGGCTACAGCCGACCTAGCGGCGGCGGCGGCGGCGGCGGTATGCGGGCCGGCGGCGGCGGACGCGGTGGCAGACGCTAGAGAGCGTCGAACCGTGACATCACCACGGCGATTTTGTCGGCATGTAGTCATGGGTGCACCACCTACCGTCGCGCTCGCGTGCGAGCTGAGCGCCTGATCATCGCGCGGATAGTCGCACTAGCGGCGACAACATTCCGACGACCTTGGATGTGTAGGACTTTGGTCCAATTGCCGCGGTATGCGGCGGCCTTCACGATTCAAGCGACGACGTAAAGCCGGATGGCAAGTCGCGCGCCTTCGAATATCGACGTCCACATCGTGGCCTGAGCGGTAAATTCGGGAAATTGGAGCGAGGCATCATGGCAGACATATGGATAGGCAATGTGCAAGACGACACATCGGACGACGAAATAAGGGAATTTCTGATCAAGTACGGATTTCCGTCATTCGACGAAATCAAGCGTGTCGAGGGAACCGGCACGCGGCCCGCCGTTGTGGTGACTTTTCACGACACGTCTCCCGACGCTTTGCGGAATCTGCAATCGCGGATCCACAACATGTTCTGGAAGAATCGGACCATCGTCGTGCAGGTCATGCCAGAGCGCGACGACAGCTAAGCGCAAAAATATTTCAGTGCGTGGCTCAGGCCGCCGTGCGGCCTGCCCGCATGCCAAAACGGCATTTGAGTCGGTGCCTGCTTCGGCCTGCTCCAATGCATCATTGCGTGCCGGCTATCGTCGCCTACATGCCGCCAAATGGCTTCTTCACAGCCAGCTTGTTAGTCACAGACGTGACCCCGTCAACCGCTTTTGCGATCTCTGCGACCTGGCCGATCTGCGCCGCGTCCGTGACCGTGCCGTTCAATGTCACCGCACCGTCTTTTGCGATGACGCTGATATCTCCGGCACGGATCTCCTTGTGCTTGACGATCGCGGCATAGACCTTCCTGCGTAGCGCGCGATCTGCTTTTCTGCCCGTGACCGGTGCTGCGCTGCCCGAGGCTGCACTCGCCGATCCCCCAGGTGCGCTAGCCATCTCGCTTGCCTGTGACCATGCGTTGGTGGAAAGCGGAACGATCAACGTGGCGACGGCCATTACGAGAACGCGAATAGATTTCATGGATTACTCCGGTCGATAAGAATGCAGCAATCAGAACGTATGGCGGATGCCGACCATCGCCGCCGTTGTAGACACCCCCGGTGCGACCGGAGCTCCATAGATGATCGTCTGGTTCATGGTCCCTTTGTTGTCGACGTAGCCGACCTGTGCGTACGCCTTGGTCCGAGCGGACACGTTGTACTCAGCCCCCAGAGAGAATTCGCTCGAATGATTTGCTGAATGGTTTCGATCCTTCAGATAGTAGAAACCGGAAGTGACCTTGAACCGCGGGCTGAATTGATAACCGAGCCCAGCCGACGCCATTTCGAAATTCACGGTGTCACTTCTGGCCGGATTCTTACCCACGCCGTACGAGCCTGAAATCGAAAATCCTGCGACCGAGTACAGCGCGCCAAAGTAGTAAAAACGGTTGTTCGCCTGCCCCGTAGGCACCGCCGCCGGAGTTGCAGGATAAGTAATCGGATACGGATTGGTATCGTGTCCGTTGTAGTACACGGCGGATAGATTCAGACCGTAATTCGAGTACTTGAGCACGGCCGACTCGCGTGTGCCACCCTGGAACTGGCCCGCGACGCCTCCCGGTGCGTACTCGAGTGCGAGCGACGCTCCGTAGAATTTCGGCGATGTGTAGACCAACGCGTTACTGTCATACAGCGCGCCGATCGGTGCGTTCGTGCTCGTGCCAGGCCACCCCGCCGCCTGGTTCACACCGAGCCACGCGGTCAGGATACTTCCGAAATACTGTGCGCCGCGAACGTCGGTTTCCGCCATTGCATAGATCATCGGAATGATCTGGCGGCCGGCATCGAATGAGCCGAATGGCCCGGACGCGCCAATCATCGCGTACTGATTGAAGATCGCGGTGGTGCCCGGCGTGTCAGGCAGCCCCATCCTGCCGTTCGAGCTGTTGAACGAGCCCTGCAGCCTGAAGTTGATCTTGTATCCGCCACCGATGTCTTCGCTTCCCTTCAAGCCCCAGAAGCTCGCGTAGATGCCGCCATCCTTCAGTTGATAGACATGCCCCTGATTGCGCGCGGTCGGCAGGAACGTTGCCGCCGAAGTGCTCTGATAGAGCAGGCCGCTATCGAGTACGCCGTAGAGCGTAACCGTCGATTGCGCATGGGCGGCAACCGCGAACAATAACAGCGCCGCGGCGCCGCTCAACTTCAATTTCATTCTGTGTCTCCAATGTGGTGCCGGACATGGCCGGCTTTTTTTTGCTGTTGCTCGAACGAAGCTGCCTTGATAACCCGGCGTGTCAGTTCGGTAAAAAATAGTCCGCGAATTGCTCCCGCAACCGGTGCTTGAGCACTTTGCCGGTCGCGCCGTATGGAACCGAGTCAACGAATACCACCGCGTCGGGCGTCCACCACTTCGCTACCCGTCCGTCAAAGAACGCCAGTAGTTCGTCCTGGGTGAGCGCGCTGTCCGGCTTTTTAACGACCACCAGCAGCGGCCGCTCGTCCCACTTCGAATGTC
This sequence comes from Paraburkholderia strydomiana, assembly GCF_031456815.1. Lineage (NCBI taxonomy): Bacteria > Pseudomonadati > Pseudomonadota > Betaproteobacteria > Burkholderiales > Burkholderiaceae > Paraburkholderia > Paraburkholderia strydomiana. The sequence goes on from NZ_JAVDVL010000001.1 coordinate 1,213,356, forward strand.
GCGCGCCGATGCAGACCGCAGCCGTCACTTTGGGATGCAGGTAGGCGACGTTTTCGATTTCGACGGAGCTAATCCATTCGCCGCCCGATTTGATGACGTCTTTGCTGCGGTCCGTGATCTGCATGAAACCGTCGCGATCGATCTTCGCCACATCGCCGGTTGGGAACCATCCGTCACGCAGCGGCGACTCAGCGTCGCAACCGAAGTACTGCCTCGTGACCCACGGGCCTCGTACCAGCAGGTCGCCGGTCGCGTTGCCGTCCCACGGTAACTCTTCGCCGTCGGGACCGGCGATTTTCATGTCGATACCGAACACCGCGCGTCCCTGCTTTGCCTGGACCGCGTAACGATCGGCCTGCGGCAGCGTGAGCTGATGCGCCTTGAGACTGCATACCGTGCCGACCGGACTCAACTCCGTCATGCCCCATGCGTGCAATACGTCGACACCATGGCGCTCCTGGAATGCTGCGGCCATAGCGGTCGGACAGGGAGCTCCGCCGATCACCGTGCGCCGCATCGACGAGAATGCTCGCCCGAGCGCGTCGACGTGAGCGAGCAATCCTTGCCAGACCGTCGGCACGCCAGCAGATAGCGTCACGTGTTCGGTCTCGATCAGCTCATAAAGCGATTCGCCATCGAGCGCGGGGCCGGGAAACACCAACTTCGCGCCCACCATGCAAGCGATGTACGGCAAACCCCACGCATTCACATGGAACATCGGCACGACCGGCAGGATGGAGTCGCGCGCCGAGCAGTTCAGCGAATCGGGCAACGCGGCCGCGTAGGTATGCAATACGGTCGAGCGGTGGCTGTACAGCACACCTTTCGGATTGCCCGTGGTGCCTGACGTGTAGCACAGCGACGACGCACTGTTTTCGTCGAGCAGCGGCCAGTCGAAAACGTCGCTATTGGCGTCGATCAGATCCTCATAGCACAGCAGCTTCGTGGACAGACTGTGCGTCTCCGGCATATTCGCGCGATCGGTCATGGCTACGAAGATCTTTGCGCTTTTGACGCGTGACGCGACGTTTTCGATCAGCGGCAGAAACGTCAGGTCGAAGAACACGACGCGATCTTCCGCATGATCGATGATGTAAGCCAGTTGCTCGACGTGCAGCCGGGGATTGAGCGTGTGCAACACCGCCCCCGAGCCCGACGCTGCAAAGTACATCTCCATGTGCCGGTAACCGTTCCACGCAAGAGTCGCGACGCGCTCGCCCGGCTGAACACCGAGACCTGCCAGCGCGTTGGCCATGCGGCGCGCGCGTTGTGCGAGATCGCGGTACTGGTACCGGTGAATGTCTCCTTCTACTCGCCGCGACACAATTTCCTGCGCGCCGTGGTGGCGTTCAGCATGCACGAGCAGCGAAGCGACCAGCAGCGGTTGCTCCATCATCAAGCCTTGCATTCTTTGTTCTCCTGAGTGACTGCAGTAGCACGCGCGCCGGTTCCTCTGCCACACAACCGGCATACGTCGTGACAACTTCAGTTCTTTCAATTTCGGGTGGCCGAAACCATAAGCGCAGCAATGACCTCAGGCGAATGAACGCCCGAGAACGTGTATCCCGTGCTGAACACGAAGTGCGGCACGCCCCTTACTCGCGACTGGTGGCGCGACACGCGTCGGCCGATTCCATCGATGCGGCGCACCCATTGCGTCAGATGCGTTTTGAGACTTTCGCCATCCAGACCGCAGTCCTGCCCGAGACGCTCGAGAACCTCGCGGTCTCCAATGTCCTCGCCTTCCAGAAAGTAGGCGACCAGGACGCGGTCGACCAGTGTTGCGCGTTGCGCCTCGCCGAGACGGTTTGCAGCAAAGGCGATCAGTTCATGCGCGGCGGCGGTGTTAGGCAACACGCTGATCCGATCGAATGCAAAGTCGATACCGGCTTCGCTTCCAGCTCGCTGCACTTCTGCGCGCCTTGCGATCACGGCTTCCGGACCGCCGAGGCGCTCGCGACAGAAATCCTGGTACGGCAGGCCATTGAGTGGCGTGTAAGGAAGGAGTTGATGGGACCGCCATCGCACCTTCACCTGTGCGTCGGGGCGCAGTCCGCCAAAGACTGCTATGGCCTTCTCCAGATTGCGTTTTCCAATCAGACACCATGGGCAGATGAAATCGAAAAAGGCGTCGATTGTCAGATTGCGCTTCGAATCGACTTGCCGCCCCACTTTGTTTTCAACGTGCCGTTCCGCCTGGACGATCCAGTTCTGATCACACAAGTTCATCGATCAGTGTCTCCGCCATCGCCCACACACCAAAACCCGCCGCGGGATTGAGGTGCCCCACTTCGCCGAGATCGACGAGGCGACTGCCCCAGTCGGTCGCCATTGCAGATACGCGATTGAACTGCGCAAGCGGATCATTGCGGCTCGCCCCGACGATGCTCGGAAACGGCAAGCGTTTGCGCGGCGTCGGATGCCAGCCGTTTTCGGCCAGTGCATCGATAGTCGGATAACCGGCCGGCAGCGGCGTATCGAGATCGGCCGGCGTGGCGAGCAATGCACCGTGAATCTCGCGGTTGTGCTGCTGTGCCCAGTGAACCGTAATCATCACGCCCGCGCTGTGCGCGACCAGGATTACCGGGCCGTCGATCTTCGCGAGCGCTGCGTCAAGCGCGGCAACGCGTGCCGCGCAACTGAGCTTGTCGTGTTCGAGCGGCGGCACCGAGATTGCATTGGGCAACTTGTGCTGCAACAGGGTTTGCCAGTGGTCCGAGACGTGGTCGCGCAAACCCGGGACCATCAGGATGGTCGGTCTTGTATCGGTAGTCATGAAGCGGTCTTCTTTGCGGTTAATACGGCTTGTCGCCGATAATTCCCGCTCGTTCCATCTTGCGGTGACATGGCGGATAGTCCATCACCGCATAATGCTGCGTGCTGCGGTTGTCCCAGATCGCGATGCTGTTCTTCTGCCAGCGCCAGCGCACCTGGTACTCGGGGATATAGGCCTGACTGATCAGATAGCGCAGCAGATCGCCCGAACCCGGGTTAGCGTCCTGCCCGAAACGCACGCGATCCGGCGTGTGGTAGTTGGTGAAATGCGTGGTGAAAGCACTCACGAACAGAATCTTCTCGCCAGTCTCGGGATGCGTGCGCACGACCGGATGTTCGGCGTCCGGAAACTGCGCCTTGAGTGCATGCCGCTTTTCAATCGGCATCGCGGCACCAAAGCTCGCTTCGATGCTATGTCGCGCGCGCAGGTCGGCAATCTGCGTCTTGATGTGCTCCGGCAGATTCTCGTAAGCGAGTGCCATATTCGCCCACATCGTGTCGCCTCCAACCGGTGGACACTCGACGCACCGAAGGACCGCGCCGAACTGCGGCGCTTCGCGCCAGGTGGCGTCCGCGTGCCATGCGTTTTCGTAACGGTCGTTAGGTTGATCCGGAGTCTTGTAAATGCGCACGAGACCGGGGTACTCGGGGTCGCTACCTGCGACCGGGTGATCTTCCAGGTCGCCAAAGCGTCGGGCGAACGCTACATGCTCGGCGCGTGAGATGTCCTGTCCGCGCAGGAACAGCACGCGATGTTTCAACAGCGCCGCCCGGATCTCACCAAACAGGCCGTTGTCGTGAATGGCGTCGGCGAGATTGACGCCGACTAGTTCTGCGCCGATTGCGCATGTCAATGGTTCGACGTGCATCGCTGGCTCCTTAGATGACGAAGACGGACGAACCCGTCGTCTTGCGCGACTCAAGATCCCGATGCGCCTGCACCGCGTCCTCCAATGCGTAACGCTGGTTCAGCTCGATCCTGATACGGCCGGCAGCGACATGCCCGAATATTTCAGCGGCGAGCTCATTCTTTTCTGCAGGGTCGGCAATGTAGTCTGCCAGCGCCGGACGAGTCAGGAAAAGGGATCCCTTCATTGCGAGAATCTGCGGATTGAACGGCGGGATCGGACCCGACGCCGTGCCGACGCACACCATCAACCCCCTGCGCTTGAGCGAGTCGAGTGATGACTCGAAGGTATCCTTGCCGACGCTGTCGAACACCACATTCACGCCGACGCCGTCGGTCAGTTCGCGCACGCGTTTCGCGACGTCATCGCGGCTGTAATTGATGACGTGATCGCAACCATGCGCGCGTGCCACTTCACCCTTGGCTTCGGTCGACACGGTGCCGATCACGTTGAGCCCAAGCAGCTTCGCCCATTGCGACACGATCAGACCGACGCCACCGGCAGCGGCGTGCAGCAAGATGGTATCGCCCTTCCTGAAGTCGTGGATGCGGCGCATCAGGTAGGCACACGTCAGGCCGCGCATGGTCATGCCGGCGGCCGTTTCGCACGAGATCGTTTCGGGCAGCTTGATGAGAGGCGCAGCCGGGATCAGCCGTTCGGTACTGTAGGCGCCCAGCGTATTGACGAAGCCCGTATAAGTCACGCGGTCGCCTGGCGCGACGTTCGTGACGCCGGCGCCAACGGCCTCGACGATCCCTGCGGCTTCGACGCCCATACCCGCAGGCATCGGCACCGGATACAAACCGCTGCGAAAGTAGGTGTCGGCGAAATTAAGGCCAATCGCCTCGTGGCGCAAACGGACCTGCCCGGCTCCGGGATTGCCCACTTCGACCTCTTCATAACGCAAGACTTCGGGACCACCGGTCTCATGGAAGCGAATCGCTCTAGCCATGTTCAATCTCCTATCCAATACTCAACTGCAAAATGAAATGCACGCGCCGAAGGTCAGGACCTCTGCTCAGCGTACGGCCCGCTCGCGCAGGGCATCCAGACGATCCAGATCACCGGCGTAGTTCCGCCTGCCGATGAAAAATGCAATAGCCGCGACGAGAGGCGCAAACGGCACTAGCTGCAGCGCGCCGAGCAGGCCGATCCGGTCAGCGATGAATCCCGTCAGAATGGCGGCGGGCGCCAGACCCAGCAGATTGTTCGCCAGTGTCAGTGTGGCAAACGCCGACGCGTGAATAGACGGCGGCGTGAGGTTAGCCACCATCGCCCCGGAAGGCCCGCTTGCACCCGCGCTGAAGAACATGCCGAGGCCGATCACCGCGAGTTGCAGCGGACCCGCAGGCATGCGCAAACCGATGATCAGTAACGCGAAGCAAATCAGGCAGAATGCGATCGCAGCCATCCATTTTCTTTCGCGTGCGCGCTTGCTGAGCCGGTCGGCCAGATTCCCACACACCACCATGCCAAGCCCGGTAATCAGCACGAATACCGCAGCACTCATCGCGGCCTTACTGACGGGCATGCCGTAGTAGCGATTCAGGAAGCTCGGCATCCAGGCCCACATTGCGGCGGGAACCAGCAGATGGATGCCACTGCCGATATACGCGCACACTACCGATCGGGTGGAGAAAAGCCCTTTCATCAGCGTGCGCAGACTCATGCGCACGCCCAGACCTTGTACGTGTCTGCCTACGTTTGCCGGCTGAAGCAGCGCAAGCCGCTTCTCGGTGACGATGAACCGATAGACGATTACCAGTACGAGACCCAAGGCCGCCATCGTGCCGAACGCCGAGCGCCAGCCCAGATGAGCCGCCACTGTGCCGCCCAGCGCCATGCCCAGAACCGAACCGAATGCGCCACCAGCCATGAATGTGCCGGTGAGCGTGGAGCGCAGCCGCGCCGGAAATATGCTCAACACGACCGCAATGCCGACACTGCCGTACGCGGCCTCACCGATACCGACGAAAGCGCGCGCAATCAGCATTTCGCCGTGGTTCGTCGCGAGCGCGCAGCCTAGTGTTGCGAGACTCCACATTGCCGCCATCAGCACGATGCTCTTCACGCGTCCCCAGCGGTCCGCGAGTACCGACAACGGGAAGGTGAGCACGCCGACCATCAACGCAACCACGCTGCTCAGCGAACCGAGTTGGGTGTCGGACAAAGCCCAGCTTGCCTTGAGCAGCGGAAAGACGGCATTCAGTACCTGCCGTGACATGTAATCGGAAAGCAGCAATCCTACGGTCAACGCAAAAACCACCCACGCATAGGCGCGGACGTCCGCTTCTTTTACCAGGACATCGCCTGTTGTGTGTTCTACATGCTGCATCAGCATAGTTGTCTCCTCCGCGTCTGGCTCGTCAGCGGTCGTCTTTAGATGACAGCGCAAAGGCTCATTCACCATGACTGCTTCGCCCTGCCCTGCGCCTGTCAAAAATCAGCACCTTCAAAAGCCCGGCACGCTTCACACATCAGCGCGGCGCCTTCATCTCACCGCACGAGGCGGCAACTTTCGACACTCGCAAGTCCGGGTCGGAATCGACCGAGGCATAGGGGATGTCGTGATTGCAAGATACGGGAATCGCGCAATACAATTTAATGATTGCGCGCCATTCTTTTACGAATTGACGCCGCTTAGTGAAAACACCGATGCTCGGCGCAATCGCCGGTCAGCAGTACGTGAGCGGACAGCAAAGCGCGCGCTGCCACGAGGGGAAACGCAATGGAGACGATGCTGCGGTCGGTTGCGATGAGCGGTTATTTCGACGTAACGCGGCGGCTCGGACTTAACCCCGTGGAGCTCGCGCAACAGGTCGGGGTAGATCCGGCTGCGCTTGCAAATCCGGACAGTCGCGTTGCGGTAGCCCCGTGCTGCCGGCTGCTGGAACTCACGGCCAGGATGGCGTCGTCACCAACATTTGCTCTGCAAATGGCCGAAACGCGTCATCAGTTCGGGACAGGTGTGGTCAATGTTCTGCTCGCGCACAAACGCACGTTACGCGACGTGCTGCTAGCCACAGCCGAGTACCGCCATCTGCTCAACGAAGCACTTGCAGTTTATGTCGAAGACGCCGGTGCAACAGTCACGATTCGCGAAGAACTTGTCGTTGATGCCGGTACTCCGACGAATCAGGCGATCGAACTCGCACTCGGAGTTCTCGCTCGCCATTCCAGTGCTCTGCTCGGCGTCCACTGGAAACCGCGCAGCGTTCACTTCACGCACGCCGGTCCCGCCGATCTGACGTTTCACCGACGTTTCTTTGGCTGCCCGATGCAGTTCGGCAGCGACTTCAACGGCTTCGTGTGCGCTGCCGCCGATCTCGACTATCCCAATCCGGCTGCGGACCCGGAACTCGTCCGCTACGCGGAAAGCCTCGCCGCACCACTGAAGCAAGCCGGGACGGATTCGACGGCTCTGGAAGTTCGCAAGGCAATCTACCTCCTGCTGCCTCTGGAGCAAGGTACTGTCGAGCCGGTTGCCCGCCATCTGGGTTTGAGCGTCCGCACGATGCAGCGCCAGTTGGAATTGGTCGAGACCAGTTTCTCAGACCTGGTCGACGAAGTACGGCGAGAACTTGCCGTTCGCTACATGAGCAACTCGCGCTATCCGATCGGACGTGTGGCGGCGCTGCTCGGTTATAGCCAGCAGGGCTCGTTCACGAACTGGTTCAGGTCGCGTTTCGGCATGGCGCCGCGCGACTGGAGAAACAGGCAGGCAAAATGACCGGCGCTGGCGGCCTGCAACAGAACTGTCCCAGCGCTGCTTCTGTATGGACGCAACGCAGGACGTGGTCGGGCAGGCGCAATTGAGTACATCTTGCGCGCTGCCCCACCGCGTTCAGACGGCCTTGCGCAGAAAGCCTTGAGTGCCACCTTTGCGGTTAGGCGCGAAACCGTTGGCCAGCAGCGTTTCTTCCACGGTATCGTAGAACACGCCGATCTTGCTTATATCGCGCGCCTCCTCGGCGGTGGCGATATTGCGGCCGAACTCGCGTGAAATGCGCACCAGTTGCTCGATCTGCTCGACGGAGCTCATCCTCCGCGTGCGCGACTGATTCCACAGGTTGTCTTCGATGCCGCAGCGCACGTGCAGGCCCATCGCGATACCCATCATGTTGACCGGCAACACATTGCGCATCGAGCTTTCCACTGTCAGTACCGCGCCATCGGGCGTAGCGCGCAAGAAGTTGGCAAGGTTATAGATATTCGGCGCGTCCATGCCGCCGCCGATGGCCACCCAGTTCATCACCAGCGGACCCTTGTAGACGCCGCGCCGGATCAACCGCTCGACCGACTCGAAGCTGTTGATGTTGTAGCACTGAAAAGCGCTCTGGATCCCGGCTGCGTTCAAGCGGCGGATGTGCTCTTCTGCCCAGCCCGGCTGGGCGGGCACTGTCATCTCTTTGTACGCATTGTAGACATTGGGATCCTCCATCGAGGTTCCCTTGACGTCGTCGTCTTCCCAATGTTCGACGACGTTCATCTGCGAAGTATTGATCGTCACCGTCACCTGATCGGGTTTTGGATCGAGCTCGGCCAGCATGTGGCGCGTGTCGTCGCTCAGCCATTTGGCCGCGGCACCTTCGGTCTCCGGAGCAAAGCTGATCGAGCCACCGACCTGGATAATCATCTCCGGCACTGCGTTGCGCACGCCAGCAATCAGTTCGTTGAATTTCGACAGCCGCTTGCTGCCTTTGCCGTCAAGTTCGCGGACGTGCAGATGCAATACGGTGGCGCCGGCGTTGTAGCAATCCACTGCCTTCTGGATTTGCTGGTCAATGGTGACGGGGATATCTTCGGGGAAGTCGGAAGGCACCCAAGCCGGCGCATACGGCGCCGCTGTAATGATCAGCGGTTGCTGGTTTTCAGTGTAAAGGGAACCGTCGAGGAAGTTCATGACAGGGTCTCAAAAGGCAGGCTACGGAGGCGGAAAGAGATTGGGCTGCTGAGTGCCTGTCGTTGACAAGGTTCTCGCCCAGCACCGGCATCTCTCCTTTCCGCGAAAACTATGGGACGTTCGCCTTCGCGTCAGACGCGGCAAAAACGAACTCGTCCGACGAAGATACCGTGACCTCAAAACGCGATTTGCCTTTGGGCGCCATAGATTTGTGATTCGATGCCACTACGTGTTTACGCCAACTTCAAGACCGTTCCTGCTGCTCAACGCGCTCGAGCTCCGGCTGTTCTTTAACCCATCGCCAGAACAGCTTGTAACCGACCGCAAGCATCACGGGACCAATGAACAGGCCGATTACCCCGGCTGTCACCATGCCGCCAAGCGCTCCAATCAGCACGACCGGCATTGGCACTGCAACACCGCGCCCAAGCAGTAAAGGCTTCAGTACGTTGTCGGCGAGTCCTGCCACCAGGATATAAACGGAGAAGATAATCGTCGATGCATTCGCCCCTTGCGTGAGTATCACGAAGACGATCACAGGGGCAGTGATCAGCGTGGCGGGCAACTGCATAACGCCGACCAGCAACACCGCGAGCGCGAGCAGACCCGCGCCGGGTATCCCCATGACGACGAACGCGACACCAATGAGCAGCATCTGGATGAACGCAATGCCGACCACGCCTTGGGCGACTGCGCGAACCGTGGTCGTGCACAGGCTGGTTATTTCCAACGCGTTTTCAGGTCCTGAGATGCGCGACGCGATCAACACCGCGCTGCGATGACCCTTCTCCCCGTGCGCCATGAAGATACCCGCGATGATCAACGCGAAGAAAAAAATCAACAGGCCCGCGCCGAGGCCAGTGAGCGTACCGAGCACGGCAAGACCAGCGTCCTTGACTTGCGGCGCGAACCGTTGAGCGAGACCGGTCAGATTAGTCGAGGCCTGCAGCCATAATTCATGCACACGTGGTCCCACTAGCGGCCAACTCGCGACCGATTCGGCAGGCGGCGGGATCGCGAAGCTACCGCTTCTGAGTACTGCGATCATGTGGTCCATCGAATCGGCGATGGCCACGCCCAATAGATAGGTCGGTACCAGAATAACGCCAAACGCGACCAGGATAATCATCGTGGCGACCAGACCATCTCTTCCCGCAAAATGTCGTCGAAGCCTGAGTTGCAGCGGATAGAGAGTAATGGCGAGAATCAACGCCCAGACCATCAGGTTCAGAAACGGGACGAAGATCCGGAAACAGAAAACAGCGAGCACCGCCACGAGTCCGGCGCGGATCAATACGTCAAGCAGCTCTCTCGATAGGCTCCGGGAGCCGGTCGGCGAGATCAGCATCGGAATCTCCTCGCAGATTGTCGCGAAATTCATCTAACGACAAACCAGACTGGCCAGTGACGGAGCATGAACGCGGACACGCACGCTACTTTCGTATTGCGGCAAGCCGCTTACTGGCTCGTGCCGCTGTGTGCGGCAGCAACCGCCGCGTCGCGCTTCTTGTTAGCGGCCGCCTTCTTCTGGTCATAGACTTTCTTTGCAGCCGCGACTTCCCGGTTGTACTCGCGATTGGCTGCTGCGACCTGTTGATGCATTTTCACTATCTCATCCGGATGGTCCGCGGCTGCCGCTGCGGGCGCTGCAGAATTATCTTGCGCCGACGCGAACCCAGGCGGTAGTAGTGCGAGAGATACGGTCATCACTGTTGCAATCGCTTTTTTCATAACGGGCCCCCAATGTGATCTGCTGGTGAGTTTGTCAGTGACAAGCATGCAAGCTTCCAGCGTATATTCGTTGAAGCACGTTTTGTATTGGACTTTGGTCGTACGCGGCGTAATCTTCTCGCGCTTCGCTGTTGGCATCACAACGGTCGCGAGATGTTCTAACAACCTGTTGGGTAGGAGTAGCGGCAGCCACGCGTATAACTCTCATGCTCTCCAATTTCTGGTCGGTCACAACGCACCTTTATTAGTTCGGATATCTATCCAAATCATGGAAGAGCAACCATGTCAGATGGAATCGTTCGGCGCCGAACTACGTCGCGCCGGCCACGTCGGCATAAACCGTCGCGGCCGCGTTTCATTAAGGCGCGCCTGCGTGAATCACTCCAGCTATATCGCGGCTCACTGCCCCAAGAGCGCGATCCGCGGCTGACACCAGCGCGTCGTAACCGTGTCCGTCAATGGGTTGCCGAACCAGCGACTTACCTGCAACCGGCAGCGGTTTGCCAGGGGGAAACACGGCCCAGAGCGCTTCGATGGTTATGGCCTCGCCGGGCGTCGCGTCAAAGCGCATGACGTCCACGCGAACTCGCCACGTACCCGCCGCATCAACGCCCATATTGAAGACCGACACGTGATCCGATGCCAGCAGCGTGGCGAGATCACCTGCGATGGTACGTGCAATGTCCGCCTTCAACGGTTCGCCCCATCGAGCGAACTCGTTGAGCACTACCTGGTTGTTGCCCATGCGCGTGACGATCTGCGGCCGATCGACCACATCGGGAACAGTGACTGGATTGACCACGACATGGACCGGCATCGTGGAGGTCATCGGCGTGAGTGTCGTATCGACCGTCAGCGTATAGAAACTGGCGGTCGGCGAACTGCCGCAGGCGCCCAGCAAGCCGCAAAAAAATACCCCGGCAACGACAGAAGAGATTCGCGTCACGGTTTGTTCTCCTGCTTGCCGCGTACCAGTGCCTCGGGATGCCGCTCCAGATAGTCGGCCAGCGTGCGGACTGCGGCGGCCGTCTGCGCCAACTGGTTCATAGCGTCGGAGACGTTCTGCTGTAGCGCGGAGTCCGGTTGCAGCGCCCCGTTGGCAGAAGTCATCACTCCATGCGCGGCATTCAGGGTGTTTTTCGCTTCTGGAACGACATCGGTGTCGAGATGGGCAAGTAGCGAATTCGCGTTCTGAAGGGTCATCTGCGCGTTCTTGCCGATTGCTTCGAACGGTATCGTATTCAACTTGGCGACCAGACGCGTGACGGAATCCTGAAGCGATTGAAGCGAGCCCGGAACAGTCGGATACTGGGGCGGATTTTTACTCCAATCGATCTTCGCTTTGGGTGCGTCAGGGAAGAAGTCGACGGCAAGATAACGCTGGCCGGTCAGCAGGTTGCCCGTCCTCAATTGCAGCCGCAAGCCCCGTGCAACCAGATAATCCGCGAATTCGCGGGTGTCCTTGACGACTGGGCTGCCAGTCGGACCGCTTTCATAGCGGTTCGTAAACCGCTCGGGATAGTAGGCTACTTCCACCACGATACTCAGCTTCCTGCTCTCGCGGTCGAATCGGGTATAGATGCCACTCACCTCGCCAATCGTAATGCCGCGAAAATCGAGCGGCGCGCCGACAGTCAACCCGCGCACTGAATCGTCGAATTCGGCGACGAACCGGGTGACGATCCGGTCATGACGCTTCATGGCCTCACCGAAGTTCTCGAACAGCGTGAAGGTCGTCTGTGCGGCCGCTTGAGGTTGATCGAGCGAGTGCTCCGGCGTATCGAACGCAACCCCGCCAATGATGATCGATACGAGCGATTGCGCGTTGAGCCGTACCCCGTTGCTGTCGAGAGCGACGTCCACCCCGCTGGCATGCCAGAAGCGCGTGTCGGGTCTGACGAACTTGTCGTAGGGCGCATTGATGAATACGTGCAACGTTACGCCCCTGCCGTCAGGATCGAGAGCATAGGAGGTGATCTGTCCGACCTGCAGCCGCCGATAAAAGATCGGTGTGCCGGCATCGAGCGAACCCATGTTCTGGCTTCGCAGCACAAACTCGCGACCGGGCACATCGCTCGAGATCACAGGTGGAACTTCGAGACCGGTGAAGGTCTGGCGCGGCTTGGCGGAGCCGCCCGCGTCCATGCCGACGAACGATCCCGACAGCAGAGTGCCGAGCCCGGACACGGTGCCGCCCGAGATCCGTGGGCGCACGACCCAGAAACGCGTGTCGTCGACGAGCAGGTCCGATGCATCCTTCACCACCTCCGCAGTTGCAATCACGTGCTTGTGATCTCTCGAAAGGCTGACTCCCTTGATAACGCCGATATCGACTTCCCTGAACTTGATTTTTGTCTTGCCGGCTTCGAGTCCGTCGCCTGTGTTGAACATGATGGTGATCTGCGGCCCCTGATCGAGTACCGCCTTGACGGCAAGCCAACCGCCGATCAGCACGGCGATGATCGGCACCAGCCATACGACCTGGGGCCGCCAACGCGCGCGGGGCGCGACGATGGCTACGGGGACGTCAGGCGGCTCAGGCGTGTTTAGGTTGTCCGGCATGATCCGGCCCGTCCGCGTCCCAGATCAGACGCGAGTCGAACGACATGGCGGCGAACATGGTCAATACGACGACCGCGCCGAACGCGACCGCGGCCAGGCCCGCCTGGATAGTGGCCAGCGCCTTGAACTGCACCAGGGCCACCAGCATGGTGATGACATAAATATCGAGCATCGACCAGCGCCCGACCAGTTCAACCACTCTGTAGATGCGCGTACGTTGTTCGGGATTCCAGCGCGAGTGAACCTGAGTGGAGATCGACAGAAAGGCAATGGCGATAATTTTCAGCATCGGCACTGCGACGCTCGCGACGAACACCACGAGGGCGAGCAACCACGAGCCGGACGTCCAGAGATAAACGACACCGCTCATGATCGTGTCCTTCTCCGCGCCGAACAGCGAGCTGGTGTACATCACCGGCAACACGTTGGCGGGGATATACAGCACCATCGCCGCGAGCAGAAATGCCCACGTGCGCGCCAGGCTGTCCGGCTTGCGAAAGTGCACCGACGCGCCGCAGCGCGAACAGCACAGACCCTGCGCGTGGGCGGGTGCCTTCACCAGTAAGCCGCAGTCATGACACTGCATCAGACCGCACCGCGCGGCGCTCAGCCAGCCGCGCGGTAGAGACAGCGAGCCACCCGTCTGCCCGCCAGGGTTCTGAAGTGCAGTAATTCTCGCCCACAGGTCGCGCGAATCGAACGCGGCGCTCGCAGCGGCGAGGACCAGCATCAATATGCCAAACGACCACAGTCCAACGTCTACAACGACGCTCGCGATGTGGGCGAGTTTGACGAGCGCCACCAGCAAACCGATGATCAGCACTTCAGTCATGCCCCATGGCTGAGCCAGGCGAGCCAGCCGGAACACCGTGGCTGCCCCCCACGGCACGCGGTTGAACCGCAACGGTATGAGCATCCATAGCATCGAGGCGACTTGCACAGCAGGAATGGCAACAGTGGTCAAAAAGACCAGCAGCGCGATCGGCCACATCCCGTCGATGTACAGAACATCCACTGCGCCGATCAGCGTCGTTTCGACCAACGTGCCGTTTACCGACAGTCCGACAATCGGATAGGAGTTGGCAATCGCGAGCAGCACCGCCGCCCCGAGCGACAGGGCCAATGCATTTCCGAGCGAATTTGCCCTGTTCCTGTAAAGCTCGCCATGACAACGCCGGCAACGCAACACGCCGCCTTCGGGAAGGTCGGCATCGACCTGGAGCAGGTCGCATTCATGGCATGCGAGGAGCCTGGCGTGCGTCATCGCGGCGCCTCGGTAGCCGGCACGCCAGCCATAGGCTGCGGGGCAGGCGGTTGAGTCATCTCTTCGGCCTTGACGACCCAGCCGCCGCCCATCGCCTTGTAAAGACGCACGAACGACGTCAATTCGGCGCCCTGGGTCTGTGTATAGCTCAGTTGCGCGTTGAACAGACTGCGCTCGGCGTCGAGCACCTCGATGTAACTCGTGTAGCCGCCTTCGTAGCGCAGCCGCGCAAGGTGCGAGTAGCTGGACAGCGCGGTAACCTGATCCTGCTGGATTCCCAATTGCTCGCGGGATTTCTGCAGCGCGATGAGCGCGTCCGCGACTTCCTGAAACGCAACCTGAATCGCCTTCTGATACGCAAACAGCGCTTCCTGTTGACGTGCCTCCGCCTGATGAACCTGCCCTTCGATGTTGCCGGCAGTGAAGATAGGCAGCGACACGGCGCCGGCGAAAGACCATACACGCGCCGGCCCGGTGAACAGGTTCGAGAATTGGGTGCTGACGGAACCGAACAGCCCCGTTAGCGAGATCGACGGAAAATACAGCGCCCGCGCCGCGCCGATCAATGCATTTTGCGCCACCAGGTTCTGCTCGGCCTGGAGCACATCCGGACGGCGTTCGAGCAGTTCGGACGGCAGACTGGACGGAATCGCGGGCGCGGTCAGCGCGTCCAGATCGTGTCCACGCAAAATCGGCTCGGGATTGCGTCCGAGCAGCACGGCAAGCGCGTCTTCCTGCACTCCGATCTGGGTTTCCAACTCCGGAATAGTGGCTAATGCCGCCTGATACTCAGACTGGCTTTGTGCCAATTCCATCTGCGACACCTCGCCGCCCGCGAAACGCAGCGTGAATACCTTGACCGATTCGGCCCGGCTCTCCACCGTAGCCTTCGCGATGTCCAGCTGCCGGTCGAGGCTGCGCAGATTGATATACGACGAAGCAACCGACGCTACCAGCGAGAGAATCGTGCCGCGGCGACCCTCTTCGCTCGCGAGCAGATTCGCACGAGCAGCTTCGGTCTCGCGCCTCGTCTTGCCAAACAGGTCGATTTCCCAAGCCGCCGAGACGCTCGCGTCGAACTGGTTGTAGACCGGGTTCACATTCGCCGGCAGCGGCACCCCGCCGCTCAGCGTTGCGCGCTGGCGTGACGCATTGAAGTTCGCCCCCACCTGCGGGAAAAGTCCTGAGCGGGTTGTCACGAACTGCCCGCGAAACTCTTCTACGCGCGCGGCGGCGATCTTGACGTCGAGGTTATCCGCGAGCGCGGCAGCGATCAGATCGTTGAGAACAGGGTCTCCAAACTGTTCCCACCAGGCCGTGTTCGCGGTGTCGGCCGTCTCCTGGATGCTGAAACGGAAGGTAGCGGGCACATCGACTTTGGGCCGCGCGTAGTCCGGTCCAAGCAGACAGCCAGTCAGCGACAGCGAGGCGAGCCCCGTCAGAAGCACAACGCCAACGCTCGCAAAGTGCGTGGTGCGCATGTCAGTCACCCTCGCGCTGTGCGGACGGCGTGACCTTCGGCGTGCCCGGACCGCCCGCTACAGGCGCCGAACCTCCCGGGGTGCTTGGGTCTGCTCCCGGCTTCTCCTTGGGGCCGCTTTTACGCGACGACCAGGTTTCAAGCAGGTAATAGAACATCGGAATGAAAAATACCGCGATGACGGTCGCGCCCAGCATCCCGCCGATCACACCAGTGCCGATCGAATGCCGGCTGTTTGCCGACGCGCCCACTGCAATAGCAAGCGGCACACAGCCGAGAATAAAGGCAAGCGACGTCATCACGATCGGACGCAACCGCTCTTCGGACGCTCGCAAGGTAGCATCGAGCACCGACGCGCCTCCTTCCCGGTTGATCACCGCGAACTCGAAGATCAGAATTGCATTCTTCGCCGCGAGCGCGACCAGCATCGTGAGGCCGATCTGGAAATAGATATCGTTTTCGAGGCCCCGCATCAGGATAGCGAGGAGCGCGCCGAACAGCGCGAACGGCACGGCCATTAGCACGCCGACCGGCAACGACCATTTCTCGTACTGGCCGGCGAGGATCAGGAACACCATCACGAGCCCGAAGATGAAAACGATGCCCGACGTTCCCCCGGATTTACGCGCCTCATAAGCCTCACCGCTCCAGGCGACGCCGTAGCCGGCCGGCATTTCGGTGGCAACCTGTTCGAGTGCAGCGATCACCTGGCCCGAACTGAAATCCGGCGCGGCATTCGCCGTCACGAGCACGGCCGGGAAGTTGTTGAAGCGCGTGAGCAGATCGGGACCCGTGACATACCGGTAGGTCGCGACCGCTCTTAGCGGCACCATCGTACCGGTCTTGCTGCGAACAAATATCTGGTCGAGGTCCTGTGGTCTGAGCCGATAAACCGGATCGGCTTGCAGGATGACTTGCCATAGCCGGCTCGACCGGTTGAACTGGGACACGTAAAGGGAACCAAACATCGTCTGCATCGAGCTATATACGTCTTCGATCGGCACGCCGAGTGTCTGGGCTCTTTCCCTGTCCACCTCGACCAGCAACTGCTGTGACGACGCATTGAAGGTCGTCGTGACGCGTGCAAGCTCAGGCCGTTTTCTGGCCCGCTCGATAAACTGCTGCACGACCCCGGCAAGCTGCGCGATCGACGCGTCGCCCTTGCTCTGAATCCATACTTCGGTGCCGCCGGTCGTGCCGAGCCCCGGAATTGACGGTGGATTAACCGGAATCACGACGCCCGCCGTTATCTTCGACAAGGTCTGATACGCATCGACCAGCACGGCCCTCGCATTCTGGGTTTCGCGATTGGCGTGCGTGTAGCGCTCGTCGAAACCTTTCAGGCCGATGAAAAAGGTACTCGCATTGTTTTTGTTCTGCACGTCAAGCAGACTGTATCCATCGACCGTCGTGATACTGCCGACCGCGTCCTGTTTCATGAAGTATTCAGTCACCCGGTCAGACACCGCCCCGGTCCGATCCAGGCTCGCCGCGTCCGGCATCTGGATTGCGCCGAGAAGATAGCCTTGATCTTCCGGCGGAAGAAATGCGCTCGGAACGGATTTGACCATCACGACGGTCAGCGCGATCATCGCGCCAAACACCAGCAACGCGAGAACGAAGCGCTTGATGACGAACTGAATCGCGCGGGAGTAGCTTGCGGTCATCCGTGCGAACGCGTTGTCGAACCAGCGGAAGAAGCCTTTCTTTTCCTTGTGAGTACTTTTGAGCAATAGCGCGGCGAGTGCCGGCGACAGTGTCAGCGCGACGATGCCCGAGATCACCACCGAAATCGCAATCGTAATCGCGAACTGCTTGTACAACTGGCCAGTAATGCCACTCACGAACGCCACCGGCACGAACACCGCGCACAGCACAAGCACGATCGCGATCACCGGACCCGCCACTTCGTCCATCGCGAGCTTGGCCGCGTCTTTCGGATTGAGCTTGTGAACGGTCATGTTGCGTTCGACGTTCTCGATCACCACGATCGCGTCGTCGACCACGATACCGATGGCAAGCACCATCCCGAAGAGGGTCAGCATGTTGATCGAAAATCCGAGCAAGGCCATTCCCATGCAGGTGCCGACAATCGAAATCGGCACTGCCAGCACTGGAATCAACGTCGCCCTGAGGCTTTGCAGGAAAACGAACACCACGATCACCACCAGCACCAGCGCTTCGAAAAACGTATGGATCACATCGGATATGGACGCGCGCGTGAATTCCGTGGTGTCCATTGCAATGTCGTACTGGATGCCCTCGGGAAACGACTGCTTGAGTTGGGCAAGCGTGGCGCGAACCTGCTTCGACACGTCTAGCGCATTCGCGCCCGGTTGCTGATAGACGGCGATGATCGTGGCCGGTTTGCCCTGAAAGCGACTGCGAATGGAGTAGTCCTTCTGTCCCAGTTCGGCATGTCCGACGTCCTTCAGCCTCACGATAGCCGAGCCTTCGCTAGCGGCACGCAGGATAATGTTCTCGAACTCCGCCGGTTCGGCGAGGCGCCCAGTGGTCGTGACCGCAAACGACTGTTCAACCGGGGTGCCGGTCGGCGACTGTCCAATGCGCCCTACAGCGAATTGCTGGTTCTGGGCCTGGACAGCGTTCTGCACGTCGGTCGCGGTGATGCCCAGCTGCGCCATACGATCAGGCTTGAGCCAGACACGCATCGCATAGTCCGGAGTGCCGAAGATGCTCGACTGGTTCGCGCCCGGAATCCGCTTGAGCGCATCGAGCACGTAGATGTTCGCGAAGTTCGCAATGTACGTGCTGGTGAAGCGCTGGTCCGGCGAGTAGATCGCGATGACCATCATGAACGCCGACGACTTCTTCTGCACCTGTACACCCTGCGCCTGAACTGATTGCGGCAGCTGCGGCAACGCAAGGTTCACGCGATTCTGCACGTCGACCTGCGCGAGCTGCGGGTTGGTGCCGATTTCAAAGAAGGCGTTGATCGTCAGATTTCCCGTCGATGAACTCGACGAGTTCATGTAGATCATGTTGTCGGCGCCGTTCACCTGCTGTTCGATTGGCGCGGCCACGTTATTCGCGACGACGTCTGCACTCGCCCCAGGATAGGTGGCGGAGATCGTAATCTGCGGCGGCGTGATGTCCGGATATTGGGCGACGGGCAGCGCGAACATCGTCAACGCACCGCCGAGCGTAATCACAATCGAGATTACAGACGCAAAAATCGGCCGGTCGATGCAGTAGTGGGAAATGCTCATCGTCGCCGTCCTTTACTGGGACGCGCTGGTGCCGGAGACCGGCTCCGTCGCGGCTGTTTTGGGTCCACTAGCCTGGCCGCCTGGTTCCTGCTGTCCGCTGTCCGCGACGGCCGGCCGGTCAACGATCTTGAGCGGCGCCCCGGCCGTGACGCGGATTGCACCGTCTACTACGACACGCTCACCAGGCTTCAGTCCGTCGGTGATGAACCAGTCGTCGCCTTGCCATTCCCCGACTTCGACCACGCGCTGACGGCCTTTAGATTCGGCGTCCACCACCCAGAGAAAATGGCTTTTCGAGCCCTGCAAAACCGCTCGCTGAGGAACCAGGATTGCATTCGGCCGGATCGCTCCGGCCACGCGCGCCCGCACGAACTGCCCAGGTCGCAGCACAGCTTTAGGATTGTCGAAGACGGCCCGTACCAGGAACGTGCCCGTTTCAGTGCTGAATGCGGGATTGGCGAAATCGATCGAGCCGTGTTCTGCATACACAGAACCGTCGGCGAGAACGAGAGACACCGTGAAGTTGTTTTCGGGCGGAAAGCGCAGATGTCCTGTCGCAATCTGGTCGCGGTACCTCAGCATTTCATTCTCGGACACACTGAAGTTCACCCAGATCGGATTGAGTTGATACACAGTGGTGAGCAGCCCCGACTGAGTCGCCGTCACATAGCTGCCGTCCTGCTGTTTGGCGAAGCTCGACAGGCCCGTTAGCGGCGATTTGATCGTCGTGTAGCTGAGATTCAACAGAGCCGTATCCACTTCGCCTTTGGCTGCAATAACGGCTGCGGCGGCTTGTGCCTCGCCGCCAACGGCATCGTCGAGATCCTTCTTGCTCAATGCGTTCTGCGCAACCAGCGGTTGCACGCGGGCCAGGTTGGCTTTTGCGACCTGGTACCGCGCCTGCTGCTGCGACAACTGGCCTTTGGCCGTTTGCAGCGCGGCCTCGAATGGCTTCCGGTCCATCAGAAACATCGTCTCTCCGGACTTCACCAACGACCCTTCTACATAGGTGCGACGATCGAGAAAGCCGTCTACGCGAGCGCGGATCTGCACTTCGCGTGAGCTCTCGGTCTGCGCGGTGAACTCGAATACGACCGGCGTATCGCGAGGCGTGATCGTCATCACCGTGACCTCTGGCGCACTTGCCGCCGGCAATGCCTCCTTCTTGCCGCATCCGGCGACGAATGCAAGCAACGCGAGCAACGTAACCAGCAGTGTGAGCGTGGGGCGGACCGGCGCGACGCTTGCGTTACCCGTGGCGTCAAGAGCGTGACTGTGGAGCGCAAGCAACCGTGTGCTTTGCGCGGCGAGACGGCGGGCATGCGTCGGGCGACCGGGCACGATCACATGCGAGGCGGTGACGAGCGCGCGCGACAAGCGCAAAGCGCGGGCAACAGAGGCCATATTCATCGGGGCGATCCCACTGATTGCGTCCGGGCTTTTCATATCCGCGTTCTCCGGATGACGTCAGCGCGGCTGACGGCTGCATAGATTGCAGTGTGGTTATCCGACAATGTCCGGACAATCGGACTTTGGTCTCATACGTTCCGTACGAAGACGACGCTGCTACGCCGCCGCTCAACGGAGAGCGGCCTCAGGGCACGGGCGGGAAACCCGTCGCCGCCTGAACCGCGCGGATTAGCGCGGCACCGTCGAACGGTTTGCGCAGATAGTCGATGGCGCCGGCGGCGAGCACTTGCGCGCGAACCGACGGGTCGTCGTGGGCGGTGATGATGATGACCGGCATCCCCGAACCGGACAGTTGGCGCTGCACTTCGACGCCGCCAACGCCGGGCATCAGGACATCGAGGATCACGCAGTCGGGCCGGTACGATGCATCGGTCGACAGCCTGTTCAGAAATGCCTCGCCGCTCGAGAACGCCTCCGCGTCGATGCCAGCGGATCTCAACAGGCGCTTGATCGCCCGTCCGACCGATTCTTCATCGTCGACAACCGCTGCGGTCGGAGTGAGATTGGCCATGTGGTACGTTCGGGCTCGTTAGGCGATGTCGCAACGCGATCGTGCAGTCCGAGCCTAACGAATTCACTGGAGATATGAAATAGGACTTTGGTCCACCAAGACCAATCAGGTGCACCGGATTACGACTGGTGGTTACGCGTCAGCGGCACCGCGCGCGATGTGTGAATGCCAGCAGCGCTGGCGTACAGGATGTCTGAAATTTTGATTCGCACCAGCACCGATGAGGCGCGACCTCATCTGCATGGCGCCTGCTCGAACGCAGTCAGCGATATGAGGCGGTCGTGTCCGTCGCGGTCGCGGATTCCGCTTTTTCCGCGAGGCGGACGAGTTCCGCGAGCGAGCCGGCTTTCATTTTTTCCATCACACGCGCACGGTGAATCTTGATGGTCTTTTCTGCTGCGCCCAACTCGCTCGCGACCTGCTTGTTCAGGTAACCCGCCACGACGAGCGTCATCACCTCGTGCTCGCGCGGCGTAAGCTGCTTGACCCGGCTCTGAATGTCCTGCAGTTCGCTGCGCCAACCGAATAGCCGTCGCGCGCGTTCGAGCGCGCGTTCGATTGCGTCGAGCAATACGCTGTCGGTCACCGGTTTTGGCAGGAAGTCTGTCGCTCCTCCTTTCATTGCGTCGACGGCGGAACTCATATTGCCGTGTCCAGACATGAAAATGATCGGTAGCCACTCATGTAACTGATGCTGCAAAGCTAATCCGCTGAGTCCCGGCAGTTGCAGGTCCAGCAGCAGACAGGCAGGGCCGCCGTTCGGATCGAAACGTTCGATAAACGTCTCCGCGCTCTCGAAGGTCTGCACGGAATAACCGGACAGCCGGATCAGTCGCGCCAGAGCAGATCTGACGTGCTCGTCGTCGTCGACGACGAATACCATCGGAGTGACTTCAGTCATGGTGTTTGAACAGGTTGTCATATATCAACCTCGCCTGCGGATGGCAACACGAGCCGGAACGTCGCGCCCCGCTCGCCATTGCTTTCCGCCCAAAGCCGTCCGCCGTGCATCGAGATGATCGAGATACTGATCGACAGGCCGAGCCCGAGACCTTGCGGCTTCGAGGTGGGAAACGGCGAGAACATCTCGCCGAGTTGCTCCGCCTTCAGACCGGGGCCGCGGTCGCTCACGGAAATACTGACCCCTTCACCTTGCGCTGCAGTATCGACTTTCACCGACACGACGCGGTGTTCCGCACAACATCCCTCTACCGCGTCGAACGCGTTTTGCAGCAGATTGATCATGACCTGCTGCAACTGAATGCTATCGCCCCGAACCAGCGGCACACGCCTCCCGATATCGAGCGTCACGCTGACCCCGCGCACCACCGCATCGCGACGCATGAGGTGCATCGCTCCGCTGACCAGACTTCCAATGTCGATGGATCGTGTCTCGGGTGCGGCCCGACGGACGAACTGCCGCAGCTTGCGAACGATCTCAGTGGCTCGAAAACTATCCGCCACGATGTCCGCAAACGCCTCCCGCAAATCAGTTGAACCGCTTCTGGTCAGATGCAGGAATCGCTGTACCGCCTGTGCGTTACTCAGAATCGCGGTGAGCGGCTGATTGATTTCGTGAGCAAGAACGGCCGCCATTTCCGCCAGCTCGAAAACGCGCGCAAGATGCGCGTGCTGCGACTCGTCGCTGACCATCTCTGCGTGAGCTTGCACGTCGTCGGCAGTGACGACCCATACGAATGCGCCAGCCGGTCTGTAGTGCGTACACTTCACGCTAACCGGCCGTTCGCTGCCGTCCTTACATCGTGCAACGGCTGTTCGTCGCGCGCTGGAAGCTGAAAAGTCTTCTGGTACGCCGCTTGATGATGGATGTCCTCGCCGTGCCACCGCGTCGTTATCCATGCGAGGAAACAACTGGGCGAAAGAGAGACCGCTCATTTCCTCCGCTGTATAGGAGAAAAGCGTTGCGGCAAGCTGGTTGGCCTGTACTACCTTATTAGCGTGATCGACCACGATCATCGCCGCAGGCATCATTTCCAGCAGTGGCTTCAGCGCTTCTCTCGCGCGATTAAGCCTCGTGTCTTCAGCGCGACCCGTCGGCCATGACAGATATCTAACCAGCGCACTCTTTAACTGCCCCATACGGTCGGAGCGCGCAGTGGATGGTCGTCTGTATGCCCGGGGGTGCAACTGCTTTCGAACGAAATTGTCCTGTCCGCTCCCCGCTTTGCGAGGTGCCACGTCAGGTATGTCGACCCGCGGCCTGTCATGCGCTCGATTTGCCGTAATCATTCTGGCAGGTCTGCCTGACGGCGTCGGGTTCTGTCTCCTTGCGCTGGCTCCCCATGAATGTTTAAGCCGCTCAAGGGCTGACGCAATCCCCGCCATCATCGTGCGGGGGTCGCGTGTGGGCATATTCATGACTGGACTCTCCGTATTGGCCCTACGGTATCGAGCAGCAACGTGCGCCTCTTCGCGGGAATGTGCTCGAACATGCCACACTACCCGCTCAACAGATCGACAGATGAGCGAGCTCTTCGGTCAATCAGCAAAATGAGATCTAGTAGGTTATTGGTCGGCTCACCTAATCGCACGAAAGCCGTATTTGTTTGGTACCTTTGAGTACCATAGACGGGAAGATAGCCGGATGAAAGGTAGCAACCTGTTTTTTTCAGAATTTTTTTCGAGCGAACTGGAAGCATCGGAAAAAATGGCGTGACTCGCGTTCGACTTGGCGTTCAATAGCCTGTTAATAACATCGTTGCAAGTCGAGAGGGAATTGCGAAAGTACCGTATGGACACATTTGCGCCTTAAAGGCTCACGGTGGCCGTTCGTCACCCGTAGGCGAATTCGAAGGCCGAGGCTACAGGGGCATGGCTTTCGCTGCATCGCTTGCATTCCGCTTCAAGCTCACCTATGCAAGAAGCAATCGAGTTCGCTTATAGCGTACAGGCAGTGAGAATTCAAAACGTTTCCGGTTTGGAATCGCGTTACGCGCTCTACTTCGGCGCGATTATGCTAACTGCGACCAAATAGCATAATTTCGCGCACTGTCTAAAGCTGAGCCAGATAACGATAAGTGCGTGACTGAGATGGCCCGCGATCGAAGTCAATCAGGCGACATTGCAGCATGAACGGGCTGAAGCATTCCTGACCAAGTTCGGATTCCTGACGTTTGACGACATCCAGACTCTATTTCCGAGCGAGTATGCGTCCCGCGCGTCGTGCCGACCTTTAACGACACGACGCCGGATGCGCTGCGTGGATCGCGGACATGTCCTGAAGCGATTGGACCATCGTCGTCCAGGTCACGCCGGAGCGCGACGACGTTAAGATCGAGCAAACGCCCGATACATTGCTATCACATGCTTCAGGGCCTAAAGGTTGAGCTTCGTCACCTTCGCACCGTTAACCGAAGCGTCGGCCATCAGGCCGACATTGGTGAGGACGAGGGCGACTACCTGCGAGGTTGCCGATGTCGTATCGATTGCGCCATTCGCACCTACCTTCACGACCGATACCCCAACATCACCTCCGGCCGACCAGCCAGACGAACTCTGAAATTTGGCGAGCGCGTCGCTTGTCATGAACATGAAAACGACAGCGGTGGATTGTGCCCCCGCCTGAAATCCAAATGACGCCGCCGCCGTGCTGTAATAGCCAGCCGTAGTGCCGCCCACACGCAATGCGCCTTCGCCATACTGGGCGCCCACAATGAACGCAGCCTTCTTCACGTCGGGAAACACCAGAATCCCTTGTGCCTTCGACGCAAGTTCCCGTGAGCCTTGCACCGTTGAGAACAGCCGGCTCAATGTACCGTTCACACTCGCATCAATGGCCTGGCGCTTGGACGCGTCGGTCTCAGCGCTTTTGCCGCCGCCTGACGTCATGGTGCAACCGGCAACCGCCAGAGTGGAAGCAGCCATCGCAGCCGCAGTTCTTAACACGAAGTTCCGTCTGTTCATTGTTGGCCTCCGTTAGCGCTCCGGCCGAAGGACCGGTACGCGGGTAAACACATCGTTCTTAAATCGTTGCGGCAGCAATCACATCACTCAATCGGCCGCAGTCACATGACGCGGTCAGATGAGTACTCAGGTAGTAACGTTAAGGGCTCGTCCCGGCTTGACCAGTTTAGTGATGTCATGGCGACGAGAGGAATAGGACTCTCGCCTTACAGCTCGCCGCTATTTGCGGGCAAGGGTAACGTTCCAGCCACGGTTGCATCACGCGGCCATGAAGCACTTCGCATCCAGCGGAATAACACGCACGCCGTTTCGCTCAGTGGCGGCATCCAATAACACGTTCCGCCTGACTCCAATCTGCAGCGGCCTGCCGATTGTTGCGAGCCCGCGCTCCGCAAACCATCGTGCCGCCAACCGCGCCGATTGCAGCGCCGATTTCAGCGCCCTCGCCGGCTTGGCTAGACCGCAACGCTCAGGAACACACCGCTCAATGCGACGGCGCAAAAGCGGTGTTTCCGGTAAACATCCACAACAGCTCCCAGGGTGTTCCCGACGACGCATAAGCTCGCGTCGTGAGTACATGATTGCGCTGCGTATCTGTTGAGGACAATCGGACCAAGGTCGTATGCGATCACTGCGGCAGATGCCGCATTGCGAACAGCGGTGAATGGGCATGCGCAGTGATCATGCTCTTCTGTCTCGCGATTCTGTCTTTTGAGCCCGCCACGGGTGATCGAAGTGCCCAGTTCCAAAGGCGTAATATAAAATCATACCCATCCATTTTCGCGAGTCGCCCATGCCGAGCAAGCACGCGCTATGCGTTAGTCTTACGGAGCGACTGGCGTCGTTCATAAAGGCAAAAATTGTCGTAGGCCTCTACAGCACGGCAAGCGAGGTCGTCCGTGCCGGACCTCGGCTGCTGCAGGAGCAGTCCATGCCTTCGCTGGACAATAGTGCGGACGGTACGCCCCCGAAGCGGCAGGCCCATCCCGATGGTCGCAAAGGCGCGGCAATGCGGGACAAACGATGACGCGACCCACCACTTTTCCGATTGTCGGCATAGGCGCGTCCGCTGGCGCCGTCGAAGCGCTTGAGGGCTTCTTCCGTGGCATGCCGCGAAACCCCGGCCTCGCGTGCGTGATCGTCACGCATCTGAGTCCCGATCGCGACAGCATGCTGCCGGAAATCGTCGCCCGTTTTACCGACATGCCGGTGCACGCCATTGCAGACGGCACATCCATCGAACCCAACAATGTGTACCTGTTGCCCACCGACGCCGTCGTAAGTGTCAAGGACCGCACACTCCACGTGCAGTCTCAGGACAAGATCCGGCGCGAGCGCAAACCGATTGATGTTTTCTTCAGCACGCTCGCGGCCGACGTCGGCGAACTGTCAGCCGGCGTGATTCTCTCGGGCGCCGATTCCGACGGCACGCTAGGCATCAAGGCAATCAAGGAGCGCGGCGGGTTGACACTGGCGCAGGCCGGCGACGGCTTTGGCCCGCATCATCCGGACATGCCGAGAAGCGCGATCGCGACGGGCCTCGTCGATTTCGTGGTGCCCGCCGAGGTAATGGGCCAGAAGCTCGCGAGCTTCGCCGCGGGCGTCTTCATGCTCGACGGCTTTGCCGGGAAGTCAGGAGCGCAAATCGATGCAAGCGAGTTCGACGAGGCACGCACTGCGATCTACGCGATCCTGCGCAGTCAGGTTGGACATGACTTCAGCGGTTACAAGGTGAACACGTTTGTGCGCCGCGTGCAGCGGCGCATGCAGGTCCTTGAAATCCTCACGCCGGAGGCATACGTTGCGCGTCTGTCGGAAGAGCCGGAAGAAGTCGCCGCTCTGTTTCGAGACCTGCTGATCAACGTGACCAGCTTCTTTCGCGATGCGCAGGCGTTCGAAGCGCTCGCGGAAATCGTGATTCCCCAGTTGCTGGAGGGACGCGGCGCCGACGACACAATTCGCGTGTGGGTGCCCGGTTGCGCGACCGGTGAAGAAGTCTATTCGATCGCCATGCTGCTGCGCGAGCAGATGGATGGCCGCCAGCCGGCGCCGCGCGTACAGATTTTCGCCACCGACATCGACGACGGCGCGCTCGCCGTCGCCCGCGCGGCACGCTACCCGCTAGCGATGCTCGACGGTGTATCCGACGAACGGCGCGAGCGCTTCTTCATTCAGGACGGCAGCAGCTATGTGCTCACAAAGGAAGTGCGCGACTTCTGCATCTTCTCGCCGCATAGTGTGATTCGCGATCCGCCTTTTTCGCGCATCGACCTCGTCTCCTGCCGCAACCTGCTGATTTACTTCGGTACCGAAATCCAGAATCAGGCGATCCCGACGTTTCACTATGCGCTGCGACCGGACGGGTATCTCTTCCTCGGTACATCGGAGAACGTCAGCCAGTTTGACGAACTGTTTCTGCCCGTCGAGAAGAAGCACCGCATCTTCCGGCGCAGAGCTGATGTTTCGCCGCAGATCCGTGTGCCGCTGTCAGTCTCTTCGTTGAAGATCGGGCAACCGGGAGGACTGACGCCGAGCCGCCCTGCGCTCGGCGGCGCAGCGCTGCGGCATGTGGTGGATAACCATATGCTGGAGCGCTTCACACCGCCGCATGTGCTCGTCACGCGCGACGGCGATGTCGTCTATTACTCGGGCCGCACCGGCAAATACCTGGAGGCCGCGCCCGGCGTGCCGACGCGGCAACTGTTTGCGCTCGCACGCAAGGGACTCAGCCTCGATCTGCGGTCGGTGTTTCGCGAAGCGGTCGAGTCGGGCCGTACGGTCACGCGCGAAGGCGTCGTCGTGGAGGGCGAAGACGGCCGTGTGCAGCTCATCAGCCTGACAGTGGAACCGCTGACTGGTCAGCCGCAGGACGAGCATATGTATCTCGTCATCTTCGAGGACGAAGGTCCGCTAGCGGCCCGCGAGGAAGCGCTTGCGCGCGCGCAGTCCATGCACGACGGCACCGCGGCGCAGATCGAAAAGGAGTTGCGCGAGACGCGCGAGCGTTTGCAGTCCATGATCGAAGAGTACGAGACGGCACTGGAGGAATTGAAGTCCTCCAATGAGGAACTGGTCTCGGTCAACGAAGAACTGCAGTCGTCGAATGAAGAGCTGGAGGCGTCGAAGGAAGAACTCGTTTCGCTCAACGAGGAACTGCAAACCGTCAACATGGAATTGAGCGGCAAGATCGACGCGCTCGACCGCTCGAACAGCGACTTGCGAAATCTGTTCGAGAGCACTTCGGTGGCAACGGTGTTTCTCGACCGCAACCTGGTGATCCGTTCGTTCACGCCGGCAATGGACAGCATCTTCCATATCCGTGCTATCGACCGCGGCCGTCCCATCACGGAACTCGTCAGCCGGCTTGAGTTGCACGGGCTCGAGCACGATATCGAGACCGTCTTCAAAACGAACCAGCCGCGGGAGCGCCACGTCAGCGGCAGGGATGGGCTTGCGCATTTCCTGGTGCGCCTTGCGCCGTATCGCAACGGCGACAGGCAGATCGACGGTGTGGTGATTGCTTTTGTCGACGTCACGGACATGGTCCACGCCGAAGACAGGCAGAACGTGCTGATCGGCGAGTTGCAGCATCGCACGCGCAATCTGCTGGCGGTGATTCAATCTATTGCTGAACAGACGCTCACCGCCGACCAAAAGCTGGAAACGTTCACGAGCCGCCTCGCGGCGCTGGGACGCCTGCAGGGATTGGTCGGGGAAGCGGACGGCAATCTGATCAACCTGAGCGATATCGTGCGGCTCGAGTTCGATGCGCTCGGCGTTGCAAACGGCGAACGGGTCAAGATCAATGGCCCGGTCGTGCCGCTCGGATTCCGGAACATACAGATCATCGCGCTCGTCCTGCACGAGTTGGCGACCAATGCGCTCAAATATGGCGCGCTGAAGGAGGAGCAGGCACGACTCGACGTGCGCTGGCGCGTCGAGGCGGGCACCGCCGAGGCTGCATTGCTCGTATTCGAGTGGGTGGAAAGCGGGGTTCGCGCCAGACCGGATAGCAGCCGGACCGGCTTCGGCCGGCAACTCATCGAGAAGGCGCTGAAGTTCACGCTGCAGGCACGCACCGAACTCACGTTCAACGCAGACGGCATCTCGTGTCACATCGAGATACCGTTACCTGCAGCCGGTTCGGCGGGCGGCGATGCGTCGAAAGCCACACCATCGCAGCAACTGCGAACGCGTTGAACGGTCAACGCATCATGGTGTTGGTCGACTGCCTCACGTAACCGACGACGCCAACGCAACCGCCTTCTGCAGGAAGTTCGCTGTCTTCGCGGGCGCGGCCTCGATGCGCGAGGCCAGCACGAGCCGGATCGAGATGGCGTTGCCGAGCACGTCGGTATAAGCGACGCCTTCGACCTGTATCTGACATACCGAAGCCGGCACCAGTGAGACGCCGAACTCGGCAGCGACCAGATTCACCACGGACGAAAGCTGCGGCGCCTGCTGTCCCGCGATCGGCTCGAAGCCGGCTTCCCTGCATGCTCCGACAATGACGTCATGCAGCGTAGGGCTCGCTTCTCGGGGAAGCATCACGAATGGATCTTCTGCCAATGCAGACAGCGCGATCTTGCGTTTCTTCGCGAGACGATGCGTTGCCGGCAATACGACCCGCATCGGCTCGATCGCGATGTGATGGAACTGCACGCCCGCTGGCGACTGACTGCCGAGGCGCACGAAGGCGACGTCCACACGGCCGTCGCCGAGATAGGCGAGCAATTGTGCGGTGTTGCCTTCCGCAAGCGTGAGGGTGACGTTCGGGTAGTCCTGCCGATAATCGCGAATCAGCTTGGATACGACAGGATTGAACGCTGCGGACCCCGTAAAGCCGATGTTGAGCTGCCCGATTTCGCCGCGACCCGCGCTCTGCGCCTTTTCGACCGCGAGCCGCGTGTCGTGCAGGATGCGCTTGGCGTCGGCGGCGAAGGCCTCGCCGGCCTCCGTCAATACAACGCCATGACCGGTGCGGCGAAACAGCCGCACGCCCATTTCGTCTTCTAGCGCGTGGATCTGCTGGCTGAGCGGCGGCTGACCGATGCCGAGTCTTTCGGCCGCGCGAGTGACGTTGCGCTCTTCGGCGACAGCGAGAAAGTAGCGAATATGACGCAGTTCCATCTGATATCTGAAAAAGCTATTTCAGTAAGACGCGATAGATATTGGACAGTATATCAGCGGTGCGACAAAATATCGCTATCGCGCGGTCCGTCCTGAATATCTTCCCGCAATACAACGCCGTTCGATCAAAGGATGAGGTGGGACGATTCGCGCCTATATCGGAGCGAGCGGCGGAGTGCGCCGTTGTGTTTATCTAAAGAGGCAAAGGGGGTCTACTGTGGCTGACACATTAAAAAAACCGAGGCCGGAATTCCGGAACATCGGTATCGGGCAGATATTGACGGCGTATCGCCTGCCGCTTGCAGGGCGCGTGTCGATTCTTCATCGCTTGAGCGGTGGTCTGCTGTTTGTTTTCCTTCCGTTCCTGCTGTACCTCTTCGGCCAGAGCCTGACCTCCGAACTGAGCTTCGAGGTCTTCAAGGGTTTTCTCTCCAACATCATCGTCAAGCTCATCACGCTGGTGCTGGCCTGGGCGTTCCTGTTCCACTTCTGCGCCGGCATCCGTCACCTCGTGATGGACACGCACCGCGCGGTCAACAAGGAAGGCGGCAGGCAGACCTCCATCGTCGTGTTCGTCGTGTCCTCGCTTCTCACGCTCGCCTTCGCGGCGAAACTCTTCGGAGCATTCTAAAAAAATGGCAGCCCCTAACCGAATCGGTCCGAAGCGTCTGGTCGTCGGCGCGCACTACGGTCTGCGCGACTGGCTCGCACAACGCATCACCGCGGTCGTGATGGCCGTCTACACGGTGATCCTGCTCGCGTGGTTCTTCGGCGCGCACGACTTCTCCTACGAAGGCTGGGCCTCGATCTTCGCCACCCAGTGGATGAAGCTGGCCACCTTCGTCACGCTGCTCTCGCTGTTCTATCACGCGTGGGTCGGCATCCGCGACATCTGGATGGACTATGTGAAGCCCGTGGGCATGCGCCTGTTCCTGCAGGCGCTGACCATCGTCTGGCTGCTCGCGTGCGCGGGCTACGCTGCGCAGATTCTCTGGAGAGTGTAAAAGAATGGCTGCAATCAAGAATACTCTGCCGCGTCGCAAGTTTGACGTGGTCATCGTCGGCGCGGGCGGCTCGGGAATGCGCGCGTCGCTGCAACTGGCGCGCGCGGGCCTGTCCGTGTGCGTGCTCTCCAAGGTGTTCCCCACGCGCTCGCACACGGTCGCCGCGCAGGGCGGCATCGGCGCGTCGCTCGGCAACATGAGCGAGGACAACTGGCACTACCACTTCTACGACACGATCAAGGGCTCCGACTGGCTCGGCGACCAGGACGCGATCGAGTTCATGTGCCGCGAGGCGCCCAACGCCGTCTACGAGCTCGAACACTTCGGCATGCCGTTTGACCGCAACGCCGACGGCACGATCTACCAGCGCCCGTTCGGCGGCCACACCGCGAACTACGGCGAGAAGCCCGTGCAGCGCGCGTGCGCGGCGGCTGACCGCACCGGTCACGCGCTGCTGCACACGCTGTACCAGCAGAACGTTGCGGCGAAGACGCAGTTCTTCGTCGAATGGATGGCGCTCGATCTGATCCGCGACGCCGACGGCGACGTGCTCGGCGTGACCGCGCTCGAAATGGAAACGGGCGAGGTCTACATCCTCGAAGGCAAGACGACGCTGTTCGCCACGGGCGGCGCGGGCCGGATCTTCGCGGCCTCGACCAACGCGTTCATCAACACCGGCGACGGCCTGGGCATGGCGGCGCGCTCGGGCATCGCGCTGCAGGACATGGAGTTCTGGCAGTTCCACCCGACCGGCGTGGCCGGCGCGGGCGTGCTGATCACCGAAGGCGTGCGCGGCGAAGGCGGCATCCTGCGCAACTCGAACGGCGAGCGTTTCATGGAACGCTACGCGCCGACCCTGAAGGATCTGGCGCCGCGCGACTTTGTTTCGCGCTCGATGGACCAGGAGATCAAGGAAGGCCGCGGCGTGGGTCCGAACAAGGACCACGTGCTGCTGGACCTGTCGCACATCGGCGCGGAGACGATCATGAAGCGTCTGCCGTCGATCCGCGAGATCGCGCTGAAGTTCGCCAACGTCGACTGCATCAAGGAACCGATCCCGGTGGTGCCGACCATCCACTACCAGATGGGCGGCATTCCGACGAACATCCACGGCCAGGTGGTGGGCACCGCGAAGGGTCACGAGGAGCCGGT